>NZ_JBUCKX010000002.1:60000-1567699 GCF_054950115.1 Neobacillus camarae | reverse complement strand
CGCTAACAAAACCTGTTTCGGGGTCTTCACGCCTTCCCCTTGCTTTTGCAGGATTAAGATACTTTTTGCTGCCTGTTTATTTTTAAACATATTGCCGGGAAGTTGCAGTAATCCCTGGATCAACAAGTTTTCTTTAATAAATTCATGAAGCGCCCCGGCCTGTTCACTTTCAAACAGCCCATTGGGAACCACAAAAAATAAATACCCGCCAGGCTTGGTATGGCGAACACTCTGTTCTATAAACAAGTGATGGGCATATGAATGGCCCTTTTCAGCTTTCAATTGATAGTCCAATGCTCTCAGATCATTCGGATAGTATCCGACTGGCAAGTCAGCAATGACAGCATCGACAGGATCAATAAATAAATGCTCTAGACTATCCTGATTGAACAGTTGGACAGGTTGCTCTTGGAGATTCGCATTTGCGTAAGCCAGTTTAATCAGCAAATCGTCAATATCCACGCCAATTCCCATGACATCCCTCTGGAGATGATTTAATACGGTCATTAACAAGTTGCCGGTACCTACTGCAGGATCAAGCAATCGGAACGATTGTGCTTTCATAAATTTATCGACCAAATAGGCAGCAAGCATACCAACAGAGTCAGGTGTCATTTGATGGTTGGGCTGGATATTTTCCTTCATCCCTTTTAAAATCACCAGTTGAAATGCTTTGCGAATTTCCTCATTGGAAAATTGACTGATTTGCAGGCTTTCATATTGCTTTTCCAATCTTTTTACAGTGATTTCACTTAACTCGTCCTGTAAGATGGAACCCTGAAAAATATTTTCTCCTGTTTCAGCCAGTGCTTCTAAATAAGAACAATCCAATTCCTCTTGTAAAATCATTGCTGTTTCATTAAATAGTGTAAATAATTGTTCGATTGGAGATAATGACATCTCTTTCCATTCCTTTTACTTTTTTATTTTTCACGTATGAAAGGCCTCGCTACTCACGAGGCCTTTCATAGAATAGAATGAATCTCATTTCTATTTTGCGTTTCTGGCTGCTTCAAGGGCTGCTTCATAATTTGGATGATTGGTAGCCTCACTTACATATTCTACATATGTCACAGTGTCGGAAGAATCAACCACGAAGACAGCACGTGTTAATAGGCGTAATTCTTGGATCGCCACACCATACGCCTCACCAAATGAAAGGTCGCGATGGTCGGATAATGTTTGGACATTTTCAATGCCCGCTGCGGCACACCAGCGTTTTTGGGCAAAAGGAAGGTCCACACTTACGGTCAGTACCTTTACATTGCCTAATCCTGCAGCTTCCTCATTGAAACGGCGGGTTTCCGCATCACAAACACCTGTATCAAGTGATGGAACGGAAGTAATTAATCGAACTTGCCCCTTTGTGTCGTCCAAAGTCACTTCAGATAGGTCATTCGCAAGAACAGTGAAGTTTGGAGCTTTGTCTCCTACCTTTACTTCATTGCCTAATAGAGTGACAGGACCGCCTTTAAATGTTACATTTGCCATGTTTACATCCCCCTTTTTCGTAATACGCGAATCTAGTTCCGTATATAGAACCGCATCCGTAAAAGTATGTACAGTGTTAATATATCCTGTCAGAAACACTTTTGCAATTATTAAGGCTTTTAAAATCAGCATTGCCAGTAATCCCGATTATCGATATGAAAAAAGTTAACCTTCCTTTGGAAGATTAACCTATTCGATTATATATCGAAATCATCCTTTTTCTGTTGATTGGACTCGTTTTGGTCCTTCTGTTTGGAGCCGTTTTGCTGTTTTCCTTCATCTTTTTTAGAGAACATTTGTTGGATTTTATCTACTGCCTGCGGCGCAAGCTCTAAGATTTTCTCATAAATGTGGGTGCTCTCATCAAGATGAAGCATCTTGACTCCTTGGCTATTAACTATTAAAAAAGCAATCGGGGTAATGGAAACACCGGCGCCGCTACCTCCCCCAAATGGCAGCTGAGGCTGGCCCTTGTTTTCCCCCTGCCCTTTGTCCTGCCCTCCGGAAGTATCCATTTTAAACTCACTACCCCCGGCAGCAAATCCAAAGCCAACCTTTGAGACTGTTAAAATCACACTACCGTCCGGCGTTTCAACAGGGTCGCCAATAATCGTATTCACATCGATCATTTCCTTCAGGCTCTCCATTGCCGTTGTCATCAAGCCTTGAATTGGGTGATCAGACATAAGCAGCATCCTCCTAGTTTAAATCGATTTGGTTTTTTCATTAGTAAAATGAGTTTTGTTTTTGAAGGGCGATAACCCACCCTTCCAGAATTTAACTAATTTAACACCCGCTAACATAGCATGCCCGATACGGAATTGAAAAATACATGATATTTTCGTATGAAAAACTGAAGCTTGAAAATGGGGGGTAATCGAAATTTGCGGGGTTGTCTTCAAGCTTAAAAAATGGCTGACAAGCCCTATAATCCCACCTTTTACGGACCAAAGAACCCCGGAAAGCATACCGGTATGGGCAGCATCTCCCACCCCAATTAAGGATTGCCACTCGAACTTCTTGACGGTAACTTTTCTTAAAAACTTTTTGATAATCACATTCAGTTTAAAGACCCGATTCCGCAATTGTTTCCCATTCGTGAAAAAGGACTTGGCATCTTTTTTCGTGAACTGTTCCACATTTTGATCAGGGGGTTCCTTCGCCGACTCGCCAGCATACGTGTTGCCTTTGACAACGATACTAGGGGAATCATCATCGACTTTAATAAGTGGGACATCAAGCTTATATTTAATCAACCCAAACCAGATACGAAATTCGACGTTTAATTGGTCATCATCGTTTTGATGCTGGTAATTTACAAGAATCGTTAGTTTAGTAAAAATGATAAGGACAAACAGGGCCATGAGGACCAGCAGGACAAGCAAAACCCAATACAAATTAATAAACCTCCTTCCCGCCTGCTAGTTTTCCCTGTAAATATAAAAATAAACCTACCAACAGGTGTTGATAGGCCCTTATACTCACTCCATGTGAACGACGGTTGTGTCGGTAAATAAATCATGGAGTCCTTGTTTTTTTGGCAAGAAAGCAACAATCATATATCCAATAACCACTGTGGCCGAGATAAACCTGCCAATCCATTCCCGGAATAACACAGTACCCCACGTTAATTTTTCATGCCGCAAGTCAACGACTTTGATTCCAAATACCATCTTTCCCAAAGTTTGATGAAAGAATTTCGTCATTAATACAAAATACAAATAAAAAATAACCGCGGAAGCAATCGAGACAGGGGCAAACATATTAAATTCCGATAGAGAAATATCCAGCATCCGGAATAATGGGTTCACTAATATCCGTTCGATACTTCCAATCACGATTAAATCCAGGAGATAGGCCCAAAACCTCATCCAAAATCCAGCGTAACGGAAAGGGGCAGAAGGAACATGCGGATCACGTTGATTGTCCACCTCAATTGCCGACGGGAATATACCCGTAGGTTCCAATTGGTCCGCAATGGATTGGTTCTCCGGTAGTTCATTTGGTTGGTTTCGATTTTCTGTTTGATCCATTTCATTCACCCCTATTCCGCATATAGATACATAAGGCGCGGGGAGTTGGGCTGTGCTAATAATTTCATTAAGCCTGCCATTTCTTGTGTTTCCCCCATCCATTTTTTGGCCTGCATTTGAAATAAAGAACCAATTCCTAGATCATCTGTGTAACGGATTACGGATGCCCCTTTTAGGTTTTCATCTTTTTCCATTGTGGCAATCACATCATCCAAATAGCCAAAACCATCAATCAGATTTAATTCCTTCGCCTGACGGCCATCATAAATGCGGCCATCGGCTATTTGTTTGACTTGATCGGTACTCATATGACGGCCCTCCGATATGACCTTAACAAATCCTTCATACGAGTTATCAATCATTTTCTGGAGAATTTGCCGCTCATCTTCCGTCATTTCCCTTGTCGGACTCATGATATCCTTGTATTTCCCGCTTTTAATGGTAACGAAATCGACACCGTATTTATCTGCCAACCCTTTGTAATTAATGCCTTCCATGATGACACCCAGGCTTCCCGTCATGGTTTCAGGGCTGGCGTAAATTTTCTTGGCAGCGGTGGAAATATAGTAGCCCCCGGATGCCGCCATCGAACCCATGGATATGTATACGGGCTTTTTAGCTTCTTCTTGCAGTTCCTTTAATTGATCATGGATTTCTGCACTTTCCACCACTCCGCCTCCGGGAGAATTGACCCTAACAATGACACCTTTAATGGTATCGTCCTCTTTAATGGCTTTTAGTTTTTTTAAAAAAGTTTGGTGATTATAACTGGAACTTTGTAATATTGAATCGGCCTCACCCGTATCCTGAATGACCCCATCAATATCTAGGATGGCAATTCTTTTCAGTTCGCTTCCTTCTTTGACCACTTCTTCGGTAAATGGATTTTCAGTTGCAGCCAGCAGGTCAGTAAAGTCCGTTTCAAGTCCTTTAAAAGCAAATGCCGATAGAAAGTTAATCATTACAGACCCAATAAATAACGCCGCCGCAATGCCAAGTGCAGCCCACCGTTTCCCACTCACGCTTCATCCCCCTAAAGTTAAATAATTTCCAATCTTTACTACACTATTGTCTCAATAAAATGCTAAACTAATTTAAGACTACCATTATTTTATCAAAAGTTAATTTCAGGATGGGAAAAATTTTCTTCAGGAGGTAATCAAATGGAAGAACGCAGGAATGTTTATTATTACCATAAACGGGATGAGGACATGCTTGCCAAAACCGCTTCTTTATATGAGGCAACGGAACGATTTGGTTTTACCATCGTCAATGATTATCGCCAGGCCAATATTATCGCCAGTATCGGGGATGATGGAACTTTCCTGCAAGCTGTCCGAAAAACAGGTTTCCGTGATGATTGTCTTTATATGGGGATATCTACCAATATGAACTTAAGTATGTATTGTGACTTTCGCATTGGAGAGACTTCTAACATGATAACGGCCATGCAAAGTGAACAGCTGAAAGTCCGCCGGTACCCTGTCATTGAAGTTTCTATCGACGGACAGGGTACCTTTAAATGTTTGAATGAGTTCAGTATCAGGTCTTCGATTATTAAAACTCTTGTGGTCGATGTTTTTATCGACCATCTCCACTTTGAAACCTTCCGCGGAGATGGTTTGATTGTGGCAACGCCAACCGGAAGCACAGCCTATAATAAATCGGTCAATGGCGCTGTTGTAGATCCCCTCCTCCCATGCATGCAGGTAAGCGAAGTAGCGTCTGTCAATAACAACCACTATCGTTCCCTTGGCTCTTCCTTCATTTTAGGAAGCGACCGGACATTAATGCTAAAAGTCGTAGCGGAAGAAGATAACGATTATCCAACGATGGGCATGGACAATGAAGCCCTGAGCATTCAATCTGTTGATATGGTTCGAATATCCTTGAGCGATAAAAAAGTCAAAACACTGAAATTAAAGGATAACTCTTTCTGGGAAAAAGTGAAGCGGAGCTTTTTATAAAAAATGCAAAATAGGCTGCCAATCAGCAGCCTATTTTTTAAATATTTCCTTTGCTCCATTTCATCCCTTTTTCCGGCAAGAGCTTGGTTTTGGAAAGCGAGTAAATCGCTAAGGCTAACCAAATGAACAAAAAGGACAGAAACTGGATTTTTGTAAAGTGTTCATGATAAACGAATATCCCCAACAATAAGGTCAAGGTTGGTGAAATATATTGGAGGAACCCAAGTAAGGATAATGGAATTTTTTGGGCCCCTTTTGCAAAATAAAGCAACGGGACTGCGGTGGCCACACCTGCACCTACTAATAACAAATTGGTGGACCAGTCCGTAGCGGCAAAAGAGTTTGTGCCGTTAAAAAACAACCATAACATGTAAATAGAGGCAATGGGTGTAACCACAAAGGTTTCCAATGTCAAGCCAACAGCAGATTCCACATTGATCAGCTTTTTGGCCAGCCCATATAAACCAAAGGATAATGCCAGAATAATTGCGACCCAGGGAAACTCGCCGTGGGACAGGGTGACAATTAAAACCCCGATGGCAGCCAAACCGAAGGAGAAATATTGATAAAATGATAATTTCTCTTTTAACACCAGCATCCCTAATAGAATGCTGACAAGCGGATTAATATAATAGCCGAGGCTGGTTTCTATCATGTGTCCGTTATTGACAGCCCAAATATACGTAAACCAATTGACGCTAATTAAGATGGAAGCAATGATCAAAGCATATAATTGCTTTTTGTTCTTGGAAAATCCTTTAACAGTCTGGATAAATAAGCCCCATTTTCTTGTCAGGAAGACAATCAACAGCATAAACACGAATGACCAAAACACACGGTTCGCCAAAATTTCCATTGCGCCAACCTTATTTAACAGCTTCCAATAAATCGGCAATAGCCCCCAAAGGAAGTAGGAAAGCCCAGCATAAATGGCACCAAGCTGCGTTTCACTTTTTTTCAAGATGTCCAATCCCCTATTCTTTCTAGTATCGAAACAATATTATCATTATAACGTGAAACACCGTAAATGCCAGAAATTTTTACTCCCAATGGTTCTGTCTGTTATCATGGCTGTTGATTGCAACGAAAGCAGCTCAGCAAACCCGCAGGCATGCCGGGGTGCCTCCTTTGCTCAGAGTCCCCCTATCCCGTATTCCCACAGGAGTTGAGCTTATCCGCTCCAATCAACAGAGTAAAATCAAAACAACAATCGTTCACCAGAACCACTCCATGTAAAAAGCAGACGTTCGATTCGAATGCCTGCCTTTACTACTGTCTAATTTTCCCTTCCGGATTCCCATTCTTTTTGACGGAGTTCGATCCTGCGGATTTTTCCTGATGTTGTTTTGGGAAGCTCGGATAGGTATTCTATTTTTCTTGGATACTTATATGGAGCCGTTAATGTTTTAACATGATTCTGAAGAGTCTTCGTCAGATCAGGATTGTTTGAATCAACCCCGTCTTTTAATACTACGAAAGCTTTTACAATCGTGCCGCGAATTTCATCAGGGCTTGCGACAACCGCACATTCCTTTACATACGGGTGTTTGACAAGAGCATCTTCGACCTCGAATGGCCCAATCGTATACCCTGAACTGATAATGATATCATCACTGCGTCCTTCAAACCAGAAGTACCCTTCCTCGTCCTTTCTGGCCCTATCCCCTGTGACATAATAATCACCGCGGAATTGTTTGGCGGTCCGTTCAGGGTCCTTATAATACTGCTTAAACAGTGCCGGAGTTTCTACATGGACGGCAATATCCCCGACCTCTCCCGGAGGACAAATTTGTCCATTTTCATCAATCACCTCGACCCGATTGCCTGGTGTTGGCTTGCCCATAGAACCTGGCTTTAACTTCATACCTTTAGTGACGCCAACCAGCAAGGTATTTTCCGTCTGTCCATAACCATCCCGCACTTCGATGTTAAAGTATTTTTTAAAAATGTCGATGACTTCCCGGTTTAGCGGCTCACCGGCTGACACGGCACTATGAAGGTTTGGAAGGTGGTAGTCTGCCAAATGATCCACTTTTGCCATTAATCGGTATTCTGTCGGTGTACAGCACAGAACATTGACATCATATTTCTGCAGCAGGCTTAAGTATTTGCTAGGTTCAAACCTGCCATGGTAGACCAATCCGGTTGCTCCGGATCCCAGCACTGAAAGCAATGGACTCCAAACCCATTTTTGCCAGCCTGGTCCCGCAGTTGCCCAAACCGTGTCGTTTTCACTGATAGAAAGCCATTTGGCGGCAGCGGTTCTTAGATGGGCAAAAGCCCAGCCATGTGTATGAACAACTCCTTTTGGATTACCGGTTGTCCCTGAAGTGTAGGATAAAAACGCCATGTCATCCCGATGTGTCTCTGCCAGCGGAAATTCTTCCCCAGCTGTTGCCATTTGCCCGTCGAGATCATTCCAGCCCTCAACCTTACCGCCAATTGTATATTTCACAATCGGTTGGGTTCCTGATATATGTTTAAATTGGTCCACGTATGGATAATAACTGATAACCGCTTTTACGTCACCATGAATAATGCGGTACTGAAGATCTTTTTCCCTTAACATTTCCGAGCATGGTATGACCACCATACCGGCCTTTAACGCGGCCAAATACACCACATAGGCTTCAATTACTCGTGGCACCATGACAAGAACGATATCGCCTTGCTTTAATCCGTTCTTGGTAAAAACATTTGCCGCCTGATTAGCCTGTTTCAATAACTGCTGGTAAGTGACCAATTTGGTTTCACCTAGGTCGTTCTCCCATTTTAATGCTAATTTGGTTGGGTCTTTAGCAAACCGCTCCATTTCAGACACAAGATTATACTTCTCTGGAGCAATCAATTCTTCCCGGTTCATTCTTATTTTCCCTCACTTATCATAAGAATATTATATTAACTATTAGTACCTGATGCTAATTATAAACCCAATAAATCCTTTTGGCAAAGATAAAAAGAGAGAGCGAGACATTGTCCCACTCTCCCTGTAGCCATCATATTGAATTTTTAATTATCGAGCAAAGCCGCCGCCTAATTGTGATTCAGCCATAGAAACTAGGCGCTTGGTGATTTCTCCACCAACAGATCCGTTAGCGCGAGAAGTAGTGTCTGCACCAAGGTTAACACCGAATTCTTGAGCAATTTCATATTTCATTTGATCAAGAGCTTGTTGAGCTCCAGATACTAATAGTTGGTTTGAGCTACTGTTGTTAGCCATCTATACTCACCTCCTTGTGAGTATAGAATGTGTAGAATCCGGTCGGTTCATTCTTATTATAAATTGGTAATTGTTCACAAAAATTTCAAATTTACACAGCTTGGATTAGAATAAATCTTCAAACTCCTGTTGATGTTCGCGGTTCGGTTGAATGACCAATGATTCTACCTCTTGGACAGCTTTATGGATTAATGGATCAAAATCAAAAAAGCTTTCGTACTGCATAACTTTTTCTCTTTTAGGTCTCGTTTTGGGAGATGCTGGCACAAAGATCGTGCAGCAGTCCTCAAACGGACGGTTTGAGATTTCAAGCGTATCGATTTCTTGAGCGATTTTTATAATATCGTTTTTGTCCATTGAAATCAAGGGACGCAAAATCGGTGTGTTGGTCACTTCATTGATTGCAAACATGCTTTCGAGGGTTTGGCTGGCTACTTGTCCGAGGCTTTCGCCAGTAATAATGGCCAATCCTTCCCGTTTTTGCCGCAATTCGTCGGTAATCCGCAGCATCATTCGTCTGGTCGAAGTCATGGTATAATTTTCCGGCACCTGTTCGCGAATCGCCTGCTGAACGTCTGTAAACGGAACAATATGCAGTGTGATGGGGGAACCATAAATCCCCGCCAATTTTTTTGTCAAATCGATGACCTTTTCCTTTGCCCGTTCACTTGTAAACGGCGGGCTAAAAAAATGGACCGCTTCTATTTCCAGTCCACGTCTCATGGATAAGAACCCTGCCACCGGACTGTCAATCCCGCCGGATAGCATCAACATGGCTGTTCCGCTTGAACCAGTCGGGAGCCCTCCGGCACCCTGAATGGTTTGACAAGACAGGTAAATGGCTTCCTTCCTTACTTCTACCCGTAAGTTGATATCCGGGTGTTTCACATCCACTTTGATTCCCGGGACATTCTGCAATAAATGGCCGCCAAGTGCATGATTGATTTCATCTGTATTCAATTCGAATGTTTTATCCGATCGTTTGGCGGTTACTTTAAAGGTTTGGCCCTCAAGAAAAAGCGCAGACACCAAATCTAGTGAAGCCTGCTTCAATTCGTCCAGGTCTTTCCGTACCTTTACTGCAGGACTAAATGACTGAATCCCAAATATATGTTTTAATTTTTCAACGATTTCTATTCCATTTTCTCCGTTTAATAAAACATACATCCGATCATGGCTTGCTTCTATTTTCACCTTTGGAAATGGCGATAGGGCAATCCTTACACTTTTTCTGAGCTTATCAACAAACTTTTTGCGATTTCTTCCCTTTGTGGATATTTCACCATAGCGGATTAATATGCGATCATAATTCATGGTTTCATAACCTTTCTTAGATGGTTTACGGTGTCCTCAATTGCTTCCAGAACGGCCTTTGCCTCAGCTTCTGTATTGTCTGCCGATAAGCTTAGGCGGATGCCGCTGTCAGCCAAATCGTCCGGGACCCCCATTGCCAGAAGCGTCTTGCTGGCTGACTTTCTTTTTGAAGAGCAGGCACTGGTAGTCGACACATAAATCCCTTTTGTCTCCAGTGCATGGATAAATACTTCCGATTTCATTCCGTTTAATGAGAAATTCAAAATATGCGGTGCCCCGTTTTCCAACGGGGAGTTAATTTGAATGTCCTCTATATTATTTAGCCCAGTTCTAAGCAGGGTTTGTATCCTTTTCATGACGGCCAAACCTGATTTGCTTTTTTCCATGGAAAGTCTAAGTGCTTTTGCCATGGCTACTGCTCCTGCCACATTTTCCGTCCCGCTGCGAATGTTGCGCTCTTGCTTTCCGCCGGCAAATAAGGGAGTCAACCGAATTCCTTCCCGAATAAACAGTGCTCCCGTTCCTTTTAATCCATGAAACTTATGCCCTGAAATGGACATAAGGTCAATACGATGATTAGCAATCCTAATTGGGACTTTTCCCACCGCTTGAACCGCATCCACATGAAATAAGATAGTGGGATAGCGATCCAGCATTTTTCCGATTTCTTCTATCGGCTGGATTGTTCCTACCTCATTATTGACATGCATAATCGATACAAGAATGGTATCTTTCCGGATGGCCTTTTCCACGTCATCAACGGAAACTCTGCCAGTATCGTTTACCGGAAGCCAGGTAATTTCAAACCCCTCTGCTTCTAGCTGCTCCATGGCGTCACTGACAGATGGATGCTCCACACTGGAGGTAATGATGTGCCGCCCCCTGTTACGATGGGAGAAAGCTGCCCCTTTTATCGCCAAATTATTGCTCTCCGTCCCCCCTGATGTAAAGTAAATCTCCGGAGCCTTTATATCCAATAGTCTGGCTATTTGTTCCCTCGCCTGTGACAGCAGTTTCTCTGCCTGTCCGCCGTACCGATGAAGCGAAGAAGGATTTCCGTAATATTCACCCGCAACCTTGACATAGGAGTCCAATGCTTCCTTATATGGTTTCGTTGTTGCGCTGTTGTCAAAATAAATCATGAACCCTTCACCTTTCTTTTTTTAAAGCCGTACATGCACCAGAAATAAATCTTATCATAATTTCGTCAATTGAAAAAGAAAAGAAGAAACCAATTAACCTCATTATGGTCGAATCAGTTTCTTCTTATTTACTCTACTCAGTTTCAATTGTGGCTTTGATTTTTTTCAATGCTTGGGGGTCAACGCTGTCCAATGACGCTGCCGCCTGTTCGAGTGCTTCTTGGTAATCGTAGCGTCTGAAGGCACTTTCCGCCTCGGCCAATCCCTTGGCAACGGAAGGAATTTTGGTACGGTAACGATTTCCGTACTGAATGGCCTTCTCCGCCAATGCCGCATTTTCAATCAAATCAATGGTTGAATTGACAAGCTTTTCTACGGTTAACACAGCAATTTCCAAATATTGATTTAGACCCGCAATATTAAGCGGCTTTTCCTCCAGTTGCAATCGTACGTTTTGGATACTTTCCTTGGTATCCTCGATTAAATATTGGTAATCCTCCGGAAGACCGGGCACGTTGCTTTTGGATACATGCCTAAGCGTTTCTCCGACTTTTTTAGTCAGCTCTCTGACCTTTTCCCTTGCCTCCAGTTCATCTTTTCTGAGCGCCTGGAGCTTTTGGGCAAAGCTGTCCTGCCCCTCGCGGATGATATCCAACTGTTCCTTTATTTCGGCCAATTCCCCGCTTATCACGGTTTGAGCTGTTTTGTTCAGCTTTAATTTTTCCATTAGTATTTCATGGCGGTTATAAACCGCTGTAAGTTCCATATCCATATTTGCCAGCAGTTCCAAATCCACATTGGATAACTGGTAGCTTTCCTGCAAATAGAGAATTTCCTCAGAGAGCTGCTTATTTTCCTCGCCCGCTGAAGCAAGGAGTTGTCCTGTAATGGGCTCGTTCTTCATAACAAAATGCTTGGCGTGAACTTCTTGTTCCATCAGGTCGAATAGCACATCAACTCTTTGTTTGATCTCTGTCATGCCTTCTTCTGCTTGATCCACTTTTGTTTGCTCAATCAAATGCAAATTCTCGGCCGTTTTATCTTCCAAGCGTTTAATTTCTTCATCAATCCGTATATGGTCCAAGTAATAGCCTTGTTCGGTCATTTCCCTTAATCCCGCCATCACTTCCGCAAGCTGGTTGGGAATTAAGGATTGGCATTCAATTAAGAGCCGGGGAATCACAAGCATATCATTTTTAATCTTATCAAGCTTGCCATTTATGGTTAAAACGACTTCACGGGCCTCCAAATAGTTCCCATGTCCGGTTTTTTCTTCATATTCATGAAATTTTTCAGTTACGATAGCCAGTTCCGATTCCAAGTATTTTTCCGCACTACCAAAACTATGCCGGTGCGCTAGGAGTGTCTTTTTACTCTCGCGGTAAATTTCCTTTAACGCCTCAATTTCAACCCGGTTTTTCTCTTCACTGCCAACCAGCTCATACAGTTCTTCCAAAATGCCATTCACTTGATTTTCTGTTTCCTGGAGTTTCTCGGAAATTAATGCTTGGACTCCCTTTGCCTTTTTAAATCTGTAATGGTCTATGTACTCTTCCGCGTCAAACAGCAGTTCTTCCAGGTCCGGCAGCTTTACTGTGACCACATCATCCCATTGGTTTCTCCACTTTTCAAAAAGTTCTTCTGTCTGCCCGGTCATATTCAATTGTTTTACCTTTGACATTTCATCCTGTATCGGGCGGTTAAACAAATCTATTTTCCAAGCTTCCAGCCGGTCCATTTCTTTAAAATATTTTTTCTTTATAAAATATCCTACTACAAAAAAAGCTAGTACTAGGATGAATAATCCAATGATATATTTCACAATGTTAAGCCCCCTTAATCAGCACAACGAGCATTCTTACCAATCTATATCAAACATAATGGTTTCATTCATTATCAATGCCTTAATGATACCATGATAACGACAACTTTTGACTATTATTTTCATTTTTTTTAAAAAAGTCGGCGAAAAAGTAAAATCATCTTAAAGAACAACGAAATCCAGTGATTTTTGCGTGTGCCATAGAGGGACCGATAGAATAAAACGGCAAATAAAAAAAGACCTCGCGGGATTCATTAATCCCAGGCAAGGGCTATCGACTTAGAATCTATTCATACCCCTTCTTTTGTCATAAGGAATTGGACGGGACGTTATTTACTCACGGCTTCCTTTTTAGCCTCCATCGGCAGACAAAGGACACTGTCTATCCATAACTGGATATCTTTCAGATATTTCTGCTCAAAGAACCGTTCGCTTGGAAATACGTATAAAACTTCTCTCATATAATTGGTGTTTACAAAAGGCATCATTAAGAAACCCTTGAGTTGGACAATTAAATATGGAATGGAGTGCGGACGGAATTCTTTCCACTCAAATCCCCGTTCAAAAATTTGCTGAAGGTAATATTTCTCTTTTATGGAGTAAGTGGACATGATTTCTCTGGAGATTTGCGAATCCATAGACAATTCACGATACACAAAGCTGGCGAGCAGATGGTTTTTGCATTGGAAATGGAGCAATTCCGAAACAATTCGCTTGATGCAGGCAGACGCCCCTTGATCGATGGAGGAATAAGCTTCTTCGATGATAGTGATGTATTGTTCAAAAAAATACGTGAAGCAATATTCTAACAAACCTGCTTTATTTTCAAAATAATAGGCTATGGAAGCCGTATTCACTTTGGCAGCACTGGCAATGTCCCTTATTGAAGTACCCGAATACCCCTTGGAATTGAACAACAATATAGCAGCATGCATGATTGCTTCTCTTGAATCCTTCTTCATCGATTTCCTTCTCCTCCTTCTGAACAGCCCTTTTCCCTTACTTAAGAGTTCTTTATACCTACACAGGATTCCTGTATGAAAAAATCGACATTCTGTGCCCATTTTCGATATTTCTGATAAAATAAACTGTAAAAAAAATAAGAAATAGGTGAAATCTCATGTTTAACGTCGAAAAATATCAGGGAAACCGAGAAGATAATTATGATTTACTAAAAAAACAGCTTCAGGCATTGATCCATGATGAGCCAAATCAAATTGCCAATCTCAGCAATGCTTCCGCTTTGTTGAATCAATTCTTGGATCGTGTCAATTGGGTAGGGTTTTATTTAATGGATGCCAATAATGAGCTTGTATTAGGGCCATTCCAGGGACTTCCTGCATGTGTTCGCATACCGCTGGGGAAAGGAGTTTGCGGCACAGCGGCGTCCAAAAAGACAACGGTTCGGGTGGAAGATGTCCATCAATTTCCTGGGCATATTGCTTGTGATGCCGCTTCCCAATCTGAAATCGTTATTCCTATGGTAAAAGAAGGAAACTTAATCGGTGTGTTGGATATTGATTCTCCAGAAACGAACCGATTCGACGAATTGGATCAAATCAAGCTTGAAGAATTTGTCTCCATCTTAGTTAATCACATATAAAATCCTAGCAAAAAAAGGAGCTGCAGAAAGTTACTCACAGCTCCTTTGGGCTTTTTTATATCTTTTCAAGTGCCTGCTCCAGATCCTCCACGATATCCTCCCATGCTTCCAGCCCAGCTGAAAGGCGCAGAAGATTATCCTCAATTCCCATTTTTAACCTTTCCTCCACCGGTATCACGGCATGAGTCATCGAGGCCGGATGTTGGATCAACGTTTCCGGGTCCCCCAAACTAACCGCAATAGGAATTAATTGCAATTCGTTGATAAACCGCTGAGCAGTTTCCTTTGACCCCTTGATGGTGAACGATACCATGCCACCGGCTTGCTTCATTTGCTTTTTCATAATCTGGTAATCTTCATGATGAGGATCCCCAGGATAATAAATCTTATCGATTTTGGGATGGGTTTTTAAAAAGCCAAAAATCCGTGAGGCGTTTTCACAATGGCGGTCCATCCTGATTGGGAGGGTTTTTAATCCCCGCAGCAGCAGCCATGCATCAAACGGGGAGATTACCCCGCCCATATCTTTTTGAGTGGTTTTAGAAACTTTTTTTATGAAATCATGTTTTCCAATTACCAGTCCGGCTACAACATCACCATGCCCGCAGATGTATTTGGTCGCACTGTGGATCACCACATCACAGCCATGGACAATGGGCCTTTGCAGGTACGGGGAGGAAAAAGTGTTGTCCACGACAACGGGGATTCCCCGCTGTTTTGCCGCATTCACCACCAGCTCCAAATCCACCAGCTTCATTGTCGGGTTAATGGGAGTCTCGATATAGATACAGGCAGTGTTGGGTTTGATGTCCCTTTCAAAGGTTTCCAAAGAATCCATGCTTGAAAAATCATAATCAATGTTATATTTCTCATTTAATAACTTGAGAAGTCCAAAGGTACACCCATATACCCCCTGCGAGCAGAGAACATGGTCACCGGTCTTTGTCAGAGAAACCAGGACGGAACTTACTGCCGCCATTCCGGAGGAAAACGCCAGGGCTGCTTCCCCTTGTTCTAGTGCAGCCATCCGGTCTTCGAGTATTTTTACCGTAGGATTTCCTAAGCGCGAATAAATGTATCCATCTTCTGTACCGGCGAATCTTTTTTCTCCTTGTTCCGCATTGGCAAATATAAAGGTGGATGATTGGTAAAGCGGCGGCACCAAACTCCCTAAATGGTCTTCCCCATGATAACCGGCATGAATGACTTCTGTTTCAAACCGAGACTTCTTCTGTTTCATCACTCGCCCTCCTAATTTGAAAACGGTCTTGTTTTTATATAGTATATGTGCCATATCGTCTAATCGTTAAGAAGCCAACAACTGCTTTTTATGGAGAGTAACAAATGGAAAAAATGGAAAACAAGCCACATTTAGAAATATACTTGACTCGTAGACCACAAAAATTATATAATACTCCTTGTGTAAAATACTGCAGCCTATGAGAACGATGATAGTTTGTTCATTTTGTTCCTCGCGAAAAGTGATGGTGCATCGAGTAACCCTCCGCTGCTAGGGCGATGGTGCATGAAAACAAAATGACGGTTATCGATGTTTTCGCAGCGGTTTTTATTTTACCAAAATAAAAACACAGAGGAGGAGTCATTCATGGCTCGTTATACCGGCCCAAGCTGGAAATTATCTCGTCGTCTTGGAATCTCTCTAAGCGGCACAGGTAAAGAATTAGAAAAGCGTCCTTACGCTCCTGGACAACATGGTCCAAACCAACGCAAAAAGCTTTCTGAATACGGATTGCAATTACAAGAGAAGCAAAAGCTTCGTCATATGTATGGCGTAAATGAGCGCCAATTCCGCAACTTATTCGTTAAAGCCGGCAAAATGACTGGCGTATTAGGTGAAAACTTCATGATTCTCCTTGAATCACGTTTGGATAACCTAGTATACCGTTTAGGTCTTGCTCGCACTCGTCGTGCAGCACGCCAATTAGTTAACCATGGCCACATCGTAGTTGATGGCGCTCGCGTAGATATCCCATCTTACCGTGTATCACCTGGTCAAACAATCAGTGTTCGTGAAAAATCACGCAACCTTGATGTTGTCAAAGAAGCAATCGAAGTGAACAACTTTGTTCCTGATTACTTAACTTTTGATGCTGACAAATTAGAAGGTACTTTCACTCGCTTACCAGAGCGTTCTGAATTGCCTGCTGAAATTAACGAAACTCTTATCGTTGAGTTCTACTCACGTTAATTTTTCAAACGAGAAATCCCCAGCCAATATTGGCTGGGGATTTCTTTATTTATTTTTATTCTTCGACCAAAGGATGGTCTTTCGATATAAAAAGGCCAGAATAATATAGATTAACACAACAATGGCTGCCGTGATGAGTCTTTCTTGTGAACTGCCGTCTGCCAGTAGGACAGGTCCTAGTCCGAAAAAGGTAACGAGTGCAATTAGAACAATAAAGACGGCGTGAATTATAAATCTCATTCCTACACCCCCATCGCATGCTTTCTCTTTATATATTTGACGAAATGGACGGGAAGCCCGTTACACCAAACGACTTAGCCGATATCTTTTCTTTCTGACTGTGCTTAAAGACAATTTCCTAGTTTTTCGGCAACTTTAATAAAGGGCATTTCTCCAGCCGTTTCCCCACTTTTTGTCCTCAAGATTTTATATGAGACATTTCTATGCGTTCCCTCCCTCCTTTTGTCCCATAGAGTGCCTATATGAGACATTCTACCTGACTTCATCCCCGTCTTGTCTCATATATCCCTTTTATAAGACATTTCTCCGTTTTTCTCTCCGCTTCTGTCTCATAGAAAAAAGGGACCTGCAAAATCCAAGTCCCTTTGATTACTAGTATTTGATTAAAGTATATTTCTTTTTCCCTCTTCGGATAATCGTAAATTGACCTTCAATCCGATCGGATTCCTGTAGCACATAATTGGTATCTGTTACTTTTTCGCCATTTATAGAAATCGCCCCGTTTGATATATCCTCACGTGCTTGGCGCTTGGAAGGTGAAATTTTGGCAGATACTAGCAAATCCACAAGATTGCCATCAAATTCACTGTCCACGTCAAAAGAAGGCACATCCTTAAAGCCCTGTTTAATCTCGGATGCTGTCAAGCTTCTGACATCGCCGCTGAATAATGCCTCAGAAATTTTGATTGCCTGCTGGAGAGCCTCCTCGCCATGAATCAGCCTGGTCATCTCATCCGCCAATGCCTTTTGCGCTTTACGCAGATGCGGCTCCTCTTGAACGGAAACTTCTAATTGTTCGATTTCCTCATGGGAAAGGAACGTAAACAGTTTTAGGTATTTGACCACATCGGCATCCGCTGTATTAATCCAGAACTGGTAGAACTCGTATGGAGTCGTTCTTTCCGGGTCCAACCAGACTGCTCCCCCGGCTGTCTTTCCAAACTTAGTCCCATCTGCTTTTGTAATAAGCGGAATCGTTAGCGCAAAAGCCTTGGATTCAACCGGGTGAATCTTGCGGATTAACTCCAATCCTGAGGTAATATTTCCCCATTGGTCACTGCCGCCGATTTGCATCCGGCAATTATGCTGCTCATACAAATGCAAGAAATCCATTGCTTGTAAAATCGTATAACTAAACTCAGTAAACGAAATACCGGTCTCGAGGCGGTTCGCAATTGTATCCTTGGCGAGCATGTAATTAATCCCGATGTGCTTGCCAATGTCACGCAGGAAGGTGATTACATCCATCGCCTGGGTCCAATCATAGTTATTGACCATGATGGCACCATTTTCTCCTTCAAACTCAAAAATGGCCTTTAACTGATTTTTAATCCCTTCTGCATTTTGCTGAACCGTTTCTACGGTCAATAATTTTCTCTCTTCACTTTTTCCGCTCGGGTCGCCGATTAATCCAGTAGCGCCGCCAACCAGCACAATGGGACGATGCCCGTGCTGCTGAAATCTTCTTAACGTTAAAAATGGAACTAGATGGCCGATGTGCAAGCTGTCCGCAGATGGGTCTGTCCCGCAGTAAAGCGAAATACTCTCTTTATTTAAAAGTTCCTTTAACCCTTCTTCATCCGATTGTTGATAAATGATGCCTCTCCATTCCAAATCCTGCAATAAATCCAATTCAAATCCCTCCAATCAAAATAAAAACGTCCCTGCAAAAATGCAGGGACGTATATGTACGCGGTACCACCCAGCTTGAGGAAATTTTTCCTCCAACTTGAACAAAATAACGGTTAAAACCGTTCTCTGCTACTCCAATGTTCACAGAGAAAGCTCCAGGATGTATTTCATTCCTCTATTTGTGTCAGCTTGCACCGGCCGCTGGCTCTCTAAATAACAGGGATAGAAGAACTACAATTGGTTCCTTTCAACGCTTTTATAAAAAAATTTATTTAAAGCATTTTTATCATATCTGGCCGCTGCTGTCAAATCTCAAATGGAAATTTCAGAAAAATGTTGAAGCTTGTCAGTTTTTATACCCCTGGTATGCTATAATGTAATGTGATTTTAAAAGAGGTGATGCTATGAATGAAAAGTTAAAACCATGGCTAGAAAAAGCAAAATCGCTGCTTAGTTTCATTACTCATAAAAAAACGATTAAAGGGGTTCGGATTACCTCCCAAGTAGTTTGGAACCTATTTCTCCTTGTGTTAGTTGTTTTTATACTCGGAGGATCATTCGCTGCTGGCGTGGGTGCCGGTTATTTTGCCTCTCTTGTGAAAGATGAGCCTGTCCGCTCCTATGATAGTATGAAAAAAGATATTTATAATTACTCGGAAACCTCGGAATTATATTTTGCTAATGATGTTTATCTTGGAAAGCTCAGGACGGACTTGGAACGGGAAGAAGTAAAACTGAATCAGGTTTCAGATTATCTGATTAATGCGGTTATCGCGACCGAAGATGAATACTTTTATCAGCATAAAGGAGTTGTCCCAAAAGCTGTATTCAGGGCTTTATTTCAAGAGGTAACCAACTCTCCAATCCAATCAGGCGGAAGCACCTTGACCCAGCAGCTGATTAAGAACCAGATTTTGACCAATGAGGTCTCGTTCCAGCGGAAAGCAAATGAAATTTTGTTAGCGCTTCGCCTTGAGAAATTTTTTGATAAAAAGGAAATTCTTGAAGCCTACTTAAATGTTTCGACCTTTGGACGAAACTCGTCCGGAAGAAACATTGCCGGTGTCCAGGCAGCAGCCAAAGGAATATTCGGCAAACCTGCCAACGAATTGACGTTGCCAGAAGCGGCCTTTATTGCCGGACTGCCGCAAAGCCCGTTCGGCTATACCCCGTTTACAGCGGAAGGGACCGTCAAGAATAATCTCGAGCCTGGTCTGACCAGGATGAAAACTGTTCTAAAGCGAATGTATGATGGCGGTTATATTAACCAAAAGGAATATGCGGAAGCATCCGCCTACGATATTACAAAGGACTTTATACCACCTAGCACCAGTAACCCGCTAGAAGATTATCCTTGGCTAACCTTTGAAATTGAAAAGCGGGCAAAAGAAGATCTCACAACTGTTTTAGCCAAAAAGGACGGCTATAGCGAAGAGGACTTGAAGAAGGACGAAAACCTGGCTTACAAATATAAAACATTGGCAAGCCATGATTTAAAACAAAATGGTTATAAAATATATACCACCATTGACAAAGATATCTATGATGCGATGCAGATCGCAAAGGACAATTATAAATATTATGGCCCGGATAAGCCCCAGGAAAAGAAAGACACTGAAACCGGTGAAACGAAAACCGTGATGGAGCAAGTTCAGGTCGGGGCGATGCTGATTGAAAATAAAACCGGGAAAATCCTCAGCTTTGTCGGCGGACGGAATTATGACAGTGAACACCAATTAAATCACGCAACAAGCGCCGTCCGGCAGAATGGTTCCACCATGAAACCGCTGCTTGTCTATGCGCCAGCGATTGAACTGGGAAAAGCTTCTCCGGGAATGCCGCTTCCTGACGTAGCATTAAAGCTCGACCCATCTAAAAATACACCTTGGCCGCATAACTATGACCTAAAGTATAGCGGAATCGTGTCTGCCAGATATGCTTTGGCGAAATCCTATAATGTTCCGGCAGTCAAGCTATATACCGAAATACTTGACCAGAAACCGGCGAAGTACCTTGAAAAAATGGGCTTTACTTCTTTAACAAAAGATGATTATGAACTCGCCTCCACCGCGATAGGCTCATTGACAAACGGGGTGACGATTGAAGAAAACACCAATGCCTTCAGTACTTTTGCCAATGGCGGACAATTTATTGATGCCTATTTAATCGATAAAATCGTTGATAAAAATGGCAAAACCGTTTATCAGCATGAAGTGAAACCGGTTGATGTTTTCAAACCGCAAACGGCTTGGCTCACACTGGATATGATGCGTGATGTGATCAAAATGGGGACGGCAGCCGGAGTCAAGAGCCAGCTTAAATTCAGTGCCGACTGGGCCGGAAAAACAGGTACAGGCTTTGACTATTGGGATTCCTGGTTGGTTGCCACCAACCCTAATGTTACCTTTGGCATTTGGACCGGCTATGACACGCCAAAGTCGTTAAAGACCAGCGGAATGTCCTACAGCCAGCGCACCAATACCCTCTGGGCCCAGTTACTCAATGCCGCGTATGATAAACGTCCAGACTTGATTGCACCAAAAGAAGAATTTACGAAGCCTGAAGGAATTGTTCAGCGAAGTTTTTGTGCGGTTTCGGGTTTACTTCCATCAGATGCCTGCTCCAAGGCAGGATTGGTGGAAACGGATTACTTTAATGCAAAAGATGTTCCTACAAAAGTGGACGACAGTTTGATTCAAGGAAAATATGTGACAATTAACAGCAAAAAATATTTGGCATTGGATTCCACACCAAGTGAGTTTTCTCAATCGGGAGTAATCCTGAACCCTGATTTTGTCACTAGAATGACAGGAGGAAACTTCAAAGATACCAGACAGCTTATTCCTAATCGTGAGCGTTGGGGAAGTGTCCTTGTGGCTGATGCAAAAATGACCGATAATGGCAAGAAGCCAGACAGTGTAGGCGTTGCTGTTTCTGGTAATAACCTTTCTTGGTCCGCCCCAGCAGATAATGATGTAATTGGCTATCGGGTTTACCAAGGCGGTTTTTCAAATGCTAAAGTAGCCAGCGTAAAAAGCGGCAGCAGTTTATCCTATACAGCAGGTCCCGGATTTTATTATGTGACAGCTGTGGATATTGCCGGAAATGAATCCGCGCCATCCAACTTCGTTGAGGTCGGCGGCACACAAGAAGGGACACCCCAAGAGGTTTTACCGCAATAACCATAAAAACCCGCACCGTGAAGCGACGGTGCGGGTTTCTTTTTTTAATGGATAAGAAAGAATAAAGTTTTTAAACTTGATAATTGTCTAGCTCCAGCACCCTATCGCCTAGTGTCCTTCAGTCTCCGCCCCACGATAAGTCAAGCACGAATTCGCCTCCGGCTCTTCGTGTTTCCTTTATCTCAGTTGGAGCCCTCCAGGTCTGTCGTGCGCTGACCAGGGCGCTTGCGCTTTTCTTATTAGTCTTCCATTGTGGAGAGGTCGCCAGTTGGCAGGTCTAATTCCCACGCTTTTAAGACACGTCTCATGATTTTACCACTTCTGGTTTTTGGCAGTTTGTCGCGGAAATCAATTTCCCTTGGCGCCGCATGGGCAGCAAGGCCTAGTTTGACAAATTGCCTGATTTCCTCTTTCAATTCATCGGAAGGCTGATAGCCATCCCTTAAAGCAATAAAGGCTTTAATGATTTCCCCGCGGACAGGGTCCGGCTTGCCAATGACGCCTGCTTCGGCCACTGCAGGATGCTCCACAAGCTTACTTTCCACTTCGAACGGGCCTACCCGCTCGCCAGACGTCATGATCACATCGTCCACACGGCCTTGGAACCAGAAGTAGCCATCTTCATCCATATAGGCAGAATCACCGGAAACATACCAGCCGCCTGGCATGAAATAGGACTCAAATTTCTGGGGATTGTTCCAAATTGTATGCATCATCGAAGGCCAGCCTTTTTGGATGGCCAGGTTACCCATGCGATATGGCGGCAGCTCGTTTCCTTGGTCGTCGACAATCGCGGCCTTTACGCCAGGAATCGGCTTGCCCATAGAACCGGGCTTTATCGGTATGCAAGGATAATTGCAGATTAATTGCGCTCCAGTTTCCGTCATCCACCAGCCATCATGAATCCTGCGATTAAAGACCTTTGCTCCCCATTTCACCACTTCAGGGTTCAATGGCTCCCCAACACTGGCAACGTGCCGGAGGCAGCTTAAATCGTATTTTTTCACCAATTCATCGCCTGCGCCCATCAGCATCCGGAATGCGGTCGGTGCACTGTACCAAACGGTTACCCCGAAATCTTCAATTGTTTTATACCAATCATCCGGGCTGAAACGTCCCCCGACAATCACATTGGAAGTCCCCGTTAACCAAGGGCCAAAGATACCGTAAGAGGTTCCGGTTACCCAGCCTGGGTCGGCTGTGCACCAATAGACATCTTCCTCTTTTAAATCCAACACCCATCTTGCCGTCTGATAATGCTGAATCATGGCATTATGTACATGCAATACGCCCTTCGGTTTCCCGGTAGAACCGGACGTGTAATGAAGAATCAGGCCATCCCTTCTATCGACCCATTCGATTTGAAGCTCTTTGCTGGCGCCGGCAAATTTTTGTAAAAAGTCAATGCAAAGCCCTTCTTCCGTTACATTTTTGCCGACTACAAAAATATGCTTTAATGCCGGTAAATCTTGAATTGGCACCCGGCCTAGCAGCTCCGGCGTGGTGACAAGAACCTTTGCTTCGCTGTCCTGCAGCCTGTCGCGCACAGCCCCTTCCATGAAAGCTTCGAATAGCGGTCCAACAATTGCACCTAGTTTAATAGCACCCAATACAGCAAAGTAAAGTTCCGGAGATCGCGGCATGAAAATAAACACGCGGTCGCCCTTTTCTACCTCCCCATATTGTTTTAAAACATTCCCAGCCTTGTTTGTGAGCTCTTTCATCTCTTTAAAAGTATATTTTTCATTTCTTGATGCGTCCTTGTAATAAAGAGCCACTTTATTTTTCCTGAATGTTTCCGCATGGCGGTCAATCGCTTCATATGCCATATTCACGAGACCTGTTTCACTCCAGGAAAACTCTTTTTCGGCTTCAATCCAATCAAAGTTCTGATAGGTTTGTTCGTAGTTTTGTAAATTGTGGTCCCCTTGAACAACTGGTAACGCTTCCAATTTCATTGGTAAAATCCCCCTTTGTCGCATTTGATATTATTATATTACAAAAAATGACTATTCACAATTTTAAAAAAATGTATTTTAAAAATTATGATTCTCTTATCCTATATATAATACAGAAAATTTTGTGAAAACACTTTCATGCAGGAAAATTTATGTATAATAAAAGTAATATATCTTAATTTTCCAGGAGGTGACCCAATGGAACATAAAAAAACTTATTATGTAAAAGAACTGGACACTCCCCATGGGACTTTAGTCATTGAAGGGCCAATAACCTCTGAAGAGCTTGCAAGTTATGAATTCCATCAGGATTTAACCGCATTCCGGCCTGCAGGGCAGCAACATCAAGCGTTGATTGGGATTGCGGATTTAGTGGAGGGACGAATTATTATTGCCCGGCACGAGAATACGGTGGTTGGCTATGTGACGTACCTATACCCCGACCCGCTGGAACGATGGTCTGAGGGACATATTGATAATTTAATAGAATTGGGTGCGATTGAAGTCATTCCAAAGTTTCGGGGCTGTGCGGTCGGAAAAAATTTGTTAATCCTCTCGATGATGGATGATGCCATGGAAGATTATATCATCATAACGACGGAATATTATTGGCACTGGGATTTAAAAGGGACGAATCTAAATGTCTGGGAGTATCGCAAGGTGATGGAAAAAATGATGAGTGCCGGCGGCCTTCAATGGTATGCCACCGACGACCCGGAGATTTGCTCCCACCCGGCAAACTGCTTAATGGCCCGAATTGGGAAACGGGTTGACACTTTATCTGTTCAACGTTTTGACCGCCTCCGATTTATGAACCGGTTTATGTATTAATAAACACAAAATTGCCTTTTATTATGGTTTTTATGGCAAATCTATTTTGAACGGTGGGATTTAAAATGATTATAGATGAAATAATGAAAACCAATGTGGTGACTTTGCATCCAACGGATACGATTGCGGACGCCATTCAGGCAATGGAGGCTCATAATATCCGCCATATCCCGATTGTCAATGATGAGGAGCTTTTGGTCGGCCTAGTAACCATCTCAAAGTTAAAAGAGGTAACGCCTTCCACATTCCGGACGAATGAAAACCCGAAGGAATTAAAAAAGCCGCTGGAACTTATTATGGAGAAGAATGTCATAACCGGTCATCCGCTTGATTTTGTGGAAGAAGTGGCCGCGGTATTTTATGAACATAAAATTAGCTGTATCCCCATTATTAAAGACAAAAGATTGGTGGGAATCTTAACGGAGACGGATTTACTAAGGACGATGGTTGAGCTGACGGGAGCGCATCAGCCCGGTTCCCAAATAGAAATAAAAGTCCCAAATATTACGGGGGTCCTCTCTGATGTGGCTGGAATCATCCGCAATCGGAACGCAAACATTTTAAGTGTGCTGGTTTATCCGGATAAACAGGATGAGCATTATAAAATTTTGGTGATCAGGGTACAAATGATGAACCCTACGGGATTAATTGAGGATTTAAAAAAGGCTGGTCATCATGTGCTATGGCCAAATCTTCCGGGGATTTCTTTATGAGTGACCGTTGCGCCTTTATTTACTCAGAAGAGCAGTTAAATTATAAATTCTCAAGCCATCATCCCTTTAATCAATTCCGGCTTAAACTGACAGTAGACTTATTGGAACGTCTGAACGCGCTTGATAAGAATCAAGTTATTCCGCCGCGAATGGCTACAGAGGAGGAGTTAACTTTAATTCATGACCCAGGCTACATAGAGGCAGTTAAAAAAGCCGGAATGGGCCTGCTTGCCAATGAAGTGGCGGAAAACTTCGGCTTGGGAACAGAAGATACGCCCGTGTTTGCCCATATGCATGAAGCCAGTTCCCTGCTGGTAGGCGGGACGCTTACTGCAGTCGATGAAGTGATGTCTGGCCGCGCCCTGCATGCGGTCAATCTCGGTGGCGGGCTCCACCACGGCTTCCGGGGAAAGGCATCTGGTTTCTGTGTGTATAATGACAGTGCCGTAGCCATTAAGTACATACAGAAAAAGTACCATGCCCGGGTTTTATATGTGGATACGGATGCGCATCACGGCGATGGTGTCCAGTGGGCCTTTTACGATGACCCGAGTGTTTGTACATTATCAATTCACGAAACCGGCCGGTACTTGTTTCCAGGAACGGGAAACGTAAATGAGCGGGGCCAGGGTGCCGGTTATGGGTATTCTTTTAATATTCCGGTAGATGCGTTTACAGAAGATGAATCATGGATTGATGCCTATACGCAAGCGATCCGGGAAGTGGCTGATTTCTTTAAACCGGATATCATTTTGACCCAAAACGGCGTAGATTCGCATTATTATGACCCCTTAACCCATTTGTCGGCCACGATGAAAATTTATCGAGAAATTCCAAAACTGGCCCATGAAATCGCCCACCGTTATTGCGGCGGCAGATGGATTGCGGTTGGCGGCGGTGGATATGATATCTGGCGGGTTGTCCCGAGAGCATGGGCGTTGATTTGGCTTGAGATGATGGAAAACCAGAATGGTTTCGGGGGGCTCCCTGCCGACTGGATTGCCCAATGGCAGCCGCTTGCACCGGTGAAGCTTCCCCAAGAGTGGGATGACCCGTTAGACATTTATCCACCAATCCCCAGAAAGGCAGAAATAACGGAAAAGAATCAGATTACACTGGAAAAAGTGCTCTACCCAATTCGCAGCCAGCAAAAAAATGAAGCAAAAAAAACAGGACAATAAGCTGAAAAACTACGTTACCTTAATCAACTGTTTCCGGAGATTAAGGTAACGTTGGCCATTTTTTACGTTACCCTCGTCGTTCTTTTTCCCGTTTCAGTCGCATAGACCCCTTTTACTTGACCCTCGTTGCTTCTTTTTTCCCGTTTCGGTCGTGTAGATCCTTTTTACGTTACCCTCATTGCTTCTTTTTTCCCGTTTCAGTCGCATAGACCCCTTTTACTTGACCCTCGTTGCTTCTTTTTTCCCGTTTCGGTCGTGTAGATCCTTTTTACGTTACCCTCATTGCTTCTTTTTTCCCGTTTCGGTCACATATACCCCTTTTACGTTACCCTAATCGCCTTTTTTCCCTATAGTGTTCGCGGTAGACCCTTCCGTTCTTAGAACAAATAAGCCGCCATATTATTATGGCGGCTCATACATTATCATAATTGTTTATTTGGTCGACTGGCGGTGTTCAATTCGATGCGGCAGGACGACGGTGTTTTCAGAAACTTTTTCCTTATTCATCAGTTTGGTCAATAATCGCATTGATACGGCGCCAATATCATATAACGGCTGGACGACCGTTGTCAGCTGCGGGCGGACCATGAGCGAAAGCCTGGTGTTGTCAGAAGTAATGATTTCAAAATCATCTGGGATTTTATAGCCTTTGTCTTGTGCCCCATGAACGACACCAAGTGCCATCTCATCAGAACCCACGAAAATCGCCGTTGGCTTATTTCCGGCTTCTAACAGCTTTTCTAAGGCTTCAATTCCCGAGTCGTAAGTATAATCCCCTTCAACCACAAGCTCTTCGTTAAATGGGATACCGGCGTCCTCTAGCGCCCGTTTATAACCATCCAGTTTTTTATTCGAAATATCCGGCTCATATACCGGGCCCATCACGATGGCGATATGTTTATGGCCTTTATCGATGAACTCCTTGACGGAATCATAGGCAGCCCTCTCATAATCAATATTGACTGAAGGGAGTTTTTCGGATTCTTCCATCGATCCGGCAAGCACAATCGGTACCGGGGACTTTTCGAATTCTTCCACATGCTCCTGGGTAATATGGCCGCTCATAAACACGATTCCATCTACTTGTTTGCCCAGCATGGTATTCAGTAAATGTAATTCTTTATCTTTATTTTGGTCGGAGTTGCTCAAGATGATATTGTACTTATACATGGTGGCAATATCTTCAATCCCCCGTGCCAATTCAGCAAAAAGGATATTAGAGATATCAGGGATGATTACACCCACTGTGGTCGTTTTCTTACTTGCCAACCCTCTTGCCACTGCGTTCGGGCGGTATCCGAGTCTCTCAATGACTTCTAAAACTTTCTTTCGTGTAACGGGTTTTACATTTGGATTCCCATTGACGACACGGGAAACCGTTGCCATCGATACATTCGCTTCACGGGCAACATCATAAATCGTAATATTACTCACTGTAACACTCTCCTAAAACGTTCATTGTTTTCTTTATTTTACAGCAGTAAATAAAAATATACTCATTTTATTTCCACTTTTTAAATTTGTGATAAAGTAAACAAGCCAATATGTATTTAATCATACGATAAGAAATGAAAAGCCGCAAATATTTTATACTTTTTTTACATAATCGATTGGGCAGGGTTTACATGATAATTCCCGCTCCATTCAATATTTCTGTAAAATAAAAACCTTCTGCAAAGAACGCAGAAGGTTTAAACATGGAAAATTGATTATTATACCCTGACAAAATTGGAAGCAAGGAGTTCATTATAAAACTCGTCAAATTGTCCCAAGTCCATTTGCTGCTGGGCATCGGATAAGGCTACGGCCGGATCCGGGTGGACCTCAGCCATGACTCCATCTGCGCCGATCGCGATTGCTGCTTTCGCTGTTGGCAACAATAGATCTCTACGGCCGGTAGAATGGGTAACATCCACCATAACCGGCAGGTGAGTTTCCATTTTCAAAATTGGCACTGCTGAAATATCGAGTGTATTTCTAGTTGCTTTTTCATAAGTACGAATTCCGCGCTCACAAAGGATAATTTGTCCATTTCCCTGTGACATAATATATTCTGCAGCGTTGATGAACTCTTCAATGGTTGCAGAAAGACCACGTTTTAACAATACTGGTTTATTTACAGCCCCTGCAGCTTTAAGTAATTCGAAGTTTTGCATATTGCGGGCGCCAATTTGGATGACATCGATATATTCGCATGCCATTTCAATATCGGCCGGGTTGACGATTTCACTGATAACGGACATATCATATTCTTCTGCCACTCGTTTTAAGATTTTCAGCCCTTCCACGCCTAATCCTTGGAAATCGTATGGAGAGGTTCTCGGCTTGTAGGCACCTCCGCGCAAGAGCTTTAATCCTTTCTCTTTCATGGCCTTGGCCACAGTTGCTACCTGCTCATATGATTCAACTGAACATGGACCAAAAACAAAATGCGGTTTGCCATCGCCGATATTCTCACCTTTTAACGTAACAATGGTATCTTCCGGCTTTTTCTTTCTCGAAACAAGTAATGCCTTTTTATGGTCATCCTTTTGTAAATCAAGGCCTGCTTTAAAAATTTCTTTAAACAGGTGATCGATGACGGCATTATCAAAAGGCCCGTCATTATTCTCCTTGATTTTGTCCAGCATCTTTCTTTCGCGGACCGGATCGAAACGGTATACCCCCTGGCTTTCTTTTACTCGTCCAATCTCTTGGACGAGCTGAGCTCTTTCATTAATTAGCCTCAACAATTCCAAGTTTACTTCATCGACACGAGCCCTTAATTGATCCAAATTATCATTGCCCATCCTAGTCCCGTCCTTTCCTTGTAAATCAGTATAGTTATCCTTTGAAGGAACACTTCCTGCTATACAATCTTAGAATTTTTAAAAATTTATAATAATTTAGGCTTAATTATAGCTTAAAAGAAATCCTTTGTCACGACTTTTTTCTTTAACAATTAAACGCTTTTAAGCGCTAAAGTGTTTAATTAAGTATATTAAATTAATGTATGCAATAACACTGTTAGTTGTTCAACTTGTATTTATTTACTGCCCATTAACAGCTGTGGACAATGAACGATTGGTAATTTTCCAATGGGAAGCATTCCATTTGGGCTCGCCATTTGAAAACAGGATGGCTTGCGGAGATTCATGTTTAATCGCAAACTTGTCCGCAATCTCGTTCGATAACGGCCGGGCATCCTGCACTGCCAAATAGTAAGCAGGAACATTCTCATTTTCATTGGAGAATTTTTCATATTCGTTGTATGCAGCCTGGCTGATGGGGCATGTCAAACTGTGTTTTAAAAGAAAAAACGTGTTACTGCTGTTTAGGATCTGATCAAATTCTTCGGCAGAATCAATTTTCTTAAGCATTTTTTTCCCTCCTAAAAAAAATAACGGTGAAGTAATTTTAACACTTCACCGAAAGGTTAGACAAACAAACAGACTTTTTTATATTTTGGACCTGTAAATTTGGCTGTAGATTGCAGCAAAGAAGCTCAGCAAACTTGTGGGTGTGCCGGAGAGCCTTCTCGGCCTCGTACTCCCGCAGAAGTAGATTGCCTTCCGCCCCAATCAACAGAGTAGAAAATCATCATTATCGTTTAACAGAAGCTATATTTTTACCCTGCTTTCTTCATCGTCAAAAGCTTTCTGTGCTTCTTCTAGTTTCTTCTTGATGGAGTCACTGTCCATTTTATTCTGCCCCTCCGATTCCTTACCGTTTGAGACATCCTGCGGGCCTTTTATGGGGATATAAGTAACTTCTGTTTCAGAGTCGGTTCCGTCTTGTTTACCTGACACTTTATTGAAAAGCTCAGCCGATTGCTGCCTGAGCGGCCCGGTTTTGTCCATTACTCGGCCAGCTTGGTCTACAATGGTTTCCCGAAGTTCTTTTCCTGATTTGGATGTGAATAACAACGCGGCAGCAGCTCCGACGACTCCGCCAATAATGGCACCCAACAGAAAGTTGCCTGAAGAATCTTCTGTCCGGCTTTGATTGTTATCACGTGATTCATATTCCCTTTTTGACATACCCAATCACCTCTATTTATTGATTATGATCTGCGTTTTTGGATTAATGTGACCTTACTCTTTCCGGTTCTTTCACATGAAGTTCTTTTTTGGCCTGACGATGCTCCTGCCATTTTTCTTTTAATTCCAAGAAAACGTTACCCCATTGGACAATTTGTGAGATTCTTTCTTTATTTTCATCAACTTGTTTGTCCACCGTTTGTGTGATATTCTGCAGGGTGCCGTTAAATTTGCCGACTGTGGTGCCGACTTCTTTAACGGCATCCACGACCGTATTTAGCCGTTCCGATTTTTGCTGCAGGTCATCGGCAAGGGCATTTGTTTTTTGCAACAGCAACGTTGTTTCACTTGTCACGCCCTTCAATTGTGTTTCCAGCCCTTTTAGTGTGTCTGAAACACTATCAAGTGTGACCCGAAGTGATTTTAATGTGGATGCCAAATAAATCACCAGTACGAAAAACGCTACAGCTGCCAGAGCTGCACTCAAATACAAAATTATTACCATCCTGATACCTCCGCCATAAATCCTATCATTATGTATTACCCATCCGCGAACTATATAAACCTTAATCTAATCTTATACTACAACGTTTGATTTGTCTTGTCTTCCTGATGTTTTTGCCTGATCCAATAAAAAAACCCGCCGATTGGGCGGGTTTCTTTAGACTAACTGTTTCTCATAAGCTTCCTGGAATTTTTGAATATCTCCAGCTCCCATGAAAATGATTACGCTGTTTTCATATTGTTTTAATACATCGGTAGATTCTTCCGACAGGATTTCGGCTCCGGCGATTTTATCCTGTAAATCTTTAATCGTCAGCTTTCCTTGCTTCTCACGGGCAGAGCCAAAAATTTCACACAAATACGCTTTGTCGGCAAGACTTAAGCTTTCCGCGAAATTATCCAGGAAAGCTTGGGTGCGTGTAAAGGTGTGCGGCTGGAACACAGCTACAATTTTCCGGTCTGGGTATTTTTGCCGTGCCGCCTCAATGGTTGCTTTAATTTCTGTTGGGTGATGGGCATAATCATCAATCAATATTTGCGTGCCGGCGGATTTTTCAGTGAATCTTCTTTTTACCCCTTGGAAGGTGGTTAACCGTTCTTTAACAATGTCTTTATTGATGTCTTCATAATGGCATATACCGATAACCGCCAAAGCATTTAATACATTATGATCCCCAAACGACGGTATGGAGAAGGTATCATAAAATGTATTGCGAATAAACACATCAAAGGTGGTGCCCTCTGTCGTTTTTACAATATTGGCCGCTTGATAGTCATTTTCCTCACCGAATCCATAAAATATCACAGGGACCTTTGCCTGGATTCTTTGAAGCTTTTCATCATCACCGTATGCAAAGATGCCTTTTTTGACTTGCATGGCCAACTCCTGAAAAGCGGAGAAAACATCATCAATATTGGCAAAATAATCAGGGTGGTCAAAGTCAATATTCGTCATGATGGCATAGTCAGGAAAATAAGAAAGGAAATGACGTCTGTATTCACATGCCTCAAAGACAAAGTATTCTGCACCCTCTTCCCCTTTACCGGTTCCATCCCCGATTAAAAAAGAAGTAGGCTTGGCACCAGAAACGACATGAGCCATCAGACCGGTGGTCGATGTTTTCCCATGTGCCCCAGTGATGGCCACACTCGTAAAACTTTGCATAAAATCGCCCAAAAAGCGATGATAACGTACAATAGGAAGTCCGAGTTTCATGGCTTCTTGAATTTCTTCATGAGTGTCAGGAAACGCATTTCCTGCGATAATAGTCATGCCTGGCTTAATATTTTCCTTTTGAAACGGAAGAATGGTAATCCCTGATTGCTCAAGGGCCAGTTGCGTAAAAAAGCGCTTTTCGACATCGGAGCCTTGCACCTGAAATTTCATATCGTGCAGAACTTGTGCGAGTGCACTCATTCCCGACCCCTTTATACCTACAAAATGGTAAATAGTCATAGAAGAACCTCCAACCAACGTCTATCTGTAAAACAGTATATGACATCTGTCTGTAATTGCTAACATGAAAAACGAGTCATGTCCGATAGCCGGTTTTATTTTTTCAATGAAAATACAATTCAATATTATAGCACTGTTTGCTTATAAAAACTATTTTGTAAATGCAGCGCTGTGACTCACTCTTTAGTATGAGTCCCTGCCTTAAAGAATACTACGGTTTTCACAGGGAATCTTGAATGGACTCCAAGTCCGTTTCCGTTATGAGCACCTCACGCGGCTTGCTCCCATTCGCCCCGGAAATATATCCGCTGTCTTCGAGCATATCCATTAATCTTGCTGCCCGATTATAACCAATTTTAAACCGACGCTGCAAACTCGAGGTGGATGCTCCTCCATGATCAATAATAAATTCACATGCATCATAAAACAATTCATCTTCCTCTGAGGTGACTTGTGTTTTTTTCAACAATTCCTCCTGTTCAAATAGATATTCCGGTTCCCTTTGGCTTCTTACATGTGCAGTTATGCGGTCAATTTCCTCATCCGAGACAAATGTTCCTTGGAGCCGGACCGGCTTTGAAGAACCATTTTCCAGAAATAGCATATCTCCCCGCCCAAGAAGCTTTTCGGCACCGCTGATATCAATAATGGTGCGGGAATCCACCTGTGATGACACCGAGAAGGCAATCCTTGTTGGAATATTGGCCTTGATTAACCCGGTAATGACATCAACAGATGGCCTTTGGGTAGCGACGATTAAGTGAATGCCGCAGGCCCGTGCCTTTTGGGCGATTCGGCAAATGGCTTCTTCCACATCTGCCGGCGACATCATCATTAAGTCCGCCAGCTCGTCAATAACAATGACGATATAGGGCAATTTGTCCGCATACTGTTTATGCTTCATGGCCAGTTCATTAAATCGGTTGATATCTCTGACGCCTGTATGGGCAAACAGTTCATAGCGGCGTTCCATCTCCTCGACCGCCCATTTTAAAGCAGCTGTGGCTGCCTTCACATCTGTGATGACCGGGCTGACAAGATGGGGAAGCCGGTTATATGGGGCCAATTCCACCATTTTCGGATCAATCAGCAGCAATTTTAGGTCATCCGGAGTGGCTTTGTACAACAAGCTGACCAAAATCGAGTTTATACAAACACTTTTTCCCGAACCGGTTGCTCCAGCAATTAACCCGTGCGGCATCTTTTTCAAATCGGTCACAATCGGGCTGCCGGCTATGTCCAGGCCAAGAACAGCTGTTAATGGTGACGGTGAAGTTCGAAACACATGGGTTTCAATAATTTCACTGATGAATACAGGTCTTGCCTTTTTATTGGGCACTTCTATCCCAATTGTATGCTTGCCCGGAATTGGGGCTTCGATACGGATATCCCTGGCAGCAAGACTCAGTTTGATATCATCACTTAAATTGGTGATTTTGTTTACTTTCACTCCGGGTTCGGGCTGTACCTCAAAACGGGTGACGGAAGGACCTTGCGTCACATTTACGACGCTTGCGCCCACATTAAAATCATGTAATGTCTGATTTAGAATTTCTTGTTGCTTCTCTAACCATTCTGTATCATCCGATTCTATTACAGGTGGCGATAACAAGTTGTTTTCAGGAAATTGGAACAGTCCGGGATCAGAAAACGACTCCAGTTCTTGGATTATTTCCGATTGGGAATTGCTTTCTGGCACGGGTGCCGCCTGATGGACGACAGCCGGTGGATTCTGTTTCTCTGTTTGAGCGCGTTTTTCTTGCCTTGAAGACCAAGACTGCCTATCCTGCTTTAGCATTAAGACATTAAATGGCAGATGTGACCGGCGTGGCCGCTGGGTTGTTTGCTCCGGTTCAGCATCAATTTCCTGACCTTGGACAGTGGGACCCGCCCCTTCCCCATTATCTTCAGAACTTGCAGAAGGCTCCATGGGATATGTATCTTCTTCAGGCTGTATAACTGTTGCAGCGGAAGTTAACTCCTGCGGTTGATCCGTTATAGAGGATTCAGGGATTGGATGACCCATAATTTTCGCCAGTGCTTGTTCCTCAACGGTGTCAGGCACCACAGCATTCGCCACGTCGACGGGTTCTTTTTTGGCAGCTGCTTCCTCCCCTTCAGCCATGCTGGAAGGTTGGAATGTGGTATGGCTAACCCTAGTACTCTCCAATTTTTCAGCGGCGGGTTTAACCCTGTCTGTTTTTACGAGCGAATCCCTTAATACTACTTGGCTGTCTTCTTCTAAAGTTTTGGCAGCCGCTTCCTCCCCGTCCGCCATGCTGGAAGGTGGGAGTGTGGGTTGGCTAACCCTAGTACTCTCCAATTTTTCAGTGGCGGGTTTAACCCTGTCTGTTTTTACAAGCGAATCCCTTAATACTACTTGGCTATCTTCTTTTAAAATTTTGGCAGCCGTTTCCTCCCCGTCCGCCATGCTGGAAGGTTGGAATGTAGGTTGGCTAACCCTAGTACTCTCCAATTTTTCAGTGGCGGGTTTAACCCTGTCTGTTTTTACGGGCCAATCCCTTACTACTACTTGGCTGTCTTCTTCTAAAAAATAGGTTAACTCATGTTCAATTACCGAAGCTTGTTTCTTTGGCCTGTTAAATCCATAAACTGGTGACGGGATTTCCGTAGGATGGAACGGGCCACGGCTTCTGGAAGAAGGCTCCTTTTTAGGAACAGGGGCCTTTTTGGCAACAGGGCCTTTTTTGATGATCGGTTCATGTACGGTTTCGCTTTTTGACAGGTCCGGCTGTTTTCTCCTTGCCCGTCTTTCCTGTCCCGTTTTTTGGGGCATCCCCAAATCAATGGTTTTTTGAATTGGATTAGGACGAAGATTATTTTTGGGATATTGGTAGGCGATTCTCGCATCCAGGTCCTTTATGCTGGTATTGCTTTTTTCAATGATTAAATCTTCCGGTTTATCATAATGGAAAAAGGATTGGTCAAATTCGAGTTCTTCCTCTTTCTTAAATTTTTGAATCAAGTCTTGGATCCAGCTCAAAACTATCACTCTTTCTTTTCATCTATCTTTCTATTTTAGCAGTATTTATGATTTTTTCGACAGGATTCTTTAGAATCAGTCGATTTTATTTATAAAATGACAATTGGATGGAAAAAGGCAATGAAAAAAGACCACTTTTTAAAAGTGATCTGTTGTCTTAAAAAGATAAGAAGGCCTAGTTTAATATGGCTGTTGATTGTAGCGAAAGAAGCTCACTTTCCGCAGGCGTGCCGGGGAGTCGCGGCGCAAGGAGCACCTGCGGGGTCTCCCCGCAGGATACTGAAATTCTTCCTCGAATCCGCCCACGCACGAAGAAAATGCGGTGGCATAAGAAAAGCATCCATGAATTTTCATCGCACGAAATTATGCGATAGCAGAATTGAGGATTTTCGAGGAGTCGAGCTTATCCTTTCCAATCACAGAGTGTTAAAAATCAACTATATCGTTTAACAGAGCCAAAAAGTAATCATTTATTCTTTCCTAAAATAAAGACCGGCTCTAGTTCTCCGTTTTCATATAAGAAAGAAAGGGCGGTAATTGGGGTCCTTCCACTGGCAAAGAAACTCATGGCCATTTGAGCCAATACATCATATCCTCTGTCATTGCGAATATCGCCAATTATTAACACATCCTGATGGGGGACAGCCACCACCATGGTTCCTTGAATTTTTTTTTCCATATCATTGAGGAACCCTTTATTTAAGATTCTAGAAGCATCGTATCCATCATTGGTATTTAAAAAATAAAATAGATTACCGGCCACTTGGTCCTCTTTTAACGGCGTTGGCAATGACCTCGCATTAAACAGGGCGTTTTCCTTAATCCGCCCAATCTCCCAGCCTTCTTGCTCCATGATGCGGGAGTCAATCAACCGATAGGTATTCCCCATGTCTAAAGCATAATAAACTTTAGTTTCCGCCGTATGGTCATCAGTCAGAAACGGGACACCTTCCGCTGCTTCAGCCGGGAACGAGGTCGAACGGATAACCGGAAAAATTCTCTTTTCATGATTGCTTAGTTGGACAGGGCTCTCCATGGCCTGAAGACCTTCTTCAACATAATAAACGACTTCATCAATCGCCTTATCTTTCTCCAGGTTCCATTTTGCGACGATTCCTGGCAATGAAACCGTAATTCCCTTGCCGGTCCGCTCACTTTCAATACGGAGTTGGTCTTTTTCCCGGTTATAGGTCAGCCTCCTGTTTTCCCCGCGCAAACGGACTTCCAGTTCACGCCGCATTTTTTGGCTGTCCATTTTCACTTTAGCTCAATCCCTTTATAAAGGATTCTACTTCTTCTTGGGTTTTGCGGTCTTTGCTTACGAAACGGCCAAGTTCTTGGCCATGGTCGAAAGCAACGAAGCTAGGAATACCGTACACGTCAAGTTGCTGGCATAAATCAATAAATTCATCGCGGTCCACATGGATAAAGGTATACTCAGAGAAGTTTGCCTCGATTTCCGGAAGTGCCGGTTCAATAAAGCGGCAGTCCGGGCACCAGCCTGCAGAAAACATAAAAATCGCTTTCCCTTCGCTTTTTATTTGTTCAAATTGTTCGATTGACTCTAGATTTTTCATCAGCAAATCATCCTCCATTTATTATAAAATATCTGTTTTTTTCATCATAACAATCTTTCTAGTTTCGAGTCCAACTATATGCAATCACCGCTTAGTTTTATCATATCCAATAAATTGGAACAATAAAAAACGGCGGAACTTCCGCCGCCTTCATTTAATATTGAACAGAATGGACAATTTGCATCATCGTATCGGCTTCATCGGACATGCTGCGCGTTTTCACTTGGGTCGTGATTTTGGCCCCGCCGACCCCAACAGTCACTTCATTCAAATTATCTTCTATTTGTTTAATGGTCAAAAACCCAAGCTGATCCCCGTTTTTAAACTCTTCGCTGGTATCGAGCTTTTTATATTGTTCTTCCGTGGCTTGGTAGACCACATTACTCGAAGGCTTTTCCTGTGGATTGACAAATAGAATATATGTTTTTGAACCATTTTTAAGAATAAGATTATTAGGGGTTTTATTCTCAATTTCATATCCGAAAGGTAAGTAAAACTGGATATTTCCGCTTTTTTTATTTGGCTTTTTTGCCTTTTCTACAAAAGCGGCTTTTACCGACTTTGTCGTCGTTTTACTTTCCGATTTGAACGATGAATTCCCGCATGCTGTTAATATAAAAACAAAAAGAATAAAAATGGAGATAGTTTTAAAGGATTTCAGACGATTTCGCCTCCTAATGTATATTCTATCTCCATCATACCTTCCAAATTATTCAAATGACAAGGGGTTTGTCGAACGATGTTGTCGAAAATTAAAAGTTTTGTGAAGATTTTTGCTGATAGGCAAACTGGCCAACTAACAGGGCCATAACGTGCGTAAACATATCTGCACGATTTACCATACCGTTTGTAAAAATTCCCACGGCTCCTTCTTGTTTGCTCACATTTTTCTTTTTGGCATAGTCATCCATAACTGTTCCAAGCTCCTCGCCCTCCCGAAGGCGCTCAGCCACCTCTTTAGGGAGCAGGAACCTTGCACCGCCAGCAACAATGGGTTGGCCCCCGTTGGTGACCAAGGCACCCCAATTGCAAAGAAGCAATCCCTGACTGGTTTCCTGGACGCCCCCTTCAAGACCGACTCCTATGTCCCCATTGCCTTCGCTTAAAGAAGCTTTTGCCCGGTTGATGGCGCCCCTGATCGTTTCTTCGTCTGAAAACGGCTGATTGCTAACCCCTGATGATACATCCAACGACACAAATTCTGCTTCATAGCCGGTAAAACTTCTTTTTACTGCTGCAATTTTTGTAGGATTTTTAGATCCGATGACAATCTTCATGTGAGTATCTCCTTTCATAACGAAAAACGAGGCATGCGCATGACATGCCTCATTACTATCAGCTGTTGGCTCTTATTGATTCTACAGTGGTTTTGTCACAGGCTTTCACTAGTTTTGTGACAAGCTCTTTTGCCGCAGCGTAATCATCGACATGAATGATGGATGCGTGTGAATGAATGTAGCGGGAACAGATTCCAATTACCGCACTTGGAATTCCTTCATTGGACTGATGGACACGACCCGCATCGGTGCCGCCAGGAGATATGAAGTATTGGTAAGGTATTTTATGAGTTTCAGCTGTATCGAGCACCAACTCGCGCATCCCCCTATGAGTCACCATAGTCCGGTCAAATATGCGCAACAAGGCTCCTTTGCCCAATTGGCCAAATTGTTTTTTATCTCCAGTCATATCGTTTGCCGGGCTCGCATCAAGGGCAAAAAAGATATCAGGCTTAATCATGTTGGCAGCAGTTTGGGCGCCGCGCAAACCTACTTCTTCCTGGACAGTGGCACCGGAGTATAGCGTGTTAGGCAGGGTTTCATTCTGCAGTTCCTGTAGAAGTTCGATTGCCAGGCCGCATCCGTACCGGTTATCCCAAGCTTTCGCCATAATTTTTTTACTATTGGCCATCGGTGTGAATGGACAAATGGGCAGAACGGCCTGCCCAGGCTTGATACCGATTTTTTCAGCATCCTCCCTGTCATCCGCGCCGATATCAATAAGCATATCTTTGATGTCAGGAAGTTTGTTTTTCTTGGAATCATCCAATAAATGCGGCGGAATCGACCCCACCACCCCGATTATTGGACCGTTTTTGGTCAAAATTTGAACCCGTTGGGCCAGAAGGACTTGGGCAGACCAGCCTCCGAGCGGTTGGAACCGGAGCATGCCATTGTCGGTAATGGCCGTAATCATAAAACCAACTTCGTCCATGTGGCCGGCAACCATAACTGTCGGGCCGTCACGGTTTCCTTTTTTCACACCAAAAATACTGCCTAGTTTATCTTGGACGATTTCATCCGAGTACTTGGATAATTGTTCCCTCATGAATTTCCGGACCAGGTGTTCATTTCCAGGTGCTCCTGGGAGTTCGGTCAGGGTTTGGAAAAGCTTTAGCGTCTGTTCATTCATTTTTGGTCTCCTTACCATGCTTTGCAGCATCAATCTATATGTATATATTATTTATTTTAGCTAAATTTTATGGTTGTTGCCAATTTTTCAATTAATAAATGTAATATTACCTATTTCCGGTTAAATACGATATACTGAAAGGGAAACTATCATGTATATTTTTCCAAAATAAATTTTTGGAGGTCCTGCCAAATGAACTGGAAATCGTCGTTTATCCTAGGTGCCGTCATTGGAGTGATTGGGGGATATGCAGCTAAGGAATTCATTTCAAAGAAAACAAAAGTTTCACCCGAAAAAGTGCTGGAATATGTTAAAAAGCAATTTAAAGAATCCGGCCCCATCAGCGGTTCTTGGATACATATGGAAGCCGTGCCTTATGAAAAGCATCAATTCCACTATGAAGTATATAAGGGCGGAATCTCCAAAAATGATAATGGAACAAACGAGCAATACGAATTTATAGCGGATGCCTACACCGGGACCCTATTGGATATACGCCGATTGCCTGAAGAATTAGCGTCATAAAAAACCAAGCCGTACTTTTAAGCGGCTTGGTTTTTTCTTCCTTTCAGCCAGTCCTCATGAAAAAAACTGTCATGCGGACAAAAACCTGGGGATAATTCTGAATTCTGCCCTCATGAAGCCTACAAGCGGACAAAACCCGGGGGAAATCCTAATTCCCCAATTTTACGCGTCTGTTTCTTCCACTTTTATGGAATCAATTATTTGGCCGTTTTCCGTTCCCCATTTTACCGCCCGATAATAAGCATCGTGATAAAAGGTAAACCAGGCCTGTTTACTCATCGCATAAGGCAGCCATTTTTCTTTTGCGGTAATCGAATTCATGGGGTAATCATCATAAGCCATCACCCATAATACATTTTGATGGGCATGTGTTGGCATGAGGTCTGCCATATGAATCGCCATCTCGCCCTGATTCTCGATGATGATAATGCTATGACCATCACTGTGGCCGCCAGTATGGATCATTTGGATTGGGCCATGGTTCCATGTTTCTTCAAATGTTTCTACCTGTGATGAGATTGATTCCCAATTTTCCTTCCAGTATGTACTTTTTGAGCGGATATTCGGTTGTCTCATTTCGTCCCACTCAATTTTGGATGCGATAATCCGGGCGTTGGGAAAAGCGGATTGATAGCCGTCACCAACAGGCCTGGTTAAACCGCAAGCGTGGTCAAAGTGAAGATGGGTCATTAGGACATAATCAATGGAGTCGGGGGTTAGCCCTAATTTTTCCAAAGAGGCGGCAATCTCAGACTCCCTTGTCACTCCATAATTTCTTATTTGCTTTTCCGTCATTTTGCCATTACCCAATCCGGATTCAATTAATAAATTTTCCCCGTCCACTTGGACCAAGATTGGATCCGTCATCAATTTAATTTGATTCTTGTCATTAGACGGATATTTTCGCGACCATAATGGCTTCGGAACAACCCCAAACATCGCTCCCCCATCCAAATGAGTCACTCCGCCAGATAACCAGGTCAAACTAACATTACCAACCATTAATGTTTCCATAATATTACCAGTCCTCCTCTCCTTAAGTTTACCATTGTTAACCAATTTCTGAAATAAAAAAGGGTTCAGCCCAAGAGGCTGCCCCTAATTGTTTGCGTTCTGGTATTTTACTTCACACCGATAGATCCGGTTTCCTATTTCCGAGAATTTTTGCTCGTATTCAGTCATGATATTCCCTTCAAAGTCACTGTTATGCAGGTCAAGACTGAGAAATTTCAATAACAAACCATATTCTGAAAAACTCATCAGTGAGTATTCGAAGAGGCCTTGATTGTCGGTCTTAAAGTGAATCTCTCCGCCATCGACCATAATATCTTCATACAATTTTAAGAAATCTTTATACGTTAACCGTCTTTTTTCATGTCGATTTTTTGGCCACGGGTCGGAAAAATTTAAATAAACGCGGTCCACATCGTTTTTAGCAAAATACTTGGCCAAATCGGCTGCATTCACATTCAACAGCTTAAGGTTAGGTAAATCCGCCTCGATTAATCGATCCAAAGCCGCCACGATGACACTGTCAAACAATTCGATGCCAATATAATTAATATCCGGATGCGCTTTGGCCATTTCCGTGATAAACCGGCCTTTCCCTGTGCCCACTTCGATATGCAGCGGCTGGGCTTTCTCAAATGCCTCATGCCATCTGCCTTTAATGGATTCGGGATTTGATACGATATATTGCGGATGCTGCTCTATTTTTTCCTTTGCCCAAGGTTTATGTCTAAGTCGCATTTTTTGACACTCCTATAGTTTACTCTCGTCTAAAAAACATATCATGCCGTTATCATGTGCGCAAGTCCCGCAAACATAATCACATGAATAAATAAAAAAAGAATTCACAACCTAACTGTGAATTCCTTTTTAATCCCACTTGAAAGGGTGTGCTGTTATGCCATTAAGCCATAATGACCAAGTCCATTTACTGACAGATATATTAACGAATCACCAAACCGACTGTTGCGGCTCGGTTTCTGAATGCGAGCAGCTCGAGCGGCTGGTAAAATCGCTTATGGTCAATACACAAATCGATCAAAACGTAAAATCCATTTTGCAGGAAGTGTACAACTACAGCCAAAAAGGGGCACAAACTGCGGACCTTGACCAGCATATCCAAGAAAACCAAAATAATTTGTCCCAATGGGTAAATGATATCGGTCAATTTTCTTGAGACATGTTTTCCTGGAGGAATGAAATCCATTTATTCATCTCATCCTGGCTATGCCTGTCTTTGTACCATTGGATGGATGAGATCGTTTGAAGGATTACATACCACTTCATTCTTAGCTTTAAATGGTCATTAAGTTCTTTTCCGTACACATGAAGCCAATCTTCCCAATTTTCCTCAGGAATGTACCAATAGAGGAGCATTCCCAGATCCATGGCGGGGTCGGCAATGGATGCCCCGTCCCAATCAATTAAGTACAACTGGTTGTTTTCAGTAAGCAGCCAGTTGTTATGATTCACATCCCCATGGCAGACCACTTTTTCATCACTATTAACGTTTATTGCCTCTTTTATAAGAAAACTGATTGCCGTTTGAACTTCAGGCAAATTTCGCACATTGCCATCGACATTTTCCATGACCGCTTGGAAATGGTCCTCAGGAATAATTGGTGTCTTCTCCAACCGGCTCAGCATCCCAAGCATCGGCTCTGATCGGTGGATTTTCTTCAGCAGCTTCGCAACAAGTTCGTGGTTCATCTCAGAAGGCTTCAATTCCCTTCCTTCCATCCATTGCTGTGCTGTTATGACGTCTCCATTTTCCAAACGTTTTGTCCAAACAAGCTTAGGGACAATGCCCTCTGCCGACAATACGGCAAGAAACGGAGAAGAATTCCGCTTTAAAAAGAGCCTTTGATCTTCTTTCTGTGCATAAAAGGCTTCACCTGTTGCGCCGCCGGCAGGGGTGATGTCCCATTCTTGTCCAAATATATGTTCCAAAACTGTTCACCTTCAACTTATGCCGTTCAATGGGAGGGTGGCCCCATTTATAGTCCGTCGTAATTGTTTGTTATTTTTAACAATAAAAAAAAGCTATTGAAAGCATTCTACAATAGCTATCCTTTATAAATTTTATCTCCAATAGCCAATTTTCGTCAAGTAACCTGGAACAACTATTTTTTCAGGAAAACGTTTAATGAAATGGGCTCGACTAGAACATCTCCCCCTAGGATGGCCGTTTGGGGCGTCATCCCTGCTTCCTTATGGTCAGCCAAAACCAGCCAATCCCCGTCAGGAAGTGAGACTGTTTGATTTTTCGCTAGAGGATTAACCAATAAAATTAGTTCTTCTTCATCCACATGATACAACAGTGCCAATAAAGGCTCAGCCACAGGTAACGACTTGATCGAGCTAAGGATTTTTTCTGTGTCAGGGACCCGGAAACATGGGTGGCTTTTTCGGATTTCGATCAGCCCCTTCACATATTCCACATTGTGTTGGTACAGGGATTTACGGTCCCAGTCTAGTTGGTTAACCCTGTCAGGAGAACAATAGCTGTTTGCATCTCCATACTTGGTACGGAAAAATTCCTGGCCACTGTGAAGAAAAGGAATGCCTTGCGCTAGAATGGTCATCCCAGTTGCCAAACGATGATATTTTTCTCGAAGCGTATCATCCATATCGGGCAGACATGCCACAATTTTATCCCACATCGTAAGATTGTCATGGCATTCCACGTAGTTGACTGATTGGCTTGGTTCATTAAATAATTTGTTGACTTTTCCTGTAAAACCGATACTGCCGGTGAGTACTTCCAATGCGCCATTCCGGCATTGGCTGTTCCCCAGCGCGTATCCCTTGTCTGATAACTCAAATGTATTGCCTTTAATCGTATCTCTAAATTTATCATTAAAATGAGCGATGGTGGTCAATTGGGCCTGATTGGCTATGGTCGCTTTTTGATCCCGAGGCAAAGGAGTGTCAAGCTCCCACCCCTCGCCGATGATAATGGCACCGCTAGCAATCGAATCGCAAACAGCTCTCACTTGCCGCATTGTTTTCACATCAAGAATGCCCATTAAATCAAAACGAAACCCATCCATATGATACTCTTCCATCCAAAAACGGATGGAATCGACAATAAACTTCCTAACCATTCTCCGTTCCGATGCAATGTCATTTCCCACACCAGTGCCATTCGAGGGAAGCCCCAAATCATTGTGACGGAAATAATAACCTGGAACAATTTTTTCGAACGATGATTCCTCTCGAATAAACACATGATTGTAAACCACATCCATGATCACTCGAAGTCCCGACTGATGAATCCGGTCGATTAATTGTTTTAGCTCGCGTATTCGGGAATAAGGGTCTGTAGGGTCCGTGGAATAGCTGCCTTCAGGGGCGTTAAAATGCAATGGATTATATCCCCAATTATACTTTTTCCTCCAGTCAGTCTCGTCCACGCCGGCAAAATCATGGATTGGGAGCAATTGCAGATGGGTAATCCCCAAGTCCTTCACGTAAGATAACCCACTCGGCTTTCCATCTTTTCCTGCCGTATGGAGTTCGGCGGCACCCAAATAAAGTCCTTTTTGCAGGACACCGCTGCCTTCGTGAATCGTAAAATCGCGAATATGGGTTTCGTAAATCACAGCATCAACCGGGTTTTCTATTGTCGGAAGGGCGATTTTGGGGCGAGATGTTTTGGTTAAATCCACAATGACGCCGGACTCTCCATTGACTGTAACTGCCTTTACGTATGGGTCAACCGCTTCCCGCCACTCACGATTTATTTGAATCAGGAAATTGTATTGATATAATTCTAAATTTCCTTTCACCCTGACCGACCATTCACCGGATTCGCCGCGTTTCATTTTAATAATATCTGAGTATTGACTTTTTGGCGGCCGTAATTTAAGTTTCACCTGGGATGCAGTGGGTGCCCACACCTTAAAACATGTTTCAGCAGGAGAAAAGGTGGCACCTAAGTCATCCTCCGGGTAATAAAATTTTTGATCAAAAGCATCTGTCCTTACGACGGCTCCCATTTGCAAATCTGCCTTGCGCCCATAATCATCGACAATCCAATAGAGCCGTTCAAAACAGATTTCACCGGAAAACTCACATACATACTTATGATAGTCATCAATCAGCAGATTTTCCGTTATTTTTAATGAATGAATCGTTGGTCCATCCGTTATATAAAAAGAGGATGAAACTTCTTGGTCACTGGTCCTCGGGAGGAGAATGGTTATGATCGTCATTTCATCCAAATACGCCAGGAAACTCCTCTCAGCGGCTATCATTCGCTTCCTCCTCAATTGTGGTAAATTCTCGATTCTCTCGCCGTCTTGTCAACACACGCAAGCCTTTTGGCACAATATTTATTTTTAACGACGTGTATCCGATATGTTCCCCGTCCCCATGAACATACAACGCCTCATTGGATTCTATTGAAATCTGTTTTCCCCGGAATGTTTTAACCTCTTTAAAGTGAATATGCCTTCCCCCAAAAACACTGACAAACACGAGCAACAGTTTCCATCTTGATAGATTATGGGCAACCGTAATATCCAACAGCCCATCATCCGGAACGGCATAAGGAGCGATTTTCATGCCACCTCCATAAAAGGCTTGATTGGAAACTGTTACAAACCATGTTGTTTCAAATCTATGCCGGTTCCCATCAATTAATAAGTGGATTTCCACTGGTTTATACGTAAATAGTTCTTTCATTAGGAAATAAACATATACCAGCCGCCCGAGTGATAGCTTATTGAGCCACGCCTTTATCTTGGAATGATTAGCTTCAAAAGCAATCAGTGCATCAAAACCTGCCCCCATATTATTAATAAAATAGTGTTCAGATTGGTCGGACATGGTGATTTTGCCATAGTCAATTAGAGGTGGTGCACCCTTCATCAGCCGGAGAATCACTTCAAGGGCATCCTCTGGGTCTTTGGGAATTTGGAATCCCCTCGAAAAATCATTTCCGGACCCGCCAGGAATAAACCCGAGTGTTACGTGCTCAAAATTCACAATACCATTCATGGCTTCATGTAACGTACCGTCGCCGCCAACGGCCACCACAACCATTTCATGCCCGTCGGCGGCCGCAATTTGACCGGCCAGTTTCTTGGCATGCCCAGGATATTCTGTCAATAAAGCCATAAAGGGGATGCCCCGCGACTTAAGAAGGGATTCTATCTTCCTCCATACGGCAAGGCATTGCCCGTTTCTTGCCTGGGGATTGATAATAAAATAAATATGCTTCATAAAACCAACCTTTATCTCTCTTTTCATTTATGTTTGAAGTGGAAACACCTTTATCACTTCATACTTTGGCGTCTTTTGAAGATTTGTCCGGTACAAAACAACCTCGGTTGCCAAAAACGGCAGTGGTTCCGGCTGCAATTGATGCCAAATGTCCATCAGGTTCACCTGACAAAGCTCTTCTCCATTCCACTTTCTTGCAAGGGTGATATGGGGGCGAAACGGCCTGGTTTCAAGTTGAAACCCTGCCCGTTCACAGGCTAAAAATACTTTTTTCCTCATTTCATGAAGCTCGGGGCTGTTTTCTGTATCGGCCCATAACACACGGGGACTTTCCTCTTTCCCAAACACTCCAAGCTTGTTTATGTTTAACGGAAACATTTTTTCACTGGTTAAATTATTGCTTATATTTTTATTTGCGGTGATGAGTTGTTCCTGAGTGGCAAATCCTAAAAATGCCAAGGTTATATGAAGGTCTTGATAATGAACCCAACGGCTGAATGGCAGCGTTTGCTTTAGCCTTTCCAAATGTTCATCCAAAATTAGTTTTGTTTCATCAGGTATTTTAACAGCATAAAAATAATGCGCTTTAATTTCCATGTTCATTGCCCCTCTTTTATTCAATTTTAGTCTATTTTTTCCCAATTGTATCTATTTACTGACCAAGATTATCCGATATTTTTTTACAAATGCTTTAATTTTCTTTATGATTATATTGGTATTTAAAAAATTAAATGGTTAGAAATGGAGGATCCCTTATGAAAGTTGTCAACAACATTGCAGAATTAATTGGGGAAACACCACTGGTAAAATTAAATCGTCTCGCTCCTGAAAACGGGGCCTCTGTTTATTTGAAACTTGAGTATTTCAATCCAAGTAAAAGCGTAAAAGACCGGGCAGCCTTTAATATGATTATAGAAGCAGAAAAAGCCGGACGTTTAAAACCCGGCGGAACGATAATCGAGCCAACGAGCGGGAATACCGGCATCGGACTTTGCATGAATGCAGCCGCCAGAGGCTATAAAGCGATTATTGTCATGCCGGATACAATGACACAGGAGCGCGTCCGCATTATGGAAGCATATGGGGCAAAGGTGGTTTTGACTCCTGGCGATGAAAAAATGCCGGGGGCGATTAAAAAGGCTCAAGAGCTGGCTCAAGAGATTCCCGACAGTTTTATTCCAATGCAATTTGAGAATGAAGCAAACCCTGATGCGCATCGGCATACCACTGCTGTTGAAATTATCGAAGCCATGAAGGAAATTGGCAGGCCCCTCTCCGCGTTTGTGGCAACTGCCGGAACAGGTGGAACGATTACGGGGACAGGGGAAACCCTAAAAGAGCATTATAAAAATTTGACCATACATGTGGTGGAGCCTAAAGGATCTCCTGTGTTATCGGGTGGGAAACCGGGACCTCATAAGCTTGTTGGCACAAGCCCCGGATTCATTCCTGACATTCTCAACACTAATGTGTATGATGAAATTCATCAAATTGCCGATGAGGACGCTTATAATATTGCACGGAGACTGGCTAAGGAGGAAGGAATTCTCGTGGGACCTTCTTCAGGAGGAGCTTGCTTTGCCGCAATAGAAGTGGCCAAACGATTATCTTCAGATGACGTGGTCGTCTGCATTGCCTGTGATACAGGGGAAAGATATCTATCTAGCGACTTATTCCAATAAAAAAGTGAAAGCTCCTTGGAACAAGCACAAAACGCTTGTTCCTGCGAAGAAGCCTATTCTAGGAAGCTCTCCATAGTGGTCAGCGAACGACAGGCCTCCTTCAAAAAGCTTTTTCGTAATGCTGTCGAAGCTTTCCTGGTGGAGCTGGACCATTCTCAAACACCGGATACATTCTTATATTATGAACAAAGGGCTGTCTCAAATTGGGACAGCCCTTTGTTCACTAAATGGATTGTTTTAACAGTCCGCATTGTCCGGCAATTACCTGTACAAACGCTTCTTGGAGTTTTTTGGTGACAGGGCCTGGGTGCCCATCCTTAACGGTGTTGCCATTGATCTCGATAATAGGCATCACTTCACTTGTCGTGCTTGACAGGAATACTTCATCAGCACCAGACAGCTCATCAAGTGAAAATACCCGCTCCTCTACTGGTATTTGCAGGTTTTCACATTGTTTCAAAATGACATCCTTGGTAATCCCCTTTAAAATCAATTGGGTTGAAGGATGGGTGATGACCACCCCATTCTTGATGATGAAAACATTGGAAGAGCTGCCTTCTGTCACCTCTTGTCCGCGATGCTGGATTGCCTCGTAGCAGTTGTTTTCTGCCGCTTTTTGTTTTGCCAAAACATTGGCTAATAAGTTCAGACTCTTGATGTCGCAGCGCAGCCAGCGGATATCCTCTGTTAAAATCGTTTTAACACCTGATTTCAATTGAGCTAGCGGTCTAGCCAGTTCTTTTGTATAGGCGGTTAAGCTTGGGGTCACTTCTCCGGAAGGGAACGCATGGTTACGTGGTGCGACCCCTCTTGTAATTTGCATATAAATAATCCCCGTGTCGAGGTTATTTTTCTCCACCAATTCGTACAGCATTTCGGTTAACTCTTGGATCGTATAGGGCGGTTTTATACTAATCTCCGCCAAACTTCTTTCCAGACGGGCTAAATGCTCCTCCAATGTAAAAAGTTTGCCTTGATAAACACGGATTACCTCATATACCCCGTCACCAAATTGGTAGCCACGATCTTCCATATCGACTTTGGCTTCTGTCCGATTAATCATCTTCCCATTTACGATAGCAAATGCCATGCTCACCTTCCCCTTTCAAAAAATGGTGCATTATTTTTAACAATAGCACTATTCCAATTCTTTAATCAATCTTTTGTAGTAGCCTGGTCATTTTTTACCAAAAAACTAAAAATTCAAAAAACTTATCATAAATAGGTTCCCTTTCACCATAAATTTATAGTAAGAAAAGAAAAAGGGAGGTTCGGTAAGGGAATCTATCATAAAAAATTTGTCGATATTGTTTAAATTTATGTATAGTGGTAGAAATTTTCTGAAATTGTGGGTACAATAAGGTTAGATGTATGACATCTGAGTACCTCCTTCAACATTATTTAAAGGAGCTGTCTGCGCGGAAAAGAAAATTACATATACTTGAAGATTCTTCTTCAAAGAGGCTGTCGGTAGAGGGATTAAGCCATAGGTTTGAAATTAGGATAGGGAGTGGTTCTTTGAAACCTTCAACTAACCGGATGTTAAACCGCATCAAATGTATCTACATGTTTATCCGTGATCATGGCACGGTAACGACTCAAGAACTTGTAGAGGAATTTGGTATCACTCCTCGCACCATACAACGAGATTTGAATGTTTTAGCCTATAATGACTTGGTCATAAGCCCAAGCCGCGGAAAGTGGACAACTACACAAAAAAAAGTGAAAATGACATCCTAAAAATGGATTATACGGCAAAAAGATATTAATAGCACACGCTATACGCGTGTGCTATTTTCTGTTTTAATGAATAGGCTCTGTTAAACTTGGCTGTTGACTTCTGCTCCAGTCGCTCAGCGAACCGCGGGCGTGCCGGGAAGCCTCCTCGGCTGGTACCGCGCCTGCGGAGACTCCCCAGCCCCATACTCCCGCAGGACACTGAAATTCATTCTCGAATCCGCCCATGCACGAAGAAAATGCGATAGCACAAGGAAAGTATCCATGAACTTTCTTCGCACGAAATTATGCGATAGCATAATCGAGGATTTTCGAGGAGTCGAGCTTATCCGCTCCAATTAACAGAGATAAAAAATAACATTATCGTTTTACAGAGCTAATGAATAAATAAAGGAAATTAACTTCCTTGTATTAGGTATAACGTCTGCTAATATTATCAGTATGAAATTGACAAAGACTATAAATATGTTATATTAATATAAAAAAACTTTAACGCATAAAAGCGTTTAAGTGAAAAAGAAAAAGGGAGCATCATGGAGAAAAAACAACAAAATCTAAAAAAAGGGCTTTTGCCCAGGCATGTGCAGTTTATTGCATTGGCCGGAATGATTGGCACGGGGATTTTTAAAGGAAGTTCAGATACTTTAAATATAGCAGGTCCAAGTGTAGTGGTCACCTATCTAATTGGCGGACTGCTGCTGTTTATAGTAATGGCTGCATTAGGGGAAATGGCGATTGCCAACCCTAACCATAATGTTCAGCACCTGATTCACAAAGCATTTGGTTTTCGGATTTCGTTTATTACCGGATGGCTTTACTGGGTAAACTGGATCCTTGTTACAGTGGTTGAACTGTTAGCGGCAGGGAGTTTCCTCCAATTTTGGTTCCCTCATGCTCCCTTGTGGATGCTAAGCATTATATGCGCGGCAATCATTGTTGGAATCAATTTATTTCAAGTGAAGGCGTATGGTGAAGTGGAATTTTGGTTTGCAGGAATAAAAATTTTTGCGTTAGTTGTATTTATTTTACTTGGTATTTTGCTGTTGCTTGGAGTCATTCCAAGTTCTGTTCAGGATCCTTTTAGCAACTATACAAAGCATGGGGGATTTTTCCCTAACGGAATAGGCGGAATTTTTAGCGCCTTTCTGGTGGTTATGTTTTCATATGGAGGAGCAGAATTAGTCGGGGTTGCGGTAACCGAAACACAAGATAGCGAGCGGGTCATGCCCAAGATTGTCAAAGGAGTTATCTTAAGAGTGATTATGTTTTATATCTTGCCCATCCTGATTATCTGCGGCATGATGCCTTGGAATTCGGTAACTGGAGAAGATAGTCCCTTTGTACAGGTACTCCGTGCGGCAGGCTTGCCGGCTGCTGCCCATATCATGAACTTTGTATTATTAACCGCTGTGTTGTCTGCAGCTAATTCTGGTATATATGCGACTTCAAGAACCTTGTATTCGATGGCTCAAAGCGGTACGGCGGCAAAAAGCCTGGCAAAGACCTCAGAAAAAGGGATTCCTCTTGCAGGGATCGCCATTACCAGCCTTTTTATCCTCTTCGGGGTTTATTTTGCTTATGTCACTCCAAGTCAAGTGTTTGGATATTTGATGTCCATTCCAGGATTTACGGTTATGGCAATTTGGATCTTTATTTGCCTCGCCCAATTGAAACTCCGTCCCACCTATCATGTGAAACCAGGATTCATGGTCAAATGGTTCCCATATACAACCATTTTTGGTGTGGTTAGTTTAATCATTATATTTATCGGCTTTTTATTCAACCCAGATAATGTAATTGGTTCCCTAGTTAGCGTTGTGACATTAATCATCTTAGTTATTTTTTCCCTTTTGGCTAAGAAGCCGAAATAGTATGAAGTCAGCGAGTGCTGACTTCTTTTTTAATGCTATTAGAATTTAAGTCTGGTCTTTATAAAATTGACTCCTCCATTACCCTAGTCCTCCTCCAGGCCATACAGCTAAAGCATTTGCGCTTTTCTTACTCCACGATATTTTTCCCATAGAAGATTTCATCCATCTCCAATTTGATCCGCTCTGTGATTTCAATGTGCTCATCTGGAGACAGTTTGTCTTTCGTATAGCCGAATAAGTAATTATTTAAATCAAATTCTCTTAGCTTGCACTTGGTATGAAAAATATGCTCTTGATAAACATTGACATCAATCATATCAAATTGTTCACCGACATCCTCTGGTATGTAGTTTTGAATGGAACTGATGTCATGGTCGATAAACAGCTTATATCCATCTTTGTTCCGGGTAAAGCCGCGGACACGGTAATCAATAATCATCACGTCCGTCTCAAACGACCGGATGAGGTGATTCAATGCTTTTAATGGCGAAATTTCACCGCAGGTTGAAACATCAATATCTGCCCTGAATGTGCTGATTCCTTCATCAGGATGGTATTCCGGATATGTATGGACCGTCACATGACTTTTGTCTAATTGCAAAACCACATTTTCCACCACTGGCCCAGGTGATTCCTCGAAATATTCTGAAGGGGCATGTTCCACCGGTGCTTCTGATACAAGAAAGGTCACACTTGCTCCCGCAGGCTCGAAGTCTTGGCTGGCTATATTCAGGACATGCGCCCCAATGATATCGGCTACATCTTGTAAAATTTTCGTTAGACGTTCCGCACTGTATTGTTCATCGATATAATTTAAATATGCCTCGCGTTCTTCTTTTGTTCGTGTAAAACAGATATCATACATATTAAAGCTTAGCGACTTTGTTAAATTATTAAAACCATGCAGCTCCATCCGCTGCTTGTGAGTGAGCTTCAAGACCAAATATCCCCCTTTATGCTTCTATCTGTCTTCTTGATTGGACTGATATTTATAAGTTGCCCATTGTTCACATTTTTATGGATGAATTATTGAACATGGATAAAGAGAGATTTTAAATAGCACAACTATTTATTACATGGTAAAAGGCAGAGCTGTTCGCTCTGCCTGCGCTTTATCCATACAAGTTGTTATTTCACCTGATAATCTTTTAATAACTGAACTTCCTCGTCTGTCAACTCTCGATACTCGCCAGGTACAAGGGTTTCATCGAGCTTAAGCGGCCCCATTGAGATTCGCTTTAGGTAAACGACTCTTTTGCCAACGGACTCGAACATTCTTTTTACCTGATGAAATTTCCCTTCCGTAATCGTCAATTCGATATCGGAGCGGATGCCGGATTTTAATATCACCAGCTCACCCGGTTTTGTTTCATACCCATCATCCAATATGACCCCTTTGGCGAAGGCATTCACATCCGCCTCAGTCACCTCACCATCAATCACGGCAAAATAGGTCTTGGGAACATGTTTTTTAGGAGACAACAGCCGATGGGACAGCTGACCATCATTGGTAATTAACAAAAATCCTACCGTATCCTTGTCAAGCCGTCCAACAGGAAACGGCTCATATACTTGGTCCTCCAGCTCCAATAAATCAATTACCGTTTCTCCGGAGGTATCTTCTGTAGCTGATAACACACCGGGAGGTTTGTTCATCATTAAATAAATGAATTCCTTATATTCAATCGTTTCTCCATATAAGGTGACGGTTTGGGCGTCAGGGTCCACATGCTGTTTCGCATCCTTGATGATTTCACCGTCCACTTGAACACCACCGTTTTTAAGCAGCTGCTTGACTTCCTTGCGGCTGCCGTAGCCAAGATTCGCCAGTAATTTATCCAGTCTCACTTGTCCCCCTCCTTCTCGACAGCTTTAGTTTATCCATAATCCGATCCACCCTATCACCGAATAACCGCCGGGCCAATCCGGATTTTAGGCCAAGGAAAAAATAAATCCCGGCCCCGACTAGGGCACTTACCAAAATAATAATCACAGACTGCACCTTTGATGCAGGAGACAGGAATAATAACAAGATCTTATAGGCAATTTCGGTTCCCACCCACATTAAACCTGCAAAAATAGCAATTAATAAACTCCGGCGCCAAACAAACCGGAACGGATAACGGGCATACATTTTTATAATAAAAATATTCAGCGCAATGGCAGCTCCATAACCAAGAGACGTGGCCAAAACCGCCCCTTTTATTTCCATCGCCTTAATCAACGGAACATTCAATGTTAGCTTGATTAGCAATCCGATCAACAAGCTCAGGACGGTAAAGCGCTGTTCATTGATTCCTTGGAGGATTGCCGCCGTAACCGAGTATAAGGAAAACAAAATGGCAACCGGCGCATAGGCGGACAGGACACTTGCCCCCAACAGATCATGCTGATAAAAAGCTGTGTATACTGGTTCCGCTAATAATGATAACCCTATAGAAGCCGGAAGCGTCAAGAATAACAGCACTTGAAACGTTTGATTCAGCTGATGATTCAGGCTGTTTTTTTCTCCTTCAATAAACGCCTTGGTAATACTCGGAACCAGTGTTAACGAGAAGGCAGTAGCAAGGGATACAGGAATAATGACAATTTTATGAGATTCAAAATTCAAGATAGAAAAATAATTATCGGCAACTTTGACTTTCCCGATTTCGGCCATTGCCTTACTGAAGGTAAATTGGTCAATCGCCTGAAATAATGGGTTGGCAATTCCCACCAACACAAAAGGAAAGGCGTAGACAAATATTTCTTTATATATTTCTTTCAGAGACACATCCATTGTCCCTTTATCATGAACCAACAGTTCGTCCAAATACGGCTTTCTTTTATACCAATACCAAAATAAAACAAGCAGTCCGCCTATTGCTCCAGTAAATGCGGCAAATGTGGCCACACTGACAGCCGTAACAATCTTCCCGCTAAAAAAATGAAGGACGACATAGGCTCCAAGCAGAGTAAAGGTAATCCTTACAATTTGTTCCACTACTTGTGAAACGGCTGAAGGCCCCATCGACTGGTGCCCTTGGAAAAATCCTCGTATTAAGCTCATAAAAGGCACAACAATCAACGCAAAACTAACTGCACGCATGACGGTTGTAACATCGTCCAGGTTGGCTTTTTCACCCTTAGTGCTCATCTCAGCCAATGTCGGTGCTGCAAGATACATGATTAAGAATGCCATAAATCCTGTTAATAACATAATTAAAATCCCGGATTTAAATAGCTTTCGGCCAACAGCATACTCTTCAAGCGCATTATATTTTGAGATGAATTTTGAAACGGCCAGCGGCACACCGGCCGTGGCAACACTTATAAAAATGGTATATGGAACGTAAGAGAATTGGTAAAGGGTTGTCCCTTCCCTGCCGACGATTTGGAAAAAGGGTATAACATAAACCAATCCAAGAACTTTTGATAGGATTGTCCCTACTGTTAAAATAAATGTTCCTCTTAATAACTTAGATTGCATAGAATCCCTTCCTGACCGCAATACGGTTACTTATAGTAGTCCTTATTGAAGCAAAATAAAATTCGACTTTTTTTGCGGACTATTAGTAGTTTACAACTTCTTTCCGGTGGATGCTACTAACAGCAATGTTATTTTTCTCAAAATGAACCCAAATTCGTTTTAATTTCACATTATATGTTTATAATGAAATGAATCTGTCTAAAAGTTGGTGAAACTATGAATTTTGATGTCATTGTCATTGGAGGAGGTCCATCCGGGTTAATGGCGGCCATCGCTGCCGGGGAAAAAGGTGCAAAAGTCCTGTTAATTGATAAGGGCGACAAGCTTGGCCGGAAACTTGCCATTTCTGGCGGCGGGCGCTGCAACGTGACCAATCGTCTGCCCTTGGAAGAGATTATTAAGCATATCCCTGGCAACGGCAAGTTTTTATACAGTGCCTTTTCTATTTTTAATAATGAAGACATTATCCGCTTTTTTGAAAACTTGGGAATTGCATTGAAAGAAGAAGACCATGGCCGGATGTTCCCGGTCTCCGATAAAGCCCAAACCGTCGTGAACTCCCTGCTGCATCAATTGGAAAAATATCATATTACTGTTTTCAAAAACAGCCCGGTGGCGGAAGTTCTATATGATTCCGGGCATGTTTCGGGGGTCTTGTTAAAAGACGGGCAATCCTTCACTGCTAAATCCGTCGTGATTGCAGTGGGCGGAAAGTCGGTTCCCCATACCGGTTCCACTGGGGATGGCTATGCCTGGGCAGAAAAAGCCGGCCATACCATAACCGAATTGTATCCAACTGAGGTACCGGTCACTTCCAGTGAAGCCTTTATTAAAGATAAGACCTTGCAAGGTTTATCCTTAAGGGATATTGGATTGAGCGTGCTTAATCCAAAAGGAAAGCCATTGATTACCCATCGCATGGACATGCTTTTCACCCATTTTGGCATCAGCGGACCGGCTGTGTTAAGGTGCAGCCAGTTTGTGGTCAAGGCAATGAAAAAATGGAAATTAACTGAAGTCACCATGAGCCTCGACGCTCTTCCGGACCGAACCGAAGAACAACTTTTTCAAAGCATTGTCAAGATGGTAAAGTCGGAGCCAAAGAAAAGCATGAAAAACACATTAAAGGGATTGCTTCCTGAACGCTATTTACTGTTTCTGCTTGAACATAATGAGATCGAATCCGGTTCTCAAGGCGGCACCGTATCGAATGAAAAACTGCGCGGTTTTGCGAAAAACTGCAAGCAGTTTACGTTTAAAGTAAATGGCACGCTTCCACTTGAAAAAGCGTTTGTGACAGGAGGCGGCGTTTCCGTAAAGGAAATTGACCCGAAAACCATGGGGTCGAAATTCATGAACGGCTTGTTTTTCTGCGGGGAAATCCTTGATATTCACGGCTATACCGGCGGCTATAACATCACTTCCGCATTTGTGACAGGTAGATTGGCCGGCACGAACGCTGCTTTAAAAAATAGCGGGGCCTGATTAATCATCAGGCCCGGTAAATAACCATTGCGGAAAAACAATAGATTTGTTCCTCCTCTTCCTCCTCCGGAAATGCCGCAACATTATATTTAATATCCAAAAGACTCTTTTCATCGATTCCTCTTAAAAACCGATTCATTTCTTTCTCTAAATCCTTTTCATGTTCCCGATCAAATAGTTTTACCTGTATCACTAGAATCTCCTCACTTTTTACTACTATTATTGACAATATTTTGAATTTAAAAAATTATTTTTCTTAAAAAAGTTAAGGTTTTTTTAAGTTACAACTTGTAAAGTACCTAGTAGTAAAACAATTTCATATTTTGAAAGGAGTTATCCCAGTGGATAAGAAGAAAAAAATCTCCTGGGGAGTCAGCTTTGGCAGTTTAGCTTTGGTTGCCGGTTTGACTTCCTATTTCGGATTTTCAAATGGAAATCAGCAATCTACTAATCAAACGGCTACCCAGAATCAGGGCATTAATAGTGATACAAATCAGCAGCAGCAAGATCAATTCGGCGTCCAACTTCCGGAGCAGGGAAACAGTGATGCCAATAATGGAAATAATTCCTCACCATTTGGCAGCAGCGATTCCGAAGATTCAAGCCAATATTATGGAAGTGGTGACCAGGGGTTTGGAAGAGGGCATCATCAAGGCCAATTTTCCGACGGCGGCGGACAGAACTTTAACAATCAAAGTGGATTTGATACCACTACAGGAGGCACCTGATGTTTCAATATCGTTTTAACTCCATGAGCACAATCGTTCAAATTTCCATTGATAAAGAAATGTTCGCCAATGATTTAATGCCCGTCTATAAACAGTTTGAACGAATTGAGGATACCTGCAGTCGTTTCAAATCGGACAGTGAACTTTCCCATCTTAACCGGCATGTTGGAAAGGAAATTCCTGTGTCTGACGACCTGTTCCAGATCTTAGAGCAAGCAGAGCAACTTTATATAGAAACAGGCGGTATTTTTAATCCTGGCATTCTTTCCGCTCTTGAAGACGCTGGCTATTCTGCATCCATTGAAACGATCCGTGGCCAAAACTTAGAGTTTCCATGGGGAAACAGGGCAGTTGCTGTTCTGGCCTTTCCATATAGATTAAATAAAACGGACCAGACGGTTATGCTTCATCAGAAAATTGACCTTGGCGGGATTGCGAAAGGCTGGGTGATTGACCGCACCGCTGAACTTTTGGAAAAAGTGGGCTATGGTTTCATTAATGTCGGCGGGGATATCCGTATCTTCGGAGATTTGCCAAGGCCTTTGAACATTGGGATTGAAGAGCCGAATGCCCCTGCCAAGATGATTTCATCCATTCAAGTAAAAGATGGGGCGGTTGCGACCTCCACTTCAGGAAAAAGAAAATGGCTTAAAAACGGTGTGCAGCAGCACCATTTGATTGACCCGCGGACAGGGAAACCGTCCAAGAGTTCCATTGTTTCCGCCACCGTCACCGCTCCTACAGCATTAGAGGCAGATGTTTGGGCCAAAACCGTTTTATTGATGGACGAAAAAGACGGGCAAGATTGGATTTCAAAAAAAGGCGCAAACGCTGTTTTGATAAAGAATGATGGTGAAGTATGGAAAGGGGGCAGCCCCGATGGAGTTGTTTGAGTGGTATATGATCCGGTCAACCGGTTTAGTGGCGTATTTTTTGCTTTACCTGTCCGCGATGACCGGGATTTACACGCAGATCAAAAAAAGCCGCAAACAAAATGTATCGTCAACGAATATTTTCCACGAGTCCCTGTCGGATTGGGCGCTGTATCTGACAGTCGGGCATGTTGGATTCTTGCTGATTGACAAGTATATGGGATTTAAATGGACAGATGTTCTGATTCCATTTGCAACCGACTATCAAACAATCGCCAATGCTTTAGGAATTATTGGTCTCTATTTTTTAATTCTGGCAATTGTGACTTCCAAAGCAAGAAAAAAAATCGGTTATCAAAGATGGCAGAAACTCCATGCCCTAAATCCAATCCTATATATACTAGTTACACTCCACACTTTGTTTATTGGGACTGACATTCAGGGATATGTCCTGGCAGCCGTCAATATTATTCCGGTTATGATCATGGGTGGCTTTCTTTTTAAAGACCCTCCAAGCACGAAAGTATCCCATTAAAATATTAACAACCAAGGACACCATTAAATAGCTGCCATGGAAGTTAAGACAGCGTCTTAACGACAGAAGGAATCAGTAAAAAGCGGATTCTATAGTTAAGAACGCCCCTTAACGACCGAAGCCCCCGGTAAAAAGCAGTCACGGTAGTTAAGAGCGCTTCCTAACGACTGAAGACCTCGGTAAAAACCGGACGCGGTAGTTAAGAAAGTGTCAAAAAAAAAAAACCGATTCCGTATTGGAATCGGTTATTTGACGTTACCAGTCCAGTTCATCATGCCACCAATCATGTTACGGACTTTGTAGCCCTGTTCCTGAAGATAGTAGCAGACGTTTTCGCTGCGTCGGCTCGAGCGGCAAATGAAAATATACTCTTTGTCCTTGTCGAAATAATCGAGATTGGCAGGAATATCTCCCATTCGAATATGCTTAGCCCCTGGAATCATTCCTCCCGCTACTTCTTCATCTTCTCTTACATCCACAAGTTCAAGCTTTTCCCCTGACTCAAGCTTTTTACTTAGTTCTTCCGGTGTGATGATTTTAATTTCTTCCATAGAATCCATCCCCTTTTAAAAGAGGCCGGCCTTATGTTTTAGCCGGCACTCATCCCATTTAGTTTGCTACTATATTAACCAACTTACCCGGAACCGTGATGACCTTGCGAATGGTTTTTCCTTCAATTTGCTCTTTGATGCGGTCATCTTCCATGGCAATTCCTTCTAATGCCTCTTTGCTGGCATCTGTTGGAACCTTCACTTTTGTTTTGACTTTACCGTTTACCTGGATGACGATTTCCACTTCATTTTCCACCAGTTTTGCTTCATCATAAGCCGGCCATGCTTGATAAGAAATGGTGCCTTCATGGCCAAGCTTTTCCCAAATCTCCTCGGCAATGTGTGGAGCAACCGGTGACAGCAATTTGACGAAACCTTCGATAAAATGCTTTGGCAGCAAAGTTGCTCTATAGGCTTCGTTAATGAATACCATCAATTGGGAAATCGCAGTGTTGAAACGAAGTCCCTCATAGTCCTCGGTAACCTTTTTCACTGTTTGATGATAAACTTTTTCAAGGCTGGACACCTCTTCTGTGTCTTGGATTTTGGGATTCTGCTCGCCATTTTCCTCGACAATTAACCGCCAAATCCGGTCCAAGAACCGTCGGGAACCATCCAAGCCGTTTGTCGACCACGCGATCGATGCGTCAAGCGGTCCCATGAACATTTCGTACATGCGGAGTGTATCGGCGCCATGCGTATGGACGATTTCATCTGGGTTGACGACATTGCCTTTTGATTTACTCATTTTTTCATTGTTTTCGCCTAAAATCATTCCTTGGTTGAACAGCTTTTGGAAAGGTTCCTTCGTTGGGACAACCCCGATATCATAAAGGAATTTATGCCAGAAGCGTGCATACAGCAGGTGGAGCACCGCATGCTCTGCACCGCCAATATAAATATCGACTGGCAGCCAATGCTTTAGCTTTTCTTGTGAAGCAAGCTCTTCCGAATTCTCCGGGTCAATATAACGCAGGTAATACCAGCAGCTGCCGGCCCATTGCGGCATCGTGTTGGTTTCACGTCGGCCTTTTTTACCTGTTGCCGGATCTACAACATTTACCCATTCCTCAATATTGGCGAGTGGTGATTCACCAGTACCCGAAGGTTTGATATCGGTTGTTTTCGGCAGAGTCAATGGCAGCTGATCTTCAGGGACAGCTGTCATAGTGCCGTCTTCCCAGTGGATAATTGGAATTGGCTCGCCCCAATAACGCTGGCGGCTGAACAGCCAATCACGCAGGCGGTAGGTCACTTTCTTTGTCCCGATTTCTTTTTCTTCCAGCCAGGAAATCATTTTTTTAATGGCATCTACTTTATTTAAACCATTTAAGAACTCCGAATTAATGTGTTCACCATCACCCGTATAGGCTTCTGCTTCCACATCGCCGCCGGCAACAACCGCCTTAATCGGCAGTCCAAAAACCTTGGCGAATTCGTAGTCACGCTCATCATGGGCAGGAACCGCCATAATCGCTCCTGTGCCATAGCTTGCTAATACGTAATCCGCAATCCATATTGGCATTTTTTCGCCATTTGCGGGATTAACCGCATAGGCGCCAGTAAAGACACCTGTTTTTTCTTTGGCAAGGTCTGTCCGCTCAAGATCACTCTTCGTCTTAACCTTATCTAGATAATCATCAACCGCTGTACGTTGCTCTGAAGTAGTAATCTTGTCTACAAGAGCATGCTCTGGTGCTAAAACTGCATACGTTGCACCGAAAAGCGTATCAGGGCGGGTAGTAAATACAGTAAAGGTTTCTTCATGGCCATCAATTTTGAAATTGACCTCTGCTCCTTCAGAGCGGCCAATCCAGTTTCGCTGCATTTCCTTCAGGCTTTCCGGCCAATCCAGTTCCTCCAAGTCCTCAAGGAGACGGTCGGCGTATGCTGTAATTTTCAGCATCCACTGCCTCATCGGCCGGCGTTCAACAGGGTGGCCGCCGCGCTCACTTTTTCCATCAATGACTTCTTCATTGGCAAGCACGGTTCCAAGTGCAGGACACCAGTTGACAGGTACTTCATCAATATAAGCAAGGCCTTTTTCCCAAAGCTTTAAGAAAATCCACTGGGTCCACTTATAATATTCTGGATCCGTTGTATTCACTTCGCGGTCCCAATCATAGGAAAAGCCCAATGATTTAATTTGTCTGCGGAAGGTGTTGATGTTTTTCTCGGTAAATTCTGCCGGGTCGTTGCCTGTATCTAAGGCATATTGTTCGGCAGGCAATCCAAAGGCATCCCAGCCCATCGGATGAAGAACATTATACCCTTGCATCCGCTTCATGCGGGAGAGGATATCGGTTGCGGTGTATCCCTCAGGATGGCCGACGTGAAGGCCAACACCTGACGGATATGGAAACATATCCAAGGCGTAAAATTTACGCTTATCGTACTCTTCGTTTGTTTTAAAAGTCTTTTCTTGCTCCCACTTTTGCTGCCACTTTTTTTCGATTTGCTGATGATCGAAACTCATTTCTTGTTCCTCCTAGTGAAAAATAAAAAACCCCTCATCCCAGACAGGGACGAGAGGATATATGTATCTCCCGCGGTACCACCCACATTAGTGCAACTAACACTCGCTTCATTCATCCTTAACGCGGAAAACGGCAAATCTTACTTAAGTTCACATTTGCAACTCATAGGCGAGTTCATGATGTCCCCGGTTGACTTGCACCAGCCGCCAACTCTCTAATAATGCGGGTCTTAACCACTACTACTCCTATTCACGGTTTTTGCAATATAAGTATTTCGTAATACGGTTATTGTAATCAATTTTTTTATAGTATGCAAGTAGCTTGGACTAATTTCAGCCTTGACAAAATTTTTTACAATTAAACGTAAAAATAGGGACCTATGGATAGATCCCCCCTCAAACTGAACATAACCTCACGGAAAAGATGATTAGAATTGCCCGTGGAAGGTACTCGATACCACAGCCTTTAATTTCCGATCATAAATAAGTGTGGCCGCAATGGCAATGACAAACAAGGCAATCAAAATGATGAATAACACGGTCATGCTGTAAAGGTCGACGATTACCCCGCCTAGCAGCGGACCAATCATTCTCCCGCCGGTTGCGGTACTATTAATAATACCTTGGTAGAACCCTTCCCGCCCTTTTGGTGCCAATCCAAAAGCAATGGTCGGCACCGCTGGCCAAACAAACATTTCACCTATGGTCAAGAAAATCATAGCTACAAGGAATCCTGTAAACGTGCCTGCATGGTTTAAAAATAAAAATGAGACCATAAAAATCCCGATACCGATGATAATTTGCTGTTTTAATGACTTAATAAACTTTTTTAGCAAGACATTTAAAAGCGGCTGCCCCAAAACAATAAGAACCCCATTTATCGTCCACAATAAACTGTATTGGGTAAGCTTTATGTTAATTTCCTGTGTATAGGAGGCAATAGTGGTGCTCCATTGGCTGTAGGGAATCCAGCAAAGTAGATAGCTGAAGCTAAGGATGATCAATGCATGTAAGTTGGCACTGCTTTTTACCGATAAAGCCGATTGATCTGTACCCTTGGACTGGGCAGGATCCATTGTAATTCCCCTGTACCCGAAAATGGCAATAACCAAAAATATTAGGTACATAACCGTATTGGCAAGGAAAATAAGCTGAAACGAGTAGTCTGCGACAACACCTGCAGATGCTGTACCGATTGCGACACCAAGATTAGAGGCGACATATAACGCATTAAAGGTTTTTCGTCCGCCTTCTTTCCAAACAGAACCTGCCATCGCATACATGGCTGGAAAAATAATCCCGGTTCCAAATCCGGCAATGATGAGAAAAATAACATATTCTGGCCAGCCATGCCAAAAGGTTAAACCAACAAGGGAAAACAAAGAGATGAAAATGCCCAAAAGAATTGATTTGTACCCGCCGATTTTATCAAATAAAGAGCCACCCGTGAGGTTTCCAATTACATTCGCTCCTGAGTTAAGCATCAATACAACCCCGGCAACGGACAGAGACTTGCCTAAATGATTGTGAATATAAATGGTATTTAAAGGCCATAAAAAAGAAGAGCCTATCATATTCACTGCCATCCCGATAATTAACAGCCATAAGGCACGCGGCATGAAAAAAACGCTCCTTTATCAGAAAAATATTCAATTCCTTGGTCATTTTAGACCTTTTTCTGGTTCGTTGCAATTCTTTTCGGTTACCTAAAGATATGTTGGAATTATTGGTATTATTAGAAAACGGAAACAAAAAATCCCCAGGCATGATTGTACTGCCAGGGGATTTTTTTGTTTTATGAGGACTGATTTTGTTCCTGATGGAATTTGGATTTTACCGGCTGGCCGCCTGACTCTTCGTATTTCTTTTTCGCCATTTTCACCACATCATAATCTTTCCCCAATTCAACGTCTTGGTTATTCATCCCATTGCGGGTTTTCTGCTCAGGGTTTTGCTGTTTAGATCGCTTTTTCAAAACTGCTCTCCCCCTCTTGTATCTTGTAAGATCAAATTATTTTGCAGTTGCTGGACCTGCAATCTCATGCGGTGAAGCTGATCCCGCTGCTCGGCACTGGCACTATGCGCTATTTTAGCGATGTCCTGATAGGTAGCTTCTAGTTGCTGCAGTGCTTGAGTATAGTCATCATTATTATATTGCTGCTGGAGACTGCTTTGCTTGTATTGCTCCTCTGCATAACGGATTGAATTTTCAACCTCTTGTCTTAAAGCATCCATTGATTCACGAGTAGCCATGTACGTACCCTCCCGAAAAAAAGCGCCATTATTGAAGCATAAGGACTGCTTCAATTCTTATTGTGTTCCCCACTTACTTTCCTATGACAGTAAAGCAATGATAAATGCTGGCAATTTTGCAAATAACAATCGTTGGATAAGGCTTCTGTCCCATGCTAAAATAAAAAGATGCTTAAACTCTATACCAAGGAGATTGTTATACATGCTTCAGATCAAACCATTTCCTTATGCCGCCGATGATAAACGTTACCATACATGGAATTATCATCTTCGACAGCAATTTGGGCATAAGGTGTTTAAGGTGGCATTGGACGGCGGCTTCGATTGCCCGAACCGTGACGGCACAGTGGCCTTTGGTGGCTGCACTTTTTGCAGTGCTTCGGGTTCCGGGGATTTTGCTGGCAATCGCGCTGACGACCTGGTCACCCAGTTTAACGATATTAAAAATAAGATGCACACCAAATGGAAGGACGGCAAATACATGGCCTATTTTCAGGCCTATACTAATACCCATGCCCCTGTAGAGGTGCTGCGTGAAAAGTATGAGACGGTCATTAACATGGATGGGGTTGTCGGCTTATCCATTGCAACTCGCCCGGACTGCCTGCCTGATGAGGTGGTTGAGTACTTGGCGCAACTCAATAAACGAACCTACCTTTGGGTTGAATTGGGCCTGCAGACCGTTCATGAACGGACCGCCCAGTTAATCAATCGTGCCCACGACTTTCAATGTTATGTCGACGGTGCCAACAAACTAAGAAAGCATAACATTCGGGTTTGCTCCCATATTATCAATGGTTTGCCGCTTGAAGACCATGACATGATGATGGAAACGGCACGTCAAGTAGCCAAGCTAGATGTTCAGGGAATTAAAATTCATTTGCTGCACCTGTTAAAGGGCACTCCGATGGTGAAACAATATGAAAAAGGAATGCTGGAATTCCTGACAATGGACGACTATGTCAACTTGGTTTGCGACCAACTGGAAATCCTGCCTCCGGAAATGGTTGTCCACCGGATTACCGGTGACGGACCAATTGATTTAATGGTTGGTCCAATGTGGAGTGTCAACAAATGGGAAGTATTGAACAGTATTGATGCGGAATTAAAACGCAGAAACAGCTGGCAGGGGAAATATTTTCAAACGGGGAGATTGGGCCAATGAAACTGGACCGTATACTCTCGTTTGCCAAATCTCTATTAACCAAATCGGTGACCACCGGGGATATTGCGGTGGATGCGACTTTAGGGAATGGGCATGATACCGTGTTTTTGGCTGAACTCGTCGGGGACACCGGCAAAGTTTTTGGGTTCGATATTCAAGAATCAGCTATTCATGCAACAAAGGACAGGTTAACACAGCATGGCCTGCTTGCCCGGACACAGCTTTTTAATCAAGGCCATGAACATCTACTGGAGATAATTCCTGACGAGCTTCATGGCAGCGTAACCGGTGCCATTTTTAATCTCGGCTACCTGCCCGGCAGTGACAAGACGATTGTGACGAAAGCCGAAACGACCATTGCGGCCATCGGCCAGTTGCTGCCTATCATGGCACCCGAAGGAATCATTGTTCTGGTCATTTATCACGGCCACCCTGGAGGAGCGGAGGAACGAGATGCGCTGTTAAGCTATTGCCGCCAATTAGATCAAATAACAGCCCATGTCCTGGAGTACCGATTTATTAATCAGCAAAATAATCCACCATTTATTGTCGCAATTGAAAAAAAATGAGGATGGCTCGTCCATCCTCATTTTTCATTAGTTTTGAAGTATTTTTTGGACGGTCCTATACGCACGTCCATTGAAATAAAAGAAATAACTGATCCATCCCCCGGTCTTAATAATCCCCTTGGCCAACTTTCGGACCTCTTTTTGTTTCCGGACCTTTACGTCGGATAAATAAATTCCCAGCAATCCGCGGTTAATCATTCGGTGGAACTCTCTATGAGGTAACCGCTCCGTATGCTTATCTGCCTCGAACACAAAATGTCTTAGCCGTTCGAACAAGGTTTCTTGGTCTTTATAATAGAAGCAAAAGTTTAAATCTCCTTCTGCCCGGTCTTCTTCTTGATCAATAAAATAATCAAGCAAAATATGCAGACCTTGGATATAGGGAAAATAACCGTTCCTTATATTTTTCGCATCCTCAGCGGAAAAATCGTCCCTCATGGCATAAGAGACAAGACAAAATATTCCCAAAGTGGAGCCGGAACACGCTGAAAATTCATACCATTCCATATCAGGAAGATTGGCTTTGTGCCGGTTGAACCATGTTTCCAATCGCGGTACCCGTTCAACCTTGGCCACATGTTTATGGACCTGCAGTTCACAGTAATAGTGGCAAAGTTCAAGCAGATAATCCTTAATCGGTTCATAATGGGCAAGTTTCCGTAGTACAGACCTGCAAGTTTCGGATAAATCGTAAAGATAACCATCGTCGTCCTGGTCATCACGATATTGGTAATAATTCTTGCGTTCCGCGTTTAAGACTAGCGCATCCGACATCGACTCATGAAGCGAGGAAAAATCCCTCGGATCCAGCGAAGTGCTGCGGTCACAAAGATTATCAAGATAGTCACTAATGGTTTGATAGGCAACAATAAATTTTATTGCCTGTATATAGTGCGCCTCGGCGGCCAGTGCCAATATGGCTCCTCCTTCACAATGAAACGTTTTGTGCTCGATACTGGCCAGAGCCTGCCTGCGCAGCTCCAAATTCGGAATCCTTTCAGCGCGTTCTCTCCAATAAGCCAATTCTTGATGGACAGCCGGGAGTATTTTGCGGTATACCCTGGACATGAGGGTAACTGGCTTCATGGAAAACAACAACCTTTCTACACAATGTATCCAATGGCTTTTATTTGGCTATAAACAAAATCTTTGGCATATTCAAAAACCTCTTCACGCTCTGGTTCATTAAAGATTTCATGATAGCATTTTGGCCACTCTTTGAACCGTTGTTCCGTTAAAGGAACTTTATTAAACCACTCTTTCACGGTCCGTTTGTTTACTATTTTATCTTCCCCTGCCTGCATGATTAGCATGGGCACATCCTGGGTTCTTTCAATACGGAAAAACGCCTGTTTCATAGCCTCCGCAAGCTCTCGATACCATCTGACGGAAACTTTGGTCACATAAAGCGTGTCATTGGCATCAGCCTCCCGGACATCCTCGTTCCTGGTAGCCATTTCGATAGTCAACTTGGGGTCAATCCGAAAGGACGGAAAAATAACATTTAATCCACGGGAAATAAAATCCAGAAATCTCGACGGAGGTTTCACAAGTCCCAGGCAGGGCGAGGACAAAATAACACCGGCAAGGTTAAGCCGTTTTTCCTGAAGAAGACGAATGGATATGAGCCCGCCCATGCTGTGGCCCAATAAAAATACAGGTAACCCATATTGATATGCTGCCTCAATCCAATCATTTACAGCGATTATGTATTCATCAAAGGAATCAATATGTCCACGGCCGGCCCTTGTGGTCATTCCTTGGCCAGGAAGGTCATCCATAATGACATGAAAGCCTGATGATCGCCACATTTCAATCAGCCAGCCGTACCGGCGGTGATGTTCCATTGCCCCGTGAACGATGACGATAACGGCCTTCGCTTCACCTTCTGCTTCCCACTTCCACATTGTGTTTCCCCCTAGAAAAGTAGTAATCATGTATGAATCTTTTTAGTATTTTACCATATTGCGCGGACCCCTGGGTTAATCGTTATTTCCAGTATATCCATGTCTGGATAAAATTTTTGCCAATAAGCAAATAATTCCGATACAATTAAATCATCTATTAAGAAAAGCGCAGGCGCCCTGGTCAGCTTACGACAGGCCTCCTCCAAAAAGCTAACGCTTTTTGTTCGTGCGATGCCTATGCAGCCGAAGCCTTCCTTGTGGAACCTCTCCAACTGAGATAAGTAAAAACTCGCCGAGTGGCAAGCCGCTAGGCGCAGAAAGAGGCGTAGTTGAACTTATGCGTTCGGAATTTAAGGAATAAATTCTGATTAGCTAAAGGAAACACGAAGAGCCAACAGGCGCATTCGTGCTTGACTTATCGGAGAGCGAAGCACACTAAGCTCTAGGGCGCTTTTGAGCCGGCCAATTCCCAAGGTAGAAAGTATAACTTTCTTATCCTATAAAAAAGGAGCAACCTAAATGATTTATCCGTTTCATGGAAAATATCCGGTCATAGATGATTCCGTTTTTATCGCTGATTTTGCGACAGTTACCGGTGATGTTGAAATTGGCGAACAATCCAGTGTCTGGTTTAACTCGGTCATCAGGGGGGATGTGGCCCCTACCAGGATAGGGAAAAAGGTCAACATCCAAGATAATACTATCTTACACCAAAGTCCCAACAACCCGCTATTATTAGAAGACGAAGTGACAATAGGACACCAGGTCATCCTTCATAGTTGTATCATCAGAAAAAAGGCCTTAATCGGTATGGGCTCCATTATATTGGACCAAGCTGAAATTGGTGAGGGTGCATTTATCGGAGCAGGCAGCCTTGTTCCCCAGGGAAAAAAAATCCCTCCCAATACATTAGCGTTTGGCAGACCGGCAAAAGTTATTAGAGAATTAAATGATGAAGACATTAAAGACATGGAAAGAATCGTCCGCGAATATGCCGAGAAGGCACAATATTATAAATCCTTAAAAGGATAACCGATATCTCGACTTTAATTAAAGGCTGTGCTAAATTTGGCTGTTGATTGCAGCGAAAGAAGCTTTAGCGGCCCCCGGTCGTGCCGGGGAGCATCCTCGCCCGTACTCTCTCAGGAGTCGAGTTTATCCGCTCTAATCAACAGACTTAAAAAGATCAAATTTATTGTTTTAACAGCTCCTAATTAAAAAAGCACCCGAGGGTGCTTTTTTAATTAATGTTTTAAAGTCTCTAACACTTTCTCATTTTCCGATTGAAATGAGTAAACACCTTCAACATAAACTTGATGCCATACCATGAACATGAGAACCGTCCAAATTTTCCGGCTGTTGTCCGCTTTATCAAGACAATGGTCGTCAAGCAATTTCAATAAATAAGTTTTATTGATTAAATGGTCCGTGTTGCTTTCCCGGATAATTTTTTTCGCCCATTCATTCATTTCCGCCTTTAGCCAATGGCGAATTGGGACAGGGAAGCCAAGCTTCTTGCGGTTCAGAACATGATCAGGAACGACGCCTTCCGCTGCCTTGCGTAAAATATACTTGGTCGTGCCCGCAGCTGTTTTTAAGCTGCTTGGAATGTTCGAGGCCACTTCAAAAACTTCCTTATCAAGGAAAGGAACACGCAGCTCCAAGGAATGGGCCATTGTTGTTCTGTCAGCTTTCAGCAGGATATCGCCACGCATCCAAGTGTGGATATCAATATACTGCATCCTGTCAACCGGATCGTAGCCACGGGTTTCATGATAAAGGGGCTTGGTAACGTCTGTATAGTTCAATCCTTCCCGATATACACTCAATAGATCCCGTTTTTCATCCTCACTGAACATTTTCGCATTTCCGATATAGCGCTCTTCCATTGGTGTCACACCGCGCTCAATAAAGCTCTTGCCCTTGGTTCCTTCAGGCATCAAATTGGCAATCCCTTTAAGCAGGGTTTTTCCAACCCGAGGGATTTTATTAAAAATCTGCAGGTCATGCGGTTCGCGGTAAATGTTATAGCCGCCGAATAATTCATCGGCCCCTTCACCGGATAGGACTACCGTTACATGTTTTCGTGCTTCACGTGCCACAAAGTACAACGGTACACAAGCAGGGTCAGCAAGCGGGTCATCCATATGCCACATGATTTTCGGAACTTCCTTCATATATTCTTCCGGTGTAATAACATAGCTGATGTTTTCAACTCCAAGCTTTTCCGCCGTTTCTTTGGCGACATCTATCTCACTAAAGCCATTGCGTTCAAAGCCAACAGAGAATGTTTTAATCGCTGGGTGAAACTCTTTTGCGATAGAAGCGATAATGGATGAGTCAATTCCCCCGGAAAGAAAAGAGCCGACAGGAACATCACTGCGCATATGTTTTTCTACTGAATCAAACAGGATATTCCGGATTTCCTTCACATATTCGGCTTCGGATTTTTGTACCGGGTTAAAATGTGCTTTCCAATAGCGTTTGATTTCCATGGGCGAGCCCACTTTTTTGATAAAATAATGGCCCGGCTCCAGTTTTAAAATTCCCTTTGATAATGTGTTCGGTTCAGGAACAAACTGATATGTCAAATACTGCTGCAAGGCATCATAGTCGAGTACATCATTTTCGAGTGCCAGTAGGATACTCTTTTTCTCAGATGCAAAATAGGTTTTTTCGCCGTCTTCCATATAGAAGAATGGCTTGATGCCGAAATGGTCCCGGGCACCGTACAGGGTTTGTTCCTGCTTATCCCAGATGACAAAAGCAAACATCCCGCGTAATTTATCAACCGCTTTTTCCTTCAAGTGGCTGTATAAAGCAATAATAACCTCTGTATCTGAACTTGTTGCAAAGGAGAGACCTTCCTTTAATAGTTCCTCGCGCAGTTCAACGTAGTTATAAACCTCGCCATTAAAAATAATCCAATACCGTTCATTCTCATAGGTCAGCGGCTGATGCCCGCTTTCGATGTCAATGATACTAAGGCGCCGAAAACCAAATTGGACATGCTCGTCAAAATAATAACCATCGTCATCCGGCCCGCGATGGGTAATTATATCATTCATATTTTTAAAATGTTCGATTTGCTCATCGTTATAGCTTTGCGGTTTGTCGTGTACACAACCAATAAAACCACACATTATGTACCTCACCTACTTCATCTTAATTTGATGCCAAGAAAAAAACATACTCTCTTATACTACCACTTTTTTTAAAAAAAGGAACTGTGAACATAAGGAAAATTTGAAGCGTAAGAGCCTTGGCAATGTATTATCATTGTTCACTGCGGAGAGTGCCTGTAAACATGTTATTCCTTTAATCCCCATACTTTACTGGAATTAGACGAAAAATAAAAATGGGAGTTACATTGTTATGCAACTCCCATCCTATTAACATCCTTCCGTCTGCCCCAGCAGTGCGTCCGCTTTATCTGTCCGTTCCCAAGGAAGATCCAAATCGGGACGGCCAAAGTGTCCGTATGCAGCCGTTTGCTTGTAAATTGGCCGGCGAAGATCCAACATTTTTATAATTCCCGCCGGACGAAGATCAAAGTTCTTCTCCACTAATTGAACCAATACATCCTCATTCACCTTGCCGGTACCAAATGTATCGATTGAAATGGAAACTGGTCTTGCCACGCCAATGGCATAAGCAAGCTGTACCTCACATTTGTCAGCCAAACCTGCTGCAACAATATTTTTCGCCACATACCGGGCAGCATAGGCAGCGGAACGGTCAACCTTGGTCGGGTCTTTACCGGAAAACGCACCGCCGCCATGACGAGCATAACCGCCATAAGTATCAACAATAATTTTGCGCCCGGTTAAACCGGCGTCCCCCTGCGGACCGCCAATAACGAACCGCCCTGTCGGGTTAATAAAATACTTTGTATTTTCATCAATCAATTCTTTTGGAACAACCGGATTAATCACATATTCTTTTACGTTACGCTGAATCTGCTCCAGTGAAATCTCCGGATGATGCTGCGTAGAAATGACAATCGTATCAATCCGTACTGGTTGGTTGTTTTCATCATATTCAACCGTAACCTGTGTTTTCCCGTCGGGGCGAAGATATGGAAGAATATCCTCTTTACGGACTTCGGTTAACCGGCGGGAAAGTTTATGAGCTAAAGAAATCGGCAGAGGCATGAGCTCTTTTGTCTCATTGCATGCAAATCCGAACATTAATCCTTGGTCCCCGGCGCCAATTGCCTCAATTTCTTCATCCGACATTTGCCCTTCCCTGGCTTCCAGCGCTTGGTTAACACCCATTGCAATGTCTGGTGACTGTTCATCAATAGAAGTTAAAACCGCACAGGTTTCGGAGTCAAAACCATATTTAGCACGATTATAGCCAATCCCTTTAATCGTTTCACGGACGATTTTGGGAATGTCAACGTAGGTCGAAGTGGTGATTTCCCCCGCCACCAACACCAATCCTGTTGTAACGGAAGTTTCCGCTGCAACCCGGGCATTAGGGTCTTTTGCTAAAATAGCATCCAAAATGGAATCAGAAATTTGGTCACAGATTTTATCAGGGTGACCTTCTGTAACTGATTCAGACGTAAACAAACGGCGTTTTGTGGACAATCTGAATTCCTCCTATAAATATGAAATAACGTGAGGCGGTCCCTTCAGGAATTCACCTCAAATTGATACGGAACTCATTCCCTTAGTAGTATGAAATAAACACGGGATTTTTATTAGTTATGTAAGTTTGTTATGTAAAACAGCACTATTTTGTGCCTAACAAAAAAACCTTTCCCTATGAGGAAAGGTTAATGCAAATGTTTGCGCGCCTTTCACTCTTATCGTTCAAGGCCAAGCCTTGCAACAGGTTTAGCACCTTTGCCTAGAAATCCTTTAAAAAGGTTTTCTTAGATTGCAGGTTGCTGGGTTTCATTGGGCCTGTCCCTCCACCAGCTCGGGATAAGAGAGTATCCGTTCAAATTAAAATGTTAACTGGACGATCGATTAAAGTCAATGAATTTTTTTGCAACTTGCTGCTAAAAACATAGACAAATAGCCGAAAACGCCAGAACATTTATGAGTTCTTATGTAATATTCCTTTTAAAATTTCAAACAAAGTTATAACTTTAGCTAAAACCGTAGAATAAAGTATATATAATACAAATTGTTTTTTGTTATTAGTATAGACTATTCCAATAAATATGTTATACTATTTAATAATTATAATCCGTTTTAAAAAAACATATAAAAAGGAAGGTTTCATTCAATGAATTCAGTTCATATTACCGATGAATTAGCGAATTTGTTAACCGGCCAAAATGTATACACCCAGCTATCCGTCCCGCAATTAGTCGAAAAGATTCTAAGACGAAAGGAAGGACAGTTAACTTCAACGGGTGCCGTTTGCGTTTCCACCGGAAAATACACCGGGAGATCGCCAAGGGACAAATTCATTGTGAACGAACCAGCAACAAAGGATAAAATCGCTTGGGGTCCCTCGTTGAATCAGCCCATATCGGAGGAAATATTTGTTAAATTATACCATAAGGTCATCGAATACTTGAAACAAAAACAAGAAATTTTTGTTTTTAAAGGGTTTGCCGGGGCCGATAAGAAATCACAATTGCCCATCCAAGTGATTAATGAACTAGCTTGGCAAAATTTATTTGCCCACCAGTTATTTATACGCCCTACTGAGGATGAGTTAGTGTCCCATGATAATCCATTTACCGTCATTTCCGCACCTCATTTCAAAGCCAATCCTGTAGTGGATGGCACGAACTCGGAAGCCTTTATCCTGATTTCTTTTGAGCGCAGGGTTGTCCTAATTGGGGGCACGGAATATGCAGGTGAAATGAAGAAATCGATCTTCTCAGTCATGAACTATCTCCTTCCCGAAAATCATATTTTTTCCATGCATTGTTCTGCCAATGTCGGGAAAGAAGGGGATGTCGCCCTGTTTTTCGGTTTATCCGGCACAGGGAAAACCACCTTGTCCGCCGACCCTCACCGCCGGCTGATCGGCGATGATGAACATGGCTGGTCGTCAAGCGGTGTATTTAATATTGAAGGCGGCTGCTATGCTAAAACCATTAATCTATCAGAAGAAAAAGAGCCGCAAATATTTAATGCCATCCGTTTTGGCACTGTACTTGAAAATGTCGTGATGGACCAGGATTCCAGAGTTCCGGATTATGACGATGGTGCCTTTACAGAAAATACACGGGCTGCCTACCCGATTGAAGCCATTGACAACATTGTCCAGCCAAGCATTGCCGGACACCCCAATACTATTGTTTTTCTAACAGCAGACGCGTTTGGCGTGCTTCCCCCGATTACAAAATTAACTAGAGAGCAGGCCATGTACCATTTTCTTAGCGGGTACACTTCGAAACTGGCGGGAACAGAACGCGGTGTGACCTCACCAGAGGCCACTTTTTCCACCTGCTTTGGAGCTCCGTTCCTGCCATTGCCGGCAACTCGATATGCCAAAATGCTAGGCGAAAAAATACTCGAACATAACGTGAATGTGTTTCTAGTCAATACAGGCTGGACCGGTGGAGTGTATGGCACGGGCAGCCGGATGAAACTCTCCTACACAAGAGCAATGGTCCAGGCAGCACTTGAAGGGGAATTGAACCATGTGGAAACGGTTAAGGATGAAATTTTCGGGTTAAATATACCGCTGCATGTTGCCGGTGTGCCTGATGAAGTATTGCAGCCGAACAAAACCTGGTCAGACCAGGCTGCTTTTAAAGTGAAAGCCAAAGAGTTAGCCGAAAAATTCCGGGAAAACTTCAAAAAATTCACCAACGTGGAAGCTGATGTGATTGAAAAAGGCGGACCAGTCCTGTAATGAGTAAAGCCCGTATCTTAATTGGATACGGGCTTTCTTACTTCAACCGCCTGAGAGCTGTTCACTACTGTAAAACGATATTTTCCGCTTTTTTTGATTTGAAAATCTCCTGTGTACTGGGCGACCTTTGTCCCCCCCGTCGCTGTATATTCCGTCTTATCCCCGAAAGTAAATTTGGTCACTTCAGCCGTTTCCAGAGAGAATACTTCCAACTCAATTTGATCGGGAAGATTGTCCCCAGTTACTTCAATAGGGACATCTTCATAAAAACCGGCATGCAGATCTTCCTGTGACATCAATAAGGTCCATTTATCCGCCTGAACATACGGTTCTTTCACGTAAATGGGAAACGCAGCAAAACTTTTTCCAGCAACGGAAAATTGCAAAGTCCACTTACCTGCAAAAGGGAACGGCTTAAAGCTTGTCAAAGCATGGGCGTCGGCGCCATCCATTGGTCCCGCCAGCTTCGTGTTGGCCAGCTCCTCTTTGACACCAGTTTTTGCATGCACGGCCTCGACCGTCAACTTCTTATTTGCAAAATTTTTATCATAGTCCCCCCACAGGAAGACCATCATTTTGGCAATTGAATTGCTGTCCTTGGCAATCCAGTCCTTTGGTGCCAATAGACTGACTTTGTTGGGTATCCCAAAGTTGCTGTCCGCATAAAAGATTTCCCCGTGATCGTTAAGGGCAAAGTAGTCACCCTTTTCTACTTCTGACGTGTTTGTGAGGCTGCTGGAAGCTGAATTTATTTCCTTGCTGGTAGTTTCATAATAAAGGATTGGTGCGGCAATGGCCAAGATGAACAATGCGGCAATGGCGCCAAGTTTGTGTAAATTCATGTGTCTTTTTGGCTTTTGTCGTCCTGCCTTATTTAATGTTTCTAATATATTTATCCGCTGATTTGTATCCAATTCATGCTTAGGGAAATCGGTCATCATATCGAGCAATTCTTTATCCGATAAATTGTTCAAAGTACTCCCCCTCCTTCAGCCTTTCATTTAATTTTTTCACGGCCCGAAAAAAAGTGACATTGACTTTGTTTTCAGTCCAGCCAAGCACCTGCCCTGTTTCTAAAGATGAAAGCTCCGCTATACCTCTTAACAGGACCACATCACGATAATTGGGCTTTAAATCATTGATGGCTTCGTACAGTCTTTCATACTCCAGCTTTCTGAGGAGTTTCATCTCCGTATGAGTATCGTTCGTTATCGGATTTTCCTGGTCGAGGCGTTCCTTTAGCTTCTGCCAAACCGATTTTTTTCGATAAAAATCTATCGCGGTGTTGCGCGCGATGGATATCAGCCACGTTTTGGGTGCTGCTTCTTTTTTGTACTGGCTGAATGCTCGAAATGCCCTTAAAAAGGTTTCCTGGACTAAATCTTCTACATCCCGGGAACCGGTATAATAAACAAGATAATTGGTCACATCCTTTTCATATTCGATGAACCAATTTTCTATCAAATGGGTCCGTTCCAACCGTCCCCCCCCTATCCAACATTTGTTTTTCTATAGATAAGACGACTAAGCAAGCAAGTTATTACACTTTTTGCAAAAAGAAAAAAAGCAGGTATTTTCACCTGCTTAATTGGTCGAATTCAAAGAGACCAGTTGATACGTTACGGTAGTTGTATTGTTTTCCCAAACCACTTTTTTTATGATGGCCATTCCGTTCGAGTTTCCATCCAAGGTTTTTCTGACTTCCACAGGAATTTCGATTGGATAGAGTCTGTAACCCTGTTTCACTAATTGGAATGTGTTTTCTTCAATCCGGTACTCATTTCCTTTTGTTACAATGAGGGTATTTAATTCAAGAGGCATCCCCATATCAATCGCTCCTCTGCAGTTTATACTTCTATATTACCATTATTTGCTATGTTTTTTCATCCACATCGATAATTCCTTTACCACTTTCCGATTAGTTTCCGGCGGAAAATAATGAGTAAACCCGGAAAAATACCAGCACTCCACAGGTTTGTTCAGCTCCTTTAGCCTTTTCTCCAAACGATAGGCATGTTCCACGGATACATTGTGATCGTATACTCCATGAATAACTAATACAGGAGCACCGATTTTGTCTATTTGATAAAGCGGGGTTCGGCTCTCATATTGTTCAGGGAATTTTTTTGGGGAGCCGCCAATCACCCGTTTCATCATCCGGCGCAAATCCTTTCGTTCTTGGTAGGTAAGTTCCATATCCGAAACACCTCCCCAAGTAACAACCGAGGCTGCATCGGGGAACTCAATTCCTGTTAATAAGGCCATGACACCTCCACGGGAGAACCCAAAAATATGGATTTTCTTTATCTTGGGAAGTGATTTTAGCAACAGGAAGGCGGCGAAAGCATCTTGCCTGTCTTCCCCGGCAAAGTCTTCATTGCCCTCGCCGCCTTGGTTTCCCCGATAAAACGGGGCGAAGACAATAAACCCTTCCTGGGCAAACTGGGCAATCCTCGCCGGGCGAACCTTACCAACATTTTTAATTCCTCCCCGCAAATAAAGAAATCCGTCATGGGTATCTATTTCTTTAGGTTCTGCCAGCATCCCTTTGACCCTCAGACCATCAGACAGGTAGGTAATCAAGGTTAATTTTACATTTGGGTTTGGAGAGGGAAATTGCTGTCTATGTATAATGGTCCCGTTCAATTCATTCATGATTATCTTCCTTTTTTCTAGTTTGGCTAAAATGTTCAATTTAGCTCCATGTGGCTTGGCTTTCGCAGTTATTCTTCCCGTTCTTCTTTTTTAGCAGGCGTTATTAACGACAATTTCACTTCAATCCTTTATAAGTATGTCGTTAATACGATATTTTTTAATATCGATTTGCAAAAAATCTGGAACTGGGCATTCACACATTTCGCCCTTCTTCATAAATTATCATAGGCAATCAGCCCAGATAAAGGAGGTTTATTTTATGAAGAGGATGTTAAAGTTCAGTTTCTCCTTTTTGCTTATCGCCATATTCCTGTTCGCATTAGTAGCATGTAATAACAATAACAATTCTGCCAATGAACCGAAGAAACTAGAAAAGGTTCGGATCGCTGAGGTAACCCGGTCAATTTTTTATGCGCCGCAATATGTCGCCTTGGCAAAAGGATTTTTTAAAGAGGAGGGGCTGGATGTTACCCTTACCACGACACCCGGCGGGGATAAGACAATGACCGCCTTGATTTCCGGAGGAGCCGATGTGGCGCTTGTCGGTTCGGAGACATCGATTTATGTCTACGCCCAAGGCTCAAATGATCCAGTCATTAATTTCGCCCAATTAACCCAAACCGATGGAACGTTCTTGGTTTCCCGTGAAAAAATCGATCACTTTACGTGGGACCAATTAAAAGGAACGACCTTTCTCGGACAGCGAAAAGGCGGAATGCCGCAAATGGTTGGTGAATTTGTGTTGAAAAAGCATGGAATTGATCCGAAAAACGATCTAAATTTAATTCAAAACATAGATTTTGCCAATGTCGCCAACGCTTTTGCCTCGGGCACCGGTGAGTTTGTCCAATTATTTGAACCGACAGCCAGCATTTTTGAAAAAGAAGGCAAAGGCCATATTGTCGCTTCTTTCGGGAAAGAATCAGGCCATGTTCCTTATACCACGTTCATGACCAAAAAGAGCTATATGACGGAGAATAAGGATACTGTGGAAAAGTTCACCAGGGCGGTTTACAAGGCACAGCAATGGGTGGATTCCCATAGCGCCGAGGAAATTGCCAAGGCCGTCGAGCCCTATTTTCCTGATACGGATTTAGAAATCATGACAACAGTGGTTGAACGTTATAAAAGCCAAGGTTCTTTTGCCACTGACCCAATTCTCGACGAAGAAGAGTGGAACAACCTGCAAAATATCATGGACGAAGCAGGTGAACTTCCAAAAAAAGCAGACTATAAAACCTTGGTGGATACAAAATTCGCCGAGACGGTCATGAAAAAATAAAAAGGAAAGGGAGTCCGTCCTATGAGCTTTTTGCAGGTTCAAGGCATTCATCACACCTATTTCACGAAAGACACCGCCACCACGGCTCTCTCCAATATTTCATTTACTGTTGAGGAGGGGGAATTTGTCTCCCTCCTTGGCCCAAGTGGCTGTGGAAAAACGACGTTACTTTCCATCCTTTCCAGTTTACTGAAACCGACACAAGGGAAAGTATTGTTGCAAGGAAAACCCGTTACTCCCGCAAATAATGATATCGGCTATATGCTGCAACAGGACTATCTTTTCCCATGGAAAACGATTGAGGAAAATATCCTGCTTGGTTTAAAACTCTCAAACCAATTGAACGATCATACAAAAGCCTCGGCTTTGTCATTGCTTCACCAGATTGGACTGGGCGGGGTGGAAAAACAGCTGCCCAAACAATTATCGGGCGGAATGAGACAGCGGGCAGCCCTTGTCAGAACATTATCAACGGAACCAAAACTGTTGATGCTCGATGAACCGTTCTCTGCCCTGGACTACCAGACCAAACTGAAACTGGAAGATTTAGTTTCCAAAACACTGGTTGATTTCGGGAAAACTGCGATTTTAGTCACCCATGATATCGGCGAGGCCATCGCCATGAGCGACCGGGTAATCTTGTTATCATCAAAGCCCGGCAAGATTTATAAAATATTTGATGTGCCGGAAGAAGTTCGGAAGCTGTCACCTTTTGAAGCCAGAAATCATGAAGCCTATCAAGCGATTTTCCAAACCATATGGAAGGAGTTGGAGTCCCTTGAACCGAGATAATAAGCCCGTCGAACTTCTTCATAAAGATTATCTCCATTCTTTAAAAGTTCAGAAAAGATGGGTACGCTTCTACCAAGCGATAATCTTTTTGGTCTTTTTCTCCTGCTGGGAAATTTTTAGCCGGAATCAATGGATTGACCCGCTGATTTTCAGTTCACCGTCAAAAATTTGGGATCTTTTTTTGACTAAAATACAGGATGGGTCCTTGATAACCGACCTTAGTGTCACGCTGACAGAAACCATTCTTGGCTTTATCTTAGGGACGCTGTCGGGTACGATATTGGCGGCGATTCTTTGGTGGTCACCGATGCTGTCAAAAATCCTTGATCCGTACCTTGTCATCTTAAACGCCATGCCTAAAGTGGCTTTAGGTCCCGTTCTCATTGTTGCTTTGACGCCGGGCTATCCGTCCATTATCACGATGGGTGCGATCATCTCCGTTATTATCACCACCATTGTGGTGTATACCTCATTTAAAGAGGTGGATCCAAATTATTTAAAGGTTTTGCAAACCTTCGGGGCAACCCGGTTCCAGTGCTTTAAAGAGGCGATATTGCCGGCATGCTTCCCGACGATCATTTCCACTTTGAAAGTGAATGTGGGACTCTCATGGGTCGGTGTGATGGTAGGGGAATTCCTCGTTTCCTCCCGTGGGCTGGGATATATGATCATTTACGGCTTCCAAGTTTTTAATTTTACACTTGTGTTCCTATCTCTCTTGGTGATTGCCGTGTTCGCCACGATTATGTATCAACTTGTTGATTTATTGGAGAAGAGATTGATTAAAGAGTAGCAGATGGACCGAAAACGTCTTTCTGCTATTCTTTTTTGGCCGATGGAAAGTATGAAACTTTTCCTGTCAGGCATATGTGCACTTAGGAAAGCTTCGAAGCATCAGCATCCCAGTCGAGAATCTGTGCCTTTCGACACTACGCCTCTGTCTCCGCTCTTTTAGGACTCGTCAATCGGCGAGTTTTCTTTATTTTGAAACTCCCGGATCCGCTTTAAACAAGCCTCAACCACTTGGTCTTTCATGATAAAACTATAACCGTCCTCAAACCGGAACTTAAGGAGATCCCCTTTAATGGTTACTGGCCCATTTGTTTCAAAATAGCCAGCGTTTTTTTCCAAGCGTTGGACCTTTCCCCAAAACACCCTCTTGACAAAACTTTCTTTTTCATCTGTAACTTTATATTCTGCCAGAAAGGTTAGCTGATCCAAAACAGCCCCTGTTTCTTCGTAAGCCTCCCGCCTGGCCGCCTCTCCGAGTGTTTCTCCAGGTTCCCTTTTCCCGCCAGGAAATTCAAGCCCCCTGACTTTGTGGTTGGTTAAAAGCCATTCTTCGCCATATTGGCAAATAACTAAAACATGTTTCGCTTCTTCAGTAAAAGCGTTTGGGAAAAATTGCAGTTCTACCTGATTTCCATAAAAATCGAAAAAATCCATGATAACCCCTCACAATTATGATACCCTCATTATAAACGAAAAAAAGGAAACCCTATAGAGTGGATTTCCTGTTTCTAAAACTGCTGTGGCAAAATATTCATGGTCTCTATATGTTTTTGTGCCTCATGATCACCCAGTTTATACAGCATTCCGTAAATTTGCTGGATTCTTCCGTCGTATTCATCATTTTCACGGTCATAATGATATTGGACATATGGGACATGTGCCCTAAAGAAATTCTGCCATTCTGTAGAATAGTTTTGATTGAATAATTCACGAAGTTCCGTTATCTCATCGTCGGTAGCTTGAATTTTATAGCTCCACGTGGAAGCGGTAGAGCTCTGGGAAATCTCACCGGTTCCTACATCGACATAATAGGTCTGCTTCTGTTCCATAAAATCACTCATCCCCTTTTTAATAGTAATTCACAAATAAATAAAAATTATTCTTTGTCAAATTTCGATACATTTTTTAGAAATGATTAATATATAATAATCATACACTACAAAGATAACAGACTTTTCAGTTAATTTTCACACTTATGAATTTCCTTTTGGTGGAGACATTAAGGAGATAAAAAATTATTTGACGGGGAGGTGAACGAAATGAAGTTAGTGGATGAATTATACGAGATGTACCGTAATAAACTGACCGGCGATGAAGAAGATATCGACATGCTGGCTTTTGCCTTTCTCGAGGAGATGTCCCATGGAGACCTACTTGCCTTAATCCAAGATATGGATAAGCAGGAGCTATATAATTTAATGGGGATTTATTTAATTGAAAGCTTAAAAGGGAAGTTTGCACAGGAAAACTATGGCCAACAGCGCATTTCCACTTATTACCCCCGCAATATTCATTAATGTACATAGCGAAGAATCGTGTCACCCATTAGGTGTCCCGCTCAAAAATGTATGAGTGCGGACACCTTTTCTTTTCATCACAGAATTAGGAATCATGTTACAATATGGGTAAAAGGGGGAGATGGCATGTACATCATTTTAGTCGTGGGTGTAATTATTGTATTGGCCGTTTTGTTACTGGCAGTTTTAACAACATCCAAAGCTTATTCCTACAAGCATACGGTTGACCCGATCGAAAATAACCAATATGCCGGCCAAGAAACAAGTGAGGACCAGCAAAATAAGAATGTATAAAAAAAACTCGCCTGAGGCGAGTTTTTTTATATTATTAGGCAAATACCTGCTCAAGCTCTTCTTTGCTGTGCTCCAGCCAGTAGCGCATCAGCCGCTTGGCCCCTTCCAAATCATGGAGTTTAGCTTGACCGCATTGCTTTTCGTTAGCTGCTGGGATTTCAGTGACCTCAAGGGCCTCTTTCATTGTATCTTCTAATAGATCAATAATTTCTCTTACGGATGGCTCCCCACTGACAACCAGGTAATAACCGGTTTGGCAGCCCATTGGCGAAATATCAATAATATCAAAATGGCCAAATTTTTCGACATGCTTGCGAATATTAAACGCCAGCAAGTGTTCCAATGTATGAATGACATCCGGTTTCATCGATTGTTTATTCGGCTGGCAAAAACGGATATCAAATTTATTAACAACGCCGTCACTGCCGACCTTATGAACGCCGCAATGTCTGACATACGGAGCTTTAACGGCATTATGGTCTAGATCAAAGCTTTCAACTGAAGGCATCTCAATCACTCCTTTTCACATCTAATCTCTATCATACTATAAATTCAGCCATTTTTCATCCGTTCAAATCTTTCCGTTTTAGACGGAAACCCTTTGATATGGTATCTTAGAGAGAAGAGGAAGTGAGTTTGACCATGCTGAAAAAATTTTTTATCGGCCTAATTCGTTTTTACCAGGTTGTGATTTCACCCATAAAACCGCCAACATGCCGTTTTTATCCCACATGCTCCCATTATGGTTTGGAAGCTATTCAGCGGTTCGGCGCCATAAAAGGCGGGTACCTGACGGTTAAACGGATTTTAAAATGCCATCCGTTTCATCCTGGCGGACTAGACCCGGTTCCGGAGAAACGGAATCAACCAAAGAAAAATTAGCTGTCATATCCATCCACAACCAAATCAAGCTTACCTGTATGGGGGTCAATAACCAAACCATGAACAGGAACTCCTTTTGGCATCAGTGGATGCTGTTTGATTGTGCTAACACTGTGCTTAACACTTTCCTGTACGTTATCAAAGCCATGCAGCCATTGTTTAATGTCAATGCCGGAATATTCAAGTGTTTGAAAGGTTCCGTCCGCTATTCCCCGCTCTTTCATCGTTGAAATGACCGGTTCAGCGTGCAACCCGTTCATCCCGCAGTCATGATGGGCGATGACCATCACCTCTTTAGCCTGCAATTGATATACCGCAATTAAAATACTCCGCATAATGCTGCCGAATGGGTGGGAGACAAGCGCACCCGCATTTTTAATTAATTTGGCATCTCCATTGCCCAGATTAAGCGCTTTTGGCAATAATTCAAGCAGCCTGGTATCCATGCAAGTCAAGATCACCATCTTTTTATTCGGATATTTCGTGGTTTCATATTTTTCATATTCCCTGTCATCCACAAATTTTTTATTAAAGTCCAGCATATCCTTTAATATAGTAGTTTGTTCCATACAAACTCTCCCTTCCATCCTTTATATAAAGAATACATAAAACCCAGGCTAAAGACAATTTTTCCACTTGCATTTAAGCCTATTATCCTGTAAGATACAAAGGAAATCGGAATGATTCCGTATTAGCGTATATTTAATTAAAAATTTTTCGAAAATAAATCGTAATAAATCCGATTTATAAGAAAGGCATTTCCCAAAGTCGATAATCTTTTACGCTTTACTAACTAAGGAAATTAAGGAGTTCTTTATGAAAAGACTTATTCTCTTGCTGGCGCTTATTTTACCATTCAGTTTCTTTTTGTCATCCTGTGCACAGGATGAAGGGACCACAAAAGAAAGCAAGAATGGATTAACTGTATATTCAACTGTCTATCCCCTTCAATACTTCACTGAACAGATCGGCGGTAAATACGTTGACGTAAAAACCGTTTACCCTCCAGGTGCTGATGAACATACCTTTGAGCCATCACAAAAAGATATGATGAAGTTGGCGGATGCTGACTTATTTTTCTACATCGGTCTGGGACTGGAAGGCTTTGTGCAATCGGCAAAGGATACATTAAAGAACCAAAATGTCACCATGGTGCCCGTGGCAGACCGGCTTGAACTGCCAAAGAATACGTCTGCAGCTTCCGATGACAGTGAGGACGATGAACATGGCCATAATGTGAACCCCCATGTCTGGCTGGATCCGGTATATTGCAAAGAAATGGCCGCTGTAATCCGTGACTCACTCATAAAAAAGATGCCTAATAACAAAGAATATTTCAATGACCGTTACCAAAAACTGGCGGGAGAATTAGACGACCTGAATCATCAGTTTGAGACGACTATTTCCCAAGCAAAACATAAGAAAGTCATCGTGACTCATGCGGCTTTTGGGTATTGGGAGCAGCGATACGGGATAGAGCAGCTCAGTATCTCAGGGTTATCAACCACAAATGAACCCACACAAAAACAGCTTGAGAAAATTGCTGCCACGGCTGACCAGGAAGGGCTGCATTATATTCTGTTTGAACAGAATGTGCAATCACGATTAGGGAAAGTCATCCAAAAAGAAATTGGCGCCCGCTCCTTGCCGATTCATAACCTTGCCGTTTTAACCAAAGATGAAATCAACAAGAAAGAAACGTATTTTACCTTAATGGAACACAATCTTAATACCTTGGATAAGGCTCTAAATGATTAATACGCCTCCCCGACCCGGGAGGTTTTTTATTGTCCCATGAGGAAAATTTTACATATTGTACTTAATAATGCTAACACTAAGGGGGATTAGTTGTAGAAAGGAAGATGGCGGAATGAATGATTTACTGATTGCCCGGAGTTTATTTGGCACAACCATGGGTTTTCATATTATTTTTGCGACTATTGGAGTAGGCTTGCCGTTTATGATGCTAATGGCCGAATTGCGCTATCAAAAAACAAAGGATATTGAATATGTAGTCATGGCAAAACGATGGACAAAAGCGTTTGCTGTCCTATTGGGAGTAGGCATTCCTACAGGCACGATTGCGGGGACGCAATTGTCATTACTCTGGCCCGGATTCATGGAAGTCATAGGAAAAGTTATGGCTCTTCCTTTTCAAATTGAGATTTATGCCTTTTTCATCGAGGCTTTATTTATGTCCATTTACGTTTATGCTGCAGAACGGATAGCTCCGTGGATGAGGATTGCCAGCTTGATTTTTGTAGCCATAGGAGCGCTTAGCTCTGCTGTGTTAATTACGAATGTCCATGCCTTTGAAGGAACTCCGACTGGGTTTCGAATCGAAAACGGAAAAATTACCGATGTGGACCCATGGGCCGCCTTTTTCAACCCAAGCTTTTTTGTCACTGCAGGCCATGTCTCTTTATCGGCTTATATGACAGGGGCTTTTATCGTAACGACCGTTTCGGCATACAAAATGTTAAAGGCAGAGGCTGGATCGAGGATTTATCGGTTTCATCAAAAAGCATTAATGTTAAGTCTGGTAATTGGCGGGATATTCTCGTTGCTGACAGCCTTAAATGGCCATGAATCCGCTCAATATCTTCATAAATACCAACCGGAAAAACTTGCTGCAGCGGAAGGACTGTTTGAAACGCAATCTTATGCCCCGCTTACTATCGGCGGCTATACAGACAAGGAAACCGAATCCGTCAAATGGGGAATTGAAGTTCCGTGGGCGCTTAGCTTTTTATCAGGAAATCGATTTGATACTGTTGTCAAGGGACTCCATGAATTTCCTGAGGAGGAATGGCCGCCACTGTTTATCCATACCTTATTTAATGCCATGGTAGGTGTTGGTTCCTTGCTTATCCTCATTTCATTTTTAGGTCTATTTATCAGAAAATTTTTTAAGAGGGACAGGTTTCCCAAGTGGCTCATGTGGCTATATGTAGTCTCCGGCCCACTCGCCATTTTAGGCATTGAGTTTGGCTGGATTTTTGCCTGCACCGGAAGGCAGCCGTGGACGATTTACCGAACCCTCTCTACTAAGGATTCGGTTACAACCGCTGCTAATCTTGGGATTTTATTTATCCTATTTGCAATCGTTTATGTAATTTTAGCCGTGGCTGTCCTATTTGTATTGCGTTATTATTTTAAGAAAAATACCGTAATCGATGACCTGAATCGCGCGGAGCAAAAAGGGGTACCTCTATTTAACTCGAATTCATAAAGAGGTGTAACAGTATGCTGGATGCTTATTTAGCGGTAACCGTACTTTGGGGGTTTGTATTTATTTATGCCGTAATGGCAACGATGGATTTTGGCGCCGGATTTTGGTCAATGTTTTATATTAATCGAAAAAAGACAGGGGCCACCAATATTGCCAACCGGTACCTATCCCCCACCTGGGAGGTTACGAATACATTCATTGTGGCATTGGTCGTAGCCGTTTATAGCCTTTTTCCAAAAGGAGCCTATACGCTCGGAACCATTTTGTTAATTCCGGGGTCTCTCATTCTGTTGCTGTTAGCAATTCGCAGTGCCTTTTTAGTTTTTTCAAACATCGTACAGGAATACAGAAAGCCACTTACCTACATTTCCGGAATATGTGGGATTATCATCCCTGGACTGCTTATTAGTGTATTGCCCATCACTCACGGAAACTTTGTCGATATAACGGACTCCAAGCAGACTTTAGATTTAATTGGATTATTTACAAGCCCAAATGAGTATGCTTTCTTTGGGTTTGCCATTACGAGTACCCTGTTCCTTTCTTCCTTATTATTGGCTGACTATTCAAAGGCATCAGAGGAATTTGAGGCATACCAAATTTATCGCCGGGATGCCCTCTGGATAGGACCTGTTTCATTAGTAATGGCTTTTCTTATCATGTTTACTCTTAAAGCCGAAGATGCCTGGATTTACAAAAAAATGATGGACGATTTACCTGTACTATATTTGTCATTAGCGTTGTTCTTGCTAGGTGGTCTCGGTCTTTTTCTCCCCTCACCCGGAAGAAATGTAAAAGGGCGGCCGCGTCTATCTGTTATTGCCATTACAGCGCAGTATTTAGCAGCGAGTTATGTTTATGGAAAAGCTCATTTACCATATATCGTTTATCCGGAAGTCACCATTCATGAAGCATTTACGGATCCTAATTCCTTTCGGGCGATTTTTATTACCTACATCGTCGCTTTTGCCATTTTGTTCCCAGGCTTTGTCTACTTTTGGAGTTTGTTTATGAATGACAAACGCTACCTAAGGCAAGGAAAAGTCTCTGGCTCTAAAAAATAGGACTCCCTTATAATGACAGGAATGGTTTTGCCACAAACTTCACAAGCTATTGTTGTATCCCATACCAAGGAGTGATACAAAAATGGCTAAAGATGTTCTATGTGAAGTAAACAATTGCACATTTTGGGCTGAAGGAAATCAATGCAGCGCTGACCAAATCTATGTTGTCTCCCATACTGGTGAAACGGCCGATACCATCAGAGAGACGGACTGCAAAACGTTTGAACCTGTAGATTTATCATAACTATTATTAGCATATAATCTTAAGGGAACCAGCTTCATAGCTGGTTCCCTTTTAAAACGTGAAAGTCTTCTTGTGTATCAGGGTCTGCTCTAGACGCTTGCTGTTGATTTCATAACCAATCCCTGGTGTTGTAGGAACAGCTATCATGCCGTTTTCTACTGTAACCTCCGGAGATATGATATCTTCATCCCAGAATCGATTGGATGCAGAGATATCCCCCGGAATCGTAAAACCTGGCATGGAAGCTAGAGCTATGTTATGTGCCCGGGATATCCCGAATTCAATCATGCCGCCGCACCATACCGGTATGCCTTTTTCATAACAATAATCGTGAATCCGCTTTGCCTCATTTATGCCGCCTACACGGCCTACTTTTATATTAATGATTTTACAGCTCCCGTATTCGATGGCCTTTCGGGCATCCTCAAAACTGACAATGCTCTCATCCAGACAAATAGGCGTCTTAATTTGTTTTTGCAACATGGCATGTTCAATCAGATCATCGTATGCCAATGGCTGTTCAATCATCAGCAAATTCAGCTCATCAAGCGCTTTTAGACGGTCGATATCTTTCAATGTATAAGCGGAATTAGCATCTGCCATGATTGGCAACTCCGGATAAAGGCGCCTAATTTCTGATAAAAAGGTATAATCCATAACAGGGTTAATTTTTACTTTAATTCGCTTGTACCCGTCAGCAAGATATTGCTCAATTTGCTCCCGCGCTTTCTTCATCGAATCAGTTGCAACTACTACTCCTGAAGGAATCCTTTCCGCAGTGCCGCCAATTGTTTGCGCCAGTGATTCCGAGTGCTGTTTGGCAAATAAATCCCACAGTGCAGTCTCAATTGCCGCCTTGGCCATATTATTCCTTCTTACCGAGTGAAACAGTTTTGTAACCTGTTCTGGATGGCCAATCGGCTGTTTTTGCAGTAATGGAATCAAGAAATCACCCAGCATGTGCATACTGGTGGCCACGGTTTCTTCGGTATACCATGGCGATGAAAATGCAACCCCTTCTCCGTACCCAGCAGATCCATCCCTATCTAACACCCTTACAATAAGCCCTTCCCGCCCCGTTACTTCCCCCAAATGGGTCACAAAAGGTTGTTTAAGCGGCATTTTAATAACAAACAAATCAATTGAAGAAATTTTCATCCTATACCCTTCCCTCATTCAACCATTCTTTCAAGGTTCTGCGCAGCAGTTTTTTGGAGGCATTCCTTGGCAGCCGATCAACAAAATAAAACTGTTTAGGAACCTTGTACTTGGCCAATTGATTTCGGCAAAATGCTTGAAGGTCCGCTTTGGAGAGAATGGATTGGGCGGATCTTACAATGAAAGCAATAGGAACCTGTCCCCATTGTTCATCTTCTTGACTTGTTACCCCGGCATCTTCAATATCAGGATGGGATAACAGCACGGCTTCAATTTCAGCAGGATAAACATTCTCCCCACCTGAAATAATGAGGTCGGAACGCCGGTCGAGGACAAACAAAAATCCATCTTGGTCGATAAGGCCCATGTCCCCCGTACGAAGCCAGCCATTTTGGATTTTTTCTTGGGTGGCCTCGGGTCGATGCAGGTAGCCTTTTGTTACATTAGGGCCTTTTACGACGATTTCTCCTGCTTCCCCGGCTTGTGCCCTCTTCCCATTTTCGAGAACAATCTTGATTTCCGAAGGAAATAATGGCTTCCCGGCCGAACCTAGTTTCCTTATGCTATATTCAGGAGAAAGTGTGACAATTTGCGAGGCAGTTTCTGTCATGCCATACGTTTGGAAAACCGGAATCTCTTTTTTTACACAAGCCTCCAGCAGCGGCAAGGGTGCAGGTCCTCCGCCCAACAGCATGCAACGAAACCGGTCCGGAAGACGCTTGTCTCCAAGTGCGTTCACGATTCTAGTAAGCGTTGTACTGACCACAGACATCATTGTGACACCCTTTTCTGCAATATCGATTATTGTATTTTCCACATCAAATTTTTCATGGAGGACCATCGGCATCCCATATATCACGGAGCGCATTAATATTGAATACCCGCTGATATGGAATAGCGGCACAGAGCACAACCAGATGTCAGTTTCTGATATTCCCAAATTCAAAGCCGAACCTACTGAACTCCACCAGTGATTACCATAACTTTGCATCACACCTTTGGGATGCCCTGTCGTTCCGGAGGTGTACATAATCGTGCAAATATCCTCTAGACTAATTTCCTCTTGGATGCACGGTTCAGCCGGTTCAATGTCAGCTAACTGGGAAACTGTGACGGTTGGCAATTCTTCAAGCTCACTTTTAATTGATAACTGTATCTCAGAAAAGGTGTCATCTACTAATAAAAATGAGGAATTTGAGTCCTTTAATTGCCAAATCAGTTCCGCTTCAGTTAACCGATTATTTAAAATGACAGCCTTTACGCCTAGAATCTGCAGGGCAAATAATGCAACAACTGTGTTTAGGTGGTTCTTCAATAGAACCCCAACAAATTGATCCTTTTTGACCCCAAGCACCTGCAGTCGGCCAGCCGTTTTTATGGAATGTTCATATAGTTCCCTGAAGGTAGTGGCTTGTCCGTTAAAATACACCGCTACACGCTCGGGGGTTAAAAAAGCGCGCTTGATTAAAAAATTGGGCATACTATTTTGCTGCATTTTATCACCTCATAATATAAAAACAGCCTGATGGGTTCCATCAAGCTGTAGTAACTGTAAATCAAGGAAAACGAGGGAATTGGCCGAAATCCGGCTTGCGTTTTTCTTTGAAGGCATCGCGGCCTTCTTTTGCCTCATCCGTTGTGTAGTAAAGCAAGGTCGCATCTCCGGCAAATTGTTGAATTCCGGCTAGACCGTCTGTATCCGCATTGAACGCTGCCTTTAAGAAGCGAAGAGCCGTTGGGCTTTTTTCCAGCATTTCTTCACACCATTGAATGGTTTCATCTTCTACTTGCTCCAATGGAACAACCGTATTGACCAAGCCCATATCAAGTGCTTCCTGCGCATTATATTGACGGCATAAATACCAAATTTCCCGAGCTTTTTTATGACCGACAATTCTTGCTAAATAGCCAGAACCATAACCTGCATCAAAGCTGCCTACTTTTGGTCCGGTCTGGCCAAAAACAGCATTATCTGCGGCGATGGTTAAATCGCAAACCACATGCAAGACATGTCCGCCGCCAATGGCATATCCTTTTACCATTGCCACGACAGGTTTTGGAATAACACGAATGAGTCGTTGCAAGTCAAGTACATTTAGGCGAGGAATTTGGTCCTCTCCGACATAACCGCCATGACCGCGAACTTTCTGGTCGCCACCGGAACAAAAAGCTTTATCTCCAGCACCAGTTAAAACGATCACACCAATATCGGAGTCATCCCGTGCATAGGAAAACGCATCGATTAATTCCATCACCGTTTTTGGGGTAAAGGCATTATGTACATGCGGACGGTTAATCGTAATTTTGGCAATCCCATTATAAGTTTCATATAGGATTTCATCATATTTACGTCCTGGAATCCATTCTACTGCCAAATGAATTACCTCCTTAAAGTTTATTGGACAAGAAGTCCCTTATTATTGTACCAAATATTTCTGCTTCTTCCACATGAATTGCATGACCAGCTTGTTCTATGGTAATCCATTTGCCATTTTTTAATTCTTTAAGCATTTGTTCAGCAATCCGGCAAAACTTAACATCCTTCTCCCCTGTCAGCAGCAGCACTTCACAAGTCATATCCTGCAACTGATTCCACCAGGAAGGCTGTGACCCGGTTCCCATTCCAAGCAGACTATGGGACAATCCTTCAGCGGAATTCCTTAACCGTTGTTCCCTTATCTTTAGTTTGGTCTCAACAGGGAGTTGTTCCATCGAATGAAATAGAGGTGTTTTTTCCCAGTAGTTAACAAATGCCTCTATTCCTTGTTCCATTATAAGCTTAGCCAATCCTGCATCATTATTGCGCCTTAGTTCTCTGTCCTCTTCTGTTTTTAGGCCGGGAGAGGCACTTTCTAAAACCAACTTTCCTGTTCTCTCAGGATATAATATGGCAAAGGTGAGGGCGAGCCTCCCGCCCATCGAGTAACCGATTAAATCGGCCTTATCAATATCCATTTGGTCAAGAAGCAAGTTTAGTTGATAGGCAGCCTCTTCAATATGATAATGTTCTATGCCGCAAGGGGCCTTTGTCTTCCCATGTCCGATAATGTCAGGGATCATTAATTGATGACTCTTTCCCAAACTGTCGCAATATGGAGTCCATGTCGATGAATCGCCTGTAAACCCATGCAGCATGACCAATGGTGAACCCTTGCCACAGACCTCCATATGATAGGTAATGTCTTGAATCGGAACAATCATGAAGGGTCTCCATTGACAAAATTCGATATTTCCTGGGAAACCGTATTCCAAAATTCGCGGTGCTCTTCCCGATTCTTTTCCCTGTTAGTAACGACTTCAAACACTTTTATTCCATGGGAATCTTGTGATTGAGCCATTTCCGTCCTGAAATGATCCCAATCTTGAATCTTGGCATAATAACCATTGACCATTTTAACCGCATGACTAAATTCAATATCAAGTGGAGTACCAAACAAAAGTTCAAAGTGCTCCGGGTGTTCCGATTGTGGAAGGAAAGAAAAGATTCCGCCGCCATTGTTGTTGATTAAAATGATGTTAATATCAATTCCATACCGCTTGGCGATATGGAGTCCGGTTAAATCGTGAAAAAACGTCAAATCCCCGAGGACCAAATACATTTTTCTACAATAAATAGCTGATCCAATTGCCGTTGAAATCGTTCCATCAATTCCATTGGCTCCCCTGTTGGCAAACACCTTTATCGATTTGGGATTATTAAGAAAAAAGCTATCCAAATCACGGATTGGCATACTATTTCCAACAAAAAGGGCGGCTTCATCAGGAATCATATCGGCTAATTGATAAAATAGCTTGGCCTCGCTCAAATCAGTAATATCCCTCATTTGAGTCATTCCTTGCTTCACCAGTTCGTTTAGCTTTTTCCATTTCAGTAAATATTCTGTATCATCCTTGATTCCGGCATAGTCCAAGATTTTTTTACAGAATAATGTTTCATTACAAAAGATCATATCCGTAGATAGTAGAGCAGGGTCTCTCCATCCACCCGCGCCATCCACCACATACTGTTCCGCTTCTGGATTTTCTTTGATGAATATGGTCAATGCCTTAGATATCGGCATTGCGCCAAATCTTAAAATGACATCCGGCTTCAGGAACGCTTTTGCATCAGGATTACGTAAAAAAGTATCATACGTGTCAATAATGTTATTTTGATCATGGTTTCCGCTCCGCAGCTGGGACAACGGGTCGGCAATGATTGGAAACTTTAACACTTTAGATAACTTTGTTATCGCATGAGCAAATTCATGGTCAACTATTGTACCGCAAACAATAATGCCTTTTCTCTTCCCTTGGAGTTGATCAGCTATTTCTTTGAAGTCCGCATCACTTATGGTCAATTCCCCATTGCGGGTCTTCACATAGCCTTGCGGACGCTCTTGAAGGTGAAAAAGATTTTCATCCATTTTTGGAATCAGCGGCTCGCGAAACGGAAAGTTCAAGTGCACAGGACCTGCTGGGGCTTGGGAAGCGACAGCAACAGCCCTCGAACAGACCGTTCTCACATACCGGATGATTTCATTATTTTCCTCTGGCAGCGCCATCTCGGCAAACCATTTCACATTCTTGCCGTACAGCTCAATCTGATTAATGGCTTGGGGTGCCCCAACCTCACGGAGTTCATGGGGGCGGTCAGCCGTCAGCACAATTAACGGTACCCGTGAATACTTGGCTTCAATAATGGCTGGATAATAATTTGCCGATGCCGTTCCTGATGTACATAGGAGAGCAACAGGACGGTTGGATGCTTTGGCTATACCCAAAGCAAAAAAGGCAGATGATCGTTCATCCACATGAATATGAATGTTTAAATCGGGATGTTGGGCAAAGACCATTGCCATTGGTGTCGACCTCGACCCTGGACTAATCACCACATCTTTAATACCAGAGTGAACAAGTTCAGCTGAAAAAGCGCCAAGATAGGCAGTTAACGATTGTTGATGAGTCACATTAGTTCCCCCCTAATGCCCTAAGCATTGGTCTAAATTTTATGCCGGTTTCCAAATATTCGCTTTCAGAATTGGAATCAGCCACCACTCCACAGCCGGCGAAAAGGGATGCTTCATTCCCCTGAATTAATCCAGAGCGAATGGCTACCGCAAACTCACCGTTGCCTTGGTAATCTAGCCAGCCGATTGGACCTCCGTAAAGGCCACGGTCCAATTCCTCCACCTCGCGGATTTTTTCAACCGCTTGTTTTTTGGGCAGGCCCCCGAGAGCCGGAGTGGGATGGAGTTTTCCTACCAATAACAGTAAGGATGTATCCGGCCGGCACTTTCCAATAACAGGGGTGTACAGGTGCTGGATATCCCTTATTTTCATCAACTGCGGCTCCGAAGGAAGGATAATCTCATCACACGCTTCCTCTAATGCTTCCTTAATCATTTGTACCACATATTGATGCTCCAGGAGATTCTTTTGGTCTTTCAGCAATTCGTCGCCCAACAGCCTGTCCTCATCATCTGTGTCTCCACGGCGAATGGAACCGGCTAAGCAGGTGGAAAATATCTCATTTCCCTGTTTTTTTACAAGCCGCTCCGGTGATGCGCCAATAAAACAATCTCCATTCGACTCTAACGCAAAAATAAAACTCTCGTGCTGCTGTTCATCCAAATTTTGCAGGATTCCCTCGGCTTCGATAGGTTTTTGGAATATTAATCGTAATTCTCGTGCCAGCACCACTTTTTTCAATGGCCCGTTCCTTAATTCATTTACGATTTTATCAACGGTTTGCCTCCAACTTTCCGATAAGATTTCCTTTTTGTCTGTCATCCTTGGCAGTTCACTTACCAAAGGCTGATAAAATGCAGTCAGCAATTCATTTCGTTCATCCAGGATTTTTTGAAATAAATGCTTATTGTCCTGAGGGGTACACACAACGTTTGTGGTTAAATAGGTCTTGCCCTTAATAAAGCTAAGTAAAAACTTCGGCAAATAAAACGTAGAATCGTTAAATTTAGACCATAGAGGTGTTTTTTGTTTTAAAGGGTCAAAAGAAAACCCTCCGAAAATAACAGGTCCAGTCCCTATTTCCGGATATGGATTTACCACGAAACTTTCCTGAAGCAAGTGTTCCCAAGCATTCTCTACCTGTAAAAAACGTTCCCTCGTTTCATCCGACTGGATTTGCTGCGCAATGCCGATCCCGGCCAAAAAGATTTCATCACTAGGATCTTTCCAAAAAAATCTTTCCCCTACATAATTTTGTCTTCCTATACTAAAAAAGGATAAAGGGTTTATCTGATCTAATTCGCAGACTTCGCTGACCAGGATTTCCCGCCCCAGAAATTTGGCACGGTTAATGGCTTTCAGCCCCTTTTCCATTATTTCTGTTTCTTGAATGGTAACCAAACTGATCCCTCCAAAACAGCCAAAAATAGCTGCAATCCATTCCTGTAAACCCTTTTACCGATAGGAAAGAGATAAAACTTTCCTATCAGGCATAAGTGCAACTACGCCTTTGCCTTCGCCCTTTTAGGGCTTGCTAATCGGCTAGTTTTCTTTACCTATCATAAATTATGATCGAATAATTTTGTGTATGTCTCTTTTCCGCCCCATTAAAGATACTACTCCAATTGTAAAGAAGTCAATAAACCTTGTCACTACCTATCCCGATTCTTTCCTTATTATATGGCAAAATGCGAACATACGTCTAAGTTAAAGCTTACGAAAGGGCTTGGCCTGGTTTTTAAGTCCCTCAAGAGAAGACGTACCGTTTTTTTCCAAACAAAATTCCCTTATACTCATTATATTCATTTTCCCACGAAAATTTTGTTATTAACCGATACGGCATTATCTGCTAAATTTGAAAGTAAAAATAGATTGACACCACCCCATCGATTCCATACACTTAGTTTTGGAAACAGTCATTTATTACTTCTTATATATTAAAATAGATTTTTTAAGGGAGGAGATTATCGATGCAGCCAAATTTACCGCACAATTCAAAAACGGTTGTGGAATCAAATAAAGGCTTTCAAGTCTGGTGGCAAATGACCCGTCCTCATACATTAACCGCTGCATTTGTACCCGTATTGCTCGGTACTGCCCTTGGTCTTGAGCGAGGAGAGTTTCATCTTGGTTTGTTCCTAGCCATGTTAATCGCCTGCTTAATCATCCAAGCAGCCACGAATATGTTTAATGAGTATTATGATTATAAACGAGGCCTTGATACGGAGCATTCAGTTGGTATTGGCGGTTCCATTGTCCGGGACGGCATCCGGCCAAAAACGGTTATGCAACTGGCGTTAAGTCTTTATGGGGTAGCCCTATTATTAGGAGTTTATATCTGCGCAAACAGCAGTTGGTGGCTTGCGTTAGTTGGCTTAATTGGCATGGCGGTCGGCTATTTATATACTGGGGGGCCCATTCCAATATCTTCTACCCCTTTTGGGGAAATATTTGCGGGTTTCTTTATGGGGATGCTGATTATTTTAATTTCCTTGTTTATTCAGACCGGAACAGTTGATACGGCCAGTGTGCTTGTATCCGTACCTATTTTTATTTTAGTCGGTGCCATATTGTTATCCAATAATATCCGCGACCTTGAGGGTGATAAGGAATACGGACGTAAAACCTTAGCCATATTATTGGGGAAAAACGGCGCCATTTATTTATTGGCCGGCATGTTTCTCTTTTCCTATATTTGGGTATTCGCTCTCATCTTCAGTGGTGTGGCACCAATTTGGTCTGCCTTAGTCTTACTAAGTGTTTCAAAGCCAATAAAGGCGATAAAAGGATTTAAGGTAGGGAAAATCCCGGTTCAAATGGCCCCTGCCATGAAGGCAACGGCACAAACAAATACGATTTTTGGATTTCTGCTCGCTGTCGGCATTTTTGCCGGAATCTTATTATAGAATTACAAAAAAAGCTTCTGCCCGGCAGAAGCTTTTTTCATGTTACAACAGAGGATGGATTCCCCAAATATCCGATGCATATTCTTTAATGGTACGGTCACTGGAAAAATAACCTGCATGGGCAATATTAATAAGGCTTTTCCTTTGCCAGTTTATCTGGTCCAAGTAACAGCTGCCGATCTTTTGCTGGGTATTGGTATAAGAAGCAAAATCCTTTAACACAAAGTATTGATCATTTTCCTCAAGCAAAGAATCGACAATGGGTTCATATTCATTTTGGATACCCGGAAAAAATCCGTTTACCAGCTGGTCTATCACATGTTGAATCCGTTGGTCATGATGATAATAGCCGACAGATTCATATCCTCCATGCCGGTAATAATGGAGTACTTCCTCTGCTGTCAAGCCAAAAATAAAGATGTTGTCATCTCCTACCATCTCATGGATTTCCACATTCGCCCCATCCATCGTCCCAATGGTTAACGCACCGTTAATCATAAATTTCATATTGCCCGTTCCGGAGGCTTCTTTACTGGCAGTGGATATTTGTTCACTGACATCAGCAGCGGGGAAAATCTTTTCGGCTAAAGAAACACGATAATTTTCCAAAAAGATCACTTTCAATTGATCCCCCACTTTTGGGTCGTTATTAACCATATCCGCAACCGAATTAATTAATTTAATAATTTTCTTAGCGTAATAATACCCAGGTGATGCTTTGGCCCCAAAAATAAAAACTCTAGGAGTCAGGTGAAAACTGGAGTCCTCCTTAATCCTGTTGTAGAGGTGCATAATATGTAGAACGTTTAAAAGTTGCCTTTTATAGGCATGCAGCCTTTTCACCTGTACATCAAAAATAGCTTCCGTGCTCACCCTTATCCCGGTTTGCTTATAGATGATGTTTGCCAGCGACTGTTTATTAGCTTGTTTGATCTTGCCTAACTGCTCAAGGAACGAATTGTCATTTTCATATTTCAGAAGCCCTGCCAACTCAGTCCCTGTATGTGCCCACGATGGACCAATCGCATCGGTTATCAGTGCTGATAATTTGGGATTGGACTTAAGGAGCCACCGCCGATGGGCGATTCCGTTAGTCTTATTGTTAAACTTTTCAGGAAACAGCTGGAAAAATGGTCTCATTTCCCTTTCTTTCAATATCTCCGTATGCAGCCTAGCTACCCCATTCACACTGAAGCTACCCACAATGGCTAAATGGGCCATCTTCACAAAGCCATCTGCAATGATCGCTAGATTAGCAATTCGCTCCCAATCCCCAGGGGTTTTCTCCCATAACTGGCGGCAAAAGCGTTCATTAATTTCCTCGACAATCATATAGATTCTCGGCAGCAGCGGCTGAAATAACCGCACTGGCCACTTTTCTAACGCCTCGGATAAAGTCGTATGGTTGGTATAGGAAATGGTATTTCGCGTGATTTTCCAAGCCTCATCCCAGCCAAAGCCTTCATTGTCCATCAAAATCCTCATTAATTCAGGAATAGCGAGAACCGGGTGGGTATCATTTATATGAATACACACATACTCATCCAGCTTATCTAGGCTGCCATATTGCTTTTTATGTGCTCTTATTATTGATTGTAAACTTGCAGACACCAAAAAATATTGTTGCTTTAGCCGTAGGATTTTTCCTTCATCATGGGTATCATCCGGGTAGAGGAATTCCGAAATAGCCTCTGTTTCCCGTTTATATTTCAAAATATCTTTATGAAATGGGAATTGGGCAGGCTCCGCGTTCCAAAGACGGAGAGTATTAACAGTTTTGGACTCATATCCAACTACCGGCATGTCATATGGAACCGCTGTAACTGTCTCCGCATTTAAATGTTGAAAACTTAACCGGCCATCTTCAGTTTTTGAATCGACTTTTCCCCAAAACGGCACGCTGACGGCTAAGTCTAGTTTACGGATTTCCCATACATTTCCGCTCCTTAGCCACTGCTCCGGTAACTCCACTTGATAGCCGTTGACAATCTTCTGCTCGAATAATCCATGCTTATAGCGTATCCCTTGGCCATGTCCAGGAAGATGGAGTGACGCAAGGGAATCCAAAAAGCAGGCGGCCAGTCTGCCTAAGCCGCCATTACCTAATCCTGCATCCGGTTCTAATTCTTCCAGTTCAGCCAAATCAATTCCCAGTTCACTTAGGCCTTCCTCTACCGTCTCTTCGACACCAAGATTGATGAGGTTTTGGCGCAGAAGCTTTCCGAGCAAGTATTCAATAGATAGATAATATACTTGTTTCCCCTTCGTTGCCATGTATTGTTCATTGGTCGTGATCCAATCATCGCTTACGTATTCCCGAATCATATGACCCAATGTCTGATAATGATCAATCATAGTGCTTTCTGAAAAACTTTTCCCACACAGCATTTCAAGCCGGTGCAAAAACGCGGCCTTAAAATTCTCCTTAGAAAACATGCGTTTCACTCCTAGAAATCAGTTCGGCATAAAGCTGATTATAGCTGAAGGCGGAATTGGTCCAGCTGTAATCCTTCTCCATTGCCTGCTTTACAATGGAATTCCACACCTGTTTATTTTGATAGAAGCCAATCGCTCTCCTAATCGTATAAAGCATGTCGTGGGCATTAAAATTACGGAATGAGAAGCCGTTTCCTTCTGAGGTAAACTCGTTATAGGATTTTACCGTATCGTTTAACCCACCTGTTTCACGGACAATCGGAATGGCCCCATACCTCATAGCAATCAACTGCCCCAGTCCGCATGGTTCAAACAAGGAAGGCATTAAGAACAAGTCAGCCGCCGCATATAATTTATGGGCAAATTCTTCATCAAACTCGGTAAACACCTTTAATTTTTCCGGATAAATTCTGGCGGCCTGCCTTAAATATTCCTCAAATTCATAATCGCCGGTCCCTAAAATGATCACCTGAATATCCTCTTGGAGGATATCACGGAGCACACATTTCACAAGATCCAGCCCCTTTTGCCTTGTTAAGCGGGAAATCATCACCATTAACGGAACATTTGCGCTTGTTTTCAATCCCGTGAATTTTTGTATCTCCCGTTTATTAATCAGTTTATTTTCTGGCTTTCGATAAGAGAACCCCTGATAAATAAATGGGTCATCCTCAGGATTATAAAAGTCCTCATCAATCCCATTAATAATACCAATCAGTTCATCATCCCGTTCCCGCAGTAAACCATCCAATTTCTCTCCATATTCCGCCGTTTGAATTTCCTGTTTATAGGTGGGGCTGACTGTTGTAATCCTGTCTGCAGCCACCAATCCTCCCTTCATGAAATTAATAGCCCCAAAGAACTCCAAATGGTCTTGGTTATAGGCATGCCAGTCCAAACCTAACAAATCTTTAATGACTTCCTTTGGAAATATCCCCTGGAATTGGAGATTATGAATCGTAAATACTGTCCGAATCGAACCATAACCGTTTCGTTTATAATACTCGGTCCTTAATAAATAAGGAACCATCGCTGTATGCCAATCATGGCAATGAAGCACATCCGGGAAAAATTGCAGCACCGCCATCGTTTCAAGCACTGCACGATTGAAATAAGCAAAACGCTCTCCGTCATCAAAAAAGCCATACAAACGGTTCCGTTTAAAGTAATATTCATTATCGACAAAATAATAGGTAACCCCTTGATGGGTGAGCTCCTCAATACCGCAATACTGATTTCTCCAGCCCACCGGCACTGTGAATTCCTTCACTTTTACCATTTTATTTTTATATTCCTCCGCAATGGTGCCGTATTTCGGAAGAATTACTCTTACATCTGAACCCAATTTATTCAGTTCTTTTGGCAGAGAACCTGCCACATCGGCAAGTCCCCCAGATTTTGCAAATGGCTGGCATTCTGAAACTGCAAATAGTACCTTCACGAATTCATCAACGCTCCTTGTTTCGTCCCTTTTCGGACAACAAACGGTGACTGGGCCGTCCCGAAAAGATGAGATCCTGCTTCAACCTTAACATCTTTATCCAAAATAACCCCATCCAAGTGGCAATTTTCCTCGATCACACACTTTTGCATGATGATACTGTTTCGGATAACCGTACCTTTTCCAATTTTAACCCCACGAGCGATAATACTGTTTTCCACCGTGCCACTAATCTGGCAGCCATTCGCAACCATGGAGTTCTTGACGAATGAGCCCTTTAAATACTTGGTAGGTGGCTCATCTTTGACCTTTGTTAAGATCGGCTGGTCTTTTAAAAATAATTTTTTCCATACTTCAGGCTGCAGCAGGTTCATGCTTGTTTGAAAGTAATTTTCAATAGAATCAATCATGACAGCATAGCCTTCATATAGATAATGGCAAATCTTATAATTACTTTGAGGATCACGGACAACATCCTTCATGCACGAATAACCTGTATTAGTTCTATTTTGAATAAGGTCCGTTAGAAAGGAGGTTTTCACTAAATAGATTTCCATCGAGCCGCCGTCCTTATGGTGGACTTCTGTAATGTCACAACCAGAATGGACGTGCGATTCAAGAATCGGTTTAAAATTCATATTAAAAATAGTATAACAGTTGGAAATTATTGCATACTCTTGTGTACTGCGATAAAAGTAATCCATATTGGCAGCAAAAAGGTCGAATGAACCGATTCGGTTTTCATGGTTATCCACAATCGGTGATGGAAAAAAGAATAAACCATCTCGTTTTCGGTTCAAATCCCAATTTTTTCCTGAACCCAAATGGTCCATTAATGACCGATACTGCATTTTTGGGAAGATTGCAACACTTCTGATACCTGAATTCACCATACTGGATAAAACAAAGTCAATTACCCGGTACCGCCCGGAAAATGGCAGTGCAGCCAAAGACCGGTGTGTTAACAATTCCTCCAAATCCTCGTGATAGCTTGTAGCATCAATAATTCCCAACAGCCTTCTTTTCATCTCCAGATTCCCCCTGTATTTGGTCAGGGCCTCTTCCCCTGTTTCAACTGTAAAATTCTAATACTGCTGCTATGCTTTCAGTTGCAATTCGCTTAACAATTCATTTGTTACTAAAATAATTTCATCATCAAGGGAACGTACGACCGTCCCGTCCGGTATCGTTACATCACAAGGTACAATCGCTTTTTCAATGTAGCAATTTTTCCCAATTATGGAATCAGGCATAATGACCGAATCTTTAATAAGTGAACCCTTTCCCACAACGACCCCTTGAAAGAGGACAGAATGGTCAATTTCCCCGTCAATCGTACATCCTTCATTGATTAGAGATTCCGATACAATCGCATTTGGTGAAATGTATTGTGGAGGCTGGTTGGGATTGACAGAATAAATTTTCCAAGAAGGGTCAAACAAGTCCAATTCACAATCTTCGTTCAATAGATCCATATTGGCTTCCCATAGGCTTTGTACGGTGCCAACATCCTTCCAATAGCCCTTGAACGGATAAGCAAACAATTTTTTATTTTGATCCAATAATGATGGAATCACGTCTTTACCAAAATCATGACTTGAATCCGGGTTTCTCGCATCCATTTCCAAATATTCCTTTAATATATTCCAGCTGAATATATAAATCCCCATGGAAGCCAAATTATTTTTCGGATTTGCGGGTTTCTCCTCAAATTCTGTGATTCTCATCTCTTCATTTGTGTTCATAATGCCGAATCGGCTCGCTTCCATCCAAGGAACTTCTATGAGGGATATTGTGACATCTGCCTTTTTTTCAATGTGGTATTCCAGCATTGTCTCATAATTCATCTTGTATATATGATCTCCTGAGAGTATGAGAACGTAGTCAGGCTGATATTGCTTGAGATAGTTCAGGTTTTGGTATATGGCACTGGCAGTCCCTGTATACCACTTTACTTCAGATGACTCACTATATGGAGGCAATACAGTAACCCCGCCATTTTTACGATCCAGATCCCAAGTACTGCCAATGCCAATATATGAATTTAACAAAAGCGGCTGATATTGTGTCAAAACTCCTACCGTATCAAGCCCTGAATTTGAACAGTTGCTTAACGTAAAGTCAATGATCCTATACTTGCCCCCAAAGGGAACAGCCGGTTTTGCAAGGTCTCTGGTCAAGATATTAAGTCTACTTCCTTTTCCCCCTGCCAACAGCATGGCTACGCACTTTTTCTTTTCCATTCCCTTTCCTCTCCTTTCGTTTTTTAACAGGCCTTAATAACAGAAAACTGAATGGTCCCATGCTTACGTTGATAGAAAATGGTTTCCCGTGAAATGGCTGCTCCAAAGAGGCAATCGTTTTTTTGTTCACCACTCCAGATCCCCCATATTCTTCGCTATCACTATTAAAGATTTCCCTGTACTCGCCTGCGAGCGATACACCGATATTGTATTCCGGGTAGCTGACTCCCGTAAAATTACAGACAACAATTAAACTGTCTTCATCTTTTTTCCCTTTACGAACAAATGAAAATATGGATTGTTCTTTGTTATCAACATCAATCCATTCAAAACCGTCCCATAAATAATCCAATTCATATAATGCCTTGGAGCGTTTATATAACTTAATTAAAACCTTCACATAATCATTCAATTTACGGTGCATGTCATAATCTAATAAGACCCAATCCAGTTGCTCTTTATCCTTCCATTCGGCAAACTGCCCCAGTTCAAACCCCATGAATAACAGTTTTTTTCCTGGATGCGAGAACATATAACCCAGCAGGAGCCGATATTGGGCGAATTTTTCCCAGTAATCCCCTGGCATCTTATCTAGCAGTGACTTCTTTCCGTGTACGACTTCATCATGTGAAAAGGGGAGCATAAAATTTTCTGAAAACGCATATAAAAGTGAAAAAGTAACCTTTGAATGGACAGAGTGGCGTGCATAGGGAGGTGTTTCCATATACACCAAAATATCGTTCATCCAGCCCATATTCCATTTATAATCAAATCCCAAGCCCCCATACTGGACAGGTCCAGTCACGTTAGGAAAGTCCGTTGAATCCTCACCAATCATTAAAACAGAAGGGGTGTGGTCATGGATCTCTTTGTTCAGCTTTTTTAAAAATTCTATCCCGAAAGGATTTTTCTCCTTTAATCCCTTACTGTTAGGCCAGTAGATGATATTGGCCACAGCATCCATCCTAAAACCGTCAACATGGAAATAATCCATCCAATAGATCGCGTTTGATATGAGAAAGCTTTGCACTTCTCCCTTTCCAAGGTCAAAGTTTGCTGTCCCCCATACCAAATTTTCTCTGTCGCCATGATGGGTATAGGAATAAAGGTGCGTACCATCGAATTGATAGAGCCCATGCGCATCCTTGCAGAAATGACCCGGTACCCAATCAAGGATGACCCCTACTTTATGTTTATGACATTCGTCCACAAAATATTGAAAGTCATCTGGGGTTCCGTACCTGGATGTTACGGAAAAATAGCCAGTTCCTTGATATCCCCATGAATCGTCAAGGGGATGCTCAACAATCGGCAATAATTCAATATGGGTAAATCCATGCTCGGTTACATAGGGAATTAGTTCTGCAGCAAGTTCCCGATAGGTCAGAAACTCCCCATCTTGTTTTTTCAACCAAGATCCGATGTGGACTTCATAAATGACAGCAGGCTCCGATAGATAATTTTTCCTGAGCTTGCGTTCCATCCAATCTTGGTCATTCCAATGAAATTCATCCAATGTATATACAATGGAGGCCGTATTGGGTCTTAATTCGGAGTAAAAGGCAAACGGGTCGGCCTTCAGGAGTATTTCGTTCGTTTGCGTGAGTATCTCATACTTATAAATACATCCTTCCAGGTCTTGATTAATGACAAGAACCCATACTCCTTCATCATTCACTTTTTTTAATTTATGCCCTTTACCATTCCAATGATTAAAATCGCCGACCAGCCTTACTTCAAGTGCGTTCGGGGCCCAAACACAAAAACGTGTCCGGGTTTGAGTGGAATCTTTAAAAACATGGGCACCAAAAAGGTGATGACTTTGAAATAAGTTTCCCTCATGAAATAAATGCAATTGATAGTCCGTTGGAAATAATGTATTTACTATCATGACTTTCCTCATTCCCATTGAAGATATGTTTTACAAGTTTCAATTATAAGTGGAAAGTTATTATAATACTCGAAATACTTTTTTATCTTTTCTGACAAGAGTCCGTAACAGAACTCATATTGCGACAAACTTTCAACTTTTTCGATAAGATATGATATTTTTCACAACTCAAAGCGACAAAAGACAACAAACTTTTTATGTAAGATGTACTTACGAAAAGCCAAATATTATGTCAGATATTTTTACAGTGATACTAATTTTGGGGGGAGATTGGAGATTATTATGTGGAAGGGCTTTCATAATTCGATATATTTTTGCTCTCTGCTAGTCCTGTGACACGATTGTTTAGAACTGCTCCTATTTACCCTGGCTGCTGACTTTTCACCTCCTCGGTAGTTTGGAGTCGTCCCAATTTACCATAGCTACTTTTTATTCCCATTCTGGTTCGTTTGGAGCCATTTCTATTTACCCTGGTTACTCTTATTTCACCTTATCGGTCGTTTGGAGACATATCTCCATTTCCACTGGCTGCTTTTGTTCTTAAACGACAAAAAAAGCTGATGACTAATTGTCATCAGCTTTTTTGTATGACCCCTACGGGATTCGAACCCGTGTTACCGCCGTGAAAGGGCGGTGTCTTAACCGCTTGACCAAGGGGCCAATAACAGAGAAGAAGGGATTCGAACCCTCGCGCCGCTTACGCGACCTACTCCCTTAGCAGGGGAGCCCCTTGAGCCACTTGGGTACTTCTCTATATGGCTCCGCAGGTAGGACTCGAACCTACGACCGATCGGTTAACAGCCGATAGCTCTACCACTGAGCTACTGCGGAATAATATAAAATGGTGGGCCTAAATGGACTTGAACCATCGACCTCACGCTTATCAGGCGTGCGCTCTAACCAGCTGAGCTATAGGCCCATAGATTGGAGCGGGTGATGGGAATCGAACCCACAACAACAGCTTGGAAGGCTGTGGTTTTACCACTAAACTACACCCGCAAATAGAGTAATTTAATAAAGGGCGATTGATGGGAATCGAACCCACGAATGCCAGAGCCACAATCTGGTGTGTTAACCACTTCACCACAACCGCCATACTATTTTTAAAAAATAATATTAAAGGTGGCTCAGGACGGAATCGAACCGCCGACACAAGGATTTTCAGTCCTTTGCTCTACCGACTGAGCTACTGAGCCATAAGTGGCGGTCTGGACGGGACTCGAACCCGCGACCTCCTGCGTGACAGGCAGGCATTCTAACCAACTGAACTACCAGACCGAATTGCGGGGGCAGGATTTGAACCTGCGACCTTCGGGTTATGAGCCCGACGAGCTACCGGACTGCTCCACCCCGCGATAATAAAATATTTAGTTTGTCCATGCTCTTAAAAAGTAACATGGAGGAGGAAGAGGGATTCGAACCCCCGCGCGGTTTAACCCGCCTGTCGGTTTTCAAGACCGATCCCTTCAGCCGAACTTGGGTATTCCTCCGTACTATAATAAGACTACTGGTGGACCTTGTAGGACTCGAACCTACGACCGGACGGTTATGAGCCGTCTGCTCTAACCAGCTGAGCTAAAGGTCCAATTAATATTGGTAGCGGCGGAGGGGATCGAACCCCCGACCTTACGGGTATGAACCGTACGCTCTAGCCAGCTGAGCTACACCGCCAAAATATTGTACATAATTATGGTGGAGCCTAGCGGGATCGAACCGCTGACCTCCTGCGTGCAAAGCAGGCGCTCTCCCAGCTGAGCTAAGGCCCCATCTTATATTAATGGTCGGGAAAACAGGATTCGAACCTGCGACCCCTTGGTCCCAAACCAAGTGCTCTACCAAGCTGAGCTATTTCCCGATATGGCGCGCCCGAAAGGAGTCGAACCCATAACCTTCTGATCCGTAGTCAGACGCTCTATCCAATTGAGCTACGGGCGCATTATTAAATGGTGCCGAGGACCGGAATCGAACCGGTACGGTAGTCACCTACCGCAGGATTTTAAGTCCTGTGCGTCTGCCAGTTCCGCCACCCCGGCACTAATGGAGCGGAAGACGGGATTCGAACCCGCGACCCCCACCTTGGCAAGGTGGTGTTCTACCACTGAACTACTTCCGCATATAACAATCAAATGGTGCGGGTGAAGGGAGTCGAACCCCCACGCCTTGCGGCGCCAGATCCTAAGTCTGGTGCGTCTGCCAATTCCGCCACACCCGCATATTTCATTTAAATGGTGAGCCATGAAGGACTCGAACCTTCGACCCTCTGATTAAAAGTCAGATGCTCTACCGACTGAGCTAATGGCTCAAAAAAGTGGTGCCGGCTAGAGGACTTGAACCCCCAACCTACTGATTACAAGTCAGTTGCTCTACCAATTGAGCTAAACCGGCATAATATGGTGGAGGATGACGGGATCGAACCGCCGACCCTCTGCTTGTAAGGCAGATGCTCTCCCAGCTGAGCTAATCCTCCATATTAAAAGCCTGGCAACGTCCTACTCTCACAGGGGCTTTCGCCCCAACTACCATCGGCGCTGAGAAGCTTAACTTCCGTGTTCGGTATGGGAACGGGTGTGACTTTCTCGCCATTGCTGCCAGACCATCTATTCGACACTAATTTATTATAATGTCTTTTTTATATTTTGCAAGAGGAAATTTTAATATTTCATCATTCCCTCAAAACTGGATAACCAAAGAAACCTTTGTAAAACGAGTTCGCATTTTTAAATATGACTTGGTTAAGTCCTCGATCGATTAGTATCAGTCAGCTCCACACGTCACCGTGCTTCCACCCCTGACCTATCAACCTGATCATCTTTCAGGGATCTTACTAGCTTGACGCTATGGGAAATCTCATCTTGAGGGGGGCTTCATGCTTAGATGCTTTCAGCACTTATCCCGTCCGCACATAGCTACCCAGCGATGCCTTTGGCAAGACAACTGGTACACCAGCGGTGCGTCCATCCCGGTCCTCTCGTACTAAGGACAGCTCCTCTCAAATTTCCTGCGCCCACGACGGATAGGGACCGAACTGTCTCACGACGTTCTGAACCCAGCTCGCGTACCGCTTTAATGGGCGAACAGCCCAACCCTTGGGACCGACTACAGCCCCAGGATGCGATGAGCCGACATCGAGGTGCCAAACCTCCCCGTCGATGTGGACTCTTGGGGGAGATAAGCCTGTTATCCCCAGGGTAGCTTTTATCCGTTGAGCGATGGCCCTTCCATGCGGAACCACCGGATCACTAAGCCCGACTTTCGTCCCTGCTCGACTTGTAGGTCTCGCAGTCAAGCTCCCTTGTGCCTTTACACTCTGCGAATGATTTCCAACCATTCTGAGGGAACCTTTGGGCGCCTCCGTTACTCTTTAGGAGGCGACCGCCCCAGTCAAACTGCCCACCTGACACTGTCTCCCATCCCGATAAGGGATGCGGGTTAGAATTTCAATACAGCCAGGGTAGTATCCCACCGACGCCTCCACCGAAGCTGGCGCTCCGGCTTCTCAGGCTCCTACCTATCCTGTACAAGCTGTACCAAAATTCAATATCAGGCTACAGTAAAGCTCCATGGGGTCTTTCCGTCCTGTCGCGGGTAACCTGCATCTTCACAGGTACTATAATTTCACCGAGTCTCTCGTTGAGACAGTGCCCAGATCGTTACGCCTTTCGTGCGGGTCGGAACTTACCCGACAAGGAATTTCGCTACCTTAGGACCGTTATAGTTACGGCCGCCGTTTACTGGGGCTTCGATTCAGAGCTTCGCTTTGCAGCTAACCCCTCCTCTTAACCTTCCAGCACCGGGCAGGCGTCAGCCCCTATACTTCGCCTTGCGGCTTCGCAGAGACCTGTGTTTTTGCTAAACAGTCGCCTGGGCCTATTCACTGCGGCTTACCGAGGCTATTCACCCCAGTAAGCACCCCTTCTCCCGAAGTTACGGGGTCATTTTGCCGAGTTCCTTAACGAGAGTTCTCTCGCTCACCTTAGGATTCTCTCCTCGCCTACCTGTGTCGGTTTGCGGTACGGGCACCTTTTATCTCGCTAGAGGCTTTTCTTGGCAGTGTGGAATCAGGAACTTCGGTACTCTATTTCCCTCGCTGTCACAGCTTGAGCCTTACGGTGAACGGATTTTCCTATTCACCAGCCTAACTGCTTAGACGCACATAACCAGCAGTGCGCTTACCCTATCCTCCTGCGTCCCCCCATCACTCAAACGATAAAGAGGTGGTACAGGAATATCAACCTGTTGTCCATCGCCTACGCCTTTCGGCCTCGGCTTAGGTCCCGACTAACCCTGAGCGGACGAGCCTTCCTCAGGAAACCTTAGGCATACGGTGGATGAGATTCTCACTCATCTTTCGCTACTCATACCGGCATTCTCACTTCTAAGCGCTCCACCAGTCCTTACGGTCTAGCTTCAACGCCCTTAGAACGCTCTCCTACCACTGACATCGAAGATGTCAATCCACAGCTTCGGTGATACGTTTAGCCCCGGTACATTTTCGGCGCAGAGTCACTCGACCAGTGAGCTATTACGCACTCTTTAAATGGTGGCTGCTTCTAAGCCAACATCCTGGTTGTCTAAGCAACTCCACATCCTTTTCCACTTAACGTATACTTTGGGACCTTAGCTGGTGGTCTGGGCTGTTTCCCTTTTGACTACGGATCTTATCACTCGCAGTCTGACTCCCACGGATAAGTCTTTGGCATTCGGAGTTTGTCTGAATTCGGTAACCCGATGGGGGCCCCTAGTCCAAACAGTGCTCTACCTCCAAGACTCTAACTTCGTGAGGCTAGCCCTAAAGCTATTTCGGAGAGAACCAGCTATCTCCAAGTTCGATTGGAATTTCTCCGCTACCCACACCTCATCCGCGCACTTTTCAACGTGCGTCGGTTCGGGCCTCCATCCAGTGTTACCTGGACTTCACCCTGGACATGGGTAGATCACCTGGTTTCGGGTCTACGACTGCATACTATTTCGCCCTACTTAAGACTCGCTTTCGCTGCGGCTCCGTCTCATCAACTTAACCTCGCATGCAATCGTAACTCGCCGGTTCATTCTACAAAAGGCACGCCATCACCCATAAACGGGCTCTGACTACTTGTAGGCACACGGTTTCAGGATCTCTTTCACTCCCCTTCCGGGGTGCTTTTCACCTTTCCCTCACGGTACTGGTTCACTATCGGTCACTAGGGAGTATTTAGCCTTGGGAGATGGTCCTCCCTGCTTCCGACCGGATTTCACGTGTCCGGCCGTACTCAGGATCCACTCAGGAGGGAACGAAGTTTCAACTACAGGGCTGTTACCTTCTATGGCTGGCCTTTCCAGACCGCTTCATCTACCCCGTTCCTTTGTAACTCCATGTTGAGTGTCCTACAACCCCGAAAGGCAAGCCTTTCGGTTTGGGCTGTTCCCGTTTCGCTCGCCGCTACTCAGGGAATCGCGTTTGCTTTCTCTTCCTCCGGGTACTTAGATGTTTCAGTTCCCCGGGTATGCCTTCAATACCCTATGTATTCAGGTAAAGATGCTGCCCCATTACGGGCAACGGGTTTCCCCATTCGGAAATCTCCGGATCAAAGCTTACTTACAGCTCCCCGAAGCATATCGGTGTTAGTACCGTCCTTCATCGGCTCCTAGTGCCAAGGCATTCACCGTGCGCCCTTTCTAACTTAACCTAAAATGGTTTAAAACCTAAAATGGCGATTACTCGGTTTTACTTGGTTTCTTCTATACGATTATCCAGTTTTCAAAGAACGAATTTTTGAGAGAATTGTTTCGAATTATACCTTACGGTATAATACTCACAAAAAAAGATTGCTCTCTCAAAACTAAACAAACAACAGAGGTCAACGTCTTATCAGTCCGTAAGGACTGCATATTCCTTAGAAAGGAGGTGATCCAGCCGCACCTTCCGATACGGCTACCTTGTTACGACTTCACCCCAATCATCTGTCCCACCTTAGGCGGCTGGCTCCTTACGGTTACCCCACCGACTTCGGGTGTTACAAACTCTCGTGGTGTGACGGGCGGTGTGTACAAGGCCCGGGAACGTATTCACCGCGGCATGCTGATCCGCGATTACTAGCGATTCCGGCTTCATGCAGGCGAGTTGCAGCCTGCAATCCGAACTGAGAATGGTTTTATGGGATTGGCTTCACCTCGCGGCTTCGCTGCCCTTTGTACCATCCATTGTAGCACGTGTGTAGCCCAGGTCATAAGGGGCATGATGATTTGACGTCATCCCCACCTTCCTCCGGTTTGTCACCGGCAGTCAGATTAGAGTGCCCAACTGAATGCTGGCAACTAATCTCAAGGGTTGCGCTCGTTGCGGGACTTAACCCAACATCTCACGACACGAGCTGACGACAACCATGCACCACCTGTCACTCTGTCCCCCGAAGGGGAAATTCCTATCTCTAGGAGTGTCAGAGGATGTCAAGACCTGGTAAGGTTCTTCGCGTTGCTTCGAATTAAACCACATGCTCCACCGCTTGTGCGGGCCCCCGTCAATTCCTTTGAGTTTCAGCCTTGCGGCCGTACTCCCCAGGCGGAGTGCTTAATGCGTTAGCTGCAGCACTAAAGGGCGGAAACCCTCTAACACTTAGCACTCATCGTTTACGGCGTGGACTACCAGGGTATCTAATCCTGTTTGCTCCCCACGCTTTCGCGCCTCAGCGTCAGTTACAGACCAGAAAGCCGCCTTCGCCACTGGTGTTCCTCCACATCTCTACGCATTTCACCGCTACACGTGGAATTCCGCTTTCCTCTTCTGCACTCAAGTCCCCCAGTTTCCAATGACCCTCCACGGTTGAGCCGTGGGCTTTCACATCAGACTTAAAGGACCGCCTGCGCGCGCTTTACGCCCAATAATTCCGGACAACGCTTGCCACCTACGTATTACCGCGGCTGCTGGCACGTAGTTAGCCGTGGCTTTCTGGTTAGGTACCGTCAAGGTACCGGCAGTTACTCCGATACTTGTTCTTCCCTAACAACAGAGCTTTACGACCCGAAGGCCTTCATCGCTCACGCGGCGTTGCTCCATCAGACTTTCGTCCATTGTGGAAGATTCCCTACTGCTGCCTCCCGTAGGAGTCTGGGCCGTGTCTCAGTCCCAGTGTGGCCGATCACCCTCTCAGGTCGGCTACGCATCGTCGCCTTGGTGAGCCGTTACCTCACCAACTAGCTAATGCGCCGCGGGCCCATCTGTAAGTGTCAGCTAAAAACCGACTTTCAGCCTTCCCTCATGTGAGGGAAGAAATTATCCGGTATTAGCATCGGTTTCCCGATGTTATCCCAGTCTTACAGGCAGGTTGCCCACGTGTTACTCACCCGTCCGCCGCTAATCAACAGGAGCAAGCTCCTATTGATTCGCTCGACTTGCATGTATTAGGCACGCCGCCAGCGTTCGTCCTGAGCCAGGATCAAACTCTCCAAGAAAGTTGATATAGCTCATAAAAGTTAAAACGTTGGCTTCATTTCGATAGAAACGAATGTTTATTGTTGACGTATTTGTTTGTTTAGTTTTCAAAGAGCAATAATTTATCGCTTGTCCAACCAATACTTTTCAAAAGCGACCTCATTAATATATCATGTGCTCTATTAGAATGTCAATAACATTTTTAAATGTTTTTTTGACTCTCCGAAGAGGACAAGAAATAATATACCATGATTAAAATGTGTTTGCAATATAATTTTAAAAGTTTTTTTAATATATTGCTCTGGCGTCCATTATACCATGATAAAAATCATAATATAGGTACTGTTTGTATATGAATAAGATATTATTATAAAAATTGGTAAAATTGTCTCTTACCCAACAAATCAGTTTATGAAAGAATTTATATTTAACAATTACTAAGATGGGCGTGAATTACACATGACCGGTATGGAAGAGAATATTTTTATTAAACTTGGTATTTCCGCTATATTTGGACTTATTATCGGCCTGGAACGCGAACTAAAAAGAAAACCAGTTGGACTTAAGACCAGTTTGGTCATATCAGTTGTAAGCTGCTTACTTACTATTGTTTCTATTGAGTCAGCCTATACGTTCCCTGCACCTGCGAATGTCACCATAACGATGGATCCGCTGCGATTGGCTGCCCAAATTGTCTCAGGAATCGGTTTTTTAGGTGCCGGGGTTATCCTTAGGCGGGGGAATGATAGTATATCGGGGTTAACCACGGCAGCCATGATTTGGGGAGCTGCAGGAATCGGGATAGCGGTGGGAGCCGGATTTTATATAGAAGCTTTTGCAGGTGTCGCATTACTTATTATTAGTGTCGAATTTGTCCCGCTCTTAATGAAAATCCTTGGTCCTAAACAATTGCGCGAAAAGGAAATCATGCTTCATTTATTCATTAGAGATAAAGGACAAATAGAAAAGGCGATTTCTTCTTTAATGGAAAGGAGGTATATTATCCGCCGTTTAAAAATAGAGGATTTAGATAATGGGGACCATTTAGTTCAAATCCTTGTAGCTGTGGATTATCGTGAGAAAGCAACAGAGGTTTATGCCGCCGTTTCCGACTTTGATGGGGTACACAAAGTGGAAATTGAAAGCATTAGTTAATTTCAGAATAATTTTTTTGATTTACCTCTTGCAAGTTTTAAACAAACAATATATAATTCTTTATGTACTCAATTGGGGGCTTAGCTCAGCTGGGAGAGCGCTTGCATGGCATGCAAGAGGTCGTCGGTTCGATCCCGATAGTCTCCATAATATTTTCTTGAAAAAACCTTTGCGATTGCAAAGGTTTTTTTTTATTCTACAAAAGGTCCACCTAAAATCCCTTTAAATATTTATTCGATTGCCCCAATTTCCTCTTGCATCCATTATCCACTTAAAATTATAATAAATTACATAATATTCCAAAATATTGGAATAATTATCTTGATTTGGAGGTGAAACACAATCACATAAATAACTTTTCCTCAAACTTCCCGCATTGCGATCTTTCGGCCTTTATTTTTTCTTTATTTTAAAAAGAGTAATTCTAAAAAGGGGGAGATTTATTTGGAAGCTAAAGAAATGAACAACAATATTGAAAACGATTACACTTCTATTGCTCAGTCCTCTTCTTTTTGGCGATTAATCTCTGAAAAGAAAAAGTTTATTATCCCGTACACTATATTCTTCTTTTGTTTTTACTTTGCATTGCCTATTCTGACTTCCTATTCTACAGTGCTGAATTCAAAATTTATTGGCGATATCACTTGGGCATGGGTGTTTGCCTTTTTACAATTTATTATGACATGGGGATTATGCATGCTCTACTCTAAAAAAGCGACTAAATTTGATGAGATCACCAAACAGATTAAATCTGAAAGGGGGATAAACTAGATGAATACCCCTGCGTTCCTCATGTTCCTAGCAATAGTGTTCGTCACACTGATTATCACTTATTTCGCGTCGAAAAAGACAAAAAATGCAAGCGAATTTTACACTGCTGGCGGAGGTTTAACCGGCTGGCAAAACGGTTTAGCCATTGCCGGCGACTATATGTCAGCAGCTTCATTCCTTGGTATAGCCGGGGCTGTTGCCTTAACAGGTTTTGACGGTTTCTTTTACAGTATCGGATTTTTAGTAGCTTACCTCGTTGTTCTCTATTTAGTCGCTGAGCCGCTGCGGAATCTTGGAAAGTATACGTTTGCTGATATGATCGCAGCCCGGTTTAATGCTAAAAAAATTCGTGGGTTCGCTGCGATGAATACAGTGGCCATTTCTATTTTTTATATGATTGCACAGCTTGTCGGCGCAGGTGCACTTATTAAATTATTATTAGGGCTGGAATATACAACATCTGTTTTAATTGTCGGGGTTTTAATGACGGTTTATGTTATTTTCGGCGGAATGCATGCAACTAGCTGGGTTCAAATTATTAAGGCCGTACTGTTAATGGGAGGTACGCTTGTTATCTCCATTATTGTATTTTCCAAATTCAACTTTAGTGTGACTGACATGTTTGCACAAATGAAAACAGCCACTCCGTTAAAGGATGCATTTCTAAATCCAGGGGTGAAGTACAAAGATGGAATTGACACATTGTCGCTGAACATGGGGCTGGTTCTTGGAACCGCTGGACTGCCTCATATATTGGTCCGGTTCTTCACCGTAAAAGATGCGAAAACTGCCCGTTCCTCAGTCGTTTATGCCACCTGGATTATCGGTATTTTCTATGTTATGACCATTTTCCTTGGTTTCGGTGCCGCCGCATTTGTTGGGACAGATAAAATCGTAGCTGCAAATCCTGCAGGTAACATGGCTGCACCATTGTTGGCACAAGCACTTGGCGGTAATATGTTATTTGCCTTTATTTCAGCAGTCGCTTTTGCAACTATCTTGGCCGTAGTAGCTGGACTTGTTTTGACAGCGGCTTCTGCTTTCGCCCATGATTTCTATAACGAAATCTTGAAGAAAGGCAAGGCAACTGAGAAACAGCAAGTGAGTATGGCGCGTTGGGCAGCGATTGGCGTTTCCATTCTATCCATTATCCTTGCCTTGGGAGCGCAAACCCTGAATGTTGCCTTCTTGGTATCTCTTGCATTTGCAGTCGCGGCTAGTGCCAATTTGCCGGTTATTATTTACACGATTTATTGGAAACGTTTTAATACAACAGGTGCCGTCTGGGCAATGATCATTGGTTTGATTTCTTCTGTGGGATTAGTTATTATCAGCCCTAACGTTTTTAGTCCAGAGGTTGGCAAAGCAATATTTGTTGGAGAACCATTGTTCCCGTATACTACTCCAGGCATTGTATCGATACCACTTGGATTCATTGCCGGATACTTGGGTACCCTTTTCTCCAGACAAAAGGCTGATGTGAAAAAATACGAAGAAGTGCTTGTTAAATCCAACACTGGCATAAGTTTAACAGATCATTCATAAAACATTTTGGGGCTGGCTCTAAAAAGAGCCGGCCCTTTTTTGATCAAGTTATCTTTTCTTATTTCGTTGCTGGCTTTTCGCCGGTTTTCCTCCAGAACGGTCAAATTTTGAAGGCTTTCTTTTTTCCGATTGCTTATCTTGAAATGGCTTATGATTTTTAGCTGTTCCTTTCTGGGTACTTCCTTTTCTAGCACTTTTTCTCGGTCTTTCTCTGTCTGAACCTGCCTTTTTAGCCTCAGCAGTCATTTGCTTTGGCTTTAAATTAGTATCCCTTTCATTTGTCGTATTTCCTAAATTTTGCTTTTGAATGGTAATTTGCAGTTCTTTTTCAATTTCATCCAGTTTTGGACGGTCGGCTGAAGAGTACAGGGTTACAGCCATCCCGTTCATACCAGCTCTGCCTGTTCGGCCAATGCGGTGAATATAACTGTCTGCATCCGGTGGAATGTCATAGTTAAAAACGTGCGTAACACCCTCCACATCCAGTCCCCTGGCCGCCACATCCGTTGCAATTAAAAGTTGGATCTTAGCGTCTCTAAAACGCTTCATGACCTGTTCCCTTTTTGCCTGTGACAAGTCACCATGCAATTCATCACAAGAAAATCCTTGTTCCTTAAGCGCATTATAAAGTTTGCTTACTCTTCTTTTGGTTCGGCAAAAGATAACTGCCAAAAACGGCCGGTATGATTCGACTAAGGTAAAGAGTGTTGCTTGCTTTGCCCGGTCAGTTGTATGAATCGCAATCTGTTCGATGCTGTCTGCAGGCCGTTGAAGTTTTTCGACCTGTACAAATTCAAATTCATGCATATATTTACTTGCCAACTGTCTGATTTCAGATGGAATAGTGGCAGAAAATAGCATGGTCTGGCGGCTTTGTGGTGTTTCTTTGATGATGTCTTCCACTTCATTTAAGAAACCAATATGCAGCATTTGATCCGCTTCATCTAAAACAAGAAATGCCACTTTGGATAATTGAATCGTTCCTCTTCTTAAATGGTCGAGCAATCTCCCTGGGGTCCCTACCACAATCTGCTTTCCCGTCTTTAATTGGTTTAATTGTTTATTTACATCCTGTCCGCCGTATACGGCCAGAACGTTTACCCCCTCCATATTCGCCATTAGCTTTTTGCATTCTTCCGTAATCTGTAACGCCAGTTCTCTGGTAGGTGTTACGATCAATGCCTGGATGTACTCTGCCTCCCGGTTGATTTTTTCTAATATTGGCAGTACAAAGGCAAATGTTTTTCCGGTACCAGTTTGTGCTCGGGCCATGATATCTTTTCCTTCTAAAATGATGGGAATCGCTTGTTCCTGAATCGGCGTTGGTTTAGCTATCCCATATGTAAGTAGATTTTTCGTTACTTCTTTTGATAATCCTAAAGATAAAAAGTCTGACAATCCATTTCCCAACCTTCTTTTATTTTTTACTTCTTTATATTGATTGTTTTTCCCGGTGTATGCAAATATTCCATTTTGTTTTATAAAGGATTGCCTTTTGAATGGATAACAGCTATAATTCCTATAAAACCAATTAAATAACTCGGAATAATAAGATATAGAAAGAAGGAATTTCCCAGTGACCCAACAAAGTTTTCTTATCCTGCATGGTTTAGGCGGAAGTGGGCTGAATCATTGGCAGACATGGTTAGCAAATGAACTGCAAAAAAGAAATTTTGATGTGTACTATCCAACCTTTTCCGACTTTCATACGCCCAATAAGAAGGTTTGGATGGAGGAACTTGATACAGTCATGAATACCATTCCCAAGAATACACCATTAACTGTCATCACTCATAGCTTGGGTTGCTTCCTTTGGCTGCACTATACTGCCAGTCAAAATCGGAAACTGGCAGATCGTGCTATTCTTGTTGCGCCGCCTTCCCCTAATGTTGTGCTGATTGCAGCAAAATCATTCTTTCCGGTTCCCCTTAGTGGCGAAAATCTATCACGTGCGGCAGGCGAAACGTTGTTTATTCACTCCACTAATGATCCTTATTGCAGTATGGAAGATGCAAGCCACTTCAGGAACTTAGGAATTCCCTCGATTATTCTTCCAAATTCAGGCCATATTAATGCGGATTCCGGACACGGCAAATGGCCGTTGATCCTGAACCAATGCCTCTTTAGAAACAAGTCAGGCAGCCATTATATGATGGTGTAACGGAATGGGTGAGGCTTAGGCCTCACTCTTTTTTTGGCTCTATTAAACGATAATGTTGATTTTTTACTCTGTTGATTGGGGCGGAAATCAACAGTCAAATCCAACAGAGCCTTTTATTTTAACAAGAATGTTTGTATGATTAAATATATCTGTTTTATCAATGATAACAAATCAATAAATGCAATAGTGAGAGGAGGACATGCATGGATTTACATCAACTCTATGTTTTTACAAAAGTGGTTGAACACAAAAGCTTTTCCAAAGCAGCAGAGGATATTTTCTTAAGCCAATCAACGGTTAGTTCTCATATCCAAGCGTTAGAAAAAACACTCGACACCAAGTTGTTTGACCGACTCGGCAGGGAACCTGTGCTAACTCCACAAGGAGAACGGTTATACCAATGGGCCCTGAAATTATTGCTTATTAAAGATCAAGCTTTATTTGATTTAAAGCAGGGAATGACTGAACTGCGGGGAAAAGTTCGAATTGCCGCCAGTTCCGTGCCAGGGCAATTTATGATTCCCAAGATGGTAAAACGGTTTCGCGAGAAATATCCTTCTGCCATATTTCAAATCCATCAATCGTCCTCCAAAATTGCCGTAGAAAAAGTACTGAATGGCTCAGCGGACATTGGGGTCGTCGGGGAAAAAATTGAAAGTGATAAATTGAAGTATATTCCATTAATGAATGAAAAGCTTGTACTCATCACTTCTAACAAGGTGGAGTTGCCGGACCCTGTGAACGTCAGGGATATCTTAGACTATCCTTTCATCATGAGAAATGCGGATTCCGGGACAAATGCTATGCTGGAAAAATTATTAAGAAAAAACAACATTAAAAAGGACCAGTTGAATATCATCGCGTACACTGATTCCTCACAAAGCCTCATGCAGTTTGTTATGGAGGATATCGGTATCTCGATTATCTCTGAAATAGCGGCAAAGAGTTATTCGGACTTGAATATGCTTAAAACCCATCACATTAATGGGTTTGATGAAGAACGGTTCTTTTACCTTGTGTATAACACCGGCAAAACTCATTCCATGATTACAAAGTTATTTATGGACACTGCAGCAAATGACATAACACGAAAAGGTTCGGACCACGATTAAAGTCCAGAACCTTTTTGTGATACCTTTTATTTCACTTTCGTGCTGATTTCTTTCAATTTCTTTTTATCAATTTTTCCCACATGCGTTTTAGGAAGTTCTTCCAGGAAGACAAACTGTTTAGGGATTTTATATCTTCCCAGTTTCCGTTCACAGTAGCTATTTAAATCGACCGACTCCAAAGTAAGGGTTCGTTTTAATACAATAAAAGCCACAACGATTTCACCCCATTTTTCGTCCGGCAATCCTATGACAGCGACTTCATCAATGGCTGGATGGGATGCTAGCCATTGTTCAATTTCTAATGGATAAACATTCTCCCCGCCAGAGATAATCATCTCTTTTTTTCTACCTACAATAAAATAGAATCCTTGTTCATCCCGCCTAGCCAAATCCCCTGTATGAAGCCAGCCATCTTCCCATGTTTCCTGCGTCGCTTTTTCATTTTCCCAATAAACAGTAAAAGAGTGTTTACCCCGAATTAAAAGTTCTCCCACTTCATTTGGCCGGGTTTCATGACCATCGGATTTTATGATTTTTATCGTATTAAACAGCATTGGCTTTCCGACGGAACCTCGTTTGATTTGGGCTTGCTCCGGACTAATATAGAAATTGTTCGGCCCCGCTTCTGTCAGTCCATAGCCCTCTTTAAACGCTAAGCCTTTTTTCTGGAAGGCCTCATAAATGCTTAATGGGCAAGGCGCAGCCCCAGACAAGAAGACTCTCATCGTTGGAAAGCTTCCGGTTTGAAATTCCTCAGTCTGTATAAGTGAATGATACATAGTCGGAACTAGAAGGATGATGGTACAGCCATACCGATTAATGGATTCCACGGTTTTAGGGCCGGTAAATTGTTCCCCAATGACCACGGTCCCGCCATTCATCAGGATGGGAATGCACAGCGCATTTAACCCACCCGTATGGAACATGGGCATATAGTTGATGGTCACGTCATCATGGGATAATCCCCAACTCAAAATGGTATTAATCGCATTCCATAAGATTGATCGATGGCTCAGAACAACCCCTTTTGGCCTACCTGTAGTTCCCCCGGTATAAATCATTGCCAGTGGGTCAGTTTCCTCGATACCCTCGGGCAGACCATCTTTTTCAGGCCAAGATGTGATCCTGTCATATTCGCTATCTCCTATATAAAAGGAAGTTATCTTTAGGTCTGTTAGTTGGCTTATCAGGTTTTCAAACTGCGGGTGGACCCCAATTAAAACAGGTGTACAATCCTTTAGTATTTCAATTATTTCGTGGGCAGATAACCGCCAGTTTAGTGGAACGAAGATGGCGCCAATTTTCCCACAAGCAAACAGTAAGTCAAAATAGCCTATATGGGCCGGTGATAGCAAAGCCACTCGATCCCCTTTGGTGACTCCCTGTTGTTTGAACCAGACGGCAGCCGAATTTGCTCGGTGGTTCAATTCTTCATATGTCCAAGCAATATTTGTCTTTTCCTCAATTATTGCAGTCTTTTTTGGGGTTAATCTTGCCCGATTATCCAGCCAATCCAGTTCCCACCTCACCGAATGATCGCTCCTTCACTAGTAGATGGCTTTATCTTACTTTATAACAGTTACACGTAAGTTACAGTCAGGCTTCTGCCGAAAACAGTTATGACCTAAATGTACGCAAAGAAAAAACGGCCTTAAAAAAGGCCGTCCTTCGGTTACATCATAATTCCGCCATCGACATTCGAACGATTCCATTTACATAACTTGCTTCATCCGATGCGAAATAATCTCACACCTGTACCTCACTATCTAAAAATTGCTCCATCGCCGTCAATAATTGCGGCAGATCATCGATTAATGCGGAATGGCCGCAATTTTTCAGCTCGACGACTGTTGCTTTCTCACCTAGATCCTCTATCAACTCGTCTGTCATTTCCTGTACAACCACCATATCACGCTCGCCATACAACACGAGAACAGGAACTTTGATATCGTCCACTTGGCCATTGCCTTCTACTAAACCGTTATGTTGATGGCTGATATTAAAATTATTTAAAGCATAATAAACTTCGGCTAAGTTTCGCTGTGTCCGCATATCTTGAACATACTCATCATACAGTTCTGGTTCTGGCTGCTTGTGGGTATAAATGACCGAATTCCAGATCAATTTCAACAAAGCCGCATCGTTTGTATCGTAAGCTGTTTGGATGGGTATATACCGGACCAAATCCCGCTTCATTTCTTCATGCATTGTCATTCTGCGCGGTTCCTCATTTTCCTTCAGCTTACCGTCAAAAGGATACCCCCTGGTGGAAGCGGATGCAAGTAGAATAAGCTTATTGCTATAATCCGGGTAATCTGCACAAAATTGCATGGCAATCGCCCCGCCCAATGACCATCCGGCAAGTGCAAAATCCCTTAACCCAATCGCATCGACAAACAGCTTGACATCATCGGCAAAATCCTTAATCGACATGATCAACTGGTTATAGCTGGAACCGCCAAAGCCTCTTAAATCTACCGCATAAACTTTGTACTTATCATCCAAATTGTCAATTACAAGATCCCAGTGCTTCGAGGAGGTCATATTGCCGTGAATCAATAATAGGTTGATTTCACCGCCTTCTCTTTCTCGATAAGTAAGCATTTCCCCATTCGATAAGTGGATTTCCTTCATCGTAACATTTGCCAATTTAATCACCTTTCCCCCATTTTATAGTGGTTGCTCCCCAAGCGTAACCGATACCTGCACTAACAAAGACAACGACATCGCCATCTATTATTTTTTCTTGCTCTAAAGCCAGCTCCAGCGATAAAATTTGGTCGATTTGACCGATATGTCCATATTCCTCAAGATAAATCGACTGCTCTTCTGACAAGCCCAGTTCATCCAGAACATATTGATGGGCCGAACGCTTCATGTGCAATATGGCCAAATAATCTATATCCTTTTCGGTATAACCACTTTTTCTGACGGACTCCCGAATCACTTTTAAAAAATTGGCCATTGATTTTTTTTCCAGCCGCTGCTTCATTCCCTCAGGATCCAGCACATCCAGCATATTCTGGCCGTTCTCCAAAGCCTCTTTTGTGATTGGATTCTTGGTCCCTCCAGCTACGACAACAACGTCCTCTGAAAAAGAACCATCCGTAATGAGTTTTGTCTCTAACAGCAGATTCTCGTCGTACCCTTTACTCAATAGAATCGCGCCGCCCCCAGCCCCAAGATTGTACATAAACCTGGTTCTGGGATTCTGGTAATCAATGAAATCCACATTGCGGTACCCTCCCGCAAGGAGCACCGTATTCAATTCAGAATCGGCCAGCATCATACTTTTCGCCACTTTCAACGCCATAACCGTTGTCCCGCATCTTAACGCCAAATCGAAGGCCCAGGCATTATACGCACCAATCTCCTCCTGGAGCTTGATTCCTGCTGTCCACAGCGGATATTCCTTATGTTCTTCGCCGATATAGATTACAAGGTCAATCTCAAGCGGGTCAATTCCTGCCTTTTCAATCGCCTTTCTTGCGGCCACAATCCCCATTTGACACGTATGGTCATAAGGTCCAGGAATATGTTTTTTCTTAATCCCCATCTTCCCTTCGACAATAGCTGGAGGAAGACCTGCCAGCTCCGCTATTTCTTTGCCGGATATGGCTGCATCCGGCAAATAAGTCCCTGTGCTCAATATGCCAATCTGCACAATATCACCTCCTCTACGACTCTTCCGCAATCTCCCTCATAAACGACATGGCCTCTTCGATAGATTCAAATAATGTCTCACGGTCTTCCTGTACATGGGTCACCTTAATTCGCCATTGTTTGTTTCCGGTTTCCTTCTCTACAGCAGCCACTTGAAATCGGACAACGAAGGAAGCAATTTGTTTGGTATCCATTTGCTCCTCCTTTTACCCTGCAGCCTTTTGTTCGTTTTTGACAGGATAAGATTTCTTCTTGCGTTTCCAAGATATTTTCCTCAATGTCCCGACAATTCCTTGTGGGAAAAACATAACCACTAAAATGTAAATAATTCCGAAGAAGATAATCCAGCGTTCGAAAATCCAATGTTCCTTGGCAAGCCCTGTCAACCAATCGTGGGCAAATTCGATGATCCCCGCGCCAATAATGGGGCCCGCCAAGGTGCCTACTCCTCCAATAATCGTCATCAATAAGGCATCCAACGTGATATCCATTGAAAACACACTGGTATTTACATACCGAAGCGAAATTGCATATAAAATTCCAGCGATCCCGGCTAAAACCCCGGAAACCACACTGGCAGCAATTTTATAATGCAGCACCTGAAAACCAAGGGATTCAGTTCTTTGTTCATTTTCCCTAATGGCTTGGAGGACACGGCCAAGAGGAGAATTCACAAAACGCCTTAAGACAAAGAAAACCGCAGCCATACCAATTAAGCAAAGGAGATAAAAATTGGTCCGGTCTATAAACAGTTCCGGTACTCTAAAGGTGAAACCGTCATTCCCAAAAGTGAGCGTCCGCCATTTTTCTGCCAGAACTAAAAACAAACCGGCCAGTGACATGGTTAGCATCGCATAGAAATGACTTTTCAGCCGCAACGTCAATAGCCCGACAATAAAACTAACAATGGCAGTCAAAACGATTGTTGTCAGGACCGCCCATAGAAAGTGGGTCATATCCGGTTCAAACCGTTTCATAAAGATACCAATCGAATACGATCCGATTCCAAAATACATGGCATGACCAAAGGATACAATTCCAGTAAAACCGATTAACAAATCATAGCTCATGGCAAAAATCGAGAAGATAAAAATTTGTGTTAACAAAATTAATAAGTTCCTAGATTCATATACAAAGGGTAACAGGAAAAGTAATAGAATGAATAACAGGAAAATAATTGCCGTCCGCTTGTCTGCAAATTTGTTCATCTCCTCACCCCTTCGCGCTGAATAGGCCCTGCGGCCGGATAATTAACACGACAGCCATTAGCAGCATGTTGACTGCCAGTGATAAATCCGGAACATAGTACGCCATAAACGAACCGGAAAGACCCACTAAAATGGCGGCTAATACGGAACCTTTAAAGTTCCCCATTCCGCCTATCACCACCACAATAAATGCCAATATGGCAAACTCCATCCCCATTCCGGCATGAATCACACCGGAATAAGGTCCCAGCAAAACTCCGCCAAGGGCAGCCATCCCGGCGCCAATCATGAATACAAACATAAATACCCTTTGGATGTTAATTCCGAGTGCCTGCACCATTTCCTTGTTCATGACACCCGCTTGAACCACCAGCCCGATTTTGGTTTTTTTTAACATAAACTGGACCCCGGCGAAAACGAGGAGGCCCACAATGATAATAAACACCCGGTATTTGATCAGATTGATTTCACCAATCTCCCAGCTCCCTTTTAAGTATTCGGGAGGGGATGCCGTTAACTGATTGGGGCCCCAAATGACTTTCAGCATTTCCGAAAGGACCATCATCAGACCGAGTGTGATTAAAATTTGCTGAACATGGTTACCGTATACCGGCTTTATAATCCATTTTTCTGTTACTATTCCTAGGATAAAACCTGTAACAACTGCCCCGATAATTCCGATTAAAAAGCTGCCTGTCTTGGAATAAATCCACAAGCCGCTGTAAGCTCCCCAGGCAAACAATCCACCATGGGCAAAATTCAGCACGTCCATTAAGCCGAAGATCAGCGTGAGCCCGGCCGCCAGTAAAAAAATCAGCATGCCGGTTGCCAGGCCGTTTAAAGCCAAGTTCATAAATAAATCCAAGAATAATTCCTCCTTTCCTAGGCAATTCCTAAATACTTCCGTTTCATTTCTTCATCTTCTTTTAATTGTTTCATCGTCCCGTTACTGACAGTCCGGCCATCATCAATGATGTAAAAACAATCACCAATCGTGCTGGCCATCATAAAATTCTGCTCCACTAGAACAATCGTGGTTTGGTCTTTCATTTGCATAATCGAATCCATGACTTTTTCGACCATAATCGGTGCCAAACCCTTACTTGGTTCATCAATTAACAGCAGTTCATTTTCATTGACATAGGCCCTGGCAATCGAAAGCATTTGTTTTTGCCCGCCGCTTAGCAGTCCTCCTGGTTTTTTCCAAAACTTTTTCAGGTCAGGGAACAGTTCAAGAATCCATTCCATCCGCTTGGCTGTTTCTTCATTATCTTTTTGTATGGCAACTTTCATATTCTCCTCAACCGTTAATCCAGCAAAAATCCCCTGATCTTCCGGGACATAGCCAATCCCTCTTTTGGCAATCGTATAGGTTGGCAATGTTTGAATTTCTTCCCCGTTAAATACAATACTTCCTTTTGATGCGGGATTAAGCCCCATAATCGTTCGGAGCGTTGTCGTTTTGCCTGCCCCATTTCTTCCAAGCAAAACCGTTACTTCTCCTTTTCTTACTTCAAATGAGACACCTTGAAGGATATGATACTGCCCGATATATGTCTCGACTTGGTTAAGCTTCAGTAGGCTGCTATGCATAATGACCTCCTAAATAAGCAGACTGGACGGTCTCATTTTTCATAATTTCCTCAGGTGAGCCGTCCGCTAACAGCCGCCCGTTAAATAACACCATGACGGAATCCGATAAATCCAAAATCATATCCATTTTGTGTTCAATTAAAATGATGGTCCGGTTACCCTGATTTTTAATTCTTTTAATAACCTCCAAAATGGCGGGTACTTCCTCTAAAGACATTCCCGCAGTGGGTTCATCCAGTAAAAGTACTTCCGTTTCCAATGCAAGAAGCATGGCGATTTCCAGTTTTCGTTTCTCGCCGTGGGCCAAGTTACTGGCTAACGAATCTTTTTTCTCATCCAAAAGCACAAGCCGCAGCCAGTCTAATGCCTTTTCCTCGAAATGGCGGTATTTTTTATAGTGAAATAACATTTGGTAACGGACACCTGCCTGTGATTGCACAGCAAGGCGAACGTTTTCGAGGACCGTTAAGTTGGGAAAAACATTGGTAATCTGAAAGGACCGGCCAATCCCTGCCCTTGTCCGCTTGGTCGGAGAAAAATGGGTTATATCGTTGCCCCGATAATAGATTTTTCCTTTGGTTGGCGCTAATTGTCCGCTTAACAAATTAAAGAATGTTGTCTTGCCTGCCCCATTCGGCCCAATGATGGACTTGAAATGTTTCTCTGGAACCGAGATGCTGACGGAATCAACAGCCGTATGCCCACCAAATGTAATGGATAAATCATTGGTTTCAATTAAGGTTGTCATTGGTTCACCACCTAGTTAGAAAGCTTGATAGAAATTAGAGAGGCTGGCAAAATTTGCTCGCCACCCCCTCCCTAAAATGACTGTTTATTTGTTACGGATGGGAGGTGCAGTTTCTTCAGGGGTCAATTCGCGGATCAGGGTCGGAACCGGATAGGAAACTCCATCCTTCTTCTCGAGTTTGATCGCGTACATGGCCTGCAGCGCTTGATGGTCCTCAGGGCGATAGGTCATTTTGCCTTTCGGTGTATCAAAGCTCATTCCTTCCATGGTTTTGATTAGTTTATCAACATCCGTATCCCCGTTTGTTTTCTTTAACGCTTCCACAATGGAGATGGCAGCACTCATTCCGCCAGGTGTAAATAAATCAGGTACGTCGCCGTTAAAGCGTTTCTTGTGCTCCGTTACGAGCCAATCATTGATTTTATTTTTGGGCAGGTCATGATAATATACGGTGAACCCCTCCATGCCCACAAGCGGCTCCATTGTCGATAATGCGGCAATATCCGGGGCACCGGTTGAAATCTTAATGCCTTTTTCTTGTACCTTCATATCAGCGATTTGTTTCCAAGGGGAGTTGGCTCCTGCCCAGACAACAAATAGGTAATCCGGTTTAGCATCAATGATTTTTTGAATATTGGAAGTAAAGTCTGTTGCTGCCGGATCAGCATATTCTTCCTTAACAATTTCCGCACCCAGTTTTTTAGCGGCTTCCTTAAAGGCAGCTACCCCGTCACGGCCAAACGAATAATCCGGGGCCAGGGTAGCAATCTTGACACCCTTTTTAGCGATTGCGGCAGCACCGGCAACAGCATCCTGAGAGGAGTTACGGGCTGAATGGAAGATGTACTTATTAAACTCTGAACCTGTAATACTGTCAGCAGCAGCAGGTTCTACGACCATAATTTTTTGATATTCTTCAGCCAGCGGCAGAACAGCCAGTGTATCAGCCGAGCTGGACGAGCCAACTAAGAAATCCACCTTGTCTTCTTCTAATAATTTGGTAGCTTTTTGGACGGCCACTTCCGGCTTGGTTTCCGTATCTTCCACAATGAACTCAATTTTGTGGCCGGCTACTTCCATCTTGCTATCTGTTGCATAATCTAATCCCAATTCAAACCCTCTTAATGTTTGCTTTCCGTACGACTCGAGGGCGCCAGTTTTGGAAGCAAGTACACCAATCTTTATCGTCTCTTTGGTTTCTTGTTTTCCTCCATCTCCTTTTGATTCTGTTGAAGAATCTTTAGAATTGCATGCGCTTGCAAAAACCATCATGAAAATAAGTAACCCTAATAATGCCCATCTTTTTTTCACAATCTTTCCCCCCTAAAAATTTTTATCATTCTTTTGTACAGCTTTGAAATTAGGATATAAGACAACAGTTGCAAAAGAGTTACAAAATAGAAAAGCGGAAGCACCCTCGGAACAAGCAAAAAACCATTGTTCCGCCAAGCTGCACTCTAAGAAGCTTTCCTTAGTGATCAGCGCCGTATGGCCTGGAGCAAGACAATAAAAAAACAGCCACTTTAAGGCTGCTGGATTGAGTGATGGTAATTTTCCGAATCAATAATCATTTCGTACATATGCCTAGTCGGTTCTAATGGTGTCACGCCAAGCTCCTCTTCCAAGACTTCCGTGCACTTTCGGAACCATTTCACCGCTTGCGGACGGTTATTTTTCCGATAATAACAGTACATCAACAAACGGTAAGCCTCTTCCCAGGTCCGGTCCCTCGCTAAAATTTGTTCACACCAATAGATGGCGGAATCATAATTTTCCTTGCGCACCATAATCTGCGCCATTTTTTCGGCACCCCGTAAAAAATACACCAGCATACTTTCCCGTTTGCTGATACACCAATCGTCGTAACGCCGGTCAGGCAAATAATCCCCTTGATAGAATGCCAGCCCTTTCTCTAAGAAATGAATGGTCTTTTCTTGATCTGTCTCCGTAAGTCCTGCCTGAATCCAGCCTTGGAATTGAACCGTATCCAGTTCGATAACGGCAAGTGGATTAAATCCATAGGATCCGCCTTCTCTAATAATAAAAAAAGGATCTGACCTCGCTTTTCTTGCCGGCTCTAACACATGATGCAAGCCATTTAATGCCACCTTAAAATCACGGTCGGCACTTTTTTTATCATGATGGGGCCAGAGCGTCCCAAGAATTTGTTCCTTAGGCATCGGCTCATTTCTAGTAATTAATAATTGAAAAATGCCTTTTGCCTTTTCCCGTTGCCATTCCTTATCCCCAACCTCTTTTTCGCCAAGCCATACCTTAAATTGGCCGAGTGTTTTCACCCTGATGGAGTAGCCGGGATGATTATCGAGGGCGGTCATTCCCATATCCTGAAGAATCTTGGCAGCGTAGGCTTTTTGGACATCCTGTTTCATGCATTCGATTAACAGCGGGACAAACACTTGCAAATCCCCGGGGCTGAAAACGGAATGTTTATGAAAAAAGAAGTCATACTCATGGATTTGCACCAAGCTTAAAAAGGAATCGGCATTCTGGTAATAGGAATCTAGTTTTTTCTCTTGGAAAAACAGATAAGCCAGCCAGAACTTTACTAACATTTGTCCAAAGGTATCTTCGCATTGGTCAAATAAACTGCTTGCTTGTTCCAAAAACTTCAGGGCTTTGGAATATCGCCCGTTATACATGCACGTGATTCCAATTCCTAAGGTAATAAGCGCCGACAACCAAACGTCATGGACCTTTTCGGTTTCCTGCAGTGCTTTTTGGCCTGCCTCCATTGCCCGCTCATACTCTCCCCTTCGCCCGTAAAGAACACACAACCCCATTAACGGCTCTGCTTTCCCACGGCTGACATGAAGCGCTTCCATTATTTCTAATGCAGTTTGATAGCAATTTTCCGCAAGTCCGATATCATATTTATTTAGAATCTGAACGGCATGGCCCATCCGAATCCATCCGCACGCTTCCACGAAAGGCGCCTTTAAGCTGATTCCCTGACGAATCCCCGCCTGTGCCAGCTCTTTCGCCTTATTCCCCTCACCGGTAAATGCCTCGATTAATGATAATAACAGGTCAGTCTCGCGATGTGCCTGCGGCAAGGATAACAGGTCAGCCGACCGCATTTCATCCTTCTTTAAATAAAGCAGCCTTTTTGCTTCCTCATATCGGCCTGTTCGTAAATACAATCTCGCCTCCAAATTGCCGTCCATACTCGCGATATTTAATTCCTTCGCCTTTTGAAGCCATTTTTCAGCTTTACTGGCCTTTCCTGAGTTCAGCAAGTTTTCTGATAACAATTCATACAATTTACCGATTTCCTCTGCTTCACCATTGCTTTTTTCACGTTGGGCGATGGCTTCATATAACAGCCTTTCTGCATGGTGGGGCTGAATTGTGTCCAAATAAATCATCGCTTTACCTTCAAGCGCCTTACTCATCCCCAAATGATTGGTCCGCTGCTTCGCCCCTTCATGCGCCTTGTCATAACAGGCTTCTGCCTCTTGGAATTGAGAGCGATACCGATAAACCTCCGCTTTTAATAACCAGAGCGGAAAATGGGCCCCCATCTCTTCTTTACCCATTAACGACAATAAATCCATTAAGCTCTCCAGTTTGCCTCCCTCAAGCATCCGAAAGCCGTGGTCTTGTAATATCGCTGCAATTGCTTGGACATGCTGAATTTTTTTATAATGATAAAGGGCTTTTTCCCAGGATTCACGCTTTTCATAAAACCGGGCGCATCTTTCATGAAGGGCCCGGAATTGTTCAGGGTGATTTTTTTGGAAGAATCCTTCTAAAAATTCTTTAAACAAGGCATGGTATCGATAGTGGGCTGCCCCGGTTTTTTGAATAAATAAATTCCGGTCCTTCAGCTGTTCCAACATGCTGGCGGCTGCTTGGATCCCAATAACTTCTGAGCATAATTCTTCGTCGATTTCCTCAAAGATGGCAGTTTGTTCAAGGAACTGCTGAATAATCGGCGATTGCTTTGAAAACACTTCCATGACCAGGTACTGAAAAAACTCCTGCAATGATTGGGAAGAGTGCTCAAATAAATCAGATATGTCATTCTTAAGGGGAATCTGCTGGGCAATCATGCACAGGGCGATAATCCAGCCTTCGGTCAATTGATAAATCATCTGCAAGTGGCGTTCTTCCACTTCCAACCCATAAAGGTCTGTTAGCAGCAATTCCATTTCTTCCATCGTCAGGGCTAAATCATCTTTCGTAATCTCTAACAGCTGCCCGCACACTTTCATTTTGGTTAGGTATTTCCAGACGGGACGGCTGCGGCTGGAGATTACAAGATGCAAATTGGCCGGTATATGCTCAAGTAAGTTTTCCATCCAGGCATTGATGGTGTAAGACTGCTCTATTTGATGAAAGTCATCCAATATTAACGTTATTTCTCGATTGGTTTCCATCAATTCATTGATAAACAAAGAACACAGTATACTAAGTTCTTCACTACGGATATACCGGTCCATTGTTTCTATATAGTTTAATAGTTCCATCCCAAAATCAGGAGCGGCTTTCCGGATGGAATGGATGATATGGGACAGAAATGGCAGAATATCGTCATCCATGGATGATATCGAATACCAGCATCCAGGAATTTTTTCATCCTTCATAAACAAAGCAAGTGCAGTACTTTTTCCAAAGCCGGCAGCAGAATGGAGAATAGTCAAAGGAAAATCAGGGATTTTTTTGAGTTTTTGGGTGAGCTTGGCCCTCCTAATGAATTCATCTTTGACAACAGGTATGCGCAGCTTTGTTTGAATAATCGGAAGCTTCATCCTATCATAGCTCCTCCGCTGGAAATTTCCCAATTTTTACATTATTTTATCATATTATGGACCTTTGTAGAGTGCAAAAAAATACCCAACACACGTTGGGCATCATGATTATTCATCATATATCATTTTCCGGGTCATGCCGCCATCAACCACTAAATTTATCCCGGTGACAAAATTATTTTCCGGTGCGGCTAAGTACAGGCAGGCTTGGGCAATATCACTTGGCTTTCCCACCCGCTTGGAAAAATGCTGCTCATGGTCAGCGGCTGTCAGATCTGAATAGTCCCCGGTATGGATCCAGCCTGGTGAAATGGCATTCACTGTAATCCTATCTTCACTCAATGTGGCCGCCAATGCATGGGTAATGGCCACGATTCCCCCTTTAGTAGCTGCATAGCTTTCCGAGTTTGGCTCAGACATCAAAGCACGTGTGGATGCAATATTTACTATCGAACCTCCCGCTTCGTTCTCCCGCATAAGCTTGGCCGCTTCACGTGAACAGAGGAACACACTTCTTAAATTAGTATTGATGACATCCTCCCATTGTTCAACCGTTAGTTCATAAAAAGGGAAAAAGCCGCCTTTTCCGGCATTATTGATTAACACATCCACTGTTCCAAAATTCCGCTTTGTTTCTTCAAACAACTGAATGATATCTGGCTCTATTCGGACATCTGTTTTTATGAACACAGCCTCGCCGCCACTCACCTGAATCCGTTCTAGGGTTTGTTGTCCGGCTTGGGCGTCGATATCGGCAATCACGACTTTTCCGCCGTTTTTGGCAAAGGCTTCAGCCACGCCGCGGCCAATCCCGTTTCCTGCACCTGTCACTACAATAACCTTACCAGCAAAATCCATTTTCTTCGCTCCTTTCATCACTAAACCTTCCTTGTTCATTTTACCAATTGGAAATATGTAATAAAAGACCGGACAATTGAAGAAACTAACTCATCAAACTAATTGACAGGTGGGTTGTCATGAACGAAATATGCTTTTATTGCTCTAATGATATTGAAGAAAAGCAACTGCATACCGTATCGTTCTTTTCTTCGAATCAAGAACGACAAGAGTCCCTTTGTGACGAATGTTACCAAGAATGGTTGCATGGGATTAAAGGTTAATGCTTTGGCAGCAAATATATGTGAATCATAAAAAAGGATAAACAGACACTGTCTGTTTATCCTTTTTTGATTACTGTCCTATTTATCCCACAATACTGTCTACTTTAACACAGCTTCCATGGGCTGCGATTTGCAGATGTTTCACCGTCATATCCGGAAACTCCCTTTGCAAGGATTGTGCGAGCTGATGTCCATTCCCTTTTTCCGTAAAGCAGATTACCGTTGGACCGGCTCCACTAAGGGCGGCGCCAAAGGCACCGCTCGCTTTAGCTGCTTGTTCAATTTCCTCATAACCGCGAATAAGTGGTTTACGATATGGCTGATGAAACAAGTCGCTGCTCATCATCTTCCCTGCCATGTTCCAGTTTTGATTGAGAAGCGCTGCAACCAGAAGATTTGCAGCCGCGGAGGCCTGTACCGCTTCCTCTCTTGAAAAGGACTTTGGCAGTACTTCACGAGCATCCTTTGTTAGCAGGACCTCTTTGGGAATCACCACGGCCAAATCAAAATCCACATCGTTAAACGACAACATATCGACTTCATTTTGCTGATAACAGCCAACCACAAGCCCTCCATACAGGGAGGCTCCGACATTATCCGGGTGCCCTTCCCATTCTGTGGCGAGATGCAATTTTTCCTGTTTAGATAATCCGAGTACGAGGATGGCATCTGCAAGTTCAATGCCGGCCACTATGGCAGAAGCGCTGGAACCAAGCCCACGTGCCAAGGGAATCTCACTATCGATGGATACCCTGCATGGCGGCAGCACTTTTCCATATCGCTTCGCAATCGTGAGCGCAACCTGACCAATGAAATGCTGTTCATCGGCAGGGAACTCCCGCAACTCATCATTTTTCGTAGAAAACTCCCAGCTGCCGCTTCGCTCAACCTCTAATGTCAAAAACAAATCCACAGCCAAACCTACCGAATCAAATCCGGGTCCAAGATTGGCGGTGCTCGCCGGCACTTTAATGATAAAGCGATTATTGAGCGGCATGGAGCATAACTCCTCTAATATGGTCCGCAACTGCCTTTTCATCGTTCGGCAATTGAACAGGCTTGATTAGACTGCTTTGGATCGCCGTATCCGGATCCTTCAGTCCATTACCAGTAAGAACGGCAACAATTTTTGTTCCTTTCTTGATTTTCCCATTTTGGATGGCTTTATAAACACCCGCAATAGAGGCACATGACGCCGGTTCGGCAAACACGCCTTCTGACGATGCCAATTTTTTATAGGCGGCAACAATTTCCTCGTCGGTGACTTCATCAAATTGTCCATCCGATTCTTCCACCGCGGCAACTGCTAAATTCCAGCTTGCCGGGTTGCCGATTCGGATTGCTGTCGCAATGGTCTCCGGATTTTCAAACACTCGGTTATGGACAAGTGCGGCAGCTCCGGCTGCTTCAAAGCCAAACATTCTTGGCAGTCCGGTTCCCTGTTTTTCAGCGTATTCTTTAAACCCTTTCCAATAGGCACTTATATTGCCGGCGTTTCCAACCGGTATCGCCAAGATTTCCGGGGCTTGGCCTAACTGATCACAGATCTCAAAGGCAGCCGTTTTTTGGCCTTCAAGACGGAACGGATTGACCGAATTCACGAGGGTAACCGGCTCAGTCTCACTAATATTTCGGACCATTTGCAACGCTTGGTCGAAATTGCCCTCGATGGAGATGATTTCCGCCCCGTACATCATGGCTTGGGCAAGCTTGCCTAAAGCAATTTTCCCTTCCGGAATCACGATAATGCATTTGATGCCGGCACGCGCGGCATAAGCGGCGGCAGCTGCTGATGTATTTCCTGTTGAGGCACAAATCACTGTCTTACTTCCCTCTTCCACGGCCTTGGCAACGGCCATTACCATGCCTCGGTCCTTAAAGGAACCAGTCGGATTTGCTCCTTCCGTTTTCACGTACAGCTCAACACCCCACTCCTCGGAAAGGTGTTCCAGCTTGATTAATGGAGTGTTTCCCTCATTTAATGTTAACTTTGGAGTTTCTTGATTGATAGGTAAATAGTCTTTATACGCTTCTAATAATCCTGGCCATCTTTTCATGATTTTCTCACAACCCTATATGCACATTTTACTTCCTTAACTGCTGATAAATCGTATAACTCTTGGATAATTTGATCATAACTTGTCAAAGACGCTTCATGGGTAACTAATACAATTTCAGATGTTTCATTTTTCTTAATCGGCAGCTGTAAAATCTTTTCAAAGCTGACTCCATTCTTAGCAAAAATACTGGTAATATCTGCGAACACACCCACTTCATCCTGTGCATGGATTCGAAGAAAATACTTGGAGTATTTTTCACCATCACCTTTTAACTGCTTTGGAAATTGTGGTGTAACCGCACTTTTACCATTCACTCCAAGCCGTAAATTTTTCATGACAGCGACAAGATCCGATACAACAGACGTTGCGGTGGGCAAACTGCCGGCACCGGGACCGTAAAACATGGTCTCGCCAACGGCTTCCCCGTACACATAAACGGCATTATATTCATTTTGAACGGAGGCGAGCGGGTGGCTGTTCGATAAGAATGTCGGTGCCACACTGACTTCTACTTGATCCCCATCCCGATGCGCATAGCCGATTAGTTTCATAGTGTAATCTAGCTGTTTTCCGTAATTGATGTCTTCTTCTGTCACATTCGAAATCCCAGTCACTAAAACATCTTCTAAATCAATATGCATCGAGAATCCTAAAGTGGATAATATCGTCATCTTGCGGGCGGCATCGAGACCTTCCACATCCGCGGTTGGGTCTGACTCGGCAAAGCCCAATTCCTGCGCTTCTTTCAGGGCTTCCTGATAGGATTTACCCTCATTGGTCATTTTGGTTAAAATGTAGTTGGTTGTTCCATTGACGATACCCATCATTTGAGTGATTCGATCGGAGGCAAGTCCATCTACTAAACTTCTTAAAATCGGGATTCCTCCGGCAACACTGGCCTCATAAAATAAATCGCATCCATATTCAGAGGCAACAGTTAACAACTCGGACCCATGTAAAGCCATTAGGTCTTTGTTAGCTGTTACGACATGCTTTCCTTGACGAAGAGCTGTTATCAAATAATCCTTTGTATCCTGAACACCGCCCATCACCTCAATGACGACGTCAATCTCCTGGTCAAACAAGATTTCATCCGGATTGTCCGTTAACAGTTCGGCTTCCATTTCAATGGGGCGTTTTTTATTTAAATCCCTCACAAGGATTTTCTTGATTACAACTGGACAGCCGACTTCGTGCATCAATTTATCCTGATTTTTCTTGATGATTTGCACAACACCACAACCTACGGTGCCCATACCCAATAGCCCAATCGAGATTGCTTTCACATATTTCCCCTCCCGCCATTGTCCTCACAGGATAAACAATTGTATTTGTATTGTAGACATTATATGATTCTCTTGATTTTTTTACAATAGTTATGTTTTTCAATTTACTTGATTGTAATCGTTTACCACCGCGTGGTTCTAGGTTTTTTCTTTCAAATAAAAAATTTTCGATAAAGTCTGGAAACTTATGCTGTAAGAATGGCCGGACCCTAACTTTCTGGTGCCAGCCGCAATTTTACAGTATTTTTTTTAGCTCAATGACCGAATCAAAAATATAATCCGCCTGATGGTCCTCTAGTTCGGCCCTTGCCGCTTTACCGGAGAGACCGGTTAGTACTCCGGCAAACTTCGCACCCAGACTTCTGGCCGCCAGCAAGTCTGCCAACGAATCACCAACGATCAGCACTTGTTCGGCACCCTCCATTGGCAGTGGGAATGTGACAGCTTGTTGTGCCGTGAGTTCCTTGTTATGGAGTGCCATGATGTATGTAAACGGGTGTGGTTTCGAAAGGGATGTTATTTCCGGGAGTTCATTTTCTGCCGCCAGTACATCATCAGCTGTTACAATTCGCCGTTCATCCAAATACTCGATCCACCCCAAATGCCGAAACGGCTGAATCGTCTCCAATTCCGGGCGTCCTGTTCCAATGCCTATTTGATAACCGGATTGAGTAAGTTCCTGAAACAGACCGGCTATATCTTCCTGTGGAGCAAGGGTTGTTTCGCTTGCCAAAAATCCCTGCTTTCCGGTTTGAACGGACTGCCTGCCGGTAGAGGCCTGGACATTGTCATCCCCCACATACCATTCCTGGCAGACATGTTCACAAACTGACCACAGCTCCCCCTTGCTGAATGCGGAAGTATTGATTCCCAGCTTCTCACTTGCCAGCTCGTTTAAATACTCGAGCAAATCCTGCTTGACCGCAGTTGAACGCCCGAAATCTTTTACAAAAGCTGAAAAATCCATCTTGACGGGGTAATTGTTCAATACCCTGCCAATTTCCAATAGTGTTTCCCGAGTGATAGGGGTCTGGAGCCATTGGCTGATTTTTTCATTTTCTGTCTCCTTTATTTGCGCTAATAAGTGGATCAATTGATGGCTAAAGGTTAAATAAATCATATCCCAGTTGGCATTTAGACCGCGTGATTTTTGAAATTTAAGGATTTGATCCTGCTCAAACACTCTGGATCTTATTTGGTCTATTTCAGCTTCGGTATAGTCAGTCTTAAATTGTTCAGGTGAAAGACCCAAATAATTGTAACTAATCAACATTTCCCATACTGATAGGGCCGAAGCGTCAAAATAGTGCTCCTCACTCAAAAGCACTCCATCCACATCAAACAATATTGTTTTAAACAATGACGACAACCTCATTTCCAGAACCGCTTTGTACGTTATCGTAACATATTAAACAGTGTGATTAAAAGTAAATTTGTCTAATTTTTCAGCATAAAAAAAGGAAAATTCCAAAAAGGAATTTTCCGCTTATACATAATATATCATCCATCCGGAGATACTTTTATTATCTGGCAAATACATGATTTCCGATTCTGACTGTCACTTGGCGTGATGAAACCCATGAGCTTGTTGAGGTGTCTGGATTATAGAAAAATAATGATCCGTTCCCTTTACCCAATAATGCTATTGCCTCATTGACAGCTCTTTTGGATGCTGCATCAGCAGGCTGGTTAATCTGGCCGTTGGCAACAGGGGTGAAAGCATAGTGTCCATTTGCGATTTGATAGATAACTCCTGGGACCGTGTCAGGGAAGTCGGAGCTCATAAATACACGGTTTAAAACGACAGTCGCGACAGCCACTTTACCGGCATAGGGCTCTCCAACTGCTTCTGCATGAACCAAACGTGCCATTAAATCTTTATCTGATGTTGATATGATCGAGTTTGGCAGAGTCATATATTGACCCGAAACAAGTGTCTTACTATTGTTTGCTTTCATTAGACTGTTCACAGGAATACCGAAGCCTGTTGCCACATTCCAATAGGTATCACCAGATTGAACTTTGTGAGTGGTTGCTGCCTCTGTTTGATTCGTTAAAGTAAATGCTGAAATAGAAAACATTAATCCAGCGGCTACTATTAGTTTTTTTAATTTTTTCACGGATTTGAACCTCCTAGTAGTCGTTTATTTGTCTACTATTAACCTATCAGATGTAATATTTATAATCATGGTCCAAAAAGTGGTAAAAGATAGAATAGCCGCCAAACCCTTTGCTAGTTAACTAACAAAAAATACTTGGAAATGTTATCCACATAAGGTTAATCGTCTAAAATCAACACCTTTGGAATTAACTGGGTCATATATTACAACCTGTAAAAAGGATGTAACAGTGGATTTTCGTCATTATTCCTCTGAGTTAACGGGATTGTAAACAATTTCCGCAAATACCGCAAGAATATCACAATGTAAATGGGTAAAATAAACATGTACTAAAAAGGAGGCTATAAAAATGAACACTCAGTTAGTCAATATGCTTAACAAACAAATCGCCAACTGGTCTGTGTTGTATATTAAGTTACATAACTATCACTGGTATGTGAAAGGCGACCAATTTTTCACCTTGCATGCCAAATTCGAGGAACTATATAACGAAGCTGGATTGCACGTGGACGAATTAGCAGAGCGCCTCTTGGCTGTTGGCGGTCAGCCTGTTGCCACCATGAGGGAATGCTTGGAACTTTCCACGGTTGAAGAAGCATTCGGCACTGAAACGGCGCAGGAAATGGTACAATCCGTTGTCAATGACTTCTCGATTATCATTGGTGAACTAAAAGAAGGAATGAGTTTTACCGATGAAATTAATGATGAAACAACCGGGGACATGCTCTTGGCCATTCATTCCACTTTGGAAAAGCATGTATGGATGCTTAAGGCCTTTCTTGGAAAAACCGTTTAATGTCTGGTTATCCAAACACCCTAAATAATAAAAGCTGAGCCGGTGTACATCATCCGGATCAGCCTTTTTTATTTTGCATTCTTTTTAAGTGGTGAATGGCGGTTTTGGATGTGGCCTCCTTCGTTTTTTACCGGGTTTTCGAATCACTTGGATTAGCGTCAGGAATCCCCCAAAAGCCATCATGATCAGACCTGGGGTTTGGTATGGCTGCAAAATTTGCGAGCCAGCGATTAATAAACCTGTACCGAATACCGCAAGAATCATTTTGTTGGTTTGCGAGGACTGCTGCATGATGATTTTGCGCTCGAACGCTTTCGATGGCTGGACCCGGATATCACCGGATTCAAGCTGATCCACCAATAGGGCGAATTTTCGCGTCGCAGGGATTATCTTTAAGAATGTTTCCTTTACTTGATTCACAACGGATGCTTTTGCCGGCCTGCTGGATTCACTGGCAATCACATCCTCAACGAATGGTTTGGTGCTTGCAATGATATCAAATTCCCGGTCCAGTCCGTTGCAAATGCTTATAACAGTCATCACGGCTTTACCAAAAAAGGTCATCCGTGTAGGAATTTGAAATGGCTGCTCATAAAGAAATTCCCGCATACTTTCCAAGAATACTTCATTATTAATGGCATCATAATTAAACTGGCCTTCTGAAAATCCCGAAAGTACAACATTAACGCTTTTTTTCAGAGTGGACTTTTCAGTATTTTTCCTTAAGAAACCGAGTTGCTCCAAGTCATCCGTGATTCCCCCTGCATCCTTTAGGTAAATATCCATAGCCAATTTCACCATATTTTCTTTCATCTGATGGGTAACCTTGCCAACCATGCCAAAATCAATGAACCAAAGCGTCCCATCACCCGTTACTAACAAATTTCCCGGGTGAGGGTCTGCATGGAAAAAGCCGTCCTCTAAAAATTGCTTCAAATAGGCTATATAAAGAATGGACGCAAGCTTCCTCTTATCAACAGAGGCCTCTTTCAATTTGCTAACTTCATTGATTTTCACCCCGTCAATGTATTCCATGACTAATATTTTTTCCGTCGTCAGTTTCTTATGAATACGGGGCGTTGCCACTCCGGGAAAGTCCTGAAAAGCTGTTTGAAACGACTGTAGATTTTTTGCTTCTGTCAGATAATTTAGTTCTTCGGAGATGACTTCTTCAAACTCATCATATACATCTTTTAAATCCACAAATCTACCGATTTTGGTAAAACGATTAGCGAGAGACGTTAACACCTTTAATGTTGCAAGATCAAGTTCGACAATCTCCTCGATTCCTGGGCGCATGACCTTTACGGCCGCTGTTTCACCGTTCGTTAACACGGCTTTGTGAACTTGTCCCAAGGAAGCTGCAGCAATGGGTGTGGTGTCAAAACTTGAAAATAGGTCCGTTATCTTTCCGGAAAGCTCTTCTTCCATTCGTTTCATAATCAATTCTGATGGTACAGGGGAAGCTGCATCCTGCAGTTCGGATAGAATATCCGTGTATTCCTTGGGGAGAATGTCGACCCGGGAACTGACAAATTGCCCCAGCTTGATGATTAGACCGCCCAGGTCTTCCGCAGTTTTCGTAAACTTTTTGGCCTGGGCGGCATAAATGCCCTTGGACTTTTTGGCTGCTGTTTCTTTTGATAAAACTTTTTTTGTTTTTCCCAGCCACCATAACTGGATAAAGAAGCCGATAAACATAAAAAAGATGGCCCGAAACCGTTTGTTTCCCATAAGACGTGCTGCTTCACGCATCTTGTCCACTCCTTTTATAGCTAAACACAGGACAAGCCTGCGTGGTATCCCATGTTAATCTTCTTGTTCCTTGTCTTCCTCCGCGTTGGTCCCGGTTTTTTCATAAATGTCCCGTGCCATTTTTTCAAAACGTTTGGACTTGTTGAAGAAGAAATTGGCAAACTTGTTGACGATTTCTGATTTAACGAGAATCACGGTGCCTTTTCTCTCATCTCCAAATACTACAAATTTCTCTCCTGCTTTAATTCCCAACTCTTCTCTTGCTTCTGCCGGAATCACAACCTGGCCTCTTTCACCCATGCTGGTTGTTCCAAAAATTTTCCCATGATTCATCATGGTTCATCACCTCACTTGTATGATAGTTCATACTTTTCATACGAACCATACAATTCACACAAAGTACATATGGCATTATTGTGTCCATAGAAAAAGAGGATGACGTGTGTCACCCTCTCTTTTGGGAACGTGCCAAGACTACCAGACTAATGGTGATAATCGTAAAGGCTATAAATGCTAATATAGGAATCGTAATAAAACCAAGCCAATTGATATAATCCTGTGAACACGGGACTCCGGTAGTGCACATTTCAAATTGCTGCAAATAAGGAACTTTTTGCAGCAATGTATGATAGCCGGAAATCAGCATGCCAATGGCCGACAGCGGGAGAACATATCGATAAATGCCCCTATCATTACGATAGACAGCAATACCGAGGATGATGGCTAAAGGGTACATAAAGATTCGCTGATACCAGCAAAGCGTGCAAGGGATAAAATGCATCACTTCGCTAAAGTATAAACTGCCCAAAGTGGCAATAATGGCAGCAATCCATGCCAAGAGCAAAGATTTATTCATATTACTTCTCCTTTGCCGCTGATTCTACCATATCTTTTAAATCATCAATCGTTTGGCCGGTAAACTTTTCTCCGTTTATAAACAAAGTGGGGGTTCCTGTCACTCCTAGCTGGTTAACTAAATCCATATCCTTTTGCCAAGCAGCTGTTGATTTTTCAGCATCGAAATATTTGACCACCTTGTCCACTTCTTCGTCACTGGCCACTTCCTTTAATGTATCCGTTAAAAATTGCTCTGTAAAATAGTCCATTTTTTCATATTTGCTATCTTCCGGCTGTTTTTCATAAAGAAGCTCATGGAATTTCCAAAACGTTTCATTTCCTAGCTCATGAAAGACGGATTCTGCAAATTTAGCCGAACGTTCCGAATCAACATTAATAAACGAATCATTCATAAAGTACAATTTAGCTTTGCCGGTATCAACCAGCTCTTTTTGGATAATCGGGATTGATGTGCTGGCAAAATTTTTGCAGATAGGACATTTATAATCCCCAAACTCGATGATGGAGACAGGGGCTGACTTATCACCGAGAAATGGCTGACTGCTATAATCAATTTCTGATGCCTTTTGGTCTGATTCCTGCTTATTCGGCAGGTTACCGAAAAAGATTAAGGCTAAGATTCCTACTGCAATCAAACCAATGACCCAAAAGATAAATTTCGATGACGAACCATTGTCTTTCTTCTTCACTTTGTTTTTTTGATTTGCCATAATCAGACTCCTTCTATCATAAACTATTGGGAATGGAGTAACCTTGTGTTTACATCCAATTAGTTTTACTATCACTTATCCGGCAAAATATTGCAAATAAAAGATTCCCATCGTCTTAAACAAAATTTTAATCAGGAAAAAGGCACCAATCACCGTCATAAACCGGGTTTTCCTGAACATTTATCCCTAGTATATACCTATCATAAATTTTTCCTTATTTGCAAAATTTGATATCCTCCTTGACTGATTTTATACTATCTACTATCCTTTATATTAATGGGAATTTTCTGAAAATATAATTAAGGGGTGGCAGGCTTGGTTGTTTCAATTAAAGATCAAATGAATCAGCTAATCCGGCTGGCTGGTCTAGAAATTTATAAGCATCGAAAAGAGATTAAGCTGGAGTGGGAGAATATGCTGAAGGGGCTTATCCGGTGTAATGGACTGATTGATGTGAGCCCGGAGGAACAGCTGTCTCTTCTTCATTTTCATCAATTATTTTGGGACTCTATTCCCAAATTCAATACAGAAGAGGATATCAGTGAAGTCCTTCACAAGCTCCAATCAGATTGGGAAACCGTAAACCGAAACTCGGTACAGCCGCACAAACTGATGTTGCTGTTCACTTTATTGGAACAGGCCACCCAAAAGACCATTAATACGCATGGAAAAACTGATATCCACATTCATCAGTCGATTCAGCATTTCTTTTCGCTGATCCTCCAACACCTGCTTGTAGAAAGTAGAAGTAAATCCCTTACGATTGAAGACTTTTTCAATAGAATGATTGATACGCACGAAGGCCCCTTCCTTTGGTTTGCCAAAATCCTTATGACAGACAAAGGGGTGTCCATAGAAAGTTTCAAAGCGAATTCTTCTCTGGAAATTGATGAAACATACCAAAAAATGATTTCCTCGTTACAAGGACCATCCATCGAGCTTTTGTCTAAGGCGATACTAAGATTATTATCCGATTCATTATCTGAAGTTGGCTTGGAGGTTGTCCCAGCAGCATCCGATACAGACTGTTATATATACTGCCTGACAAAACCGGATGGGGAAAAACTCAAACCGGTACTCTCGATGTTACTACGTATGTTCAAAGAGAATGAAAAGCTTTCCGAAATTCTGGAAGTGAAGAACGATTGGAAAGACTCCCTGATTTTATTTGATGAATGGATTATGTTGGCACGCAATTTTCAAGAGGCAATTGAAAACGTTGTAAGCGGATTCACTAAATACCTCCCCTTTGAACGCGCGGCCTTGTTTTATTATACAAAAACAGAAACCGGTGATGATATTGGCATGGGCGTGATGGGGCATAAAATCGCCACGAAGGAAATCCGCAGTATCCGTGAAAACCTTGTTAACCTGCCGCAAATCACGAAAACGATGCTCAATATTCAGCCATTATATCTTCCTAAAGCAGACGTAGTCCTGCCAACCAGGTTTGTCCGGCAATTTCGTTTGGAATCATTGGTGATTGTCCCAATTTACAGCGCTTTTAACCAGCAAATTCTTGGTGCTGTCTTTTTAGACCAAGGGGAAGGCGAAAAGTTCGCCATCTCCACTGCCATGTTGTCGGTGATCACGAAATTTGGCCAGCACGCCGGAGAAATTTTGGCAAAATATACCCCGGAAAAAGAATATATATGGTCGATTACCAACAAAGCCATGTTCTCAAACCGGGAAATCGAAATTCTCAAATTAATCGCTGACGGTAAAACGATTGATGAAGCGGCAGAACTGTTATATCTAAGCAAATACACTGTTCGTGATTATATTACCATTATAAAGAAAAAGTTAAATGCCCAAAATCGTACACAGGCGATTGCTGAGGCGATTAGGCAGGGATTTATCTAATCCCCAGGGTTTTATTACCCTGGGGCGTTTTAGTCTTCCAAAGGATTATTCAAGTTGGGACGCTTCCTTTCCGACAGTTGGGTCTCCTTTTCCGACAGTTGACGTATCATAAGATAATTCCTTGCTAATTCTCCTCCCGAGTCGAATGAAATGAAAATTATGCCGGATTTGGGTTATCATAATAACGGTGCATAATTTCTAAACAGCAAGGAGAATGAATCATGGCTGACAACGAAAAATACATAGGTTTCATTGGAACTTATACAAAAGGAGAAAGCAAAGGCATTTATTCCTTCGCATTAAATCCCGCGGAAAAAGCATTAACAGATATTAAAGCTGCGGCAACCCTTGAGAATCCTACCTATTTGAACATTAGCAAGGATAACCGTTTTCTGTACTCTGTCGCCAAGCAAGGGGAAGATGGCGGGGTTGCAGCTTATTCCATCCAGCCAGGTGGAGAATTGAAAGAAATTAACCGGGTAATGGCTGCCGGGTCCCCACCATGTTATGTAAGTGTAGACAGCGGCAATCAATATCTTTTCAGTGCCAATTATCATAAAGGTACTGTTGACTCTTTTTCAATCAACCAAGAGGATGGCTCGATTCAAGCTGCCGTTTCCACAATGAAGCACGAAGGGAAGGGGCCGGACCCGCGCCAGGAGAAAGCTCATACCCATTACGCCAACGTCACTCCCGATGAAAAATTTATTGCGGTGTGCGAACTGGGAACTGACGCACTCTTCACTTACAAGGTGGGAGATGATGCCAAACTTGAAAAAGTGAATCTTCTTCCTTTAAAAGCAGGGAGCGGCCCAAGGCATCTGACTTTCCATCCAAACGGACAGTTTGCTTATCTTATGACCGAATTTAGCTCTGAAGTAATTGTACTCGACTACCATTCTGAAAATGGTCATTTTACCGAAAAGCAATATATTTCTACCATTCCGGATGATTTTAAAGAAAATAACCAAGGCAGTGCTATTCACATTTCATCAGACGGACGGTTTGTTTATGCGGGGAATCGCGGACATAATAGCATCGCGTTATTTAGTGTGGACCAGACATCAGGGGAGCTCACTTTTGTGGAACATACTTCTTCAGAGGGAGATTGGCCAAGGGATTTTTCGCTGGATCCTTCGGAAAAATTTATCGTCGCCTCCAATCAGGAGTCGAACAATATCGTTCTATATGCAAGGGATGAGTTTTCCGGAAGGCTCACATTAATTCAATCCGATATTAAAGTACCGAGTCCGGTTTGCGTAAAGTTCCTGCACGTGTAATTATTTTCTCTAAATTACTGCGGTGATCGTACTTTTTCTCTTTTTCGACAACTCCGTTTGACATTTTTCCTATAGGTTTTTTTCTATAATGGTACTAAGGAAATCATGATCAGGAGGAACCATCAATATGGATCACCGCTTAACTCTAGCGAGTAAATTAAATAAAAGGAAACAACCCCAAATTTATTTCATCAAATTATTATTGATTCTAATTTGGGGATTGTTTTTATTGCTGGCCACATTGACAGACAGTGTAGAAAGATTACTGACCTTTCAGTCATTCGAATTTAGTTGGGTTCCTCATCCAAACTTAATGTCCTTTTTTTATTTCATGGACTTCACTTGGTATCACAACCATGTTTATCTGGTTAAACTAGGACATTTCTTGGGTTTTGCTATATTGGATTTTCTCATTTTCAACCTACTTAAAAAGCATAGATGGTCTATTATGATTTCTGCTATTTTTGCTTTTTTAACAGAGTTTCTTCAATTATTTTTTGACAGAGACGGGCGTTTCTATGATTTTATTATTGATACATTTGGTATATTAACAATATACTTTTGGTACCGATTTCGAAAAAAATCTTTTAAACCAAGTTTGTGATAAATTAAATAAAAGGAGGCTGACCCAAAAGGTTGTTAAAAACGACTTTTTAGGGATCAGCCCTTTTCTTTAGGATGATTTATTGGCCATTATTGGTCGGAGATGGTCAGCAGAAGAAATTGGTTTAACTACCAAATTCCTCAAAGATGGGAGATTGACGTAGGCATTTAGCATAGTTTTTAACATCAATTTAGAATAGTATGGTGGACGACTGCCACTGGGATGAAGAGCGAAAAGTGTTGGGAGTTATGAATTCAACAATCTGGGAAGATAGAGTTCGGGGATCAAAACTTTAATATTCATACTAGTTGTTCTGGCGCGGCATCATTCATGTACATAAAAAAGGGTGCCTCAAAAAGTCATACTATTTGGACACCCTCTCAATATCCTTTGACACCTTATATGAGTATGACAAATGCAATAGCAGTTGTCATATTATGGGATATAGATATGTGATATTCATGGATATCTAACTTATTCGCGTATTCAAATGACCCGTTGTGCAGGACAAGATAGGGCTTTCCATTATCCATATTTAAAATTTCAATTTCATTAGGTTTAATTAGCTCGTCAAATCCTGTTCCAAGTGCTTTTGCTGTTGCTTCTTTGGCAGCAAATTTACCAGCTAAAGTTTCGATTTTCCGTTTTGCTGCTAAGTTATTGGCAAAATCCAACTCTTTCTTTGTAAAAATATTTAACAACTGGTTCTCGAAATTTAGAAGTTTTGAAACTCTTTCTAATTCAATGATATCAACACCAATGTACATAAAAGTTTTCCCCACTCCTAAACAATCTTCAATGGTTTTAATATTCAATTATATGGCAGAATCCTAAATTCCCCATCTCAATTAACATAGAACTCCACGTTAAACCTGAACCAAATCCTGATAAACATAATTTGTACGATTCTTCTTGCATTTTCCCGCCAAGGTTAAAAGCAATATTGGTGGGAATGGATGCACTACTAGAATTTCCAAAGCTCGCTACAATATTATTGGGCATTTTCTCATAAGGTATTTCCATCTGGTCCGCCAGCTTCTCAAGGATGAACTTATTAGGCTGGTGGAACATAAAGTAATCCACTTCATCTTTATTTACATGACTAAATTCTAATAAATCATTAATCAATGGGGGAACTTCTGTTTGAACAAAGTTAAATACACCAGTCCCATCCATTGTTACATTTTCCTTGCTTCTTAGGTTACCATCACCAGTGTCTTCAAGTTCCCGGGTTTCCGTTGTGGAAGGCATCCTTAATCCCCCTGCAGGGATAATCAAAGTATCCCCTCGTCCCCCATCCATTTTTATGTTGCAGAATATAGGGATACTGTTATCCCCTTTTTCAACAACTGTGATCGAAGCAGCATCACCTACAAGTGGAAAACTATTACGATCCTTTGAGGACGTCTTTCTGCTCAATACATCCGCATTTAATAAGACAACTTTGTTTATTGAGTTTTGTTCCAAAAGCATAAATGCCTGAATCAACCCCAATAAAAATCCGGCACATCCCTGATTGATGTCCATGCAAATCATGTCTTGTTTTAAACCAAGTCTCCCTTGAATGATATTGCTAGTGGGAGGCATAAAATAATCAGGGGTTTGCGTGACTAAAATTAACGCGTCGATTTCTTCTTTGTTTAATAATTTGGACTCTATTAAATGTTCCAAACCAAAAACACATAAATCCGAAACACATGTCTCTTCATTAACAATTCTATGTTTATCGTATCCCATAATTTTTTTTAGCCTTAAAGACTTTGCAATGGGAAAGTTATAGTTTGCAGCCTCGTCTTCAAACTTTACTTCATTACTTGGAACCACAGTCAGTATACCTGTTATTTTTTTGTCATGGAAAGTCAGGTTCATGCAATAGCACCACATTTCAATATAAGTTTGTTTATTGCTTCCATATTTTCAAAGTTTTCAGGAATAATATCTGTTCCACTTATGGAAATATGAAAAGATTCCTCCAGCATGTTAACTAGTAAAATGATATCGAACGAATCCAAAAACCCATCTTGAATAAAATGATCGGAGCTTCCGAAGTCAAATTCAGGTCTTATCTCTTCTAAAAAACTCAATACTTTCTCCATCTCTATTCATCCCCTCTTAATATATTTTTCTACCTTGTAAATATTCAACATAGTCAACGATTAAAATGTCTTTCTAGACTATTGGGGATGCATTAGCTAACTCCTTTAATTTTAATCGATCAATTTTTCCATTTGGATTTAGGGGTAATTTATCCAACCGAATCATTGTGGTTGGAATCATATATTTTGGAATTAAACTTATCAATTGTCTTTTTATGTAAGAAACATTTAATTCCTCTTTTGATTCGTATATTAAGACAATTTCCTTCTTATCCGGATTATAGGAAACACAGGCATTATAGATGGAATCGATGCTTAATGCTGCGGTTTCGATTTCCCCAAGCTCGATTCTATACCCCATATGTTTGATCTGTGTATCTTTTCTGCCCGCATATATGATTTCCCCGTTTTCATTTATAAAAACTAAATCACCAGTTTTATATATTTTCTCTGCGTAATGATTATTCAAAGGATTTTGGACAAAGCTGGCGTTCGTTTTTACTGGATCATTCCAATAACCCAGTGCCAATGAACTCCCCCTTACACATAACTCACCAATTTCATTGGGCTGGACCCTTTTATTATCATTGTTTAGAATAAGGATGTTGCTGTTACGGCAAGGAAATCCAATTGGCAATGGTTCATTATCATCAAAATTCCGATTAACAATATAGTATGTACAGTCAACTGTAATCTCAGTTGGTCCGTACAGATTCGCATACAGCGCATCAGGGAGATTTCGTCTCCAATAATTCAGCTGCTTATTAGGCATTACTTCTCCGGCAAACAATACTTTTGTTAAACTGCAATGAGGTAATTGATTTAAAATATTCAGATTGGCGATATTGATTAAAATGGATGGTACCCAGAATATGAAGTTAATATTAAGCTCATTTACATATTCCATTAGTTTTATAGGGAAGGAAAAGTACTGTTCAGGAATAATGACTAACGTGGCACCAGTGGCCATGGTAAGATAAATGTCCAAAGTTGAATTATCAAAGTAGAAAGGAGCCTGGTTACCAATGATCGTGTCAGCATCTATATGAAAAGTTGCTATTGCCCAATCAATATAATCGATCACACCCCTATGCGAAATCACAACACCTTTAGGGACTCCTGTTGATCCAGAGGTATAGATGGTATAAATGGGATCTGTATCAATCAGATGATCAAGAATTTGATTGGCAAATACCTGACTTAACACACATGGTTCTTTTTCAAAATCATCTACTTGGATGATGATACTTTCAGATACACCATAAGCAAGCAGCATACTTTTATATTGTTGATTCGTTATGATTAAAGATGGATTCAGATTGGATAATAAGGCATGAATTCTTGCCTGTGGTGACTTGATATCGATTGGCACATAAAAGTTCCCGCTGTAGAGGGTACCTATAAAAGAAATAATACTTTCCAATCCTTTTGGTAAAAATATTCCAATAGGGCTATTGATGTTATTGACTCTTTTATTTATGGCAAATCCTAACCATTTTGCTCTTAAATTTAGCTCACAAAATGTGATACTCCTGTTTCCATCAATGATGGCTGTCTTATCTGGATACTGTGCTGCTGTATCTCTTAAATACTCCAATACATTAATTTTCAAAACAATACCCCCCTCAAGCTTATTCCTGTTTCCTAAAAGAACTTTTTGATAATGGTTAGTGTTAACAAAGGACAAGGGGATGGCCTACCATCACTTTATGTTTATTTTCAGATAGGGATCCCCTTTAAGAGAGATGGAAAGTTATTTACTTAGGTAAACTGTTGTTTAGAACTAATACCAAATTCAGAATGTCTTCAACCTTGTTGCAATCAAGAAGGGACTTAGAATCGATTGTTTTTCCAAATTCCTCTTTAACCATGGCGACAATACCTAATCGTCCCAAGGAATCCCAACCGTCCAATTCATCTAAAACCGTATCATCCGTTAAAATTGATTCGTCCTCAAATAAAGCTTCAGCAATCTTGCTAATTAACTCTTCCTTTACCATTAAAATCATCCTTTCGAAGTAATTTTAGATTTAATAAACTTTTACTGCGGGGTTTCCGAATACGGTTGTATTTTCTTTTACATTACGTATTACGACACTCCCGGCACCAATTGTTGCATTTTTTCGTATATGTGTTTGAGGTAAAACTGTGGCTCCCCCTCCAACATAAACAGAGTCTTCAATCCTGACGTTTCCCATGATATTGCTGTGTCCAGCAACCATGCAGCCGTTACCGACTATTGCATCATGACCGACAATGGAGTAACTATCTAATATAACAAAATCACCCATAGTAGCATTGGTACAAACAATGGAATAGGGACATAAGATATCACCTACTCCCAGGACAGCATTTTCAGCCACTATTGCTGTTGGATGAATTAAATTAGTGAACTTTGCTCCCTTTTCTAAAAGCTGGCCGCATATCCGAAGTTTATCCGCGACACTGCCGATCGCACAAATTAGCTCATCACCCTCTTGGGGATGGTATTCCTCGATTGTACTGACGACTTTATGATCCAGACTAAACGGATTTAGCGCATCCACATTATCATCAATAAAACCTATTTCTTCCCATACATGATTTTCTTTTTGAATATCCTTAGCCCAAGTTAACATTTCCCTGCCGTAACCACCTGCGCCGACAATGATTAATCTCTTCATAATGGCCTCTTGCCTCCCCATAAAAAGTGCTTCAAAGGATTACCGTGATATAAATGACGCCGATTGGCGAGTCCGTAAGACGAAGACAGAGTCATAGTTGAATTTATACTTTCTTAGGAGTCAAAAAAAGTATTCCTCTTTAGAAGAATACTTTCATTAGGCACCACGGATTTTTCTAAACAACTGTATTGATTTTTTAGCTCCATTTCGTAAGGTGATAAGAGATTTATATTTTGATAAAATAATACGAGGATACACAACTAAATCTGGGTTGAATTTCTTTTTATAGTCCCGTAGTCCAACCATGTCCATTGCTGTTGCTCCCCGGTTACGCCAGTGCTGAATGGCGTACCAAAACATATATTCATTTGGTCTGTAATTTTGATACTCTCTATAACTGGCTCCCCCCCAAAAATAACACGTTTCATTGAAACCCGGGAAAATGGATGTTGCAATGCATTTCCCATCCGGATCACATACCTTTAAACATAGCAGATCTTCAGGATTATCTTGATATGCTTGGATTAAATCAATAACCTTTTGTCTATTATAGTTAGGTTTTAGATTCTGCTTTTCAAAAACATCGATTAATTGATCATAATACTCGTTCGCAAATTCAATGGTAGGTTCTACCCGCGAAATGGTTGCACCGCGTCGTTCAAACTGACGAATTAATCTTTGACAATTCGATTTAAAAGATTTGAAAACTTCTTCTTCATCACGATTAATATCTAAAACGTATGTTTTTTGGGGTAAATAATGATACTTTGCGTCCTTTAAGCTTTCACAGCTTATTTGAGCATCCGCAATTTCCATATATACACATTTTAATTGATTAAAAACATACTTTTTTACAACTTCAATAAGTTTTACCCTATCCACCGTTTCTCTTCCACTAAAGCCCATGTTGCATGTTGCCCAACCTTCAAATGGACTTCCCATGATTTTGATTCCAAATTTTTTAAAGACCAAACCTACGAAAAAGGCAATAGTCTCATTTCCTTCGGTAATTTGTAACACAACCGGCTTACCTTTTCCATTGCTTTCAAGGAAGGTTAACCAATCCTTTGTCATAAACACGGTTTGTTTTATATCCCCATTCTCTCGAATACTATTAAGTAAATCTAAGCTTACTTCCTTAACCTCGTACATATGATATCCCTTCATCTTCCCTCTCCAGTTCATTTTCCACCGTTTATCTTTGGTCCACAATTGGCTTAAGTTAATATCCTTTTTAGTTTAGGGAGTTTCTTCAGTAATCGATAATCCTCTATATCGTTGCCCCGCAAATCAATGCTTTCTAACTCTAAACAATATTGAATGCCATCCAGATTATGAATACCTTGATTACTGAGATCCAATTCCTTTAGATAAACTAAATCTTTAATCATGACCCAATCATCTTGGCATGATAATATGTCCCTGATTCCCATTTCAAGTTTTCGGTCGATAAAGGTTGCAACTCCTGCAACCTCTGCTAGCGTATAAAACTCCATATCATTGCTTTTAACCTCATGAATAATCTCTTTCAGAATTCTTGGTGACACTCTATATTTACCAGCAATTTCTGACTCTTTTCCCCACCCAAAGTCATCCCATATACATTCATCCGGTAAAATAGAATGGCACATCAGAACCAAATTTTTACCGGCACTTTTTGCAATTTGGATGGCTTTTTTAATATTTTTTAATTCAAAAAAATAATTCTCATCTATACAAATAGAAGGAATAAAACCGGTTTGGCCAAATGCTGCCAAGTTATTGCCCCATATATGTCCACGTGCAGCTTTAAAGTAATCTGGGATTATTGCTGAGATTAAGTTCTCGTCATAAGCGCTTCCAGGAAAGGCAAACGAAATTGGTCTTTTGAATTTTTTTCCTGTTTGTGAATGCGATTGATTTTCCATCCAATCGAACAAAGGAATAATATCATCCTCAATCCATTTATTGACACCAAATTCCTTTGAATAGTGACTGGCATTCCTATGTTTGTATCCATGATGAACGATTTCATGACCATTCGCTTGTAATTCCAGCAGCATATCAATTTCCTCTTGCGTGTGCATCCTACTATTTTCATATGGATGAAAAGCATTAATATTGAATGTTGCCTTGACATCATAAAAGCCGAAAATTTCTTTCCCATAATCAACCCAATGTTTGACCCGAAAACTATCATCAAATGACAATACGACGCCACTCTTATTCATATACGGGACTAAATTTTCGGTTAAGTGATAGGGGTTTTCATCATTAGAACGCTCCATATTAGAAATTATTTTTTCAGCTCGATATCTTCCTACATACTTATATTCTTTGACATAATTTAATGTTTTCTTAATAAGGGCTATCTTTTCCAACAACAACTTATCCCCCCCAATATTTAGTTCCTAACCCGCTATACCCTTTTCTTTATTGAAATGAATGAACTTATTTCTAGCCATCTGGATAATGGATTCCACTTCTTTTATCTTCATGAAATAAATCAGGATGGAATATAATAAAATGCCTATGGCAAATGAAATCATTAACGCAGAGCTTAAACCAACCAGTTTTAAGAATCTTTCGAAAACAAATTTTGTAACTGCCCCCATAATAATGGACGAAAATGAAATTTTTAAGAAAGACGGATAAATTTCTTTTGAGCTAAACTTTCCGATCTTTTTTTGGATATTAATAAATAACAGAATTGCTCCTATGATAGCCGCAATACTTGTGGCTAAAGCAATTCCTGCTAAGTTCATAAATCTTGTTAAAGTCAGATTTAATATAATGTTGAATATAAGCGCAATACTTGCATTAATCATAGGTGTTTTAGTATCTTGCAGGGAATAAAAAGCACGTGCCAATATTTCACGAATTCCCATGGCGGTGTTTCCTATTGAGAAAAACAATAATGTACTCGAAGTAAGCAATAATGCATTTTGGTCAAATGCACCCCTGCCAAATAATATCTTTACGATTGGTTCAGAAAATAACATACATATTACAGAAGCAGGCATAACGATCAAATTAATAAAACAGAATGATTTTGTCATTAGTGTTTTAAAGTCATCCATATTACGTTCAGCCGCTGCTTTAGACATCATTGGAAAAACCACGGTGGCAATAGTTATAACAAATACGGTTTGTATCAATTGACTAATTCTGCTGGAGTAAGTTAAGGCTGAAATTCCACCAATCACAATCCTGGAAGCTAAGGTTTTATCCACGATTAAATTAATTTGATTCACCGATACCCCAATGATAACCGGTACTGCCAGGAACATTAGGTTTTTCAAGTGTTTATCTTTATAATCTAAAACCTTTTGAAATTTGAAGCCGCTCTTGATGATATATGGCAATAAAAACAGGAATTTAAAAGCTTCAGCAAATACACCACCGATTGGAAGAATCACTTTATTTACACCAGCACTTAAAACAACCGAAGCAATAACAACGATATTATAGGGTAACCCTAAAAGCGAAGTTGCAACGAACCTTTCTTTTAGTTGCAGGTAACCACTAAAGATAAAGACTAAACATGAAAAGTAAATCCCAAATATACTGACTTTGGTGAACTGAACGGCTAATGTTAACGTTTCACCCTTAAATCCTGATGCAAATAGTTTGACAATCCCAACCGGGAATAGCTGAGAAAGCAGAAGGATAATGGTGCACAATAAAATAACGAATCCAATTAGATTATTCGTAAACCGGTCAGAGGCTATAGCACTTTCCTCTTTTTCAATCTTTGTGTACATCGGAATATAACTGGTTGCTAAACCGGTTCCGATTAATGAAATGATGATGACGGGAATGGAATCCGCAATCAAATAGGCATCACTGATAGGGGAAGTACCATAATAATAGGATAAGATGATGTCCCTCAGGAAACCTAAGACTTTTGTAAACATGGTAAGGACCATTAGAAAAATCACAGTTTTTTTCATGCCATTATCCCTTTTATTATCGATTCTTCCCTCTGGTAATTTACTAGAATGGACAACATAAACCAATATTCAGGCCTAAGCCAAAGATCTGAACTGACTAGCAATCGACCTAATCCCACTGCAATGACAAGGGTAGTGATAATAAATAATCCAGCGTCTTTTTCCATCGACATAATCCTGTATTTATAACCACAGAATACCCATAAGCAAAACCAGCAGGTTAATGCAATTAAACCTGATTCCAACATAATTTGAAGAATGATATTGTGTGGAAATAAGCCTAAAACACTATCGGAATAACCGATCCCATACCCGATTACTGGATTTTGTTTGATATAAAGAAGAATCGAACTATAGAGTGTGTCCCGTCCCGAACTGGAGGCCGCGATTCCATCTATGATCATCATTCTCAACTTTTCCAGCGTATAGGATTTAATTCCTAAATCAAAAAATAGATAATCTACAATTTTGATTAAAATGTCGTTCTTGACGACCAAGTAAATAACAATACCGAGAGTAGCAGAAATAAAAAGTTTTTTTCCTATTTGCAATTTTTTACTGAAAAGGAAAGAAAGTAAAATGACTAATAAAAGAACCAGAATCGTACCACGACTGCCGTAAATAATGGTGACTGCAGTAGAATAAATGGCCATTGCCCACCATAGGGGATTGAATTTCTTTTCACCCATAACCTGGAACCAAAACATTATGACCGATGGAACCATTGCGTATCCAAATCTCATGTATTCCATTGAATCAAAGAAACCCATAAAGAATGGGTACGTTCCGATTGCAAGAAAATTTAAAACCCCAATTTTCAGAAAGGCATTATAAAGTTCTTTTGAATTAGTATCCACACTTCCTAATAAAAATCCTGAAAAACCTTTAAGGATAAAACCAATAAATAATGTGACGGTTAACCATAAGTTCTGACTCAATATCAAACCGTTTAATAAATAGAACAAACTTATAATGATAAAAAAAGCTATGACATATAGCTTAATTTTAAAGCTATTTCTTATAAGCATGACTATTACCAGTCCAACGGTAAATGCAGCAACAGGGATTTGCGAATTCACAATGGATGCAATGGGTTGAAGCAGACCAAACTGAAAAATAAACAATGCCATAATGTAGGCATTTATTTTTTCATTTTCCTCTGCATCATAAACTCCAATAAACATATCCATTGCTCTCATATTCTTTTCTATTTAGCACACCTTTTACGTCAATTAACACTTTTTTACTGCTGGCATACAAATTATCGAAGAAATCATAACCATATTCGGTGAATTCACTATGGGCAACACCTAATACAATACAGTTCAAACCTTTTAATCCATTTTTATCCACTATGTTTATTCTGTATTGATCCCAAACTTCATCTTTATCAGCAATAGGGTCATGTACCACAACATGGACTCCAAATTCCTCTAATTCATGGATAATATCTATTACCTTGGTATTTCTGACATCCGGACAGTTTTCTTTAAAGGTCAACCCAAGAATGGCCACTTTCGCTTTACTTATTGGCAGTTCGGCTTTAATCAAATTTTTAATAATGTTGTAAGCCACATATTTTCCCATATCGTCATTTATTTTCCTGCCTGCAAGGATAATTTGAGAGTGATACCCTAATTGCTCTGCCTTATAGGTGAAGTAATAGGGATCCACTCCGATACAATGCCCGCCAACTAGACCAGGGGTAAACTTTAAAAAATTCCACTTTGTACCTGCGGCTTCCAGTACAGCTTTTGTATCAATGTTCATTTTATTAAAAACCATCGAGAGTTCATTCATAAAGGCAATGTTAATATCTCTCTGTGAGTTCTCAATGACCTTGGCTGCTTCAGCTACCTTAATGGATCCAGCTCTATGAACCCCGGCTTCAATAATGGACTCATATATACTTGAAATCATATGAAGTGCCTCTTCGTCGGAACCAGATACTACTTTGACAATTTTCGTAAGTGTATTTATTTTATCCCCAGGATTGATTCTTTCTGGTGAATACCCCACTTTAAAGTCTTTCCCCAGTTTTAGTCCTGATTCCTTTTCTAAAATGGGGATACAAACCTCTTCCGTTGTTCCAGGATAAACAGTAGATTCGTATACTACAATAGATCCTTTAGTCAGATTTCCACCTACAATCTTACTTGCCTGAATGACAGGTGTTAGATCCGGTGTTTTATCACTATTGATTGGAGTCGGAACCGCTATTACATGAAACTTGCAATCTCTCAGGTTGCTTTCACTATTAGTAAAATGCAATGTTGTATTTCTTAAGGCATCCTCTCCAACCTCATTTGTTACATCTAATCCCTTTATATATTTTTCAATTTTATTAGGGTTTATATCAAATCCCACCACATCAAACCTTTTGGCAAATTCAATAGCTAATGGAAGTCCGACATACCCTAAACCCACAACAGAAATTTTTTCTTCCCTATTTGTCATTTTTGTGAACAAATCCATGTCGATATTCTCCTCTTAAATATTTTTTATAATCGTAAGCAACTTTTTCTTAGCTATAGAATCAGCATATTTATTTTCTGCGAGTTTCCTTGAATTATTGGACATTTCCAATTGAAGATTGGGGTTCCTTTTTATCTCAAGAATGGCAGCTGCCATTTCTTTTGGAGTCATATTTGCCCGCCCGCAATTGGATTCTTCCAAGACTTGTTTTTGCCAGCCACCATAATTTATTAATATGGGCAGCCCGGCAGCAAGGAAGTCAAAGAATTTATTCGCACTATTATCTTCCAAAATTTTGTATTGATTATCGACACACATAATTCCAAGATCGGAGGATTTGATTACACTTACAATTTCTTTTTTGGGCAGCGCATCATTTATCAGGACATTCGTTAAATTTTCTTCCTTTACTCTTTTAATTAATTGTTCTTTTCGATTCCCCTCGCCTATTAACAAAAAAAGGATATCATTATCGATTTCAATGATTTCCTTTGCAACATCTAGTACAAAATCCAGCCCATTCACATGTCCCATAGTCCCTGGATGGATACATACAAACTTTCCTTCTAGAGCAGAATCCCGATATTTGTTGGTGACATTATCATATAGGTATAGATTAGACATATTTTCAATTACGGATAACTTTTCTGCAGGAATTCCCTTTCTTAATAGATTTTGATACATTCCATCAGAGAGAACGATGACATGTTTTGAATTTTTATAAATCCAGAATTCTAGTTTTGATAAAAATTTTGCCGCGAACTTGTTATTGATATAACCGAGCTGAATCGGCACATCCGGCCAAACATCCCTTACCTCGAAGATTAACTTTTTTCTAAGTAATTTTGCAATCAAGACTGCCGGGATCCCAATGGTCAGTGGAGTAGACGTAGCAAACACAATATCTACATTTTTTGTCTTTAGACCTTTAATTAAAGCTTTAATAATGTAATCAAAAAAAGCGATAATTCTTCTCCACTTTGGCATTTTATTATTATATTTTGTCCTGGTTGAATATACAGACAACCCTTCTTGTAATTCATCATATTTTTTTTCACTGTCAGTTCCTGTAATCACATTTACTTTATATCCATTGTCAGATAGATATTTTGTAAACTCATATGATCTTGTTCCCCCACTAGAAGTGTTAGTTAAAAAATATTGATGTAAGTATAATATTTTCATGTCCCTAACCAACCTTGCTTGTTTTATTTTTTTCACTTCAAACATTCATTAGCGAACTTTTTAAAGCCTGTATTAACGGGAGGTACTTATCGGTTAAATCCAAGCTTGTAAATTCATCGTTTTTCAGATGATAAAGCGTTTCTATATGCTCTAATATTATTTTTCCATCAAAATTCTCAACGAAAATAATATAGTTTAAATGAGCTAACCATTTATGATAGGTACCTTCGATTTTATGATTGCTATTGGGCAAGACGACACAAGGCGTTTGGGTAATTGCACAAAAAATCATCCCGTGCAGCCGGTCCGTAACGACCACTTTCGCGTGTTTAAAAGCATCCCAAATAGTACACAATTCCTTTACAGCTAATTCTTTAGAGAAATTATCAATATAAGTGTCATAATGGATAACTTTTGGGTATTTCTCTTTAATCGATAATGCAAAGTGGTTAGAATAGCTGCATGGTATTCTCCTTTCACGGTCATTCCGTAAACAAAGAACGATCCCATCCCGCTCGAAATTCGGTTCTATCCTATTAAGAGATAAGACAATATCAGGCGTTAAATAGACATTATTTTTAATAAAACTTTCTTTCATCATTTCATAAGAGACAGGCTCTCTTGCAAATATGTGCAAGTCATTATGTTTGGAGTACACTTTTATGCTTTTATTCAGTGATTTCTTACTTTTAAAATCAATGGACTGGGGAAATGAGATTATTTTATTATTAGGGAATAGCTTGACGATAAAACGCCTGCGTTTTTCAAACCCCTCATAAACATCCCCCATATTCCCCCCACCAATAATTGTAATAACATCTTGAGAGTTTATTGCGGTTTTTAATGCTGGCAGCATGTAAAAATCCTGAACATAGACTGGCAATATTTCAGATTCAGGGAATAATTCTCTTAAAAAGCAAATTTGCGCAAGGGTAATGGCATTATCACCAAGGTTTCCATAATCAGCTGCTAATGCCACAACGATTTTAAAAATGTTATTCGTGATTAATGGATAACTAATTCTCCTGGAAAATAAATATTTTATTTTTAATATCAACCAGATAGGAACTTTGTCTGTAATATTTGATTGCTTTAACCAATTAATAATTCTTGACATTCCTATCCGCTCCCATAAATTCAATCCCAATCGGTAATCACATGGAAATATTCCCCTTTTGATTAACAGAATTCCCTTCGAAGGAAGGCATGGTAGCATGTTGATCATTTTTTATATCTTCTGATTTGATAACCTTAATAACTGTTAAATAAAGAATCTTTAAATCCAATAAAAACCTTTGGTTTTCAACATACCATACGTCCAATTTAAATCTTTCTTCCCAGGAAATTGCGTTTCTCCCATTTACCTGTGCCCAGCCTGTAATCCCCGGTTTAACCAAAAGCCGCTTCGCTTGTTCTTCGGAATACAAAGCGAGGTATTCCATTAACAATGGTCTCGGTCCCACTAAGCTAATATCGCCTTTCAAAACGTTAAACAACTGAGGGAATTCATCTACACTATATTTGCGGAGAAATTTCCCAAATGGGGTTAATCTAAATTCATCTTCTAACAGTTCCCCACTTTTATCTCTTTGGTCTGTCATCGTTCGAAATTTATACAAAGTAAAAGGCTTACCATTCATGCCGGACCGTTGTTGCTTAAACATGATTGGCGAGCCCAATTTTATTCGAACAAGTATGGAAATGATTATGAAGACCGGACTAAAGATTACTAAAACGGCTGATGCCAAAATGAGATCGAGTATCCTTTTCAAACCTATCCCTCCTTCTTTACATGATCAAAGTTTAGGAACTAAGTATTTCACTCTGAATGTATCGGACCGTTTTGGCATAATATTCTATGATAGAGTTATCAATATTTTGATCAAATTTTCTTGCGAAGAATTGCCCTGATTCACTAATCAAATTTTTATCTTCCATTCTTAAGAACCGGGGAGAATTTGAATCAAAGCCTTCCCCCATCATCAGGAATACTAAGTTATTATTGACCACATTCTTTTTAAAATGGGAATTCATAATTAACGTAGTGAAAAACCATTCATCCGGTATCAGTGCATTCTTAAAAAATCTATAAAACCACTCATTTTGATCTAAAAAATCTATGATATATTGAGCAGCTTCATAAGGAATAGTAAACCATTGTGAACCACGGAAGAATGTAAACTCCTTTGGCCAATAATTTCTATTAGGTAATAAATTGATCCCTTTCCGGTACATGGTTTGTAGAAATCGCCTAAAAATTCGATACGGATGAAGAACTGGATGCCGTCTTCGTGTGACCTTAGGAAATTTAATCTTTAATAAGCCAAGATTTTTACTATTAACCTCTTTTAAAGAAAGAAAGAGGTTATTTTTGTTATCCATAAGAAATTCTTTAAAGCCATTTTTTACAAGTAGATCCTGGCCACTTCGAAGGCATACAAAATCGTACTGGATATTGGTCCGTAATACCTCTCTTAGCAGTAGAATAGTAGTCGTAACCTGGCTAATATCTCCCCATTCACAAATAATGCTCTGTTCAATGACTTTAACAGATGGACTTTTGATAATTTTCGGATACATATTCTCATAACTTCTTTTATCTATGTGGACAAATACATCAGCTGATTCTTCTGAAATCAGTTGTTCAATAAACATATTCACTTGTTCTGGATTTTTGTGGACTTGCAAAATATAGGCTGTTCGTTGACTAGTATTCATTCAAAAAATCCCTTCAAAAATTAATAAATATCTTTCCCCCCAAGTAACCCATCCTCATATCAGTGAGTTTTCTTTATTTATATTTTAAAGATACCTAATAATTTCCTAATAGGAACTGGCTGTTCGATACTAATTTGTTGACCGTTTAGAAGATGCTCAGCATTTTCTTTAAAATAAAAGGTACGTTCAATGCCAAACTTTTTGGTGATTGTTTTTTCTGCTTCCTTGAGCAGGAATCCCCTTGAGATTGTATTATGGGCGTCAGAGGCAATAAAATGTGCCAAATGATGTTCAACGATTTTTTCAGAAAAGGATTTAACCTTTTTTCCAAAATGACCTAAAATACTTCCAGCTGTAAGCTGTGTCAAAGCCCCTTCCTGAACCAGCTCGAATAGTAGATTATAATCATCAAGAAATCCCCTATTTCTTTCTGGGTGGACAATAATAGGTGTAATCCCTTTTAATAGCAGCTCATAGACAACATCCCGAGTATATTTTGGAACTTCCCATGATGGAAGTTCTAACAGTAAAAATTTTCCCTTATCATCAAGTGTCAGTAATTCATCATTTTCAAGTAATAAAAATATATCCCGATGCAGCCTTAACTCCTGTCCTGGATGTACAGTTAAGGGAATATTCTCACTACGTAAATACTGATTTAGTTCAAAGACCCGTTTTAGGATATGAATCTTTGGATTCTCAAATTGCCCATTCATATGATGCGGTGTTGCAAACAAATGGGTAATTCCAGCGTTTACTGCTGCATTTACCATATTAAGACATTCAGTAAAATGTTGGGGACCATCATCAAGTTCTGAGAGAATATGACAATGCAGATCAATCATGTATTAAAACTCCCTTATTTATATTCACCGTAAAAACTATTCTGCTTTCCCTCAACCCCATTTACTACAATTCCAAGCATTAGCGAGTTAGCTTTCTGCAACAAGTCCTTGGCTCTTAACGCCCGGTCCTTTTTTGTCTTTCCACTTGCCACTACCATTACCACACCGTCACACTTATTTGACATAATTTGAGGATCTGTTACCGCCAATATAGGCGGAGTATCAAAAATGATATATTCATATGTTTCTTTTAATTGTTTCATTAGAATTTCCATCGCTCTTGATTCTAAAAGTTCCGAAGGGTTTGGAGGTATCGGCCCACTTGTTAAAATATCCAGGTTAGGTACGTATGTTTTTAAGATGGCGTGGTTCAAACTAGTTTCCTTGGTCAGCACACTTGTCAAACCTTCTAGATTACTTACATTAAAAGTATGATGGACGGATGGTTTTCTTAAATCCGCATCAACGAGTAAAACTTGTTTACCTTGCTGGGAGAGAACTATGGCTAAATTAGAAGACGTTGTGGTTTTTCCTTCTGATGGATCAGGTGATGTTATGACGATCGATTTAATTTCTCTATCAACCGAAGAGAAATGCAAATTGCTTCTTATGAGACGATACTGTTCAGAAATGGCAGATTTCGGATTATCCAAGGATATTAACCGGGTCACCTTTTTTTCTTTTTGATTTTGTTTCCGTCTAAGAGACAACAGATTCACTTCCCGCTTTTTTTATTTCGGATAATTCTTTACCTTTATTCTTATGGACTCTTGGTATTTTCTGTATGGTTCCTAGAACAGGCACCCCTAAATAGGCCGCAGCATCTTCCTCATTTTTTATGCTATTATCCATAAATTCCAAAAGAAATGAGATTCCCATACCAACCAGTAATCCGATTACGAATGATACAGCAATATTTAAGAGTAAATTAGGGCTTACGGGTTTTGTATTTTCTTTTATTTTGGCTTCTGCAAGGATGCTTACATTATCAACGTTCATAATACCCTTAATTTCTTGTTGAAAAGTTTCCGATATGGTATTCGCAATTTCAACTGCATTGGCCATGCTCGTATCTTGAACTGTCAATGTAAAGACCTGGGAATTCTCTTTGTTTGTTATGGTCAGATTATTCTCTAGTTGTTCCAAATTTTGTTTTAGATTTAACTCTTCAATTACTTTTTCCAAAATAACAGGGCTTTTTATGATGACACTATAGGTATTAATAAGTTCAATATTTTTATCGAGCGATGAGTAATCGATCTGATTTTCATTATTTTTTTGATTCACAAGAATTTGTGTTGAGGCCTGAAATTTAGGTGTAATTAAATAAAACGTAACTACACCGCTGAGCAATACTGCAACCAATGTGAGAAGTGTAATGAGCCTCCAATGTTTTAGCAGGATTTTTAACAAGTCTAATATGCCTATTGTACGGTGCATTTTACCCTCCATACTTTTCTATATTTTTGAACCGCTATTATTTCTCAAAAGATTTTTTAACGCAGTGAATCACTCGCATTTGGTCCTCTATCGTTAGATTGGAGCCGGATGGCAAACAAACACCATTTTGAAAGAGTGTATCGGAAATACTTTTTTCGCTAGTATGCGAATAATATTGGCAGCCTGCAAAAAGCGGCTGGAGATGCAGTGGCTTCCATACTGGTCTTGCTTCGATATTCTCGTTTTCAAGTGCAGAAAGCAATTCAGATGTTGAGAGATTCACATTTTCCTGATTAATGGTAAATGACGTGAGCCATCTGTTAGAGAAACTATCGTGCAATTCTGGCATGAATGATAGTGGGAGATCAGCTAATTCTTGTTTGTATATTTCGAATATCCGTCTTCTTGCGCGAATTCTTTCATCTAGTACCTCTAGCTGGCCTCTACCTATTCCAGCCAAGATATTACTCATCCGATAGTTGAATCCGACCTTGCTATGTTGATAATGTCGAGCGGGATCTCTTGCCTGAGTGGCTAAAAAGCGTGCTTTCTGTAATGATTCCATATCATTCGAAATCAGCATGCCGCCGCCAGAAGTGGTAATAATTTTGTTGCCATTAAACGAGTAAATCCCATATTTTCCAAAGGTTCCACTTGCTTTTCCATTAAATGTAGCACCAAGAGATTCTGCTGCATCTTCAATAATAGGGACATTATAGTCATCACAAATTTTGATTAATTGATCCATCTTGGCTGACTGTCCATAAAGATTTACTACGATTACGGCCTTAGGAAGATGACCTTCCAAAGCAGCATCTTTAAAAGCTGTTTCAAGCGCTGAAGGGGACATATTCCATGTATCCGGCTCTGAATCTATAAAAACAGGTTTAGCCCCTTGATACAAAATAGGGTTGGCTGTTGCTACAAAGGTAAGGCTTGAGCAAAAAACAATATCTCCTTTTTGGACATTCAATAAACAAAGTGCTAAATGAATGGCTGCAGTCCCAGAACTTACCGCAACAGCTCCGTTCACTCCTGCATAGCAGGCTATTTCTGTTTCAAAGGATTCCACGTTGGGCCCTAATGGAGCAATCCAATTCGATTCGAATGCCTCCTGGATATATTTCATTTCATTACCGCTCATATGGGGCGGAGAAAGAAAGATCCTAGTTTTCTTTTGCGTTTCCAGCAATTCCTGCACCTCCAATTTCAAGACCTGCTTTTCCTCTTCTCCATATCCCTAACTTGTTAGTGGCACGTAAGACTTGGTAAGCGGTTTGTTGTTTGCAATTCCTAATACTTCTTTTCTTAGGTCTTCCTTTTCCATACTTAAAAAATGAGTCAAAAGATGATCGATTTCCTCCACTCTATACTCGGTGGTTTTCCCGACGTATATTTTTGGATATATTTGATTGTCTTGAACTTCCTCTTCTTTTAATAACTCTTCATAAAGTTTTTCACCAGGTCTTATTCCCGTAAATTCAATCCCTACTTCTTCTATTGAATTGCCGGATAGTTTAATTAAGTTTCTGGCAAGGTCAACAATCTTAACAGGGTCTCCCATATCCAAGATAAAAATTTCGCCTCCTTTTGCAAGTGCACCAGCCTGAATGACCAGCCTCGAAGCTTCAGGTATTGTCATAAAATAACGAATCATCTCTGGATGGGTTACCGTAACAGGCCCTCCTTTTTCAATCTGCTTCTTAAATAAAGGAATGACACTTCCCCTGCTGCCCAGCACATTACCAAAGCGAACCGCAACAAACTTTGTTTTGCTTGTATGATTCATGGATTGAACAATCATTTCTGCGATTCTTTTGGTTGCCCCCATAACACTCGTTGGATTCACCGCCTTATCAGTCGAAATCATAACGAAGATTTTAACCCCATTCCAACTTGCAGCATTAGCCACATTCATGGTCCCAATTACGTTATTTTTTACTGCTTCTTCAGGATTTCGTTCCATAAGCGGAACATGTTTATGTGCTGCAGCATGATATACAACATCAGGAAGATGGGTACGCATGATTGAATCCATTTTTTGTGCATCTTGAACGTCAGCAATCTCAGTAATGAATTGGGTAGACGCTCCTTTGAGACTTGTTTTTAGTTCCATTTCTATTGAATAAATACTGTTTTCACCGTGGCCTAGAAGGATCAGCTTTTTCGGATGAAACTGGGCAATTTGACGGCAAATTTCCGAACCAATTGACCCCCCGGCACCGGTCACAAGGACGGACTTACCTGATAGATAATTGGAAATAGAAGCAATATCCAAATCAATGGGGTCTCTGCCCAATAAATCCTCTACTTGAACGTCACGGAACTGACTAACTGAAATTCTTCCGGTAACCAAGTCTTCCAGCATTGGAAGAATTTGCGTTTTGGCCGATGTCTTGGCACATTCTTGGAAAATATAATTCAATTCTTTCTTACTTAATGATGGAATTGCGATGACAATATTATCGATATTCATGGATTGAACAACCCCGGCAATCGAATGGACTCCCCCCACCACCGGAATTCCCAATATTTCTAGTTTCTGTTTGTGGATATCATCATCAATAAACCCCACCGGCAAAAGCTCAGCGTCCCGGTTTTTTAACAGCTGCCTAACCAGCATGGTCCCTGCTGAACCGGCACCAACCACGATGGTTCGCTTCTTATCATTCTTTTCTTGTATATAAGTATTACGGTACATCCTCCAGAAAAATCGAGATCCACCAATAAGTGACATATGAAGTAACCAAGTGTCCGCCAAAAGTCTAAAGAAGATTTCACCTAGGTACACTTTCTGTAAAACTGCAGCCACAATAATCGAGCCTGTTACCACTTTGAAAATAATGACTAACTCTCCAATGCTTGCATATTCCCATGCTTTTTTATAAAGTTTTAGATTAATTGAAAAAAGATGGTGGCTAATTAAAATGGTGAAAGATGTGACGATGATAGGCATTGTAAAAACATAAATAGAAGCATTTACTAAGAAAGAGCTGAAAAATATTGCAGTCAAAACAATTACTGAATCGGCTATAAAAAATACTGAAAGTCTCTGACGATAAGTCATATTTTTCCTCCCTAAATTTAAAATTACATTATGTTTAAATCAAAAAAATTAAGGACTTTGATTAAGAGTCCCGAGTCCATATAAGAACTTCTAATCAAAATCTTTAATTGTGGGGCATTTAACCCCTCCTCACATCACACTTTCGACGACTGGCGTCTAAGGCTTTTAAACCCACAGCATGACCGAGTGCCTACATTGATAGCGGTAAGTAGACATCACCAACTTGATTTACCTGATTAGACCTATACAGTCAGGTTCATTTTCTTATTAACGATATATCATAATTTATTGGGCTTATTCTTTATAAAGAACTAAATTGTTTTGTTATTCTTTTTATAGCATATTTTTATTCTATATGAAGAACATTATAAATCTTTTTCTCCAAAAAACAAATTTAAATTTCCTTATTTTAGGTTATTTTTCCTACTCTTTTTACCCAATACTTCAATTTGGTTTATATTCCTCATTTTTTCGTTCTTTAAAAAGAACCTTTAATCATATATAATACCATTAGGCTATCTGTATTTAACTTATAAAATGTACATAAATCATCATTTCCTCTGGTGAAAATTTCTCAGCACACTGTAAATGGCATTTCAATATGAAGGTTTTTCGTGAGCACATAAAAAAGCTAAGGATAACAAAATAATGTAAAATGAGGAGAAGAATATGATCGGAGAACGAATAAAAAGATTACGAGAACATAAGGGGTTCTCTATTACTGAATTGGCAACCCTTGCTAACGTTTCAAAGTCCTACCTAAGTTATATTGAACGGAACTTAAATAAAAATCCGTCGATTCACTTTTTAATGAAGGTTGCCAAACCCTTGGATGTATCAATTGAGTATTTGCTGACTGGAATTGAAGGGGTAGAACCTCAAACAGACATGCAAGATAAAGAGCTCTTGGATAGAGAATGGAAAGGAATTATCGAACAGGCGATTGTAGATGGAATTAACAAAGAAGATTTTAGAGAATATATCAATTATATTAAATTCAAAATCTGGGAAAAAAACCAATAACAACTTAGTCCTATTGAAAGAAATGGATTGACACAACACGCTCCTTGTAGTAATTTTATCCAAATAATCTAATAAATATGATATTCTTATCAAGAGAGGTTGAGGGAAGGGCCCGATGACACCTCAGCAACCTTCAATGGCATTTTCATTGAAAAGGTGCTAAGTCCTGCAAATTACTTGGTGGTTTGCAAGATAAGAAGAATGACAATTGCTGTGATTTCAAAAGTCTTCTTCTTATAAGAAGACTTTTTTTATTGAGTAAAGCTTTAACACCCTATCTCGTTAAAGCCTCGCTTTCATTAAAAATACTTATTGATACTTTCCAAGGAGTGTGCGTCATGTACAAAATTGAAACCAAACTTGCTCAAATCGGCAACCGCAGTGAAACAACAACAGGAACCGTGAATCCGCCAGTATACTTCTCTACTGCCTATCGGCATGAGGGAATTGGGCAGTCATCCGGATTTGATTATATCCGGACAGGAAATCCGACACGCCAGCTTCTTGAAAAAACGATTGCTGACCTTGAAGGCGGCGACCAAGGATTTGCCTGCAGTTCCGGCATGGCCGCCATCCTTACCATCCTGTCTTTATTCCAATCAGGCGACGAATGGATTGTCAGTGAAGATTTATACGGCGGAACCTACCGACTGCTGGAGCAAGGCTTTAAAAAATGGGGCTTAACCAGCCATTATGTGAATACTTGCAGCCCCGAAGAAGTGGAAAAGAAAATTAACGAAAATACCAAAGCGATTTTTCTTGAGACACCTACCAATCCTTTAATGCAGCAGGCTGATATTGCTGCGATTTCACAAATTGCCAATCAGCACGGCATCTTGCTGATTGTTGATAACACGTTCTACACTCCAGTCCTGCAGCAGCCAATTCTGCTTGGTGCAGACATTGTCATCCACAGTGCCACCAAATACTTGGGCGGCCATAATGATGTTTTGGCCGGGCTTGTGGTGGCTAAAGGAAAGGAATTATGTGAAGCTTTAGCGTTCCATCATAATGGCGCAGGAGCCGTGTTAAGCCCATTTGACTCTTGGCTGCTCATGCGCGGCATGAAAACATTGTCGCTTAGAATGAAACAACATGAGAAAAATGCAAAAGCCATCGCCGCATACCTTGGAAGTCATGAAGCCATTGCAGATGTCCTCTACCCTGGGCAAGGCGGAATGCTTTCCTTCCGGCTTAAAGAAGAGACTTGGGTAGACCCATTTTTACAAAGTATCGAGCTGATTACGTTTGCTGAAAGTCTTGGAGGAACAGAAAGCTTTATCACTTATCCGGCTACGCAAACCCATGCCGATATCCCGGAAGAAAAACGAATTGCTTCAGGTGTCGATAACCGCTTGTTACGGTTCTCTGTCGGCATTGAGGATGCAGAAGATTTAATTGGCGACCTTAAACAGGCTTTATCCATATTGACAGAAGGAGTGATAGCATAATGGCTTCCCAAGATTACAGTTTTGAAACCAAACTTTTGCACAACCAGCATAAAATCGATCCAACAACTGGTGCCGTCAGCGTACCCATCCAACACGCGTCGACTTTCCATCAGTTCGATGTTGATAGTTTTGGTAAATATGATTATGCACGCAGTTTAAATCCGACAAGGGAAGCACTGGAAGATGTTATTGCTGAATTGGAGGGCGGAGTGAGAGGCTTTGCTTTTGCATCAGGTATGGCAGCCATTTCTACTGCTTTCCTCCTGCTTTCATCCGGTGACCATATTGTAATTACCGAGGATGTCTACGGCGGAACCTTCCGCATGGTGACACAAGTATTGACCCGCTTCGGTATTGAGCATACGTTTGTCGATATGACCGACCTTGAACAAGTCAGACAGGCCATTCAGCCAAATACAAAAGCGTTTTATGTAGAGACACCGTCCAATCCGTTACTAAAGGTGACTGATATCAGGGCCATCAGCGAAATAGCCAAGGAAGTTGGAGCCCTAACCTTTGTGGATAACACTTTCTTGACTCCCCAGCTGCAAAGGCCTTTGGAGCTCGGAGCGGATATTGTGCTTCACAGTGCCACCAAATTTTTGGCAGGCCATAGTGATGTTCTTGCGGGTTTAGCTGTTGTCAATGATGAGGAACTAGGGAAAAGGCTCTATTCATTGCAAAACGCATTTGGCGCAGTCCTTGGCCCACAAGATGCCTGGCTTGTTCTCAGAGGAATTAAAACTCTTCATGTCCGTCTAGAGCAATCACAGAAATCGGCTTTAAAAATCGCAGAATTTCTGGCTGGACATCCACTAATTGAAAATGTATATTATCCAGGATTAACCAGCCATCCCCAGAATGAATTGCAGGAATCCCAAGCTAGCGGGGCCGGGGCCGTTTTATCTTTCGAACTTAAGGATGAGGCAGCCCTTCGCGAATTTGTCTCAAATGTTGAACTTCCAGTATTTGCGGTCAGCCTGGGTGCGGTAGAATCGATTCTTTCCTATCCGGCCAAAATGTCCCATGCGGCCATGCCCCAAGAAGAGCGGGAAAAGCGCGGTATTAAAAACAGCCTGCTTCGCCTTTCGGTAGGACTTGAAAATCCGGAAGATATCATAAAAGATTTTTCACAAAGCTTAGAAAAGCTTCACCAGAACCTATTTGCCTTCCAACAAGGAGAATAAATGATGAGCTTTCTCGAAAAATTAAAAAATCAGATCCTAATCGGCGACGGAGCCATGGGAACGTTACTATATTCTTACGGTGTAGATTCTTGTTCTGAAGAATTAAATTTATCTCAGCCGGAACAGATCCAAAACATTCACCGGGCTTATATTGATGCAGGGGCTGATGTAGTACAAACCAATACGTATGCAGCCAACTATTTAAAACTGCAGCGATATGGACTGGAGGACTCGGTGAAAGAAATTAACAGTGCCGCAGTCCGGCATGCGAAACTAGCAGCCAGCAATAAAGCCTTTGTTCTCGGGACAATGGGCGGAAATCGGGGTGTGAAGCCCACTGCCATTTCAATGGATGAGATCAAACGAAGCTTTCGTGAACAATTGTATTGTCTGCTCTTGGAAGGGGTCGATGGGTTACTGCTCGAGACCTTTTATGATTTAGAAGAGCTCGAAACGGTACTGACAATCGCCAGAAAAGAGACCAATCTACCAATTGTGGCCCAAGTTTCCCTCCAAGAGCCAGGACTTTTGCAAAACCACACTCCGGTAAATGCGGCCCTGAAACGTTTGGATGAATTGGGGGCCGACGTGGTCGGTCTCAATTGCCGGCTGGGTCCGCATCATATGCTTCAGGCTTTGGAACAAATTGAACTGCCAAAACAGGCCTATCTCTCGGCCTATCCAAATGCCAGCCTGCCCGCCTATACGGATGGCAAGTTCCACTATGAAGGGGACCCAGAATATTTCCGAAAGTCGGCCGCTGAATTTCGCCATCAAGGTGTCCGGCTGCTAGGGGGCTGCTGCGGGACCACCCCAGAACACATTAGGGCGTTCGCTTTGGAGCTAAGAAATAGTCAACCTGTTACCGAAAAAATAATAAAACACCAAACAGAATCCGTTACCGTAATACACCATGAACCAAAACGGGAGTTTATCCCCCTTCAAGAAATTGTGAAGGAAAGGCCCTCCGTTATCGTTGAATTAGATCCGCCGAGAAAGCTGGATACAAGCAAATTTTTCGAGGGAGCAAAAGCCTTAAAAGGGGCCGGAATCGATGCCATCACCATGGCTGACAATTCTCTGGCGCAAGTCAGAATTTCCAATGAATCATTGGGATATTTAGTTAAAAAGGAATTAGGGATAAGGCCGTTGATCCATATTTCCTGCCGTGACCGCAATATTATCGGTCTGCAATCCCATTTGATGGGGCTCCACACTTTAGGAATGCATGATATCCTGGCAATCACCGGAGACCCGGCGAGAGTCGGAGATTTTCCGGGAGCATCCTCCGTTTATGATGTTTCTTCATTTGAGCTTATTCATATGATTAAACAGTTGAACGAGGGCTTATCCTATTCCGGAAAGGACCTTGGCCAAAAAACTGCCTTCAGCATCGCGGCAGCGTTTAATCCAAACGTCCGCTCAGTTGAAAATGCTGTCAAACGGCTTGAAAAAAAAATCGAATACGGTGCCGACTACTTTATCTCCCAGCCAGTCTATTCAGAAGAAAAGCTGATAGAAGTCTATGAAAATACAAAACATTTAAAAGCTCCTATCTATATCGGTTTAATGCCTTTAACTAGCAGCAGAAATGCCGAATTTCTTCATAATGAAGTGCCGGGAATAAAAATTACCGACTCCATCCGGGAACGCATGGCCGAGTTAAAGGATAATCCAGTACAGGCAGCCCGCGAAGGTGTAGCTATTACCAAATCATTAATTGACACAGCACTTGATTTATTCAATGGAATTTATTTAATCACACCATTCTTACGCTATGAGCTTACAGCCGAACTGGCCCATTATGCCCGTCAGCGTGCGCATGAACGGAGGGGAAACAGCTATGTCGAAACCACCATTTACTGAACAGCTGAAAAAGCGGATTCTCGTTATGGATGGGGCCATGGGAACAATGTTGCAGCAAGCAGGACTTTCAGCTGATGACTTTGGCGGAGAGGCCTTTGAAGGCTGTAATGAAAACCTTAATTTAACCGTACCGTCCGTTATTGCGGACATTCACCGTGAATACTTGGAAGCTGGTGCCGATATTATTGAAACCAATACTTTCGGGGCTACCAGCATCGTTTTGGATGAATATCATCTAGGCTATAGAGCTTATGAAATCAATAAACAAGCCGCGTTGATTGCCGTAAAAGAGGCCGAAAACATATCAACCTGGGATTGGCCCCGATATGTAGCGGGTTCCATGGGTCCGACTACGAAAACATTAAGCGTCACTGGCGGAACCACTTTTGATGCACTTGCCGGGTCTTATGAAGAGCAGGCACTCGGTCTGATCGACGGCGGGGTCGATTTGCTTCTGCTCGAAACCAGCCAGGATATGCTGAATGTCAAGGCAGGCTTTACAGGAATTGAGCGGGCCTTTCAAAAAGCCGGAAAAAAACTGCCGCTATATATTTCCGGTACGATTGAACCAATGGGTACGACACTTGCCGGCCAGTCCATTGAAGCCTTTTATATTTCCGTGGAACATATGAACCCGGTCGCAGTCGGCCTCAATTGTGCCACTGGACCCGAATTCATGCAGGATCATATCCGCTCACTAGCCAGTCTATCTGGAACAGCTGTGAGTTGCTACCCCAATGCTGGCTTGCCTGATGAAGAAGGACACTATCACGAAACACCGGAAACTCTCTCGAAAAAACTGGCCGATTTTGCTGCCCATGGCTGGTTGAATATTGTCGGCGGCTGCTGTGGCACCACTCCAGCACATATTAGGGCGATCAGTGAAGCTGTAAAACCGTATCCGCCAAGGGAGTTCCATCACAATTCGCTGCATAAGGTCTCCGGGATTGAACCGTTCATCTACGATGATCCTACACTTCGGCCGATCATGGTTGGCGAACGGACCAATGTCATCGGCTCAAGGAAATTTAAGCGGCTGATTGCCGATGGAAAGTTCGAAGAAGCAGCCGAAGTTGCTAGAGCCCAGGTAAAAGGTGGCGCCCACGTCATTGATATCTGCCTAGCCGACCCGGACCGCGATGAGCTTACCGACATGGAGAATTTTATTAAAGAAGTCGTCAAAAAAGTGAAAGTTCCGCTGGTGATTGATTCCACCGATGACAGGGTGATTGAAAAGGCACTGAAATATTCACAAGGAAAAGCGATTATTAACTCGATTAACCTGGAAGATGGCGAAGACCGGTTTCAAGCTGTCGTGCCGTTAATCCACCGGTACGGGGCTGCTGTGGTGGTCGGAACCATTGATGAAAAAGGCATGGGTGTCACTGCCGAAAAAAAACTGGAGATTGCCAAACGTTCTTACGACCTGTTAGTTAATAAGTACAAGCTAAAGCCTGAGGATCTCATCTTTGACCCGTTAGTGTTCCCTGTCGGTACAGGAGACGAACAATATATTGGTTCAGCTCAGGCTACAGTTGATGGGATTCGACTAATCAAAGAACAGCTTCCTGGGGTTCAAACGATTTTGGGAATCAGTAATGTTTCCTTTGGCCTGCCGCCGGTTGGGAGAGAAATATTAAACTCTGTCTTCCTTTATCATTGCACACAAGCCGGGCTCGATTATGCCATCGTGAACACAGAAAAGCTGGAGCGGTTTGCTTCCATTTCCAAGGAAGAAATCGAATTAGCTGAAAACTTGTTATTTCACACCACAGATGAGACTCTAGCAGTTTTCACTGATTTTTATCGCGATAAAAAGAAGGAAGCCAAAGCGACTGTTGTGAATTTAAGCTTGGAAGAACGTCTGGCTTATTATGTTGTGGAAGGAACGAAAGAAGGTTTGATTCCTGACTTGGATCAGGCCCTGGCCTCCTACGCTGACCCGCTTGATATTATTAATGGACCGCTAATGGACGGGATGAAGGAAGTCGGCCGACTGTTTAATGACAACCAGCTGATTGTCGCGGAGGTTTTGCAAAGTGCGGAAGTCATGAAAGCATCGGTTTCACATTTGGAGCCTCATATGGAGAAAGGCGATACGGCTTCCATCAAAGGAAAAGTTTTGCTGGCTACCGTTAAGGGAGATGTCCACGACATCGGGAAAAACCTCGTTGACATCATCCTTAGCAACAACGGTTTCCAGGTACATGACCTGGGGATTAAGGTTACTTCCTCAGAATTAATCAAAGCGATTCGTGAAGAGCAGCCGGATATGGTTGGCTTGTCAGGACTGCTTGTCAAATCAGCCCAACAAATGCTTTTAACAGCGCAGGATATGAAAGAAGCCGGAATTTCCCTGCCAATTTTAGTGGGAGGGGCCGCTCTCTCCCGGAAATTTACCGATACAAAAATCGCCAAAGAATATGATGGACTCGTGCTATATGCCAAGGATGCCATGGCTGGGTTATCTCTGGCCAATCAGCTCCAGTCCCCTGAAGATCAGCAGAAGCTGCTGCAGGAGAAACAGGAAAAGCTTGCTGCCGCTGAGGTGCCAAGAGACTTACCAAGCCGTACTTCCAGCTCAGTAGCCGTGAAGGTAAAGCCAGCTGTTTCCACTCAGGTGCCTGTGTTTGTTCCCAAAGACACGAAACGGCACGTATTAACAACTTATACGCTTGCGCATATTGAGCCCTATATCAATATGCAAATGCTCTTGGGCCATCACCTGGGGGTGAAAGGGAAAATCAATAAGCTGATTGAGGAAAAGGATGAAAAGGCATTAAAGGTCAAAGAAGTCGTTGACCAGTTAATTAAAGAAGCCAGTGCCAGCCAATGGATCGTACCGAAGGCAGTCTATCAGTTTTTCCCTGCCCAATCTGATGGAAATAAAGTATATATTTACGCCCCGGAAAATCACGAACAGGTGTTGGAGACGTTTGAATTCCCACGGCAAGAATCGGAACCATATCTTTGTTTAGCAGACTATTTAAAGTCTGTTGGCAGCGGTGAGATGGATTATGTCGGCTTCTTTACCGTAACCGCTGGCCGGGGTATCCGGGAAAAAGCGGATGAATTTAAAAGCCAAGGGAGATTTTTAGAAAGTCATGCGCTCCAATCTTTGGCCCTTGAGAGTGCCGAAGGATTTGCCGAGCTAATCCATCGGCAGATCCGCGATCGTTGGGGCTTTCCGGACCCGATTGATTTTACAATGCAGGAGCGTTTTGCCGCCCATTATCAAGGGCAGCGCTATTCTTTTGGCTATCCGGCCTGTCCTGATTTGGAGGACCAAAAGAAGCTATTTAAGCTGCTTGCGCCTGAGGAAATCGGTGTTCAATTGACTGAAGGCTGTATGATGGAACCGGAGGCATCTGTATCTGCCATGGTATTTGCCCATCCGGAGGCAAGGTATTTTAACGTCATGAGATAGTCATATATCCAAAAAGCCGCTAAGGTTATGTGGACCTTAGCGGCTTTTTGGCTGTTATTGATGGCACTGATTGCTTACGGCCTATATATTTTCGTTTACCACCTATTTTTGTGCATTTACGACCTATTATTAATCCTTTACGACCTATTTCCGTGCACTTACAACCTATTTTTTACTTTTATTGGAATTACCTTTTCTTTAGATTCCTAGATTAACAACCCATCTACTATTTGTGAACATTTCTTGACATTTTTTGATTATTGTCTTATAGTTACCTAGGTAACTATTTTATTATAATCGGAGAAATCTTATGATTAGCCACGAATTATTCCATACCCTTCACCAGCTTTCACGTCATCTCACCAATAAACTCAATGAAGCACTGAAACCAGCTGGCTTATACGGTTCCCAATGGGCCGTTATTTTTGTATTAAAAAAGAAAGGCTCTCTCACTCAAAAAGAGCTTTGCCAATACCTCTCTGTCGAGGCTCCACCCATGACACGGACCATTCAGCGTCTGGTGAAACAAGGATATGTAAGCCAAATCCCCGGTCACGATAAACGGGAAAAGCATATTCAATTGACAGAGGAGGCCCTGGTCCATTATCCGGACTGGGAACAGATTGTAACAGAAGTAAATGAATCCATGCTTAGCGGCTTGCCGGAGTCCTTTCAAAAGGAGCTTTTGCGGTTGCAGAAAACTTGGTTAGAACAATTAGTTTGAAGGAGTGCATCGAATGAACAAACCAAAATTATGGACGAAGGATTTTATCAGCATCTCATCCAGTAACTTTTTTGTATTTTTGACATTTTATATTTTGTTGGTCACACTGCCTAGCTATGCATTAGATGAATTACACAGCAGTGCATCACAAGCAGGCTTAATGACCACCATCTTCCTGTTGTCTGCCATCATTTCACGTCCGCTGGCCGGACAATGGCTTGAACGCGCTGGCAATAAAAAAGTGCTTATGACAGCCTTAATTCTTTTTGCCGCAGCATCGCCGCTTTATTTTATTCCTGACAATGTAGTCGGATTTCTAGTTATCCGGCTGCTCCACGGAGTTGGTTTTGGGATGGCCACAACGGCCGTCGGGGCTATTGTAGCCGATATCATACCAGCATCCCGTCGTGGAGAAGGAATGGGTTACTTTGTTTTATCTACGAATATGGCAATGGTCTTAGGACCATTTGTCGGGCTTATGACCATTCAGCACTGGGGACCAAAAATGGTATTTATTCTTAGCGTTATCGTGGCTTTCGGCTCATTGCTTGCCGGATTAAGCGTCAAAGTGCAGAAACCTGAGGAACCAAGCAAAATTGAGGTGCTTTCAAGTTTTTCATTTCGCGGACTTTTTGAAGCATCAGCTGTTCCAATTGCCATTGTCGGCAGCTTTTTTGCCATCGTCTATTCCGCTCTTCTTTCGTTTGTATCCATCTATGCCATTGAGATACACGTAGAAGAAGTATCCAGCCTTTTCTTTGTTGTTTATGCAGTCATACTGTTAATGTCAAGGCCATTTACCGGAAAATGGCTTGATCAATATGGCCCTAACGTGATTAGCTATCCGTGTATTTTTCTGTTTGCCATCGGCATGTTTGTGTTAAGTCAGAGCACTGGCCAAGTGATGTTTTTAGTCTCAGCCGGATTGATTGGTTTAGGGTGGGGAACCTTATTCCCAACCTTTCAAACCATCGCCATCCAAAATGCCGAGCCTAGGAAAAGAGGTTTGGCAACAGCCACCTTTTTGTCCATTTATGACATCGGCGTGGCATTAGGCTCCTTTTTGGTCGGCGTTATCGCTGCCCATATGGACTATAGCTCATTGTATTTCTTATTTGCCTTTTATGTACTGATTGGGGTCATCCTTTTCTACTTCCTTCATACCAAGAGAAAAGAGGGGGTAAAATCCCGTACCGAGCAGGCATCAAAGGTACAAGAAGTTTAATCTTTTACTTTTAATCTCCTTTAAATGGTATATAATGGTTTGGAAGACCATTTAAAGGAGTGTTAGAAATGGCAAAATCACAAGCCAAAAAGCTTCGCGAAAAACTTGCCCGCGAAGGAAAAATGAACCCGGAAGAAAGAAGAAGCCCCTTTGTTTTCGCGGACATGCGGACCAGAACCACGAAAACCAAAAAGGGACATTTATGCAGGCCAAAACACAAGAACCACCAATTCCAAGATGGAAATGATGGTTCTTTTTATTTTGTCCATAATGTTAGTTGTTTGATAAAACTTCGCCTCTCCCGATACAATCCCTGTGCTTCCTCAAGTGAAACCGGAGAAAACCGGATGACGGAATTGGGGGCGGCTTGAGCAAGCAATGGTATGTCCACCGAAATGACCGTTCCGATTCTAGTATAGCCTCCGGTTGTTTGCCGGTCGGCCATCAAAATAATTGGCTGGCCGCTAGCCGGGACTTGAATGCCGCCAAGCGGTATTGGGTCTGAGATGATATCCGGTCCATCCACATGCTCTAGCCTTGGCCCTGTTAGTTGGTAACCCATTCTGTTGGATTTTGTTGTAACCACATAGTCTTCATTAAAAAACCGTCCCAGGCTCTGTTCCGTAAACATATTTTGGTGTGGGCCAAGTATAATTCTTATATCCAGCCAATTTTTATAGGAAGGAATCTGCATGGGATGCAGTGCTTTGAGAGGTTTCCTTATGATCGGATTTCCTTGAATGATATCTTTTTTTTGCAAGGCACGCCCTTCGTATCCTCCAAATTTTCCATTTAAGAAAGTAGATTTACTGTTCATTACCACTGGAACATCAATTCCCCCTCCTATTGCGAGGTAAGCTCGTGCTCCCCGTTTGCAGGTACCAAAGGATAGGGTTTGACCTTTTCGCCATAAAAAACTCTTCCACATTGATACGTCGCTTCCATCCACTGTAACCGAAAACTCCCCACCGCAAACAGCCGCCTCCAGGTCGGTGCAAGCCAGCAATTCCGGTCCAATTAAGGAAACCTCCAGCACGGCTTCACCTGGTAAATTTCCGACAAGGATATTGGAGATTTGCATGGAGTACGGGTCCATTGCTCCCGATGGGCTGATGCCATACTGCTGGCAGCCAAAGCGACCCAAGTCCTGGACAGTGGTTTGCAGACCTGGTTTAATTACTTTAAAAAGAGGTTGTCTCATTGGTCCCGCCAGCTTTTTCTGAGAGAGATATTTTCTTGCCGAAATGCTTGTTTCAGTTGTTTCACGAATTCAACTGTCTGTGGTTCATCGCCGTGCACACAAATGGTATCAGCTTTGATTGGAATATCGGTTCCATCTACCGCTTCCACTTTGCCTTCTTTAATCATACGAATGACTCTTTGAATGGCCAGCTTGGGGTCATGAATCATCGCATTCTTTTCTTTCCTTGATGTGAGAGTACCATCCGGCTGGTAGGTGCGGTCGGCAAACACTTCCTCGGCAACCAACAGGCCATTCGCTTGACCCGCCTTTACCAATTGGCTCCCCGCCAATCCATAAAGAACCAAAGAGAAATCTGTGTCACGGATCGCTTGTGCAATCGATTCAGCTATGGCTGGGTCCTTTGCTGCCATGTTGTATAAAGCTCCGTGAGGCTTTACATGGGACAGTCCGATGCCGCTTGCTTTACAAACAGCGGATAACGCCCCAATCTGATAAACTGTTAAATGATAGATTTCCCGGGGTGAGAGATTCATTTCCCGCCGGCCAAAACCCGCCAGGTCGGGAAAGCCGGGATGCGCACCAACCCTGACACCTGATTCCTTTGCAAGAAGGACGGTTTCGAACATCACATTATAGTCACCCGCGTGATAGCCGCAGGCCACATTTGCACTTGAAATATGGGCTAATACCTCCCGATCATTGCCAATCTTATAAGCTCCAAAACTCTCTCCAAGATCGCTATTCAAATCAATGACATTCATCTTGCTTCCACCTTTTGATATGTTGTGACATTATATTTTTTATCATCTGCCAACTGCTTGATTCTGTAAAACTCCGTTTCAGTAATTGGAACAAATTTAAGAAAGTTCCCAGCCGAAAGTAAAACCGGCGGCGAACTCTCCATATCAAACAATTTAATTGGGGTTCTTCCAAGGATTCTCCACCCCGACGGGACTCCGGAAGGATAGATGCCCGTTTGGCTGCCTCCAATTCCCACAGAACCTGGCAGAACATTGAGCCTTGGGTGCGTTAATCTTGGAACGGCAAGCTCAGCCGGCAGACCTCCAAGATACGGAAACCCTGGGACAAAACCCATCATGTAGATTAGATATTCCTGACTTGAGTGGAGCCGGATCACTTCCGCTTCGCTTAATCCGGTGTAACTAGCGATATATGACAAATCAGGACCTGCCTCGCCACCGTAATAAACAGGTATCTCATATACCTTTGAAGTTAAAGCAACCGGTTGATGGTTTTGTTCATATGTTTTTGTCAGCTTCGAAACCAGCGTATGATAACCAATTATTTCGGGACGATAATAAATGGCAACATTTGTATAGGCTGGTACCCATTCGATAATGCCTTGGATCTTTTCGACTCTAAGACGGGAAATAAACTCCTGGATTTCCCTATGTATATCCACACTAATTTTATCACCGAAAGTAACTCTTACTCCCATATCTCCTAGCGGCTCTAATCGAATCATCCTCATCACCTCTTCTTAACGTATCTGTTATGGGATAAGATTTCAACCGTTTTTTTTTCGTCTCCTGAAATTTTTGATTTAAGCAATATATTTTACTTTCAAAAATGGTTGGCTAATAATATTAGTGTTAGACATTCATTTGGGAGGTTATTAGCATGTATGATGTAGTAATTGTTGGCGCCGGTCCTGCCGGTGCAAGCGCGGCTATTTTTACAGCGAAGGCTGGAAAACAAACATTAGTTATCGATAATGACAAGAGTGTGACAAAACGGGCCTGGATTGAAAACCATTATGGGGTAAAAGAAGTCACTGGTCCTGATCTTGTTCAAACCGGTAAAGACCAAGCTGCAAAATTTGGTGCAGAAATTGTTCAAGCAACGGTTACGAATATTACAAAAACTGAAAGCGGATTAAAAATTGAAACCGAACAAGCTGCCTACGAGGCAAAGCATGTGGTGATTGCTACTGGCATGTTGGCTGACTTGGCTGAAAAAGCTGGATTAAACACGAAGCCTGGCACCGAGCCAAGGGTAAAAACCATTCTTGACGTTGATGCCAGCGGTAAAACGAATGTGGAAGGCGTCTGGGCAGCCGGAACCATTGCCGGTGTCAGCATGCATACCATTATTACTGCCGGAGACGGTGCAAAAGTTGCCATTAACCTGATCAGTGAATTAAATGGCGAACGATACGTAGACCACGATATTTTAAAAGCATAACTTTGATTATAAGAACTAGGTCCATTAAACGGGCCTGGTTTTTTTATATCTTTCCACATCCGGTAGTTCCCCGTTCTAATACATTAACAGTCTTTCTTTTCGGCAGACTCTCAAAATCTTAAATTTCAAATTGACATTTTTTGGTCCCACCCATTAAACTGAATGAGCCTGGTATCCTATTTTCCTTAAAGGAGAATGTTAATGACGAAAGAAACGAGTCTAAAACCTGTAGTCGCCGGATTATTATTAGCGATATTAATGTCTGCCATGGACAATACGATTGTGGCCACGGCAATGCCGACGATTGTGGCTGATTTAGGGGGGTTTGACAAGTTTATATGGGTAACCTCGGCCTACATGGTCGCCGTTATGGCCGGCATGCCGATTTTCGGCAAGCTGTCCGATATGTATGGCCGAAAACGTTTTTTTATCTTTGGATTGATTGTCTTTCTTGCTGGCTCGGCGCTTTGCGGAATTGCCCAGACCATTGTTCAGTTAAGCATTTATCGGGCCATTCAAGGGATTGGCGGCGGGGCGTTAATGCCCATCGCATTTACCATCGTCTTCGATGTTTTTCCTCCTGAAAATCGCGGGAAAATGATAGGACTTTTGGGTGCCGTATTTGGCTCTTCCAGTATCCTTGGCCCGCTGCTTGGTGCTTATATTACGGACTATATGAGCTGGCACTGGATTTTTTATGTGAATGTGCCAATTGGAATACTCTCCATCTTTTTGATTGTCAGGTATTATCATGAATCCATGGAGCACTCGAAACAAAGGGTTGACTGGCTTGGGGCCATCACACTGGTCATTTCTGTTGTCAGCCTGATGTTCGCACTAGAACTTGGCGGGAAAGAGTACGATTGGGATTCTGTCCAAATTATCGGCCTGTTCATCAGCTTCTTTGTGTTTTTTATCTGCTTCTTCGCTGCTGAATTAAAAGCTACCGAACCGATCCTGCCTCTGTGGCTGTTTAAAAAACGGTTATTTGCCGCCTCACAAATACTGGCCTTTTTATATGGAGGAACATTTATTATCCTAACTGTATTTATCCCCATATTTGTTCAGGCGGTATATGGCGGGACAGCCAAAAATTCCGGATTAATTTTAACACCCATGATGCTTGGTTCTGTTGCCGGCAGTTCAATCGGCGGAATTTTTATGACTAAGACATCTTACCGGAACCTTATGGTTCTCTCGATTGTTTCTTATATTGCCGGCATGTACTTGCTTGGGATAATGGATGTCAATACAGCACGCTGGCTGCTTACCCTTTATATGGTTTTGGTAGGCTTTGGGGTTGGGTTTTCTTTTTCTCTCCTGCCAACGGCTTCGAATCACAACCTAGAACCCCAATATCGTGGTACGGCAAATTCCACCAATTCGTTTCTGCGTTCGTTTGGAATGACGCTGGGAGTGACCATTTTCGGGACAATACAGGGGAATCGGTTTACTGCCGAATTAAAAGAAGCTTTTAAGGGAATGCAAGGGGGAGGTAATTTTTCTGTCGGTGACCCGAGAGAAATCTTTCAAGCTGAGGAACGGTCAAAGATACCGGGGTTTGTATTGGATAAAATCATTCATGCCATGTCGGATTCCATTACCTATACTTTTATGCTTACCTTAATACCCATTGCCTTGATAGCTATTACCATATTTTTCATGGGTAATGCACGTGTTCCCGCAGCTCCAAAAACAGATGACCATCATCATTCAAGCACTGGTGCCCAGTGAGGCCCAGTGCTTTTTTTATTTTTAATGCAAAGAGTTTAAACCTGAATGTCATTTCCGGCATCCACAATGTGAAAAATGAGGTGGGCCAAATGGTGAACCGGTCCGTATGCCTCGTCTTCCTCTTCTGAATCCTCATCAAAATTCATGTCTTGTAAAAACAGGGCCATGAATTCATAAAAGTCACTTAGCTGATAGGCATAGCAGCCTGCAGGGTCCTCATTGCCTTCCACATAATGAAGCATCATATAGGAAATCGTCCCATCTTCATCGGCACCATCGAAAAACACAAATAGGCCAATATTGGTATCCAGTTCAAATAGATGCCTGGTACCACCTTCGGTTGCTTTTTCGAAGTCCTCCTCGCTCAGCTTTTGGACCTGCATCGTATCGACATTGTCTTCTTGATGAAAACTTACTACAAATGATTGCATTTTGTCCTCCTTAATCCTTTGCCATAATAATGTTAGTGTTCCCTATAAAGCCCAAAATCAATTCTCCTTGTCCTTGGGATCTTCCTGATAATGTTCATTTAAATAGGGATTTTCCGTGGAGGCAAAGCTGACGGACAGCAGGCTCATTTCCGGGTCTAGGCCGTACAGTCCTTTCTCCATTTTATCTGCCGAATGGCCGCTTTGAAATTGCGGCTCTTTTCCGGTCCCATTCATCTAAATCACCCCATTTATCATGTATTATGCACAAAAAAAATCCCTGACATGAATCAGGGATTTTTCTATCATACTGGAGGGAGAATAGGAACATTTGCACCTTGAGTTGCAAGAAATAGCGCTAGTACTGAAATAGTGTATACAATGACTGCATACTTTTTCATGTGGAATACCTCCTAAGTAATTTTATGTAAATATTTGACTGCTGCAAAAGCCATTCCCTTCTGGGTATAGTGCTCTGCTAGCATTTTATAAAATTTAATTAAATAATCCTTATATTCCTTGATTTCTTCAAAGTAAGGAATTACTTTTGATTCTAAATACTTTATTGCCTTGTCTTGTGAATTTATATTTAGCAGATAAAACTCAGACAGTAAATGGAATTTTCTTATCTTAAGTTCCTTAGAATGTAAATTAACTTTTTGAAAACAGGTTATAGCCTGATCTACTTTTTCGTTATAATAATGCAGTTCACCCATAGAGTAAAGCGTGGCTAAATAATGTTCATTAACTTCACTCTGTAAAGCAATACTCTTCTCATAGTAGTAAAGCGCTTCTTTATACTTGTTTAATTTACTTTGCAAGTGCCCCATATTATTATAAATTTGCGGAAGCAACTTTTCTTCTTTTAATATTTCGGCATTGCGAATCGAATGCCTATAGCATTCCAGTGCCTCTTCATAGATATATGAATGAGTGTAGCTAATGCCGAGAAGAATTAAAGTATGAAGAACCCTAATAAAATTGTACTGATTAGAATAAATCTCCAATGCCATTTTGCCAAAGTGGATGGCATGGCTTGATTCGTCCAGTGACATTTTTACAAGCGCACGGTGGTAAAGGAATTCACCACTTAGTGATTCATAATGAAATTCATTATAAAGACTTTCTAATAATTCATCAGCTTCCTTATATTGGTTTCTCAATATTAAAAATACCGCATTATAGTAATGAAATAAATACTCTTCATATTGGGAAAAATTTTTCTTTTGTTTATATAATAGGTCTTTTTGAGGTTCGGCTTCAGTTAGAAAACCTTTAAATAATAAATACCTATATTTATATAATTCATATGTATAGATATATTGTGAGAATGGAATAATATGCTCCATTTCTTGAAGTTTATGATAGATCTCATCTATTTCACCAATCAAGAAATAATTAATCTTATCACTAAACTGTCCTAAGAGAGCCTGAATTTCTCCCTCTTTTTCTTCTATTTCTTCAAGGCTGACTTGCAGCCTGTCAAGCAACAGTGCAATGGTATCTTTGTTGGCTTCTTTTGAGTTGTTTTCAATTTTACTTAGATGCGGAACCGAGCAAATCCCTTTAGCAAGCTCCGCTTGTGTGATTCCCTTTTGTGTTCGATAGTATTTGATCAGGGCTCCAAATTCCATTTTGACCACCAGGCTTGCCTTTCTTTATTTTTCCTTATTTTACTACAAAAAAGCGATTAATACACTGATAATTTTTAAAATAACAAATCTTTGTGGGGTCGCTGATTTCCAATCACTTATATTGGGAAATTTTTTAAATTCTTGCCACTTAAGACTATATTTTTTAAAAAAATGAGAAAAAATAACGATTGAAATTGCAGGTTAAAAAAAACCAACCTATTCAAGGCTGGTACTCTAGAAATATTTCTTTTTCCAAAACACATATCCCGTTATAGAAGACAGAATGCCGCAAATCAGCAGGGCAATCAGGAACGCATGGGGACTATGCTGAAATGGCAGTTCCACATTCATCCCGTACAAACTGAATACCATTGTCGGGAACGATAGAATGATAGTAATGGAGGTTAAGAATTTCATGACAATGTTCAAGTTATTGGAAACAATGGAGGCGAAAGCATTCATCATTCCGGTTAAAATGGTATGATAGGTTTCAGCCATCTCAATGGCCTGCGTTTTCTCAATGATAACGTCCTCTAATAAATCCTTGTCTTCCTCATACATTTTCAAATAGTTGAAACGCAAAATTTTATCCAAAACAACCTTATTAGATTTTAAAGAGGTCGTAAAATAGACCAAGCTCTTTTCTAAAGATAGAAAAGCGTAAAGATCCTTATTTTTCAATGATTGATGAACCACGCGTTCAATATCATTTGTTTTCTTATTAATTTGTTTCAAATAACGGAGATAGTAGGACGAGATGACAAATAAAAGCTGCAATGCGAAGCGCGTCTTTTTAAACGTATAAAATTCTTTTACTCGGTTTTTCCTAAACTCGTCAATAATCGGTGAATCTTTTAAAGATACCGTAATAATGTTGTCATCCGTTAGAATAATGCCAATTGGTATCGTTTCATAAACTTCCAATCCGTTTTCATCGTGGACGATATATGGGAAGTCGACGATAATATAGACCCTGCCTTCATCTCGTTCAATCCTCGGACGTTCTTCATCATCCAGCGCGTCTTTTATGATGTCAATATCCACTTGGGCATCCGATGATACCCGTGCAATTTCCTCCACTGTCGGCGCATACATATTCACCCAGCAGCCTTTAGAAATCACATCCACTTTTTCCAAAACCCTAGTTTCGGTACTATTAAAAATTTCCAGCATGCAAAAACCTCCTCACTTACTTTGTTTGAGGAAGCCAATTACCTCTTAGAGTTAATATTATTGTAGAAACCAACTCCATCAATTGAAAGAAACGATTGACTTCCCCTTGACTGCTGGGGTCCGGGTCCATAGAGTAACTCAACAATATCAACTCCTTTTTCACTTTTTTATCCATACTAATCATAAACCCTTATATCCGAAAGTACAAATCAGTTTTTTTTGGAAATTATTTTTCTTCTGGAAAATAAGGGTTCAGATGGATTAAAACCTCACGAATATTATCGTTCTGGTCCATAAGTTTCCGCTTAATCGTTCTCGCGAGGTCATGTCCTTGCTTTATGGTTTTAAAGTGATCAATCGCAATCCGCAGGTCGACGAGAATGTAATGGCCATGTTCCCTTGCACGAATCCGGTCGATTCGTTTCACTTCGGGAAATTCGTTTATAACAGCAATATATTCCTGAATCTTCTCCGTGCTAATATTCCGTTCCAATAAAATATCAAATGCCTCTGTTAACATATCTTTTGCTATCCTAAAAATCAGATATGCGACAAAAATGCTCGCTGCTCTGTCTCCGTACATTAAGATTCCAATATTCAGACGTTCGCCTGCAATCGATAAAATGACCCCAGTACCGGCAGCAATCGAAGCGACGATATCTGCTTTATGGTCAAACGCTATCGCTTCAATCGCCTTACTGTTATTTTGTTCCGCGACTTTTAATGAACTTCGATACAAAATCACCTTGGTCACATACGAAAAAACCGCCACCCACATCGCGAGAATGCTCGGGGATTCGGCGTCTTTAAAAAATCCAAGCATTCCCTCGTACGCAACATAGATAGAAACCAAGAAAAGCATGATACCTACAATGCCCGAAACAATGACTTCTGCTTTGCCGTGTCCGTATGGATGTTCTTTGTCCGCAGGCTTGTTGGCGATTTTAATGACCAAAAGGACGATGACCGATGCAAACACATCGGCCGCTGAGTGAATTCCATCGGCAAAAACAGCATCACTGTTTCCGTACCGTCCAATGATGACTTTTCCTAGTGTAAGAATGACATTGCTAATGACGCTAATCCAGGCAATTTTTTTTGCCAGTGCCTCTCTCGTTCCCATATTGACCACCTTTGTGTTAAACTCCCTTACTCTTCATTCCCTTGTTTTTCCTGTTTTAACCTTTCAACTTCCTCATCCACGGAAATCCGGTTAATTTGGTCATGGAGGAAGTGAAAGGCCTGGTCTAATTGTTTTCTGGATAGGAAATTTTTTTTGCGATTCATCATTTCATCAACCTTTCAAAGAAAGTTTTTAGAGTAATCCTAAAGGAAATAGAAAAAAATAGCCATGAATCATATTAAAAAAGGAGTGGTTCATTTGACCAAAAAGAATCAACAAAATAGTTCAGAAATTGCCGGACGTGTATTTCGTGAAAATGATTATGAAAAAGGGGACTCCGTATCTTCCGGCCTTGCCACTACCCATGAACAGGCAATGGACGCCTATATGGAAGGGGAAATTGGCGGTGTCATGGAAGACGTGGCCGGCAAAGATATTCCCCTTGGGCAGAACGATTCCAAATAGCCAATCAAAATCAGAGAAAACAGCTTTCTTGGTTGAAAGCTGTTTTCTTTTTTTACAACCTAGGGTCTTTGGTCAATTCTGTTTGGATCGTGAGGTTCTATATAATTGTCATCATCTTCTACATACGGTTCATGTTCAAAAGCGGGCAGATCGCCGAAGATGGTCATGGTTCCTTCTTCATCAAGTGCCTCTTCATATCGTTCATGCTGTGAATTCGGATAAACCGTAATATTTTTTCCATACATATCGGTACCAACAAAATTCTCATAGTCCTCTACATAGCCTTCGTTTTCTTCTGCTTCCGTCGAGACATCATTGTAATGGTCCTTGGGATATAAAAAGTCGGAGGGAGATTCACTTGTCCCCCATTGTGAAACGACTTGCCATGCATCCTCTGCGTCAAAGGCCACGTTCTCATCCTGTTCATCCATATCAAATTTGCCAAACGGCGGCATTAATACCCCTTCTTCAATCGGGCGTTCACGGGAAATGACTTTGTCAGGACTATGTTCAATACAATGCGTGGTGTTTGGGAGGGCCTTAAGCCGCTCCAATGGAATGTCCTTCCCGCAAACGGCACATTGACCGTATGTCCCGTTCTCCATCGCAGCCAAAGCTCGTTCCACATTTTTCAGCTGCAGTTCATAATGTTCCTTTAAGGCAATGTCTTTTTCCCTTTCATACAGCTCTGTGCCTTCGTCGGCAGGGTGGTTGTCGTAACTGGACAATTCCCCCACTGATTCATGAGCATGCCCTCTTTCCAATTGAAAAAAATCATTCTGTTCAAGACGGTCTTCTATATCATTTTTTTCCTGCAATAATTGTATCCGCAAATCGGCTAACTGCTCAGTCGTTAACATTTTGCATACCCCTTTCATTTAGAAAAGCGCGGTTCGGAATGTATGTTGTTTTTTATATAGTTCTTTTATATTGTCATTGTTTTTACGGTTGAATATGTACCAAAGTGATGCTTCAAAAAGTGGGAGTTTTTCCCGTTATCGTCAAACCAATTCCAGTATTCACCTTTATTATTCTGAATAAGTTAAGTTTGTCCGTGTATCTTAAAAATAAAATACAATAAGAAATGGGGGGATCAATTTGGTAAATGAAAACTTTGATAAGTTTAGAAAAGTTCAACAAAAGCATGAATCAGCGTATTTAGGAACAGACCATGAACAGAAGCGCGGAGTAAATGATAGAGACTATAATAACCAAAGCAACACTGATAAATCAATTGGTGCCACTGGAAGGGACCTGTAGTGGTACAAGGGTTGGGGGAAAGCCTCAACCCTTTTTGACGAAAAAGCTACTCAAAAAGGAGAATATCAATGGGTAATTCAAAGACCGGGGGACATGAGGATAAATTAAAGTGGTGGCAGCTTTCTTTATTTGGCGTGGGCTGCACCATTGGCACAGGTTTTTTTCTTGGCTCCAGTTTAGCGATTAAGATGGCGGGGCCAGCCATTTTGATTGGCTATATGATTGCCGCCTTGGGTACTTATTTTGTGTTCGATGCTCTTTCCAAAATGACGGCCAAGGAACCTCTTGAGGGCGGCTTTAGATCCTATGCCAAAAAGGCTTATGGGAAATGGGCCGGATTTAGCAGCGGCTGGGTTTATTGGTGTTCCGAGGTGTTGATTATGGGAAGCCAAATGACGGCCCTATCCATTTTTTCACGGTTTTGGTTTCCAAAGGTGCCTCTTTGGCTGTTTGCGGGTTGTTATGCAATCCTTGGGCTAGCAATAGTTTTGATCGGGGTAGGGGTTTTAAACAAAATCGAGAATATTTTGGCCGTTTTAAAAATATCCGCGATCGTCATGTTCATTGTTATTGCGGCACTGGCCATTTTTGGTGTAATCGATGGCGACCGTCCAATCCGGTACCCGGATGAAACAAAGGACTTTTTTCCAGGGAATTTTTCGGGATTATGGTCCGCCGTCCTGTTTGCCTTCTATGCGTTTGGGGGAATTGAGATTCTTGGTTTGATGGCAAAAAATCTAAAGGATCCGAAAGAAGCGCCGAAAGCAGGGAAATTTATGCTGTTTACCCTAATGGTATTATACGCCCTCTCCATCGGACTGGCTGTAACCATGGTTCCATGGAAAGATTTTTCGACGAAGGAAAGTCCGTTCGTAATTGCCTTGGATGCCTATCATCTAGCTTTCGTGCCTCATTTTTTTAATGCGGCTTTAATTATTGCGGGCTTTTCAACGATGACCGCTTCCCTTTATGGGGTCACCAGTGTGCTCGTCACCCTGGCAAAAGAAGGAGATGCACCGGCAAGCTGTGCAAAAAAAGGAAAACTAAAGGTCCCATGGCCCACACTTTTGATTACCATGGCAGGCATTGCGGCATCGGTGTTGGCGGCTCTATTGATGCCTAACCGGATATACGAATATATCACAACCGCAGCCGGACTCATGCTGCTCTATAATTGGATATTTATATTGGCATCTTCAAGAAAAATCTTGGATTTACAAACCAAAGATAAAATCAAATATATCATCGGAGTCATCTTCATTCTTATCGCCGTCAGCGGCACCCTGTTCCACGACACGAGCCGGCCCGGTTTCTTCATCAGCATGGCCTTCATTGCTGTCATCGGCCTCATCACACTAATGATGAGAGTAAAATGGAAAAAAGCAGAAAACAAAAAAAGAAAAAGCATCCTTAAACCATGGCCAACCGCCTAACGCATTACCGTATTAACGCAGCGGGGGCCTGTCCCCCAGCGCTTTAAAGCGCTGAGGGACAGGCCCCTTATTCACCTTTGAAGTTAGGCTTTCGTTTATCTTTGAAGGCGTTTAGGGCTTCGATGCGGTCTTTGGTGGGGATGATGACTTCGTAAGCTTTGGATTCGATGGCAAGGCCGGTCTTGATGTCGACGTTGCTGCCAAATTGGATGGCATATTTGGCCTGGGTTACTGCTAGTGGTGCATTCCGGGTGATTTCCTGGGCTAAATCAATGGCTGCCTTCATTAATTCTTCCCGCTCCACCACCTTGTTTAAAATCCCAAGTTCATAGGCCTGATAGGCGCCAATTTTTCTTGCGGTAAAGATTAATTCTTTTGCCTTGGATGTTCCGATTAATCGACTAAGACGCTGGGTTCCTCCCGCTCCCGGGATGATGCCCCAACTGACCTCTGTTAATCCCATTACAGCCTCCTTAACAGCTATCCGAAAATCGCAGACAAGCGCAAGCTCCAGCCCGCCTCCCAGTGCATAGCCATTGATGGCCGCGATGGTTGGCTGCGGCAGTTCTTCAATCATGGTGAAGATGTCCCGTATCAAGTTGACATTTCTCCGTACACCCTTTTCGTCCAGTGTTCCTCGTTCCTTTAAATCAGCACCCGCACTAAATGCCTTTTCTCCAGCTCCGGTAATTATAACGGCCCGGATTTCTTTATCAAACTTCAAACTGTCGACAATATCTCTAAGCTGTGTGAGGCTCTCCAAATCAAAACAATTCAGCTGCTCCGGCCGGTTAATCGTAATCACGGCAAACGGATCATCCAATGTTAACTTTACTTTGCTCATATTCTCCCTCCTTAATGGATATGGCATTTTCTTCATAGTAATTGAGGTATTTTTCACCTGTCAAATAATAGATGAAAGGCATGGAAACCAAAATATATTCCGAAGCCAATTAAGGATAACCCCGAGATGAAGGAAATAAACACCAACAGCTTGGATGTTAAAAAATTGCGGAAACTGCTTGCCACACCAGCCATCGTAATATCCCAAATCAATAACCCGATAAAAATAGCGCTGCTGTAAAGTATCAATTGACTTGTCTCATAGGTAGCCGCTGTCTTGGCCAGCACCGAACCATAGATTCCCAGCCAAAACAATATGGTTAAAGGATTCGAGATGGACATAAAGAAACCGGTAAAAAACGATTTTACCAATGGTTCTTTTCCCCGCGCTTGCTCTAAGGATATTTTACCGGCGTTCACCATCGTTTCTACGCCTGTGTAGACTAAGACAAAACAGCCGAACAGCCAGAGAAAGGTTTGGACAATTTCCGCCTCGAGAAATCTCACAACCCCTATGTAGACCACAAGCATATAAATACCATCGGCTATAACCGCACCGACCCCGATTAACCAGGAATGCATAAAGCCGTTACGGATTCCTCTGTCAATCTGTGCCGCATTAATCGGCCCAATGGGGGCAGCCAGCGATAGCCCTAATAAGATATAACTTATAAATACATTCATTCTTTCTACCCTCCCCTAAAAGCCTGTCTACCCATATTTATTCAGTAAGGGGAGGTTGTACCACAAAAAAATAAACAGGCCGCCTATAAATCAGCCTGTTCTAAGTGATTCCTGAAAAAATTGACTCAAAAAATCTATTGCTTTGTTTCCGAGACTTTTTTGCTATCCATATTGTACAAATCATCCTCTGCAATAGACTCCAATAAATGCCGTCTTGGGATTGGGAGATTTAACGTATCAATATCAACGATATATTTAGGGCGCTGTTTGGCTTCTTTATAAATCTTTCCTATGTATTCTCCAATCAGGCCGATTGCAATCAATTGCAGACCACCGATTAGCCAGATGGAAATGATCAACGACGTCCAACCGGTTTGGGTTGCCCCCCAAAATTTTAGCAATACAAAATAACCTCCAAATAACAAACTGGCCAGGAAGGAGAGCAGACCAATAATTAACACTAAGCGGATTGGGGATACAGAGAAAGAGGTAATCCCGTCAAAGGCGAACGCCAGCATTTTCTTAAGCGGATATTTGGTTTCACCTGCTTGTCTTTCCAAACGATCATAATAAACAGTATCCGAGCGGAACCCAAGTAAAGGTACAATTCCTCTTAAAAATAAATTGACCTCTTTAAAGCGATCCAGTTCCTGTAAAGCTCTTTTACTCATCAGCCGGAAATCTGCATGGTTGTAGACCAGGTCAACACCAAGCTTTTTCATCAAACGATAAAAACCCTGTGCAGTACTCCGTTTAAAAAATGTATCCGTTTCGCGGCTTTTACGGACACCGTATACAATGTCACAGCCTTCCTGAAATTTTACAATAAACTCCCGGATAACTCGTATATCATCCTGGAGGTCAGCATCAACGGAAACCACACAATCGGAAACCTCTTTTGCCGAACTCAATCCCGCAAGCAAAGCGTTTTGGTGCCCGACATTTCGGGCTAACTTCAGACCTCGGATTAACGGGTTGCGCAGTCCTTCTTTGTAGATTAAATTCCAGGTTTGGTCCTTGCTCCCGTCATCCACAAATAAAATTTTACTATTAGCAGAGACCAGTTCCTCGGCGATGAGATCTTTTAACAGCTGTCTGAGCCTAACAAACGTCTCCGGCAATACAGCTTCTTCGTTATAACAGGGTACTACTATCGTTAATATAGGTTCGATCATCAGCGTTTACCCCCGATGTTTAAAATGTTCTGTACAAGTATATTTTCCAAGCGGAAGACTTCGAGACGAAGGTCTTCTCCAGCCTCAACTGATTTTGCTCCGCATTATCGATCGGCAAGGCAGAAAAAATGTAACGGCCGCCCATTTCCCTAAAAACTTCGGTATTGAGTTCCAGGTTTTTCAAATGCCGTTTGGAATCTTTTTTTACCATGTATCTTTTCCCGAGCTGGGCGGTAAATAGGTAACACCGTCCACCCCACTTATCAAAATATTTACGGATGGTGCTATTTTTGGCCAATTCTTTTTCAATAATTTTTCTAAATTGATGTTTATAACTTAGCGGATAAAAGTTGTTATAGGTGTCAAGGGTATAAAACCCATTATACTGTGCAATCGCCGGATGGATTCCAATGCTGGCGACGCGGTATTTTTCCTGGGGCTGCCCGATATATTCTTTAATGTCATGAAATAATTCTTGGGCATAAAATTCCTTTACCGTTGGTTTATTTCGATAAATGACTTCATCATTGAATAAACATAAGAGCAAGATTTGCAGGGCTGCCAGCCACCTTGCCGTTTGTGACCAACTGAATCCCTGAAGCGAGATTATTTTTAGAGCAAGTGCAAAGCTGGCGTAAATGATCATAGGCCTCAAGAAGTGGTATCGGGCAAAATTAAACGTATTCATAAAATGGAACTTTTGCGTTAATGGCAGCCATCCTTCATAAAACCAAAAAGCATACCATAATGACAAAACAAAATTCAGGACAAATAAAAATACAAAGACTCGTTCCTGCCTCCAAAGCTTTTTGGAGAAGACAAAATAAAACGCAATAAACGTGGCAGGGACAATAAATAACGTATGGACAGTCATAACATGCGTGTGTCCAAGAAAATAGTTTTTGAATGTCAACCTGACAGCATGCCAAAATGAAAGATGGGCGTGAAAATATTCATCACGGCTGTTGGGCTCCCCCTTTACAAGGAAGGAGTAAACCAGCCGATACTCTACTAACATAAACACAAATACCATATACACAATGGAGAATAAAAACCGGAGATTCCAGCCCTTCCGTTTCATTGCATCGGATATCCACAGGAGCCCCATTGCAGATAAGAAAAAGAAAAACCCCAATACTATACTCGCGTAAAACGGCAGGAAGGTGAGCACCGCATAATTTTTTAGCGACTCCTCTCCCTTCCTGATGTTGAGAAACGCCCAAAGGGCAAGCGGCATCCCCAGTGTACTCAACATCCCCGATGGCCAAAACGGGGTCAAGGCAAAAGCCAAAGAAGCAGCAGTGTTCATGGGAAGCCATTTATCGCCGGGAAGGAAATGTTTTCTTAGCAATAAGTACATGCCGAAAAACGCGGCCACTCTGGTTAACGCTTGATTTAGTCCATAAGCGACCATGGTCGGGAATAATGAAAACAGCCACACGATGATACTATATTCCGTCCCAAACGCATTCCTTGGCAGGTATCCATTTATAATTTGGGGAATCACCCCAGACATCCCGCCAAACATTTGGCCGCTACGTGACAGCACTTTATACCACGCCAAATTGGAATCCAAATTATCGTGGACACGGATGTGGGCGTTTTCCTGCAGGATAAACAATGGTGAAAGATAGATTGCCAGAACGAGCAGGGCAAAAAGGATATATTTTTGCTCTTTTTTTACAGCGATCATCACTTATTGACACCTCATAAATGGTAAGTACTGGGTTATTCCTTCTTAAAATCTGCATAAAGTCACAAGATTATTCCTTTTTCCTCTTTAAATTGTTTATAAGTAGAATATTAGAAGATCATTTTTCGCAAATAATAAAAGGTGTGAATCAAAGAAGAGGTGACACCGATGCCCAACCGAATGTTTATCGGATTCTTGCGAATGCCGATGCTCATCCGATTTCTATTTATTGCATTGCTGGTATTCTTGACATTTGGAGTCTCTATTCATTTATTGGAGCCGGATACCTTTCCAACGGTGTTTGATGGCATCTGGTGGGCCATCATTACGGCCTCGACGGTTGGGTACGGCGATTATGTGCCCCATTCCTTGCTGGGAAGAATCACCGCTCTCATTTTGATTTTATTAGGGGTGGGATTTGTCTCCTCTTATTTTGGAACATTGGCTGCCGCTGCCGTTACCAAGCAGGATGCCTTTTTGGAGGGGAGAATTGCCTTTAAAGGGGAAGGCCATATCATTATCATCGGCTGGAACGAAAGGTCAAAAGAAATCATCCAAAAGATTATTCAAATGAGACAGCCCAGAATGGTCGTGCTCATTGACGAAACACTAGAGGAAAATCCAATCCCCTCCCGTTACCTGCATTTTATCAAGGGTAAAGCCCATGTTGACGAGACGATTATAAAAAGCGATATTCAAAATGCCGAGAAGGTCCTAATTACCGCGGACAGGGGAAATGATGAACTCCAGGCAGACATGAACAGTATTCTTACCTTACTCACCATTAAGGGGCTCTGTCCGACGTTAAAATGCATCATTGAGATTTTAACAGCCGAACAAGTTATCAATGCCAAACGGGCAGGTGCCGATGAAGTAATCCAGTCCAATAAGCTAACCAGTATTGTGATGCTGAATAGCATCCACGCCAATGAAGATGGACTGTTATCCACCATCGTTCAATTGCTCCAGGAAAATCGGTTGTCCACCTTTTTTGCCTCCGATTCTGATATTGGCAAAACCTTTCAAGAACTTGGCGAGAAAAGGACCGAAAACGGCTGCCTTCTAATTGGCATAAAAAGAGGAGAGGAAACACTGCTGAACCCTCCCCGCTCGATTGAAATTAAGGAAAATGACTTGCTGTTGGCCCTTCACTAAATTAGTCAGGCAGAAGCAAGGTTTCCAATTTGGAGACCAGTGCTTTTCCAGCCTCAACATATTCACTTGGAATACCGTCATCCTTATCTACCGGCTCTTGGAATTGATTGAATGAAGCAGAGAAGTTACCCACCTCTCCTTGTTCATCCACTCCAGACTCATATTGATGGGATAACAGAAATGGCTTTCCCAGCTTCACAATACAATTATCGGCATCGAGCTGGCTGTCTACTGCTGAAAATGGCAGCCTTAGAAACTGGTAGCCCTGTTCATCATTCAGCTTGTAATCAAAGCAGCCATGGTCATAATCCCAATTGCCGCCAATCGTATAGCCGATTGGTTTTAATTTTTGCTCCAATTCATATAGGTCAAACTGCTTACCTTCGACTTTCGATTGCAATTCAATCATTGTCGTTACCCCCTTTCAACCATTCCCTGTTAGTTTCTCCAATCGAACAAATTCCATTAAAAAAGTGCTGACCATGATGATCAGCACTTTTTGATATCAATATTTCTTATAACCTTTTTTCAAGCTCGGCTTTTTTCTCTTCATATCCAGGCTTACCTAACAGGGCAAACATATTCACTTTATAAGCCTCGACGCCAGGCTGGTCGAACGGATTCACACCAAGCAAATAGCCGCTCATCGCACAGGCCTTTTCAAAGAAATACACAAGATAGCCAAATGTGTACTCGTCCATTTGTGGGATAGTCACAATTAAATTTGGAACCCCGCCGTCCGTATGGGCAAGCATAGTTCCTTGGAAAGCCTTATTGTTAACAAAATCAATGGTTTGGCCTGCCAGATAATTTAAACCATCCAAGTCATTTTCAACCGCTTCAATGGTTAATTCATGGCGTGGCTTCTCCACTTTGACAATTGTTTCAAATATATCGCGGCGGCCTTCCTGAACATATTGTCCGAGCGAATGCAAATCAGTGGAGAAGTTAGCGGATGAAGGATAAATTCCTTTCTGGTCTTTCCCTTCACTTTCCCCAAACAGCTGCTTCCACCATTCTGAAAAATATTGCAGCCCTGGCTCGTAATTGATGAGCATTTCAATGGTTTTCCCTTTATTATAAAGAATGTTGCGAACGGCTGCGTATTGATAGGCAGCATTTTGCTCCAATTCAGAGCTGCTGAAATCCTCTTGTGCTTGAGCAGCGCCGGTCATCATTTTTTCAATGTCCGCCCCACTGACAGCAATCGGCAGCAAACCAACGGCTGTAAGGACTGAATAACGGCCTCCGACATCGTCTGGAATCACAAATGTCTCATAACCTTCCTCATTAGAAAGTGTCTTTAACGCGCCTCTTTCTTTATCAGTGGTGGCATAAATCCGTTTGCGCGCTTCCTCCACTCCGTATTTTTCTTCCAGCAGCTTGCGGAAAATCCGGAAAGCAATAGCTGGTTCCGTTGTCGTGCCTGATTTGGAAATAACATTGATGGAAAAATCTTTCCCTTCAAGCAAATCCATTACATCTCTCATATAAGAGGAACTGATATTATTTCCAGCAAAAATAATTTGTGGTGTTTTCCGTTTTTCTTTAGGAAGCGCATTGTAAAAACTATGCTGAAGCATTTCAATGGCAGCTCTGGCCCCTAAATAAGAGCCGCCAATTCCTATTACCAGAAGGACATCTGAATCGGATTGAATCTTCACAGCAGCTTTTTGAATCCGTGAAAATTCTTCTTTATCATAATTAGTTGGAAGGTCAATCCAGCCTATAAAGTCACTGCCTGCTCCTGTTTTCTCATGCAGGGAATGATGGACCACTTTCACCAGGTCCCGCATATATGTAATTTCATGTTCTCCAAAAAAGGTAAGTGCTTTTGAGTAGTCAAAACGAACGTGTGTCATGCATACTCCTCCAAAATTTTATTTTCAATAACCACTTTATCGAATGACAAGCAGAATATCAAGATTACCCATATGATGTAAGCGTGCCCATTCACGATAATTTTTTTACATGGTAAAAAAGAACCCGGACCGTTCAATCCGGGTTCTTGGTTTTTATAATGAAGCGCGATAAATGGCTAGAACATCTTCACGATTTAGTTTGGCAAATCGGCCGAATTCACCGTTTACCATTGCACGGTCTGCCATCACATCGAGTTTGCTGTCATCAATGTTATAATCTGCCAGGCGCGATGGTGCCCCGATACTGTTCCAGAACTCGCGAAGTTTGCGAATGCCTTCCAATCCCACTTCCTCCGGTGTTTTTCCTTCAGGGTTCACCCCAAATACCCTAACAGCCAATTTTTTAAACCGTTCCGGCTTCACGTTTAGATTATGCTCCATCCAATGTGGGAACAAAATCGCCAATCCGCCGCCATGCGGGATATCATAAACCGCAGAAACCGCATGCTCGAGATTGTGGGTGGCCCAATCCCCATTGTAACCCATATTCAACATTCCGTTTAACGCCATTGTGCCGCTGTAAAGAATTGTGGCACGGTAATCATAGTTTTCAAGGTCCTCCAGCAATTTTGGCGCGGTTTCCATCACTGTCAAAAGCAATCCTTCGCACATGCGGTCCTGAAAGTCCGTGTTTTCTTCTAAATGAAAATAGTGTTCAAAAACGTGTGACATCATATCGACGATACCGTAAATGGTTTGATTTTTTGGTACGGAGTATGTATGTACCGGGTCCAAAATAGAAAACTGCGGGAATGTTAACGGACTTCCCCAGCCATATTTTTCGTTGGTTTCCCAATTGGTGATGACCGAGCCCGAGTTCATTTCAGATCCAGTGGCCGCAAGAGTCAATACCGTTCCAAATGGAAGAGCTTCTTTGACAAATGCTTTTTTGGTCACAAGGTCCCAAGCGTCACCGTCATATTTTGCACCGGCAGCGATTAGTTTTGTGCAGTCGATGACACTTCCGCCGCCTACTGCTAACAAAAATTGAATTCCTTCCTGTTTGCAAATTTCAACACCTTTGCGGGCAGTTGTGATTCGTGGATTCGGTTCCACACCGGAAAGTTCAAAAACCTCTGTCCCAATTTCTTTTAACAGGTTGATGACGTTCTCATATAGACCGGTCCGTTTAATACTTCCGCCGCCATAGACAAGCAATACCTTTTTACCAAAACGGGGTACCTCTGTTTTTAATTGTTCAAGTTGTTCTTTTCCAAAGATTAGTTTAGTCGGGTTTCTAAAAGTGAAATTTTGCAAATTCAACACCATCCTTTCCATTCTTCATTATAGTATAGTCTGTTGTTTTGCCAAAAAAATTTGTTCTTTTTCCATGAATATTTTAAGGCCATTATCTAATTCTATAACTGATATGAATATTACCTAAAAAAGGAGGAACCATTTTGAGCGCTATCCAACGTATTGCACTTGTTCTTACCATTATCGGCGCCATCAACTGGGGGCTGATTGGCTTTTTTCAATTTGATTTAGTCGCCAGCATCTTTGGCGGCCAAGACAGTGCCCTTTCCAGAATTATATATGGTTTGGTCGGCATTGCAGGTCTGATTAACCTCGGCCTTCTATTCAAGCCAAATCGTGAAACTGTAAGGTCTCCTGAAACAAGCCAGACATAAGTAAGCACAACCGAAAAGCCGGCAAAATTGGCCGGCTTTTCTTTTTGTCTTTAAATTGGCTGTGGATTGCCGCGAAAGAAGCTCCGCGAACTCAAGGGCGTGCTGTGGAGCCCCTCGGCGCTGGAAGCACCTGCAGGGTTTCCCCTGCCCCGTACTCCCGCAGAACATTGAAATTCAACCTCGGAACCCTGCCCACGCACGAAGAAAATGCGATAGCATCATTGAGGATTTTCGAGAAGTCGAGCTTATCCGCTCCAATCAACAGAGATTTATAAAATCAACAATTTCTTTTGATCAAGACTTTCTTTTTTGGATCTTAACCAAATACTTTCCGAATCTTTTCCATGGCCCAATCCAATTCTTCCTTAGTGATGACCAATGGCGGGGCAAACCTGATAACCGTGTTGTGTGTCTCCTTGCACAATAGACCTTGTTCTTTTAGCTGTTCACAGTATTTTCTGGCCGGTTCGTCAAGTACCATGCCAATAAATAATCCCCGTCCGCGGATTTCTTTAATCTTCGGATTTTTTAATTGCCTTAACTCACGGATGAAATACTCTCCCAGTTGGAGTGATCGTTCCGCCAGCTTTTCACCCACCAGTACATCGAGGGAGGCCATTGAAACTGCACAAGCCATTGGATTTCCTCCAAATGTCGACCCATGTGAACCTGGATTGAATACGCCTAAAATGTCCTTATCAGCCGCAACACAGGAAATCGGAAACACACCTCCGCCCAGTGCTTTCCCAAGGATATACATATCCGGCTCAATTCCCTCCCAATCGCAGGCAAACATTTTTCCCGTCCTTCCTAAACCCGCTTGAATTTCGTCAGCAATAAATAACACATTATTATGCTTGCAAAGCTCATAGGCAGATTTTAGGTACCCTTCCGGCGGGATGACGATTCCTGCTTCCCCTTGGATTGGCTCCACTATGAAGGCAGCCGTATTCGGCGTTATCACTGCTTTTAATGCTTCCAAATCACCATATGGAACGAGTTTGATGCCCGGAAGCATCGGGCCAAACCCCCGTTGATACTCTTCCTCTGATGATAATGATACCGCTGTCATTGTCCGCCCATGGAAATTGCCGGAACAACCGATTACTTCAGCCTGGTTTTCCTCGATTCCCTTTACATCATAACCCCAGCGGCGTGCTGCTTTTATAGCGGTTTCCACGGCTTCGGCTCCTGTATTCATCGGAAGAGCCATGTCTTTGTTGGTCAACCGGCAGATTTTCTCATACCATGGTCCAAGCTGATCATTATGAAAGGCACGGGAAGTCAACGTGACTTTGTCTGCCTGTTCCTTTAATGCATGGATGATTTTAGGATGCCGGTGACCTTGGTTAACAGCGGAATATGCGCTTAACATATCCATATATTTATTGCCTTCGGGATCGTTGACCCATACACCTTCGGCATAAGAGATTACAATTGGCAGCGGGTTATAGTTTTTTGCTCCATACTTGTCTGTCACTTCAATAATTTCCTTTGACTTATCTTCGATGGATGACATAACCATTCCTCCCCTTACCGATAGTGAATTTAAAAAAATAAGGACTAGTACAAACAAATAATATGCAAGTCCTAGGCCTTATTATGGTTATTTTTTTATTAAGTCTTCTCGCTGTGATTGGTCAATCCACTCTTGCAGCTTGTCTTTTAACGTGTTGAATCCCTGTTGTCCTTCAACTTCTGGGATAATGGCGGCTGCCTGGCGCTTCCGGGGTTTTTTAGCCTTTACGGTTTGTGCAGGAGCCTCTTCCGTAGCTTTGATGGAAAGACCGATTTTCCCTGCATTCTCATCAATAGATAAAACCTTTACCTTAATTTCGTCGCCTACTTTAAGGTGGTCATTAATATCCTTTACATACCCATGGGTAATTTCTGAAATATGAACAAGACCCTGCGTATTTTCGTCTAATGCCACGAATGCTCCGTATGGTTGAATTCCTGTTACTTTTCCTGTTATGATACTTCCTGGTTCAATTTTTTCTGACATGAAAACACTCCTAAATATACAAATTAATTTCCTATTTATATGCAATAAAAAATTATATCATAATTAGACTCCCAAATCAAAGCAGTATCCGTATCTTATGTGAAATTAACGAAAAAATACCCATAATTTGTAACATAATATTCATAACAATTCCGACACCAGAGAGCATTCCAGCGTTAAACTATATTTAAAAAAGAGGTGATCAGGATGAGTCAATCAATGGGGCAAACGATAAAAGACGCAAGGGAAATAAGGAAGATGACCCAGGAAGAGCTTGCAAGGAGAATGAGAGTGGGAATTCATACGATTGAAAAGTATGAATCCGGAGAGCAAATTCCGAGTAATGAGACTATATTAAGGCTGTCCACTGTATTAGATATCCCCGCTTCCGTGCTCAATGACAGCCTGAAACATCGTACAGCCTCCTCATAACGGACCTGCCGACAATGATAATAAAAGAGAATAAGGACTAAACCTTGCAGGATTTTCTTCATTCTCTTTCATTTTTTCATGGAAGACGTATAAGGGTAGAAATTACTGGATAAACTTATTGTATAAGCTTTCTAGTATTCCCCCCCTTTTTGAGCGGACAACTGTTGTATGGTTGTCCGTTTTTTTATTGCATGGCTCTGTTAATCGGCTGTTAATTGCAGCGAATGAAGCTCAGCGAACCCCGCGGGCGTGCCGGGGGAGTCTCCCTAGCCCTGTACTCCCGCAGGAGTCGAGCTTATCTGCTCCCATCAACAGAATGACAGAAATCAATAGTATTGTTTAACAGAGCCTATTGCAAAAGCAAAGCTATAACGAACAGGATTGGTTTGCCTTAATTTCTAATAATTTTAAAGCTACATGGTAACAGCTCTCAAAGGGAATGACTTTTTCAAATGAAAATTCATAAATACCTTGGATATTTCTTGCTAGTTTGTCCGGATCATCTATTACATGAACTGCCTGAATCACATCGGCAATTTCCGTTTCATAGCTTCCGGCACTTAGTTTGAATGGGTCCCATTCGTTTAACATATCGACAAACTTTAAATTGGTTTGAACTTCTTCTCTCATGTTTCCACCTATTACTTTTTTCGGTTTGTGTCGTTCAAAGTATCTTATTTTAGCACATAGGCAGCGAGGACACTTTGAAGCTCGTAAATATTTAAGTTCTTATTAAATTGCTTTTGCAGCGGCAGAGCGTTTCCGGAAATCCAAATTTTCAATTCCGCATCTAAATCAAAGTTTCCAGCTGTCTCGATACTAAAGTGGGTTATGTTTTTATAAGGGATGGAATGATATTCTACCTTTTTGCCGGTTACTCCCTGTTTATCCACTAAAATTAACCGCTTATTCGTAAAAATAAACAAATCCCGGATTAGCTTATAAGCCTTTTCAATCCTTTCACCAGGGGCCAGAATTTTAACATATTCCTTCTCTATTTCAGCTGCATTGACCTCGGAGGCATTGCCCATTAAGCCATCTAAGAAACCCATACATATCACCCTCATACTTTAATAGTGTAAGTATACATAATGAGCCCAGGTTAGAAAACTCACCAGTGCCTATTACCTATATTTTTTCATCATTAGTGATATCTTCTTTAACCTGATATTATTATGCCTTTGAAGTATACCCACTATGACCTTTCGCAGGCAGATTGCTGCACATGTTCCAATAGCTGCTCTCCAGAAATCAGCGCATCTCCGCCGCCTTGGGCAAACTGGTCACTGCCGCCGCCTTTTCCGTTGATAAGTGTAAGGGCATGAGTCAGTATTTGTTTCATGCTCTCAGCCCGCGCTTCCCCCCGTGCACATACAAGCTGAAGACGATTTTCATTTTCTGAGATCAGGAACACAACGGCTTGACTATTTTCTGCAACCATTAATCGTGCTAACTTTTGAAGCTCCTGTATGGTACGATTTTGAAATACCGCTCCTACAAAACGATCGTCCCTATTTTCGAGCAGCTCTCTTGCCTCATATTGAAGCAGCATTGCTTGTTGTGTTTCAAGCTGCTTTTCGGTTATTTTTGCCCCTTCCAACATCCTATTAACGGCTTGTTCCATATCTCGTTCTGGTGCATTTAATAATTTCGTTAATTCCAAGAGAATTTTTTGTTTTTGGCCAAACTGGGTTAAAACCCGCTCCCCGCATATAAACGTAAGACGGACTTTTTTCTTCTGCCTTTCCCAATTCAATATTTTAATCGCACGTACCTCACCAGTGGCTTTGGGGTGGGTGCCGCCGCATCCATTATAATCATATTCTGGAATAATGACCAACCGAATATTGTCCTTTACCTTTGTTTCCTTTCTGAGAGGGTATTTTGATAGCTCCGCTTCGGTTACCCACTTCGTCTCAATGGCTCGGTTTTCCAAAATCATTCGATTTGCCAAACGTTCAGCGGCATCAGCTTGGTCTTCTGTCAGCTCTTCAGTTTCCAGATCAATGGTAACCACATCATTCCCAAGGTGGAATCCAATTGTTTTATATTCAAATAATTGTTCAAAGGCTGCAGAAAGGATATGTTGACCTGCATGCTGCTGCATATGGTCAAACCGTCGTTCCCAGTTAATCGTGCAGCGTATCTCGTTATCAGGATTATGTAAAGGACTCTCAAGATAATGAAAAATTTCTCCGTCTATTTCTTCGACATTAACCACTTGTTGATTTCCGATAAAACCAGTATCGTACGGCTGGCCCCCTCCAGTGGGATAAAAAGCGGTCTGGTCCAATACTGCCCGCCATTTGCCGTCTTTGTCCTGTTCCTGTCTCATAACATGAGCAGTAAAATTCTTTATATATGCATCATCATAATAAAGTTTTGTAGCCAATTTAAACACTCCTCGTCTTTTGTTCCCATTTCACCTATAACTTCAGTATAGTAGAACCCATTCAAAATGAAAACCTGCCCCTAAGGAGAAGGCAGGTCTTAGAATGAGTTTAGGGATTATGTCCATTTGAACATATTCTAAAGCTGTTATTTTTTCTTGTCCTTCCTAAATGGATACTGGCTCCCATATTGGCCGGACTGTAATTGCGGAAAGCCTCCCATTTGCGGGGAACCTCCCATTTGTGGGAATCCTCCCATTTGCGGGGAACCTCCCATCTGCGGGAATCCTCCCATTTGCGGGGAACCTCCCATTTGCGGGAATCCTCCCATTTGCGGGAATCCTCCCATTTGCGGGGAACCTCCCATTTGCGGGAATCCTCCCATTTGCGGGAATCCTCCCATTTGCGGGAATCCTCCCATTTGGCCAGGCATTCCTTGTAACCCTCCTGGAAATTGTCGTTTTGTCATAGTGATCGCCTCCTTTGTGTCTCATGATAGAGTATGTCTTTCTTTTTGGATTAGCTTAGATGTTCACCTAAGTTTGTTAAATAATTAAACCAATCCACGAAAACAGGCTTATCCATTTCAACATAACGACAAAAAAAAAGAACAGCCTCTTTTCAGCTGTCCTTTGGTCCGGTTTGACTGTTTTTTAAGCGTTCTTCTAATTGCTTTGCCTGCTGCTCTTCCCGTTTGGATATTTTCACAAATAAACGCATGGCAACAATGGCTCCCGCCATAAAGATTACCAACGAAATGACGGCAGGTACATATTCCGATTTATCCTCTGGAAAATAAAGGAATAAAGACAACACCAGTGAATGAAACATTTTATTCTCCCTTTCTGCAGAGAACACATATTAATAACTAATTATAGCAATATGAAATAATTCCATCCACTAATCAGCTTATTTTAAGACCTTAATTTCCTTTATCGTCACATCACTTTCCGGCTTGTCCTTAGCATCGACAGAAGTGCCGGCAATGGCGTCAACCACATCCATTCCTTCAACCACCTGGCCAAATACAGTATGCCGGCCATCGAGCCATGGTGTTCCGCCATTCTGATCATATGCCTTGATGATTTCGTCCGGATAACCGGCTTTTTTCAATTGTTCTTTCATAGACGGGTCCAGTTTCGTGCTTTGAACGATAAAGAACTGACTTCCATTCGTATTGGCCCCGGCATTTGCCATGGATAATGCCCCGCGGACATTGAACAGATTCTGTGAGAATTCATCCTCGAACGGTTTCCCCCAGATACTTTCCCCGCCGGTTCCATTCCCTTTTGGGTCACCACCTTGAATCATAAAATCCTTAATAACCCGGTGAAAAATCAGCCCATTATAATAACCCTGTTCACTATGGGTGATAAAATTTTCGACTGCTTTCGGAGCATATTCCGGGAACAATTTAATTTTGATATTCCCCATAGATGTCTCCATTTCCACCAGCCGCTCGGTATCCGAAACCTCATTTGTCAACTGGGGATAAACTGCGTTTGCCACTTGGCTGTCTCCTTCCTTCTGATCCGTCTTAGGTTTAGAAATTTCCGGTTTCGCCCCCTTGTTACTGCTTGTCCCGCAGCCAGCGAGAGCAAGGAACATAACCATTATGATGCCTATCAAACTAATTACCCCATACTTTCTCATATTAGTTTTCCTCCGAATTTTTGACTTTAATCAAAATCATGGACAGCACTATATTTTTAATTTAGCCTTTTTCATAATAAAATGAAAGAAACATATCTTGGGATTAAGGAGTGATTATGTGGAGGACATGCAGGCAGGTACAATCGTAACGGGAATCTACAAAACAGGAAAGTATATCGGGGAAATCACAGAAGTCCGGCTGCAACATTATTTAGTTAGAGTATTGGCAGTCGTCAAACATCCGATGCAAGGTGACTTGCATCATCCAAAAGAGGCTGATGTAGGCTTTTTCCATGAACGCAGGGCTCTTAGTTACAGGGAGCAGGCCAACATACCAAAACAAATGGTTAAACCGTTCGACGGAGACGTACCGGATTATAAACAATCGCTGCAAAATGCGGTTCTTAAGATGAAAGACGAACTGAGTGGTCAATTATCAGAGTGGTCAGAAAAAAGCTTGCAATCCATTAATTCGTTGGAAAAGGATTATTTCAAAGAATAATAATAAAAGGCCAAATCTTTTTAGAGGATTTGGCCTTTTATGCGAATTCATTTAATAGTTTTGAAAAATCAACCCGGTCTCCGATTGTGGTGGGTTTTGGCTTTTCCAGATATCGTTTATCCTTTTCCACCAGTTTAAAGATATTGTAGGTGGTCAAAGCGTCATCCAAGGCACGATGATGCCGGCCCGTTCCTTCTTTTCCATACTCTTGGACTGCTTTCCAAAGTCCTGTCTGATTTTGGTCTCCAAAGAACCGTTTGTACTCCATAGACAAATCCAATTCATGTGCCTTGAACGGAAAGGGGATTCCTGCAGCTAAACAATTTTGCCGTAACACCTTCATGTCCATATTTCCCCAAGTAACAATGGTGGTGTCCAGTTTACTTTTATTAAATTCCTCCAATTTACGGATAAATTCAAAGAAAGACAAGCCCGTGTCTACTTGCTCCTGCGAGATATGTAAGAATGTTTTACACCGTTCCGATAATTTGGAAAATTTAAGTGGCGTGACAAACGATGAGAACTGTTCCGTTATTTGATCATTAACCACGGCAACAATGCCAACCTCAATGATTTCAGCATAAAAATCCTTTCCCCGGGTATTTCGTTCCGGCATCGTAAACTCAAAATCAATAAATAGATACTGATTCTTTCCGGCCATCCATTTCACCACCTTTTCATTGATATTCACAATACATTATATAAAAAACCTGTACTAAAAAATTGTGCTTATATCTTACATTATAGCATGAATCCACAATAAATTTTTTAAATTTTGAATAAACAAAGGCAAAAAAAGGATAGAAAATATTTCTATCCCTTCCTAGTCCATTATTAATTTTTCTTTTTTATAATGGCCATCGTGCATCGGGAAACGCAAATCAGCCGGTCTTGTTCGTCTGTTATTTTGATATCCCAAACCATGGTTGTTTTCCCTTTATGCAAAATAGTCCCTACGGCCGTCACTGTTCCGTCTGATTTAGGCCGAACATGGTTCGCATTAATTTCAAGCCCTGCAACAACTTCCGTTTCTTGGTCGACTAATTCAAAGGCCCCGATACTGGCAACCGTCTCAGCCAATGCAACCGATGCTCCTCCATGCAGAATGCCAAATGGCTGCCGGGTCCGTTCATCTACCGGCATGGTGGCAATGACTTTTCCCTTTTCAACTTGAACTAATTCAATCCCGAGTGTGGCAATTAACGTATCTTGCACGTTTTTCCTTCCTCTCTTATGTATCGTTTATATTAATCTAAATATTCTATAATTTTATTGGATTACCTTTATTTTTTTTGCAAATGGCACTGCTAAATGAAAAGAGGCTGGAGATTTCCACTCCAATAAACTGATTTTCTATTTTCAGTCGGTTTAACAGAGTTTTGCAAATAACTATTGTCCAAGGAAAAAACAGCCCATGGATACGAGCTGTTTCCTTTTTTAATAAAACCCTGGGTAGCCAAATCCGGGAGAGCCAAACCCTTGATAGCCAAAACCTGGATAACCAAAACCTGGATAACCAAAACCCGGATAAAACGGGCGTGCTGAAGCTGCGCCTAATCCGCCTCCAATCAGTCCCCCTAAAAAACTGAGACCGCCAATTGCCAACGGCAACCCCCATCCCCAACCGAGAAACCTTTGGTCACCAACCGGATAGGAGCTTCGATAATATGGGTACATTGAGGCCTTACCTCCTTTTGTATTAGGTTCTATTTTACCTATATTACTTCATATGCAGTAAGGCAAGGTTTGGCGTGGGCTGACAGCCTAGTACCTGTACTTAGAAAAGCGTAAGCGCCCTGGTCAGCGCTCGACAGACCCGGAGCTCTCCAACTGAGATAAGTGAAAACTTGCCGACTGGGACTGGCAAGCCGTTGCTGACAGAGGCATAGTTGAACTCATGCGTTCAGAATTTAGGCAATAAATTCCGATTAGCTAAAGGAAGAAACACGGAGAGCCAAGCAACTACCTGAAATAGTCATCCTTGGCTTTACGACGAGCTGAACAGCCGCTTCTCCGAATATGCTTTGGCGCATGAGCACATGAGCAGGAGGAGCATTCGTGATTGACCTATCGTAAGGAGGAGAGCGAAGGCGCCTCGTCGCAAGGGAGCTGGAGCTAGGTAATTCCCAAAAGATTAATGCTTTTTTCTTTTGAAAAAGGGCTGACCCTTTCGCAGGCCAGCCCTTGTATTATTTATTTTTTCACAGGCTCAAAACTCTCGACAAACAATGCCAGTGTCCGGGTCATAACTCCCGTCGCCCCGGCAGGACCCAAATCATACGGTTTTGAGGAAGTCGCGGTCCCCGCAATGTCCAAATGGACCCATGGGGTTTCCTCCGCAAATTCACCAATAAAGGCACCGGCCACAATGGCGTGCCCTTCCCTGCCTGGAGAGTTGTTCAAATCCGCTACCGGGCTGTTTCGGACCCGTTCCTTTTCCGACTCAAATAACGGCAGTTGCCACATTTGCTCCCCCGCTTCCATGGAAGCCTCTAAAACCTGTTCATATAGCGGTTCATTGTTGGTCATGGCTCCTGTTGTGTGGAGGCCAAGGGCGGTAATGACTCCTCCTGTTAGTGTGGCCACATCCACTAAATAGTTGGCACCGTGATGCTTAGCATAGGTGATGGCATCAGCTAGAACAAGGCGGCCTTCGGCATCCGTATTCAAAACTTCGATGGTTTTGCCGCTCATCGATGTAATCACATCATCTGGCTTAAAAGCATTGCCGCTAATCATATTATCAGTGGAAGGAATAACAGCAACAACATTCTGTTCAGGTCTTATTTCCCCGATAATCTCCATTGCCCCAAGGACCGCAGCCGCACCGCCCATGTCAGTTTTCATACCGACAATTCCGGCTTTTGTTTTGATGGAATATCCACCTGTATCAAAGGTAATCCCCTTGCCGACTAAACCAATCACGTCAGTCCATTCCTGTTTCCCTTGATATTTCAAAACAATCATTTTTGGAGGCTCGACTGATCCCTGGTTGACCGCCAAAAAAGCTCCCATGCCGAGCTTTTCAATTTCCGTTTTATCCAGTATTTCTACTTCAAATTGGTACTTGGCTGCCAAGTCGGCCGCATAATTGGCTAAATCCGTTGCGGTTAGAAGATTACCTGGGGTATTAACCAAGCTTCTTGCCGAATTGGTCCCTCCTCCAAACGCATATCCAACCGTTACCGCAGCACGCAGCTCCTCTTCCTCTGTGGACTCGCCGTAAAAAGTTAAAGTCTCAATCCTTCGTTCCGGTTCATTTGACTTTTGTTTATATCCTTCATATTGGTAAGTGGACAGTGCAAACGCTTCTCCGGCTGCATGGGCTGCATCTGAACCGTCCAATCTCTCTGCCAAAAAGGAATCCAAATAAATAGCTGCCTCGTTCAGTTTGCTCCCATTTACTTCTTTAAAAACTTTACCAAAGGCGTTTTTTAATTGATCAAAGGTTAACTCTTTTTCTTTGCCTAATCCGATAAACCAAATTCGTTTAGCCCCGAATTTCCCTAAACTATGTACCTTGCTGACCCGCTTTAGCTTGGCTGAAATATCTCCTGCTTTCACCAGTTCGGTCAGCTGACCATCAAAAGATTCGTCCAATATCGCGAGTGGCCCTGAAAACTTTTCCGGTTTATCAAACAATCCGATAATCAATCCTTCGTGTTTATCCGCTGCTGACAATTCTTTTTTAAATTCAAACATCATCTTTCACCTCCGCAAACTTCCAATATATTATATCGGAAAAGTAATTTTATTTCGACTATCTAATCATCTTCCAGATACAAAAACAGCCTGGCCAGTTGGGGCAGTTGATTTACATGTTCAAACGGGACACGGTCAATTTCCTTTGGAAAGATGTCTAATGCCCGTTCAATGAAGGGATATACCTTTTCCAAGTCGAGTCCCCAAAACTTGGGCAGGTAGGTTTGTAAATACTCATGGGCCGTCCGCATCATCGCTCTCGCCCCTTTAACATTGCCATACTCATAATGGTAGATTGCCACACTCATTTGCAGCAGGCCCTTTAAAAACAAATTGTCTTTTTCCGTCATCCACATTTCTTCGAGCAAGTCATGGCATGTGTAATAATCTCCTTCGTTAAAACAGACAAAAAACTCATAATATTCCATCGGGTAGTCCGCCATGATATCCTTCCCCTTTATTTTCGATTATATTTTTATTTTAAGGAAGGAAGGAGAGATATGCTATAAAAAATAAACAGGCCCCTCGGCCTGCTATCGATTTTCGGAATGGATATATTGCTGTCTAAAAACCTGTAAGGATTTATCCTCATTCAAGGCTTGCAGCTCTTTTTCGGTTATTTTCCCCGTGCCTTTCTGGACAACATACACATCAACCGTTCTTTTGCCCCACTGCTGATAAACATCCTCTACCGTTTCGTAATAGAGGTCTAGGCGATTGCCTTTGATGGCTCCCCCTTTGTCGGCTACCACTCCATAACCATAGCCGGGAATAAATAGGATTGTCCCGATTGGGAAAACCGATAAATCAGCAGCGATCGTCGAAAACAAATCCCGCTTCACCTTAACCCCCGAGTATGTTATTCCATATTCCGGGTGACCTTGCTGTTTTCCTGTTGATTCCACTCCGGCCGTATATCCGGTAGCTGTGACAGTTTGTTTTGGATATTTGGACCAATCAAAAGCATCCTCCAAAGATGACGATGGGGCGGCAACTGCCATGCTAATAGAGAATCTATCCGACAACCGCGAAATCAATGTATGGGCATCCACACCCGAAATCGATTGGAACGTAACGAAGGATGCCATTAAGAATAAACAAGTCATGGAAAAACGTTTTATCCAATTTTTCATTATATTCATTAAAAATTTCACTCCTCCCAAAATATTCATTCCCAAGAAAACCGGAAATATTCAGGGAGGATGCTAGAAATCTTAAAAAAATAAGGCTCTGTTAAAGGATATAGTTGATATTTATATACTCTGTTGATTAAAGCGGATAAGCTCGACTCCTGCGGGAGTACGGGGCATTGGAGACCCCGCAGGCGCTTATAGCGCTGAGGAGCTCCCCGGCACGCCCGCGGTTCGCTGAGCCAAAAATAAAAAAGACCAATCCCACCGGGACGGTCTAAAACATCTGATAGCCGTTTTTTCGTAATTGTTTTATTGTAAACCCTGCCGCAATGGCACCTGCCAGTCCGCTCAATAGGATGAGAATATCCGCCGTAGCAAGCGAACTAATCCGCTGTCCTAACTCATAAAAAGAAGTTTCACTATTTGTAAAGTACTCAATAAACCGTACTTTGTCCACAATAAAGATCGCCACAATCGGATAAATGACTGCCATAATCCACGACATGCGAAGAAGCATATTCAGTATAAAAGCGATTCCAAAAAATAACACAAAAAATAGCACAATCGATATAATCAGGACAACAATGTTCATTTGTTGCATGGAAATTCCCCCTTTGCATCAACTTTTAGTGTACTGAATGTCAAAAAGGGAGTCAATAAAAACAGATTAGTATTTGCAAACTATCGACATAAAAACCGGTACTTAAGAAATGCAGCAAAAAAAAAATAACTCTTCAAATCATGCCGAAGAGGTTTTGTCAATGTTTTTAGTTATTCCTTTTTCTTCCCCGTACCCTCACAGGAGGAACAAGTTTCCGATCCCCCCAGCAGTAATTGGAAATATCCAACGCCAGAGCAATAATCACACGGTTTTGTATCCACACTCTTCACTGCCATCCCAGCTTCCTCCTTCGTATTAACTTAATTTTCAGATAATATATCATGAATAATCAAAAAAGAAAAGAGTGAAGTTTTTACAAACCAGCAAGAAAAGCAGTTATTTCGCAGTTTCCTCGTAATTTCAGGTGTCGCATTTTTTTATAGAAAAAAGAGCAGGTTCCCCTGCCCTTTTTTACGATAGGAAAGTGTAAAAAACTTCCTATCAGTCATAAGTTCACTAAAGCTTCAAGCATCAGCATCACAATCGAAAAGCTGTGCTTTTCGACGAACTTCGCCTCTGTCTTCGCCCTTAAGGCTCGCGAATCAGCGAGTTTTCTTTAAAATACTTTGAATTTCCCTTTTTTCAGTAAAAGACCAACGCCGCCAATCATGAACAATGAACGGTTGTCGATGACTTTTTTCATAAAGGAAGCCGGTGCACCTGTAAGTTTCTTGCCGAATACGACACCAATCGCATCGTCTTCACCAAGGGAGCAAACCGTACCCTTATTATCAAACTCAAACGATTCGAGGTCCTGTTTATTACGAACCAATCTGGCTATATTGCGCGCCACATTCTCACCTTGCTGCATAGAAATTTGCGCAGTTGGAGGAAATGGACGGTTAATCTCCTCGTTGATGACAAGTGAACTATCACCTATCACAAACACATCTTCATGACCTGGTACCCGAAGTTCCGGAGTAACCTTCACCCGGCCTCTCATGGCTTCAAATCCTGATTTTTCAATAATGGCATTACCGCGGACACCCGCTGCCCAAACGACAGTACCGGCTTTAATTTCGTAAGGCTCTGCGTCTCCTTTTGCCACAAAGATTCCTTCTGGAGTACACTCTTTAATGGCTGTTCCGATTAAAAACTCTACACCTTTGCGCTCTAACTGGGACATTGCATATTTCACTAGTTCCGGATCAAAACCAGGAAGTACAGTCGGTGCAGCCTCTACACAAAGAATTTTTACTTTATGAGGGTCTATGTCGTACTCACGGCACAACTTAGGAATTCTGTTAGTTAGCTCGCCAAGAAATTCAATTCCTGTGAAACCGGCTCCGCCCACTATAATAGTTAAACGTGTATCGTCTTTCTCAGCTTCCATATTATAGGTAGCAAATTGATATTCTATATGTTCACGCAACTGCCGGGATGAATTTACGTTAACAATGCCAAAAGCATATTCTTTTAGACCTTTAATGCCAAATGTTTCAGGCTCTCCGCCTAAGGCAATGACAAGATAGTCATATTCCACTTCCTGATTTTCTAAGATGACTTTTTTCTCATCTTTTTTGATCTCCACTACCGTGTCTTGAACAAAATCCACTTTACTGCGGTCAATGACATCGCGGATATCATACCGAACCTTGTCATGATGAAGCGTACCAGCTGAAGCTTCATGCAACCAAGTGGTTTCATAATGGTAGTCATTTTTATTGACTAATACAAGATCGGCTTCATTTACACCGATTTGCTTTTGCAATCGTACAGTAGTCATAAGCCCGCCGTATCCTGCACCGAGAATTACAATCTTTGGCTTTCTCAAAGTGATCACTTCCACCTTTTTAAGTATAATTTGACTCCTTAATAATTTGCACACTTCTTTGGTGAGTATTAATTTACTGAAAAATAAAAAGTATGTGATAAAATTCACGAATGAATCTATAGAAAGGAGTACTTCTGACCATTGGTTAGAAATAAAATACATTTGTTCAAATTAATGTACCTATTTTGTCACACAATGTTAACAATATATCCACATTACATCTTATGCCAGTTGCCAAGAAAATTCAAGTCATTTATATCATAAAAAACTCCCAATTATTGCATATTACTTTTCATCTGACTTAAAAGCGAATCAAGCGTGGAGGGTCAAGGAAAAATGTGAGGAAATAATGAATTTGTGATATGATAGTGTGTGGAGTTGTTACTACTAGTTAGGGGGATATCGGAGTGCAAGAAGATCAGAAGGTTTTTGACATAACGATCATCGGTGGAGGTCCAGTTGGCCTTTTTACTGCCTTTTATGGAGGTATGAGACAAGCATCCGTGAAAATAATTGAAAGCCTGCCACAATTAGGCGGCCAATTATCAGCACTATACCCAGAGAAATACATTTATGATGTAGCCGGGTTTCCCAAAATTCGAGCACAAGAATTAGTTAATAACTTAAAAGAACAAATGGCTAAATTCGAGCCAACTGTTGTTTTGGAGCAATCCGTAGATAAACTTGAAAAGCAAGAAGATGGCACGTTTAAGCTAACAACCGATAAAGAAGAGCATTATTCCAAAACAGTGATTATCACTGCCGGAAATGGTGCATTTCAGCCCCGCCGACTGGAGCTTGAAGATACCGCACAATATGAAAAGAAAAACCTTTACTACTTCATTGAAGACCTAAACCAATTTGCCGGACAAAAAGTCGTGGTATTTGGCGGCGGCGACTCAGCTGTTGACTGGGCGCTAATGCTTGAGCCGATTGCTGAAAAAGTCACCATCGTGCACAGGCGCGACAAGTTTCGGGCACATGAACACAGTGTAGAAAATTTATTCAACTCGAAAGTAGACGTAAAAACACCATTTGTCCCTGCACAATTAATCGGGGATGAAAAAGGGATTCAACAAGTTGTACTGAAGAGTGCAAACGGCGACGCAACAGAAACCCTTGATGTTGATGCGGTTATTTGTAATTACGGCTTTGTTTCTTCGTTAGGCCCGATCAAGGAATGGGGTTTCACGATTGAAAAGAATGCCATTGTGGTTAACTCCAAAATGGAGACCAATATACCGGGAATTTACGCTGCTGGTGATATTTGCACCTACGAGGGTAAAGTAAAATTAATTGCCTGCGGCTTTGGAGAAGCCCCGACTGCGGTTAACAACGCCAAGGCCTTTATGGATCCAAAAGCAAGAATCCAACCCCTGCATAGTTCTTCCATGTTTGATAAATAAATAATAAAGGCGCCTTTGGGGCGCCTTTTTGGTCGTATCAGCAAGTATATCCAGTCTTTGAGAATTGTCTAGCTCCAGGGCGCTTGCGCTTTTCTTATATACAGTTAGCATTCTTCCGGAGTTCCGGACACTGCTGCTGTTCTAAATGACGAACCGCAGCCGCAGGAAGCGATGGCGTTTGGATTATCAATCGTGAAGCCGCCGCCCATCATGGATTGTTTAAAATCAATCTTGGTGCCTTTTAAGATAGGGGCACTTTCACGGTCAACTAGAACCTTTATGCCAAACTGTTCAGTTTGGATGTCGTCTTCCTTGACCTCGTGGTCGAAGCCCATGCCATAGGATAAGCCGCTGCAGCCGCCGCCTTTTACCCCGACACGCAAAAAGGCACCCTCTTCTTCATTATGCTTCATCATGTCTTTTATTTGCAGTGAAGCTGCTTCAGTTAAAACGATAACATCGTTACTCATAATGGTATTCCCTCCTTTTCCATGAGGTTTTATATATAGTATATACACATACTGTAAACTCCTCAACTGTTTAAGCTTCAATATATACTATGAAGTTTCCATAGAACTGGAATCGGGCTTGTTCCTATTTAATAAGCACTGGTGGTTTCGAGATGTTGGTAAATATGTTCAACCAGCTCATCCGGTGTATTCCCCGTTACAACCTTGCCATCGACAAGGGCATACAGTGTACGTGCGCATTTACCACAGTAACTCAAACAGCCATATTCAATCACGTCCAAATTAGGATCTTTTTTTAGTTTTTCAAACGCCTGTTGGGCACCATTTGCTAGATTGCTGACGCAAAATTCGACGATGATCTGGATCATTTATTTCACCTCTCCGCTAATTATTTAGCGTACTCCAAATCTTAGTTCCACGTCAACAGGGGAAAGCATGAAAACCTTGTCAAGGCTCACACGTTATATTTGTTGTGATTTTGTAACACTTTCGTTATACTCGTAGTTGGTGTTAAATGGACTGAAAATTTATGATTATTAGGTAAATCAAACAATTTTTATTTTTTTCGCGTTTAGGGGACGAGAAAGCAAATAAAAGGGGATATAAAAATGAAAAACCTTGTTGTACTAGGAGGCGGTTACGGGGGGATGAAGATTCTCAACGAGCTGTTACCTAACCAGCTTCCAGAGGATGTATCGATTACACTTGTCGACCGGGTACCTTATCACTGTTTAAAAACCGAATACTATGCGTTGGCCGCCGGAACGGTTTCAGACAAAGAAATCCGTGTTAGTTTCCCGGAGCATCCACGACTTACCGTTAAGTATGGAGAAGTAACCCGAATTGAACCGGTTGAAAAAATCGTATACCTTAAAGACAACGAAGTGCTCTTCTATGATGATTTGGTCATCGCACTTGGCTGTGAGGACAAATACCATGGTGTACCAGGTGCTGAAGAGTTTACCTATAGCATCCAATCGATTGGTCAATCCCGCCGCACCTATGCAGCCTTAAACAATCTGGGCCCCGGCTCTGTGGTGGGAATTGTTGGTGCTGGTCTTAGCGGTGTTGAACTGGCCAGCGAACTGAGTGAAAGCCGGGAGGACCTTCAAATCAAATTATTTGATCGGGGCAAACATATTCTCTCTGCTTTTCCCACTAGACTTAGCACTTACGTAGAAAATTGGTTCCTCAAGCATAACGTTGTGATCATCAATAACTCGAACATTACTAAAGTAGAAGAAAATACGCTTTATAATCATGACAAGCCAATCTATTGCGATGTAATCGTTTGGACTGCAGGCATTCAGGCCAGCAAAGTAGTCCGGCAATTCGATGCCCAAAAGGATGCCATGGGGCGGCTCGTGGTGACGCCCCTGCACCACCTGCCCGAAGATGAACACATTTTTGTGGTGGGGGATTGCGCCAGTCTTCCCCATGCCCCAAGCGCACAACTTGCCGAAGGACAGGCATTGCAGATTGTAGACGTGTTAAGAAAAAGATGGAATGATGAAGAGCCTCCTGTGGAATTTCCACCGATTAAGCTGAAAGGCGTCCTTGGCTCTCTTGGTAAAAAACAAGGATTTGGGTTAATGGCAGAGCGGCCGATCACAGGGCGTGTAGCCCGGCTGCTAAAATCCGGGGTATTATGGATGTATAAGTTTCATAATGGGTGAAGCAAAGAGGCTGGCTCCATTGAGTCAGCCTCTAATTATTCACTCCGGCTTAAATCCAAGTTTCTCCAGTTCCGCAAATATGGTTTTTAACCGGGGATTTCCTTCACCGACTACCCTTTCCCCGATAACGACAACCGGATAAAACATCTCCTCATCAATGACCTGTTTGGCAAAAGTGATTTTCCCGCAGTCCCCTGCAGGTTGATAGATGTCCACGTAAGTCATTTTGACAGCCTGGCCGGGAAATTTTCTGGCAATGGCAGCCTCTAGCCATTCAAATGTTTCCTTTGAGGACGGCAGGTTCACACAGCTGGGGCATAGCTGCTCAGCACCATAAAGGACAATTTCCACCTTTTCGTTTTCCATTCAACCATTCCCTATCATTTTTCTTTCATTTTATCAATACGGCCAAACATATACCAAACTGTGTGCTCTTTTACCTCCTCCATTCTCCCTTTAGTACCGAAAAAAAATTAAGCCGGTTCTTGCACAATCCCCCATTTCTAGGAATGGATTTTTAATGTAAATACCATTATAATATAATTAGGAAAGGAGTCGATTAGTTTGGAAGATAAAGAGATGTTTGAACAAGTTCAAGATGTACTAGATAAATTACGCCCATTTCTTCTTCGCGACGGCGGGGATTGCGAATTAGTTGATGTGGAGGAGGGCATTGTAAAACTACGCTTACTCGGCGCATGCGGTTCTTGCCCAAGCTCGACCATTACACTAAAAGCCGGTATTGAAAGAGCCCTTTTAGAAGAAGTTCCCGGAGTTATGGAAGTAGAACAGGTATTTTAATTAGACAAAGTTTCAAGCGATTGCTGTTTTTAGCAATCGCTTTTTTGTTAACTGGCATTCACATTCATTGATAGAGCCACTCTAACTGTGGAAGGTTCATTCTCCTGACGGGGGCGCCCGCCAATTGGTAAAACTGTGCAAGAAACCTTTCATATTCGGAAGACTGTTTAAGGATTTTTCCCAACCGTTCCTCTAACAGCTTTTTCTCCTGCTCGGATTCAGTAATATAGTAGCCCTCCACACACTCAAAGAAATGGAGCGGAAAAATCAAACGTGAGAATAGCAAACGCCACGAAAATGAAGACAATGGGGCCACGCCTTGATACTGTTCAAAAAAATTTCTAACATCTATATCATACGTTTGTATGTTCCGCAGATACCTCTCCCTTGTCCACTCTGCCAAATCCCGGCTGCGGTGATCAAATACCCATTCAAATGGAAACTTTATCGACCAAGAACCGGAAGACGGCTCCCAGGTCTTTTGGGTGAACCGCTCATGGCAGACTGTCCCATTGTCAGTTTCCAGGGGATCATCATCCAGTTCGGTATCCACTAAATATTGAATGGCATTTTCCGTTAACCCCATATAGTAAGGGAAAGATTCGATAAACAGTCTTTCAAACTCATCTTCTGGAGATTGGAACAACAGTCCATTCCACACGCCTTCCATTTGTTCAAGACGCTTTTCCCAAAAGCGTTTCCACTGCCCGATACGGCTGGTCCGCTGAATTTGAAACGGCATCCTCCTGCCCCGCTCATGGAATTTAGCCAGCTTTCTTCCTAATCTTGGCCGCCTCTGAAAATCTGTCGTTTGTTGGCTGGCAAGTACACAAAATTGTTTATGTTCCCATTCGGTCACCCGGTTTCCATTTTTGTCTGCCAAGAAAATAGGGACGCCCTTATCTCCCAACTGATTCAAATGCTCTGTTATCTGGACTAATTCATCTATATCAGTTGCCTCTCGGCTGCCCGGATTAGCAATTAGATAAATCCAGCCATTTCCTTTTAGGGCAGGACAACGGTTTATCTCTAGCTGCCCCTGCTCAACCTGTATGCCATATTGCTGCTCGAGCATATTTTGAAACATTCCTCCACCTCCCTAGGATTGGCATCTACATCAAGTATATGTTTTATAACTGGGAAACTTGTTTTTCCGGTGGGATGTTTAACAAAAAACTAAAAAATGCTGAAAATTGTTTTTCTCCAATTGCAAGTGGTAAAATTGCATATATTATGGAAATGCAGTATATATATAGTGAAAATTGAAGAAATAGGTGATTAAACATGGCAGAAAGAAATATGGACATTGTGGAAGAAACCGCCAGAAAATGGCTCAATGCAAGAGGAGTCACAATACAGGACATCGCGGACTTAGTTTTTTACCTGCAGGAAAAATACCATGAAAACTTGCAAATGGAAGATTGCATCCAGAACGTCGAGCGGGTCCTGTCCAAGCGCGAAGTTCAAAATGCCATTATTACTGGCATCCAGCTGGATGTTCTTGGAGAAAAAAAGATGCTGGAAGAACCATTGCAAACCATCATCGCCACGGATGAAAGCCTCTATGGAGTGGATGAAATCCTGGCTTTTTCAATCGTAAACGTATACGGATCCATAGGTTTTACCAACTATGGCTTTATTGATAAACAAAAGCCTGGCATTTTAGCCCGTTTAAATGACAAATCAACTGGCGAGTGCCATACATTTTTAGATGATATCGTGGGCGCCATCGCGGCTGCGGCCTCCAGCAGGCTGGCGCACAGAGCAGCAGGAGTAAATAAGGATGATTAAATAGAAAAGGATGGGAATTCCCCATCCTTTTCTTATGGTTCCCATTGGTCGAGTGAATCAACTGAGTACGTAGGCTGCTCGGCGTAACCAGTCAGCATTTCTTTGGTGGTCACGCCTGTATGGACAATCAGAGTATCCATTCCGGCCTTGATCCCGGCCGTAATGTCGGTATCATAGTTGTCGCCAACCATCAAAGTTTCCTCTTTTGCCGAACCTAACACCTTTAATGCCTGCTCCATAATAATGGCTTCAGGCTTTCCAATAAACACAGGCTTTATTTGAGTGGAAACGGTGACCACGGATGTCAATGCGCCATTACCTGGTAGCAGTCCCCTTTCAGTCGGAATAGCAATATCGCCATTGGTCGAGATGAACCCTGCCCCATTGCGGACAGCCAAACAGGCTGTTGCCAATTTTTCATAGGTGATATCCCGATCAATCCCGATTACCACATAATCAGCTGTTTCTCCTGCCATTTGAAAACCTTTTTCCTTTATGGCCGTATGGAGGCCTTCCTCACCAATGACATAAACCGTGCCTTCCGGGTTTTCTTGATAAATGTAATTGGCGGTAGCTTGGCTGGTGGTGAACACCAATTTCTCCTCGGCAGGTATATCAAAACCGCGAAGTTTTTCAGCCACCTGTGCAGGCGTCCGGGACGAATTATTGGTCACAAATAGGTAGGGAATTCCCTTATTTTTTAGTTTTTTAACAAAATCAGAAGCAGCCTCTATCCTTTCTGTGCCCCGATACATCGTTCCGTCCAAATCAATTAAATAACCTTTGTAGCTTTTCATTTGTAAGCCTCCTGTTATGTATATATTGCCCGTTGATGTCTTGTCCAAAAGGATCTGTTAAAAAGCTGTTGATTCCGCTCCAGTCGCTCAGCAAACCCGCGGGCGTGCCGGGAGAGCCTCCTGGAAGCACCTGCGTGAGGGTCTCCCCTGCCCCGTACTCCCGCTGGAGGCGAGCTTATCTGCTCCAATCAACAGAATTTTTAAATATCGGCCATATTGTTTAACAGGGTCATCCAAAAAGAAAAGACCGTCCTGAAACGGTCCAATTAATTTTTGAAGGCTGATACAGGTCCCAGCTCGTTTAGCAAATAGTCACGGACATTTCTTGGGAAAATCTTTAAAGCCTTCAGATGCTGTGTGAATTGTTCTTTCAGCTCCGCATGGTCAATATCGGTATAAAGTTGGACCAGCTTTTTACGGAACGGGATAAGGACTTTCAAACTGCTGCCTGTCCCAGCTGAAATAACCTTTTCATCCATTAATATGTCAATAATGTCATCATAACTCCCCGGATCGCGCATAATAAACCCATCAATCATAGCGTTTCCTACGTCCAGCACGGATTCCAGCATCATTTGCGTGAGTCGTTCCAAGGCAGCTTGACTTAAAGCATCGGGCCAATTTTGCTGCTCTTCAAACAGGTTGATTTGTGCTTCTAAATAATTTAATCTCGTTTCAATTTGATCGCGGTCAACAAAATACATGTACGCCACTTCCTTTAGGTATTTACCAGGTTGCAATATCCGGCCTTAAAATGGTCGGGGGAGCATAGAAATTGCCTTGGGCTAAATCTACTTGATTTCTTGTTAGGACATAGGCTTCCGCTTCATTTTCAATCCCTTCCGCCACCACAATTGACCCTGCCTCTCTGGCCACTAGCATCAATCCTTTCAACATTGATTCCTTGACAGAATTTTTATCAATATTCTGAATTAATGACCGGTCAATTTTTATGACATCTGGCATGATTTCAGTGATGGTATTCAAGTTGGAATAACCCGAGCCTGTGTCATCAATGGCAATTCTAAATCCCATCAACCGCAGCCTTTTTATATTATAAATGAAATTCTTCAATCCTTCGATAGAATCGTTTTCCGTCACTTCTATTGTTATTTGTTTTGGTGAAATTGTGGTATATTTCTGCATTAATTTTTGTAAATCCCTTGTGAAAAGAATGTTTGCAAGGGTAAGGGGAGTACAGTTAACAAAAATTTCATGGCGGCATCTGGTTGTTTTTATTTGTTCAAATGCTTTTTCAATGACAAGCAATTCCAAATCATATAACGTACCGGTTTGTTTCGCAACGGAAAAGAGCGGTAGCGGGTCTTCTAAAGATGTGCCCTTTGGACCTCGTGTTAGCATCTCCCAAGCACGAATTTCATTGGTTGCGACATCAATGATCGGCTGCGCCATCAACCTGATATTTTTTTGGGAAATAATTTGTTTAATGGTATGTATCATGTTGTTGTATTTGGATGACAATTTTTTCTCCGCGATGGCGATGGCCTGCATATGGGCTTTCAACACAGAATCCTGAATCGATCCATATCTTTTATCCACAAACATATAACCACTTTCAAATTGAAACCGAACCGATGGAAATAACTTTACTAAATACCCTTCCACCTCTTGAATCAATTTATCCTTAACCCTTTCTATTTCGAAAACCAGGTGCTGTTCGGAATCAACCCGAATAAACAGAGTTAGTCCGTCCCCGTAAAAATCATGAAGGGTAATAATCTGCTGCTGGTTAATTTCCTTTAGCACAGCGGACCGAAACGACTCTTTTAATGAATTCATCAACATAAAATATTCGGATTGACCTTGCAGTTTAGCCAATTCGTTATAATATTGGACATTGAATACAATCACCGCTACATCAACGCCTGCTTCAAAAGCGGCTTTCACCCCTTCTACCACCGGATCGCGCAGGACAAATTGCGGGGGATAAATGCGCAATGAGGATAATGGCATAAAAATTTTACCCCAACTCAGGATATTTTTCACCTTTTGAAAATACTTCCGAACCATTTAATCATCCCTTACGCTGATTTGGTTAGGTATATTGTAGCATATTTTGACAATATTCGAATTTTTTTACTTAGAAATTCTTTGAAAAGCATATTGGGAAAATTCCATACTCCCCACATTAAGCTTAATTTGATACTATATAAGTTAGGGAATAATTGAAAATAAAAGGAGAATGTAATCGGTGAAAGAGCGTTTTTTTTTATATGATGATAAAGAGAATACCAAGACCAGATTTGTCAGCTTTGTTGGTGAAAACCAGCGCTATGATTTAGCCATTGTCCAATCGGATCGACATTACGGGAAATACCTTGTATTAAATATGCAGGGGAATCGATTTGCGATTATTGGTCCGGATGATTTGGAAGAGGAAGGTTATCTGGAATACGCTTTTCAAATAAGTGAGGAAGAAGCAGAGGAACTAAGATCCTTCTTACAAGAAATTGTTTAGGATGCTATAAGGTAAGTCATAATAATCGAAAAGGAGTGAGGTCATGCTTAATCAGGATGAAAATCTCTATTCCGATTTTTCCAATGTAGAGAAACAAAGAAATTACTTAACCGCAGAAGAATTTCCGGATGGCCCGTTTGGCTCTCCGATTAACAAGGATAAGCGAGTCGAGCTGAAAAGTACTTCATGGAAACAGGGGCAGCGCCGCTACAGCAGTTTCAATTATGAAAACAAGGCCTTGCATGAGGGCCTGCCACGGCAAATGCCAGGTGCGCACCCACCACATGATGACCCGAAAACAGATGAACAAGGCCAATATAGTGAGTAAAAATAAACGAAGGGTCCTATTCTGGATCCTTCGTTACTTTTTGGACTTTTTCAAGACAAAGTACGCACAGCCAAAATTGCAGTATTCATATAGATACTCACTCAGTGTGCTAATTTTTGTATCGAAAGTTGCCTTTTGATTTTGGTCCTCAAAGAAGCCTTTTAATCGAAGTTGGCCATAGCCCCAATCACCCACAATATAATCATATCTGGATAATATATCACTATACCTTGCTTTAATCGCCTCTTCATTAAATCCGTCCCTGTATTCTTGTACCAGTTCATACCCCGTGTTATTCAAAACAATCATGGTTTCACCTCATTTTGCGGGCACATCTTATTTCCATTATAACCGATTCACCATCAATTACTAAGTAAAAAATCACGCCGATTGGCCAATCTAAAAAAAGGAGGTCGATTGAATTGAAAAAATTATTCGTGATCCTCGGATTATGTGCCATAACAGCCGTGTCGGGCTGTTCAAAAGACAGCACAAACCGGGATGTTTATGAAGAAAGCGGTAATACGATAAATGTCAATAATAAACGGCACGAACTCTATAATGAGGGAGCCAGAAAGAATCTTCGGGATGTAAGCAAAGATTATGGTTTTGTCCGGCATCAGAAAAGTCCAGTTATGAACGATAATGAGGTGGATGATCATTATGCCGCGCTTGACCGCGAACAGTTGGCCAATATCATCAGCAAGTACAGCACCAGTATGCCGAACGTCAATGATGTAGCAACACTCGTGACGGACCAAGAAGTATTGGTTGTTTATGATTCCAACACGAAGGACCGTAATTATACGGCAGACCAAGTCAAAAGAACCGCAATGTCGGCTGTTCCCCGATATTATCATGTGTATGTTTCCGATAATAAAACGTTAATGCGGGACGTGGAGAATTTGGCCCATTTGGATTCAGGCAGTGCACAAGCAAGAAATCAAGTAACTTCTTTGATTAAGCGGATGCTAAAAAGCCCGCAAGGAAACCCGGTTGACAGCAATGAAGATGCAAATGGACGTACAGCCGATGATAACAATATGAAAAATAACTTGAAGTAACGAAAAAAGAGTTCAGACCATTGCCTGAACTCTTTTTTCTATGCCTGTTCCTGTTGGGCATTTTGTTCCCCAAGCAGCTGCCGATGCTTGGCAGCGGCATTGACTTGCTCATCCGCATGATAAGATGAACGGACCAGTGGACCAGCTTCACAATGGTTAAATCCCTTGCTCAGAGCAATCTCCCTGAGCTCATTAAATTCATCAGGGCTATAATACTTGACAACTTTCAGATGGCTTTTTGTCGGCTGCAGATACTGGCCAATTGTCATGATGTCGACATGGTTTGCCCTTAAATCGTCCATGACCTCTAAGATTTCCTCTTTCGTTTCACCAAGACCCACCATGAGGCTGGACTTAGTCGGGATGCTTGGCTGCATCTCTTTTGCTCTGCGCAGGAGTTCCAGTGATCGGTCATATTTGGCGCGGGCCCTGACTCTTGGTGTTAACCTCCGGACCGTTTCAATATTGTGATTAAGAATATCCGGTTTGGCATCCATTAAAGTCCGTAAATTTTCTTCCTTTCCGCCCATATCGGAAGGCAGGACCTCAATTGAGGTAAATGGATTTTTCCGGCGGATAGCCCGGACCGTTTCCGCAAAAACAGCGGAGCCCCCATCTTTTAAATCATCGCGGGCCACTGCGGTGACGACCACATGTTTTAAGTTCATAATCTGAACGGAATCTGCCACACGTTCCGGCTCCTTCCAATCCAATTCGGTTGGCAGCCCGGTTTTAACAGCACAGAAACGGCATGCACGAGTGCAGACATCTCCCAAGATCATGAAAGTAGCCGTTCTTCTTACGCCCCAGCATTCATGGATATTAGGACAGCGTGCCTCTTCACATACCGTGTGCAGGTTTTTTTCCCGCATTAGTTTTTTTAGACCTGTATAAGATTCGTTTGTATTAAGCTTTATTTTTAACCAGTCCGGTTTTCTAAGTATTTCCTCGTTCTTGCTCATTTGATTCCCTCCTTGCTTTACTTCTGTCTATATGTATAACAAATGAGTGTCTCTTGTCACTTTAACATATTGCAAATAGGATTCACAAGCAAATAAGGCCGCATAACCGATGTCTATACTTGATTTAAAGCGATTTAACCGGTCAATTGGGTAAATATTTATAGTTTACCAATTATTAGCGATAATGAATTAAGTTAGAATTCATAAACTAAGTTCGTACAATAAATGGGAAGGGAGAATTTCCGTGCGGACTGTTATATTTATTGCAGCTTTTCTGCTTCTAATCCCGCAATGGTGTGTCACGAAAGCGTTGGCCGCCCCATCTGAAGCGGACCCCTATCAGGAAAGAATGAAGCTTTACCAAAAAGTGGAGACGGTCACGCAAATTCCATGGTACTACTTGGCTGCAGTTGACCAATACGAAAGAAGCATCCGCCAAGTCCGCCGGGATTTGCCAAAACCTGAAAATCCGATTGCCATTTACTTTCCACCAGAAAAATGGGCAGGTTTGACGAATCCAAATCCCAATGATGAAAATCCAGCCATTATTCAGTTTTTTAACGGATTTGGGGTAGATGGGGACGGGGATGGCAGAGCCAGCCTAAAAAGCGATGAAGATACCTTATATGCATTTGCAAACTACCTTCTCACCTATGGGGTGGACGAAGATAATTTAAAAATTGGTTTATGGAATTATTATCATCGAGATAAAACCGTTGGGATCATAGTCGGGAAAGCAAAAGTATACCGGCATTTTGGCCGTATTGATTTGGATAAAAATGTGTTTCCTGTTCCATTGCGCAGCAATCACAGCTATCGAAGCACATGGGGGGATGCCCGCGGCTGGGGTGGCCGGAGGATCCATGAAGGCACAGATATCTTTGCCGGATATGGGGTACCGGTTAGAGCCACATGTTATGGGATCATTGAAATGAAGGGGTGGAACAAATTCGGGGGCTGGAGAATCGGCATCCGTGATATCAATAACACCTATCATTATTTTGCCCATCTAAGTGGTTTTGCCAAGGGGCTCCATGTGGGGCAAATTGTCGAGCCAGGCATGGTGATTGGCGGGGTTGGAAGCACCGGTTACGGCCCGCCGGGAACCTCAGGCAAATTCCCGCCTCACTTGCATTATGGAATGTATAAGGACAATGGATTAACAGAGTGGTCATTTGACCCATACCCGCATTTGGCCAAATGGAAACGTTTAGAAAGAATGAGCCTGCGAAAATAAGAAAAGCGCAAGCGCTCTGGTCAGCACCGCATTGGCCTCCTCGAAAAAGCTAACGCTTTTCCTTCGTGCGAAGCTTATGCTCCGAAGCTTTCCTTTGTGGAGGGCTCCTACTGAGATAAGGTGAAACGTCAATCAGCGAACGTTTTTCTCGCTGATTGTTAGTTGAACCAATCGGGTTCTTACGGGCAGTTGAGAATCTACTGCCCGTTGAACGGGATAAAGGAAACACGAAGAGCGGAGCGCATTCGTGCTTGACTTATCGTAGGGCGGAGACCGACCGAAGGACACTAGGTGCTAGGGCGCTGAAGCTGGACAATTCTCAAAGTCAAACATTATATACTTTCTTATCTAAATAAATGAGGGTCCTTCTAACAAAAACGCTGCCTGAGTACTTTCAACAGCGTTTTTGCGGCCAAGAATGGTACTAAACATGCTTAATTTCCGGATTTCTTTGTGTCCGTCTGCTTATCAGGAATTTGAATGGATGGAGTGGTACCACCACCACCATTGTAAAATTGCGGCACTTCTCCCTCTAAAAGGGCGTTGCCAACGGGAATACTTTGTTTGAGCTTGGTAATTTTTGTGGCAAACGGGGTAATGATTTGCACGGAAACCTGTATATCCACTGAAACTTTAATCCAAGTGTTATTAATGCCAATGCTCTCCGATTCAATATGCACATCCGGCTCCACCTCACCTATGGCGGTAAATTTTACCGGAATTTTAGGACCGAGGTTCCCCAATAAGGTAATATTGGTGGCCTGCCCTAACGGGACATACCAGACAATCCCGTCTTCTTCTCCTGTATCTTCCGTTTCAATTTCCACGTCTGTAAACTGCTCGAGTGAAGCGATATTTCCCTGTCTGGCCGATTTTAAGTTTTTCTGAATTTGTGCGGTGGTTTCTGCCAATACCCTGTTGATTAAGTCCGTATTTAATTGCGCATTTTGTCCTGTTCCATTTTGTCCCGGGGTTATTTTAATCACTTCATTATTTTCCCCAATGTTAGTAGTTCGCTTTGTGATGGCCCTATTGATGACCAATGAAGCAATGTTTCTAGTTTCTGTTTCCGCATATCTCATGAGAGTGGGTTCAATGCCTTTGTTGACTAACCACACCCCAATCACGCTTGTAAGAAGGAAGCAAATAAATGATATCAGTAAAACATACCGAAAAGGCAGCGGGCCCCGCGGCCGGCGATATTTACGAAATTTAGCCAAAAAAAATCACCCCTTCAAGCTATATGTATGCTTGGAAGAAGTGAACTAGCCCTGAAAATAACAAAATCATCATAGGATTATGTAAAAGCCTGCAATTTAAACAGGCTTTCATATCATTTTCAGCAAGGCATCCCTGCCCATCATTCCTTGATAAATTCCCAGTTTCTCAGCTTCTATTGTAACTGACTCGAGCGGGGCATCTAATAATTGTTCGATTGTCCTGACGCCTACAGCCCGTCCAGCTATGATTCCCCTGTCCTTCAATTTATCATTAAGCAGCGCGACGTCCAAAGCACCGCACATGATATATCCCTTATCGCTTGTCACGGCAAGCAAAGTCGTTTTTGGGAGTAAAACCGTGACAGCCAAAAAGGTATGGCCGCCAATTTCCACTGGTGAAAGATTAATCACTGTTCCACACTCCTTTCCTCCATACAATTTATGTTAAGAGTCAAGAAAGCGTGTAATGCAGGTACCTAGAGCTGTTGCAGCTTCCATTTTAGGATATCCCTCAGGAACTCGGGCAGGAAATAATGCTTCTGTTTAGAAGCTAGTACATCCTTAAAAAAATGTCCAAATGTAAACATATCCGGCAAGGCCAATGAATAGGTCATAGACGGGTCCAATTCCTTACCGGCCACTTTAATGGTTAGACCACTGAATTCGAGACCATCATAGACGAATTTCCCGATGACATCCCCTCTAAAACCAAGCCCCTTAATTTGCCTTTGATGCAGGCTCTGTTCCTTTGATTCTTCCAATATAGCCTGGAGTTCAAGTCCCGTCAGTTCCACTTTGCATGGGTTGATGGGGTGCGGACATATGGCCAGCAAATCAAAGTCTGTGACAGATCCTGTTAACGGGCCTAACAAAAGCCCGGCATTCAACATGGCACAGTCAGTTTGGCACCAGTCTTTAAGCGCCCCGCACAGAAGCTTTGATAGTTCCGTTTCTTTAAACGGATCGGCGGTCAAAGGCTGCTGTAAAATCGTAATGGTTTGGTTCAGCATCCCTTTACCTGCTTCAAAATACCCGTTGACCCGCTCTGTTTCATCCTGTACTGGCGGCAGATCCTCAACACCGTGGACTACAGCTTGTTTTTGGATGACTTCTTTAGCATCGCTTAGCGTTAACGTCATTTCACCGACATAGTAGCCGAATTTCCCCGCAGCCCCCATAAGCATGTTCCCGATTGCCTTCCCCTTGTCAAAAACATGGTGCGTGTGTGCCCCAAGCAAGACATCAATTTCCGGGAATTCATCGGCAATTCGTTCGTCATCCCGAATGCCAAGATGAGATAATAAAATGATCACATCCGCCTCTTTCTTCAGGGGTTTCAACCACTTTTTAAGTTCTGAAAACGGGTCGGTCACTTTCCAGCCGAGCAATTGATAAAGCTGTGGAAACGGTGCAGTCAGTCCAAGGACACCGATACGTGTTCCCCGCTTTGATTGATAAACGGTAAAGGGCTTAATCCAGTTAGGGTATTCCCCATTTTCATGGTAAAGATTAGCCGTAACAACCGCAAATCTTGCGTCATCATAAAGATGGTCCAAATCATGGTGAGGCAGGTTGACACCTTCATTGTTTCCAATGGTAACCGCATCATATTGGCAATCATTCAAAAGTGGAATACTCCCCTTTCCCATGGTCGCCTCCGTATAGGGGTGCCATCGGTCAATAAAATCGCCAATATCGAATGTAAACACATCCTCCCCATTCTGCTCATGCCGGTGTTTATTTTTTTTTAAGTACTGTTCGATTCGCGGCCAATTTTCTAAATGGCTGTGAAGATCATTAGTATGATAGATATGAATCGTTTCCATTCTCAACTTACCCCATTATTCCTTGATAAATTAACCGGATCCCGACAATGATAAGGATGGTTCTGATGAGCAAAACAATGGTTTTGCTTTTTAGCCGGGTATTCAACCAAACTCCCACCTTGGCCCCTATCCAAGCTCCTGGCACTAAGGCCAATGCATAAAGCCAGTTTACATTTCCTAATGCAATATGCGTAATTGAGCTTAGGATTGAGGTTGGAAGAATCATAAACATCGATGTGGCTGTTGCCACATGGGGCGGGAAAAAGAACAATAATATCATGGCCGGCACCATTAATGAACCGCCGCCTATTCCAAATATTCCTGATAAAAACCCCACCACCAGTGAAATGACAATGCCAAGAACCGGATTGAAACCATATTCAAAGGTCTTGCCGCTGTTATCAGTGAACGTCCGGTTAATCCCCCTGTCCTTTTGGTAAGGAAGCGGACGTAATTTATTTTTTATCACCAAAATAAAAGATACAAACAGGATAAATACTCCAAAGTAAATACTAAATGAGTGCAAGCCCAGTTTTTCTGTCACCCAGGCACCGAGAATACTTCCCGGGCCACTGCCGATTAGGAAGATTAAGCCGCTTTTATAGTCGACTGTCTTATGTTTCATGTAAGCCAATGTCGATGACAGGCCCGTAAAAATCATTGTGAACAGGGATGTCCACACGACAATCTGCGGTGTAAGATGACTGAATGTTGATGTAAGGGTGGATAAATAGAGCAGGGCCGGAACAACAATAATTCCTCCTCCCATGCCAATTAGTGACCCAATCGAGCTGCCCGCTATTCCTATTACCACTAATAAAATCCATTCCATGAGATTTAGGTCCACCCTCTGTGTTTGTTTATTTATTACATAGCGGGCTTGTCATTTTAAAATAAATCCATTTGCCTTGGGGCTAGGCCTTCGTATTCTATATGTAAGAGGTCGATTATTTGTTTCGCATTGTCAGCGGCATCTCCGCCTGAGTTATTATTAAATAACAAATAGATGTTCTCACAATGTGCTGTGAGTGTTTGCAGTTGTTCCACCCATTCTTCTAACTCTTGTTGATTATAGCGGTAGAGATAACGGACATCCCGCCAATCTGCTGTACTCCGCTTTTGCCTTTGCCAGCCATGGACATTACGTCCGTGGAATCGGACAAGTACCTTGTTGGGGCAGGTCGTTTCCAATATAACTGGTATGGAACCTTCACCCGCTTGTGGTTCGTCACAGATACTATGAATCCATTTTTCCGTCTTCATAAAATCGAGCGTACCTTGGCGATACTCCGGGGCAAACCATGACTGATGCCGAAATTCGAGGGCACAAGGGATCTTTTCCATTTCCTGCTTGCACCAACGTAAATAGTCAACATTCTCACGTTTGCAATCAAACCAGGGAGGAAATTGGAACAAGACCATGGCCAGTTTTTTGTTGATAATGTATGGTTCCAGCGGATCTTTAAAAGCATGGAACATGTCCCGTTTGGTATCAAAAGGAATCTCTGTGCGCATGTGGCCGGTCATACCCTGATAGGCTTTGACAATAAATTGAAAGCCGGGCGGGGTATCATTGACCCATTTTAACGCATTGCGCTTTGGCTGAATGGCGTAAAATGAAGTGTCTACCTCGACAATCGGAAAGTGTCCGGCATATTCTTTTAATTTATCCTTGGCAGCAATTTTTCCCGGATAAAGACTGTCATGGTCTCCCCAGCCTGTTAATCCGATAGATATCACTTGGCACACCTCCTTTTCATTTATAATAGCATAACCTTTTTACTACCTGTAAATGGTTTAGTCCTGCACGAGAGTGATTTCAGCCTATCCGAGAGTGGAAGGCATTTATCCGGAGTAAATATTTCTCATCTTAGAGTACTCATTTATAATGCAAAAACCCGCTTGCCATTTACAGCAAGCGGGTAATTTTGCAATTAACGATGGATCCTTCCATCTCGAACTTGATTAAAAGTACTTAAAATAGCATCAAACCACATCCAAAAAAGCCCCTACAACTATTGATATATAGACTTTTGGGAATTATTTCAAACTGTTGTTATAAACTAATCTTTGCACGAACTTTGCACGGCATGGCATAGCTTGGAGCCGTATAAAATAAGGATTTTGAACATAAAATTTTAGCACATGCAATATTAAATATAAATGGTCAAGAAGCCAAACCAAGCAACAGGCTGCTAATAGGCAGCAGCCTTTTTTGGCTGTTTTTTTTCCTTTCTAAATAAAAAACGTCTTTCGACGACCGTTTTTATTGAAGTAATGCACCCTATAGTTTAAGTGAAAAAATTCACATATTTTTCACTTTAGATTCATGTCCCCAGTTAGTGCAAAGTACCAATATCATCCTTACCTATAACTAAGATTGAAACAATAATCTAAAATTAATTTTTTCCAAGTGCTAACTTTATTCCTAAATAAATTAGTGCTATACCAGAAACTCGGTCAAAGATTCTTTCTACAGAAGGTTTTTTAAACCACGAACTAATGTAAGTAAGAATGTAAAGATATAAAGTAAACCACAATAAAACAGTTATTATAAAAAGCCCTGCGAGCATCACGGACTGCGGAATTATATTTCCTTTTAAATCAATAAACTGTGGAAGAAAAGAAATATAAAACATAATGGCTTTAGGATTTAGAAGTGTACTTGCTAATCCTTGGAAATAAGAAGTTTTAGTTTTTGAATTTTTTTGAGCAACTTGTAATTCAGCCTCTAAATTCGATTTAATTTCTGTGTTTTCTTTTTCCTTATTCTTTATACTGGTCAGGATTGCTTTAATTCCTAGATAAAAAAGGTAAACACCTCCAGTATATTTGATGACTTCAAAAAGCACTATAGATTTTGCAATAATGGCCGTGAACCCAAGGATAGAAGCTGTTGCATAAATAATATGTCCTGTCACAACTCCATATGAAGTCATACGACCTGCATGTCTATTAATTGTAAGTGCATTTTTAGTAATCAAAATAAAGTCAGGCCCTGGAGAGATAATGATAATAAGGGATACAAAAATAAACATATAATAATGGGACATACAAGCAAATCTCCTTCCATTCTTAATTAGCTACATGGATTGAATCTCAACCTTGCGTTGTTTTTTTATAACTATCACAAATAGACTTGCTAGTACACAAAACATTCCTGCTAAAGCAAATGCCCATGAATATGAATTGAATATCTTATATATGATTCCTGCCCCGCCTGCTGCCAGGGCTGAGCCTAATTGATGGGATGCAAAGAGCCAACCGTACACTACAACACTTTTCTCTATTCCAAAGATCTGTCTTGAAATGTTAATTGTTGGTGGTACGGTTGCAACCCAATCTAGTCCATAAAATATTGAAAAAATAATAATCAAAGGTATTGAGCCTTCAGAGAGAGCAAATGGGAGACATACAAGTGAAGCTCCTCTCAAACCGTAATACCAAAACAACAACCATCTATTATCAAATCGATCAGATAGCCAACCAGAAAGAGTGGCTCCTATTAAATCAAACACGCCCATCAATGAAAGCATGGATGCCGCCGCAACAGCAGTAAAACCAAAGCCTATACAGTAAGAAATAAAATGAGTTCCGATTAAGCCACTAGTTGAAAGTCCACAGATAAAAAAGCTTACTGCTAGCAACCAAAATTCCTTGACTTTTACCACTTCAAATAAGGTTTGAAAGGCAATAATTACAGGATTTTTCTTTTGGACTTTTTCACTTACACTTAATTCCTTTTCTTGCCCATATGGAAGAAGTCCTATTTCTTTTGGTGAGTTTTTCATAAATAATAGGATGACTGCCAGCATAATGACACTGAGGATAAGAATAAGACCCATCGCCCATTTCCATGAATGCATCTCTATGATGTACGCTAGTAAAGGGAGGAGGACTAATTGTCCAGTTGCCGTACTCGCTGTTAAAATACCAAGTGCGAATCCTCTTCCTTTTTCAAACCATGTATTTGCAATATATGGGCTTAATACGGTTAGGAATAACGAAGAACCTAAGCCAATAATAACTCCCCAAATCAAGGTTAACTGCCAAGGTTTCACCATAATATAGGTGAGCAACACACCGACTAATAACGTTGTCATGGCTAAAATCATCATTTTCTTTAAGCCCGTCATTTCTATTAGAGCTGCCATAAAAGGACCAGAGATACCGTATAGTAGAAGCCCAATCGCAAAAGCAAATGAGATTGTTGAGCGTTCCCATCCAAAGTCAGATTCAAAAGGGACAATGAACACACCTGATGATGAACTTATTATCCCAGCTATAAGAATTGAAAAAAAAGCGACAAATAAAACAACCCAACTATAATGAATACGTTTCAAGTCTTCACCCGCCATCAAAAAAAATAATACTGGTTCAAACATAAACAAAATCTAACTCAAATGTGACAGCAAAAGATTTTTACTGCAGCATTCATATCATGTATAAGAAAGCGAAAGAAAAATAAAAGTCTTAGACATTAAATCCCAATATTTAATTCAGCTACTGAATATAGAACGGCTCTCCCAGCCATCTTTACTCGTGTATCTTCATGTTTACAATAAAGAGTACCGCCTCTGCTAGATAGTTGTCTTGCAACTAATTCCTGTTTTTCTAATCTTTTTGCCCAAAAAGGAATTAGGCTACAATGCAAAGAACCCGTTACTGGATCTTCGTTTACTTTTAACTTAGGGAAAAAACCTCTGGAAACAAAATCGAATTCACTGCCTTTGGCTGTAACACAAACACCCAATCCTTCTGGTAATCTTTCTAATTGGGCAAAGTCAGGAGTTACGTTTCTCACTTCTTCCTCGGACTCTAATACGAAAACAAGATCTCTATTTAAGTACGTTTCTTTTGGCACAATTCCCAAGGCTTTGATCATTTGATCAGTTGAACAAATTTCCTCCGAAGGAACGGAAGGGAAATCCAGTTCATATAAATCATCTTGCTTATTTACCGTTAATTCTCCACTAATTGTATTGAACTTGACACTATTCAAATGCTCCTCATAATAATTCAGAATGATAAATGCCGTTGCTAACGTGGCGTGCCCACAAAGGTTAATCTCTCCACCAGGTGTAAACCATCGCAGTCGATAATGTGCCCCTTCTTTTACTGCAAATGCTGTTTCCGATAGGTTATTTTCAATCGCTATTTTCTGCATGAGTTCATCTGAAATCCAATCATTCATGATACATACTCCTGCTGGATTTCCTTCAAACACTTTTTCAGCAAAAGCATCAACTACAAAATATTTCATCACAATTCCTCCAGTGTTATAATGTGTTTAACAATTTATTGATAGTTTACATTTATTTGTATATAACACTCAACCCCTTTGTATAACACTTAAAGGAGATTAAGTCATGCACATTGAGATTCAACGTAATGCTGACATTTCATTAACAAAGCAAATATACCATTCCATTCTCGATCATATCCGTTCAGATCTCTTAGAAGAAGATTTACAATTACCTTCTGTAAGAGAACTCTCAAAACAGATTGGAGTAAGTTTAGTTACTGTAGTAAAGGCCTATCAAAAGCTAGAACAAGAGGGGTATATCACATCTGTTCAAGGGAAAGGAACGTTTATAAGAAAGACAAATATCAAAGAAGCTGAAAAAAAGGAAGGGGCCATTTCCTACGATTGGCAGCTTTCCATTCAAGATTATTTACCTAGGTCTCAATTTGCTCGTTTCCATCAAGTCCCTGAAAAAATTCATCTTTCATCTTCTATGATAGATCCTGGACTCTTACCTAATCGATATTTAGAGCAAGAAATTCATAAGATGCTTTCTGAGAATCCAAAAGTTCTATCACAATATGGAGAAATTCAAGGAGATAAAGAACTTAGACAGGCTATGGTTGAGTATTTAAAAAGAATGGATGTTCCAACTACCCCAGATAATATTTTAGCTACAAGTGGTTCACAACAAGGAATAGACCTAGTTGCTCGTACATTCGTTGGACCAGGTGATGTGGTAGTCATGGAAGCCCCGACCTATCCAGGAGCTATTGATGTGTTTCGTGGGAGAGGTGCAACAATCCTTACCATACCTGTTGACAGTGATGGGATGAGAGTTGATTTACTTCAGAATTTGTGTGATAAGTATAAACCTAAAATCATTTATACCGTCCCTACTTTTCACAATCCAACTGGTGCTGTGATGCCCACAAAACGTCGTAGACAAATTATTGAGATTGCTAAAAGTACGCAGTGTTTAGTGATTGAGGATGATCCATGTAGTGAAATCTATTTTGAAAGAAAACCACCTGCATCGATGATAAGTCTGGACCAAGACGGTCATGTCATTTACTTGAAAGGTTTAAGCAAAATATTAGCTCCAGGCTGTAGAATTGGAATATTAGCTGCTTCTGGCTCTATATTTAAACGTCTATTAGCTGCCAAGGCTAACGCCGACTTAGGCAGTCCTTTGCTTACACAGAAAGCCATCATTCCATTTATTACTTCAAAAAGAATGATGGATCATTTAAAAAAATTAAGAACAGCTCTAAAGATAAGGCGTGATCTTGTTCTGGAGATTCTGTCACAACATTCACCTAAAGAGGTTTCTTGGTTCGTACCAAAAGGGGGATTAAATGTATGGCTCACTCTTCCTTTCTGGCTTAATACGGATCACCTCTTATTAGAAGCAAAGAATGAACAAATCACTTTTTTGCCTGGTTCAACTTGTTTTCCTACAAACCAGGAAAATCATCATCTACGAATAAGTTTCTCATATATGAATGAGCCACAATTAGAACAGGGTGTAAAAACCATTTGTAACATCCTTCAATTGGCAATTGACTCAAAAATTAAACAAGATAGTTCGCCATATTTTTAAATAGACCTCCTATGTAAAAGCTTCTGGAGATAATTGAGATAGGGGGAGGCGACTAACCTCCATTTATCCCTCTCACACCACCGTACGTACGGTTCCGTATACGGCGGTTCCAAATTATGTCGAACACTGTACGTCATATCTTGCAGTGATACTTTTCAGTCCTAGGGAAAGCCAATAAGCTTTCCCTAGTGTTTTATGAAGGATTGGACTTTTGGAAATTCGCCAATAAGCCTTTCTCGTATTTCCCCATTCGTGTGCTTTTTCTTCCGGTACGCCCAATTTAATTAGTTTCTTGACCTTAGTTCGTGGAAGTTTCCATTCTTTCCATCGAATCATTCTTAACCTTAGGTTTAACCATCCTTCGAGCTTCGTGATTACTGAGCGAGTATCAGCTAATTGGTAATAGTTGACCCAACCACAAGGTATTCATTGAGTTTATGAATTCTGACTTCCATCGTAATTGATTTTCGTCTGCTTGTGAGTAGTCTGATTTTATCTTTAAACCGCTTAATTGACTGAGGTGAAATTCTTATCTTCGGTTTGAGGTTACTTGTAAAACTGAATCCAAGGAATTTTCTTTTCCAAGGGCGGTCTACTGCACTTTTCTCCTTGTTAACTTTCAGCTTAAGTTTTCCTTCGATAAAATTGGTCATCGCCTTCATAACTCTTTCCCCAGCTCTTTTAGATTTCACGTAGATATTACAATCGTCTGCGTAATGGACAAAACGATGTCCTCGGCGTTCCAATTCTTTATCCAGTTCATCCAAGACAATATTTGAAAGAAGGGGACTTAGCGGACCCCCTTGCGGTGTCCCTTCAAGGTTAGGACTGATGAGTCCGGCTTCCATAACACCCGAAGTTAGGAATCGTCTGATTAGTTGGAGGAGAGTCTTGTCCTCTATTCTAATGGCTAATTTACTCATTAGTCTATCATGATTAACTTTGTCAAAGAACTTTTCAAGGTCGATGTCTACTACCCATCTATAACCTTCTTCTATATAACTTTGGGCTAATTTAACTGCCTGATGCGCTCGCCTGTTTGGGCGAAAACCAAAGCTACTTTCAGAGAATACTGGGTCATACATTCGAGTAAGCACTTGGGTGATTGCCTGTTGAATGAAACGGTCTGTCACGGTTGGGATTCCTAGTTTCCTTCTCCCTTTGCCGCCTGGTTTCGGGATTTCGACTCGACGGACGGGGGTTGGGATATAGGTTCCCTCGAAGAGGGATTTTCTAAGTTTCGCCCAGTTGAGAATAATATGTCCACGTAGAGCCGTGACGGGCATTTCGTCTACTCCGTGTTTCCCCTTATTCTTTTCAACCCTTTTAATTGCGTTAAGTAGGTTTTCCCGTGACAGGATTCGTTCCATTAACATCGATATAACCTCCTGCGTAGATAGGTGTTCTGCTTGTGTTCTTTCCGTTCTCCACCCTGTTTAACAACCCCCACGGATTCACCGTTTCTTTCATTAGACAGGTACATGTTTTCTGTTTCATTGAAGGAAAGATACTCCTAGTCCCTATCTTTCATAACTGGTTCAGCCCTTCCCTGTCCTCTTAAGCGGACAGGTACTATGGCTTCTGCTCTGCTAACGCCTGTCGTTCAACCTATCCTCACGGATAGGCTAACCGCATGAGTACGGCATACCGACAGGTTCTCCCCGGGTAAGAGTGCAGACTTTCCTTCCATGTCTCCGCCTCATTTACTCTGTGACCCCTTCGACAGTATGGACTTTGTCCTGTATTGCAGACTCAACCAGAGTCACCTAGCCTTATATGAGATTCGTGTTCCTCGGAGCGGGAGTTTGCCGCTGACTTCCTTCAGATATGAAGGTCACCCCGCATATCCTTGTCTTAAGCTACGGCTACTACTGCCTTCGCCGTTCGGGACTCGCACCCTAGAGCCTGCACCCATGCCGGGCACACAACATAAGAAAAACCCTTGATATACAAGGGTTTTTTCTTTGTTATCCAATAGAACCTTCCATCTCGAACTTAATCAATCGGTTCATTTCAACAGCATATTCCATTGGCAACTCTTTGGTAAATGGCTCGATGAAGCCCATTACGATCATTTCCGTTGCTTCCTGCTCAGAAATACCGCGGCTCATTAGATAGAACAATTGCTCTTCCGATACCTTTGATACCTTCGCTTCATGCTCAAGTGAAATATTATCATTTTGAATTTCGTTATATGGAATCGTATCAGACGTTGATTCATTATCCATAATTAATGTATCACACTCAATATTAGAACGTGCACCTGTGGCTTTCCGTCCAAATTGGACCATACCGCGGTAAGTTACTTTACCGCCGTGCTTCGCGATTGATTTCGATACAATCGTTGAAGAAGTATTTGGTGCAAGGTGAATCATTTTAGCACCGGCATCCTGGTGCTGGCCTTTACCGGCAATCGCAATCGATAACGTCATGCCGCGGGCACCTTCACCTTTCAAAATAACGGCAGGGTACTTCATAGTTAACTTGGAACCGATGTTACCGTCAATCCATTCCATTGTGGCATTTTCTTCACAAACGGCACGCTTGGTAACCAAATTGTATACGTTGTTTGCCCAGTTCTGGATTGTGGTATAGCGGCAATAAGCGCCTTTTTTGATGATGATTTCAACGACCGCACTGTGCAAGGAGTTGGTTGTGTAAACTGGTGCTGTACAGCCTTCCACATAGTGCACATGAGCTCCTTCATCAACGATAATCAACGTTCTTTCAAATTGTCCCATGTTTTCGGAGTTAATTCGGAAGTACGCCTGTAATGGAGTATCAACCTTAATGCCAGGCGGCACATAAATGAAAGATCCACCAGACCATACTGCAGAGTTTAATGCCGCAAATTTGTTATCAGTCGGCGGAATTACTTTTGCCCAGTGCTCCCGGAAGATATCCTCGTTTTCTCTTAAAGCGGAATCTGTATCTTTAAAGACAATGCCTAATGCTTCAAGGTCTTCCTTCATATTGTGGTAAACAACCTCAGACTCGTATTGCGCGGAAACCCCTGCAAGATATTTTTGCTCGGCTTCAGGAATCCCTAATTTATCAAAAGTCGCCTTAATTTCTTCTGGCACTTCATCCCATGACTTTTCAGATTTCTCAGATGGTTTTACATAATAAGTAATCTCGTCAAAGTTTAAAGAATTCAAATCTCCGCCCCATTGTGGCATTGGCTTGCTGTAGAAAATCTCCAGTGATTTCAAACGAAAGTCCAGCATCCATTGAGGCTCGCCCTTCATTTTGGAAATTTCTTCGACAATCTCACGTGTCAGCCCGCGTTTTGAACGGAATATGGAAACGTCTTTATCGTGAAAGCCATATTTATAATCCCCGATTTCCGGCATTTTTTTCGCCATCGTCGATTCCTCCCTTTCCTAAATGAACGGGACCATTGATTAGCCCCGAACACCTGTATTAATGTTGGCCGTCCTCTTTTAGCCCTTTTTCCATGGCCTTCCATGCCAAGGTTGCACACTTTATCCTTGCAGGGAATTTGGAAACCCCCTGCAATGCCTCGATATCACCTAAATCGAGATCCTCGTCCACGTCTTTACCCTGCATCATATCTGAAAAGATGGTTGCCATCTTTAAGGCATCCTCGACCTTTTTGCCCTTAATCGCTTCTGTCATCATGGAAGCGGATGACATGGAAATCGAACAACCTTCCCCCTCGAATCTGGCATCTTGGACAATTCCTTCATCGACTTTCATCGTCAACTGAATCCGATCGCCGCAGGTCGGGTTGTTCATATTAATCGTTAGGCTGCTATCCTCTAAAACCCCACGGTTACGTGGTTTTTTATAATGATCCATAATTACTCTTCGGTAGAGTGCATCTAAATTAGAAGACATCGCTGAAATACTCCTTTGTTTTGACAAGCCCTTCAACGAGTTTATCAATATCTTCTTCCGTATTATATAGGTAAAAGCTGGCACGTGCCGTTGCCGAAACCTTCAGCCATTTCATCAATGGCTGAGCACAATGGTGTCCAGCCCTGACAGCTATTCCTTCGGCATCCAAAACCGTTGCCACATCATGTGGATGAACATCGTCTAGATTAAATGTCACCATGCCGGTACGTTTTGCGGGATCTAGTGGGCCATAAATGCTGATTCCCTCAATCCCAGCCATTCTTTCCAATGCATAGGCAGCTAATTTATGATCATGCTCAGCGATATTGTCCATTCCGACTTCATTCAGAAAGTCAATGGCTGCACCGAGACCAATCGCACCAGCTATAATTGGCGTACCGCCTTCAAATTTCCACGGAAGTTCCTTCCAGGTTGAATCATACAAATCAACGAAGTCAATCATTTCACCGCCAAATTCAACAGGTTCCATGTTTTCAAGCAGATGTTTTTTCCCGTAAAGAACCCCAATGCCGGTAGGGCCGCACATTTTATGTCCCGAAAATCCAAGGAAATCACAATCCAAGTCCTGAACGTCGATTTTCATATGTGGAGCACTTTGCGCACCGTCCACGACCATAACCGCTCCATTTTCATGGGCAATTTGGGCAATTTCCTTCACTGGGTTAATCACACCGAGGACATTTGAAACCTGCATAACCGAAACGATTTTGGTATTAGCTGTCACAGTGGCACGGACATCATCTAAAGAAATTGTTCCATCCTCTTGAAGTGGAATATACTTCAGTGTTGCGCCAGTACGTTTTGCAGCCTGCTGCCATGGAATAATATTACTATGATGTTCCATGTAAGTAATGACGATTTCATCACCTTGCTTTAAGTTAGCCGTTGCATAACTGGCTGCCACCCAGTTCAAAGAAGTAGTCGTTCCTCTTGTAAAAATGACTTCCTGAATGGATTTGGCGTTGATAAACTTTCGGACCTTTTCACGTGCACCTTCATATGCATCGGTGGCTCTTGTACCTAGTGTATGCACCCCGCGATGCACATTTGAATTATATTCACGGTAATATTTTTCTAATGTTTCAATCACTCGCGCAGGCTTCTGGGAAGTAGCTGAACTATCCAAGTACACAAGCGGGTGTCCGTTTACTTCTTGATGTAATATGGGAAACTGGCCGCGTATAGCCTCGGTATTCATTTATCGCACTTTCCTTTCAATAACTTCCGTCAATTGCTCTTTTACTTTTTCGATTGGCAGCTCATTGACAACCGGAGCAAGGAAACCATGAATGACTAACCGCTCTGCTTCTGTTTTTGGAATTCCGCGGCTCATTAAGTAGTACAACTGGACTGGGTCAACACGGCCAACAGAAGCTGCATGCCCTGCCATTACATCATCTTCATCAATCAGGAGTGCCGGGTTGGCATCGCCACGGGCTTTTTCACTCAGCATTAACACACGGGATGTTTGCTCTGCGTCGGATTTTGAAGCGCCATGCTCGATTTTGCCGATTCCGTTAAAAATAAGTGTTGCACTATCTTTTACGACACCATGGTTTAAGATGTTTCCTTGTGTATGGCGTCCAAAGTGAACAACCTTTGTGGTGAAGTTTTGCGTTTGGTCTCCGCGGCCAACCGTTACCGTTTTCGTATCCCCAAATGAACCGTCGCCCAATAAATTGGTGGTATTATCAGAGATGGTGTCTCCTTCATTCATTAAACCAAGTGCCCATTCAATGCGGGAATCTCTCCCGGCGACACCGCGTCTGTTGACATAGGTAGTCATGCCCTTAGCCAAGTGGTCTACCGCTCCATATTGGATTTTAGCATTAGTATTGGCAATAGCTTCCGTTAAGATATTGGCCAATCCAGCCGATTCCTCCACTGTAGAAATATAGTTTTCTACATAGATTACAGAACTATTATCTTCTGCCACAACCAAAACGTGGTTAAACAAATTGGCCTTAGCATCATCATGCACAAATACCGCTTGAATCGGTTCAGTCATTTCTACATTTTTAGGAACATATAAGAAGACCCCGCCGTTTAACAGAGCAGCATGCAGCGCAGTTAAACGATGTTCATCTGCATTGATGGCCTGTGTCATATAATATTTTTTCAACAGATCTGCATGCTCTTTAGCAGCTGTCAGGATATCGGTAAAAATAACACCCTTTGCTTTTAAATCCTCAGAAAGGGAAAGAAAAGCTGGGGTTTGGTTCCGTTGGATATATAAATTTGGATTGGCAGCATCCACATCAATAAGTGCTTTTAAATTCTCCGGTAGTTCTCCGATGGAATTAAAAGGTTCACTTTTTACGGTATGCTGCTCAAATTGGGTAAAGTTCCATTTATCTATTTTCGTCTTATCGGGTCTTGGCATTGGCAGGATGTTAAACTGCTCAAGAGCTTTTAAGCGAAGCTCTTCAAACCAAGCAGGTTCGCCGTTTGCTTTAGCCACCGAGCTGACAAACCCATTATCGAAAGGTAATTTTGTTTCCGTAGTCATGGTTATCCTCCTAACTCTGCGCTTATGCTTCTTGCTCTACCGTTTCATCTTCAATTCCAAGCTCTTGCTTAAGTACTTCATAACCCTCAGCTTCTAAGCGTTGTGCCAATTCAGGTCCGCCTGATTTAACAATTCGGCCCTGCATCATAACATGCACATGGTCAGGAGTAATATAGTTTAACAAACGTTGATAGTGGGTAATGATTAAACAGCCAAAGTTTTCACCACGCATTTGATTGACACCTTTGGAAACAACCTTCAAGGCATCGATATCAAGTCCAGAGTCGATTTCATCCAAGATGGCGATTTTCGGCTCTATCATCATTAATTGCAGGATTTCGTTCCGTTTTTTCTCCCCGCCGGAAAAACCTTCATTTAAATAACGCTGCGCCATATCAAGGTCCATTTCCAAGAATTCCATTTGTTTATCCATTTGGCGGATAAATTTCATAAGCGAAATTTCATTTCCTTCGCCGCGGCGCGCATTAATGGCAGAACGAAGGAAGTCAGCGTTGGTAACGCCGGTAATTTCACTTGGATATTGCATAGCCAAGAACAGACCGGCACGAGCACGCTCGTCTACTTCCATTTCCAGTACATTTTCTCCGTCCAAGGTAATGCTTCCGCTGGTTACTTCATACTTGGGGTGACCCATAATCGCAGAGGACAAGGTAGATTTTCCTGTTCCGTTTGGCCCCATGATTGCGTGGATTTCCCCGCCTTTAATTTCTAGATTTACCCCTTTTAAAATTTCTTTCCCATCAATCGCAACATGCAGATCTTTGATTGTTAAAGTTGATCCAGCCATTTTAATACCTCCGAATATGTTTAGTGCGCTATTAAAAAGAATCAGTATGATCCTATTCTCAATCTATTCTCATTACAATCTTATAACAAATGAAATTTATTATCAACTTTTAAGCAGTGGAAACTCATGTTTATTTTCACTCGGAATAGTCTAAATGAGAATAGATTTATTTTTAATTGAAAATAAAAAAAAGAAACTCCTATGTAACAGCATTCTGATACAAATCATACCGTATTTTTCGACATTTACCAAGAAAATACTTGTTAATTTTCTTATGTATTTTTTACCTTAATTCTCGGTTTAATGTACAAATAAACAAAAGCCAGTGTTTTCACTGGCTTTTGTTTTACTTTAGAATCATTATTCTGAAACTGGTACAACCGCACCTTTGTATTTTTCAAGAATCCAGTCTTGAATTTCTTTAGAGTGAAGCACTTCCACTAATGTTTTGATGGCTTCTTTCTTTTCATCGCCTTTACGAACGGCAATGACGTTTACATATGGTGAATTTTCATCTTCGATGGCAATGGAATCTTTGACTGGATTTAGTCCTGCATCAATCGCATAGTTTGAGTTGATTAACACAGCATCGCCTTCACCATTGTTGTAAATTTGCGGAAGAAGCTTTGCTTCATAGTTAGCATCAAATTTTAGGTTCTTTGGATTTTCCACAACATCTTTAACTTCTGCTTTTGTTTTATCAATGCCTTCTTTAAGCTTGATTAATCCTTGTGCTTCTAATAATGAAAGAAGACGGCCATGGTCTGCTACAGAGTTGCTCATGATTAAGTGTGCGCCATTTGGAAGATCTTTTAGGCTCTTGTATTTTTTTGAATAGACACCGATTGGTTCGATATGAATGCCGCCAGCGCTAACAAAGTCATAACCAAACTCTTTAATTTGGGCATTTAAATATGGGATGTGTTGGAAGTAGTTAGCATCCAATTCTTTCGAAGCCAAAGCTTTGTTCGGCAGCACATAGTCAGTAAACGTTTTGATTTCAAGGTCAATGCCTTTTTCTTTTAAAATCGGTTTGGCTTGTTCAAGAATTTCAGCATGTGGAACGGTTGATGCACCCACAACTAATTTTGTTGTTTTTTCATTGTCTCCAGAGGAGGATTTATCCTCCGAAGTGCCGCAAGCTCCCAGAGTCAGCAGCACAGTTAAAGCAACTAATATAGAAAGTATCTTTTTCATTTTCATGATCTCCTTTTATCTTTTATCTATTTTTGAAGTGATAAAATCACCAATAAACTGAATGACAAAAACGATGATAAGAATAATGACGGTTGCCACAAAGGTGACGTCATTTTGGTTCCTCTGGAAGCCGAGATTATATGCCAGATTTCCCAGGCCGCCGGCGCCAATCGCTCCGGCCATTGCCGTGTATCCCACAATCGCGATGCCTGTAACCGTTATTCCAGAAATGAGTGCTGGCAATGATTCAGGCAGAAGCACCTTCCAGATAATCGTACCTGTTGTCGCTCCCATTGACCTTGCTGCCTCGATAACGCCTTTATCAATTTCCCTTAAGCCTATCTCCACCAACCTAGCGTAAAACGGTGCTGCCCCGATAATCAAAGCCGGAAGGGCCGCCGTTTCCCCAATCATGGATCCTACTAAAAGGGTAGTAAAAGGAATCAGTAAGACAATCAGGATAATAAACGGAATGGACCGGAAAATATTTACGATAGCACTTATGACGGTATTTATTGGTTTGTTTTCCCACTGGTTTCCTTTAGATGTCAGAAATAGCAGCATACCCAACAAAGTCCCGAGGATAAAGGTAGCCACAACCGAAATCGCAGTCATATATAAAGTTTGTTTGGTTGCTTCCCACATGACCAGCCAGTCGACATTCTCTAACAATTTGCCGCTGTTATCCATTGCTGACCACCTCCACTCCTACTTGCTGGGAACGGATATAGTCAATCGCTTTATTGACTTCCACTGAATCCCCATCAAGGTGAATGAACAACGTCCCGTAAGAACCGCTGCGGGTTTGTGAAATCTTCCCTTGGAGAATGTTGGCTGTTACATCATGGTGTCTAATTAAATTAGTAATCAACGGCTGTTCTGCGGATTCTCCGATAAAAGTCAGCTGTACCACTTGCCCCGATTGATAACGCTCCAGCAAATGTTCCGCTGTTTCCGTCGTATCTTCCGGCTCGGTCACCTGTTTCACAAAGCGCTTGGTAATCGGCTGTTGCGGATTTTTAAACACATCCAATACTGACCCAAGCTCCACGACTTTTCCGCTTTCCATCACGGCCACCCGGTGGCAAATCTTACGAATAACATGCATTTCGTGGGTGATCAGCACGATGGTCAGCCCAAGCCGCTTATTAATATCAACCAATAAATCCAAAATAGAGTCGGTTGTTTGCGGATCAAGCGCAGAAGTTGCTTCATCACAAAGCAGCACTTTAGGGTTGTTGGCCAGAGCCCTGGCAATTCCGACCCTTTGTTTTTGTCCGCCGCTCAACTGTGAAGGGTATGCATTTTCCCTTCCTTCAAGACCCACCAGCTTAATTAGCTCTGCAACCCGCTGCTTTCTTTGAGGTCCGCTTACGCCGGCAATTTCAAGCGGAAAAGCAATGTTATCACTAACCGTCCTTGACCAGAGTAAATTAAAGTGTTGGAAAATCATGCTGATTTCCTGGCGGGCTTTTCTGAGCTCGCTGCCCTTTATTTTAGATATTTCCCGACCTGCCACAGTTACGGTTCCGTCGGTTGGCAGTTCAAGTCCGTTCAGCATACGTATCAGGGTACTTTTCCCTGCACCACTGTATCCAATAATTCCGAAAATTTCCCCCTCTTGAATTTCCAGATCTACATGGTTGACCGCCGTTAAATCCTTCTGTTTGGAGGGGAAAATTTTACTGACGTTTTTGATGGATATCATTCAATCACCTACTTTTTTACCGATATCATAAATATAGGGTTTGACATTAGAAGATGCTTTATTAGAAAAATAAAATAGCCTTTCTGCGCAGGCAGAAAGGCATCAAAAAACTAGTCCTTTCTCCCATCTCTCAAAGCAAGCGCTTTGTGTGAATTGGCACCATTTCAATAAATTGACGGTTGCCGGGCTTCATCGGGCACATCCCTCCACCTCTCTAGATAAGAGCATATAGCAAATCCTATATTTATATAATTTAAATTTATTTCTGAAATTTAATACAAATGCAATGCTACCACTGAAAAAAGCAGATGTCAACGAAAAATTCCTATCTTTATTCCGATTTCCGACTGGTAAAATTAAGCATTTGCCTTCAAGGAAAATAGACCGGTTGCCGTTTCAATGGCTTGTTCTAAATCTTCAATCAGATCCGCCGCATTTTCAATTCCAACCGATAATCGGATTAAGTCCTCTGAAACTCCGGCCGCTTTTAGGCCTTCGGCATCCAATTGCTGATGAGTGGTGCTTGCCGGGTGGATGATTAAGCTCTTGGCATCGCCGACATTGGCCACATGCGCCCATAAGGAAAGAGAATTGATCAGCTTGGCTCCGGCTTCCTTTCCGCCCTTGATGCCAAAAACAACCATCGAGCCGGCCCCTTTAGGCAAGTACTTTTCCGATAATTCATGGTCTGGATGCGATGGATGTCCCGGGTAAGATACCCAATCAACAGCCGGGTGATTTAATAAATAATCGACGAGTTGTTTCGTGTTCGCCACATGTTCCTTCATCCTTACATGCAGGGTTTCCAGGCCAAGGGTGAATAAGAAGGCATTCTGCGGGCTTAATGCCGGTCCGAGGTCACGCAGCAGTTGAACACGGGCTTTGACGATATAGGCTGCCGCACCTAAAGCTTCAGCGTACACTAAGCCATGATAGCTGTCATCTGGAGTGGTGAAGCCTGGGAACCGTGGCGAATTCCAATCAAACTTACCGCCATCGACAATAATGCCGCCTGTGGTCGTGCCGTTCCCCAACAGCCATTTAGTAGCAGAGTGAACCACAATGTCGGCACCATGCTCTATAGGCCGGCACAGGTATGAAGTAGCGAACGTGTTATCGATAATCAGCGGTACCCCAGCCTCATGGGCAATTTCAGCCACTTTTTCGATATCCAACACGCGCAGGCTCGGATTTCCGATCGTTTCGGCAAAAATGGCTTTTGTTTTGTCCGTAATCGCTTCCCGAAAGTTTTCCGGATTTTCCCCGTCAACAAATTTTACCTTAATTCCGTATTTAGGCAGCGTCACGGCAAATAAATTATAGGTCCCGCCGTATAGATTGGCCGCTGAGACAATTTCATCTCCTGCTTCGGCGATGTTTAAAATGGCCAAAGTGATTGCCGCCATTCCGCTGGCGACAGCTAATGCACCCACTCCGCCCTCGAGTAAAGCAACTCGGTCTTCAAAAACGGTTGTCGTCGGATTATGAATCCGCGTGTATATGTAACCAGGTTCCGCCAAGCTGAACAGGTTTGCTGCGTGTTCTGTATTTTTGAATTGGTAGGCATTGTTTTGATAGATTGGAACGGCCCGCGCCCCCGTTACTGGATCCGGTGCTAAGCCCCCATGAACACTCAATGTTTCCAACCGATACTTCTTTTGATTTTCTCCCACGTTTCTCGCTCCTCTCTTTGGCTAAAAAGCTTTTTTTATAAAGAAAACTCGCCGACTGGCAAGCCCTTAGGCGAAGACAGAGGCGTATTCCCGATAGGAAAAGTTTAAATTTTCCTACCGGCAAAAAAACCCCCGCTTCAAAGAAGAGGGGTTGTCTCTTCTTATCTTTCAGAGCATGTGCTCTGCTGGAATTAGCACCGTGTATCTACCGGTTGCCGGGCATCGCTGGGCCAGGTCCCTCCGCCTCTCTTGATAAGAATGATGTATTAGAATGTCATAATCTCTTGAATGTTTAAAATTATCTTACATGATGTTCAATTCCGAGTCAATACCTATGATTAAATTATTTTGGCTAGTTGCGGGTCTGCTTTTACTAAATAAAAAAGTGATTCCAGCATTAAGGTTGCGCGCAACGGGGCTGTCACTTTTAATGCACCATTTTTTTGGAGAATTCGCAGTTTTTCTTTTCCTTCCAACATTAGTGTGATGGCTGACAGACTGCCGCAAATCGTAACTTTCTGTAGTCGGCTGTCTTTTTCAGCCGCAATGGAGATTTCCCCGTTTTTTATTTTTAGCATGATGGATTTCTGTTCACAGCTGATATCCAGCTGTATTTCCGCATTGTCAATCAACGGTAATATATCCGCCCTCCCTCTAACGGTTAGTAAAAAGGTGTTAATGGCATCTAACATATTCACCACTCCGATCTTGTCTCTTTAACATTACTATTCAGCAATGGACGGGGAATTCCTGTTAAAAAGACTCGACAATTATTGGAGGCGGCTCGCAGGAAATGTCGGATTCGGAAAACTTTCATATTTGTATCGGGAAATTATGAGGCTTTTCTGTAAAATGTATTTAGTATATGTTATAGGAGGCGAAGAATGGAGACATTTATGAAACCGAGGCCCTTTCCGAAAGAATTAAAAATTCTTAGGTCTCTGAATTCCCGAATGGTTTTACCGGAAAAAGAACGCAAACGTTATGTCAATTTACAGAAGGGGTATGAAGGGGAGGTGATGTTTGATGCTAGAGCCGAAGAGTTTACAAAAGATAGATATATCCTGAATGATTTGCTGCTGGAAACAAATAATACTTCATTTCAGATAGATTCTACTTTTATTACTCAACGGGCGATATCGTTTTATGAAGTTAAAAATTATGAAGGGGAATATTTATATGATCCCAAAACAGACAGATTCACCTCACAGTATGATCATGATATAACCAATCCCCTGCATCAATCCGGCCGTAGTGAGATTTTGCTCCGACAGCTCCTTCACAGTAAAGGCTACAAAGTGCCGATTCATTACTACATTATCTTCATTAACCCCGAGTTTTACTCTTTATCTTCCGAAGCCACATGAATCGATTATTCTTCTTACCCAGATAAACACTTTCTTCCGTAAGCTGACTGCCACTCCTTCTACGCTAACTTCTTATGATAAAAAACTGGCTGACCTGTTATTGTCCCTCCATAAAGATGATAATCCGTATTCTCGCTTGTGTCCCTATCATTTTACCCAATTGGAGAAGGGGCCTCTTTGTTTATCTTGTCTATCATTAGACGTGATTGTTTCAGATGGATATTGTGTGTGCATGAAATGTGGCTTCAAAGAAGAGATTGGCTCGGTTGTTTTACGAAGCGTTGAGAGATCAGGTTGCTGTTTCCTGATTTGAAGATTACGACGAATGTTGTTCATGAATGGTGTGGCGGAGGGATTCACAAAAAAAGGATTAATAGGTTATTAGTGAAGAACTATACAATAACAGGTCATGGCAAGTACTCCTATTATGTTTAATTTCTTGATTTTTCATGAGGACAAGATTCCCCTCTTGACCACCAGTTTTGTCCTCATAGACCCTTCATGTGGACAAGATTCCTCTCTTGACCGCCGGTTTTGTCCTCATGATTTTTATGGGGACAAGTCCCTCCTTTCGGCCGTTGATTTTGTCCTCATGATTTAAAAAAACAGATGCTCAGGTAGCATCTGCTTTACGAATCCAAATTTTGTTTTATTTTTTCCAACAAATAGGGAATGGAATGAAATGCGTATATTGTTTCAATGACCTTTCCGTTTTTTACAAACAGCAGGCAGGGCACGCTTTCTATCTTGAATTGCTCCGCCAGGTCCGGGTAATAGTTCAAATTCATTTTTCCCATTTCCATACTGACCAGTTCCTCAACCACCCGCAGCATCTTCCCTGCGAGCTGGCAAGTTCCGCACATGGGAGTATAAAAATAGACTAAACCCGTCGCTTCCCTGCCAAGGAACACTGATAATTGATCTCGATTCCATTCATTCATACATCATAATCCCATTTCTAAATATTCCTTGTGGACATCGATATTTGCGCCCAATAAAACCGTTGCCAGATGCTGTTCTGGGGCCGTTGCCACCTCGCGATACATCCGGTCAATATATAAATGTTCCGCATTGGGAAATTCCCGTTTAAACAACTTGCGAAGCTTTTCACCGGATTCATCCGCATCCACGAGAATATATAACTCCTTGTCTTCAAGGAGTTCAATCCACTCATCCAATTTGGAATGACTGATCGTGCCGTTCGTGCAAATGATTTCCAATGGCTCTTTAATAATGTTCATTACCTTGTTTTTATCCGATTTTCCTTCGACAATAAGAACTTTGTCAACATACGCATCATTCATGTCCATCACCTGTAATAGAAGTGGTTTACTGTTAACATATTCGAAAATATATATGACGGTGTGCCTTGTTCTAAGTATGTTAACTATATCATTATTGTCATCATAAAAAACAGGATTTTGCTCAGTCCAGCTTCCCGCTTAACACCAGCCGCCATCATCACAATCTGTGTATTTGGCGTCCCGGCCTTCTGTTACTGTCACATGCTGATATATTTTATTTTGGTCCACTTCAAAATGATGCGACAACTCAGCATCAAGGCTCTCCTGCAGTTTAATCTTTCCTATCGATTCATTATCCAAAAAAAGCTCTATTTCGCCATTTCGCAATTTCCCTACCACTTGATCGGTTACATCTTTCTTACTTTGTTTTAGCACCACTTTTTCCACCTTTCTATAGCATCTTTATTTATGTTTAGGTTTCCCATAAAGCCAAGAGAAAACGTGGAAATATAAGGCTGGTAACCAGCGCCTCATTATTTAAGTATTTTTGAACAACTTCTAATTTCTTCTCAGCTGTAAATTTGGCCATAAAAACACCCCGTAAATGTCAGCAGAGTGTCTAACATTTACGGGGTAGTAGTTCACATTCATTGCTTTCCAAAAAGAGATTAATCTTCTTTAATCATGGCCTCATACTTTTCAGGAGTTAGCATTTCGTCAATCTCGCTGCTGTTGGACGGTTCTACCACAATCATCCAAGCTTTATCATATGGTGACTCGTTGACAAATTCAGGGCTGTCATTTAGGTCTTCGTTCACTTCGACAACCTTGCCGCTGACTGGAGCGTATAGCTCGGATACAGTTTTAACTGATTCAACGCTTCCGAACGGTTCATTTGCCGATAATTCCGTGCCTACCTCTGGAAGTTCCACAAAAACGATATCCCCTAATTCGTGCTGGGCGAAATCGGTAATGCCGACACGGACACGGTTGCCTTCCACCTTTACCCACTCATGTTCTTCAGAATAACGTAAGTCCTTTGGTACACTCATTGGTTAATCCCTCCACTGAATTTAATGATTTTCTCATCATAACAAAAGTTATTGCAGCCAATTTTTTTCAAACTCTTCTTCCTTAAAACCTAAAGTGACACGATTCCCATCAGTGACAATCGGCCTTTTGATTAACATCCCGTCGGAGGCTAGAAGATCCAGCAACTCATCTTCAGAAGCGGTCTTCAGTTTGTCTTTGATACCTAACTCACGGTATTTTAAACCACTGGTGTTAAAAAACTTTTTCAATTCCAGTCCGCTTTTTTGATAAAGTTCCTTTAATTCGTCCCGGGATGGTGGACTCTCCACAATATGTATCGCTTCATAGGACAACTGATGCCCATCCAGCCATTTCTTGGCGTTTCGGCATGTACCACACTTCGGGTACCAGTAAAACGTCAGAGACATTACGTTCACCGCCCTTACCTTATTCGTCCTGCAACATTAAAATTTTACCATATCCATTAGTAAATTCCTAATCAGCAAAGCTGCATTCCCCAGTATCTTTCGACAATTTCCCTAAAATCCTTTTATGCAAAAAATAACAAGGCCCCTTTCGCAATAGGAAAGGGACCAAAAGTCGCTTAAACGATGTAGCGTTCAGATTCGATTAGCACATCCGCGGCTTCACGTTTCTTCGCAATGACATTGATCGGGGTGTGACGCGTGAATTTGCGCAGCGAAGTCAGCATTATTCTTAGCATATCGCCTTGCTCAACTGCCACTAATGATTCTTTAGCGATTGCTTCAATATTATTAAAGGCTTCTTGGCAGAATATTTGCGTATACCGAAGCTTTTGTTTGCTCTTCTCCAAGCCAACTTTGGCAATGGCTTTTTCTGTCCGCAATACAACAGACTCCATTGCATAGACGTAAGATGTAATATCGGCAATGTTAGCCAAGACTTCTTGTTCTTGCTCTAGCTTTTTGCCATATTTCTGTGCCGCAAGGCCGGCTGCCAGCAAGGTAATTTTCTTCGCATTTCTTACCAGATATTTTTCTTGGGCAAGCGGCTCATCTCCTGGCTCTTCTGGCATCATCATCATCAGCTCTTCTTGAAGCGCCATTGCCTTTTGGAACAGAGGCAGTTCACCTTTTAATGCTTTTTTCACGAGTGTTCCAGGAACTAGGAGACGATTGATTTCGTTGGTTCCTTCAAAGATCCGCTGAATCCGGGCATCGCGGTAGGCCCTCTCGATTGGGTACTCCTGCATAAATCCGTATCCACCGTGAATTTGCACGCCTTCATCGACAACATGGGCTAATACTTCACTTGCGAAGAACTTATTGAGAGAGCACTCAATTGCATATTCAGCAATGGAATTAGCGAGCTTCTTAATGTCTTTTGTATCTTCAGGAGACAATTTGCCTTGGTTTTCTTCATATAAACCAATCGTACGGTACACAGAGCTTTCGGCCGCATACAGTTCAGATGCCAAGGTACCAAACTTTTCTTTTGTTAAGTTAAATTGAGAAATTTGCGTTTTAAATTGCTGGCGGCCATTCGCGTATTTAATAGTCATTTCCAGCGCTTTCTTTGAACCGCCGACAGCTCCGACAGCTAGTTTATAACGGCCAATATTTAAGATGTTAAACGCGATCACGTGGCCTTTGCCGATTTCCCCTAATAGGTTTTCTACAGGTACAGGCACATCTTCTAAAATAAGCGTGCGAGTAGAGGAGCTCTTAATCCCCATTTTCTTCTCTTCAGCACCAGTCGATACGCCAGGAAGGTCGCGGTCCACAATAAAAGCTGAAAATTGTTCGCCGTCAATTTTTGCATAAACAACGAAGACATCAGCAAAACCGGCATTGGTGATCCATTGTTTTTCTCCATTTAGGATGTAGTGAGTACCCGCTGCATTCAATTTGGCTGTCGTTCTGGCACCTAGTGCATCTGAACCGGAACCTGGCTCGGTCAAAGCATAAGCAGCTAATTTTTCACCGGAAGCAAGCTTTGGAAGATATCGTTTCTTTTGATCTTCGTTGCCGAAAAGAACGATTGGCAGGGAACCGATTCCTACGTGAGCGCCGTGTGACAAAGCAAAGCCGCCACCGCCCGCCATAGCTTCTGTGATGAGAGAAGAAGTTACTTTATCTAATCCTAAACCCTCGTATTCTTCCGGAACATCCGCCGCTAACAAGCCAAGTTCGCCGGCTTCTTTTAATAATTTAACCGTGATGTCAAACTCATGGTTTTCCAGTTTTTCAAGCACCGGCTGCACTTCTTTTTCGACGAAATCTTCAGCCGTTTTGGCAATCATTAAATGCTCTTCGGTGAAATCTTCTGGAGTAAACAGCTGATTGCAAGTGATATCTTCAACTAAAAAGCTTCCGCCTTTGACAACTTTTTTTGTTTCTGTCATGTATAATTCCTCCTAATTTATTTTGATTTGGGAGGGCTCCCCAGGAGAAGCCCCCAGTGTGGATTACAATAATTCAAATACGCCGGCTGCACCCATTCCGCCGCCAATACACATCGTGACAACACCGAATTGCTGTTGTCTGCGTTTTAATTCGTGAAGAAGGGTTAAAGTGAGTTTCGCCCCTGTGCAGCCAAGCGGGTGTCCGAGAGCAATGGCACCGCCATTTACATTCACTCTCTCCTCATCAAGACCCAATTGGCGAATAACTTGAATGGATTGCGAAGCAAAAGCCTCATTTAATTCAAAGAGATCAATATCTGAAACCTCGAGTCCAGCAAGCTTCAGCGCTTTCGGTACGGCTACGATTGGCCCAATTCCCATTACTTCAGGAGGAACTCCGCCAACAGCAAAGGATCTGAATATAGCCAATGGTTTTAAGCCAAGAGATTCCGCTTTTTCCCGGTCCATGACCATCACAGCAGCAGCACCATCACTCGTTTGTGAAGCGTTACCCGCTGTTACGGAGCCTGTTACAGAGAAGGCCGGGCGCAGTTTGGCTAACGTTTCCAGGTTGGTGCCCGGACGAACCCCTTCATCCTGTGAAAATTGGAATGTCTTTTCTACCAACTTGTTGTCTTTTCCAACCGAGCGGATGTTCACGTCAACTGGGACAATTTCATCCACGAATTTTCCTTCTTGAATGGCTTTATAGGCGCGCTGATGACTTCTTACGGCAAAGGCATCCTGTTCTTCGCGGCTGATGCCATATCTTTTTGCCACTTCTTCGGCTGTATGGCCCATTCCCATATAATACTCGGGTGCGGTTTCTACCAGTTTGGCATTCGGACGAATCACGTGACCGCCCATAGGCAGCAAGCTCATGGACTCGACACCGCCGGCAAGGGCCGTATCGGTATGACCCAACATGACGCTTTGCGCCGCATAGGCAATGGCCTGCAGGCCGGAGGAACAGAACCGGTTTACCGTGATGGCTGGAACCGTATCAGGCAGTCCTGCAAGCGCCCCAATGTTTCTTGCCACGTTCATTCCCTGCTCTGCTTCTGGGGTGGCACAGCCTATGACTAAATCATCGATATTTCCTTCGTAATTTCCGGCGCGCTTCAACGTCTCCTTCACGACCAATGCGCCGAGGTCGTCTGGACGTACCGTCGCAAGCGATCCTTTTTTCGCCTTGCCGACTGGGGTTCTTGCACCGGCAACGATTACCGCTTCTCTCATGAAAGTTCCCTCTCTTTCTATCATGTTTAAAAAATGCGAATCTATTTTTCCAGGGGCCATTTACTGCCCCTGACCCTAGTTTCTTAACGGCTTACCTTTTAACAGCATGTGCTGCATCCGCTGCTGAGTCTTCGGCTCACGGATTAAGCTTAAGAATGCTTCTCTTTCCAAATCCAATAAGTATTGCTCATCCACTTCGGTGCCGTATGGAACTTTTCCGCCGGCAATGACGTATGCAATCTTTTTGGCAATTTTCATATCGTGATCTGACAGATAACCGGAGAGCCGCATTCCTTCCGCTCCTAAAAGCAGGGTTGCATAGCCTGGTTCACCCACAACCGGAACTTTCCGGCGGACTTTTGGTTTAAATCCTTGTTCATGCAAGGCAAGAACAGCCTGTTTGGCATCATATAGCTGATGATCGCTGTTGATGCTAATCCCATCAGCTGCACTTAAGAAATTATTATCCCGTGCTTCTTCTGCTGATGTGGAAACCTTTGCTGTTGCAATCGTTTCAAACACTTTGTTGGCGACTGCCTGCAGGTCAACCTGCACTCCGTTCGGGAGGCCTTCCAAATGTTTAATATATAATTCTTTGTTTCCACCGCCGCCCGGCAGCAATCCGACTCCGACTTCGACAAGACCCATGTAGGTCTCGGAGGATGCTTGTATTTTGGATGCTGGCAGACATACTTCCGCGCCACCACCCAGTGTCATGGCAAATGGTGCTGCAACCACCGGTTTTGAGCTATATTTTACTTTCAGCATGGCGTTATGAAGCTGGCGTACAACCATGTCCAGTTCATCATAATTGTCATCTTGCGCTTCCATTAGCATCATCGCCAAGTTAGCGCCGACACAGAAGTTCTTGCCTTGGTTGCCGATGACAAGACCTTTATAATTTTTCTCCACTTCGTCAATGGCAAAGTTAATCATTTGAATCGTATCGAATCCAAGCGCATTGTTAGGGGAATGGAATTCAAGGAGTGCCACGCCGTCGCCAATATCGATTAAGCTGGCCCCGCTATTCTTCTTAATGACCCCTTTTTGCTTTTTGATTTTTTTAAGGTCTATGACTTTAGGATTGAATTCGACTGGTTTATATTCTCCGTTATTGTAAAAATATAGCTCGCCCTCTTCTTCCTTATAGAAAGAAGTAAAGCCTTTTTCCAGCATTTCTAGTACCCAAGCAGGTACATCAAGACCGCTATTCTGCATTTTTTGAACAGACTTTTCAATGCCAATCGCATCCCATGTCTCAAAAGGACCCATTTCCCAGCCAAAGCCCCACTTCATGGCGCGGTCGATGGCGACGATATCGTCAGCGATTTCGCCTAACAGCTTTGCCGAATAGAGTATATTTTGCGTAAATGTATTCCATAAGAACTGTCCAGCCTTATCATCCGAATAAACAAGCGCTTTCAATTTATTGGCAGTGCCTTTTTCCTGCTTCGCTAGCTCAATGGAAGGAGCGGACAGCTTTTTGCGCGGACCGTATTCCAATGTGTTGGGATCAAGTTCTAAAATCTCCTTGCCTTTTTTCACGAAGAAACCTTGACCTGACTTACTTCCAAGCCAGCCATTTTCAATCATCTTTTTCAAAAACTCCGGTACTTGGAAGACTTCTTTTTCTTCGCCTTCAACTTGATCATATACGTTGCCGGCCACATGGTAGAATGTATCCAATCCGACCACATCCAAAGTTCGGAAGGTGGCACTTTTTGCACGGCCAATCAGCGGGCCTGTGATGGAATCGACTTCACCGACACTCAAGTCCGCATTCAGCATTTCCCTTACAGTGACCAGCAGGCCGTAGGTACCGATTCGGTTCGCGATGAAGTTTGGTGTATCCTTCGCGACAACCACGCCTTTGCCTAAAACATCCTCGCCAAAGGATTTCATGAATGACAAAACTTCTGGGTCGGTGTATTGGGTTGGGATGACTTCAAGCAATTTTAAATAGCGTGGCGGATTAAAGAAGTGGGTTCCAAGGAAGTGTTTTTTAAAGTCCTCGGAACGTCCTTCGACCATCGCTTCAACGGAAATACCGGAAGTGTTGGAGCTGACGATGCTGCCTGGCTTGCGAAACTGGTCAACTTTCTCAAACACTTGTTTTTTAACGTTGAGATTTTCAACGACAACTTCAATTACCCAGTCCACATCTTTCAGCTTAACAAGGTCATCATCTAAGTTGCCTGCTTCGATAAGGTCAATATTTTTCTTTGATGTCAGGGGTGCAGGCTTTTGCTTCAATAGTTTTTGAATGTTCGCTGTACTGATACGATTGCGTACCTGTTTGTCCTCTAAAGTGAGTCCTTTTGCTGCTTCTTCCTTCGTCAATTCGCGTGGAACAATATCAAGCAGCAGTGTTGGTATACCGATATTGGCCAGATGGGCAGCAATTCCCGATCCCATGACGCCAGATCCTAGTACAGCCGCTTTTTTAATTAATTGGTTCAACATTGTCTCCCCCTTCAGACTTTGAATGAATACTCATTCATTTTTTAGTAAAAAAAATAAGGTGAAAGATCTTTACTACTAATAACTATAAAATATTTTGAAAAATTCTGCAATTAGTAAAAGTGGAAAATTGAATTTTTTTTGAACATTAAAGGAAAATTGCAAGCGCCCTCATCAGCACCGTATAGCAACCTCCAAAAATCAAACGCTTTTTGTTCGTGTGATGCCCGTGCTACAAGGCCTCCCTTGTGGAACTGGACAATTCTTAAAGATAATCGATAAAGTCCAATAGGAATGGGCAATCTACATGATGAGGTGATTAGCATGGCAAAAATGAAAAAGAACCCTTCCAAAGCAGGAGTCAGCGCAGCCAGTGTGAAGGGTAACGCCGGACCAGGCCGTGAAGCGAGCGGCGTCGATAAGCAAAACAGCCAGAACAGTCAATATAAGCATTAAAAAATAAAAACAGGCATAGTCTGCCTGTTTTTATTTTTTCTGCTGTTCCCTGTGCTGCTCATTTAAGAGCTTTATCTCTTGAATGATATCTTTCATGTCAGCCCGAGCTTCCGGATATAGGGCGCTCCAATGGCTGATGAGTGCCGGCATGGTCTTGGCAATGTGTGTATATAGTGCCCATGCTTTCACTTTTTTTACTGTTTTTTCGTCTGTTTTCCCGACTAATAATTCACTATATTTTTCAAGTAATGTCTCGAATTGCTCAAAAAATTGGTCTTCCATTATAACACCTTCCATCTCCTACGCGGTTGTCGAAAACATATATTTTTTATAATGGTAGCGAATGGAGAAAATCAATCCCAACGCCATCATATTCCCCATCAAGGAGCTGCCCCCATAGCTGATAAAAGGCAGTGGAATCCCTGTGATAGGCAAGACGCCAATGGTCATCCCGATATTTTGGAATACGTGGAAGGTAATCATGCTGATGACGCCGACACAGATATAGGTATAAAATTGATTCTTTGTTTCCATTCCCACTTTGGTAATATGGTAAATCAGCAAAAAGAATAAACTAATCAGCACACTTGCCCCGATAAACCCATATTCCTCACCAACAATACTGAAAATAAAGTCGGTTTGGCTCTCCGGCAGATACACTTCACGATTGCCAAATCCTTTACCGCTTGTCATACCTGAACCGATGGCCAGCATCGACTTTGTCAGCTGGAACCCTGTCGAGCTTTCGTAGTTATACGGATCGAGCCAAGAGTAAATCCGTCCGAACATATACTGCTTCACACCCAGATATTTTTCCAGTATCTCTGGATGCCATAACACAAAATAAAAAATCGTCGAAATCAGGATGATGCCAGTTGAAAAAATTGGCACTAACAGCTTCCAGGTGATACCGGAAATAAAAATCATTCCTAAAAGAATGGCAAGAAACACGAGCGACGTTCCCAAGTCCTCTTTTACGACCAGCACCAACGGGCCCATGGTAACCAATCCGAGTTTAATTAACAGCCAGAAATCAGATTGGACGGTTTTGATTAGATTTTTTTGATGGTGATCTTCTACTACCCGCGACAAGGTCAAAATAAGAAATACCTTGACAAATTCCGAGGGCTGGAGTGAACCGATTCCAGGCAGCCTAAACCAGTTTTTGGCACCATTAATCCTTGGGGCAATCGATTCCGGTGCCAGGATTAACAGGATGAGGAGCACAATCCCCAACCCATATACGTACCAGGAAATTTTTCGAAGCTGATCGGAATCCAACGTCATTACCCCTGCGATAATGACACCGCCCACCGCATACCAGGCAATTTGCATGATTAAGAAGTTACGGTCGTATTGCCCGGTCGTTTGGGCACTATAAATCGCTAAACAGCTCGCTAAACACAATAGTATTACTATTAGGACCAGACTGTAATCCAGTTTGGAAGTTGCAGTTTTATTGGAAGTCATGTGAAAGTCTCCACCTTGAATTAAACTTGTACATTCCTCCATTATATTTTTTTACAATCAAAATCACAACTTCAAAAAGGCCCATGGGTACATTTACATATTAATGGAAGTTCCCTCCATGACAGGCATTCCTTATACTACCTCGTTTTTAAAATATAATCGTTCCACTTCCCCCGCCATCCAATTCAAATTGTTTGGAACCTGAGGCAGGCCATAGCCAATATATAACGGGGTTGTCACAAACCGCGGCACCACTTTTGCGTAAATCTTCTTATTCATATGATAAAAGAACAAATTATAGCTCGATGCCTTAAATGGGAAGTGGTTCAAAATATAATGAACGGCCATCTGCAGGTATTCGCCAAATTTTGGCTGATAACCGGCATCATCCATGCAGATGTTAAACTCGTAGAAGCCCACCTTCGGCTTGGTCGATAGGGTAAACCTGACTCCCTCGTCCTCTGCAATCAGGATTCCTTCAAACATTTCAGGCAACACATGGTCTAAGTATTCCAGATCTTTTAAACCGACTATTTGCATGTGGGGGTGGGCAATCGTCCCCCCTGATAAAGGGCCATGGTTTTTGAAAAAAATAACCGAGCGATAGTCTCCCGTTTGCTCCATTTCAAGCCAATGCCGGATACCAAACCTCATCAGTCTATGTAAGTCCCCGTTTGAGTAGGTGGATAGTTCGGCGTGACAATCGTCCGTTTCAATCAATACGGTTTGATAGGCATTCTCCAATACCGGATATTTATTTTTCAATAGAATAATTGCACCGTCCACTGCTAGCAAATCTGTCAGCTTTTCCCGTTCGCAAAAGGGGCATGCTGTCTGTTTATTCCGGTAATTCTCCGGTTTTTTGACACCAATCGCTGTATTAAAGTAGAGATGTTTGTTTTCCAATCCCGTTTCTCCCTTCCAAACGCTTTACTTCTATTTTATGGCAGGAAACCTCCTGATTGCACCCATTTTGTTCCTGCCCACCTAATATTTTCATTGACCGACTATTGGCATTTTCCCTAAAATAGAAAGATGTACATGATATAGAGAACAATGGCATATGAATCATAGGACAGACCGCCAAAAAATGGAGATTGTGAGGGAAAGTATGTTAACGAAATTAGAAGCGCTTATCCTTGGTATCATTCAGGGACTGACAGAGTTTTTGCCGATTTCCAGTACGGGACACCTTTATCTTGGCAGAAACTTATTCGGACTGCAGGAAGCAGGACTCTTGCTTGACACCATGCTTCATGTCGGAACCTTGCTCGCGGTATTTGTGTTTTATAAGGATGAATTTATTAAAATTATCAAAAATCCATTTAGCAAATTGACCTATTTATTGATTGTCGGTACGATTCCTGCCGTAATTTTCGGACTTGCTTTTAAAGATTTTATTGATGGAATCTCAAAATCCGGTGTGACGATTGGCTGGGAGTTTTTGATTACCGGCTTATTCTTGTGGCTGGCTGATTCTGCGAAAAATGGTTACAAAAAAATGGACGATATCAGCTATAAAGATGCTTTAGTGATTGGAACATTTCAAGCCGTGGCCATCATGCCGGCGATTTCCCGCTCGGGGATGACCATTGCCGCCGCTCTCTGGAGAAAATTGGATCGCGAGACGGCCGCTTATTTTTCGTTTTTATTATCAACTCCAGCGATTGCCGGAGCGATTGTCCTGCAAATGAAGGACTTGCTTGGCAGTGGCGGAGAGGAAATTACCTTGTCTGCGTTGCTGGTGGGAATCATCTCTTCCGCTTTCTTCGGTTATGTAGCCGTAAAATGGATGGTCGGTTACTTGAAGAAGCACTCACTAAAACCGTTCGCTGTCTATGTTTGGATATTGGGCCTAGTCGTTCTGTTCTTCCAGTTCACCGGTAAGTTTTAAGTTTAATGTAAATTCGCAAATAAAACCCGATGGAACCCGAAAAGTGCAAAAAACGGTTCGAACAAATAGGTTCGAACCGTTTTTTTTATAGGGTAACTGGAGTTTTTGCCATTTCTTGTGCTGCTGCAGCTGCTTTTTCCTTCGCTTGCGCCATAATCTCAGGTGCTTGTTTCGGGAAGTGGTCCATCCCTTCAGCCACGATTGTTTCCAAGCGTTCAAAGCCAAGGAAATCCAGTGCTTTGCTTAAATAACGGTCACCCATTTCATATTCCACCATGGGTCCGGTCAAATAAATGCCTCCACGGGTTTGAATATGAATCGCTTTCCGGTTGGTCAGCAGTCCTTGAGGTCCGCTTGGAGTATTCGTAAACGTTTTTTCCGCGATAAACAGATTGTCCATAAATGCTTTTAGGATTGCCGGTGCCCCGAGGTTCCAAAGCGGGGTGACAAACACATAATAATCGGCAGCAATAAACCGATCCGCAAGCGCGTGCATTTTCTCCAACTTCGTCCGTTCGGCTTCCGTCAACTGCTCTTTTGTATAACCCATAAAAGACAATTTTGCACGTGCATATAATAAGTCCATGTCAATTTCGGGGATATCCATGTCATATAAGTGCCAGCGTTCGATTTCGACCTCTGGCTGCACTTTTTGGAACTCTTTTAAAAAGACCTCGCCAATTTGCATCCCTTTTGAAAGCTTCATATTATTTTTGGGATTCGCGGTAATGTACAAAAGCTTTGACATTAACAACCCTTCCTTTTAGTTCATATTTTTGCTTCTAATAGTAATACTACACTATTTATGCTTGCTCACAATCGAACAATCGGTGACGAATTTGTAAAAATGGTGAAATTTCCTAGTACAGAATACCTACTATTGAACAATTTGGTACAATTCCTAACAAAACATAATAAAACACAACAAAACTTAACAAAGTTCACGTTCAATATGTTATGATTTTTTTAAAATGGCAGAAAAAGGAGGTTACCCAATGGAAGAAAAGGCCTATACTCCCGATGAAGTCGCCCAAATTTTTCAAATTTCCAAGCACACCGTTTATGAATTGATTAAACGTGGAGAACTAAAGGCCTTTAAAATCGGCAATAAAATGAGAATTGAACAAGAAGAGCTGGAAAGATTTAAACAAAGTGCCCAAGCACCAGCCAAAAAAAACGTGCCGGAACAGCCCGCTGCCAATGCATCGGTTCAAGCAATCATCCTATCTGGCAGCCACGACTTTTTGGTCGAGCACCTTAGTAAACAGGCAGCTCAAGACCTAAACCAGCAAATACTGCCCAGTTTCATCGGCAGTTTGGAAGGTTTAATGATGTTATATCGCGGTCAAAGTGATATCGCAGCCATGCATTTATTGGACCCTGCATCCCACGAATATAACCTGCCGTTTATCCAACAGCTTTTCGTGTATGAGTCCATTTTGGTGATGAGATTGGCTGCTCGTGAACAGGGATTTATCGTGGCCAAAGGGAATCCCAAGCAGATTCATGATTTTCCCGACCTAACCCGAAAGGAAATTCAGTTTATTAACAGGCAAAAAGGTTCAGGCACAAGGTTCCTGCTTGATTCAAAACTATCAAGCCATGAAATCGTCCCCGGCAGAATCAACGGGTATGAAAACGAAGAATGGAACCACCTGTCAGCCGCATCCTACATAAGCCGAGGAATTGCCGACGTGGCGTTCGGTATTCAATCTGCCGCAACTCATTTGGGACTGGACTTTATCCCGGTTGCCAAAGAAAAATTCGACCTGGTATTTCGATTTACCAATGAAAATAGGCAAAGTCTGACAAGCTTAATCCATTATCTGCAATCCACGGAGTTTAAAAATAGTTTATCGCTTTTAGAAGGCTACGATATTTCTGAACTAGGAAACATTATCTACCAAACTACCACCATGGAGGAATTTGTATGAAGAAAAAACAGTTATTCACGCTATTATTTGCTTTCATGCTGCTTTTGTTAAGCGCTTGTGGCAGCTCGGAAACAAAGGACACTGCATCATCTGCGGACAAGAAAGAGGCACCGAAGGCAGAACCGACTGAAATGATTTTAGCCACCACAACCAGCACTCAGGACAGTGGCTTGCTTGATGAAATCATTCCTATTTTTGAAAAGGAAAACAACGTGAAAGTCAAAGTCATTGCTGTTGGCACTGGACAAGCTTTGGAAATGGGAACTAAAGGGGAAGCCGACGCCCTGCTCGTGCACGCTCCTGCTTCCGAAAAGGCGGTCGTAGATGCTGGTGATGCCATCAACTACAAACGGGTAATGTACAACGACTTTGTCTTGGTCGGTCCGTCAGATAATCCTGCAGGAGTCAGCGGAGATGATGTAAAAACCGCCCTTAAAAAATTAGCTGAAACAAAATCTGTCTTTGTATCCCGTGGTGATGACTCAGGCACCAACAAAAAAGAACTGGAAATATGGAAAGCCGCAGGCATTACGCCTCAGGGTGATTGGTATGTTTCCACCGGCCAGGGCATGGGACAGACCCTTCAGGTGGCCGCTGAGAAAAAAGGCTATGTGTTAACAGACCGTGCCACTTGGCTTGCTCAATCGAAAAATTTAACCAACCTTAAAATCGTTGTCGAAGGCGGCCAAGATTTAATGAACATCTACCATGTCATGCAGGTCAATCCGGAAAAACACGATATGGTGAACAGCAAAGATGCCGAAAAATTCGTGAACTTTATGGTAGACAAGAAGACACAAGAAGTCATTGAAAGCTTTGGCAAAAAAGAATACGGACAATCCTTATTTATTGGATATACTGAATAATAGAATAAAAGTTTTCTAGGGCGAGGCACTCACCAGTGCCTCCTTTTATCACACAAAAATCCCGGAGGCACATATGGAACTGCTCATTGATGGACTAAAAAAGGCGATTGAGATTATTTTCACCGGTAATCCGGATATTTTTGCGATTACATGGCTAACTCTCAGAGTTTGTTTTATTTCCACGTTAATCAGTACCCTCCTCGGATTGCCTCTTGGGATTCTGCTGGGACTGACACGATTTAAGGGCCGGCGGATTCTGTTGACCTTTGTCAATATCGGCATGGGCCTGCCTCCTGTCGTGGCGGGGCTATGGATAACCATGCTGTTATGGCGCTCTGGACCCCTAGGTACAATGAGTCTGCTCTATTCACCAACAGCCATTGTCTTGGCGCAAATCCTAGTATCACTTCCGATTATCACCAGCCTAACCTGTTCGGCGTTCCAACAGATTAACGACAAAATGCTCTTGCAAATTAAAGCGCTTGGAGCCACGAAACTGCAGATGTTCATGTTGCTTGTGCGGCAGTCAAAGGTTGCCATTATGGCGGCGATTATGGCCGGGTTCGGCCGGGTGATTGCCGAAGTGGGGGCAGCAATGATGGTTGGAGGCAATATACAAGGCGACACCAGAATTTTGACTACCACGATTGTCATGGAGGTTTCCAAAGGAAACTTTGATATCGCCCTGGCGCTCTCGTTCATTCTGTTATCCATTGCCTTGCTCATCACAGCAGCGTTAACCTTCTTACAGCAAAGGAGACGTTTTTCATGAATCCATTGATTGAACTGAAAAACCTGACCTACCGTGCCCAAGAAAAACAAATTTTAAATATTCCTGAGTTTACTATTCAACAAGGGGAATTTCTAGGCATCATGGGACCCAATGGTGCTGGGAAAAGTTCACTATTAAAACAACTCGCTTGCTTGGAAAAGCCGACAAGCGGGGAAATTTACTACGGCGGAAAGCTGTTACCGGCAGGAGGAGCCCCAATCGAGCTGCGGCGCAAATTTTCGATTGCCCTTCAGCAATCCTTATTGTTAGATGGAACCGTATTTTACAATGTGGCAATTGGCTTAACATTGCGCAAGGTTCCTAAGATGGTGATAAAGGAAAAGGTCAACCATTGGCTGGAGCTGTTTGGTATCCGCCATTTAGCCAAGAAAAATGCTCTCTATTTATCCGGCGGCGAGGCACAGAGGGTCAATCTTGCCCGGGCCATGATTGTCGAACCGGAGATCCTATTTCTCGATGAACCTTTTTCGGCGCTCGACTTTCCTACTAAAATTAAGTTAATGGAAGATTTCAAACAAATTATGGCTGAAACACAAACAACCGCTGTATTTGTCAGCCATGATATCATGGAAGTTCATTACCTGACCAATCAACTGGCGATAATCGTGGATGGTGAAGTAAAACAAACCGGTCCTACCTCTCAGGTCCTGAAACATCCCAATGCTTCCGTTCAATCCTTCCTGAATGAATGGAAAAAGTTCTATCCCCTTGCACGTTGATGGCAGCTCCATAACAGGGGCTGCCTTTTTCCATATCCAAACGCGAAGGTTTTGCTATTATTTGCTTATTCAAACCGGCAGCCTTACAATAAGGATAAATATTTGGCAGCAGTGGTTTTAAGGGGGGCTTTAAGGTGAAATACGCCATCATAACCGGGGCCTCTAAAGGATTAGGCGAGGCTATTGCAAGACGGCTTATGACAGAAAATGTGGCCGTCATTTCTGTTTCCCGGACAGAAAATCAAGAACTCAAAACGTTTGCGTTGGAACAAGGCGTGAAGTATAAACATTTTCCCTGCAATCTGTCATTAGAAACAGAAGTTCAGGAAGTCTTTATGGAAATCTCCCATATTATTTTTCAGAAAGAACCTAAGGAAATCCTACTGTTTAATAATGCCGGCCTCATTGAGCCCATTCATACAGTCGGCAACTTAGAGCCATCACCTGTCATTCGCAATATCCAGGTGAATTTAATTGCGCCCATGGTTATTACTAACCTGTTAATTAGCAGGGCTCCCATGATCAATGCAACCGTCCAGGTGGTCAATGTGACCTCCGGTGCCGCCATCCGGCCTAAAGAGGGCTGGAGTGCCTACTGCAGTGCAAAGGCTGGACTGCTTATGTTCACTCAAACCGCCGCGATGGAGCAAGAGACATTGAACACCCCGCACAAACTGATTGCCTTTGAACCAGGTATTATGGATACGCAAATGCAGGAAACCATCCGCTCCTCGTCGATTGAATCGTTTAAGGAATTGGAGAGATTCAAAGCATTCAAGAATGATAATCTGCTGCGAACACCCGAGATAGTAACGGAAGCTTTAGTAAGACTAGTGTTAAGCGGGAAAGCCGTGAACGGAAAAGTCTATAATATTAAGGAATTGTTGCAATAGCAAAAGGCCGCTGCATGGTGCAGGGCCTTTTGCTATTCTCTTTGTTGGCGGGGAGAACTAATGCGCTTCACTGAACGGGCGCTTGCGCTTTTCTTTTTGTGAATGGCGGGGACATGGTTACCCGTTTCTCCTCAAGTTCCCTTGGAAACCATAATGTGATGCTCGTTCCTTTATTTAGCTTGCTTTTTACCTTTATCATTCCATCATGGGCATCCATTAAAGCCTTCACAATCGACAGGCCGATACCGGCCCCGCCTGTCTTTCGGTCGCGTGACTTGTCTCCGCGATAGAACCGCTCAAAAATATACGGGGTATCATCCTCGGCAATGCCCGCTCCCTCATCCTGAATGTTAAATCCGACAAAGCCCTCTCTTTCGGTTACAACCGAAAGGGTTACATTTTTACCCTCAGGAGTGTACTTAAGCGCATTGTTAAGGACATTGGACAGGATTTGCATCAACTTGTCCTTATCCGCTTCGAAGAACTCTTCTTGAACGGGCTCCTTGATCTGCAGGTCCACCCCTTTTTCCTTGAAGATTGGTAAAAACATTTCCGAGAGCGCGGCCAGTACACTGCCGGCTTCGACCTCCATTTTTTCTAGTCGAATCTGCGGATTTTCCGCTGCAAGCAATTTTTCCAGCTCGTTGACAAGCCTCACCAGCCGCATGAGCTCCTCATGGCAGACCTGCAGCCGTTGGGGCGTCGGCTCCCATATCCCGTCTTGAAACGCTTCGATTTGGCTGCGTAACGTGGAGAGGGGCGTCCGCAGTTCATGGGCCAAGTCACCGGTAAACTGCTTGCGCAACATCTCTTCTTTCGAGAGTGACTCCGCCAGTTTATTAAACGAAATTGCCAGTTGCTTCACTTCACTCGGAAGACCTTGTAAAGGAATCCGGATATCCAAATGGTGCATCTGCAGTTCATTGGCTGCAAATGAGAGTTTGTTTAAGCCGGAAGTGATTTGTTTTGAAAAAATAAAACTGGTCACAATTGCCAGGATAATCGTTAAACAAACCGCCCCATAAATATAAAATTGAATGGTTTGAATAAACTTGTATTCATCATCGACCAAACCTTCAGGATAGATGGCAACCAGCTTTCCAATCATCGTATTATTGACCTTAAGAGTGTAGGTATTGGAATGCCATTTTTCCCCGTCCGGCTCCGGTTCTGTTAAGCCAAGGCTATTTAGCATGGATCGGATATTCGAAGAGTCCATTTGAATTTGGCCATATCGGTCATACAACTGAAAGTAGAGCTGGTCAGTCATGGCATATTCATGCAGCATGCCAAATACAGGGTCACTCGTAAAATGGCCATTCGTCCGGTAATCCTTCTCAATTTCCTTTATCACCCGGTCAATCTTTTTTTCCCGATTTTGATCCAAATAGCTCGTGAAACTCTCTTCAAAGCCATATTGAATAAAATAGCTGACAATCAAGATGCCGACCAAAGAAATCATGATTAAGTAAAATAGAATCTTAGACCGCAGCGTTTGCAGCATCGACTGTTCCTCCAAATTTATACCCCATTCCAAATACCGTGATAATAAACTCGGGCTGTCTGGAATCCAGTTCTATTTTTTTTCGAAGATTTTTGATATGGGTATCTACGCTGCGTTCATAGCCTTCATAATACATGCCTTCATCTTGAATTTTTTCCAGCAAATCCATTCTGCTGTATACTCTGCCAGGATTTAAAGCCATGTTGGTTAATAATTTATACTCAATCGGTGTCAAGGTAATCGGGGTACCGTTTACCGTAACCTCTTTTTTAATTAAGTCGATAGCCAATTTTTTCCCGTTAAACTCAAGCCGTTCCACTCGTTCTGCCTTTTTCACTCTCCTTAGAATCGCTTGAACACGAACGACCACTTCCCTTGGACTGAATGGCTTGGTTAAATAGTCATCAGCTCCCATGACAATACCGTTAATCCGGTCATCCTCCGCTGATTTGGCGGTCAGCATCAAGATGGGAACGTCCGATTCTTTACGGACGAGCCGGCAGACTTCCTCTCCCGAAATGTCAGGCAGCATTAAATCTAGTATGATTAAATCAGGATGGACATTTTTCACTTTTTTTAGGGCATCGAGGCCATTATCGGCACTGTGAATCTCATAACCTTCTCTTTCCAAATACGCTTCAAGAACCTCGATAATTCTGCGTTCATCATCGACTAATAATATTTTCATACTATTCACTCCCCATATTTTAAATATATCATGGGCAGTCAGTGATTTTTGTAACTTCACAATATCACCACAAGTTCTTCATAACATCTTCAATCTTTTTCGATATGATAATGCTGTATTTGGAAGAGAAGATAGGTTCAAGGACCCCCAAGTTATTGTCTATCTTTTCATGGTGCGTAAAGCTATCGCTCTTACCCATCCCAAAATAACCTCTCTTTAAATAAAACGGGTGCCCTATTTGTATAGGACACCCCATTTTTTTGAGCCTATCATGAACTTGGTTAAAATGTTAATTGGCTCCTTTCCATCAGGATAAGGTCCGAGAAAAATTAACGGGCCCCCTTCAATCCAAAATAATCGGACATCAGCATAATAAACTTCCCGTTGGCAGGTTTATCCTTCAACTGGCCCACGGCAGGACCAAACACAGATTTTAACATCTCGACATCCCCTCTGTTCCAGCAAACCTCGATGGCGTGTCTGATCGCTCTTTCCACACGGCTTGGAGTGGTATAATGTCGATCGGCAATGGTCGGATAAATGACTTTTGTGATTCCGCCGGCCCCTCCCAGTAAACCTGAGTCACTTAGTACCATTTCGATGGCCTCTCTCAAGAAAAAGTAGCCTTTCAAATTCGCAGGTATTCCGATGGAACGCAATACATCCGTAATACGCATTTCCAACTTGTGATCGATCATATCGTTGGAAACCTTATTTTCCTCGATTACTGGATGGTCATGAAACCGTCGATTCGCAACATAGCCCTCTTGTGAACAAATCGACCTGATATTATCAGACAGGACAGATAGGTCAACTGGTTTCATCAAAAAATAAGCCGCCCCATACTCATTCGCTTTTTGAATAATATTTTCGGTTCCCATGGATGTAAGCATTAAAACTTTGGTATCCCGTTTTTCGACATGAAGGTTGCCCAAAATAGAGAGCCCGTCGGAATAGGGCATAACCAGGTCCAGAATGATCAGGTCCGGCTCTTCTGATCTTATTAATTCCATACCTTCCAGCCCGTTATAAGCTATCCCCACCACCTTCATATCATCCTGTGTCATAAAGTAATCATTCATTATCTCGGTAAATTGATAATTATCATCAACAATCGCTATTTTTATCATGATACTCCGCTCCCCTTTATTGCTATTTCCCAATAATTCCATTTTCTACTATAAAATTATTTTAAACAAGGGGAATCTTTTGACAATTTGTATCATATTTTGTAAATAATGCGGGCCATCGTGCTTTATTGCCCATGAAAAGAGCCCTTATCAACCATAGATAAGGGCTTTATATGATTCTAGCTATTTATTTTTCATTTCTTCTGTGAGCTCATCGATGCTTCTTTTTACGTTGGCTTTTCCTGAGTAGTTTTCAATCAGCTCTTTCACGTCAATGCCACTCGCTGCTTTTAATGATTCCTGAAGACTGGCCATTAAGTTTGTTGCATAACCAGTCACCTTATTCGCCCCGCCATTGACGCCAGAACCGCCTCCAGTATCCACAACCGTAATCTTATCAATATTTGAAAGCGGTGCGGCCACTTGTTTTGCATATTCCGGGAGCATTTTAATAATCATGTCGAGTACTGCTGCCTGACCGAATTGCTCGAACGCTTCGGCGATTTTCTGCTTGGCTTCCGCTTCCGCCAAACCTTTCATGCGGATAACTTCTGCCTCGGAAAGACCTTGTGCCTTCTGTGCTTCCGCCTTGGCGAGACCATCGATGCGAACCCGTTCTGCCTCCGCTTTCGCCATCGCTTCGATGCGGTATTTGTTTGCCTCGGCATCTGCCATTTGTTTGGCTTTTTCAGCGGCAGCTGCTTGTTCAACAGCGTACCGGTCAGCGTCTGCCTTTTTCTTCACTTCAGAATCATACTGTCGTTCGCGGCGAAGGATTTCTTTTTCTTCTAGTTCAATCTGCTTTTGTCTCTCAATAATTTTAACCTGCATTTCCTGTTCGGTCACATCTTGCTTTGCTTTGGCACTTTCTAAATCATAGGCCATGTCAGCACGCGCTTTGGCAATATCCTGCTCGCGGCGGAACTCAGCAATCTTCAACTGGTTGGTTTTCTCCGCCTCGGCGATTTCCGTTGCCCGCTCCAGCTCAGAGCGCTTAGCCTCTTTAGACGCTTCGGCCTTTTTAATCCTGGTTTCTTTTTCGGCTTCTGCTGTTGCAATATCGGCATCCCGCTTTACCTGGGCAATTCGAGGCTTACCAAGTGCATCAAGATAGCCGTTTTTATCTCGGACATCTTTAATGGTAAACGATACAATGACCAAGCCCATTTTGGCAAGATCCTGCGACGCCACCCGCTGCACTTCCTGTGAAAATTTGTCGCGATTTTTATAGATTTCCTCCACGGTCATCGAACCAAGGATGGATCGCAAATGCCCCTCCAAAACCTCTTTTGCCTCGTTCTCTCTTTCTTCCTTAGGTTTTCCGAGAAACTGCTCGGCGGCAGTGGCAATTTCACTGATAGAACCGCCGATTTTAATGATCGACACCCCATCGGCCATAACCGGTACGCCCTGCTCGGTGTATACCTCTGGTGTGGTAACTTCTAGTTTACTCGATAGCAGGCTTAACGGTTCGGCCTGCTGGAACACCGGCAGAATAAACGAACCTCCGCCGCGGATAATTTTGATTCTATTGCCTGACTCATCCACATGGACATTTTTATTCCCCAGGTAACTACCGGTGACGATTAATGCTTCATCGGGGCCTGCTGTCCGGTATTTTGTAACAAAAACACCGATTAATGCAATTAAAATGAGGACAACAACACCAATGACTACCCATACAAAGCTAAACTCCATACCTATTCCTCCTCTATTTATCTATTTAATGAATACTAACAAACTACCTTATTAAAGAAAACTTTCTAATTCTTGATGAATCGATACTTCCAATACGCCATTTTTCACTTGAATCACCAATACGCGGGTGCCGTTTGGAATCGATTCCCCATCAAAGCTTGCCGCTGGCTTGGCAATTCTGCCGCTGGCATTTTCAATCATCACTTCGCCAAAGCCATCGGCAGGGATGGCTGTAATGACGGTTCCAATCCGGCCCCGAAGGTCAGACTCCCTATAAACAAGCGACTCCTCGGCTGAGGACATTGGAATAAGGATAAATACATTTAACAAGCTTACAAGAATAAAGGAAACCGCGGCCGAGATACCGAAAATAAGCAACTCATTGAGAGAAGAAAGCCGTTCCAACAAATAGCCGCTTGCCGACAGGATGGTCACAAAAGCAAACACCAATACCGGATTTAAAAAGGACAATCCGCCATCACCTGTGTCAATATGAAACACATCCGAAAACAGCACATAAATAACCGTTAATACACCCGAAATGATTAACCCGTACAGGTAAACCGTGGTTAAAGGCAGGCCGAAAAGTTCCATATGCATCACACCTTTCCATGTATGGGAGTTGCTGTTTATTAAAGAAAGGGAGCCCGGTACGGGGAACTTTCTTTACATTTTATGTATGTCATTTCATACGATTCAGAAAAGAAAAAGATTCAAAAAACTGTAAAAAAACATAGCAATCGCTGTCAAATACAAATGGTTTCGACAGCGGAGTCGATTCTAGTCATAATTGGGAGACAAGGTTTCTTCATCGTCATCATGGTCCCTCTTTTTAAGGAGCGGCCCATAAAATAAAATCCCGCTTGCAAGTAAAAGAATTCCATAGAGAAATGTCTTAAGCTCTGCTGTTCCACCGATTATCACCCACACAGAATAAACCGTCGCCAAAGCCGCAATGAGTCCATCTCCCAGCCGCGAACGAGCATCAGAATAGGTTTCTCCTGTCAAAACCAACTTTAATTGGTAAATGGAAGCGATGAAATACGGAACCAAGTAAGCAAGAGTCGCAATGACAATGACAAAGTCAAATGCATCGGCAATCGATTTGGAAACAGTGGAAAAAATAAATAATTGGGTGATTAAATTAGTAACAAGCAAAGAGAAAGCCGGAAATCCTTGTTTATTTTCATTCAAAAAGCCAGGAAGGAAAACCTCTTGTTTGGCTGCTTGATAGGGCACTTCCGCACTTAGCATAATCCAGCCTATCATCGATCCAATGAGACTGATTAATCCAATGGCCGCCAAAATTTGACCGCCCGTTTTTCCTAATACCGTTTCAATCGCATCGATCAATGGTTTTTCAGAGTGAATCAGGGTCTCTTGGTCAAGCATCCCCATGACTAAAATACTGATGGCCATATAGATGGCCAACGCAATAAATAACCCGACAATGGTTGCCCATTTCACATCGGACTGTTTTTTAGCACGCGAAGAAAACACGACAGCCGATTCTATACCAAGAAATGCCCACAAGGTCGCTAATGCGGCATTGTTTACCTGCGACATCATACTGATGTTGTTTCCGGCATCCCCCACTCTTGCCTGGGCAAATGGAAGAATATTGCTTTTTTCAAAGGCGAACAATCCGATTATGATAAACAATGAGAAACCGATAACCTTTGCAAAGGTTGCGATGAGATTTAATTTTCCGGCACCTTCCATACCACGGAGGATGATAAAATGGATTAGCCACAACATCAATGTACAGACCGCAAATGTTAGAGCGTTACCCACTCTTATAGTGAAGCCGTCCATGGCAATCAAAACCGTCCCGCTTGTCAGTACCGGAAAAAAAGCTGTTAAATAACTTGTGAACGTGGTAATTACCGCTACATTGGCTGCAATATTGCCAATCCAGTAGCCCCAAGTGGACATAAATCCCGATAAAATCGAAGCTTTAGAGCCAGGTTTAAACAGCTCTTTGGCATAAACCTGAGGGCCGCCGGTAATTTTCGGCTTGCGGATGGCCAAATTGCCAAATACAAGGGCAATCATCAGAACGCCAAAACCGGTTAGCACCCAAGCCGACATCACCCCAGCAGGACTGGCTGCCTCGGATAATGACCTAGGAAGCATAAAGATTCCCGAACCAACCATATTTCCGACGACTAGTGCGGTTAGTACCCAAAAGCCAAGCTGATGTGATTTTGACATGTTAAGCAAAACTCCTTGCTGTTTTTACCAATACTGTTCCCGATTCAAGTAAAAAATAGCATCACATCTATGAAATGGATATAAAGAAAGGTTACGCAACCTCCTGGATTACATAACCGAAAATGGTACCTTTTTCTTGCCTTTTTGAACAAATGCAGGTTCATCATGGAGCCCTGTCACATCAATAATCGTTCCAAGGATGACTTCTTTCTCATTTGCCTCGATATGCGGTTTGATGGAGAAAAGCAAGACCTTATCAAAAAAGTCAAAGTTGAAGACAATTCTCTCCTGAAGCCTTAGAGATAAATGACAATAATCAGTAATCAATACATGATTCCCCAAGAAAACATCCTTAAATGGCTTTCCGGCCATTTCATCGGGTTCCAGCGCGAGATGATGGATTAGCTCCCCTTGACAAAATGTAAGTATAAACTCCTTTTTGTATTTTTCCGCTTTAAAAACCAAACCAGGAACTTCCGACATAAAGTTTTGAAGCTCCGATTTTGGCTCTTCTTGTTCCTCCACCGATTTAAGAAAATAGAACCCTCTTAATATAAAGTAAAATCCCACCACTTTAAAGATATGACCTGAGAAGTTATAAAAGTCAAATACACTTTGGTAAATAGTAAAGATCAAGTCGGTTAACAGCAACAAAACCAATGCCAATGCCAAGGTTAAGCTAGTCTCAGATTGTTTCATATAATATTGATATAGGCTGATAATTAATGAAGCGAACTGAACTGAGCAAATGAAATATTCCATTCCATTCTTTAAATCAGTTGTTCCTTTTCCATCAATAACAAGTACCGGCAAACTTTTTTCAAAGTAAAATATTGTGAATATACACGCACTGGCAATGGCGATGCCCAGCAAAAACATTCCCGGCCGATAGTCCCTTTTCAGTTTTCGGTCTGGAGTGACTAAAATGAGCAGGATGAAGACAGATTGAACAATCCTGGCAATCACCCAAAACCAAGTGGCTTTATCAACAGAACTATCCGTTATAAAAAAAGGCATTCCTTTGTAGGAAAGGGTGTGGAACAGGTCAAGTACACCAACAAGTAAAAAGGTAAACGATAGCAGCAACATTTTACTTGAATTTGTGTTCTGATAGTTTTTGAATCCATAAAGGAAAATAGCTGCAGAAATTGAAATACTGAAGGTCTCAAGTAAGGTATGGAACCCAGTTGAATTTTCCGGATTGTAGATCGCATTTAATTCCGGTTGGAACAAATGGACCACCATCAGTAAGATAATGGATAGTGTTGCATATAAAAGGAACTTGACCTCAGTTAGACTGGACTTCACCTAAACACCACCTTTTTTTCACTGTATTCTTTACCCTATTATAGGGTCTAATATCATCCTAAAACGGCCCAGATTGTAGCATTTTTATGAATGTTTCGAATTCAAGTGCAGACAAAAAAAGAGACTGCCTGTACTGGCAATCTCCGTTTCATTATTTCCACCAATCATCAAACATGGTGGCTGGCAGTCTTCGTTTGTGCTCTGTCACCCGGTAGCGCTGGTCAATTTTTTCAGCCACTTCCTTAGCAACAGATTTACCCTCCAAATAATCATCAAGCTCATCATATGTAATGCCCAGTTCCGTCTCGTCCGCTTGGCCCGGTTTTTGGTCGAGCAGGTCAGCCGTAGGCGTTTTTAAATACAGCTGTTCATCCGCTCCCAGTTCTTTTAACAAGGCTTTTCCCTGACGTTTCGTTAAGCCGGATAACGGAAGAAGATCAGCCCCGCCATCCCCGTATTTGGTATAAAATCCGGTAACGGCCTCAGCCGCATGATCAGTTCCGATTACCAGCAGGCCTTCCATGCCGCCAATCGCATACTGGGCAATCATCCGCATACGTGCCTTTACATTGCCTTTATGATAATCGCTTAACGGTGCCGATTCGTTAGAGGAATTATACTGGTTTTGCACTTCATCCACGGCAACCTTGATATTAAAAACAAGTTCACGGTCCGCGCGAATGAAGGATAACGCCCGTTTGGCATCCTCTTCATCCTTCTGTGTCCCATATGGAAGACGGACGGCAATAAACACCGCTTCTGTCCCTTCGTTTCGAAGTTCCTCCACTGCCATTTGGGTTAGCCGTCCGGCCAGTGTCGAGTCCTGCCCGCCGCTAATTCCCAGGACAAAACCCTTCGCCCCGGTTTTCCGCAAATAGTTTTTTAAAAAATCGATGCGTTTGTGGATTTCTTCTTTTGGTTCAATGGAAGCAGATACGTTTAATTCCCTGATGATTTGCTCCTGTAAACTCAATGGGAAAAACCCCCTTCATATTAAAAATAGAATCATCCTTTTATAGTAATGTACCACAATTATTACTTTATCACTAAAAATTGAGATTGCTGCCCTTTTTGGGTAAAGTAATAGTAGCTTAACTGCATGGGAGGATTTGAATTTGGAAGCAAAAACGTGTAATGAGACAAGGGTGGTAAGGACAAGCAGGATTTTCCCGAATGATGTCAATAATCATAATACATTGTTCGGCGGTAAACTGATGAGCGACATCGATATGCTTGCCTCAATTTCCGCCGCGCGGCACTGCCGGATGGAGTGTGTCACGGCCTCCACGGATTCAGTAGACTTCCTGAGTCCGATTACCCCAAATGATTCAGTTTGTCTGGAATCGTTTGTCACCTGGACAGGATCATCGTCGATGGAAGTGTTTGTCAAAGTTATTGCGGAGAATCTGCTTAAAGGTGACAGAAAAATTGCGGCAACGGCTTTTTTGACCTTTGTAGCATTGGACGGGAACGGAAAGCCCGCAAAGGTACCTGTCATTATTCCGGAAACAGAAGAAGAAAAAAAATTGCACGAAACCGGAAAAGAACGGGCCGAGTATCGTAAAACACATCGCCGGTTGAGCAGGGAACTGGCAAACTATTTCACTACACAAAAGCCATGGGAATAAATAATAAAAGCGCAAGCGCCCTGGTAAGCACCGAAGGACACTAGGCGCTGGGGCGCTACTCGATAAAGCTATCGCTTTTTCTTCGTTCGATATCTAGGCTGCCGAAGCTTTCCTTGTGGATCTGGACAATTCTCAAAGTCGATAATCATATATTTTTTTTATTTTTAGAGAAGTGCACTGAAGCCGAGCAATATTCTTTTTTTTATAAAGAAAGGTTCGCGCATTTGTCAGCGAACCTTTTGATAAAATATGTACCTGTCACTCCTCGATTGGCTCTTTCTGTTTTTTCCAAGTCATGACTCCGTCCTCTTCATCTATTTCAATCGTGACATCGACCACCCCGTTCTCACCGAGAATTTTTTCTTCTAAACGGTCTTTGATATCATCGGCGGCTGCAACGGTTAGACTAGGGTCAATCTCAATTTCCAGTTCTACATGCAGGTCCTCGCCTTCTTTGATCACTGTAATATCTTGAATATCCTTTACATCAGGGTCCGCCATCACCAGTTCTCCAATTTTATATTCCATTTCCTCATCAGCTTGGCCGATTACCCCGGCTGCATTATCCAGGAACACCTTTCCCACCACCAAAAACATCATCACACCAATCAGGATTGATGCCATTCCCTCGAGCTGATGAAAATCGGTGAAACGGGCTGCTACCACCGCCACAATCGCTAATAATCCGCCCAACGTTGCCACCGAGTCTTCCATAAAAACCAACTTGGTTGCCGGTTTAGCTCTTCCTAAAAAGGAAAAACTCTTGAAAAATACACTTGGACCGCTGGCCTCCACTTGATTATCATGGAGAACCTCCTTCATGGCTTTATATAGCACAAAGGTTTCAAGCAAGGTTGAAACCAATAAAACAATAATATTAATCCAAAAGCCGCTCGACTCTGTCGGATGCAAAACATGATGATACCCTTCCCGAATGGTTTCAAAGGCCATAATCCCGACGATTAATACCGCTCCAAGAAGCACTAAATTGACTAGACGGCCAAACCCATTGGGAAACTTTTCTGTCGGGGCCTTTTTACTTAATGCTGAACCCACAAATACAAAAAACTGATTGGCAGCATCCCCTAAACTATGCATCGTTTCCGCAAAGATGGCAACATTCCCCGTAAATATAAATGCTGCTCCCTTTATAATAGCGATAATTGTATTGACAACAGCCGCCAGCATGGCAGACCGATTACCCCGCTTTAATAATTTTAATAACTCTCCCATTGTGCCCCCCATTTTCAAAATCAAATTTTATCGATATTGACTTTTGTTTCTATTAATTTTTCCAAATAATCACTTTTTATCATTCACACCTATTTTTGCTAAAGATTGCGCAGCACTAAATACAATCTGTTGTTTCGCTCATTTTTTTCTTCTTCCGAAGCCAAGTCATATTTCTTCAGCAGATGAAACACCTCATTCAATATTTCCTGTGTATGATCTTTGACAAAAAACCCCTCAAATAATGGCTTCATGTCCTCTGGCAAAAAAGGAATTTGCGATTCATACTTCTTTTTAACATCTTCCTGCGCATGGTCCAGCTTGCATTCGCCCATGTGGTTCCCTCCCTTGTTTTCATTTTTCTATAGCATATCATGTTTCCGGCAAAAGAAAAAAGCCAAGCATCAGCCTGACCTTTTGTTTACGAAGTGCCCTTATCCGATCTATGTTTTGTCCCTGTCACTTCCAAGACATCCAGAAGGAAAACAAATACGGGAATCCCGATAATCAGTCCCCAGACGCCAAAAAAATGTTCAGAAAAGATTAACACAATAAATGTATAGAAAACCGGAAGATTCGTTTTGGAACTCATGAGGTTCGGGTTTAAGATATAGGCCTCAATCCCATGGATAATCGCAATCGCAATGGCGATATATAACACCTTCATCATTCCGCCGATACTATAAGCAATAATCGTCAGCGGGATGAGCGAGATAATCACTCCGGCAACAGGGATTAACCCCAAAATGAAAACCATGATGGATAAACCACCTAGTTGCGGAAAATCAAGCAGCCACAAGGAAATCGTGGTCAGTACACAATTGACAACTGCAATAATTAATTGCGCTTCAATTACCTTACCAAAGGTTCCAACGAATTTTTTGGCAAAATATTCAATTTCCACATAAATCGATGAAACTTTGCTTGTTTTAAACTTTTTGGTAAATTCAATCAAATGCGGTTTTTCCAATAGGAAAAACAGGCTTAACAACAGGGCCAGAAGAACTTGCAGGCTGACTTTGCTGATATCGGTAAAATACTTAAGGACAAACGTTACACCTTGTTCAAGGTAACTGGAAATCTTGACTTCCTCAAATCGCCTCACTAAATAATTCAACACAACATTATCATGCTTGGAAGTATAAAAAGCCGTTAACTGCTTAATTAAAGTGGTGATTTCACTGGCAATCATCGGCAAATACGTAACGACTCCATAGGATACCAAGCCGACGATACTGGCGTATGAAATAACCACAATCAATTTGCGGTTGAGAGGAACCTTCCCTTCGATAAATTGAACAAGCCGATCCATCAAAAACGCAAATATAAATGTTAGTAAAATTAAATTAATCATGGAGCGCATCGCATATAACGCAATGGCTATAACGACAAATATGAGAACTCTTTTAAAACCGCTGCTCTGTAATAGTTTATTCATCATGGCTAGTTTAGAACCTCAACATTCCTACTAAAAATTCACAATCATTTTTGTGAAGTATGGTTTCATTATACCAAATCATTTATTCATTTTCCTGAATTAAAAAGTGTATTAAAATTGAACGGGAACAACCGAGCGATCAATCGCTTTACATTGATAACCTTGTGATTTTAAATAATCCAATAGCTTGGGCAAATGGGCAAGTGTTTCCCTCTTCTCATGCATCAAAATAACCAGGGGCCCGTTATGGCCAGCCATATTGTTAATTTGGTCAATCACACTCTGTATATAGCGTTCGTCCTTATAATACCAGTCTTTACTATCTATATTCCAATCCCACATGATGTATCCATTATCTTTCACCGCAGCTTTATACTCGTCTGTCATATAGGGTGAACTTCCGTAAGGGGTTCTTGCCAGGGGAGAATCCACCCCTGAAATTTCCAACAGCGTGTTATGGTTTTGGTTTAGCTCCCCTATGACTGAAGCCGCCGAAGCATAGAAGGTATCCTTCCTGTGAGTTACGCTGTGAAGTCCGACTCCTTCTCCAGACGCAACCATTAACTTTACGGAATCAGGATATCTCCGGATGTTTCCATCAATCATAAAAAACGTTGCCTTAAACTGATATTGTTCCAGAAGGGCAATAATATCCCCCGAAAAAGCCGTTGGGCCATCATCAAAGGTTAAATAAATGGTTTTTGAATTTTCAACCGGAGTGCTTGCCGGCTGGGGCGGAGTCGGCGCTTGGTTACCAGCCGCCACTTGAGTTGGTGCAGGTTGATTAGCCGCCTCCTGTTTGGGGGCTTGATTTGCCGGCAAAGATGCTGGTACTGGTTGATTCGGCTGATGATTTTCCTTTGCTTCTGCTTTTTTCGGCTGCTTCTCGCCCCTTTTGTTTTCCTGGCGATAATCCTTAGTAGTTTGCAATGCTTCTTTTGTATGTTTACTAGTTTCATGGTTTTGCAAGTTTGTAGTCTTGTTCGTCGTTTCTGTTGCAAAAATGCCCAAAACAAAAAGACCGATCAGAAAAACTGCCGCCAATACCCCTTTTGAACGACCTCGCATAAGTTTCCCCATTGTTTTATTACCTCACTGCCTCATAATTTCCGTGACTCCACCATTATAGACGATTTTGTTACACTTATGTTACAAATCTATTAAAAAAATGACAAATCTATTGATATCTCATCCACATAAATGGAAATTCAGACAAATTCCAACAAAATTCTTCTTCCTTATTTTACCTTAAAAAGCAGGTCTTGTGTGGATTTTTCATTATTAATTTCCAAAATGCAGTCATTATTTTTTTTATGTCTAACAGCCACCTTTTTTCTCGATGATGGAATTATATTAGAAATATCCTGGATAATGACCGACTATTGTAAAAAGGAACAAAAGAAAAGAGGCTGACCTATCAGCCTCTTTTCTTCTGTTCCCGAATCCAGAAGGGGATAGTAGCTTATCCACCAAGCCCCTTTGTAAGCAAATAAATAACGAGCGGTCCCAAAATGACTATAAAGATCGAGGGAAAGATGAAAAACACCATAGGGAACAACATTTTCACAGGAGCCTTCATGGCTTGCTCCCGTGCGGCCTCCCGCCGCTGTTCGCGTATTCGGACGGTCAGACTGCCTAATACCTTTACCATCCCTATCCCAAGCTGGTCGGCTTGAATCAGGGAGGTAATAACACTTTGGACCGAATCCGATGGGACACGCTTGCGGAGCTCATAAAATGCTTCCCTCCTGGACTTTCCTAGTTTCATATCTTCCAAAGTTTGCAAAAATTCGTCAGCCAACGGCCCTTTATTTTTTTGCGAAACCTCTGCCAGTGCCAAATCCAGTCCCATTCCTGCTTCGAGCAGCAAATTTACTGTATCGAAAAAGTCAGGCATTGCCTTATTGATGGCTTTGATTCTTGCCGTTTTCTTTTTTCCCAAATAGAAAACCGGCAAACGCAAGCCCAATAAAGCCATCGTGATAATCAACAGCGAAATTAACAGCTTGCTTTCCGCTAAAGGCATAATAAAAATAAAGAAAGGAAGACTTAATCCTGCGCTCAATAATAGCTGAAACATCCTAAAGTCAGTTGCTGACTTAAAAGGGTAACCTGCCTCTCTCAGCATGGTGTCAATCCTTTTCCGTTCCACTTTTGAAATTCGTTTACTTAGTCCTTGCGTCCCTTTGTCCCAATAATTTTCAGTAAGCCTTTTTAATCGGCCTGGTTTCTTCTCGTTTATTGGAATGTTATGGACCTCGTTGGCACGTTCTCCAAAATACAGCATGATCCGCTTTTGATGAACAATCTGATTTTTAAGGATGGTAAATAAAATGGCTGCCAGGAATGAGGTAATAAACGCTGTAAACAAAAACAAGAATAAAAAGTTTAACATGATTACACCTCAATCCGGATAATTTTTTGGATAAACACCCATCCAAGAAGTATGGAGAACGAGGCGACAAACAGCATGATCCATCCTAATGGGTGCTCAAACATGGGGGAAAAGTATTCTTTATTTACTAACGCTAAATAAATGCCCAGACCAATTGGGATCATGGTAATGACCCAAGAGGACATTCTCCCCTGTGCAGTCATGGTGTTCAGTTCCTCTAATATTCTCACTCTGCCCCGAACGGTTTCCTCCATGGTCTCAAGCAATCCTGCCAAGTTTCCGCCGCTTTTCCTTTGGGCGAGGATGGCCCTAATTACCACTTCTAGTTCCTTGTTGGGCAGCCTGATCATCATTTCTTCAAACACTTCGTCCATTGGAACACCAAGACCAATCTGCCGGACAACCCGTTCAAATTCCGGACCAAGCGGATCAGGGGCTTCTTTGCCGACAAGTTGCATGGCCTGTAAAAAGCTAAAACCTGCCCGCATTGAATTAGCAGTCATTCCCAACACTTCGATTAATTGATAATTCACCCTTGCCAGCCGTTTTTTTCTTCTCTGTTTCATCACCAGATTAGGAATGATAAATCCAATAATAGCAGCCAAAAACGACAGGTACCAATTAGATACCAAAAGGCTACAGAGAATCCCCGCACCGATAGCAGCGATGACCCTAATGGCCAAGAATTCTTCGGGTTTCAGTTGACTGCCTGATTCCAATAAGAGTTTTTTTGTCTTTTCACTAAATTGCACACTCTGAAAAAACTTGGAAATAGCAGAAATAACACTCGCTAAAAAGGAGGGCGCCTTTTCATGCTGCTCTGTCCCTTCCTGGGCAGAACCATTGGGCAAAAACTCCTTTACACGGCTGGCCAGTCTCCGCTTATGGGTTACCTTTTTTAAGATTAAATACATAACCAGTGTGACAGCAATGATAACAAATAATAATTCTATAACCATGTTCATTATTACCACTCCCTAACAAACCAGGATGGAGGGATTTTAAAGCCATTCAGTTCCAACTGTTCCGTAAACCTAGGACGTATTCCGGTAGAGATAAATTCCCCTTCTATGGTCCCATCTTGGGTGAAGCCTGTTTCCTTATAGACAAACAGATCTTGAAGGACAATCACATCGCCTTCCATCCCCAATACTTCCGTTATATAAGTAATTTTTCTTGTTCCGTCTTTCATCCTGGATTGGTGGACGATTAAATCCAATGCATTGGCAATTTGCTCTCGGATTGCCCTAACTGGCAGGTCATAACCTGCCATTAATACCATCGTTTCTAAACGGGACAAAATATCCCTTGGTGAGTTGGCATGTCCGGTACTTAATCCGCCGTCGTGGCCCGTATTCATGGCCTGAAGCATATCAAGTGCTTCTGCCCCCCGAACCTCCCCGACCACAATCCGGTCAGGACGCATCCGAAGTGAGTTCCGCACTAAATCCCTAATCTTTATTTCTCCTTTGCCTTCAATATTTGAAGGCCGTGATTCCAGACTAACCACATGATCCTGAAACAATTTCAGTTCGGCCGCATCCTCTATGGTAATAATCCGCTCTTGGTTGGGAATAAACGAAGACAAAACGTTTAGAGTGGAAGTTTTCCCCGAACCGGTACCACCACTGATAAAGACATTCAGCCTTGATTTTACACAAACCTCCAAAAACTCTGCCATCTGCTCATTTAATGTGCCAAATTGTACTAAATCTTTTATGGTAAATGGAGTTTCAGAGAACTTCCGGATGGTTAAGCTAGGGCCTTTAAGGGCTAGCGGCGGGATGATGGCATTCACACGCGAGCCGTTCGGCAGGCGCGCATCCACCATTGGAGAACTTTCATCAATGCGGCGCCCTAGAGGTGAAACAATCCGCTCAATCACCCTTATCACGTGCTGATTATCGATAAATTGCACATGGCTTCGATAGATTTTCCCGCTTTTCTCGTAATAGACATCATTAAAGTTGTTTACCATGACCTCACTAATCAGCGGATCTTCCAATAAGGGGGTAATCGGCCCATAAGCCAGAAGCTCATCTTTAACATAGGTCAATATTTCCTGTTTTTCTTCAAACGTCAGTCTGCTGCCTTCTTGCTCAAAAAAGGTCTCTGACAGTTCCTCTATTTTACTCTTTTCTTTTTCTCTATCTTGTCCAGGGTATTTCTTTAATTCTTCCAGAAGGTAGTTATGAAGATTGGTTTCAAGATTCCAATATTCTTTTGTTTTTTTCGGTGTGGGGAATTCAATTAGTTCCTTGACCGGTGTTATTTCACTGGTTTCTTCTATATATTTTTTAAAAAGCGACATCCCTTTATCCCCCTTACTTGCCGACTTTAAACCACTTTTTCTCATTTTTCACAGGGCTTGAGCTCTGTCTGTCTTGTTCAACTAACTGTTCCGATAAACTTAAAACCGCCTTGCCGATACTGCTTCGCGGGTTTGATAGCATATATGGCAGGCCTGTCTTGATTGAGGTAGAAACTACATTCGGCTGATCGGGAAGAGTATGAAAAACTTTGGTACCCAGGATCTCTTCTATCCTTTTCAATTCAAGCCCTTGGCCCTTTCCGTAGCGGTTTAATACTAGTTTTGCCTTATCCTTTAAATGAACATTCTCTAAAGTATCTAAGTACAGCTGACATAGGCGCAGCCCCGAAATTTCATTTAACGATAATAGTAAAATCTCGTCTGCTATGGCCAAACACCGCAAATGAATCTCCGATAAATAAACCGGCATATCAATGAGGATGACATCAAATAACTGCTTCGCCTCTTCAATTGCATCATGGATATGTTTTTCAGAGATTCCCTCGAAAAACTCAGGCCTGGGCGGAGCGGCAAGAACGGTAACATCGACATCCAATTCAGTCATATATTGGGTGATGGAGTAGTTAGGACGGCCATATGCTTCCTTTACCCATTCATAAATCGTTCTTTTGGGTTTCACATTATAATAGACCCCAACTTCCCCAAATTGCAGGTTTCCATCAATCACAGCGACTTTGTTTCCCATTTTGGCAAATGCTACGGCAAGATTAACCGTGAATGAAGTTCTGCCTACACCGCCTTTTGGACTAGTAATGGCAATGACCCTGCTCTTTTCTTTTACTAGATTAGGAGAATGATCCATTTTCGCACGATGCTGCATAAATCTTTTTGCATGCGCTACAGCTTCTGAAAGCCCTTCGAGATTATATGGAGTACGGAGAGTATCAGAAGCACCCATCAGCATCGCCTTTTTCAGGTCCTCTCTTTCTTCTGACACCATCAAAATAATATAGACATGCGGATAAATGGCTGAAATTTCCCGACAAAGACTGTAGTTATTGTATTGTGTATTGGCATCCAGGAATAGAACCGTTTGATTGGATTCTCTCAATAGTGAGTCCAGCTGCTTCATTTCATTGGTTTCGTACAATGAATACAACTGTTTTTCCAGAAAGGTTTTCACCTCTCCAAGAGAAGAAGCTGTATCGGAAAAATAAACCCAATTTATACTCATTGTTTCTCCTCCTCTTTATCTTCTTTAATTACTTCTCTTGTCTGTTTCATCCCGGCTTTTCCAGTTTCGGCATCATCTTGATTGCGCAGCATTAAATAGAACCCATCCTTATCCTTGGAAGCTAAGCTCAGGGTGATTCCTTCCTCCACCGTTACTTCCAATGTGACGGTTTGATATTTAAGCGCCCCTTCTTTATCATCTGAAGATTGGCCGGATGTCAATACTTTGACGTTTTCAAGCGCTAAAACCGCTGATTTATATTCTTTTTTTGTTGCATCATCTTTGTCTGTTTCATAAGCAATTACATCTACCATGGAATTCGGGGCCACATATCCGGAAACCCCGCTGTCTAAATCTACTTTGATGGATATGGCCCGCTTGCCTTTGCTTACATCGGCAATTGGATTGGTAAATTCTCTTGCCAGCGCCTTATCTTTTTCCGACTGTTTCTGTTTTTCAGTTTTTTCTTGGGACGTTTGTTCTTTTTCTTTTGTCCCTTCATCGCTGACCGATGCTATGGCCGGCTTGGGTGAATCTTCTTTTGCAAAAACAGTTATGTAAAGGACTCCTGCTGCCATTAAGCCGATAACAAACGATACTATCCAAATTTTTTTCGTATCCATTTCGTCCTCCTGTATCTAGGTATTTAACTCTTACCGTTTTTTGCATCTATTATTAAAGCTGTGTTTCATTGTATAGTCCGATAAGAACAACAGCCGTCTTCTCAATAATTAGCGTTCTATTCTATTCTCATTTGTGTTTCGTCTTTCAGTTCCATAGTCTTAACAAGCGGTCCAAGTACCGGAGTGATAAATTGGAAAGGATAGGAAATGGTAATCGTTGCAACTTTATCTGTTCCCTCTGTTTTAGTTGAAACACTGACCCATGCTTCGTTTAAGTGGATACTTGTCCCTTGGTTCATAGCAATTTGTTTGACTTGTGAATCACTTTTACCAATACTTGCTGCACGTGCTGCTTCTCTACCTGCATGATCAATGGTTAAATAGGCATGAAACGCGCGGCCAAAGTCGATAATGCCGAATAATAACATAATGAAAATAGGAAGTATAAGGGCAAATTCAACCAGTGATTGACCATTTTCAAGTTTCATTAGAATCTGCTCCAAACAACTGAACACAATGTACCAAATACAATGGCAATGCCATATGGAAAGGATATGCTTCTGCCATCTTTTGCTTTAGATAAAATAATAGAACCAATATTATTTCTAAAATAAACGATATTTAAGTAGATTGATTTAATAAGAGTTATAAATCCATTTTTCTTAATGATTAAAAAAAGCCCAATTGCACCGCCAATCAGAGCTGTGAAAATAAAAGAGTTAAATACGAATTCTGTTCCCATAAGAGCACCGATAGCTGCCATAAGCTTTACATCTCCGGCTCCCATCCCCCCCAATAAATAAGGGATAAATAAAAAGATAAATCCTACTAATAACCCTTTTCCTGAAAATAAAAAGCCTTCTAACCCATTGGTAAAAATAGAATATATCAATGCAAATAGTATGGTAGGAAGAGTAACGATATTTAATATTTTTCTGGATTTAATATCAGTAACAAGGCAAATTCCCAGAGTTAAAAATAATACGATAAACTCCATTTTCATCATCTCCAAATCTTACTAATAAGCCCTGCCAAAGCAGGGCTTATAGATATTATTAAGAATTTTTAATTGCATCCTTTACAACTTTTAACTTATTAAATAATTCATCTCCCAAGTAACCTAAGACAGCTATGCAGGCGATTCCCACTAGTGCAATGATCAACCCGTACTCAGTTAACGCTTGCCCTTCTTCTTCAACAACAAGATTTTTCATTTTTTCTAGCATTTCTTTTCCTCCTTAATAGGTTTTGTTTTGTCGTTCTGTATTTAGAACTTGACTTGAGTATATATCGAACTTACTATTTTGAAAAATTCCACTTTTAGTCAAATTTACCTATTTTCACTTGTTAACTAATTTAATTCTCTGTTTTTCTCCTTTTTTCTTAGTTTTTCGTTCTTTTAATTGAACAAAAAATACAATATAATGAACACAACAAAAAAAGTAAGGAGTCTTGTAAATGAAAAAGAGAACAATCGCCATACCTTACCAAATTAATAAAGCGGATTCATTTTTTACTAGACTTAAAGGATACATGTTTCGAATGGAACCGATTACGAATGAAGGACTTTGGATTGTGCCCTGTAATGCTGTTCATATGTTTTTTATGAAATTTTCGATTGATGTTGTCCTTTTAAACGAACGCCAAGAAGTGGTTGGCCTCTACTCTGACCTTAAGCCATGGAAAATGACCAAACCCCTGAAGAATGCCTATTCTACGCTGGAACTACCAGCAGGAACCATTCATAATTTAACTATTAAGGTAGGCAGCTTCATTCAATTTCCTTGCTAGACTGTTCTTATTTTCTCTGTACAAAGTCTGGGATACGCACTATAATTCTTTATAAAGAACAAAAAGATGAAAGGAGGCATTTTTTTTGCTAAAAAGGGTTTTTGCTGATGAAAAAGGTCAATCCATGGCAATTTTTCCGATTCTATTAGTGGTATTAATAGGCTTTGCTGGCCTGGCAATTGATGGAGGGAGACTGTATATCGCCAAGTCGCAATTGCAAAAGGCAGTCGATGCCGGTGTGCTTGCCGGGGCGGATGCGATGATCGACGATTATAAATCACGAGGCGCATTCAATTATTCCATTGCAACAGGCAACGCAGAGGCAATTTCTGAAAACAACTATGATGATGAAGATGATTCGGTCAGCAATAATATCACCTACAGCCCGATTGCTGAACATGATGATGACCAAAACGTGGAATACGTCCAAGTAACTGGAAAAGAAAACGTTTCATTGCTGCTAATGCCTGTTTTAGGAATGGGTAAGCTGACCGAGGTCAAAGCAACTGCAAGAGTCAACATAGGACAAATAGCTAAAGCTGAGGCGGGAGTGATCCCAATCGGTTTGCCAGTAGATGATTTTAAAGAGAAACAGGAAAAAGGTGAAACGGAGTATCAGCTCCTATATGAACCTGGTGGAGGTAAACAGGGCAATTACAGCTATCTTGATTTCAGCTCCATCATGCCGGACGGAAAATTATACGGAAAAATTTGTAAGGTGAACGGTATCGATGACTTTGATTGCACCAGTTCCACAATGAGCAGCAAAAGCTCCGATACAGATGCCGATGGAAAGACGAACAGTGGATCGAAATCTGTTGGAGAATTTATTGAAAATGGATTTCCCTATGACGTATCCGTCGGGCAGCAAGTAGATACCAAAACCGGCATCTCTACCAAAAGCGAGAACATTCTACCTGCGATTAAAAATAAAATCGGCCAAGTGGTGTATGTTCCCATTATTAGTGACACGGGTTCAGGAAAAAGTACGGTCGTCATATTAGGATTTGCAGCATTTAGAATTGACTCCCTATCTGCAGATGAGAAAACCATCAATGCCACCTTTCTTGAAGTGAAAGTTCCAGGTGATGTCGGAGATGTCCCACTCAACCTGCCAATTTTTTCTCAATTAGTATTATAAATCGTTAAAGCGGCGTGTCTTAAAAACTCATTTAAGACACGCCTTTTTATATATAAAAGTTGAAAGGTCTGGTTGATTAACGCTAAAATCAGTAAGAGTAATACAACATGGATTATTGTACTGGAGGACATCATGGTCAATTTATCACTTATAACGGCAGAATTAAAAAATATAGAAGCCAATTTTCATCAGGCATTAATGGAGCTTGTCTCCATTCCAAGCTACATTCAAGAAACCGAGCCAGGCTTTCCATTTGGCCAGCCTATCGATTCGGCTCTCAAGAAGGCGTTGGAGATTTCCGAGCAGCTGGGTTTCAAAACCTACTGTGACCCGGCAGGCTATTATGGCTATGCCGAGATTGGCGAAGGAGAGGAAATGATCGGCATTCTAGGGCATCTTGATGTCGTTCCCGCCGGAAAATTAGACAAATGGTTATCACCGCCCTTCGAGCCTATCATTAAGAACGGCAACATGTATGGACGCGGAACTCAAGATGACAAAGGCCCGACATTGGCCGCTTTGTTCGCGGTCAAAGCTTTAATGAATCTTGGCGTAACTTTTCGTAAACGTGTCCGATTTATTTTTGGCACTGATGAAGAATCACTTTGGCGCTGTATGAACCGCTACAGCGAGTTAGAGGAGCTACCTGCGATGGGTTTTGCTCCTGACTCCGTTTTCCCGCTCGTTTTTGCTGAAAAAGGCTTACTCCAGGTGCAGTTAGAGGGAATAAATGAATCATCATTACAAATCAACGCCGGTAATTCCTTTAATGCAGTGCCGGATACCGCCAGCTATAGCGGTCCCAAAAATGCCGAGTTGAAGAATGCCTTACAGGAGTTGGGCTATGAGTATGAAATGAAGGATGGGGAAATCGTTGTCCTGGGAAAAGCAGTGCATGCTCAAGTGGCGGAAACAGGGATCAATGCCATTAACCGTTTATTAATTGGATTAAAGAAAATTGGTTACTCATCTAAAGTGATTGATTTTATTAATGACCTGGTAAAGGAAGATGCATTCGCCAGTCAAATTTTTGGAAAATGTGAGGACGATGTTTCCGGAAATTTAAAATTCAATGTTGGTAAACTGGACATGACCAGGGATGTTGAAAGATTGTCCATTGATATCCGAATTCCGGTTACGGTGGATAAACAAACCATTGCTGACCAGCTTTCTACGACCGCCAACAAGTACGGTTTGGAATACAAGGAATACGATTTTCTAAACTCCATTTACATTCCAAAGGATCATTTTTTGGTTAAAACTCTGATGAATGTTTACCAAGAAGTGACCGGGGATTTGGGGTCAGAACCGATTTCATCCGGAGGTGCGACCTATGCCCGTGCGATGGAAAACTTTGTGGCATTCGGAGCCATTTTCCCCGACCAACTCAAAACTGAACATCAACCGAATGAACATGTTGAGTTAGAAAAAATGTTCCAAGCCATGACGATTTATGCAAAAGCGGTTTATGAATTAACTCGATGAGTTTTTCAGATTCTTCTGGATTTCTAAAAGATCTATACAAATGAAATACCCGTCATTTGACGGGTATTCTTTTTCTCTGAAAGTCCATTTTTCTCAGCTTTATGTTATAGCTGCCGTTACAGTCAATATCAGCGTGAAACGTACCGCATCAGGATTTAGCCGACTTTTTTAAGATATAAATAAAAAAGACCAGCATTTCTGCTAGCCTTGTTATCCACCTATGTATGGTGGAGACGGTGGGACGTGCTCTTCCATGCTTTCGTCATGGCACTGACTATATCTTGAACCTGTACCACAGGTTCTCCGGCGTCTTATGCGAAACAAGAATTTTACCATTCAGGTAAGCGTTACGCATCCTAGTACCACCACTTAAATTGGCGGCCTATAAGTCGATACACGGCTGTTGGATTACTCCACATACCGCTCGGCATTGCCTTATCACAAAAAGTGACTTAGGTTTCACCGATAAAGCCGGATTATCACTCGCATGTTACCACACGAGGCGACTAAAACTTAATCGAACCCACGTCCAAAGATATCGGCACTTAAGCTTCTACGAGTGTAGTCGATATATTGGCGCTTCGCTGAGCCTTTTGCCTATCGACCGGCGTCCGGTCAGCTAGTCTGGTTGTTCTCTTCCTTCATCCTCAGACGGTGGAATCCGGCGTAGCCTGCTAAGAGTGAGTCCGCTACCCTACCACACAGGCAATGGAGGGGCGAACAGCCTAAGCGCTATTAAGCAGCGAAAGCTAAGTTATTGTTAGTTTTGCCAGTTATTGGCTTTGGCGTTTTAACGAGGCCGACCCCCTCGACTCGCAACCTAAGCTCGAACTACCCCTGTCGAATCCGTAGCGTCCCCATTATAAAATGTGCTGATAACCTCAGCAAGACGTTTAGGAAACTGGCAAGTTGTTGAGCTAAAGTTTGTGTCGCATCTTAGCGACAAACTTATTATACCACACTTGAAGTATTTTTCAATTGTAAGTAACTGTAAATAAATTGGAAATTTAGAGTAACACTGATTACATCTTTTGGCGTTCTCGGAAAGCACGTTCAATTTCACGTTTGGCTTCTTTTTTCTTCAAATCTTCCCGTTTATCGTAGTTCTTTTTCCCTTTGGCCAACCCGATTAATACCTTGCAATAGCCATTTTTAAGATAAAGCTTTAGCGGAATGATCGCAAAGCCCGATTCTTTGGAATCACCGAACAGCTTCATGATTTCCTTTTTATGGAGCAGCAACTTGCGTGTCCGTAAAGGATCATGATTATAGCGGTTTCCCTGTTCATATGGACTAACATGCATTCCAAAAATCACGGCTTCTCCGTCTTGTATCCTCACATACGAATCTTTCAGGTTCACGCGTCCGGCACGAATCGCCTTAATTTCGGTTCCTTGAAGCACAAGTCCAGCCTCGTAGGTTTCCTCGATAAAATAATCATGATAGGCCTTTTTATTTTGAGCAACTGTTTTCCCTTCACCTTTTGGCATTTTTTCACCTCAAATCTATGACTTATATTTTAACAAAATAAACTGCATCGTACAACGAAAAGAGGGCCGTCCAAAGCGGCCCTCATATTACTACCGTTTCTTCTTTTTACGTTTTGTGCTTTTGGAAATCGGAACGTTCTCATAATGCTTGCGTTTCTTTTTCGGCCTTGCTCCCTGTTTTCCGCCTGCCTCTGCCGGCCGTTCGCCTTGTTTATTGCGGCGCGGCTTTTGGGTATCACTTCCGGTTTTGAACACTTTCGGAGCGGCGGGGCGTTCCCGGCGGGGTGTGCCCTTCATGCCGACAATTTCAAAATCAATTGACCGTTCTTCTTTATTCACATTGATGACCCGGACGGTAATTTCATCGCCAATCCGGAATACCTTCCCGGTCCGTTCTCCAATCATCGCGTAATGGCGTTCATCAAAGCGGTAATAGTCATCTGTCATATAGCTGACATGGACGAGACCTTCAATGGTGTTTTGCAGTTCGACGAACATGCCAAAGTTAGTGACAGAACTGATAATACCGTCAAACTCCTCACCAATTTTGTCCAGCATGAACTCCGCTTTTTTCAATTCATCTGTTTCCCGCTCGGCATCGACAGCACGGCGCTCCATTTTAGAGGAATGCTGGGCGATTTCCGGCAGTTGGGCATTCCATTTTTCCCGTGTCGTCTCATCGAGCTTGCCCTCGATTAAATAAGTTCTGATCAACCGGTGCACGATGGTATCCGGATAACGGCGGATGGGAGACGTAAAATGGGTATAAAACTGGGTCGATAGCCCAAAGTGACCTAAACTGTCCGGATCGTATTTTGCCTGCTGCATCGAACGCAGCATCACAGTGGATATGACCATTTCCTCCGGCTTGCCCTGCACTTCTTCAATAATCTCCTGAAGTGCCCGTGGGTGGACATTGTTTGCGGTACCCTTGACAATGTAACCAAAGTTGGTAATAAACTCGAAAAACTTTCGAAGTTTGTCCTCTTTCGGGTCTTCGTGAATACGGTAAATAAACGGCACGTCCATCCAATGGAAGTGCTCGGCCACCGTTTCATTGGCTGCCAGCATAAATTCCTCAATCAGCCGCTCGGCAACGGACCGATCGCGCAAAATCACCTCGGTCGGTTTTCCTTCCTCATCGACCAAGACCTTTGATTCTTTAAAATCAAAATCAATCGCACCGCGGGTCATCCGTTTATTGCGGAGAATTGCCGCGAGTTCTTCCATTAATTCAAACATCGGGACAAGCGACTCATACCGTGCCCGTGTCTCCTCATCCTTATCAACAAGTATCAGGTTGACATCATGATAGGTCATCCGTTCCGTTGTCTTGATGACACTTTGAAAAATTTCATGGGAAACCGCGTTGCCAGATGAGTCAATTTCCATTTCACATGATAGCACCAGACGATCCACCTTTGGATTAAGCGAACAAATTCCATTGGATAATCGGTGCGGAATCATCGGGATTACACGATCCACCAAATAAACACTGGTAGCCCTGTCCGCAGCCTCTCGGTCAATTGGTGTCCCCTCTTGGACGTAATAACTAACATCGGCAATATGAACACCAAGCTTGTAGTTCCCGTTATCCAATTTGGTTACCGTAACGGCGTCATCCAAATCTTTCGCATCCGCGCCATCGATGGTCACAATGACTTCATTTCGTAAATCCCGCCGATTGGCGAGCTCACTTTCATCAATCGTATCAGGTGTTTCATTGGCCTGCTGCAACACTTCGTCCGGAAAGGCCATGGGAAGGCCATGCTTATGTATAACCGAAAGAATATCCACACCAGGGTCGTTTTTATGGCCGAGGATGGTAACGACTTCCCCCTCGGCACTTTTTCTTCCCTCCGGATAGGAGGTCAGTTCCACAACGACTTTATGCCCTTCGACTGCTCCCTTGGAAGCTTCTTTTGGAATAAAAATATCACTGGCAAATTTTTTATCATCGGGAATGACAAACCCGAAGTTTTTGCTTTCCACATAAGTCCCAACGATTTGTTTCGTGCCTCTTTCGACTATCCGGATGACGCTGCCTTCCCGGCGCTGACCGGAGGTTTCAGAAGTGACCCGAACTAGAACCGTATCACCGTGCATGGCATTGTTAATTTCCGTCGGGGGAATAAAAATATCATCCATCCCTGGTTCCTCCGGAATCACAAAGGCAAATCCCTTGGCATGTCCCGTCAGTTTTCCACGGATTAGGTTCATTTTTCCCGGCAGGCCATATCGGTTGGCCCTGGTCCGGACAACAAGCCCTTTTTCTTCCATTTGGACAAGGGCTTTGACAAACTCTTTAAAGTCGCCCGAGTCCTCTATCCCAAATGCCGCTTCAAGCTCTTGGACAGTTAGTGGTTTGTATGCCTCGTCCTTCATATAATTCATTAATTTTTCAATATGATTTTGGATATGATCCAAAAATATCCCTCCTTCGTAAGGAATCTTATTCGTGCCAATCGAGCTTTTCCAAAAAGGCGTACACGTCTTCATGCAGCTGTTCCCGTTCTTTATCCAGCGTGATGACGTGGCCTGACTCCTCGTACCATTTCATTTGCTTCAAGTCCGTTTCAATGTTGTTATAAATTATATTGGCACTTTCGGTATTGATCATTTTATCGTGGCGCGCTTGAACCACAAATGTCGGGGCGTAAATCATATCGACATTTCCCCTGACATCTGCAATCAGTTCCTGTAAAGCTTTTAACGTGTTCATCGGAGTCTTTTTAAACTCGTTCATCTCTAATTCAATTTGTTCCTCCGATTTTCCTTCTCGTCTCTTAAACTCCCGGGCATACTCCAGCACGCCCTCGTACATAATCTTTTCACTTTTTATATGCATCGGGGCACACATAGGTACAATTCCTTTTATAGGTACAGTGTATCCCAATTTTAAAGAAAATACCCCACCTAGTGAAAGACCGGCAACGGCAATTTCCTCGTGGCCCTTTTTTTTCAAATAATGATATCCTGCCAAAACGTCCTGCCACCAATCTTCCGGTCCGGTCAGAACCAGTTCTTCGGGTGGCACACCGTGGCCTTTATAGTGGGGGGCATGGCAAGTGTAGCCCTTATTTTCAAGAAAGCGGCCTAGCATCCGAACGTCGGATGAGTTACCCGTGAAGCCATGAAGCAACAGAACTCCCCGCTTTCCTCCTTCAAACGTAAATGGTTTTGGCAATGCTAATTTCATGATGCAAAACTCCTTTATGTACTAAAATTCTCTTGTTTTAGTTTAAGCATTAATGGGGGCAACATTCCACCAAAAAGGCTTGATGGCGGGTACAAAGGAACAGGTAGACAGTTTTTTTACCTTGGGAATAATAATGTAGGCTATCTTTCACTAACAAATTTTGTCCCCACAGTCCCTTTCTTGACGACAGTTTTTGCCTCTGGACTAACATTTTTGTCGCCAAGGCCCCTTCTTGACGACAGTTTTTGCTTCTGGGCCGACAATTTTGTCGCCAAGACAGTCTATGATCATTAGAATAAAAAAACCTGGCTTGTATTCGGCCAGGTTTTTTTGGTATTTAGATTTGGAAATAGGTTACGCCAAGAGCCAGTAGGAAGAATAGTACTGATAGTACTACTGTAATCCTGTGCAAAATCAAATCGATCCCACGCGCTTTTTGCTTTCCGAAAAGGGATTCCGCACCACCGGAAATGGCACCTGATAACCCGGCGCTTTTACCTGATTGAAGCAAAACAACCGCAATAAGGGCAATACAGACGATAATTAATAAAATGACTAAAAATGTATGCATAAAGTGCACCTCCTGTAGAAACGTACATGCTCACAATATTTTAAATTTACCATATTATCGTGGTTTTAACAATAGATGCATTGTGACAGCTTTTGGCAAACTAGCCGTCTACCCGGACATTAGAGGACAGAACCCTCCATTAAACGATAAAAAGGCACCCATGAAAACATGGATGCCTTTAATAAAAAGATTACTTGCTTAGGTTGTAGAAAGACTTGATACCGTTGAATTGTGCAGTTTCGCCTAATTGGTCTTCGATACGAAGCAATTGGTTGTATTTTGCTACACGGTCAGTACGTGATGGAGCACCTGTTTTAATTTGACCAGCGTTTGTAGCAACCGCGATATCAGCGATTGTAGCATCTTCAGTTTCACCAGAACGGTGAGAAACAACTGCAGTGTAGCCAGCACGTTTCGCCATTTCAATGGCATCAAAAGTTTCTGTAAGCGTACCAATTTGGTTAACTTTGATTAGGATAGAGTTGCCAATTCCTTTTTCAATACCTTCAGCAAGCTTCTTCGTATTAGTAACGAATAAATCGTCACCCACTAATTGAACTTTTTTGCCAAGGCGCTCAGTTAGCAGCTTGTGGCCTTCCCAGTCGTTTTCATCTAGACCATCTTCGATAGAGATGATTGGGTATTTATTGCAAAGTTCCTCGTACCAGTCAACCATTTCTGCAGAAGTTTTCACAACGCCTTCACCTGCAAGATGGTATTTTCCATCTTCTTTGTTATAGAACTCAGAAGAAGCAGCATCCATTGCTAGTCTTACTTCTTCTCCTGGCTTGTAGCCTGCTTTTTCAATAGCTTCCACAATTGTTTGAAGAGCTTCTTCGTTTGAACCTAAGTTTGGTGCAAATCCGCCTTCATCGCCAACAGCAGTGTTAAGACCTTTTGCTTTAAGAACCGATTTCAACGTATGGAAAATTTCAGCGCCCATACGAAGTGCTTCTTTGAAGTTAGGAGCTCCAACTGGCATAATCATGAATTCTTGAATATCTACGTTATTATCCGCATGCTCTCCACCGTTTACGATGTTCATCATTGGCACTGGAAGCTGTTTTGCATTGAAGCCGCCAAGGTATTGATATAAAGGAACATCAAGGTAGTTTGCTGCTGCATGGGCAACTGCTAAGGATACACCAAGAATGGCGTTAGCACCTAATTTACCTTTATTCTCTGTTCCATCAAGCTCGATCATCGCTTTATCGATAGAAACTTGGTCTAAAACGCTGAAGCCTTCACCAATCAATTTTGGTGCAATGATTTCATTTACGTTATCTACTGCTTTTTGTACACCTTTTCCAAGGTAACGGCTTTTGTCACCGTCACGAAGTTCTACTGCTTCGTATTCACCAGTAGAAGCACCACTTGGTACTAATGCGCGTCCGAAAGCGCCTGATTCAGTGAACACTTCTACTTCAACAGTAGGGTTACCGCGGGAATCTAATACTTCACGAGCATAAACGTCAACAATATATGGCATTGTAAAATCTCTCCTTATTATTTAAAATAAATTTATTTTTTAATTATTGATTTTCCAGTCATTTCAGCAGGTTGCTGAACATTTAACAGCTCCAACATGGTTGGTGCCAAGTCACCTAAAATACCGCCGTCACGTAATTCAACGCCTTGCTTCGTCACGATGACCGGTACAGGGTTCGTGGTGTGGGCAGTCATTGGGTCGCCTTCAAGTGTAACCACTTCATCAGCGTTACCATGGTCAGCCGTAATGATCGCTGCTCCGCCTTTTTCAAGAATTAAATCAACCACTTTTCCTAAGCATTCGTCTACAGCCTCAATTGCTTTGATCGTTGGTTCAAGCTTACCTGAATGCCCAACCATATCTGGGTTAGCGAAGTTCAGGAGAATCGCGTCAAACCTATCAGCACTGATTTCTTTTGTCAAAGCTTCCGTTACTTCATAAACACTCATTTCCGGTTTAAGGTCATAGGTAGCAACCTTTGGTGAGTTGATTAAAATCCGTTCCTCACCAGGGAATTTCGCTTCACGACCGCCGCTCATGAAGAAGGTAACGTGCGGATACTTTTCCGTTTCTGCGATCCGTAATTGCTTCAAATTATTTTGGGCCAGCACTTCACCCAAAGTATTATCCAAGTTAGTTGGTTTAAACGCAACATACCCGTCAACTGATTCGCTGAAGTGGGTTAAGCAGACAAAATATAGATCATTAGGATGCTTTGGCCCTCGGTCAAATGAACGGAAGTCCTTGTTCGTAAATGTATTTGAAATCTGAATCGCCCGGTCCGGACGGAAGTTATAAAAGATGACTGCATCGTTATCTTGGATGGTTGCAACCGGCTGGCCGTCTTCTTTAGTAATTACCGAAGGAATGACGAATTCATCAAAGATTCCATGAGAGTAAGAGTCCTCGACCAATTGCAATGGATCGGTATAGGTTGGTCCCTCGCCGTATACCATGGCGCGGTATGATTTTTCAACACGTTCCCAACGCTTGTCACGATCCATCGAATAATAACGTCCAGAAATGGTTGCGAATTCGCCGATCCCATACTCCTTCATTTTGTCCAATGTCTCCTGAATGTATGTCGGTGCTGTTTTCGGACCGACATCACGTCCATCTAAGAACGCATGAATATAAACTTTTTCAACGCCCTCTGCTTTCGCAAGCTTAAGCAGGGCAAACATATGGTTAATATGGCTATGTACACCGCCATCAGATAACAAGCCAAACAAATGCAGGGCAGTTCCATTTTTCTTTACATGATCCATTGCGCCAAGGAAGGTTTCATTCTGAACAAACTCGCCTTCTCGAATCGAAATGTTTACACGGGTTAAGCTTTGGTAAACAATTCGTCCTGCGCCGATATTTAAGTGGCCAACCTCAGAGTTACCCATTTGTCCTTCCGGAAGACCCACAGCTTCACCGCTGGCAGTTAGGTGAGTGTGTGGGAAGTTCTCCCATAAACGGTCAAAGTTTGGTTTTTTGGCCTGGGCAACCGCGTTCCCTTTTACTTCATCCCTGCATCCAAAACCATCAAGAATGATAAGGGCTACTGGAGCTTTACTCATATTGGCCCGCCTCCAGCAATTTTAAAAATGATTGCGGCTCAAGGCTGGCACCGCCGACTAAAGCACCGTCGATATCAGGCTGCGCCATGTATTCTTTAATATTTTCCGGCTTCACGCTGCCGCCGTACTGAATGCGAACGGCATTTGCCACGTCTTCAGAAAACTCTTTGCCAACTACCTGACGGATGTGGGCACAAACCTCATTTGCATCTGCAGATGTTGAAGATTTTCCTGTTCCAATCGCCCAGATAGGCTCATAAGCGATAACAGTTTGTTTTACTTGCTCTTCTGTCAAACCTTGCAGCGCTTTGGCTACTTGATCGCCGACTAATTGATTGGTTTCACCGTTCTCACGCTGTTCAAGTGTTTCACCGCAGCAAACGATTGGGGTCAAATTATATTTAAAGGCTGATTGAACCTTTTTGTTTACTGATTCGTCGGTTTCATTAAACATTTCCCGGCGCTCAGAATGGCCGATAATCACATAGTGAACACCCAGGTCTGCAAGTGCTTTCGGGCTGATTTCGCCTGTGAACGCACCGCTTTCTTCAAAGTGCATGTTTTGTGCACCTATTTTTACTTCGCTGCCTTCGGTTACTTCTAACAAGCTTTGTAAAAATAATGCCGGCGCACAAATAACCGAGTCCATCTTGTCTGAAGCAGGTATAAGACCTTTTACTTCCTCAGCAAAACTTTTTGCTTCAGGAAGTGTTTTGTTCATCTTCCAGTTACCTGCAATGATTGGTTTACGCATACTGGAACATCCTTTCTTGATTAACTTACTTATCGTTTAATGCCACAACACCCGGTAACGCTTTGCCTTCCATAAATTCTAAGGAAGCTCCGCCGCCTGTAGAAATGTGGCTCATTTTATCTGCTAATCCAAACTTTTCAACAGCTGCAGCTGAATCACCGCCGCCAATGACTGAGTATGTGCCTTCAGCATCTGCAAGTGCTTGGCCAACCGCTTTGGTACCTTCTGCAAACGTATCGATTTCAAATACGCCCATTGGTCCGTTCCAGATGACAAGTTTGGAATTTTGAATGACATCTCGGTAAATATCACGGGTTTTGGGACCAATATCAAGTGCTTCCCATTCTGCAGGTATTTCTTCGATGCTGACAACTTTTGTGTTGGCATCTGCTGAAAAATCATCTGCTACCACAACATCAACTGGCATATAGAAGTTGACACCTTTTTCCTTTGCCTTAGCTATAAAGGAATTGGCCAAATCAATTTTGTCTGCTTCTAGCAAAGATTTGCCGACCTCATGTCCTTGTGCCTTAACAAAGGTATAGGCAAGTCCACCGCCGATAATCAAATTATCTACTAATTCTAAAAGATTTTCGATGACACCAATTTTGTCTTTTACTTTTGCTCCACCGATAATGGCTGTAAATGGGCGTTCTGGATTGGATAGAGCTTTTCCTAAAACATCTAGTTCCTTTTCCATTAACAGGCCAGATACTGCTGGAAGGTGATGCGCAATCCCTTCTGTTGAAGCATGGGCACGGTGTGCAGCACCAAATGCATCGTTCACATAAACATCTGCGAGTTCAGCAAATGACTTGGCAAGCTCAGGATCGTTCTTTTCTTCACCAGGATAGAAGCGGACGTTTTCTAATAGTAAAACATCCCCTTCGTTTAATGTGTCAATTAATCCTTTAACGGAATCGCCATAAGCTTCATCGGCTTTTTTGACTTCTTTTCCAAGCAGTTCAGAAAGCCTTGCAGCAACTGGTGTCAACCGCATTTCTTCGACAACTTTTCCTTTTGGGCGTCCAAGGTGGCTGGCGAGAAGAACTTTTGCCCCTTGTTCTGTTAAATACTGAATGGTTGGGAGCGCGGCGCGAATTCTTGTATCATCCGTGATTTTTCCATCCTGCATGGGTACGTTAAAATCCACTCGGCAAAAAACGCGTTTACCTTTTACATCGATATCTTTTACTGATTTTTTGTTCATCGACTGGTCCTCCTATTACTTTTCATGAGAAAAGGAGTGGGGGAATTCTCCCCACTCCCCGTTTGGAAACACCGTATTAATAGTAGTCGTTACGAAATCGGAATTTCAATCCAATAATGGATTAAAGTCCTTTTGCAGCGATGTAATCAACTAGGTCAACTACACGGTTGGAGTAACCAACTTCGTTATCATACCAAGACAATACTTTTACCATGTTGCCTTCAAGAACCATTGTAGATAATCCATCAACAGTTGAAGAAACAGTAGCACCGTTGTAATCACTAGATACTAATGGAAGATCACTGAAAGCAAGGATTCCTTTTAGTGGACCTTCAGCTGCTGCTTTTAATGCAGAGTTTACTTCTTCAACAGTAACGTCTTTTTCTAATTCTGCAACTAGGTCAACGATAGAAACGTTTGGAGTTGGAACACGCATAGCCATACCATTCAATTTGCCTTTTAATTCAGGTAATACTAAAGCTACGGCTTTAGCAGCACCAGTTGAAGTTGGAATCATGTTTTCAGCTGCTGCACGTGCACGACGGTAGTCCTTATGTGGCAAATCAAGGATTTGTTGGTCATTAGTGTACGAGTGAACAGTTGTCATCATACCGCGCTTGATACCAAAAGTATCGTTTAATACTTTTGCAAATGGAGCCAAGCAGTTTGTAGTACAAGAAGCGTTAGATAATACATGATGGTTATTTGCATCGTATTTGTCTTCGTTAACACCCATAACGATTGTGATGTCTTCGTTAGTTGCTGGAGCAGAAATGATAACTTTTTTAGCGCCTGCTTCAAGGTGTTTTGCAGCATCTTCACGCTTTGTGAAACGGCCAGTAGACTCAACTACTACATCTACGCCAAGGTTGCCCCAGCCAAGTTGTGCAGGATCGCGCTCAGCGATAACCTTTACTTTTTTGCCGCCAACAACTAAATATTCGCCGTCAACAGTTACATCCTCGGAAAGAGTTCCGTGAACTGTATCATATTTTAAAAGATGCGCAAGCATTTTAGCATCTGTTAAGTCATTGATTGCCACAATTTCGATGTTGCTGTTATTTAACGCTGCACGAAATACGTTACGTCCAATACGTCCAAAACCATTAATACCAACTTTTACTGTCATGATTATTTCCTCCTTGTATACGTGGATATTTTTTATAAAAAGGGTAACCCTTTTTCAAACGTTTTTCGGGTGAATACTGTTAACCTTTTAACAGTCTTTTGGCGGCACCTTCATCGGTAATTAAGATGGTCGCTTCCGGTGCTTGTTTCATATAGGCCTTAATAGCCTTTGCTTTTGAGGCCCCGCCGGCAACAGCGAGGACATTGGGAATTTTCGATAGGTTTTCCAGTTGCAATCCGATTGTCAAGACCTTATGAACAATATCTCCTTGTTCATTAAAGTAGTAGCCGAATGCTTCCCCAACCGCATTACCGGTTTTTAATGTTTCTAAAATCTCAGGGCTGGATTTCCTTCGTTCGGCCATTGTCATAGCATTCCCAATTCCATGCACAACTATGTTGGCAGACTGGATCAGATTTAAAACTTCATGGATGCCCGGTTCATGGATTAAGGAATCGTAAATTTTAGGACTAACTTGATCAGGAACATAAAAGACACGATGTTTAGCATGCGCGTTTTCCGCCATCTTTGAACAAATCGTGTTAGCCTGATTTTGAACGTCCTCTCCTACCCCGCCGCGTGCCGGCACAAACACAATCTCCTTATTATTTGGTTCAGGAGATAATTTGTTGGCTACCGCAGCCATGGTTGATCCACCCGTCACAGCGATGATATTTTTACCTGTTAATAGCTTTTTCATGCATACTGCGCAGGCCTTGCCAAGCTCACTTTTCACCATAGGCGATTCATCACTGTCACCCGGTACAATAATGACTTTTTTTATGCTAAGCCGATGCTTAAGTTCCATTTCAAGAACATCGAACCCTTTTAGCTCTCGCATTAACTCTTCAAGATCCTCCAGTAAATTCTTCCCTTCAAGAGTTAAACTCATTCCTACATTATTTGTGTAAATAAGGTTATGCTCTTTGAGGAATTCTACTTCAGTGCGGAGAATCCGTTCAGTCATGTCAAGGCTGGAAGCTAAACTTCTTCGGCCGACCGGCTGCATAAAGCCTATGTATCGTAGTATCGAGTATCTTTTTTGCAGGACTTGAAGGAAATCGGGTAATAATCTTTTTGCAATGTCGATGAATGATTGCATGATAACCTTCTCCTTTATAATATGCTGTTGGTCAGAAAATGTCCACCATAGACATATTATGTCCCACGGGCTTTAAAAAAAATCACCCTGACTACGTTTTTCATTTTAGCAGTAGTGATAACCAAATTCAACCTATATGTTCTATATATTTTTTTGCAAACGCTCTCTTATGTCAAATTTGTTAACTTGCCCATAGGCTGCCTGTTTTCCATCTATAAATACTACAGGAATCATTAAGCCAAAGCGTTCAGTTAATTCATCGTCATCATAAATATCAATTTCTTCAAACTCAAAAAAGAACTCACCCCGAAGCTCCATTAGGGCTTGTTTAGCTTTGTCGCAAAGGGGGCAGCTTTTTCTGGTATATAGTGTGATCGTGGTTGGCATTATTTTGGTTCCTTTCTTGTAACTTAATTAAACCTTTTTCTTTTTGAGGAAGAGGGGATTCCCAATTGCTCCCTATATTTAGCTACGGTGCGCCTTGAGATAACCAGCCCTTCGACAGCCATTAATTTTTCCATAATGTCCTGATCGGAAAGTGGCTTTTCTTTATTCTCCTTATCAATGATTTGACGGATCAAATTTTTGGCTTGAGTAGAAGAGATATTCTCTTCATTGTCCATAGATTGGATGGTGCTTGTAAAAAACGTCTTTAATGCAAAGGTCCCTGCAGGGGTCTGGACATATTTTTCCCTGATGGCCCTGCTCACAGTCGATTCATGGATTTGAAGTTCAGCAGCCACCTCTTTCATCGTCATCGGTGTCAAAAAAGATGGCCCTTTCTGAAAAAAGCCAGGCTGTTTTTCTACGATTTTCTTGACTACTTTCACCAGGGTTTCCTTCCGTTGCTCCATACTTTTGACAATCCATTGGTAATCCTGAAGTTTCTCCTGTAAAAAACGGTTCACTTGCGAGTCCTTGTTATGAAATTGTTGATAATAGGACTCATTAAAACTGATTTTCGGAATGGAATCATCCACTAATCTAACAATCAAGCCACCATCAATTTGTTCCACAATCACATCAGGAATAATGTAGGCAGATCTTTCATTTTTAAAAGCTGCCCCTGGCTTCGGGTTGAGCAGCTGGATTTGGTCAAATACCTCTTGTATGTCTTTTAAGGTGATTTGAAGCTCTTTGGCGATAGTTTTCCATTTTCGCTCGGCCAAAGGAACCAAGTATTCTGAAATGATCGTTAACGCCAGTTTATGATCGGGATTCCGTCTTTTCATTTGCAGGAGCAGACACTCCTGAAGGCTTCTTGCGCCGATACCAGCAGGGTCAAGCGTTTGTATGCACGCCAGGCCTGATTCTGCCAGATTCATAGTGACAGACAGTTCCCCCGCAATCTGATTTAAATCGCCCAAAAAGTAACCGTTTTCATCTAAATGTTGGATTAGGCAGCGGATTACCTTTAGTTGTGCAAGTGATATGGATTTTATCTCCAATTGGGAAATAAGCTGTTCTTCAAGTGAAATGGACTGGTCGGCTATTTGTTCCACCCAGTTTCGCTCCATCTTTTGGTGTTTCCGGCGCTGGCGGTCAATCAAGGGATTTATCGGCTGGACCGTAACGTTTTCCAGATGCAATAGCGGGTTTTCGAGCTCCTTGTTCTCCAAAAATGCCGTTAGCTCCTCAACCGAATATTGCAGCAGGGCAATTGCTTGTGACAGCTCTTGTGTCATGGCCGGCTTTAAAGTTTGTTGCTGCCATAAACCTGCGTTAAATTGCATCCAAATCCCCCCTTTTGGTTTATTTTACATGAAAGGAAGAAATTCGTGAATAAGACATTCGTATAAATGTGAGCGGTGTATAGTGAATTTCAGGACCATAAAACGTTAAAGCACCGTCAGAACATTCCCCGGGTTTACCCCAGCCCGAATGTCAGGACTGGGGTCCGGTACAAAGTTAAACCCAATCATTAAACACCATTCGCTGTCCAGCACTTGCCTTCGATGGCAAAGGTTCAATGGAAAACGAGCTGCCTGACAATTTAGAAACGGTTGTCCAATGGGTTTCTCCATTATCTAAAAGAATTCCCACTACATCTCCATTAGCAATTGATTTTGCATCATTAACCGAGATGGACACTGCCCCCGCTAAAGCCGTTTCTGATACTCTTCTTTCTAAACTTTTGGTACAGGTCCATATCCCTCCTTTTTTCTTACTCACAAGTTGCCCTGTTTTGGCAAATCCCGAAGCAGGGGCAGATGATAATGCAATCGGGCGTGGGCTAGTATCCACTTGTGCGGCCAAATCTGCTTCTTTGATCTTATCCATCATCATATACAGCGAAATAAAACGGAATGGAGCAGCCGGTTTTCCAGAAGCTATTTTAATTTGAATGTATTTGACCTTGGGCTGTGCAACAACGCCCATTGCCTCTGCCACATTTGAATTGGTCCCATAGTATCCTTCTTTATGCCAATCAAACCCTGCCATACTAACGTATTCTTTTTCAGCCCCTTGGATTGGATTTCTTTGTTCATCAAAGACGGATATAACCGGCCGCCAATTTGCTTGATCCGAGTGCAACCGAAACATACTGCCATTAATGACAGGTATAAGATCTGTTTCATAAACATCCTTCCAGTCTTCAACCTTCAAAAAATCCAGCCCTGCATGAAACTTTGCTCCATTTTCTGAGGACCCATTGAATACTTTTGTTTTATTATTGACCGTAAACAAATTCAGTCTTTCTTTAACGCTCAATAAATCATGGATATAAACATTATTTGTCCCTTTATCTGTTACGGTGGCCCCAATACTTTCGTAGCCGGACCGCGGAATTCCAGCCCATTGCTGAATAATCATATTCGAATGCGTTTTGCTGCTGAAGAAAATCTTATTTTCATCTTCAAGGCGAACACCGACAAATTTGTTGCTTTCACCATTATTAATCGTAATTTCGGCACTTTCTAAGAATGGACGGATAAATGTATTATTGTTGTGCCCATAATTGCCGTCAATGATAATGCTGTTTAGTCTTCCGCCCAAAAAGTTATTTTCGTTAATCCAGCCAGTCTCTCTTCCCTCTGAAAGAACGGTTAGCTTATTAATTGTACCCAGCACAAATTGGGAGTAAGCAATACTGTCACGTGCAGGGTCGTCCCCATCGGCAAATAATTCTAGTTCATCTGCTTCATAAACCTGAATCCATCCATTTTTTATGCCACTTAGTCTAAGTTTCCCTGTTACCTTGCTAACCTGCCAATTGAGACTGTCTGTCGAGCGGCTGTCATAGGCCATCTCCAGCACTTTGCCTTTGGCCAATACTATGTCTCCATCAATTTTAATATTTTGAATGCCGTCAATAGTCAGACTCTTTGAAATGTAGTATTCCCCATTTGGAATATATAAACCTTTTTTGGTCTCTTTTGCGTTCGTTACCAAGGCAAGCAATTGATTATAATTGTCTTTATCATTTGTTCCGCCCTCTAGGGAACGATCTAAAGAGAGGTAGTCAAAACTACTTACCTCTAAACCATTTATAAGCACATTCCCGCTTTCGTCAGGTATTAATCCATTAACGGATTTTACAGATTCAGCACTGATTACTTCCTTTTTGAAAAGAAAATAGGTGAGGAATGAAAGACTTCCCAAAAAAAGTCCTGATAAAAAGTTTCTGCGATTTTTCTTATCTGACAGCTTCAGTTCAGTAATAGAATTTTTCATTTTCATAGATTTCCCCCATTAGGTATTGATACTATGACTATTAATATCCCTTAATCCATATTTTACCTGTTTATAGGAGTTACGTGAAGCTTTTTGAAGAACATTTCGGTCTTTCCAAAGAACAAAATGGTAAAAGGAATGATGTTAAACTATTATGTGGTTTAATAAGAGGAAATGATGACAGTTGAAAAAAGAGCAAAATAAAAACCCCATGTTATCAATGAACATGAGGCTTTTATGACGCCCTCGTCAGGACTCGAACCCGAATTTCAAGAACCGGAATCTTGCGTGCTATCCATTGCACTACGAGGGCTTATCATCAGCGACTTAATTATTATATGACAAACGGTTGGGATTTGCAAGGGGTATTTTACGTTTTAAATTGAAACAGTTTGGTTATGCTGAATGAGGGAAAGTTGTCGAACAAAATAAGAGTCGAAATGTTTGACCTTTATTGACCATCAGTGTATGATAACAATACAGAAGATTTTACCTTTTCTAATCAAAGGAGGAAGAAGAATGAATTTGATTCCTACAGTCATTGAACAAACGAATCGCGGCGAAAGAGCGTATGACATTTATTCCCGCCTATTAAAAGATCGGATTATTTTGCTGGGCAGCGCTATTGATGATAATGTTGCCAACAGCATTGTGGCACAATTATTATTCTTGGAAGCTGAAAACCCTGAAAAGGATATCACGCTTTATATCAACAGCCCTGGCGGCAGCATCACTGCTGGAATGGCTATTTACGATACTATGCAATATATTAAACCAAATGTATCCACTGTTTGCCTTGGAATGGCTGCCTCAATGGGTGCCTTCTTACTAGCAGCTGGAGAAAAAGGCAAGCGTTACGCCCTTCCAAATGCGGAGGTTATGATTCACCAGCCTCTAGGGGGAGCACAAGGTCAAGCAACTGAAATCGAAATTGCGGCCAAACGCATCCTATTCCTTCGTGAAAAACTTAATGGCATTCTTGCAGAACGTACAGGCCAGCCACTTGAAGTACTTCAAAAAGACACCGACCGTGATAACTTCATGACTGCGGAACGTGCAAAAGAATATGGCTTAATTGATCATATCATTACACGTAACACCTTGGATCAAAAAAATAAGTAAGGCAGTAAAAAGCAATCAGCCAACTGGCTGATTGCTTTTTCTATATGAAGAAAACTTGCCGATTAGCCAGCCCGTTTTTAGGACGAAGACAGAAGCGCAGTTCGTCGAAGTGCACAGCTTTTCGACTGCGGTGCTGATGCTTCGAAGCTTTCCTTAGTGCACTCATGCCTGATAGGAAAGTTTTATACTTTCCTATCGGCTAGCGAAAAGAATTATTGTTCCTTTTCAATAAAATCCGTTAAGGATTGGAGGGCTTCCTCTTCATCCGAGCCTTCTGCGATAATATTGATGACAACTCCAGAACCCACTGCAAGGCTCATTAACCCCATTATACTTTTGGCATTAACCTTTTTACCGTCCTTTTCTAAAAAAATGTCAGACGAAAAACGGTTTGCTTCCTGAACAAACAATGCGGCAGGACGCGCTTGTAGACCTGTTTTTAGTTTTACTGTTGCTTCTTTTACCACCATTTTGAACTTCCTCCTCATTTAGATGTTATCTATCTATTATCTATAAAAATAAATTCTTGCGATTATTTGATGGCTGGTGTTTCACCAGCACGCAATTTTTCCGCTATTTCATCAATTTTTCGCAAGCGGTGATTAATCCCGGATTTGCTGATGGTTCCCCCTGACACCATTTCCCCTAGTTCTTTTAGTGTCACATCCGTATAATTCAAGCGCAACTCGGCGATTTCCCTTAATTTTTCAGGTAAAATTTGCAGACCGACCGTTTCTTGGATAAACCGGATATTTTCCACCTGTCTTAGAGAGGCGCCAATGGTTTTATTAAGATTGGCCGTTTCACAATTGACCAAGCGGTTAACAGAATTGCGCATGTCCCTGACGATCCGCACATCCTCAAAGCGAAGCAGGGCATTGTGGGCGCCGATAATATTTAGGAACTCGGTGATTTTTTCGGCTTCTTTCAGGTACGTAATATAGCCTTTTTTTCTTTCCAGTGTTTTGCTGTTCAGACCGAATTTGTTCATCAACTCACATAATGAATCATTATGTTCCTTATACATCGAAGCAATCTCTAAATGATAGGACGATGTTTCCGGGTTATTGACGGAGCCGCCGGCCAAAAAAGCGCCTCGTAAATAAGAACGCTTACAACATTTTTTCTTCACAAGGTCTTCGGATATATGGTGAATGAACGTAAAATTTTCACCGATGATTTGTGTGTCTTCCAAAATTTCCTTCGCCCGTTCGGTCAATCGGACAATATACACATTATTCTTTTTCAAGCGCATTTTCTTACGAACCAGTAGTTCCACTTGTACTTGGTAACTCTTTTTAATTAAGATATAAATTCTCCTGGCAATCGCAGCATTTTCCGTTTGAATATCTACGATGACTTTACGATTGGAAAAGGAAAGGGAACCGTTCATTCGGATTAACGCCGATAATTCTGCCCGAATGCAGCAGGCCTTCACTTCCAAGTTGGTCAATTCCTTTTTTGTTTCTGAAGCGAAAGACATCCCCTTACCCCCTTATACTGAATTACTCACTAAAACAGAAAACCTATCTGCTGCCAGAACTTAGAAATTGATAGATACAGTAACAGCCTAACTGACCGCCTTTTAATAGGTGCATTAAAAGTTTAAGACTTTGAGAGTTGTCCAGCTCCAGCACCTGAGCGACGAGACGCCTTCGCTCTATGCCTACGAAAAATCAAGCACGAATACACCTCGGGCTCTTCGTGTTTCCCTTATCCCGTTCAACGGGCAGTAGAATCTCAACTGCCCGTAAGAACCCTATTGGTTCAACTAACAATCAGCGAGAGAAATGCTCACTGATTGAAGTTTCATCTTATCTCAGTTGGATTGCTCCACAAGGAAGGCTTCGGCAACATAAACATCACACGAACAAAAAGCGATAGTTTTTTGGAGAAGGCCTGTCGAGCGCTGACCACTAAGAAAAGGTTCTTAGAATAGGCTTCGCAGGAACAAACGTTTTGTGCTTGTTCCGAAGGTGCTTGCGCTTTTCTTATATTTACGCTTTATACCGCCTTTTGGTTTCAACGATTAGTAAATTATATAAAATTTCTGCCACCTTTTTGGGATCATGACGTAATGCGCCATCTTCCAAGTCAGCAATATCTGCATGGACCACTTCAATGCCAAGTTCGGACAGCCGTGGCAAATCATAATGAACGGGATATGCCAGTTCTTCATTATAACGCAGTTGGACATCCGCAGGAATTTCTTTATTGTTCACTAATATTGTATGGATAAACGAACGCCTCATATGGTCATATAATGCTTTAACATGATCGCTGGCTGAATACCCGAGTGTCTCGCCGGCCTGGGTCATTAGATTGCATATATAGACTTTTTTGGCATGTGAGCGGCAAACTTCATCTCCTAATCTTGGAACTAGCAGATTAGGCATAATACTCGTATATAGACTTCCTGGACCGATTACAATCATATCTGCCTGACGAATCGCTTGGATTGTTTCCGGCAGGGGACGTATATTTTTGGGAGTCAAGAACACCTGTTTTATTTTTTTCCCCGAATAAGGTATTTTCGACTCTCCCGAGATCACCGTGCCGTCCTCCATTTCCGCATGCAAAACAACATTCTGATTAGCGGCAGGCAAAACTTTCCCCCGAACATTTAATACCTTGCTCATTTCCTGGATGGCATGAACAAAGTCACCCGTAATTGAGGTCATAGCGGCTAAAATTAAATTCCCTAGCGAGTGCCCGGACAGTTCATTGGACGTATCAAACCGGTGTTGAAACATCTCCTCTACGAGTGGCTCAACATCGGATAGTGCCGCCAGCACATTGCGGACGTCACCTGGAGGAGGAATATGCAGGTCCTCACGAATTCTGCCGGAACTGCCGCCATCGTCAGCTACCGTTACAATAGCCGTGATGTCTACAGGGTATTGCTTCAAGCCACGAAGCAGGACAGGAAGCCCTGTTCCCCCGCCAATGACGACAATTCTTGGCTGACCATAATCTCTCATGTTGACTTTTCCTTTCTCCTCTCAATGTCACGGTGGGATACCACTGTCTTATAATCCTTTTGGAAATATTGTCCAATGTATTCGGCTAATGCAACAGAGCGGTGCTGGCCGCCGGTGCATCCGATCGCAATCACCAATTGTGACTTTCCTTCCCGTTTATAGTGCGGCATCATAAAACTAAGCAGATCGGTTACTTTTTCCAAAAACTTATGGGTTTCATTCCATTTCAAGACATAGCTTGAAACTTCCTCATCCAATCCTGTTTTTGGCCGCATATGCTCAATATAATGCGGGTTAGGTAAAAAACGCACATCAAACACAAGGTCAGCGTCAATCGGAATTCCATGTTTAAAGCCAAATGACATGACATTGACAGTAAAAATTAAATGACTGTTCAGCGTGAATTCAGATAATATTTTCTCACGTAATTCCCGCGGTTTCATCTGGGAAGTGTTGTAAATAATTTGCGCGCGACCTTTTAGTTCTTCTAACAGTTCCCTTTCCATCGTAATGCCTTCAAGGGGTGAACCCGTTTTGGCCAACGGATGGGAACGTCTAGTTTCTTTATATCTTCGCACTAGTGTAGCGTCATCCGCATCCAAAAATAAGATTTGCGGTGTGACCCAGGATGTTTCCGCCAGATCATCCAATGCTTTAAAAAGGTGATCAAAAAACTCCCTGCCCCTTAGGTCCATTACAAGGGCTACTTTATTCATTTTATTCCCCGATTCCTTCATGAGTTCAAGGAATTTCGGCAACAATGTGGGAGGCAAATTATCCACACAAAAGAATCCTAAATCCTCAAAGCTTTGTATGGCAACCGTTTTTCCAGCTCCAGACATTCCGGTTATGATGACCATTTGAATATCACTTGTCGAACCGGTGCTCATTTTTTATTCCCCCTAAAATTTTAGCTGAGATAGCTATTACATCTATTAACTTGGGTCTAATCGATAACCGATCAGGTCAAAATCCTTTGTGTAGGTAAAGGTACCGTAAATGATTCCTTTTCCATGAATCATGTAGTCGATGATATGGTAGTCACCAGCAGCCATCGGCAGGCCCTTAATTTGGTCGATTGGATGCCATTCAAGCTTTCCTTCCTCTGATTCATCCAAGTCGACCCCATCGGATTCCGTTGCCATGAACGTAAACATCATCCACTCCGAAAGCAGCTCCTCGCCTTCCTTTATAATCATCGTAAAAATTCCTTTTAACTGTGGATTCTTTAAATAGACACCGGTTTCTTCCCGAAATTCCCTGATGCAGGAATCACGGACCGATTCCCCAGGTTCCATCTTTCCGCCTGGCGCGGACCACCATCCGCGTCGCGGTTTCTGGAGCAACAATATCTTACCCTCTTTAATTAGTACACAATTGGTGACCCGCTGCATGTTTTACACCTTCTTTAGAAACGTAAACGCCTTGTTTAGGCGCTAAAGCCAGCTTGTGATATCCTGATATAACAGGTATATATTCATTTCATTATACTATTTTTAGGATATAGCTACAATGAATACCAATTTGAGTTTTCAGTTTATTATATGATTTCTCATGTTATCCGGAGAAGGAAACTTTTCCTATGATTGCCCAAAATCTGATTATGTATTTCCCCCGTCACGTCATAAAAGCAAATGGACAAAAAGAAAGCACAGGCTGCTGGTCCTGTGCCGAAAAGGTCTATATTTTTAAAGGGGGTCAATATCTATAATCATATACCATCTATGTTTCACGACTGTTACATTTGGGTGAAGAAAAAATTACTTTTTTGTAATTTACCCTTTTTTGAGTTTCAATAGACACCTGCGCCCCAATGCGGGACAAAAGATAGGACTTTATTGTTTAAGTTTCATTTCCTCTTTGAGCTCTTCCACAAAGTGCTGTGCGCTTTGGGCGGCAATACTGCCGTCGCCTGTTGCCGTTACGATCTGGCGAAGGGTCTTTTCCCGGATATCCCCGGCGGCAAATATGCCAGGTACTTTCGTTTCCATGCGGTCATTGGTTTCAATATAACCATTCTCATTGGTTATACCCAAGTTTTTAAATGGCTTCGAGAGCGGAACCATGCCGACATACACAAATACACCATCAGCCAGCAACGTTTGCTCGCTGCCATCCTTCGTTGAAACGAGGGTCACGCTGCCCACTTTCCCGTCTTTTTCGTTAATGGACTTAACAGTATGGTTCCAAAGAAAGTCGACTTTTTCATTGGCAAACGCCCGATCTTGCAAGATTTTTTGGGCGCGAAGCTGATCGCGGCGGTGGACAATAGTTACCTGCGACGCAAAACGTGTCAAATAAACTCCCTCTTCTACCGCAGAGTCGCCTCCGCCAATAACGAAAAGCCGCTTCTGTTTGAAGAAGGCGCCGTCACAAACGGCACAATAAGATACCCCTCGGCCGCCAAGTTCTTTTTCACCTGGAACCCCCAACTTCTTATATTCGGCACCCGTGGTGATGATCACTGCATGTGCCTTATATTGTTTGGATCCTGCATTCACAATCTTATAATCGCCATGGTCGATGATTTCTTTAATATCGCCATATGCATATTCCGCACCAAACTTTTTCGCATGCTCGAACATTTTTGTGGATAATTCAGGGCCTAAGATGCTTTCAAAGCCAGGATAGTTTTCTACATCTTCGGTATTGGCCATTTGGCCTCCGGGCATACCCCGTTCAATCATGAGGGTTGAAAGATTTGCTCGTGATGTATATACAGCTGCGGTCATGCCTGCAGGGCCGGCCCCGGCAATAATGACGTCGTAAATTTTCTCTTCAGACATCGTTTTCACTCCTTATATAAAAAAACGATTAAGTATAGTATTTCCTACTTAATCGTATTAAACAAACGAATTATAGTCCAAAAATCTGCTCACAAGAAAAGCGAAAACACCTAGTCAGTGCAGTAAATACATTTCCGATATTAGTCTAATAGTTCATTGACCTTTTTTACATATTTACCAATAGTGGACACAGATATTCCATAGCGGCTGGCTAGCTCTTGCTGCGATATTTTTTCGCTGCGAAGCCGGTGCCATACATATTCCACAGCACCTGCCCATGCCTGTTTATTGGTTAAGCTGATGTTTGCCTTAAACCCTTCGACAAAAACAGAAAACCACATTAAATACAATCCCGATTCCACTGCGCCAACGGGCTGATAGTTTTCATAAAACAGCTCCGCGACTGCTTGTGCATCGGCTGTTACTGATTGTTTTCCGGATCGAATCAAGGAGATATACTCCTTTTCCAATGGAGTGAATTTTTGATTTTGGAACAGCCGCTTCGATGTGATGATTTCCTCTTTATGGTTTGAAACGGTTGTCAAGAACAAGGCAAACAATCGCTCCTCGACATAGTCACTTTCCATTTTTTGAAAAATCGAACCCGCCAAATCCTCAAAACCGTCAGGGGATGCCCCTGTTTTATTCCACGGTTCCTGTCCTTCTTTTTCCGGATTCAGTTCCAGCAGCAGTTTCCAAATATTTTTAGCAAAATTTTCATGTCCTGTGTAATAGGCTGCGTAAGTAAGCCAATAATAATAAGGGGCATCTGCTGGGAAGTTATTTTTATATAATTTTTTTAACCAGAAATAAGCTAAATCATATTCGCCAACAAGGGCGAAAGTGGTTCCAAGCTTATATTGGTGTTCACTGATGAGAGGCTGGACTTTCCTCAAAGGCTCAAGCATCTCAGTGACATACTTCTTCTTCCCCTGATAGTGCGCAAACACGATTTTGTTGCACAATGCGTGGAGATTGCCCGGATTAAGTTCCAACACCTGATTTAGTATTTGTTCTGCTTTTCCCGGCTTGCCTAAGTAAAAGTAGGCAAGCGCAAGGTTATTGTAAGCCGACCAGTATTCCGGATATTCCTTTACAACATCCTTCAGCAGCTCGACGGCTTTGCTAAAATAGCCTGATTCGAGCAGTTCGCGGGCCTGTTCCTGCATGGTAATAAGGTCATCCTGCTCGTAGAATTCCTCTTCAAGATCATCCGATTCCAACATGAGCAGCTCCAGTAACTCCTCAGCATCGTCTGCAAAATCGCCATCCGGATCCATTTGCAAGTATAGCTGAGCATGGTGATAAGCATCTTTAAAATATCCCAAGTGGGCATAGTTGTTTGCTAAGAAGTAGTGGCATTCTACCAATTCAGAATCAAGATCTTCAAGGATGAGATGCAAGAGACGGTTGGAATGTTCGAATTCGCCCAGTTCAGTTAAGACAATCGCCAGCTGGCAGGCAATCATTGGCTCACCCGGCTCAAGCTGCAATGCCCGGCCAAGGTATTTCTTTGCCTTTTGGAAATCACGCCGATGGTATGCTTTTATTCCCTTTTTAAAATAGTATTCACCTGTAGGCACAAATGAAAGTATTTTCCCGTTATGAATTCCTGCTTTTGCGTTTTTACCCATGAAGTCCTCCACTAAACCATTAATAACTTATGTAGTATATCACAAGAAGTGCCCGTACGAGAAGGGATTAGAGTTGGCTTGTATGGAAAAATTAGCACAAATAGGAAAAGCACAAGCGCCCTCGGAACAAGCAAAAAACGCTTGTTCCTGCGAAGCATATTCTCTAAGAAGCTTTCCTTAGTGGTCAGCGCACGGCAGGCCTCCTCCAAAAAGCTAACGCTTTTTGTTCGTGCGCTGCCTATGCTGCCGAAGCCCTTTCTTGTGGAGGTCTCCAACTGAGATAAGGTGAAACTTCAATCAGCGGGCGCTTTTCTCGCTGATTGTTAGTTGAACCAATCGGGTTCTTACGGGCAGTTGAGAATCCACTGCCCGTTGAACAGGATAATGGAAACACGACGAGCGAAGATACTACCTGTTAAATTAAACATCATGAACTGCTACTTTGAAATGCTTCGTGGACTTTGCTACGAGCTGAACATCAGCTTCTTCGAATATGTTTTGGCGCTGGAGCTAGCCCATTCTCAAGCTCCGAATATAGTATACTTTCTTTTCCCTGCACAAAAGACCAGCCCATTAGGACCGGTCTTTTGTGTTGTGGCGTTCTTCCAAAGTTTTTAAAATGGTTTTAAATGGAAGGCCTTGCTCCACCAGCAATACTTGAAGGTGATAGAGCAGATCTGCCGCTTCCCATCTTAGCTCCTCATGGCTGCGGTTCTTGGCCGCAATGATTACTTCTGCAGATTCCTCGCCGACTTTTTTCAAGATCTTATCGACGCCTTTTTCAAACAAATAGGTGGTATAAGCACCTTCCGGACGCTGGCGTTCACGGTCGATGATGATCTGTTCGAGAGTTTGCAGGATTTGATAATCACCCAAACTTGGTTTCCGTTCGGTCACTCCTTGGTCAAAACAGCTGACTGCGCCGGTATGGCAAGCAGGGCCTTTTGGGTTTACCTTAACCAACAGCGCATCCTGGTCGCAATCGAAACTGATGCTGACCACCTGCTGCGTATTGCCACTGGTTGCTCCCTTATGCCATAACTCCTGGCGGGAGCGGCTGTAGAGCCAAGTTTCCCCTGTTTCAAGCGTCTTTTGCAAGGATTCTTTATTCATATAAGCGAGGGTCAATACTTCCAGTGTTTCTGCATCTTGAATAATCGCAGGGACTAATCCCTTTTCATCAAATTTAATGTTGTCCGTATTCATCGGACGGTCACTTCCTTTTTGCGTAAATAGCTTTTGACTTCCTCTACTGAGGTTTCTTTATAATGGAAAATCGAGGCGGCTAAGGCGGCATCCGCTTTTCCTTGGATAAAAGCATCCGCGAAATGTTCCGCGTTTCCTGCGCCCCCGGAGGCGATTACCGGAATTGAAACGGCTTCACTGACAGCCTTTGTCAGTTCTAAATCAAACCCGGTTTTCTCTCCGTCACTGTCCATGCTGGTCAGGAGAATTTCCCCAGCGCCTAGCTCCATACCTTCCTTAGCCCATTCTATCACTTTTTTATCTGTTGGTGTCCTGCCGCCATGGGTATACACCCGCCAAGTGCCAATTTCGGAATCAAATTTTGCATCAATCGCGAGGACGATACATTGCGACCCGAAAAAACTGGACCCCTCCCTGATTAATCCAGGGTTGTTAACCGCGGCGGTGTTCAGTGACACCTTATCGGCACCGGCCCGGAGAATTTTTTTCATATCCTCAAGGGAATTGATGCCGCCGCCAACCGTAAAAGGGATGGCCAGCTGGGAAGCCACGGCTTTAACGACCTCGACCATGGTTTTCCGGCCTTCCACAGAAGCAGAAATATCCAAAAAAACCAGTTCGTCTGCCCCTTGTTCATCATAAACCCGCGCAAGTTCCACCGGGTCGCCTGCATCGCGGAGCTGAACAAATTGGATACCTTTTACGACGCGGCCGTCTTTGACATCAAGACAGGGAATAATACGTTTTGTCAGTGTCATTTAGACCTCCACCTCTTCCAGTGCCTGCTTTAAGCTAAACCGGTTTTCATAGAGGGCCTTCCCTACAATCGCCCCTGGGATGTTCTCATCAGCCAAGGCCTTCAAGTCCGCTAAACTGCTTACTCCTCCTGATGCAATCACATATTTTCCGGTTACCTCTGCCATTTCCTTTACCGCGGCAATATTAGGACCGGAAAGCATTCCGTCTGTAGCAATATCTGTAAAAATAAATGTCTCGGCACCCGCATCGGCAAATCGTTTACCCAGTTCAACCGCTTTGACCTTGGAGGTGTCCAACCACCCATGGGTGGCGACATAGCCATTTTTGGCATCGATGCCAACCGCTATTTTGTTTCTGAATTTTTCTATCATCTCGATGGCGAACTCTGGCTGTGACACGGCAATACTTCCGATGATGACACGGTCGACGCCATTCTCTAGATAATGGCGGATATCCTCCTCTGAACGGATCCCCCCGCCGATTTGAATCTTTACACTACCGAGCTCCCGGGCGGCTTGGATGACAAACCGGTCGTTTACTCGTTTGCCGTCCTTCGCCCCGTCAAGGTCCACCATGTGAATCCACTGGGCACCGTCCGCCGCAAACTTTCGGGCCATATCAAAAGGCGAATCGCCGTAGACTGTTTCCTGATCATAATCCCCTTGGAGAAGGCGTACGCATTTTCCGCCACGCATATCAATTGCCGGGTAGATTGTTATACTCATCGAACCGCTTTCCTTTCTTCAGCCAGTTTAAAAAAATTCGCCAGCAGCGCCATTCCGAGCCTGCTGCTTTTTTCAGGATGGAATTGCATCCCGTAAATATTGTCCCGTCCGACAACCGCCGAAACCTGTTCGTGATAATCAGCTTTTGCCAGCAGCACGCCGGAGTTTTCGGCATTGACAAAATAGGAATGGACGAAATAGACAAAATCCTCTTCCAAATTTTCCAATAGCGGTGATGACTTCACGAAATCAAGGCGGTTCCAGCCCATATGCGGCACCTTGTAGGTTTCGCCATCTTTCGTTTTCCCTGGAAACCGTCGGACATGCCCCGGTAACAGGCCAAGGCCTTCTGTCAGGCCATTTTCATCGCTCGTTTCAAACAACAGCTGCATGCCGAGGCAAATTCCCAGCAGCGGCTTGCCAGTAGCCGCGAATTTTTTAACCGTGTCTGCCGGCAGCCGCTCCATCGCATCGCGGAATGCCCCCACTCCAGGAAGAATTAACGCATCTGCGCTGAGCAGTTTTTCTTCCTCAGCTGAGATAAAATAATCGGCACCCAAACGTTCCAATGCCTTGCTGACACTAAACAGATTTCCCATTCCATAGTCGACGATCCCAATCATGGTGCCTGCCACCCCCTGGTTTGTTCGTTTTGTTTATAGCATTCCTTTAGTGGACGGAACGCCTTTGACGCGCGGATCAATCATGGTTGCCTCATCAAGGGCACGGCCCAAAGCTTTAAAAACGGCCTCAATCATATGGTGTGTATTTTTTCCATAATGAACGATGACATGTAGATTCATCCGGGCCTCAAGGGTGAGCTTCCATAGAAATTCATAAACGAGTTCTGTATCAAAGGTCCCCACTTTCGCCTGAGGGAATTCACCGCGCATTTCAAAATGCGGCCGGTTGCTGAGGTCCACCACCACTTGGGCGAGCGCCTCGTCCATCGGTACAAAGGCGTTCCCATAGCGTTTAATTCCGCGTTTGTCACCGAGTGCTTCACGAAGCGCCTGGCCTAAACAGATCCCGATATCTTCTGTCGTATGATGGTCATCGACATCCGTGTCGCCTTTTGCATCCACCGTTAAATTAAATTGGCCATGCTTGGTAAACAAGTCAAGCATATGGGTCATGAACGGGACGCCTGTTTCCAGATTGGTCTGCCCCTCGCCATCAATATCAAATTTTAGTTGGATGTTGGTTTCGTTTGTTTTTCTTTCGATGCTTGCCGTTCTTGTCATGAGGTCCGCCCCCTGTTTATTTTTTAAGCCAATTTGCGATTCGCAAATAAAATTGCCAAATTCCCAAATGAAAGGTTAGTTTGCAGGTTTTTTCTACTAATCATTCTTTTTGTCGTTTTGAACCCTAATTTCTACTGCCCTTGCGTGTGCTTCCAGGCCTTCATTGCGGGCAAATAGGGCAATTTTGGAAGCATTTTGTTTTAAAGCTGTTTCACTGTAGATAATCACGCTCGATTTTTTTTGAAAATCATCGACATTCAGCGGACTGGAGAACCGGGCGGTGCCATTTGTCGGCAGGACATGGTTCGGTCCGGCAAAATAATCACCGACTGGTTCCGAACTATAGCGTCCGATAAAAATTGCACCAGCGTGACGGATTTTTCCAAGCAGTCCGATTGCATTCTCGCACTGCACCTCCAGATGCTCGGGTGCCAATTGGTTCACGGCAGCGACCGCTTCGCCGATATCTGCTGTTATGTAAATAGCGCCATAATCGGCAATCGCTTTGGCAGCAATTTCCCTGCGTGGTAATGTGGAGAGCTGCTTTTCAACCTCCGCTGCCACCTGTTCCGCAAGCCGTTCAGACGGGGTCACCAGCACGCTGCAGGCTCTTGGGTCATGTTCCGCCTGTGACAACAGGTCCGCTGCCACTTCGTCGGCGCGGGCAGTATCATCTGCCAGAATGGCAATTTCACTTGGTCCGGCAATCATATCGATGTCCACATCGCCATAGACTTCCCGCTTTGCCAATGCCACAAAAATATTGCCTGGTCCGGTAATTTTATCGACAGGGTTGATTGTTTCTGTACCGTAAGCGAGTGCCGCAATCGCCTGGGCGCCGCCCACTTTATAAATTTCTTTCACGCCTGCTTCTTTTGCCGCTACCAGCACACCTGGCGGCAGTTTGCCGTTTTCGCTCGGCGGTGACACCATAACAATCCGTTCTACTCCGGCCACTTTGGCAGGAACAACGTTCATTAGAACAGATGACGGATAGGCCGCCGTCCCTCCAGGCACATACACGCCAACCGAATCAAGCGGGGTGATCTTTTGACCAAGAATGGTCCCGTTTTCTTCGGTCGTCATCCATGATGGCCGAAGCTGCTTTTCATGATAGTTTCGGATATTTTCCGCTGCTTCGCGAATTGTGGCAATTAATTCGGCTTCGACCAAATGATAGGCTTCCTCGATTTCCGCTTCCGTAACTGAAAAATCAGCCAGTTGGATTCGGTCAAATTTTTCAGTATATTCTCTTAACGCTTCATCGCCACGGGCCCGCACATCGGCAATAATCGCTTTGACAACAGCTTGCTGTTCGGAGGTTCCCGCTTCGATGGACCGTTTTAACGATACCAAGTCTGTTACTTTTTCGATTCTCATATGATTAAACCTCCACGACTTCATGAAGACGTTCTACTAATTCATCAATCTGTGTATCTTTTATTCGATAGCTGACGGGGTTAACAATTAACCTGGATGTAACCTCTTGAATTCTTTCATATTCGACCAGCCCATTTTCCTTCAAAGTTCTCCCTGTCGACACAATATCGACAATTCGGTCGGAGAGTCCAATCATGGGGGCTAGTTCGATGGAACCGTTTAGCTTAATAATTTCCACCTGCTCCCCTTGCTCTCGGAAATAGGCTTCGGCCACTTTCGGATATTTCGTGGCAACCCTCGGGGCCACCTCATTCATTTTGGTATTGGGAAGCCCGGCGACAGCCAGATAGCAGCTGCTGATTTTTAAATCAAGCAGTTCGTAAACATCCCGCTCTTCCTCGAGAAGCACGTCTTTACCGGCAATGCCAACATCCGCCACTCCATGTTCCACATAGGTGGCGACATCCATCGGCTTGGCCAGGATGAACCGCAAGCCTTCCTCCGGAACTTCGATAATTAATTTGCGGTTATCATCAAATTCAGGGGGCAGCTTGTAACCAGCTTTGCGCAGCATTTCCGCCGCTTCTTCAAAGATACGCCCTTTTGGCATGGCAATCGTCAGTACGTTAGTCATCTTTACGCCCTCCGATCAGATAAGTAGTGTCGGCAAATTTTTTGGTGAACGCATCGAGGTCATTGACACCGGTAATATCCTGAAGCACAGCCTTTTTGCCTTGCTCATGCAGGCTTTGTGCTAATTGGAAGGCTTCCTTTCGGCGTTCTTGACTGAACAAGATACAATGAGTGGCTTCTTGCAGCGGCCCGCCGCCCAGTGCTTCAAGCAGCATATCGACTCTTACGGCAAACCCGGTTGCGGTGGCTTTTTTTCCAAACTTCTCTATTAAGCTATAGCGGCCGCCATTCCCGATTGGAAAGCCGACGTTTCCGGCATATACTTCAAATAAAATCCCAGAATAATAACTCATATGGCTGACAATGGACAGGTCGAACTTCACATGGTCTTCGACACCATAATCCTTGATGACTTCCCAAAGTTCTTGCAGTTCGAGAATGGCCTGTTTGCCTTTGTCATTTTCAATGATGTCCAAAGCATTGCCGAAAATCTCGCCGCTTCCTCTTAATTGGAGCAGCTTAAGTAACCTTTGCTTATCAATGGTCGATAACTGAAAAGAGTTAATCTGCTCACGGTAACCGACATAATTTTTTTCATATAAAAATTTTCTCAAGGCTGTGGCCCGGCCGTTTGTCCCGAGGATTTGCATAAATAGCTCTTGGGCAAAGCCCACATGGCCAATGGATACCTGAAATTCCGATAATCCCGCTCTCTTTAACGAAGAAATCAATAGGGCAATGACTTCTGCATCACAAGAAACGGTTTGGTCATTTAAAAATTCAATCCCGATTTGCTCGAATTCTGCTGGCCGTCCGCCTTCACGCTGCTGGGCGCGAAACACATTGGCACTATATGCTAATCTGACGGGAAGATTTTCGTCTAAAAGTTTGGAAGCAGCAACCCTAGCGATGGGCGCTGTCATATCAGGCCGTAAGACCAAAGTGTGGCCGTCTTTATCAAGCAATTTAAATAGCTGGGCATCGTTAATCGCGGACGCTGCGCCGACTGTTTCATAGTATTCGAGTGTCGGGGTTTCCATAAATTCGTAACCCCATTGCCTCATGGTGTCCGCCATTTGTGACCGGACCCGATGCTTTTTCTCATATAGTTCAGGAAGCGTGTCCCGCATTCCCAATGGCTTTTCAAACATAAACAAGCGACTCATCCCTGCTCATCCTTTTCATACGCTTTAGTCTGCTAATATATTAGAGGATTAAAGTTAATAGTAGTAGTTTAAACCTTATTTAACTGTCCGTCAATGAAAAAGTCTGAAAATACTCGATTATCAATAGATTACATCCAAACTGTGTTTACGAAAAAAGCCTCGTCAAACCATGACAAGGCTTATTGATTAGCAGTTGTTTTTCCATAAATCGGGTCATCTGCCCAGCGTTCGGCCAGCTGCTCCTTCGTGTAAATCACCCGCATGGGGTTTCCCCCCACGAATGCTCCGGCGGGAACATCCTTATGGACCAGCGTGCCCGCTGACACAAAGGCGCCGTCCCCGATTGTGACCCCGGGGAGAATGGTAGAATTGGCGCCAATCATCACTTCGCTGCCGATTTTGACCTCCCCTAGCCGGTATTCCCTAATCAAATACTCATGAGCCAGAATCGTTGTATTATAGCCGATGACCGTATTTTTGCCCACGCTGATTTTTTCCGGAAACATCACATCGAGCATGACCATGAGCGCAAAGGACGTCTGACTGCCGACTTCCATCCCAAGGAACGTGCGGTATAGCCAGTTTTTCATGCCCAAAAACGGGGTATAGCGGGCAAGCTCAATCACGATAAAATTTTTCACGACCTTCCAAAACGGCACTGTCTTGTAGACATGCCACAAAGAGTTAGCCCCTTCAACAGGATAGCGGGTCGTCTTTCTCATCTTCTCACACCCCGACAATTTTTAATAAATCGGTCATATGGTCCAGGATGTAGTCCGGTTCGTAATTTGCTATGTAATCCCGTCCTTTAAATGCCCACGCGACACCCGCGGTTTTTGTTCCGGCATTTTTCCCGCCGAGAATATCATGAAAATTATCACCGACCATGATGGTCTCATCAGGGGTTGAATTCAGCTTCTCTAATGCTTTGTGGATTGGTTCCGGATCAGGCTTGGTCTTTATTACATGGTCATAGGCAATGACCACATTAAAAAACGGATCCAAATTCATTAACCGGACCCCTTTCATGGCCACATCGAGACGTTTCGTTGTCACTATCCCAAGCTTAAACCCTTTTTCATGGAGCTTCTTAAGGGTATCATGGACACCGGCAAATTCCCTGACCAGTGCATCATGATTGGCGATGTTAAAGGTCCGGTATTCTTCAATCATTTCCTCCACACGTTCTTGGTCAATACTGCCAAACGCCTCATGAAGCGTTGGTCCCATAAAGGGCAAAACATCCTTTTGGGTATATTTCCCCGGGAAAAATTTTTCAAGTGTATGCAGATAACTAGTAATAATTAACTCATTGGTATCAATTAACGTTCCATCCAAATCAAATAATAAGGTGGTAATCTTGTTAGTCATAGGTTGCTTCCTTTCTTTTTAACAGGCCCGTGCGTTTCCAAATTGTACCGACAATCAGGGTTAACACGATGGCCACACTCAGGCGGATTAAAAACAAGGGCAGCACAGGAATTCCAAGAGGTACGAAAATCAGCGTGTCCTCCACTACCGCATGGCAAGCCATAAGGAAAATGAATGCCAGAGTTACGTCCTTCCGGCTGACCCCTTCTTCTTGCACGGCCTGAATCATGACACCCGCTCCGTAAGCTAGGCCAAAAAGCAGGCCGGCTGCCATCGTCGTGGATGTGTTCTCCTGCATGCCCAATGATTTGGTGACCGGAGCCATTGCCCGTGAAAATTTATTCAGCCATTGGATATCTTTTAATATTTGGATGACCATCATTAACGGTATGACAATCATTGCCATCTGGAGGATTCCCAGTCCTGCTTTTTCTAGCGATTGGAGGATAATCCCCATCCACCCTGACGCCTGCTCCATATTTGAGTCTATCAAGCCATATTTAGCGGCATCCCCGCCGCCATGCCAGACAAGATTAATGACAACAGCGGAAACAATTGCGAGACCAGGCCGGGTAACAAGCACAATCCACAATTTAACTCCAGCTTTCATGGCAACGCCCGACTCGATAAACAAATTGTGGGAAAACGAGAGCATAACGGCTAAGATAAACACTTCTTTTACCGATAAATCAAGCGTTAGAATCGCTCCAATCGCGGCGTACAGGTTTAAAAAGTTCCCGAGCACAAGGGGTATCGCCGCATCCCCAGACAAGCCGATCAGCTTCATCATTGGGGAAATTAGTTTTATCACCCATGGCAAAACAGGGGTGTACTGCAGGATGGACACGATTAACGTAACCGGGAAAATGATTTTCCCCAAAGTCCATGTTGTTTTAAGACCGACCAGCAGCCCTTTTTTCAATGAACCAAACAGCATTTCCCCAAATCCCCTTTTAAAAATTGTTTTCTCTCTCTACGTTAGTTTTCCAAATCCAAATAATGTGCCTTGGAAGTGTTCCGGACCCGGCGGTAAACCATGATACTGATGGCAGCCAAAATGAGGGCAATAGAAATGACCTGTGCCATTCTCAGGCTCCCTAGCATCAAACTATCGGTCCGTAAGCCTTCGACAAAGTACCGGCCGATCGAGTACCAAATAACGTAGGATAAAAATGTTTCCCCACGGCGCAAATTCACGCGGCGAAGCAAGAGCAGCAGGATAAATCCGACAAAATCCCAGATAAATTCATACAGAAAGGTCGGATGATAATAGGTGCCATCAATATACATTTGATTAATGATAAAATCAGGCAAATGCAAGTTTTCCAAAAACGCACGTGTCACCTCGCCGCCATGCGCTTCTTGGTTCATGAAATTTCCCCAGCGGCCGATAGCCTGTCCAAGAATAATGCTTGGCGCGGCAATGTCGGCCAGCTTCCAAAAGGAAATCCCCCGTTTTTTACTAAACACAAAGGTAGTCAGGACGGAGCCAATCAGGGCACCGTGAATGGCAATGCCGCCATTCCATATTTTCACGATATCACCAGGATGGCTTTGGTAATAGTCCCATTCAAAAATGACATAATAAATCCGCGCTGAAATGATGGCAATGGGAATCGCCCATAACATTAAATCAGCAAAGGTATCTTTTGGCAGCCCGCGCCGTTTTTCCTCACGTATCGCCAAAAACAACGCCAAAGCCAAGCCGGTGCCAATGATGAGCCCATACCAGTGGACTTCAATCGGGCCCAGTGAAAAGGCAATTGGATTTAGCGGCTGAATGTTTTCGTTCATATCTGTCTCTCCCCTTTTAACTACAGCTCATCATGGTCGCCGTCTTCAATGACATCAGAAAGCCGGTCTGTAAACTGCTGGGCAGCATTCACGCCCATTCTTTTTAATCGAAAATTCATTGCTGCCACTTCAATAATGACGGCAAGGTTTCGTCCAGGTCGAACCGGAACCGTCAGCTTAGGAATCTCAGTATCAATGATTTTCATGGTCTCTTCATCAAGTCCAAGGCGGTCGTATTGTTTTTTAGAATCCCATATTTCCAAATTCATGACCATCGTTATCCGCTTATTGCTTCGAACAGCACCAGCACCAAATAATGTCATGACATTGATAATTCCCAGCCCGCGAATCTCCAATAAATGTTCGATGAGTTCTGGGGAGGTTCCCACTAATGTGTCCTGGTCTTCCTGGCGGATTTCCACACAGTCATCCGCCACAAGCCGATGCCCGCGTTTTACCAATTCCAAAGCCGTTTCGCTTTTACCCACACCGCTCTTCCCAGTAATCAGTACGCCAATCCCGTAAACATCCACCAATACACCGTGGACAGCAGTGGTCGGTGCCAGTTTGCTTTCCAAAAAGTTGGTCAGTCGGCTGGAAAAACGGGTCGTTTTCATTGGCACCCTTAAAACGGGAACAGACTCCTGCTCGGAGGCTTCGATAAGTTCAGGCGGCACTTCCAATCCTCTTGTGACGATAATCGCCGGTGTAATATCCATGCATAATTGCTGCATTCTTGACAGTTTTTCCCGCTCAGGCAGTCGGGAGAAGAAGGAAAGCTCCGTTTTCCCCAGCAATTGGATGCGGTCTGCCGGATAGTATTCAAAGTAACCAGCCATTTCAATCCCCGGCCGTGAAATATCACTGGTGGTAATTGGGCGGTTAATACCTTCTTCTCCACTAATCAATTCAAGCTGAAATTTTTCGAGAATATCTTTGGTACGTACTTTAGGCAAAAGGGCCCCTCCTTTTATCATGGAAAACGGTATTCATTGATTTTCCATCGGTTTTCAACAATTACCTCCTATTTTAACATTTTTTAAACAAGAACCATACTTTCGTTCATGGAAAATAGAAAAAAGGCGCTTCCCGATTTCACGGAAGCACCTTTTTCATTTTCGTTTAGAAGACCTGGATGGCTCCAGCAGTGTTTTTTGAATAATGATGTTAATGCATGACATGAGTATGGAAAAAAACAAGGCCATACCAAACCCGTCAATCTCGAAAGCATCACCCATAAAATAATCGGTCAACTCCAGCGTAATCGCATTAATAACAAATAGAAACAACCCCATTGTTAAAACAGTGGCCGGAAGGGTAAATACGATTAACAGCGGGCGGACCAAAATATTTAAGATGGATAACAGGATGCTGGCTTGGAACGCAGACCAAAAACCAGTCAGGTAAAAACTTTCATGAAAATATCCTGCAAATGCCATAAACAATACTGCATTGATGAAACACCCAATTAACCACCTCATGCACAAAAACTCCTACTGATTCAATGATTTTTTAAGCGTAATAGAACCTGTTTTCGTTCCTCCATAGATTTTCAAACCAGTGTCAGGCTGGTCGATAGATTGGAATCGTAATGACTTTTGGATCATTTCGCTTTTTTCTTCAAGAATTTGGACACCGACTAATTGAAGATTAAATCCCCCAAGGTTCGTCTTTAGCTCCCCTTTAACCGGTGTATTTTCCGGAAGCGACAAGTCAATGGTTCCCGTTGTGGTCTTTGCATGGAGCCACTCACTTCGGGTATCATCCAGGGCAGCTGTTATGGCCCCATGGAACGAAATGGCTTCGGTCTTTTTAAAATCGCCTCTCAGGTAAATTGCGCCATTAATGGTTTCCGCCGCAAGTTCATCGAATTGGCTATGGGTAACGGAAATCTTCCCGTTCGCGGTTTCCACTTCCGCCTTTTTCCCGTTAATCCCTTCGAGATTGATTTTTCCGTTTGCGGTTTTAACCCGCAATTCATTGGCATTGAGGCCGCTGCCGGTTACAGAGCCATTAAATAACCTGATTCTCGCCTTATTAAAATCAGCCATTGGAAGGAAGATAACGGTATCCACCTTTATCCATTTTTGCTGGGTCACAAAACGCAGCCGTCCGCTTTCCAGGGAAAAAACGACATCCCGAAGAAAAGTGTCCCGTGCCTGGTCTTGGTTTTCCACCCGGTAAACCTTCGCCTGGCACTCCACCCTAACGTCCGGTTGGTCCCAAGCGGAAAGTCGGACGGAACCGTTGGCAATATCGATGTCCACGTCCCTTACTTCCGCATTCCCATGTTGAAAAATATGGGATATATCAATGGATTGGCCAAAATTCAAATCAAAATCCATGTCTTTGATTTTTTTGAGGGCTGAGTCCACGAATTCAAAAATCTTTTCTTTCGTTGATTGAAACTTGGCATTAAAGGGGTCTTCCTTTTTGTATTCTTGGAACTGGACAGCAGTGGAAAGCTCATTCATGATTTGTTCTTGCTTTTGCTCCATGGTTTTCTGATCCTTTTCCAGTTCCTCCAGCAGGGTTAATGCTTCATCCACTGTCAGTTTACCCTCTTCGACCATTCTTAAAATCCGCTTGCGTTCCTCTTTCATTTTTTCCACCCCATCGTGTTAAAAATTATTCCTTTTGGACCACCGCAATCCCCGGCTTCATGATTCATCATTAGTATTTCTATTCAGAAAGTAACACCTTTACGCCTTTAACAATGTTCCAAATGACTACGATGAGAGAAATAATACCAAGAGCCGCCATGCTGATGATGGAAAATACCGGTATGTCGTTTCCCAGGCCGACAAATTCAAAAATGAAAATTAATGCGATTAGCGGCAAACAGAATAGTGGTATCAAATGGGACAGCAATGATTTTTTTGCATGCTGCTTGGTAATGACATCGTTGCTGGCCAATAAAACCACCAGCGGAAAAATAAAACCGGCAAAAAATATACTAAAATAACACAAACTCGAAAGTATTTTTCTACTATCCATTGGATCTCCCCCTTATCCATTAATTTACGGATGAGGAAGTTTTAAGTTTCGCTGTCTTTCATAAAAAATAGGCACATTATACCAAAAAAGAGCTGATAACCTTTCGTTGGATATCAGCTCTCCCTTCACTTATGCATTTATGGCGCTTTTCTGTTCGATTTGCTGCTGCATGCGCAACCTGTCCCGATCCAGAATTGGTTTCAAATATTTGCCTGTATAAGATTCTGGTACTTCCGCTACTTTTTCGGGAGTCCCTGTCGCAATAATGGTTCCTCCCCTATCGCCGCCTTCTGGACCCAGATCGATGAGATAATCAGCAGTTTTAATCACGTCAAGGTTGTGCTCGATCACCAACACAGTATCCCCATTTTCAACTAAACGTTGGAGGACAACCAACAGCCTTGATATATCATCGACATGGAGTCCGGTCGTCGGTTCATCCAAGATATAGAACGTTTTGCCTGTGGACCGGCGGTGCAGTTCGGATGCCAATTTGACACGCTGCGCCTCTCCCCCGGAAAGGGTCGTGGCAGGCTGGCCAAGCTTCATATAGCCAAGGCCGACATCATAGATTGTCTGGATCTTCCGGCTGATTTTTGGTATGTTTTCAAAAAATTTCAGCGCTTCCTCAACGGTCATATCGAGGACTTCAGAAATATTTTTTCCTTTGTATTTCACCTCTAATGTTTCCCGATTATAACGCTTGCCATGGCATACTTCACAAGGAACGTAAACATCCGGCAAAAAGTGCATTTCAATTTTGATAATCCCGTCACCTTTGCACGCCTCGCAACGGCCGCCCTTGACATTGAAACTGAAACGGCCCTTTTTATAACCGCGGACTTTGGCCTCGTTCGTTGCCGCATACACGTCACGGATATCATCAAACACGCCGGTATAGGTGGCCGGGTTGGAACGCGGGGTTCTCCCGATTGGCGACTGGTCGATGTCCACGACTTTCTCCAGCTGCTCAAGGCCTTTAATGCTCTTATGCTGCCCCGGCTTCATCTTGGCCCGGTTCAACTTTTGGGCCAGAGACTTGTGGAGGATTTCATTAATCAAGGTACTTTTTCCAGAACCTGATACCCCTGTGACGGCAATGAACATACCTAAAGGAAATTTCACATTGATATTGTTAAGATTATTTTCTGCCGCTCCTTTGATTTCGATATAACGGCCATCCGGTTTGCGCCGTTCCAGTGGCAGCGGGATAAATTTTTTGCCAGACAGGTACTGCCCCGTCAGCGAATTCGGGTCGGCCATTACTTCCTCCGGTGTTCCCGCAGCGATGACCTCACCCCCATGCGCTCCAGCACCTGGCCCAATATCAATCAAATAATCGGCTGCCAGCATCGTGTCTTCATCATGTTCGACGACAATCAAGGTATTGCCGATATCCCGCATGTTTTGCAAGGTTTCAATCAGACGGTCATTATCCCGTTGGTGAAGGCCAATCGATGGTTCGTCCAAAATGTATAACACGCCGGTCAGCCTGGATCCGATTTGAGTAGCCAGCCGAATCCGTTGGGCTTCTCCCCCGGAAAGGGTCCCGGCCATTCGGCTAAGAGTTAAATAATCAAGTCCTACGTTTATTAAGAAACCAAGCCGCTCATTGATTTCACGCAAAATCAGCCTGGCGACCTGCGTTTCTTTTTCAGAGAGCACCAGGACGTCAAAGAATTGCATGGCTTCTCCAATCGAAAGGTCGGTGACATGGGAAATATGATGACCGTTGACTAACACGGCAAGGCTCTCTTTTTTCAAACGGTGTCCTTTACAGGTTGGACAAGGCTGCTGGGCCATATATTTTTCCATCTGCTCCCGGATAAAGTCAGAGCTGGTCTCTTTATAGCGGCGCTCCACATTGCGAAGGACGCCCTCAAACTGGATATAGCCTTCGCGGGTTTGCCCAAAATCATTGTCGTACCGGAAGTAAATTTTTTCATTTCCCGACCCATATAAGACTTTATCAAGTAGATGGCCCGGTATATCCTTTACAGGGATATCCATATCGATGCCGTAATGGCCGCAGACCGCTTCCAACAGCTGCGGATAATATTGTGAGCTGGTCGGCTCCCAAGGGGCAATCGCATGCTGTTTTAATGAGAGGTCTTTGTTGGGGATTACAAGGTCAAGGTCAACTTCCAGTTTGGACCCCAGCCCGTCACATTCCGGACAGGCCCCAAATGGACTATTGAACGAAAACATCCGCGGTTCCAGTTCCCCGATGGAAAAGCCGCAAATCGGGCAGGCATGGTTCTCGCTGAACATCAGCTCTTCTTGCCCAATGACATCGACAATCACTTTTCCCTCGCCAAGGTCGAGCGCGGTTTCAAGGGAGTCGGCCACACGTGCGGCAATTCCTTCTTTTACCACTATCCGGTCGACTACCACTTCAATGGAATGTTTTTTATTTTTATCCAATTCGAAGTCTTCGCTCAAGTCGAGCATATCCCCGTCTACGCGCACGCGGACAAAGCCCTTCTTTTTTATTTCTTCGAAAACTTTTACATGCTGCCCTTTGCGTCCGGAAATGACCGGGGCAAGGATTTGCATTTTCGTCCGTTCCGGATATTCGAGAATCCGGTCGACCATTTGTTCAATGGTTTGTGAGGAGATTTCGATATTATGGATTGGACAGGTGGGATGTCCTACTCTAGCAAATAATAATCTTAAATAATCATAAATTTCCGTCACCGTGCCAACCGTTGACCGCGGGTTGTTACTGGTAGTTTTTTGGTCAATCGATATGGCAGGTGATAATCCTTCTATTGTATCGACATCCGGTTTATCCATTTGGCCGAGAAACTGCCGGGCATACGCCGATAAGGACTCGACATACCGGCGCTGCCCCTCCGCATAAATCGTATCAAACGCGAGCGAGGACTTTCCTGAACCGGAAAGTCCCGTTAATACAACAAGCTTATCTCTCGGAATGGTGACATCAATGTTTTTTAAGTTATTGGCCCTGGCGCCTTTGACAATCAATTTTTCCATCGCCATTGTTTCGTCATCCTTCCGCTTTCAATTCCAATATTAAATCACGAAGCTCGGCGGCCCGTTCGAAGTTTAACTCCTTTGCCGCTGTCTTCATTTCTTTTTCCATATCGGCAATCAGTTTTTCCCGTTCCTTTTTGTTCATTTTGCCGAATGCTGCCGTTGGTTTGTATTCCTCTTGGTCCTCCGCAGCATGAGTCGCCCGAATGGATTCCCGAATCTCTTTCTGAATCGTCTGTGGCGTAATTCCGTGCTTGCGGTTGTATTCCTCCTGAATTTCACGGCGGCGCTTTGTTTCGCTGATAGCTTTCTCCATCGAATCCGTCATGCGGTCCGCATACATGATGACCTTACCGTTGGCATTCCGCGCCGCCCGGCCAATGGTTTGGATCAGCGACCGTTCAGAACGGAGGAAGCCTTCCTTGTCAGCATCCAGTATGGTAACTAACGATACCTCCGGGATATCCAAGCCTTCCCGGAGCAGGTTGATTCCGACGAGCACATCATATTTGCCAAGACGAAGCTCACGGATAATTTCAATTCGCTCAAGCGTTTTTACTTCCGAGTGCAAATACTGGACTTTAATGCCGATTTCCTTCAAGTAGTCCGTTAAGTCCTCGGACATTTTTTTCGTCAGTGTCGTCACAAGCACACGTTCATTCTTGTTAACCCGGTCTTGGATTTCTCCGATTAAATCATCGATTTGTCCTTCAATTGGCCGAACTTCAATGATTGGATCGAGCAATCCTGTCGGACGGATAATCTGCTCAACCATTTCGGGTGTGTGTTCCAATTCAAATGGTCCAGGAGTAGCCGAGACAAAGATGGCATTGTGGATATGCTTTTCAAATTCATCGAACATCAGCGGCCGGTTATCCATGGCGGACGGCAAACGGAACCCGTGGTCTACCAGCACCTGTTTCCTGGCCCTGTCTCCGTTAAACATTCCTCTGACTTGCGGCAAAGTGACATGGGACTCATCAATGACAAGAAGGAAGTCCTCCGGAAAGAAGTCGAGCAAGGTATAAGGAGTGGAGCCTGCAGGGCGGAGCGTCAGGTGGCGTGAATAGTTCTCAATCCCTGAGCAGAAGCCCATTTCCCGCATCATTTCCAGATCATAACGGGTCCGTTGTTCAATGCGCTGCGCTTCTAGTAGTTTTTCATCCGCTCTCAGTTCGGTGAGCCGTTCTTCGAGTTCTTTTTCAATATTTTCAATCGCCAAACGCATTTTTTCTTCTCTTGTTACGAAGTGGGAAGCCGGGAAAATGGCGACGTGGTCACGCTCGCCGATAATTTCCCCGGTGAGTGCGTCTACTTCTCGGATTCGGTCAATTTCATCGCCAAAAAATTCAACCCGTATGCAGTGTTCATCGCGGGATACCGGGAAAATCTCAACGACATCACCGCGGACCCGGAACGTTCCCCGTTTAAAATCAATATCGTTCCGTTCATATTGGATATCAACCAATTTACGAAGCAGCTGGTTCCGTTCCACTTCCATTCCCGTCCGGAGCGACAGCACCATCTCGCGGTATTCTTCCGGTGAACCGAGTCCGTAAATACAGGATACACTGGCAATGATAATCACATCTTTCCGTTCAAACAGGGAAGATGTCGCGGAGTGTCTCAGTTTATCGATTTCATCGTTGATGCTGGCATCCTTTTCAATGAAAGTATCGGTCTGAGGTACATAGGCTTCAGGCTGGTAGTAGTCGTAATAGCTGACAAAATACTCCACGGCATTGTTCGGGAAGAATTCCTTAAACTCACTGTAGAGCTGTCCGGCTAATGTTTTGTTATGGGCAATCACCAGAGTCGGTTTGTTCACCTCTTTGATGACATTTGATATCGTAAATGTTTTCCCTGTTCCGGTCGCACCGAGCAGGGTTTGATAACGTTTGTTGTTATTGACACCTTCGACCAGCTGCCGGATAGCTTCCGGCTGGTCCCCTTGAGGTGAGTATTTGGAAACTAACTCAAATTGGTCCTTCACAAATGGTTCCTCCCGTCTATAAAATCCACCCTTTAACGGGCACTTTTCCAGTATGAGAATGCTGTTTGATGACCGGGATGGTACTGGAAAGGGGTCTATTTTTAATCATAGTAACATTCTACCACATTCCCCCAAAAACAAACCAATAATATGCGAACTTGTATTCGTTTTTTATAAAAAGAATAATGGGGCCACTTACTTCCCGGTCCTATTTATTTGTCACTTTGTCGGGCATTTAGAACGCTTCTTAGTGGCCGCTTCCCTTTATTTTTATCGTTATCGGCCATTGAGAGGACGGTCAGGAGACTTGTCCACCCGCTTTAATCGGCGCTTAATTCCTTAGAAAAAAAACAGCCTGCCTTCCATAGGCAGACTGTGTTATTCATTGTTGTTAACTGGTTTAGGTTTCATTTTGGCTGCCAGCCAAAAACCGGCTGTTAACGAAAAGGCATCGACTACAATCAGTGAAAAGGCATCCGTGTAGCCTTTATATACAGAAGCCGCAATCAGGGCAACAGTTAAGACGAGTCCAATCAGACGGTTATAGGTGACGCGGGCAAACAGCATGACCATTACCCCCGGCAATATCAGCGCCGATAAATATTTGATTACCATTTCCAAATGGTACACCTCATTTATAAAACTTTTGTAAATTAATTCTAGAAAGTTATCCACAAAATTGCAACCAAAAAGTCTGGTGTCCCCGTTCAAATTTTACAGACATAAAAAATCCGCGGGCTCGAGCTCGCGGGACGCTTCTGATCTTTAGACTTATTTGACGGCACCGGCAGTCAGCCCTTCCATAAATTGTCTCGAGGCGATAAAGAATAATACAATCATTGGAAGCGAAGACAAAGTCAATCCGGCAAACAACGCTCCCCAATCGGCCGAATACTCGCCAAACAGTGACATCATGCCTACCGGTATCGTCTTTTTCATTTCATCGGTAATAAAAATTAACGGAAAGAAGAAGTCATTCCAGGATTGGATAAAGTTAATGATCATGACAGTCCCCAGCGCCGGACGCATCAACGGCAAGACGACATTCCATAAAATCCGCAAATCGCCCGCCCCATCCATTCGTGCGGCTTCCTCCAACTCGACCGGCATCGTCCGGAAGAATCCCGTCAAAATTAAAATGGACAACGGTATTCCTGTAGCGGTGTACATTAAAATCAACGACCACAAGGAATTCGTCAACCCTAGATTTTTCATTAAAATAAACAAAGGCACAATTCCCAGCTTAATCGGAATCATCATCCCCATTAAAAAGATAAAAAACATAAGATGATTCCACCAAAAGGTATAGCGGGCAATGTAAAAAGCAGCCAGGGAAGTCGTAATTAGAATCAGTAGAACCGAAACCACACTGACAAACACGCTATTATAGAAATAGGTTAGAAAAGGAACCTGGTCCAGCAATTTTTTGTACGTATCCAGACTGAACTCCTTTGGAAAAGAGAGTGGCTGCATAAAAATTTCCATGCTCGGCTTAAACGAGGACAGAATCATTAAAATAATGGGATATAGACTAATAGAGGCAATTACGAAGGCAATAACGTAATAGAAAGGCTTTATCCAGATTGTCTGCTTCAACTTCATTCCCCCTACATGTCCACTTCTTTTTTCTGCATGTATTTTAAATAGAATGCCGTAATGATTGAGATAAACAAGAATAAAATGACCGCTAGGGCGGAACCCAGGCCAATTGCCGTCGAGTCGCTCGTCCCTCCGCCAAACGCCAAACGATAGAAGAACACCGCCAGTGTATCGGTCGCATGATAAGGCTCTCCCTGTGACCCTTGCATCGCGTAAACTAGTTCGAATGCTTCGAAAGACTGAATAAACGTAAGCACCGTCATAATCATGATAGAGGGCACCATGAGCGGCAGCATGATTTTTCTAAGCATTGTTAAGCCCTTAGCACCGTCCAATGTTGCTGCTTCTATCAAGTCTCGTGGAATGGCTTGGAACCCGGCCAAAAAGATTAATATGGCAAACCCAATGCCAAACCAACAATTTACAAGAATGATGGCCATCAATGCAGTATCTGGGTCACCCAACCATGCTTTTTGGAGTTTTTCCAAACCAAACTTTCCAAACAGTACATTTAATGCCCCGTAGTTAGGGTTCAAAATCAGCTTCCATAAAAATCCAACCACAATAACTGATAATAGCCTGGGAAGAAAATAGGCTATTTTCAAAAACTCAGCTCCGCGAATTTTTTGGTATATAATGAAGGCCAACAGGAAGGCTAATCCATTTTGCACCACCATTTCTACGGCAAAATACAAAACGTTATGGCCAAAGGCATTCCAAAAATAGCCGCTGAATGGCTCTTGGGTGAAAAGGTTTTTATAGTTTTCCAGTCCGATAAAGACACCACGCCTAATGCCCTTCCAATCATAAAAACTATACGTCAAAGCTGCCAATAACGGGTATACAATGAATAATCCATAGATTGCGAGGGCGGGAATTGGGAAGAGATGAATTCCCCACCTCTTCCGATTCTTTAACATTTTCTGTTTTACTGTATTAGGTTGCAGCATCGTCTGCATATTCTCCGCCACCTACTTCTATTAGAAAAATTTCACATCATTTTATTGAACAGGCTTAAACCAAGTATCAGCACTTTCCTGCACTTTTTTTGCGACTCCTTCAGGGGTCTGTTTTCCAAGGTACATTCCCTGAAGTTCGGTCTCTAATGTTACTTTCGTTGTCGGGTTTCCGCCGGCAAAGTAAACGACCATCATATAAGGTGTAGAGATTTTTTCTACGGCCTCACTTAGGCTTGTGACCAGTTCATCCTTTGACTTCACGCCAGGCATGGCGCTGATCATCTTAAACTCGTTGGTGAATAGGTCGCCAAACTCTTTCGTCGTTAAAAACTCCATGAATTTTTTCGCTTCCTCTTTATGCTTGGATTTCGCATTTAACGCGAACGATCCGTCTACCCATGCCGTTATAGTCGCCTCTTTGCCTATAGCGGACGGCATGGGGAAGTAGCCGATTTCGATATCAGGATTCAACCCGCGGACGACCTCAATTTCCCAACTTCCCATCGGGAACATTGCGGCCTGCCCGGTCGCAAATAAGGTCCGGATATCATCCATGCCGAGTCCTTCATAATTAGCCGGGAAGTATTTCTTTAATTGGTCCATTGCTTTAATGGAATTGACAAATTCATCGCTGGTAAACTGTGTTTGTCCTTTGGTCATTTTGTCGACAAAATCATTGCCGCCATAAAAGGCCGGGCCAATAATTCCATGTGCCGCAGACAGTAACCAGCCTTCCTTCGTACCCAAGGCAATAGGGATAATGCCTTTCTTTTTGATAGTTTCATTTAATGCAATAAATTCATCCCATGTCTTTGGTTCCTTTAGGTTTAGTTCTTTAAAAGTTTTCTTGTTATAAAACATTTGTGTGGTACTCATGTTAACTGGCACACCGTATTGCTTACCGTCAGAACCCTTTGATGCTTGAAGTGCAGCATCAGGGAAGACATCCAAGCCTTTGACGTCATCGAGAGGTTCAAGATAACCAGCATCCGCCAACGCAATGCCTGGCGCATACGGGCGCAAGTGGATAATATCCGGTCCTTCGCCACTTTGCAGAGCCGTGTTAAGGATGGTGTTATATTCTGTATTTTTAGATGGCTTGAATTCCACTTTGATATTTGGGTAGTGTTTATTAAAGGCAGCTATGACCTTTTCATAGTTCGCAGTGTCCTCGGTCCTCCAGCTTCCAATCGTCAAAGTCACCGTTTCTTCAGTCTTTTCATTATCTTTGGATGGCTTTTGTTCCGTGTTGGTTTTCTCCGTGTCTTTCGAACAGGCTGCCGCAAACATTAAAATGAATACAAATACCCCAACTAACCACGCTTTCCCCGCTTTGCCCATAAAATTGTGGAGCCTCCTTAAAAATATTAGGAACTGTCCCCCGGCACGTTAATGCGTTACAACAGCGGGGGACTGTCCCCCAGCATGTTAAAGCGTTACCAGAGTGAGGGACTTTCCCCTAGTTAGTCCTATCCCGAGTATATTAAGCAATGTTTCATCGTATAACATTATTCTTGAAACATTGTTACAATTAAGGGTTTTGATTGGACTATCCAAACATTTTGTTACTATTTTTCTATTTTTGTCAGAATATATTTGTAATATTTACAATTTTCAGTCACGGTTATATCATTATAATGTATTTACTTATTTAGGGATGCTAAATTTCCAGTCAGATAGCACAACATAAAAACTAGTATCCACGGAGGGGGAACAAAGCTTTTTTCTAGTGAAAGGAAAAAATTTCATTTGGGACAAGGGGGAGCTTTATGGGGAAAAGGAAGATTCTTTCTACTGCATTAACCGTTTCACTAGGTTTAGGATTATTCAATGTGGCAATGGCAGCGCCGAACGTGAAAGCAGCCAAGTCAGCAGTCAAATATGGTGTGACTGCTGACTTGGGCATTGCCAATGATGAGAAGTTAATTGAGATGCTGAAGCGGGAAGGTAAACTAGCAAAAAATGCGAGTCCAGCAGAAGCGGAAAAAGCATTGAAAAATTATTTAAATGCGAAGGCAAAGTCTACTAAAACAAAAGATCAAATTCCATCCTCACTTAAGATTGATAGCAGGAATGAAAAGACCGCCTCTAACGGCCTTAAGAATGGCAGCGGCAATAAATTGGGACAAGCCAAGAAAGATACCGTTGATCCTGTAAGTAAAGAGTCATATAACGGCGATGTTCGTACCGATAAGGTCCTTGTTCTAGCAATTGATTTCCCTGATTATGAAAAAAGTTCGATTACTAAAGATGAAACCGATATGTGGTATGAGGATTACACTCATGATCACTTCCAGGATATGATTTTTGGAAAAGATGGTTATGAAGGTCCAAATGGTGAAAATCTTGTCTCCATGAAGCAATACTATGAGCAGCAATCCGGCGGCAGCTATTCGGTAGAGGGTACGGTTGCAGGCTGGTATACAGCGGACCATCCAGCAAAATATTATGGTGAAAATGTACCGGCTCCTGACGGAAATGATGCACGACCAAGATCATTAGTCTATGAAGCTCTTACAAAAGCCGCTCAAGATCCTAGTATTGATTTAAGTGAGTACGATGTTTGGGATCGCGATGATTACGATGGTGATGGTGTTTTTGACGAACCGGACGGCATAATTGACCACTTAATGGTCATCCATTCCGGGGTTGGTGAAGAAGCAGGCGGTGGTGCCCTTGGCGGGGATGCCATTTGGTCGCACCGGTCCAAGCTATCTACTGGACCTGTTGCAGTACCGGGTGGACATTCCAATAGTGGCCGTTATGGAGGTCTTTTAGGCGCTTGGGATTATACCATCGAACCGGAAGATGGAGCGGCTGGCGTATTTTCTCATGAATTTGGACATGACCTAGGGCTTCCTGATGAATACGACACAATATACAGTGGTGCCGGCGAAGCCATTGAGTATTGGTCGATTATGTCCAGCGGCAGCTGGTCTGGGGATATTCCAGGAACCGAACCAACAGGCTTTAGCCCGTTTGCTCGACAAATGCTGCAAAATTTGCATGGCGGAAACTGGCTAACTGGGCAGACACTAAATGCTAATGAGGTAACTAAAGCTGGTACAACGGTTCTACTTGATGAGGCATCCACAAAAGGAACCAATAACGATGCTGTCCGCATCAACTTGCCTGATAAGCAAACCGTTGTGAACACGCCGCCAAGCGGCCAATTTGAATATTTCAGCGGCAGCGGTGATGAGCTGGACAACTCCATAACCACTTCTTTAGATTTCACTGGCAAGACTAGCGCCGAATTGAAGTTTAAAACTTGGTATGACATTGAAAAAGATTGGGATTATGCTTCTGTACAAGTAAGAGAAACAGGTGCCACTGACTGGACCTCTATTCAAGGAAATATCACTACCAATAAAAATCCGAATGAGCAAAATCCCGGTCACGGAATCACCGGTAAATCTGATGGATGGGTAGATGCTACATTTAATTTATCCGCCTATGCTGGCAAAAAGATTGAATTAAGGTTCAATTACTGGTCCGACGTCGCTGTTGCTATGCCAGGTTTTTATGTCGATGATATTACCGTCACAGCAGATGGTGCTTCAATCCTTACCGACAATGCGGATGGTGCCACATCAGCGTTCACATTGGATGGGTTTAAAAAGGATGAAGGAAAATTCTTCTCTGAACAATATTACTTGTTAGAATGGAGATCCCACAACGGTGTCGATGCAGGCTTAGCCCACATCCGCCGTGGCGCAAGCTTAATGAGCTATGACAAAGGCCTAGTGGTCTGGTATGTAGATGAATCCTACGATAATAACTGGACAGGCATCCACCCTGGCGAAGGATTCCTAGGAGTGGTCGACTCTGACCAGCATGCATTATCTTGGAGCGACAAGGCCCTTGGTTCTTCTCGTTATCAATTGCATGACGCTGCCTTCGGCTTAAACAAAACAGAGAAGATGTTCATTAACTATCCAGGTCAATTTACGATGACCGATAACTTCACACAGCGCAACCCGCTGTTTGATGACAGTGCCGACTACAGCAATCCGGGATTGGTCGATGCCGGACGCAACATTCCGAAGTATGGCTTAAAATTCCGGGTTGTCGGTGAAAGCGCCGATGGAACAGTTGGAAAAGTATTAATTTTAAAATAGGAATCAACAAAAAAGGGTATCCCCACCTAGAGGGACACCCTTTTTTGTGTTCAGTATTTAAACGGTTTGACCCGGACTGGCTTTTTGTTTAAACACAGTCTTACGGACGAAAGGAATTACCCAGCGGTCTAAGCCGTATCTTCCTGCATTGAAGCCGCTGAATACGATAAACATGCCTAAGAAAATATCTTGCGGGTTAGATGAAACAGTACCTGCCAAGAAGAAGGAGAAGTTCATCACTAAACCAAAGAACGCTGCTGCAGTAGTTAAGCATCCAAGAATTAATCCTAGACCGATCAAGAACTCTCCGATAGGAACGATTGTATTAAATATATCAACATTCGGCAGGGCAAAACCTTTTAAGAATGTTACATACCAGCCGTATAGAATATCCCCTTCAGGACCTTTTACCGGATTGCCGATGGCGCCTTTTAAGAAGCCTGATGCATCAAAGCCGCCCCCTGTTAACTTTCCAAAGCCTGCTGAAATGAATGTATAACCCAAGACTAAACGAAAAACTAATAAAATAACTGAAGAAACTGTACTTTCTCTTAACCATTTAACCATTGAAGGTCGCTCCCTTTCTAAAATGAATAATGAATGATTTCACACATAGAATATAACTCATTTCACGGTTAAAATGTTGGCAAATGTGAATATGTTCACATAATGTTAAAAAACATATGGCGAAAATTTGAACACACTTAAAATCACAATAAAAAGGGCACCAGGATCAACCCGATGCACCTGCTAATCACGCTATTTTCAATTGCATGTCCCGTGCGGACTGGGACAGCCATTTGCTTCTTTTTCCACCTGAATCGTGCTGTGTTCAATATCGAATTTATCGTGCAGAACCCTTTGCGATTGAGACAGCACCTCATCATGGATGCCGTTATCCAAAATCGTAATATGACAGCTCAACACCGGATACCCGGATGTGATTGTCCAGATGTGCAGGTCATGCACTTCTTTCACAAACGGAATCTTGGCCAGCGCCATTTTGACCTGGTGGCCATCAATCTGTGTCGGGGCGCCTTCCATTAGAATATGGAACGAATCTTTTGTGACACGGAATCCGCTGATTAAAATCAAGGCCGCCACAATGATGCTGGCAAGCGGGTCCGCAATCCCCCAGCCGAAAAACATGATCAGTAATGCAGCTATAATCGCCCCGACTGACCCTAACATATCGCCAAGCACATGTAAAAACGCACTTCTGACATTTAGATTCTCTTCTTTGTCACCTTGCATTAAAATCCAAGCTGCAACAATGTTCACAATCAACCCGGTAACCGAAATCAACAGCATTCCTGTGCTTTGAATCTCCGGCGGAGCAAAAAATCGCTGAAAAGCTTCATAAAAAATATAAACCGAAATAATGATAAGTGTCAGGCCATTTAGAGCAGCTGCAATGATTTCAAACCGTTTATAGCCGTACGTCTTATCCTGGGTGCCCTTTTTCTCTCCAAGCTTAATCGCAAAAAAACTTAATCCAAGGGCAACGGCATCACTGAGCATATGTCCGGCATCCGAGAGCAAAGCCAAACTGTTGGTTAACAGACCCCCGACGACTTCCACTATCATAAACGCTGCAATCAAAAGAAAGGCGCTGAATAAAGCTTTTTTATTCCCCGTATGGGAATGACTGTGCGAATGGCCATGGGAATGGCCATGATGGTGATGATGTCCCAATTTTATCCCCCCAAGAGCCCTAGCTTTATTGGCTCCATATTTATCTTTTTTAAAAAGAACCTTCCCCTAAACCGGAATAATTCCGAATAAAGTTTATTTTCTTCAATCAGATGATATTCAATTCAAATGAGCGTTGAATTCAACTTCGGCCTGCTAATTCCTCTTGATGGGCAAAGGCGATGTGGATTAATTGTTTCACATGGTCATCATCAAGGGAATAATAGACAAGCTTGCCTTCCTTTCTGTATTTGGCAAGTCCAAGGCTTTTTAAATGCCGCAGATGATGGGAGGTCGTTGCCGTTGTCGCCCCGACAATTTCTGCCACATCACATACACACAATTCTTTTTCAAGCGTAAGCGCATAAGCGACTTTCATCCTAGTTTCATCCGATAATGCCTTAAAAAGCTTTGTCACTTCTACTATATTCTTTGTTTGGTCAATCTGCTGTTTAAGAAGTGAAGTTTTTTCACTTCCGTCGCAGGTTACCTCGCATATGTCCCGTTCGATCATAGGGTCACCCACTTCATTCAAATGTTCGTTTGATTATATGATATTCAAATGAGCATTTGAATGTCAATCATTTTGAAAGGAAATTTTTATTTGTGATGATCCTTGGAATTTGCACAAAAATGAGAAGAATAATGGTTTTGTTATTGGGGGGAACCTAAAGCGAGGCTGTTTGCATGAAGCTTGGTCATAGCAAGTGATATCGATGCCAGTTAAGTTTGTTGGGAAAAATTAATGGGTGACAAAATGAGGAGTCACAGGATTAAAATTGTCCTCAAGAGGCAGCCTTGGCGACAAACCCATGCCTTAGGGCAAAGGATTGTCGTCAAGTGAGTTTTTCTGGATTTTGTGAAGGTTTTGGGAGTTTATCGGCGCTTACTTATTGGATATCCTCTTCAAGAATGGAAAATTGAATATGGTCCTCCCATTTCCCATTAATTTTGACATTTTTTCTGGCCATGCCTTCTTTTTGAAATCCAGCCTTCTCCAGAACGCGGATAGAGCCATTATTAGTTGGCATGACACCAGCCATGAGCCGGTGTAGATTTAGCTGCTTGAATCCGTAGTGAACAACCAATTTAACAGCTTCCGTTGTATATCCTTTGCCATTTTGGCCTTGATCAAGACCATAGCCTATATTGCCGCACTGCAGCACATCCCTAATTATTCCTGTTATATCAATATCCCCAATGAGTTCACCTGTTTCCTTCAAAAAAATTCCGAATGAATATTCCTTATCCAATTTTCTGCCTTCAATGGAAGATTGAATCGCTTTTAGATGGCGTTCTAAAGTATAGTATTCTTCACGGCGTTTCGGGGAGTACTTTTGAAAAAAGTCCTTATTTCTGATATACAAATCCCGCATTGCTTCAGCGTCTCTTTCTTCTAAAAATCGTACATATACACAAGTGCCATCCAGCCTCATCTAATCGCCCCCCTTATAATTCTGAAGACTATTTTCTTTACAAAACAGAAAACTCCTTCTTTTTTTATGGAAGGAGTTGAACATTTTGTATTAAGCTTGTACTCAGGCGTTAACGGCCAATCTCGGTGACGGCCATCGCATTTTTTTATCCGTACGTGAGCATTGATAAACCATGGACTGCGCACCATAATTCATTGGCCTATTCAGGCCGAATCCCTTCTGTAACAAGGTTCGTTGCTGCATGTCTTCTAACGGTTAATACCAAATCCGCCAGCAAATATAACCCCATTACCGACCAAACCCAAGCCCAGTAAGGCTGAACCGTCACATAGACCTCTGCGACAGCCGGATGGATCCATTTTAAAAGCATAAATGAAAGCACAGTCCAACAAAATGAAAATGGCAAACAAATATGGCCATGCAACTGTAAGGGCATATCCGAATAATTCCACCACTGGCGATTAAACAGCTTCTGAAGCATGACCCCGCTCACATACTCAACGGCTGTGGGAATAATGAAGCATAACAATAGCACAAGCCCCCAGTGGAGACCAGGCAGGTCCAATAAAACCAACAGTAACGGTGCTATTCCATACATCGGTTTAAACGGTCCATATAAAAAATTATCCTTCAGAAACTTTCCCTTTGTAATAAGGTTAAAACTGTTTTCTAGCATCCAGCCGAAGAACGAATAGACCATAAAATAAAACAGAATCGTTGCCATTCCCTCGATATGAAGAATATCAATATTTTGAAACTCAATACTGTTCAACATGCTGATCATTCAGGCTAAACACCTCTTATCGTTCAAAAATGACGATTATAGGATTAACCAAGGCTTTGGAAACTATTCCTAAATTCCTAATTTATGACCAAATTAATAATGAACAGTGTGTTGAGTATTATTCGAAACGTGGATTATAATGGACCCAAAGGAAGTGTTGTCATTATGCCAAATATATCTTCGGACAAACGAGCGCTCCGCACCAAGCAACTAATCCGCGATACAATGACCGAGTTAATCGAACAAAAAGGCTTTGACGCTGTTACAGTAAAAGATATCACCGAAAAAGCAAACATTAACCGCGGCACCTTTTATCTTCATTACCAGGACAAATACGACCTGTTGGAGAAAAGTGAAGCAGAGATTTTTTCAGGACTGGAAAAGATTGTCCACAATTTAAACCCCAAAGATGCCATATCCTATACCACGCAAAATGAACCGTTTCCAGAAATCGTGAAACTTTTTGAGTACTTTCGGGAGAACGCAACCTTTATAAAAGCCTTGCTGGGACCAAAGGGCGATCCTAGTTTTCAGGTGAAACTGAAAGAAATGATAAAATCCCTGATGCACGGAATCCTTCTATCCAAGGTAAACCAAGAGGACATCCTTGTTCCTGTGGATTTCCTTCTCTCCTACATCAGTTCGGCCCATTTGGGAGTGGTCCAGTATTGGCTGGAAACAGGTATGAAACAGCCGCCTGAGGAAATGACACTAATTTTAGCAAAAATGACACTGCTAGGCCCCGGCTACACAGCAGGGTTAAATAATAGAAGTGGAGATTAGCTAATCTCCACTTCATGTTAGTTAAAAGCCGCCCTCAACTTGGGATTATCCGCCAAGTTCTGGGCCGTTTCCGGTTCGGTTCCAAAAACCACAATATTGTTAAACTCGGCATATAGCGGGTCGCCTTTTTTTACAATGCCAAATTCCTTGTATTTTTCTATGGTCATTTCCGCTTCATAATAATCATCTGTATCGCGGCGCTTTAATTGGATCCTTACGGAGCTGCCAACCGCATGGACATGAGATACTTCCACAGGTACACTTTGGCCTTGAGAATATTTTTTCAAGACGATTTCATGGGGCCGGATATACCCAACCGTTCCGTTTTCCAAATCAGTTACCCGCTCGGTATTATCCGACAAGGCCGAACCGGAAATTTCATTGACTCTTCCTAAAAAGCTATAGACAAACGCGTTGGCAGGATGATGATAAACCTCTTCCGGGGACCCAATCTGCTCGACCATCCCCTTGTTCATCACAACAATCGTATCAGCCATTTCCAGTGCTTCTTCCTGGTCGTGAGTCACGAACACCGTCGTGATGTTCAATTTTTGGTGAATTTCTCGAAGCCAATGGCGCAGTTCCTGGCGCACCTTGGCATCGAGCGCGCCAAACGGCTCATCCAGCAGGAGAACTTCCGGTTCAACTGCCAGCGCTCGTGCCAGCGCAATCCGCTGGCGCTGGCCCCCGGAAAGCTGGGAAGGGTAGCGGTCCGCTAAATGCTCCAGCTGGACCAGCCTCAATAATTCATGGACTTTTTCCTTTATTTCTTTTTTCGAGGGGCGAAGCCGGCGTGGCCTTACCTTCAAACCAAACGCCACATTCTCAAAAATTGTCATATGCCGAAACAACGCATAATGCTGAAAAACAAACCCGACTTTTCGTTCTTTTACGGTTTTATTCGTATAATCAATAGCATTGAACAGAATTTTCCCTGAATCCAGGCTTTCCAAACCGGCAATCATCCGTAACAATGTCGTTTTCCCGGAACCCGACGGCCCGAGTAAGGCAACAAAATCACCTGTCGGTATTTCCAGCTCCACATTTTTAAGGGCAGGAAAGCTGCTGAATGCCTTTGAAACATCACAAATGCTGATTCCCATTTCATCTATCCCCCATCTCATTTCCTGCGGTCCTAGTGTTTTTGTGTTTTCCACTCGACCATACTTTTTATCACTAAGGTCACCAAGGCAAGCAAGGCTAATAACGACGCCACAGCAAAGGCGGCGGTAAAGTTGTATTCGTTATACAAGATCTCGACATGAAGCGGAATGGTATTGGTCATCCCTCTGATATGCCCGGAAACAACCGAAACCGCACCAAATTCACCCATCGCCCGGGCATTACAGAGAATCACCCCATACAGCAGGCCCCATTTGATATTGGGAAGGGTGACTCGAAAAAACGTCTGCCAGCCGTTGGCACCTAGCGTAATGGCAGCCTGCTCCTCCTCTGTCCCCTGGTCCTGAGTGATGGGAATCAACTCCCGAACCACAAACGGAAACGTCACAAATATGGTCGCCAGCACAATGCCCGGTACAGCAAAGATAATTTTGATGTCGTGTGCGGCCAAGAATGGTCCCAACACCCCTCGCGAACCAAACAGCAGGACAAACACAAGGCCGGCAATAACGGGGGAAACCGCAAAGGGGATATCAATCAGGGTAATCATGAAATTTTTCCCCTTAAAGTTGAATTTAGCGATGGCCCACGCCGCTATCACACCAAAAATCGTATTAAGCGGTACGGCAATCACAGCCGTTATTAACGTCAACTTAATGGCCGCCCAGGCATTTGGTTCTGTCAGCGCCGCAAAGTAGAGCTGGATCCCTTTTTTTAACGCCTCCGAAAAAACAGCCAGCAAGGGGACCAGGATAAACAGCCCCAAAAACAGGAGGGCAACACCGATTAACAGCCATTTTCGAATCGAGGCAAACCGGCTTGCCGCTTTCACCGCCGTGGAATCAAAATGTAAAGTTACCTCTCTACTAACCATTTTCAAAAACTCCTCTAGGTCACTTGATGTTTTTTCGCTGTTCTCCACTGCCAGAAATTAATCAAGAATAATAGAATGAAGGAAAATCCCAGCATGACGACGGCAATGGCTGCTGCTCCGCCATAGTTGTATTGTTCTAACTTCGTAATGATCAGCAATGGGACAATCTCTGTCTTCATCGGCATATTGCCGGATATAAACACCACCGACCCGTATTCACCTAAAGCCCTTGCAAACGCAAGCGCAAAGCCTGTGAGGACAGCCGGGAAAATGGCAGGAAAGATGATTTTAAGAAAGATCTGTCCCGAACCGGCCCCCAGGGTGGAAGCCGCTTCTTCATACTGTTGATCCAGATCCTGCAGCACCGGCTGGACAGAACGGACGACAAACGGCAGTCCGATAAACGTCAGCGCAATCATGATCCCAAACTGGGTGTAGGCAACCTTCACGCCTATCGCTTCAAAATATTGGCCAATCCAGCCGTTTGGAGCATAGATGGTCGTTAGGGCAATCCCGGCAACAGCCGTTGGCAGGGCAAAGGGCAAATCGACCAAAGCGTCGATCATCCGCTTGCCCCAAAACTGATATCGGACCAAGACCCAGGCAATCAGCGTCCCGAATACGGCATTGATGATGGCCGCGACCAACGATGTGAACAAGGTCAGTTTATAGGAAGCTACGACTCTCGGTTCCGTTACCGTTTCCCAAAACTGGGAAAAGCTTAGCGTAGTGGCTTTTAGCAGCAGGGCTGCCAGTGGAATCAAGATAATCAAGCTAAGATAAACGATGGTATATCCCATGGAAAGCCCGAAGCCGGGCAAAACCCGGCGGCTCTTTTGTTTTGCTGCCAATTTGGTGCACTCCCTTATGGTTGATAGATTTGGTCGAAGATACCCCCATCATCAAAGTGGGTTTTTTGGGCCTGTTTCCAGCCGCCAAATTTCTCATCAATCGTAAATAGTTTGATATCTGGGAATTGGTCAGCATATTTATCGGCCACATCTTGATTGCGCGGGCGGTAATAATTCTTTGCAGCGATTTCCTGGCCTTCCGGCGTATACAGATAATCAAGATAAGCTTTGGCGACTTCTTCTGTTCCATGTTTCTTGGCTGCCTCATCCACCACGGAAACAGGCGGCTCAGCCAAAATACTCATAGAAGGGTTCACGATTTCAAATTTATCTTTTCCAAGCTCATTAATGGCAAGGTAGGCTTCATTTTCCCAGGCAATCAACACATCACCAATGCCCCGTTCCACAAATGTGGTCGTGGAACCGCGTGCTCCTGAGTCTAAAACCGGCACGTTTTTATACAGTTTGCCGACAAAATCTTTTGCCTTATCTTGGTCCCCGTTATTATGTTCCAGTGCATACCCCCATGCGGCTAGATAGTTCCATCTCGCTCCGCCGGATGTTTTCGGGTTAGGGGTGATCACGGAAACACCTTTTTTTATAAGGTCATCCCAATCCTTGATCCCTTTTGGATTTCCTTTGCGAACCAAGAAAACAATAGTCGAAGTGTATGGGGAGCTATTGTCATCAAGCCGCTTTTGCCAGTCTTCCGCAATCTTGCCTGTTTGGGCGATCGCATCGATATCGTAGGCAAGGGCAAGTGTCACCACATCTGCCTCAAGGCCGTCAATCACGGCACGAGACTGACTCCCGGAACCCCCATGTGATTGCTTAATGGTCACTTTTTGTCCTGTTTTCTTCTCCCAGTAAGATGCAAAACTTTGGTTATATTCTTCATATAGCTCCCTTGTCGGGTCATAAGAAACATTCAAAAGCTCAACCGGCGGCTTTACTTCTTTTGCAGTGTCATTCGCCTTTTTTCCTGTATCGCTTTCGGTACTGGCCGATTGATTGGAGCACCCGGCAGCCCATAATAGTAATGTTAACGAAAATAACGTAATCCAGATCTTTTTCATCATTTCGGTAGACTCCCTTATCATTTAATAGGGCTTATTGCCCGGATGATGGGCTTTTTTTTTAACAAAAAAAGCCCCATAGTTTTTGTACATGATCATGTACCTGAAAACTAAAGGGCCTTCGGCTGTCCGATCGGCGGTTTATTCATTTTTTAATACCTGCTTTTTGGAGGTGTTGGTTTTGACAACTGGGCTTTGGTTTGGAGCGGAAACCGATATTTTTCCAATCGGTCAATTTGCGTGATTTGTGAATCATGGACCGTGATTTGCACGGTTCCGAACTCCAATCCTTCTAGTAAACTGGTAATTTTTTCGATGATTTGCTCATCAAGACGTCCTTTTAATGACAACAAAATCCTCCCCCTCTAATTTGCTGATTCGATTTTGCAGTAAATCGTCAAGCGTGGTGCGCTCAAGAACGAAGGCAATCGTATCTCTCACCAAGGACCACAACGGTTTTAGCTGGCATCCTTCCTCTAGCGGGCAGGGCTCGTATTGGGTAACCGATGCACACCCCATTGGTGACAGCGGCCCTTCCAGATCCCGGATGACGGCGCCAATATTAATTTCCTCTGGCCCCTGTTGCAGCATGTAACCTCCCTTCGCTCCCCGTTTGCTTGTGACATAACCCAGTTTTTTTAGTTGAAGCAGAAGTTGTTCTAGATAATGGACGCTGACCATCGTTTTATCCGAGATCTCCTGAATGCCCATTACTTTTCCTGGGTGATTCCCCAACAGCAGCAATGCCCTTAATGCATACTCCCCTTTACTTGATACCTTCATGGTTTATCCTCCCAAATTAATGTTGAGTAATTCAGTCAAGATTCGGCGGAAAAAATGATGCCCGCATTCCACTGGGACAACTTTTTTATTTGGCTGTAATCTGGTAAACAATATATGCTGTGAATAAGTAAAAGGGCACTTATCCCGTAAACTAAGATAAGTGCCCTTCAGTTTGTCTGATCAGCCACTGTTGTTGAATTCCTATTAAATTGATAGGATTACTTTTTTATCATAATATGCTTTATCTGAAAAATCAATCTCCTTTTTTAAAAAAAGTCTCTTTTAAACGATACTGATGATTGGAGCGGCGGAAATCAACAGCCATATTAAACAGAGCTTTAAAAAATGGTCTCTTTTTAGTAGTTACTCAACACATTGTCGATTTTTGATTATTGTTTATTTCCATTGGGGCAGTAAAATAAAAGCATAACAACCATGAAGGGGAGATTGGCGATGAATCCAGCCATTCGGGTCGAACAGGTAAGTAAAAATTATAATAAGAAGCCCGTTCTAAGTGGTATCGATTTAACAATTGAAACAGGACAATTATTTGGACTGATTGGGCCGTCGGGGGCGGGAAAAACAACGCTCGTCAAAATGATTGTCGGCATGGAAAAGACGGATAGCGGTACCGTTCATGTCTTAAATGAAAAAATGCCTCATTTGGCGATGCTGCAGAACATCGGCTATATGGCACAGTCCGATGCCCTCTATACAGAATTAACCGGGGAAGAGAATCTTAAATTTTTCGCCTCCCTTTATAAATTGAAAAAAGAACAACAAAAACAGCGGATTGCGTATGCAGCCGGTTTGGTTAATCTGACGGGGGATTTAAAGAAACGGGTGGCCGCTTACTCTGGGGGAATGAAGCGGAGGCTGTCATTGGCCATCGCCCTGATCCAGGACCCAAAGATTTTGATTTTGGATGAACCCACTGTCGGGATTGACCCGGAATTAAAATTGTCGATTTGGAATGAGCTGTTGCGGTTAAAAAATGAAGAAGGCAAGACGATTATTGTTACCACCCACGTCATGGACGAAGCCGAGAGGTGTGACTTTGTCGCCATGGTGCGAGATGGACGGATCATTACCAGCGGATCACCTCAGGAACTGAAGGCAATGTACGGTGTCGAGCGGTTCGATGAGGTATTCTTGCTCGCGGGAGGAAAACAATCATGAGAGTATGGGCGTTGATAAAAAGGATCTGCCGGCAGATGGTTCGCGATAAACGCACTCTGGCGCTTATGTTTGTGGCTCCATTATTGATATTGACCCTAATGTATTTCTTGTTTAATGGAAACACGGTCAATCCCAAACTGGGTGTCGTGGGAATTGATAAAACTCTTATTACCAGCATTGAAAAAGCCGATATCGATGTGAAGCAATATGCAAAAGCTGATTCAGAAACGGTAACGGAGGATAACCTGGATGGGCTGCTCCAGGAGGAAAACGGGAAGTTATCCTTAATCCTTCAAAATGATGACCCGAGCACTGCACGTGCTTTACAATTGAAAGTCAACCAAGCAGCAGCATCCGTTTCCCAAGCAAAATTCATTCAGCAAAATCCTGCTCTTGCAGGAAACATGGTGCAAAATAAGATGGCCACAACTTATGTATACGGAGATAAAGATACCGTCTTTTTTGATGTGTTAAGTCCGATTTTGGTTGGCTTCTTCGTGTTTTTCTTCGTCTTTATCATATCAGGGATTGGCCTGCTCCGCGAACGAACCACGGGGACCCTGGAACGTCTGATGTCGACGCCGATCCGGAGAGCAGAAGTGGTCTTCGCTTACCTGGCAGGTTATGGGATATTCGCTGTTATTCAAACCATTATTGTCGTTCTTTATTCAATAAACGTGTTAGATATTGTGCTGGCAGGCTCGATATTTCATGTGATTATCATTAATTTGCTTTTGGCTCTCGTGGCACTTTCTTTAGGTACCCTGCTATCGTCATTCGCGGCTTCAGAATTCCAGATGCTGCAGTTTATTCCCATAGCTGTCGTACCGCAAGTATTTTTTGCAGGGATTTTTCCGCTCGAAGGAATGGCTGGTTGGCTGCAGGCCATCGCCAAGGTGTTTCCGATGTATTACGCCGGGGATGCATTAAAAAGCGTTATGTATAAGGGAGCCGGTTTAGGTGATATTGGAGGCGACCTGTTGGCCCTTGCTGTTTTCGCGGTTCTGTTTATTGCTCTCAACATATTGGCATTGAAGAAGTACCGGACGTTATAGATTAGCCGTGTCAGGCATGGAACAGCTTAAATAATGGAGCGGCCTCCAAATGGAAGCCGCTTTTGTATGACCATTCTATTTATCCGATATTATGGCGGCGTTTTTGTCTATTTCTTTGCAATTCACTTTGTTTCCATATGTATTTTTGCATATATAGTCTCAGTACGTCTTTCATGCACTTTCCATTTCTCTCCACCGCATCGCGAAATTCTTCCCTGATGTTTTCTGGAATTTCAATGGTTAATCGAACGGTCTTGCCTTTTGCTTCTTCTCCCCGTGTATCCCCGATATTTCTGTTACCCTGCACTTGATCCATGTGTCTACCCCCTTGCCCTGAATTTCGATATACCCCTTATTCGGATTAATCTTAACTAAGCCAATTTTTACAATAGTTATAATAAAGTAATAATAACAGTAGTAAACGCATTCAAGCTCCTATTGTTATTCGTCAAATTTCGACATTTCACCTATCTATTATCAGACGCTATGAGGAGGCTAATTTCTTTTCTCAGCTTTCATAATTACTTATATGGTTTTTTGTGTTACTATCATATGGGTATTCCATTATCTTAAGTGGGAAAAAGCATCTATGGAGGAAAAAAATCATGTCCGAAAATATTATTGCTTTTATATTGGGAATCGTAGAAGGTTTAACAGAATTTTTGCCTGTATCATCCACCGGGCACCTGATTTTGGTGGGCAGTTTGTTAGGATTTCAAGGCCAAAAGGCAAATACCTTTGAGGTTATCATCCAGTTGGGATCGATGCTGGCCATTTTAGTATTATACTGGAGGAGATACCTCTCACTATTAAATTTCAGTACAATTGGAAAACCCGTAAAGAAGTTAAATGTGATTCACATTATATTAGGGGTTATACCTGCTGCACTAGTCGGGCTATTGTTACATGACTTTATTAAAACACAACTCTTCTCTCCTAAGGTGGTCGTCATAAGTCTTATCGCAGGAGCTATCTTGATGATTTATGCAGAGAAGCGGCATCCAAAATTCTCTGCCGGCACAGTGGATGAATTAAGTTACAAACAAGCATTAACGATCGGGCTATTTCAATGCTTGGCAGTAATCCCTGGGTTTTCCCGTGCAGGTTCTACTATTTCTGGAGGGTTAATTGCAGGCGCAAATCATAAAACGGCAGCGGAATTCTCGTTTTTAGTGGCGTTGCCGATTATGGTGGGGGCAACTGGTTTAGACTTTATTAAGAGTCTGGATTTCTTGCATTCAAGCGACATTCCGATGTTTTCTATCGGCTTTGTGACTGCATTTGTTGTCGCGATGTTAGTAGCAGTTGGCTTTCTTAAGTTAATAGAAAAAATAGGCCTGAATCTTTTCGCTGGTTACAGAATTATACTAGCGATTTTATTTACAGTTTTTGTGATTTTATAGGACCTTATAGGCGGTACTTACCCTAAATCTCTTTTAAATAGTTAAAGCTCGACAATGCGTCGAGCTTTAACTATTTCCTTGGATCTTATTAAAAATACATTATCCTGTTTTCTTATCATACTTCTGCCCGTCTTGGACAAATAAGATTCCCAGTTCATGGTGGTCACCTTCAAATAAGGCGCGCTGCACGAAACGGATTTCTCCGTTGGTGTCCAACACCTCCAGCTTGCAATGAGCCCGGTTTTTTTGCAAGGCTTCATAAAACACGTTTTCATCGCGGACTGATACGCCATTGGTCTTAGCGATAATTTCCCCGACCCTGAGCCCCATTTTGCTCGCTGGTGATTCGGGAATCACTCCAATAATCATCAAGCCCTGATTCTTTCTTGAAAAATAAACCGGTTTGCCATCATCCTTCAAGAGCGCAAACAAGGAGATCAATTCCCTGCCAATTACAGCAAGCGCCGCAACGATAATTGACAGCAGTGGATACCAATAACTGGCCCCGGCAAGAAGGGTTACCAGCGCCCCGAGTACAATAACCTGACGGCCAAGCTGCCGAACGGCAACACCAGGAAGCATTCCTTTAATTTGCTGATAAAAACCAATTGCGAACGGAACGAGAATTAATGAGTATTCTTTCGCCCCCAAATGAAACACCGGCCACCACTCAAATGGCAGTTGGAGCGCATTTCCCGGGACCAGCAAAAACATCGGCAGCATCCAAACCCGCTTGACTTCATGCGCCCCAATGGTCTTGCCCCGTTTACTTTTTGAAAGTTTAGGAGAGGTCCCTTCTGGTCCATTTTTAACAATCAGGACTCCCTCCGCTATTAACAACAGACCGAGAACGACAATGATGGACGGATATACCTTGTCGCCGATTGACTGGAAGGCTTTAGAAAATACCGGAACCCCCACTCCATTTTCACCTAACACGATAACCGCAAAAAACGCCGCGCTGATTGTATAGGCAGGAGAAATCCACCGGACATTGGTTGTCAGTGTCAATAAAAAGGTAAATCCAGCGATTAACACAAGGGCCGCAAATGGGACCGCCAAGCCCGCGGCAATCGAAATCACAGACAACACCAGTCCAATCAGAATCCCCTTTGGGAACAGCTGCTTAAGTTCGAAATACGCATCCTCTGCCCGAATATGGAAGTTCTTCCTCTCGCGTTTTACCCTCCTTACCCCTAATATACCGGCCAGGAAAACGAGATAGTAAAATACAGGATGAAGAAATAACTTGCCTGCCCCTTTCAGAAACTCCACAAGCCATAATTGCACCACTCCTGCCACCTGCCTCTATTAAAAATTCGTCACTGATAAATAAAAAAGTCTCTTAAATTTTATTTTACCAAATTGTGATAATAAAAAGTATTGCTAGATACTAGAAAAAATAAATTATTAAGAAAAGCGCAAGCGACCTCGGTACAAGCACAAAACGCTTGTTCCTGCGAAGCCTATTCTAAGAGTTCTTATAGTATAAAAAAATAAAACAGTGAACCCTTCATGCAAGGTTCACTGTTTCCAATCTTCTAAACTATTTCAAAACCAGCCGCAACGCTGTCTGCAACTGCATATCATTTTTTTCCTTTTTCATTTCTTTGATGGCCGCCTCTTCCAGTTTCGATGCGGTTTTAGCATCAATTTTTCCGGTTGCCGGCAGGTCATTTTCCTGCTGGAAGCCTTTAACGGCAATGGTCGTTTGTTCACTAAAGTATCCATCTTTCCGTCCTGGGGCATAACCTAATCCTGATAAAATTTCCTGAGCGTTTTGGACCTGCTCATTATTCATGTCTTCCACCAGCGTCTCTTCTACCTGAACTGGATGCGTCCTAAAAATGGCTGGCTGATCGACCGGCACATCTGGCTTAATTCCTTTTTTATGGATCCAATTTCCTTCTGGGGTCAGCCACTTAAACAACGTGAGCTTAATATTGCTTCCATCCCCCATTGGCACCGCCTGCTGGACGGTTCCCTTTCCAAATGTGGTTTCACCAACAAGCGGATAACCGGCCCCTTCCTTTAACGCTCCAGCTAATATTTCCGACGCCGAGGCACTTCCCTTGTTTACCAAGACCGCAACTGGGTAATCCTTTTTCTTCGTAATATTTGAAAAATAACGCTGTTTATCTCCGTTCCGCTGCTGAATTTGGACATATGGCTTCTTGTTGGGAACAAACTCTTTCACAATCTCTTCCACGCTTGACAACAGACCGCCCGGGTTACCGCGGACGTCAATAACAAGACCTTTGATATCGTCCTTTTCAAGCTCCGTGAGCTGTTTTTTAAAATCTTGTGCTGTATTTTCCGAAAAAGTGGTAATTTCAATATAGCCTACTTTTTTACCGTCTTGCTTCTTGACGGCCGAATGAATAGTTTCAAGAGGGATTTCATCACGTTTTACTTTAATCGTAAGCGGTTTTTTCAGCCCATCACGAACGATTTCCAACGTGACATAGGTGCCCTTTTTGCCGCGAATTTGTAACGTCGCCTCTTGTAAATTGAGACCCTCGACACTTTTACCATCGACTTTTACAATTTGGTCATTTGGCTTGATTCCTGCCTTTTCTGCTGGAGAATTTTTGAAAGGAGAAATAATCACAATTTTCCCATCAACCGTCCCGACCTCGGCTCCAATCCCTTCAAACGATGACTCCAAAGTTTGAGTGAATTGCTGCGCCGTTTCTTTGTCCATATAGACCGAATACGGATCCTCCAAAACGGAGAGCATTCCGGATATCGCGCCCTCCACCAGCTTTTCCTTATCGACTTTTTCTACATAACGGCTTTCAATCAGCTCGTAGGCCTGTTCCACTTTTTTCAGGTCGGTAGATTCCGAGGCTGTCATCACAGACTCCTTCCCCGGAGTGACCGCCTGCTCTAGCTGTGACGTTTTTTCCGTCTTGTCCAATAATTGAAGCCCTGCAAATGCCCCTCCCGCCCCTGTCAGTAGCGAACCGGTCATCAGTAAGGCAACCCATTTTCGATTCATCCAAGACCTCCTTCATATCTGCCCGTCTTTGTAAAAAAGAAAATTTGCCAATGGCAGCCCTACTTCCTCAATGGTTTGCCAGAGGAATATGGACCTGCCATGTTTGTTATTTTCTTTGCAAATGGAGCGGCAAAATCCTGCCCCGGTTATTAACATATATGTTGGGAGTGGACGAGTTATGAATAGATATGAGGTGCAAAAAAAAAATGGATGAAGCTGTGCTTCATCCATTGATGATGTTTATAGTGGGACAATTCCCATAGGATTAATGGCTGTATGTTGGGCCCATTTTCCGCGGTAGAGTTCGAAGTGAAGATGCTGGCCTCTGGAATCACCAGTGTTGCCCATGATGCCAATTTGCTGGCCTTTTTTAACCACTGTTCCAGCTGATACACCAGCTGATCTCATATGCGCATAAACGGTTGTGTACATTTGCCCGTCGATATTGTGTAAAATATAAACCACGTTACCATAGCTGGAGGAGTAATGGGATACATAAACAACGCCGTCAGCAGCGGCTACAATCGGGACTGTGCCGGCCTGCGCAATGTCCACACCCCAGTGCATGGTTCCTCCGCGCACGCCATAAGTAGAAGTAATACTGCCTGATGCTGGTCGAGTGAAACTTCCGCTGGAAACTGCCGGTGCCGGTGCCGCACTTGCGGTGCTGCCACCACTATTGGATGCAGCCTTAGCTGCCGCTGCCGCCGCATCTGCTGCTGCCTTAGCTGCCGCCGCTTGACGTTCCTGCTCAAGTTGAATCGCCTTTTGAATTGCTGTTTCCTGGGCTGATAGAATTTGCTCCTGCTCCTGCAAGTCCATCATGTCTTCCTCTGCTTCGCTCTCTTGTTGAGAAAGTTCTCCCAGTAGCTTGTCCTTTTCAGCGTGCTGGGCGTTTAACTGCTGATTCATTTGTTGCAAATCTGCGACCATCTTTTCCAAACTTGCCAAGTCCTTTTGAACTTGAGCTTCTTTATCTTGAAGTGCCTGTTTATCTGTTTCCTGCTGTTTCAATATTCCTTGGTCTGCTTGCATAATTGTGGCAACCGCATTCGCACGATCAACGAAATCACTGAAACTGGTGGCTCCCATAAGGACATCCAGATAATTGACGACACCACCTGTTTCCTGGTAGCTGCGAATCCGGTCCTTTAGGAGAAGATTGCGTTTCTCAATCCGATCGTTTATGACCTTGATGTCATCCTGAAGCTTCGTTATTTCTGCCTTTGTTTCATTTACTTTAGCCGTTTTTGCTTCAATTTCTTTAGTGGTATTGCCAATCTCATTATCAATCTTCTGCAATTCGCTTTGAACGTCGGACTTTTGACCCTGGATGTCGTTTATTTTGCCTTGGACATCCTCAATATTTGTTTTAACATCCGATTGTTGCTCTTGCAGGTTGCTTTGTTTTTTCTTCATGCTGGAAACGGACTCCGCATTCGTATGTAAAGGAATTCCTCCCAACACAGTCCCTAGTCCTATGCAAGCGGCAATGGTGAGCATTTTCACTGATTGTCTCATTCGATTTCTCCCTTCCCATGTCTCCCTATCAAGTAAATCATTGTTTATCTGTTGCTGTGCTTTTCCTTTAAACAGAGAAACCAGAAAGGCTATTAAAACGCCTTTCTGGTTCTGGATTATACTTTTAAAAACTTACGCACGGACATGACGCTGCCCCATACTCCAATCAGGGCTCCCATTAACAGGAGGATTCCGGAAACCTGATACATAAATGGATCGAATGGCAGTACCCTAATAAAAGTGCCCTGAAGTCTTGGGCCGATATAGTCATACGCCCGGTAGTAAGCGATTGAAAGCAGGATAATCGGGAGTAATGAACCTAGAACTCCCAGCCATAGCCCTTCCAATAGGAACGGCCATCGGATAAAGCCATTCGTGGCTCCTACCAATCTCATAATCTTAATTTCCCGGCGCCGTGCAATAATCGTAATTTTAATAGTATTGGAGATTAAGAAAATTGCTGTAAAGAACAGTCCAATAATCAACACTACCCCAACGTTTCGGCTTGCCTTGATAAATTTAAATAACTTTTCAACCTTGCCTTCACCATAGTTAACTTTTGAAACAAAATTGAGTTTTTTAATTTTCTTCGCGGCGTTCATGGTATCGGTTGGATTTTTTGTTTTGACAATAAATACGTCATTTAAGGGGTTATCTTGTTCAAATAATTTAAACGCCTTACCTTCCTCACCCATGCTCTTGACTAAATTACTCAGTTCCTCTTCTTTTGAAGAGAACTTGACAGAGCCTACTTCAGGCATGCTTTCCATTGACGCCTTTAACGCGTCTTGGTCCTGTTTCGTGGCGGCTACGTCAATGTGAACGCGGATTTGCACGTCATCTTCTATGGTCTGTGCCACACGATTCAGGTTCATCATAATCACTAGAAAAACACCCACCAAGATGAGGGTGATCGTAACAGCACTAACGGAGGCAAATGTCATCCAGCCATTTCTGCTGATACTCTTGAAACTTTCACGGGCGTGACGGCCAAGTGTTCTAATTTTCATAACCGTAGTCACCTCTTTGTTCATCACGGGCAATCTTTCCGCCTTCAATGGCGATGACGCGATGTTTGATTGTATTAACGATTTCTTTGTTGTGGGTAGCCATCACCACAGTGGTTCCCCGATTATTAATCTCTTCAAAAATCTTCATGATTTCCCATGACGTGTCCGGGTCCAAGTTACCGGTAGGCTCGTCGGCAATGACGACTTTTGGAGAGTTGACAATCGAACGCGCAATCGAGACACGCTGCTGTTCTCCACCTGAAAGCTCAGTTGGAAGCATTCTTGCTTTATGCTTCAAATTGACTAAATCCAGCACTTCCATGACGCGTTTTTTTATATATTTGGGCTGGGCTTCAATTACTTCAAGGGCAAAAGCAACATTTTCATAGACTGTAAGTGTCGGGAGCAGTTTGAAGTCCTGGAACACAACACCCAGCTGACGCCGGAACTGAGGCACCTTATTATTCTTGAGTTTGGCAACATTCACACCGTTAAGTGTGATGGTTCCTGATGTCGGAATTTCTTCGCGGTACATCATTTTAATAAAGGTAGATTTTCCGGCACCGCTTGGACCGACGACATAAACAAATTCGCCTTGGTTGATCCGGACATCTATTCCATTAATGGCCGAAACGCCATTTGGGTACTTCTTATATACTTCTTGCATTTCTATCATTCAGATCACCTGTCATTTTATTTTCGTATAGAGAAAATTCGACAACATTCTATACTGTTTCACAAAAAGAACCAAAAACCCATAAAATCAGTGTATTTTTTTTTGCATAGATTTATTATAACATCATAATTCGCTAAAAAAAGTGGTAATTGTATTACAGTTTCTTTTCAAAAGATAGCTTTTATCATGATTTTTCACAATAAAATCAATATATTTGCAGTTTCAATGTTCTTTTTGTCGAATTTAATTCATTGAATTACAATATAACTTTGTGGTACCACTGTCAATGTTTGCGGAAAATTGGAAAATGTTTTGGAGTTTTTTTCGGGGTGTATATTAAACGCCCTGTGGTGATTCACAGGGCGTAAGAAATATTATTTTTTGGCGGCGAGCCATTTTGATACTTGATCGGCGTCATCGCCCTCCACGACGTTTGGAGGCATGGCGCCTTTACCGTTTTTAATAATATTGCGGATTTCATCTTCAGAGTACCGAGAGCCTACTTTCGTTAAGTCCGGACCCATGCCGCCCTTGAGATTTTCGCCATGGCAGCTTGAGCACTTCTGATTAAAAATTTTCGCTGCGTCCGAAGCGGTATCTCCGCCTTTATCATTCCCGCCGCCGCAAGCGGCCAGTCCCATCACAAAGGCTGTTCCGATTAATAGAGTCAACATTTTTTTCTTCATGCTAATCCCCCCTTAAGTAACAATTCCCATCAATGTATAAGTATACCAGTGTTACGCTCGTTTGAAACCTTCCCCGAGCACTTCAGCCGCATCCATTACGATGACAAATGCTGATGGGTCAATGGCTTTGACCAATTGTTTCAATTTTGTGAACTCCGTTTGGTCGACCACACACATCAGAACTGGACGTTCGTGTTCGGTGAATCCACCATATGCCGATAGTTTTGTCACACCACGGTCGATTTTATGCAAAATCCCTTGCCGGACTTCCTCCTGATTTTCAGTAATAATCATCGCCATTTTCGAACGTCCAAAGCCAATTTGAATCAAATCAATAGTTTTGCTTGTGACATAAAGGCCTATTAAGGCGTACAAAGCCCTTTCGATATCAAAAACTACGGCGGCAGCCAAAACAATCAGGCCGTCAATTAGGACGACACACCGCCCCAAGGTAAAACCAGTGTATTTATTGATGATTTGAGCGGCCAAATCGGTCCCGCCCGTGGAAGCATTGCCGCGAAACACAATTCCCAATCCCAATCCGACACCAATCCCGCCAAACAACGAACCGAGCAAGGCATCATGGGTCCAAGGCTCCACATTTTTTGTTAAAAACACAACAAAGGGTAAGAACACGGTCCCCACTAAGGTTTTAGCCCCAAATTGCTTCCCCAGCAGGACCACCCCGGAAATAAATAAGGGGATGTTAAACGCCCACTGGACATAAGCCGGTTCCCAGCCAAACAGAGATGTAAGGAGGGTGCTGATCCCGCTGACACCGCCGGATGCGACTTGGTTTGGGAGCAGGAAAACGTTAAACGCCACGGCAATGATAGCCGCACCAATAAGTACCATTATGTAATCCATCACGATTTGTGATTTAGGGTTGGATGCCTGTAACTTTCCTAAAAAATTCATAGATATTTTCTCCTCAACCATCATTGTTAATGATTAACCGAGAGTGAGTATAACATGGCACGTATTGGGTGTAAATGAGACCCCACTGCCGTGATAAAGCGGTAAAATATCTATATAGTATTTAGCAAAGCTTGGGGTTTTAATTATGGTTGCGCAAAAAACGCCACAGCATTAAACTGTGGCGTAAAAATTATTATGAAATTCTTGAACGCAAGTAGGCATCGATGAATTGATCAATATCTCCGTCCATGACTGCTTGAACATTACCGGATTCCGCACTGGTCCGATGGTCCTTCACCATGGAATAAGGATGGAACACATAGGAGCGAATCTGGCTGCCCCAGCCGATTTCCTTTTGCTCACCGCGGATTTCCGCCAATGCTTTTTCCTTCGCCTCAATTTCCCGCTGATACAGCTTCGATTTCAGCATCTTCATGGCATGCTCGCGGTTTTGGATTTGAGAGCGCTCCGTTTGGCAGGAAACCACGATCCCCGTCGGAATATGGGTAATCCGGATGGCAGATTCGGTTTTATTGATGTGCTGCCCGCCTGCCCCGCTTGCTCGGTAAGTATCTACTCTCAAATCTTCAGTGCGAATTTCGATTTCAATCTCATCGTTGAATTCCGGCATCACATCACAGGAAACGAACGATGTATGGCGTCGTCCCGAAGCATCAAACGGTGAAATCCGCACTAGACGGTGAACGCCTTTTTCCGCTTTCAAATAGCCGTATGCATTGTGCCCTTTGATGGCAAGTGTCACGCTTTTGATACCTGCCTCATCCCCTGGGAGATAATCAAGGGTCTCAACTTTAAAGCCTTTCTTCTCTGCCCAGCGGGTATACATCCTCAGCAGCATCGATCCCCAGTCCTGTGACTCGGTTCCGCCGGCACCAGGGTGCAGTTCTAAGATGGCATTATTTTTATCATACTCCTCGCTTAGGAGAAGCTGCAGTTCATATTGATTCAAGCGTTCCGTCAGCTGTCCAAGCTCTTCTTCCAGCTCCTCCTGCAGCTCGGAATCGCTTTCTTCTTTGACCAGTTCATAGGTTACTTCTAGATTTTCAAAGATCTCATTGAGTTCGTAAAACTCGTGGACTTGATCTTTTAAGGCATTGGATTCACTTATGACTTTTTGTGCCATATCTTGATTGTTCCAAAAGTCCGGATGGAGCATTTCATCTTCTAGCTCAGCAATCCTGGCTTCCTTGTTTTCAAGGTCAAAGAGACCCCCTAAAGTCCGCTAATGTTTTAGCTGTTTTTTCAAGTTCATTACGAATTTCCGCTAATTCCATATTCGTCACCTCTATTTAGAATACTTTATTATAGTTTATTCTAATTTTCTTGATTAGTCTTTGTCCATTATAACGTAAAAACCGGAAAAAGTTCAAAAAATGGGTGGATGAAAGAATATAATGAAATATTAAAACTGTAAATAAAATGAAAAACACGAGGGGCTTTTTCCCGCTCGTGTTTTTCATTTATGGTGTTTGATCAGATAATTTAGCAGGTGCGTGGGCAGCTTCTATAAAGGATTTGCTTGTGCCGCCATGGCACGAAGAACACTGTGATTTAGTATCTTGGTGTCCTGTATTAGGAGTGCCATCTTTCTTAGTCATGCTAAATGTCGCTTTCGTTCCGTAGAGCTCTGTCTGGCTACTATGACAACTTAAGCAAAAATTTCGTTCATTGGAAGCGTTCCACTCTGTGCCTTCAGTTGCAAATAACTTTTGAGTGTCATCTATTTTTACATTTCCCAAGTTTTCCCGCAGCATTTTTTGATTTTTGGCACCATGCGTTTCATGACATTCTGCGCATGGAATTTGTCCATCTAGCTGGCTTCCGCTATCAGCAGTTGCAGTAATTTTATGTCCGGATTGACTAACATAGGGTTCATCTTTGTAGTATTGTGCAATATTAGTAAATGCTTGACCACTTTCTTCATCTGAAACACCATTATGGCAGCTTAAACACAATGAATAGTCATCCGCAGAGCCGGTAGCTGTACTAGCTTTTTTATACGTTAAAGCACTATGCAGACTATTTGGGTTATCCTTCGTTCCAGGGGTATGCGGATTATGACAGCTCGAACAAGAAACACTAGTGTCCTGAGTATGCTTATTTGTTGCATAATTCGTTTCAAGCTTTGGTGAACCGTTAGTTCCATCATGGCAGGCCATGCATAAGTCATCTGTATCCGTTCCATACTTACCGCCTTCAAGAGTGGATGTTGACCCGGTATGAGTACTATGGCAATAGGCGCATGCGTTCGTTACATTTGAAAAAGGCCCATGAATATAATCTTTTGGCCTGACATCATTATCCCCGTCAAATTGATACTTACTATAATTGGTGCTTACAGTAGTAAATTTAAAGAATCTTGGAACCACCAGGTTTGGATTCAAATAAACAAAATAGGAACTAGCGGCAAGCATTTCTCCTTTAGGTGTAAACGTATAAAGATACGACTTAGTTCCATCAGATACTTCAATAGGTTTGGAATCAGGATTGATTAACTTTTCTGTTCCGGCTTCTTTATTTCCAAATAGGGATATCAGTACTTGGTCTGGATTGAATTCTCCCTTGCTTCTAATATCCAATAATATGATGCTATCCAGCGGTACCCTGGTCATATCCTCTGCAGGAAGAAAGTCTTTGATATCTGCGTCCGGTGTTTCGGGATTGTATCTCCCTTCGGTTCCCCGCGGGATTAAATACATCCTTTTCAAATATGGGCGATTGCCAATTTCTTCAGCAGGAGGGTTTGCAGCCTCGGTGTCAGTAGCATATGTCCCCAATTCTGTTAAGTCTGTTCCCGCATTGGCCGTTGATGACGCGTTTTCAACCTGCTGTGTTGCCGCTGGTTGTTTTACAGTAAAAGTTATCTCTAAAGGAGTACTACTGATTCCCTCTTCATTCGTGACAATAAAGGAAACCTTATGAACTCCTTCATTAAAATCCTTTGAATAAGAAAACTCTTTAGATTTGTCACTTGATGGAAGAAGCAACTGACCTTGTTCCGTAATGTCAGTTGGCTGTTCTGACCCCTCTGTTTGTTCAAAAACCTTGACGAGAAGTTTGTCAGAAGTAGTTAAATCATCTGAAATGTTCCCAGTAAATAGAACCTTAGAGACATCAGACACGTAATCAGCCCCAGGAGTATCTATCGTTATTTCTGGGACACCGGTTGCCGAAAGAACATGGGTATCAGGAGAATAGGAAAGGAGGGAACCAATTATAATGCTCCATAAAGCAACGTATGAAATTAGTTTTCGTTTTGAGTTCATCCTTTTCAAGGTATTCATCCTTTTCAATTTGCCTTTTTATTCATTATATCAACTGAATATTCATTAATTTTCATCGTTAGGTAAAGTTTTTTGACATTTTAAATGTATTTTGGAGCAGTAAACAAGGCGGTAATTATTACTATTACGGGCCTTGTTTACTTGTTCTAAATTACTAAAAGTCAAAACTTTTATCTGGTTGGTTTACCAGAATAGTTTCCGCCTGCTACTAGAGGAGTATCTAACTTATGTGTAGATTGGTGACATGCCCAACATACAGTCATGTTAGTGTACTTCTTGAGAGCGGATCCGCCTTCACTGATATCCTTCATGTAAGCTTCAGCTTTTTCTTGAGTCCAACCAGACTTCACATAATCAGCAACTGTTTTTCCAGCTGTATCTTTTAATAGTGTGATATCAGTTCCGTGAGCGTAGTGACAGCTAGCACAGTTACGTCCAGCTTTATAGCTGTTTGTAGTGTGTGTATAGTGTCCATCCGCACGCTGAGCACCGCTGGACTTTAAGTAGTCTTCGTGACATGCAGAACAGAAATCTGAATATACACGTTGTGGAACATCTGGCGAATCCTGGTTTACAAAAACAGGACCATTAGATTTATAAATTTTTAAACCAGTAGGGCCTGTAACAAGATTAAGATCTTTATAAGCTGGGTCTTCAACTAATTCCAGGTCAATTGCTGCCGTAGAATAAGTTTTGCCGTTAACAGTTGTTTTTAATAAACGGTCGTTCGTAGACCCGTGTGGATTGTGGCAGCTGGAACATTGTAATTCTTCATCTGTAGGATTTAATGCACCGGGAGCAGAAGCAATTGCAACGGTCCCAACATCGTGCATGGATGCCGAATCATGGGTGCTGTTGAATACACCGGCACCAGAAGCTGTTTCTACGTTATAGAAGCCTAAAGTACCATCGTGGCAGGATAAACATAAATCGGATTCAGTTTCTTCGAATTTTAATAATGTTGCGCTATCTCCGGTGTGGGTGCTGTGGCAGTTGGCACAAGAGTTTGTGTTGTTTTGGAAATTTCCGTGTGTTCTATGTGTTGCAACGTTACCAGTGTTATCAATTGTTCCAACATGAATCCCAGGTGCAGGATTACTCGCAGTTGGAACAAACGGTTCCTCAGCAGATGCCATGGCGGCGAACATGCTGAGCAAAATAAGCGTAAAAAGTGCTGTAAAGCCCACCTTTATCTTGCTCATTTCTAAAAACCTCCCTAATATTTTCTTTTTTCTCTCTCTTATAAGCTATAACTTTTGACAATTATGTGACAATTCGCAATAATAGTGATAGAAAACAAGGTAGTAAAATCTATTACTACCTTGTCACTATTTCATCCTTTTAAGAGCTAACAAATAGTGGGGCTATTTGTTGGCTTTTTTTACTTGATGTTAGCCTTTTCGTTGAATTGTGGAACCCAGCCATGTCGGCCGCTCCATACCCAGTTCCAAAGTGAGCCTGTTCCGTCCACTGGATCACCAGTTTGTGCTGGCATATAAGCTCCGTTCCAGTTTCTAAGTGATTCTTTAGCATTTGGGTCTGTTGAAGGAGTTCCAACAAGACCTTCGCTGTGGCTAGATGTATGACAAGTGTAACAAACAGCCATGTTCGTGTACTTCTTGAGAGAAGAACCTTTTTCACTGATGTCTTTCATGTAAGCTGTAGCGGTTGCTTCTGACCAGCCATATTTGCCGCCTTCAGCAACTGGCTTCGTGTAATCTGCAATTGTATTACCTGCTACGTCTTTCAACAGGGTAATGTCAGTACCGTGCGCATAGTGACAGGCTGCACAGCTTCTACCTTGTGATGAGCTGTTGGTAGTATGCGAGTAGTGGCCAAGAGCTGTTTGTTTTCCACTAGCTGTATCGTAAGTATCATGACATGTCGAACAGAAATTAGCATAAGTTACTTTGTCAGCATCTGCCTTTGGACCTTTTGATATTGTAATCTTTAATCCAGAATTAGTAGAGCTGCTGTTGATTGCAGTAAAAGCTGGATCTTCTGTTAAATCAAGTTTGATAGGTGTTGTTGAATAAGTAACACCAGCAACAGTATTATTCAATAAACGGTCGTTAGTAGAACCATGTGGATTGTGGCAGCTGGAGCATTGCAATTCATCTGTCGATTTATTGTCTAATGCACCAGGAGCTGAACCAATTTCCACTGTACCAACGTTGTGCATAGAAGCACTTTCATGTGTAGTATTGAAAGTACCTGCACCAGAACCTTGTCCTAATACGTTATAGAAGCCTAAAGTACCGTCGTGGCATGTTAAGCACAAATCAGACTCAGTTTCCTCGAACTTCAATAAGTTTGCACCGTCGGCAGTGTGAGTGCTATGGCAGTTGGCACAAGAGTTAGTGTTGTTCTGGAAATTGCCGTGTGTTTTGTGTTGGTTAACATCGCCATTGTTGTCAATTGTGCCAACATGAATGTCTGGAGCTGGATTGCTTGGCGTTGGAGTGAACTCCTCTGCTGAAGCAAAGGCAGCAAACATGCTTATCAAGATAAGCGTAATCAATGCTGAAAAGCCCAATTTTACCTTGCTCATTTTCTAAAACCTCCCAAAATAACTCTCTTTTTCTCTCTAAAAATTTTTAAGCCTATAAAAACCCTTTTCCCTATTTCCAAGCATCACCACCTTTATGGTAACTATATTGTTGCCACCAAAAAACATTACAGGGAGGGTTTCGAATGTTTTTTTGGTGTTCCAATACTGCTAGATTAATAGAAAACTGAGATTCTTTGGTTGATTGTGTCCGTTACATAAATAACATTCCGCTCATCAATGTAAAGTCCGTTTGGCAGATACAGCTGACCATTTTCAGTACCCATTCCGCCTAATACTTCTAATTCATTTCCATCTTTATCATAGGCATACACATTGTGGGATAAATTGCTGACCACGTACACATTTCCATCGGAATCAACACCAACACCGCGTGGATTTACGAATATCGCTGAACCTTTTCCATCTTTTGAACCATTAATGACTTTAAGAAACTTTCCATCCTTGTCAAAGACTTGGACTCGGTTATTTCCTGAATCCGAGACATAAATTTTATTTTCTTTATCGACTGCTACAGCATTTGGTGCGATGAACTTTCCATCCTCCTGTCCGGCGCCGCCAATTTCCATTAGCTTCTTGCCTTCCATACTTAACACGTATAATTTGTTTGCCTTAATGTCTGTGACATATAATTTGTCATCATAAATGCGCAAACCGCCAGGGGACTGAATGACTTTATCCTGGTCCGGGAAATTTTTGATAAATTCGCCTTTTGTATTGAATATTGAAATTTTTCCGTTATATAAATCCGCTACATAAATGTTCTCATCACTATCGCCGGCAATTCCATATGGAAATTGGAATTCTCCATCCTTTGTTCCCGCTTTGCCAAATTTGGAAACATTATTTCCAGACTGATCAAACACCTGTACTTGATTGTTTTTCGTATCGGTGACATAAATGTATTCGCCAATTTTTGTTACATCCATCGGTTTATTTAATGGATTTTCAAAACTGCCGTAGAATGATTGTCTAAACTCAGGCTCTCCACTAGTTGGATTCGCCGCCGCCACCAAAGGTTTAAGAGCTGGTCCCAGATCTAAAAGGGTGATTACTGAGAATAGGGCTGCTGAAAGTACAACCATGGCACTCATCCATATATATGTTGTTGTCTTTTTCAATTCTTGTCATCTCCTTTTATTTGCTGTCCTTATCTTTCCCAGCAAGTCTGGTAAGTGCCTCCGAAGCTGGTTTATAAAGCGGGTCATAGCTTAGGGCCTTTTTGTATAATTCCTCTGCGTCCTTTACATTCCCCTGGTCTTCAGCCACTCTGCCCATTTCAAAAATGATATCGTTATTGGCAGGCATCAGCTTATCCGCTTCTTGAAGAGACGCTAATGCTTCTTTATACTTTTTCAGCTTTCGGTAAACCATTCCTTCTAATAAATGACCCTTGTAATCTCTTGGGGCCAGCTCTGTCACCTTATTGGATTGCTTAAGGGCGTCATCATAGCGTTCTTGATCATTGTACACGAGCCCCAGATTGAAGTAGGCGGCGACATTTTCCTTATCCAAATCAATTGCTGTCTGTAATTGCTTGACAGCTTCTTCATCATTAGCTGTTAAATGGTAGGAATAACCTAAATTTATCCGATGTTCCGGTTTATTAGGTTCCTTGCTGACTAATGCCTCATAATAGGAAACCTGCTGCTCTAATCTGCTTTCGTTCTCATTGGACCAGAAAAATTTATCAGTAATAAAGTAACCGCCAATTAAACTAATAATTAAGCTTGCAAGAATCAGTGAAATCCCTTGGAATTTCGTAAACCGATCATTTTTTTTCTTCGTTCGTGTTTCTTTTGTTTCAGGCTCTTCTATAATAGGGAGTTCATGGGCCTCCATAAGAATCCTCCTCATGTTCTATCTTTTTTCCTGTTGAAATCTCGAAGCCATTCGTGAATGCTGATACCTACAAAAGCTCCAACACGGAATATTCAAATAATCTACAAAGCCCAAGTGAACTTGGGCCAGTTTTATTTGTGACAGTTACTGCAAGTTTTTTTCACATGGCAGGTATAACAGCTTTCCTGCGGCTTTGTTACGTTACCAACTGAAATAGGATGATTTTCCCGCCATTTATTCAGGTGCTTCTTCTGGTGACATGTAGAACAATTTACCGCGTTGTTGCCGGCTGTTCCCGTTTTATTATTTTCATGGCAGGTGAAACATTTCTCCTGATTTTTGCTAGCCTCTGATCCATGACTGCTAAAGAAGTTATCTGTATGGCTGGCCGGGCGCGTTTTATGGCATTCCAGACAGAAAGTATTTTCTTTTGCATAGGTACTTGCATTCTTGTCAGTGCCTTTATTCTCTGTGCTTAAGTATTTCGATAAAACAGATGCTTCTTCATATCCTTCTAACTCAGACGTTGACATATACTTGTGACAAGAATTACAATCCTTTAATTCATCCTTAGCCTGTAGTCCATGTGTTTTTGTCTTGAAGTCCGCATCTTTATGGCTCTTTGGCAGCATGCCCGTTGTATGACAGGCACTGCATTCCGTTGTGATTTGTCTGTTTTCATGACATTCCATACAAGTATCCATCGTCGGTCGGGTGTATTCCACTTCAGACATGACTGTTTTTCCAAGTGAAGCATCCCATTTGGCATAGTCGGTCTTGAAAGTCATGTTCCTGTCGGCTACTTTTCCATGGGCGACACCGCTATGGCACTGGGTACATTTAATATTCTTGTCCTTGTGCTCCGTATGGGAAATAATAATATCCCCGGATGCAGTCACATTTCGATTTGACATATTGTGGCATTTTTCACATGCGCTGTCAGGTATTTCGTTTGCCATTCGGATAATGGCGGCCGAGAGTTCCTCTTCATTCCGGAGCTTTTTGATGACCCCTGTTGCTTGATCCTTAGCTATCTCCTTGAGCCCGGGATCTGTATGGCAATTTGTACAATCAACTTCGCTATGAGTGGATGCTTTCCACGTATAAACTTCGGGTTTCATCTCATGACACGATGCGCAAAATCCCGAACTGGTGGTTGCTTTTAGCCCTATTTCGCCGATGGCAAAAAAGACGACCAAAAACATCACAGTGAACGTTGCGATTTTATAGAATTTATAGCGAAATTTGGGAGGGGACGGCTGATTGCTCCTATGTTCTTCATCCATAAATGCGACCCTCCTGTTTACGGTTTATTAGTTTTTGGCATCATCTTTAAAGCCAGTCCTATGACAATATTGGCAATATACATCTGTTGGGGCCTTTTCAGTCGTTGAACCATCTGCCGGCTTTTCGCGGTCGTGACAGACGAAACATTCAGCCTTTTGTTCCGCTGTTTGGGCATTTGCAGCATGTGCTGTCAACCATTGATTGCTTTCAGAGTGTCCTGCCGGCCGGTTTGCGTGGCATGCACTGCAAAACTGGTTCGTTCTTGTCGCATCTTTCACGACAGTCAAATTTGGCGTATATTTGCTAGTTTCCGTTCCTTGCCCGCTCAATTTGATAATTGAATCAAGGTCCTCACTGGAAACCTCTCTAATCCACTTGGAATCCTGGTGGCACTTAACACATTGATCCAATTGTTGAATAGCTGTGGTCCCGTGATTTCCATTCCAGCCTTCGACTTTATGGCTATCAGGAACTTTTATTTGTTTGTGACATGTTTCACATGCCATGGAAAGCTTCACGTCTTTTTGCTGTTTTCCGATGGCTTGGAGAATAATGTCCTGAGTCTTCTCATCATGGACAGCAGCATTGGCCGTTTCAGTATTTGCTGTTTCTTCCTTTGCAGATTCTGTTGTTTTCTTGGCGTTTACCTCTTCGGTTTTCTCCGTCTCTTCTTCTGGGTTCTTCGGAACAAGATAAGAGACATCTTTCCACGGCTTTTCACCGTTGTTGACTTTATCATGACAATCGATACAGGTTCCCATATTCGGGGCTGTGTATGCTTTTTCTAGGACTAAGTCCCCGTTTGCATCATCCGAAAACTTATCACGGTCTTTCTCCGTGTTTAATTCGCGTGATGCGATTTTTCCATGGGCGACCCCTGAGTGGCAGGAAATACAAGGCACGCCTTCCTCGATATGTCCTTTGTGATTTACTTTCAAGTCCCCCGAAGCGGTCACCAACCGGTTTTCCGAGTGACATTGTAAACAGTTTTCATCCGAAACTGCTTCATCCACGGTTTGCACAATTTGTTCCGGGACTCCCGTTACATGGTAGTACACTTCTTTTAAACTTTTCACTTTATGTACCATCATGGTTACAGCACCTGGTTTAATATGACACTGGACACATGTTACGTTGCTATGTGAGCTGGCAACATATGTTGAGTGTTCCGGCGCCATTTCGTGACAGGAGGAACAGAATGTCGGAGAGTTGGTAAAGGCGATGACTCCATATCCTCCGCCCCCAATCACAATCAGCGCGATTATGGATGCAAACATCATTTTCCAGCGAGTAACTGGATCCTTCCAGTCTATATTTTTGACCCAATGCCAAAGTCGGCGGAAGATTCCCTTTTTTTTCTCTTCTCTAGTTTCGGGATCGGTCTCTTTGTTTTTCTTTTTCCCCCAAAAGGCCACTTTCCTCACCCTTCCCATATGTATTTGGATATCAATTTATTTTCCAGATTAACCTCTCTAAAGGTAGTATCTATCATTCTAGGAGTATATTCCAATGTACAATTTGTGAATATTTCCTAATAAAAAGAAGCACTCCATTTTCGCCCAAAAGCAACATGCAAATATTGATATATAAGCATTCTATTAACATTATTAATACAGTGCAAATATGTATACATTTGTTATATTTATACATAAAACCATGTTTGTTATTCATTTTTGTAAATTTTTTTAAAAAACCGACACCAAATTCAGCCACCTGCCATATTTGTCGAAAAACCGAACATTTATGGCAGGGAGATACTTAGTATGATTAAGATAATTTCCTTAGTACAGGATTTCATAGGGTTTCCGAGTCCTGTTTAAAATCAGCACAAATTGACAAATTCTGCAGTGGCGCTAACAGGTTGTCACTCTATCGCTGAAAATGGTAAGATGGAGAAAGGATTATCTAGCAAAATCAATAGTATTTAGTGGCTTTTTAGTAAAGACAAAAAGGAGCGTTCATCGTAATATGGGGATTTTAAATAAAGTCTTTGACCTGAACAAACGTGAGCTAAAACGATTAGACAAGCTCGCCAACCAAATTGAAGCACTTGCTTCCGAAACCGAGAGACTTACGGACGAACAGCTTCGCGAAAAAACGGAAGAATTTAAGGCCCGCTATCAAAAAGGCGAATCACTCGATGATCTGCTTGTTGAAGCGTTTGCTGTAGTCCGGGAAGGTGCCCGCCGCGTCCTTGGCCTTTATCCATATCATGTACAGCTCATGGGTGGTATTTCTCTCCACGAGGGTAACATTTCCGAAATGAAGACCGGTGAAGGTAAAACTTTAACGGCTACCATGCCGGTATACCTCAATGCTCTATCGGGCAAAGGTGTCCACGTGGTAACCGTCAACGAATACTTGGCTAGCCGTGACGCCACCGAAATGGGTGAACTGTATCAGTTTTTAGGATTAACCGTCGGCCTAAACTTAAACAGCATGGATAAAGATGAAAAGCAGGCAGCCTATGCAGCTGATATCACATATGGAACGAATAACGAGCTTGGCTTCGACTATCTGAGAGATAATATGGTCCTGTACAAGGAACAAAAAGTTCAGCGCCCGCTTTTCTATGCCGTCATCGACGAAGTCGACTCCATTTTGATTGACGAAGCGCGGACTCCATTAATCATTTCAGGACAAGCTCAAAAATCAGCTGTCCTTTATATGCAGGCAAACGCTTTTGTCCGCACCTTAACGAGGGACGTGGATTACACCTATGATGAAAAAATTAAAGCCGTCATGCTGACCGAAGAAGGAATCAGCAAAGCGGAAAAAGCGTTCGGCATCGAAAACCTGTTTGATATTTCGCACGTCACTTTAAACCATCATATCAACCAAGCCCTTAAAGCCAACGTAACCATGCACTTGGATGTTGATTATGTTGTGCAGGACGGGGAAGTCGTCATTGTTGACCAATTCACCGGCCGTTTGATGAAGGGGCGCCGGTACAGCGAAGGCCTGCATCAGGCGATTGAGGCAAAAGAAGGCGTGGAAATTCAAAACGAAAGCATGACCATGGCCACCATCACGTTCCAGAACTACTTCCGTATGTATGAAAAATTGGCTGGTATGACCGGTACCGCCAAAACGGAAGAAGAAGAATTCCGTAACATCTATAATATGAATGTTATCGTCATCCCAACCAACCGCCCGATTGTCCGTGATGACCGTCCGGACTTAATTTACGCCTCCATCGACGGCAAGTTCAAAGCGGTAGTAGAGGACATTGCCCAACGATATATGACCGGTCAGCCGGTACTGGTTGGTACAGTAGCGATTGAAACGTCTGAATTGATTTCGAAAATGCTCTTGAAAAAAGGCGTCCGCCACAATGTTTTGAATGCGAAAAATCATGCCCGTGAGGCGGAAATTATCCTGGAAGCAGGCCAGAGAGGTGCTGTTACCATTGCCACCAACATGGCCGGCCGTGGTACGGACATTAAGCTTGGCGAAGGCGTCAAAGAACTGGGCGGCCTGGCCGTAATCGGTACCGAGCGTCACGAGAGCCGCCGGATTGACAATCAGCTCCGCGGACGTTCCGGACGTCAAGGGGACCCTGGGATTACTCAGTTCTACTTGTCGATGGAAGACGAACTGATGCGCCGCTTCGGTTCAGACAACATGAAGACTATGATGCAAAGACTTGGCATGGATGATTCACAGGCCATCCAAAGCAAGATGGTGACCCGTGCCGTGGAATCGGCGCAAAAACGGGTAGAGGGCAATAACTTCGACGCCCGTAAACAGCTTCTCCAATATGACGATGTACTTCGCCAGCAACGGGAAATCATTTACAAGCAGCGCGATGAAGTAATCGAGTCGGAAAATCTCAAAGAAATTGTGCATGGCATGATTTTGCGGACAATCGAGAGGAATGTTGAAGCCCATACACCTCGTCATGAGGACGAGGAAGAATGGAATTTGCAGGGTCTTGTTGATTATGTACATGCCAACCTGCTTCCTGAAGGTGACATTACGTTAGAGGATCTTAAAGGTAAAGACCCGGATGAAATGGTTGAGACGATTTTCGCTAAGGTAAAACAACGCTACGATGAAAAAGAAGAACTTCTGCATGATCAAATGCGTGAGTTTGAAAAGGTTGTAACCCTTCGGGCGGTTGACTCGAAATGGATCGACCATATTGATGCTATGGATCAGCTTCGCCAAGGTATCCACCTCCGGGCTTACGGGCAAATCGACCCGCTTCGTGAATATCAGCATGAAGGCTTCGCGATGTTTGAAGCGATGATTCAATCGATTGAGGAAGAAACCGCGATGTATATTATGAAAGCGGAGATCCGCAACAACCTGGAGCGCCAGGAAGTCGCTAAGGGTCAGGCTGTGAATCCGAAGGAAGACAGCGAAACGGTCAAACGCAAGCCAAAAGTAAACCAAGAGCAAATCGGCCGCAATGATCCATGCCCTTGCGGCAGCGGCAAAAAATATAAAAACTGCCACGGGGCAGCGATGTAATTCTTTTTCGAGAGAGTCGGTGTGAAAAACGCCGGCTCTCTTTTTGTTTATACTTTGTTTGACATGGTGTCCCTTTGTTCTTTGTAGAATTCCACGGAGTTTTATAGAATCCCCCACAAAACTACCAGTACAACTCAATAAAGCCAGGCAACCGCCTGGCTATGCTTGCTGTTTCATAAACTCCAAAACCTCTAAATCAATCCATCCGGTTTTTTGTTCACGCATCTCAAAGTTTTCCGAGTGAAGATATGTTGTGATCGCCTTATATAAAACCTCATCGGTGGCCTCTTGCCCCGGAAGGTAACCTTGCCGGGCTAGCTGGCGGATGACCTCTTCTCTTATGGCTCCTTCAACCGCCGCAACCTTTTCAGGATTAGACGGGGCAAAATAAAGCTGCTGCAGCTGGTAAATCCGAATTAACTCTTTAATGGGCTCAGGATGGTCGTCCACCCGGAGGTCAATATAGCGATCATTAAAGCCACCGTAACCGCCTTTCTCTTTTACAACCAACAGAGCGGCCGATTGTTTGCCTCGGCTATCACCGCCTGCCTCCTGACCAGCGCCCAATGCAGCCAGCAGTCGTTCAGCGAGCGTGCCCTCAGCCGTCTGGAACGTCTCAGCCATCCTCGCAACCGTTCTTTCATCGACCAAAATATTTCCTTGGGCCGCAAAATGGGGACCCGTCACACCGCCAGCCCAATCGTAGCAAGCCGAGCCAGTAAACGTGGCGCCATTCCCCTCAGCGTCAATTAACCCGACCTGGCGCATTTCTTTGTCCGGATCATCAGCCAGCAACAACTCAAGTGCTTCCTGTGCCGACTTTCCTTGTTCCATTAAAGTGAGAGCTTTGGGACCGTATGCCGTATTGGCATACGACTGGGTGGCCACAGCCCCTGCTCCCGCCCTTGCCCAAGGCACCACTGCGCCCACGCCTAAAAATTTAGACTGCACGGCGATTCCCCATTCTTTTTCGACCGGGTCATAACCAACAATTGAGAATGTCATCTGTTATCCTCCAAACTTAAGCTAAAAAGATTCCTCCATACACTAGTGCACCGGCAATCACATAGGCAGGATGCACTTTTATTTTTTCCATTAAGATATAGCTGACCACCCCGATAAACAAGGTCTGCCAGATGCCAAACCCCTGATAAGATTGGAAAATGAAATCATAGGTCATCACTCCAAGCAACACCGCAATAACAGGCCGAACGATGGTTGTCATATTTTTGACCCTTGGTGATTCTTTATATTTCATAAGCAAACTCAAAAGGGCAATCATTAAGATGAGAGACGGTGCTACCGTTGCAAATTCCGCGACGATGGCACCCAGCACCCCGCCCTGGGCGTAGCCGATATAACCGGCCATTTTCGTGGCAATCGGTCCAGGCAGGGCATTCCCCATGGCGAGTACCTCAGAAAATTCCTGAACGGTCATCCAATGATAACGGTCCACAACCTCTGCCTCGATCAAAGGAATCGAAGACGGACCGCCGCCATATCCGAGAATCCCAGGGATAAACAAGGCTAAAAAGATTTGCAAGTAGATCATGCTGATTCCTTCTCCTTTTTCTTGGCGGCTTTACCGGAATCGCCCTTTAATAGCGCACCCAATAATAAGGCAAAAATTAAGATGGCCGGATGAAGGCCCAATCCCTGAAGGATAATCAGGCTCACCACTACCAAAATAATTGTCCATTTCCAGCCAAGACTGGACTTTTTCGACTTCTGGACAAAATCCCATGTCAGGGTCCCCAGCATCACGGCCACCACGGGGACAACGCCCTTTGTGGCCCCCTGGACCCACGGTTTGTCCTTAAACGCATTTAATGAGGTCAAAAGGATGACCATAAAGAGGATGGTCGGGACAATGGTGGCAGCGACCGCAATGATCATCCCCAAATATCCGCCGACCCGGTAGCCAATATACCCCGACATCTTCGTGTTAATCGGGCCGGGCAAGGCGTTTCCGAGCGCCAGTATATCGCCAAATTCATCGGAGTCCATCCATTTATATTTTTCGACTACTTCCTTATGTACAAGCGGAATCGAAGACGGTCCGCCGCCATAACCAAGGATGCCAACCCGGAAGAACGCTAAAAAGATATGCCATTGCTTCAAAGTTGGTCCCCCCTTTCTAAAGGTAAACTATACAAAGCTATTCATTTCCCAGCTTATTCATAGCCAGGTCCATTCATGTCTGTAAATGCCGATGCTGCTTTTCCTGATCCTTTTTTCAGGAAAGCAACATTCCCGCAGCATCTTACCACTCCAAGTGATGTTATTTTACCACGCCGTGATGGAACCATCCGTCCGCGGTTCTGTGCCTCCCATTAACACGCCGGTTTCCGGGTTGCGCCAAATAATTTGTCCGCGTCCAAAGCCGCCGGAATCAACAGCCACTTCGATTTGATGTCCTTTCCGCGCCAGCGCTTGGGCGATGTGGCTTGGGAAACTTGGCTCAACCTGAACTTTCTTGCCTTCTATCCACTGCCATCTTGGCGCATCCAGTGCCGCCTGGGGGTTTAATCCAAAATCAATCGTATTCATGATCACCTGCATATGCCCTTGAGGCTGCATGTAACCGCCCATGACGCCAAACGGGCCAACAGCCTGGTCACCCTTCGTTAAGAAGCCAGGGATGATCGTATGGTACGTCTTCTTGCCAGGACGCAACGCATTCACGTGCTCCGGGTCTAACGAAAAGTCATATCCGCGGTTTTGCAGGGAAATTCCCGTACCCGGCACCACTATTCCAGACCCAAAGCCCATATAATTGCTTTGAATATAGGACACCATGTTGCCTTCATCGTCGGCTGCGGCAAGATAAACGGTTCCTCCTTTAGGTGGCTGATATGGGTTTGGCATTAATGCTTCCCCACTGATTTCACTGCGGCGCGCTGCACCATATTCCTCTGACAGTAGCGTTTCTACCGTGACTTTCATATCCGCAGGGTCCGTGATAAACGCCTTGCCATCGGTGTAAGCTAATTTCATCGCTTCAATTTGCTTATGATAAGTATCGACCGTGTCCTTTTCTGTAAAATCCAAACCTTTGGCAATATTCAAGGCTAAAAGGGCGACAAGTCCCTGCCCGTTTGGTGGTATCTCCCATACATCGTAGCCACGGTAATGGACATTAATCGGCTTGACCCATTCTGGCCGGTAGTCCGACAAATCCTCTTTAGATAGGAAGCCATTGTGACGTTTGGAAAAATCGGCTATTTTTTCTGCAAGTTCCCCACGATAAAAGCTTTCCGCACACGTATTAGCGATGGACCGCAGCGTCTTCGCATGGCCCTTAGAACTCCAGACTTCTCCTGCCTTCGGCGCTCTCCCCTCCGGAGCAAATGTCTCAAACCATGATTGGAACTCATCCCCCGTTAAATTTTGTCTGAAGTTTTTATAGGCCCGTTCCCAGAAAAATGCAAGTGTCGGGGGTAGGGGATAGCCATTTTCCGCCAATTCTATTGCTGGCTTAAGCACCTCTGTAAACGGCAGGCGCCCGAATTTCTTCGATAGCTCCGCCCATGCGGCCGGTGCCCCTGGAACAGTAACCGGAATCATGCCATGTGCCGGTATTTTCTCATAACCGCGCTCTTTTATGGCATCAATGGTCATTTTTTGCGGTGCCAGACCACTGGAATTGAGTCCATGGAGCTTTCCTTTTGTCCACACAAGCGCAAACGCATCGCTTCCGATACCGTTGGAGGTCGGTTCCACCACCGTCAATGCGGCCGCTGTCGCGATGGCTGCATCAATGGCATTGCCGCCTTTTTTTAAAATTTCCAGTCCTGCCTGTGCCGCAAGCGGCTGTGACGTCGCCACCATTCCACGTTTGGCAAACATGGTTGTCCGGCGTGAAGGATAGGGATGATATTGAAAATCAAATTTCACCTTTTACACCTCTTTCTCTTATTCTTGTTATCTATTATAATGAACATTCAAAACTTAGTATATCGAAATAATTTGACAGTTAAAAATTTTTAGTTTGCCGACACTAAAAAAACGCTGCCTGGCTCAAACCAAGCAACGTTCTTTTATTTTAGAAAATTTTTATTCTTTAAGAATTGTCCAACTTTAGGCCATACAGTACTGACCAATGTTGCTCTCTTCTTATTATTGAGCCTCAATCAAGCCATAACGGCCGTCTTTGCGGCGATAGACAACGTTTGTCCGGTTGGTGTCCGCGTTGGTGAACACATAGAAACTATGTCCCAGCAGGTTCATTTGCAGGATGGCTTCCTCACTGTCCATTGGTTTCAAATCAAACCGTTTGGTACGGACGAGTTCCAAATCTTCATCTTCCTCCTGCGCTTCCGTATTTGCAGTTGGGGCAAATGCAGGCGGAACATTTCCTTTTTCACGGAACTTTCGGTTTATTTTCGTTTTATGTTTGCGGATCTGACGCTCGAGCTTATCGGTAATTAAGTCAATGCCTGCATACATATCCGTATTTGTTTCTTCAGCACGAAGAGTTAAATTCGGCAGCGGTATCGTTACTTCTACTTTGGAAGTTTTATCTGGATTAAATCTAAGATTCACATTGACCTTAGCATTTGGTGCTTCTGTAAAATAGCGCTCCAATTTAGAAACTTTCTTTTCTAAATAATCTCTGATTGCTGGAGTTACCTCAATGTTTTCACCACGTACGTTATAGTTCATGTGTGGAGTCCTCCTTTATTTAAGGCTATGTATTACATTTCTATTTTACCCCATGAGAATCCTGCTAGATCAAAATAAAATATTTGTCGTTTTTTTGACAAAAACACTAGGAAAATAGTGAGAAAGTTACCCCATCACCTTTGCCTTTCGTTTGAGAGTTAGGTAAAATGATTGGTTATTCGTCCTTTTTTTAATATTATCAGGGACAATTTTCCACCAACATGGCAGTCGAATAGCCTAAATTGATGTGAGATCAAAGGAGGATGCTCGATGACCACTGAAGAGAGAAGAACATTGGCCTGGCATGAAACATTGGAGCTGCATGAATTGGTCGCCTTCCAGTCCACCGGGCTTATGAAATTAAAAATGTCCATCAATAAAGTGACCGATCCGGCGTTAAAGGAACTATACCGGAGATGTATTCGTGACCTTGAGGCCAACCTTCGGGAATTGCTTAAATTTTACCCTCAGGCAGCGGGTTATCAAACGCGTGAAGAGGAGGTCCGCGAGGATATGGGCTTTTTCGCCGCTGACTTGCTGGCCCTATCGAAAACACTGGTACGCAATTTGGCAATTGCGATAACGGAAACGGCTACTCCTGCCCTAAGGAGAACATTCAGCAGACAATTAACCGGGGCGATTCAAGGCCATGAAAGAGTGTTCAATTATATGCATGAGCATGGCTATTATCCCGCCTATGATTTGGGCAGGTTGTTAGGCAATGACATTCAACTTGCCGAGAAAGCACTTGGAATGAGGGAGTAAGGAAAGTTGCAGGGCGGCAGAGATCTGCCGTCCTATTTCCATCATGACTATATCTACCTCGCAATGGTGAGTGAGAAGACGTTAGCCGCCCCCGCCCTTTTTAGGAGTTTAGCTGCATGCCTTAACGTGGAACCTGTTGTGTAAATATCATCAATTAGGACCACCTTCTTTCCCTCCAAACAGGCCTCTGGAGTGAGTTGAAAAACTTGAGGGAGATGGATACGCTCGATCCGTGATTTTTTTGACTGTTTTTCCGAATGTATTCGGGTAAGTATAGGGTTTGGGACAAATCCCGCTTCTATTAATAGTGCTTCCGCTTGATTAAATCCGCGCTCATAAATCCGCTCCTCACTTAACGGAATGGGAATGAATAAATCCGCCTCTATACTCAATAATACCCCCTTTATCCTCTCTGAAAATACCCTGGCCAACACATAGTCCCCGCGATATTTATACTTGGCTATGACTTCTTTTAAATAATCATTGTAGTGAAACAGAGAGTAGTTTTTCTCAAGAACACCTTGCCACTGAGGGTCCTCCTCCCACCGGACGCAATCTTGACAGATATCCCCTTGCCGATAGTTCCCACTTAATAACTCCAACGAACGGCCGCAAATCCGGCATGTTTCGCCTTCCATTTTTTCAAACTTCTTTTCACATTCTTCACAAAGGAAATTTTCAGTTTCAATTGAAAACAGCTTTCTCCAGCCCACTGATGCGCTGATTGGCTGGCCACAACTCAAGCACCTCTCCTGCCGAAAAACAGTCATGTGATTCATCCCCTTTTTACTTGCGGTCCAGAAGTCCCTTTTTAAAACCTTCAGTGTTCATCATCACGATTTGCTTTCTCGCTTTCAGCATTTCTTCTGTTTTTCCGTAGTGAAAAAACGTGACGTCCCCGGTAGGGTGGTCCTTACTGCGGCCTGCCCTGCCAGCTATTTGAACAAGCGCGCTTTCAGTAAAAATGGCGTCTTCCGCACCTATTACAGCCACATCAATGTTAGGAAACGTAACCCCTCGCTCCAAAATGGTCGTCGTCAGCAAAAGGGGTATTTCTTTTGCGCGCATTTTTTGGACCTTTTCCTTCCGCTCAGGGTCCTCCGCATGGACAGCTTCAATGCCGGGGGCAAGCTGGCGAAGAATTGGAAGGGCTGTTTCCATCAAAAGAATATGGGGGAAAAAGAGCAGGGCCTGTTTTCCGGAATTTAGGCGGGTTTTTACCCACTGGATTACATTTGGCGGGAGTTTACCTTTATGGAGCCGCTTTTGCCAATTCCCACACCAGGTGAGTACTGGAACCGGCAACGGATGACGGTGGAACCGGGCTGGGATGGTAGTGAAGTTCCGTTTCCCTGTCCGGCATTCCCGCTGCCATTTCTGGTTCGGAGTGGCCGTCAGATAAATCATCGATGATTCTGGCTTTCGCGCTTGAATGGCGGCATGCTGTAGGGATTCCTCTACCGTATAAGGAAAGGCGTCGACTTCATCGAGGATGATGGCATCAAAGGCATGGTAAAAGCGGAGCAGCTGGTGGGTGGTGGCGATGGTCAACGGGGCATATACATGGCGGTCCTCACTGCCGCCATATAGAGAAGCCACTTTTATTTCCGGAAAGGCGGATTTCAGCCGGGGTGTCAGCTCCAAGACGACGTCTGTTCTCGGCGTAGCAATGCAAATTCGCTTTTTGGCGGAGAGGGCCGCCTCAATCCCCGCAAAAAGCACTTCGGTCTTGCCTGCACCGCAAACAGCCCAGACTAGCCATTCTTTATTTTGCAGAATTGCTTCGACTACCCGCTCCGAGGCTTGTTGTTGGCCTTTGGAAAGGGAACCGGACCAGCCCATGATTTTTGCTGGCAGTGGTGTTACCGGCTCCGGTCCGGTCCAGCCGATGAGCGGTGTGCATTCACTGATTCGCCCCATCATGATGCAGTGACGGCAATAAAGGCACATTTCCCCGCATCTTGCGCACCTAAATGAGCCAAACTCTTGAAGATCGTTATTTCCGCAACGGGCACATATTGGTTGTTTACCGTTGTACTCGATCCCTTTACGGTAGAGAATATAGCCATTTTCATAATGGGTTTGGATTTCATGGGGCGGGAAAGGAATATCATCTAAAAGGAGTTGTTTACCGGTGAGGAGTTTTTGGAGTTCGGGGTTAAAGCCGAAATTAGGATTTAGCTGCGGACTGGGGATCACCTGGATTTGTGAGATTCGGTGGGAATCGTCTGTGTAGAACTTTTGGGGAATAAGTAGATTATTTTTTATAATAAATCTTATGGGAACCACCCTCTTCTTTTTGCCTCATCTTCAGTACATTTAGAAAGTTCGCCACATATTGCATGAAATCCTTCTACATAAAATATCTTCTTCTACTTACAAAAAGCCAGGCATTTTTGCCTGGCTTTTTGTAGTCACTTTTTCATCCATCCCATCCCCATCGAGCCTTCACCCAAATGGGTACCAATCACAGCCCCAAAATAGCCGATGATGAACTCGACATTTGGATACTGTGCCTCCAGTTCGGATTTCCACTCGTTTGCTTCATCCTCTCGGTTCGCTTGGATAATAACAGCACGATAGGCTTCTCCACTGGAAGCGTCCTCTCCCAACATGTCACTAATCCGTTTCAGTGCCTTTTTTTTGGTGCGTATTTTTTCAAACGGAACAATTACCTTGTTCTCAAAATGTAGCAAGGGTTTAACTTGAAGAAGGCTGCCAATAAAGGCTTGGGCCCCGGACAACCGTCCGCCCCTCTGCAAATGGGAAAGGTCATCTACCATAAAGTAGGCACGGGCTGTTTTTTTTAACTCTTCAAGCCTGTCCAAGATCATCTCAGGGGTTTCTCCCTTTTCAGCCATTTCCGCCGCTTCTATTGCGTAAAAACCTTGGACCATACAGCTAATTTCCGAGTCAAAAGCATACACTTTAAAACCTTCCACCATACTTCCGGCCGTGATGGACCCTTGGTACGTCCCACTAATCCCGCTCGATAAATGCACACTGATGACAGCATCGTAATCCTTCGACAGTTCTTCAAACAATTCGAAAAATTGGCCGATTGGCGGTTGGGATGTGGTGGGAAGTTCTTTTGTTTTTACCGTTTCATAGAATTGATTAGCTGTTATATCAATCTCTTCTTGCAAGACCTCTGTTCCAAATATCACTTGTAACGGAATCATATGGATATTCCATTTCTCCCGTATATCTTCCGGTATGTACGCGGTACTGTCCGTGACAATTGCCGTTTTCATATTAAAAAACCATCCTTGTTTAGTATTACAACAAAATTTGCCATAATACCCATTGTATCTGAAAGCAACTGAAAATGCAGTATCAATGGAAAAAAATTTCCCAACATGAAAAGGGCATGCACATAGGCATGCCCCTTTGAATGATTCCTTTTATACGGCAGACTAGCGAACTTCAACCCAGCCATTTTTAATCGCTGATACAACTGCCTGGGTACGATCGTTCACGTTCATTTTTTGCAAAATATTACTTACATGGTTTTTAACCGTTTTTTCACTGATATATAACGCCTCGCCAATCCCGCGGTTGCTTTTACCGTCCGCAAGCATTTGCAGCACTTCACATTCACGGCGTGTCAGTAAATGCAATGGGCGGCGGATTTCTACTGTTTGGACGTAAGAACCGCCATGGGAAACGCCAGCAGCCAGTTTACGATATTCATTTACTAGATTGTGTGTAACCTTTGGATGCAAATAAGAGCCTCCGTCAGCGACCACGCGAACCGCCTCAATCAAGGCATCCGCATCCATTTCCTTTAGCAAATAACCGCTAGCGCCGGTCTGCAGTGCATGGGTTACATAGTTTTCATCATCATGGATTGATAAAATAATTACCTTTGTTTCCGGGTATTTGTCAATCAGCTCGCGGGTTGCTTCCACGCCGTTCACTTGCGGCATATTAATGTCCATAATCACCACATCCGGGCGGTGCTCTTCGACAATGGTCACTGCCTCGCTGCCGTCATCCCCCTCGGCAACGACTCTAAATGATTTTTCAAATTCTAGTATCCTTTTAACGCCTTCTCTAAAAAGCTGGTGATCATCAATAATGGCGATTTTAGTAGTAGTAGTCGTCATATGTAACTCCTCCTAGTTTCTCTTTATTTCCCAAAAGAATTTTTTTATTCCTATATAGTGCTTGTAATATAAATATTCAAAAGAAATTATAAATATTAACTATTTAATGGAACAGAAATGGATACCTCGGTTCCTTTGCCAATTTTAGAATTTATCGTGATCTCGCCTTCAAGCAAATCAACCCGTTCCCTCATTCCGATTAATCCGAACGACTCCGGTTTTTTATGGGCTGGGTCAAAGCCGATTCCATTGTCTTTTATTAAAACGGTAATTCCATCATTGGCAATGTCCAATTGGACTTTAATCTGGCAGGCTTTGGCATGCTTCAATGCATTTTGGACTGATTCTTGAATCAAGCGGAACAAAGCCACTTCATATTTTGCCGGAAGCCGGCACTCAAGGCCCTTATTGATGAACAGGATTTCGGATTGGTTATGGTACTCTTCAATGGTCCGAAGATATTTTCTAAGAGTTGGCACCAGTCCCAAATCGTCCAAGGCCATTGGCCTCAAGTCGTAAATAATCCGTCGCACCTCATAAAGGGCAGCCCGAACCATTTTTTTGAAACTGCTAATTTCCGAAAAGCCCTCTTCAGGTCCCTTTTCACGAAACACGCGTTCCACCAAATCGGATCGAACGATGACGTTGGCGAGCATTTGGGCAGGTCCATCGTGAATTTCCCTTGAAAGGCGCCTGCGCTCTTCCTCTTGCGCTTCAATAATTTTCAATCCAAAATCTTCTCTTGCTTTCGCGTTTTCAAACGCTTCCCCAAATTGTTTAAGATCACTCTGGAGATAATTCATGACAACGGATATTTGAGAGATAAGCTGCTCGGCACGATCTATCGTGGAATGCAGTCCTATTAACCTGCGCTCGAGTTCATCTCTTTTTTCAAGCAATTGCTTTTTATACTGCCAGTTGATGGATAGGTCCATTTGCAACTGATGGGCTTTTTCGTAAGCATCCCGGATCTCTTCCTCCGAATAGAGCTTAAAATTTTTGCTGACTTCCGAGAGCTTCTGTCTTGCCTCGTTTACGAGCATTTCAAGCTCATCGCCCTCATCCATCAATTTCACCATCATTTGTTGAATGGATGATAATTCATTGGTGATATTCTCGTAATCATCTCGGCATTGTTCGCTAATTCGAAAAATGTCACTCTTACTGCATGTCACCGTATCCATCATTTCTTCGCGGATTTCATCAATCGATTTCATATTCATTTGTTTAATCTTCATTTTGGCTCCTCCAGGGTTTTCCCTTTAGGTTCGTTACATTTACTTAACGACTTTTTAAAAAATAATTGGTTTGCACAGCCATTAGACCCGAGCCTTCATTGCCTTAAAGTAGTATAATAAATGAAATTGGAATTTACTACTTCTTTTTGCCTATTACGACTATGTTTATTATACCATTCGAACTTTACACCCAGATTAAAGGTATATTACAGAAACTTTTTTAAATAAAGGAAGGATTTCACGATGTTGCCCCGATATTTAACAGTTAAACTATATGGAAAACATGAAATTACCATCCAAAAGTCCCGATTTATCGCTCATGTTTCCAGAGCAGAATCGGAACAAGCAGCTCAAGAATTTATACAGACCATCAAGAAAGAACATTGGGACGCTACCCATAATTGCTCGGCATACCTGATTGGTGAACATGATCAAATTCAAAAAGCTAATGATGATGGTGAACCAAGTGGAACCGCTGGTGTCCCAATTCTTGAGGTTTTGAGAAAACGGAAACTAAAAGATACCGTTGTGGTTGTCACCCGCTATTTTGGCGGGATTAAGCTCGGTGCAGGCGGTTTGATTCGCGCTTACGGGAAAGCCACGTCAGAAGGCCTGGATGCAGTTGGCATTGTTGAAAGACAACTTGTTCAAGTTATGCATGTCAAACTCGATTATACCTTGCTCGGTAAAATTGAAAAAGAGCTTCGGGCCTCTGAGTACAAAATCAAAGAAATTCATTATTTGGATACCGTCAACATTGAAACCTTCGTCGATGAAAGTAGAACCCAACTTTTTACGGACTGGATGACCGAATTGACGAACGGCCAATGCGTAATCGAATCAGGTGAGACTGTCTATTTAGAGGAAGATTTTGTAAAGAGCTAACGGTTTCTTTAGGGAAATTATAATAGGACTTGATAAGGAAAACAATTGGGAAAAAAATACGGTACCCGTAATCTTTACGGTGTACCGTATTTTTTGTAACATTATGACCGCCCTTTGGCGATACTTGTCCGTAAGGTTTCGACAATGTTTAGAACGGGCCGGTAGTTTCTCCCTACCAGACCAATTCTCTCGGCAAGAATTTCGATTAATAGGATGACGACTGCTATTAAGAATAATGCTCCACCAACCCGGGCCTGTGAATAAATGATGGCCACCAAACCAAAGAATGCAGCCATTGCATAAATAATCAGTACCGTTTGCCGGTGGGAGTAGCCCATACGGAGCAAACAATGGTGAAGGTGAGATTTGTCTGGAGCTAATAAAGGTTTTTTTTGAATCACTCGCCTTAATAAGGCAAATATGGTATCTGAAATGGGAACGCCTAAGATAATGACAGGAATAACGAACGAAATAAAGGTGATGTTTTTGAATCCAAGAAGGGACAAAACTGAAATAATATAGCCTAGGAACAGAGCACCTGTATCACCCATAAAAATTTTGGCCGGATGGAAATTATAAATTAAAAAGCCTAATGTACTGGTTAGAACAATTAAGCCAACGGCAACCACAAACAAGTTACCTTGAATAAAAGCAATTCCAGTTATTGTAATTAGCGCTATTGAAGAGACCCCTGCTGCCAATCCATCTAAACCATCAATTAAGTTTATTGCATTAGTAATCCCCACAATCCAAAGTAACGTGAAAGGAACACTAAACAATCCAAACTGGACTTGACCGCCAAACGGGAGGTTAATGAAAACTACTTGCAAATCACCAAGAAAAACAACACCTAGCGCAGCCAGTAATTGACCTATTAGCTTATATCTCGCCGGCAATTCAAACAAATCATCCAAGAGTCCTGTTAAAACAATAATGAAGCAGCCGAGCAATATTGCCGCAGAGAATTGGTTTTCAGGACGGAGAAGAAGGATTCCTGCGAGAAAACTAACAAAAATGGCTAAACCGCCAAGCCTAGGCATGATGGATTGATGGACCTTACGCTGATTCGGACGATCGGTTGCCCCTATGATGAAAGCTAATTTTTTTATAAGCGGTGTTATAACAACTGATAAGACAAAACATAATATCAAGGTAAGATAGAGCATAAAAAAATCCTCCTTGTGATAAGTTTGTCCATCAAGGAGGATTTGAAAACAAAAATGTGTTTGTAAAAATTCGGAATTTCTGTTCTTAAAGTAAAGAATCTGATTGGACTAATAAGTCCTGAAATATTCATCAATTCCATCAGCGATTGCTTTGGCTAGTACATTTTGGTATGAATCTGTAAATAACTTTTGTCGTTCGCTTGAATTGTTAATAAAGCCCATTTCTACTAAAGTTGCGGGCATAGCAGCTTCCCTTATAACCGCAAATGATGCACCATCGGTTCCACGGTTAGTTGCACCTGTGTATTCAACCATATTTTCTTGTATTAAGTTCGCAAGTGTCACGCTCTTGGAAACTCTTTCTGGATCATTATGCATAGATGCATTGATTTTTGAAGGGTATGCTGGATCATATTCGTAATAATAACCCTCTATTCCGGCAGCAGTTGTTGAACTGGTTCCTGTTGAATTAGTATGAATGCTGACGAAAATATCCGTATTTAAATTATTGGCCATTTGTGGTCTATCCAATAATTCTACAGTGGTGTCGCTGGTGCGAGACATATACACTGTATAGCCACGGCTTAATAATAAAGATTGCACTTTTTTAGCAACTGATAAGTTCAAGTCAGCTTCTTTGTACCCTCCAGCAACCGCACCAGGGTCAGTACCTCCGTGCCCAGGGTCTAAAAATATTGTCAACGGGCGCTTGTACTGTATGAATGCTCCACTAACACTTACTGTTTCCCCTTGACCCTTAGGTACTAACTTAATTTCAATAGCCTCTAATCTTTTGGAAAGCCCCTCAGAACCGGCCCTCATCCCATTTTTGGCCCAGCCTAACCAACCGTAAGATTCAATATGAACTCGATAATAAACATCAAAGTAATTTGATATTTCGCCAGTTAAATTTATATTAATTGCTTCCAAACGTTTGCTCTGTCCCGTGGTACCCGATATTTCACCATTAGATACATTACTTAGCCATCCGTAATCCTGTACATGCGTGGTATATGTAATGCCCCCACTGTATGGTGCACTTTGTAAATTAATCTTAATGGCTTCTAATCTTTTTCCTACCCCTTCAGTTCCACTTAATGCACCGTCTGCTGCGTATGCCTGCCAGCCGATGTCTTCTACATGAGTGGAATATACGATTGTTGGCTTGGTAATAAGCGGCTTATCCAATGATCCTGGAGCAGCCCCACCTTTGTCAACCAGGACAATTTCAACTGCCTCCAATCGTGTAGAAAGTCCCTCTGTACCAGCAGACTCTCCATTTTTTGCCCAGCCTAACCAGCCGAACGATTGGGCGTGAACCCGATAATAAATATCATAATAATTTGCCAAGTCCCCGCTTAAACTCATTTTAATGGCTTCTACCCGTTTACCTTCACCGACTGTACCAGCAATTTCACCATTTACCTTATTGCCCATCCAGCCATAATCTTGAACATACGTTGAATATGTAATATCACCATTAAAGGGACTGTTCTGCAAATTGATTTTTAAGGCTTCAAGCCGTTTCCCAAGCCCACTGGTGCCGCTCATGGCTCCATCCTTTACAGCATCAAGCCACCCATATGATTCAACTTGTGAGGAATAGGAAACTGATGGCTTAGTAAGAAATGGCTTATCAACCGAACCGGGAGCTGCTCCACCTTTGTTAACTAAAACAACTTCAATAGCTTCCAATTGCTTAGAAAGACCCTCTGTACCTGCAGATTCCCCGTTTTTAGCCCAGCCAAGCCAACCAAAAGATTGGGAGAGGACACGATAATAAACATCATAATGTTTAGCCATTTCCCCTGTTAAGTTCACCTGAATGGCTTCCACTCGTTTATTCTGTCCGGTTGTTCCACTGGTTTCTCCATCAGATACACTATTTAACCAGCCGTAATCCTGTACATGGGTTGTGTAAGATATTCCTCCCGTATACGGACTATTTTTTAGTGAGATTTGGAGCGCTTCTAAGCGTTTGGATTCACCTTCTTTGCCACTTAATTCGCCATCTGAGACAAGATTCAGCCATCCATAATCCTGCACATGGGTTCGATAGCTTACCGATGGCTCTAATATGATAAGTTCGCTAGAGGCATTATTATCAGGCGGCATGGCTCCTTTTTCTAGAATGACAATTTCAATTGCTTCCAAACGTTTGGATTGTCCAGAAGTTCCAGCCATCTCTCCATTTTTTACCCAGTTCATCCATCCGTAGCTTTCAGCATGAACTCGGTAATAAATATTATAATTGGCTGCATTCGAACCAGTCAGTTCGATTTTTATGGCCTCTAAACGCTTCGATTGTCCTGTAGATCCACTCTCTTGCCCATTTGTACTATAGGCTGACCAACCATAGTCTTGTACATGTGTGGAGTATTTAACCCCTAAATTTTGCACATTATTCACGGAAATTTTAATACTTTCCAGCCTTTTTGATTGTCCTTCTGTTCCAGATACTTTACCATCAGAAACAGCGTCCTGCCAGCCAATGTCCTGCACGTGGACAGCATAGGACACCGATGGATTCCCTGATGCAAAGGTAGTACTTCCACTTGGAAAAAGGGAGAGACCCATAAACAATAAACCTATTAAAATGAAAACTTTTTTTCGCATTATCCTCCTCCTAAGAAATTAAAACCATTGATTAGTATATAATATCATAATATCTATGAAAATATGACAAAGGTCTACATAATGTGACTGATTTTTATCAGGGAGAGCCTATAAAATAAAAGAACCTAAAAATCTACTAGATTTTTAGGTTCTTTCCATTATCTATTTCTAATATTAATAGGTTTAAAGCCCTTCATAAACTTTAACAAGGGTTTATAATCTTCTCGGACCAACCCAATCTTCTCCACGATCACTTCGATCATGATCAACAGTACCAGGATAACAATTAATGAACCCCAAACAGTTGATTGTGAGAAGATGAACGCACTTAAACCAAAGACTGCTGCCATTGCGTAGATTAACAGGACTGTTTGGCGATGCGTAAATCCTGATCTTAATAAGCAGTGATGTAAATGCGACTTATCCGGAGCCGATATTGGCTGTTTATTAACAACACGGCGAATGATAGCAAAGAATGTATCCGAAATGGGAACTCCTAAGATGATAATCGGAATGACCAAGGAGATAAACGTAACATTTTTATACCCCAATAAGGATAACACAGAGATCATATATCCCAAAAACAAGGCACCCGTGTCTCCCATAAAAATTTTGGCCGGATGAAAATTATAAAATAGAAACCCTGATGTACTTACTGCAACAATCAGTGCCATAACTGTAACGTACCAGTTCCCCATCACAATGGCCATACCTGCAATAGTGAATAATGCAATGGATGATACGCCACCTGCTAATCCATCTAACCCATCGATTAAGTTAATTGCATTGGTAATACCTATAATCCAAATCATGGTCAATGGAATACTTAAATATCCAAAGTCAATTGTACCGCCAAAAGGTAAATTAATAAATTCGACTTTTAAACCGCCATATATTACTACTACAGCAGCAGCCACAATTTGCCCTGTTAATTTTAGCTTTGGCGAAATTTCCTTTATATCATCTATAACTCCTGTCAGGATTATAATGAAACTTCCTAATATAATTGGAAAATGATATTCCCCAACAGGTTTTAAAATTAGAACACCTATAATAAAGCTTAAAAATATGGCCAGTCCGCCTAACCTAGGCATAATACGTGAATGAACTTTTCTTTGATTAGGTTTATCTGTTGCTCCAATTTTAAATGCAAGTTTTTTTACTAACGGTGTAAGAATAATAGCAGCAAAAAAACAGATTGCTAGATTAAGATAAGACAACATAAGGCCCTCCGTTGTTTCATATCCACGGCAACAATGGCATGGATACTTACATTTTATATTCAGTAAATTTATTCTGAACCGCATAAAATCTATCCTAATGGATTATATCATACAGTTTCATTTAAATAAACACTCTATTAATTTTCATTTAATTCATTCATGTTACTTCTACATTACTTAAAGAATGTAACAATATATTCTTAACATATCCTTAAGCTGTGTTATTCCACAATTGTATAGACGGTATAAATTACAAAAGGTTTCATTGAGATATTAACACGGAACACATACCGGGGAAGTGATTATCTTTGTAAACTGGTTCTGGGTCAAAAAAAACGAACTGATAAAATTATCAGTTCGTTTTTTTTGCTTCATTTAAATAGGCAGCCAAGGCTTCCTTCCAATCACGAAGCGGAGTTAAACCCTGCTCTTCAATTTTCCTTTTGCTCAGGACAGAATACTTTGGTCGGGCTGCAGGCCGCGGAAATTGCTCTGTAGTCAGCGGATTAACGGTTATATCCAATCCAGCCTGGTTGAAAATTTCAACAGCAAATTCATACCAAGAACATACCCCGTTATTGGTAGCATGATATACACCATATTTTTCCGTTTCCATTAATTCAACCATGAACTTCGCTAAATCTACGGTATAAGTCGGTGAACCAACCTGATCGTGAACGACCCCAACCTCACCGCGTTCTTTACCCAGACGCAACATTGTCTTAACAAAGTTTTGACCATAAATACCGAATACCCAAGCAGTCCGAACAATAAAGAATTGCTCAAGATACTCTTTAACAAATTCTTCCCCTGCAAGTTTTGTCCGTCCATATGCTCCCAATGGCTTTGTAGGCTCATCCACTTCATATGGTTCTGTGGCAGTACCATCAAAAACATAGTCAGTACTGATATATAATAATTTAGACCCGACTTGTTTGGCCGCTTTAGCCAAGTTTTTTGTACCCAATCCATTGATTTGATAAGCAAGCTCTTCATTTTCCTCAGCTGCATCCACATTGGTATAAGCAGCACAATGAAGAATCACATCCGGTTTTACCTCATCAATATACGCAATGACGTCTGCCTCATTTGTTATATCTAGTTGCTGACGATCAGTACCGAAAGCCTGGTGATTATTTCTTTCTAATTCTAAAAGAACGTCCTGCCCTAATTGGCCGGCCGCACCGGTAACAACAACCTTCATTTCTCTACCCCTAATCTGTCACCATACTGCGATTTAAAGTATTCTTGGTAGTCGCCGGAGATGATATTTTCCCACCATTCCCTGTTGTTTAAATACCAATCAATTGTTTCTTTAATACCTGTATCAAAATTATGCTTTGGCTGCCAGCCGAGTTCTGTGCGTAATTTTGTAGCATCAATAGCATAACGGCGGTCATGACCAGGGCGGTCTTTTACATATTTAATTAATGATTCAGGCTTGCCGAGCTGTTTTAGGATGGTTTTAACAATATCAATGTTGGTCCGTTCGTTATTACCTCCAACGTTGTATACCTCGCCGTCGCGTCCCTTATGAAGCACCAGGTCAATCGCTTGGCAATGGTCTTCAACATAAAGCCAATCGCGGATATTTAAGCCGTCACCATAGACAGGAAGTTCTTTATCGTTTAATGCATTAATAATCATTAATGGAATCAGTTTTTCTGGGAAATGGTATGGCCCATAGTTATTGGAGCAACGTGTAATATTGACCGGAAGCCCGAACGTTTCATGATAAGCACGAACAAGCAAGTCAGCTCCTGCTTTGCTTGCACTGTAAGGACTATTAGCTGCTAATGGCGTTTCCTCTGTAAAATAACCAGTCTCGCCTAAGGTACCATATACTTCATCAGTAGAAACCTGAAGATATTTGGCAACACCAAAGCTCTTGGCAGCATCCAATAAGGCAAGAGTCCCTTGGATATTCGTTTGCACAAAAATTCCTGGGTCCGTAATACTACGGTCCACATGCGACTCAGCAGCAAAGTTAATCACATAATCAAACTTTTCCTTTTGAAATAAACCTTGCACAAAATCACGATCGGCAATATCACCACGGACAAACTTATAATTTGGTTTATTCTCAATGTCCTTTAAATTCTCGAGATTTCCTGCATAAGTCAGTAAGTCTAAATTAACAATATTATACTCCGGATACTTATTTACCATGTAGCGGACAAAGTTACTTCCAATAAAGCCCGCACCGCCTGTAACTAATAACTTCATGAGCTACCTCCTATTTTTCGTAAGTAAAGTTTAGATGGGCTGCATCTTTTAATCTTGGGTGCCTGGTGTCTTTCTCAGATAAAATTGGATTGGCAGTGGGCCAATCAATCCCGAGGTTCGGATCATTCCATAAAATCCCGCCATCATGCTCTGGTGAATAGTATTCATCCACCTTATAAGCAACAGTGGTGTCAGGAACCAATGTACAAAAGCCGTGTGCAAATCCTTTTGGGACCAGAAGCTGACGTTTATTTTCGGAGCTTAAAATTACCCCTACCCACTCTCCATAAGTCGGCGAACCTTTGCGGATATCAACAGCTACATCATAAATCGCCCCAGTAATGCAACGGACAACTTTCGTTTGGGCTTTTGGGTTAAGCTGAAAATGCAGTCCTCTTAGTGTTCCGGTCGGAGCTGACAAGGACTGGTTGTCCTGTACAAAATCATAATGCAACCCCAGTTTTTCAAACAGCTCTTTATTATAGCTTTCCATGAAATAGCCCCGGTGATCACCGAAGACTTTTGGTTCTAAAATTTTTACACCTGGTAACTTCGTTTCAATTACATTCATGTGTTTAACCTCACTTATCGAATGGATCCTTGACTGGCAATCTTAATCAAATATTGGCCATATTGGTTCTTTTTCAATGGCTCAGCAAGTTCTAAAAGTTTTTCTTTTGTAATATAACCCATTTTGAACGCAATCTCTTCAAGGCAGGCAATTTTTAATGACTGTCTCTTCTCAACTGTTTCAATAAATTGGGACGCCTCTAATAACGAAGCATGTGTGCCAGTATCCAGCCAAGCGTAACCACGTCCAAGAAGTTCAACACTTAATTCGCCCATTTCCAGATAAGCTTTGTTGACATCCGTAATTTCTAATTCACCCCGTGGTGACGGCTTAATACTTTTTGCGATTTCAACAACACGATTGTCATAAAAATAAAGGCCCGTAACTGCATAATTGGACTTAGGGACTTCAGGCTTCTCTTCAATAGAGATGGCTTTTCCTGACTCATCAAACTCAACGACACCAAACCGTTCAGGATCGTTAACATAATATCCAAACACTGTTGCACCAGTTTCGCGAGAAGCAGCCTTGTGCAACAGGTTGGTCAATCCATGGCCGTAGAAGATATTGTCGCCAAGCACTAACGCAACGTTATCATCCCCAATAAATTCATCCCCTAGAATGAATGCCTGTGCTAATCCGCCCGGATGGGGCTGGATTTTATATGTAAAGTTCATTCCTAAATCAGAGCCGTCCCCCAGGATTTGCTCAAACCGCGAGATATCCTCAGGTGTAGAAATAATTAAAATATCCTTAATGCCTGCTAGCATTAACACAGACAGCGGATAATAAATCATCGGTTTATCATAGACAGGTAACAACTGTTTAGATACGACTTTTGTCAAAGGATAAAGCCGTGTACCACTGCCGCCCGCAAGAATAATTCCTTTCAAAATCATTCAACTCCTCACATAATTATGGTCCTTCACCATTATAAAGAAGGATACCGAAAAGAACAAACAAGAACAAAAATGTAACATAAACGTAACAATCAATGCCGTTAATATTTTGCGATGGCTAAAATAGTTTGAAGTCTTCCTTTTACCTGTTTGGTTAGGGTCCTTTTTGTCATTCCCGTAACATTGCCTCCATGGCGGACATATTTCATTAACGGCTGACTGATAAACACCATTTTCTTTTTTTTCAACATGCAGACAAGGGCAATCCATTGATCATGCATTTCAATTTCAGATGGGAATGGTAAAATGTCTGACACTAATTCCTTACGAAAAGCCATCATTGCACCGGTATAAGCATTTTTTAATAGGTTACCTAGAATTCCTTGTTTTATGTTGTTCCTATTATAATTATTCCAGGATGGATCGATTACTTCGAGATTGCCATTCACCACAGCAGCATCATGCACGACAAGGTCTGCCCCCTGTTCATCGAATGCCTTCATGACTTCTGAAACTTTGTTATCTTCCCATACATCATCCTGATCGCATAGAAAAAGGATATCTCCTTTAGCCAAAGATATCGCCTTTTCGAAGCTTTTAATAGCACCAGAATTACTTTCATTCACCACAACTTGTACCCGATTGCCGTATGCTTCTTTAATAATCTTCACTGTATTGTCATTTGAGCAGTCATCGACAACAATCACTTCATCTGCTGGGTTCAGCTGTTTGAGGACAGTTTCAAGCTGACGTTTTACAAATTGCTCTCCATTATAGGTTGCCATACAAACAGATAACATCTTCCAATAACTCCTTCTACATTGAAAAAAGCTTACGTAAAGTATACATTGCAATTTTCTTATTTTTTACAGTTAAAATCTGCTTTAGGAATCTCTTTGCTAACTGTTTCCTATAGGACGAGTACATATCTTTTTTATAGAATTTATAAAATTTCATTTCAGAATCAATGATGCTTTGATATCTTTTATAGGAAACCCTACTGTAATCCATAACGGACAATTCATGCTCAAGGGTAGCCTCTAATACCTTGACCTTCCAACCTGTTTCATAAATTTTATAAAATATCCAATGGTCAAGATAATCAAGCGGAAAGTCTTCATTAAAACCACCGATTTCATTTAAAAAGTCCAACTTAAGAAGGGCACCTGAATTAATGGCCATAACCGGTTGTTCCTGAAGCCCCGTGACAGGCACTTCACGCTGTAAAGGACGCAGAGACTGACTATAAACAGGTGAAATATAGGTATTTCCGTTAAAAACCTTTGGTACAATTGCAGCAATTTTTCCATTTAATTCAGGAAGATTTAAAACTTCGTCTAAATAGGAATCAGTTAAGTTTGTGTCATGATCAAGCAACATTAACCAATCAGATCCATTTTCCCGGGCGATAGACCAAGCATAGTTATAAGCTGAAGCAATCCCTAAATTTCTTGAATCATGTTTGTATATGATTTTAAGACCAGAAAGGTTTTGTCCCTCAAGACTTTGTTCATTTGGGCTATTATCGTAAATGACAATTGATACATTTTTTAAAAATTCCATGTTCCTTTTGGAAGAGTCTAACAAGGAACAAAATGTAGTCGACTGATTTAATGTACTTTTATATAGTACTATTACTAAAGTTATCTTCATCATTAACAGCCTTTGGAATTAATTTTTTTCACTAAATAGTGATAAAAAGGAACAGGATAAACCAATTGGAAACTTAACCCTGTAAATGCAAACATATTATTAAATGTAGTAAAAACAAATATAGAATTCATTAAGACCACGCCGATTAAAATGAAATCACTGTTCAATTTTTTTAATAAGAGAATATAGAAAAATGCAAAGAAAAAAGCGAACAGGGTGTAAAATGTAATTCCCACCCAACCAAGTATTACATAAGGCTGTGCAAAGGCAGTAGATACATTTAACTCTGGCGTAATTTGTACATCGTCTGGAATCACCATATTATATAGAGGAACGATCCTCTTGCTAATAAAATCCGGTAATAACTGAGTCGTTGTAAAAACGAATGAATTATAAAGACTCACGTCACTTTCAAACTCAAAATTATCTATTGTTTTCTCTAGGTTGGCAAGAGGGGATGCCAGATAAATATATGCCCAAAAAAATTCTTTTGGTATGATTGATTCTTTAAATTCATCAGTTGCCCCGCCAATTTGTAAAAAGAGACTGTTGTCTGTCAAGGAAGTATTTGTATGGTATGAATTGTTTACTCTTATATTTCCAACCACCCCGAACAAATATAAAACCAAAATCATTAAAATTGCTAGGCCAGTAATTTGTTTGAATGTGATTTTTGATTGGTACTTAATTAAATATATAAATACACAACTCATTAAAATGATTAAGAGCATACCTCTGTTTAGTATTAATATGGATGGCACTAATGTGAGTCCAAAAAATAGAATAGATCTAAATTTATATTGGGATTCTGATAACACAATTTGAAATAAGTAAAGTGAAAAAAACGAATTAAAGGTAACTAAGAACACATGAAAGGTTGGAATACCAAATTCATGATAGCTTAGTGGTGTGTTGATAAAAATTGCAAGCAACGGGAAGTTTTTATGATATAAGAACTCCACGAAATATCCTACAAGAATCCCATATGTGACCCAATCTACATACTTCTTATAGTATACTTTTGAGAAAGTAACAACTTTTTGCTTCATAAAAACTCTTCCTAAAAAATATGCAACAACCATTGAACATCCCAAAAAAAGCAGCAAAGATATTCCTAAAGTAGGGAATAATTGTGACCATCTAAGGATATAAGCTATTAAAACAGCTAGAAATGAAAGTATATAAATAAAGTAGGGATTTATCAAGCTATAACTTGCCCCCTTTCATTAATGTATAATGGCAGCTTTGTTATGTGTTCACTCTTGAGGGCTTAATAAAAAAGTTCAACCCGAGTGAAAGAATAACCCCAATTAATAAACCAATCACTATTCCCATTATCATATTTGCATTGGGTCTTGTTTGCATTATCTCGCTTTCTTGGCCTTTAATTGCTTTTTCAACCACCTGAACCGACTTTACATCTAAATATTTTTTTATCTCATTTTGAAATACGTCAGCGGTTTTATTTACCACATTGGTGGCTTTGGTGGAATTACTATCGTCTACAGTAATTCTCAAAATTTCAGAACCGTTTTCAATACTAGTTTTAACTTTTCCAGCTAACTCTTTTGTATTTTCCTTTAAATTCAAGTCTTTTTTTACTGTCTTTAAAACGACTGGGGTATTAACCAAAGTTTGAGCTGTATTTAAAAACCGGTTGGTCTCATCCGCTTGGTTGATAATAGTATTGGTTTGTGTGAATTGTGGTTTTATTAACACTAGGGCTGAAGCTTCATATGTTGGAGCCGGGCCCTTTGATGCTGAAATTTTCCCGAAAACACCACCTATTACGCCTAGAAGAATAATTAGCCAAAGATATTTTTTTAACAGTTTAATTAAATCTGAAATATATGTTGACCCGTCCATGATAACCTCCATTAGAATTCAAAGAATAAATTATCTATACAATCAATCAAACACATTATCATAATGAATTTCTTAAAATAGCCTCCACCCCCATTTATTAAAATATTTAAACATGGATTGAATAAAGATTCTAAATAGCTTGGAGTTCTTATGAGCTCCTCGTTCATAGTAATGGACTACACTAGAGAATGGTGAATAAACAATTCGCTTTTTCTTATCTTTTCCCAACTTCAAACATAAATCATAATCTTCAAAATACATAAAATACCGCTCGTCAAATCCGCCCACTTTTTTAAAGTCCTGGCCCCGCAATAACATAAAACAGCCCGAGCCAATCCGAATATCTACATACCGATTATTCGGAATATCCCTCAATTCGTAGGAAGCCAATCTTTTATCGAATAACTTTTTTACAAATTGAAACGGAATAAAGCGCAAAGCATAATCAAATACCGAAACGCGATTTCTCATTAAATGTTGTGGTGTACCATCAGAATTTAATACTTTTGGAACTAGTAGTGATATTTCTCCATCCTTTTCGATCACCTCTAACATTTTGATTAAATCGTCTTTCACTAAAATTATATCTGGATTAAAAACTAAGAAATACTCTTCAGATGCATTTAATAAATTATAATTGTGACCAAACCCAAATCCCTTATTCTCTTGATAAAAAGTAATATCAGCAAAATTCTCGTAGTTCTTTAATTTTTTCCTTATATTCATCATCAGAATTGTTATCAAATACAATAAATCGAAAGCGCTGATCATTACTGAACTCCTTAATTAAATTATCAAGGACATTGAAAATATGCTTACTGTTATATGTAACGATACTAATAGCAACCTTTGCTTTGGACAAACTTTTCACACTCTTTCGTTTAATCTAAAAAGGATTTACGATAACCCTGTAACATCAAATAAAGACACCTATCTAAAATCTGACAGAACTTGCTCCTTTATTATCTTCTTTATTTTAATATTAATTCATGTAATTTTTGCTAAACAAAGAGTTCGACAAATTTCTTAATTCTTAGCTTAAATCTCGACTTTACAAAAAACAATTATATCATCATGTTGTCATAATTTGTACTTTATCTGTCGTTTTTTTTTATTTCCTGTTGAACTAAATAGAATTCGATATTATAATTTTAATTATGATTGTGAAGACTTGCCTAAATTTTGTAAAGAAGGGATTTTATATATATGACTTCTAGTAGAGAAGGTAGGAAGCAAACGAAAAAGAGGATGAAAAAGTGGCTTCGATTTAGTCTTTTGCTAATTTTTATTTTACTCATCGGCGGAGGCATTTATTTCTATAATGTTTATAGTAATGTTGCCAGTGCAGTGGATAAGATGAATAAACCGATTTCTAGAGACGTATCCCAGAAAAGGGAGACAAAAGTTGAAGTCGAACAAAAAGATCCTATTTCAATTCTTTTGGTTGGTGTTGATGAGCGTAAAGGTGATAAAGGAAGAACGGACTCAATGATAGTGATGACCGTTAATCCTGAATTAAAATCTACTAAACTTGTAAGTATCCCACGTGATACTCGTACTGAACTAATTAACAAAGATAACCCTAATAAGAATCATATCGACAAGATTAATGCAGGTTATGCTTATGGCGGAATCGAAGAAACTATTGATACAGTGGAAAACTTTCTTAATGTTCCAATCGATTATTATATTCAGGTTAATATGGAAAGTTTTAAAGACATCGTTGATGCAGTTGGAGGAATTGATGTAGATAACCAATACGCATTTGAATTAGATGGCGTAACCTTAAAAAAAGGACCGCAGCATTTAAATGGTACGCAAGCACTTCAATATGCACGGATGAGAAAGGCTGATCCACGAGGTGACTTTGGCCGTGCAGAAAGACAACGGGAAGTTATTTCAAAAATTATTGATAAAGGTAAATCTATTTCAACATTAACTAATTACGACGAAATCCTTGAGGCATTAGAGGAGAATATTAAAACTAATCTAACATTAAACGACATGATTGATATCCAATCATCTTATAAAAGTGCTACAGGAACTATTGACAAAATTGAAATTCAGGGCAATGGCAAAATGATTAATGGTGGCTGGTATTATATTGTAGAGGATGAAACAAGACAAAGTCTTTCTGATGAGCTACGAGCCCATTTAGGATTAGAAACAGAATCTGTTCCTGCAATAGATATATATTAAATTTTTCGTTGCAAAAGATAAGCTCTATGAAAATAAAAAATAGCCTGGCAAAAGCGAGGGCACTGAAAAACCTTCGGTTTTTCGAGAGTTTTCTAAAGCACAACTAAAAAAAGACGGCTTTAAAATTCGTAAATGGGGTCTGCGGAAAATCTTGTGTAAGTATTATTTGACAATCTTCGCAAGGCAAGAATAAATAGGTATAAAAAAACATCGTTTGTCAAAAATAATATTGGCTTTTACCATAAAACAGGATAGGGCAATGCAGAAGTGCAACCTGAGCGGTTTTATGGATTTTACCCTAAAACGGACGGACTTAGTGCGGTCCGTTTTTTTGTCCGTTTTAGGGAAAACAAAAGCGATAAACTTCAGGGGTTTGGGGACAGAGTCCCCAATTATGATGTTTGGTTCAGAATCTCAAGCTGATTTAAAATCATATCCCAGTTTCGATAACGCATGGTCCATTTTTTCGAAATGTTTTGAGATGCCAAGTAAAGCATTTTTCTTAAGCTATCATCAGTTGGAAAAATAGACTTGGTTTTTGTTACTTTTCTAAATTGACGGTGAAGTCCTTCAATAATATTCGTAGTATATATTATTATCCTAATTTCCTGCGGATATGCGAAAAAGGTAGCTAAAATATCCCAATTTTCCTCCCATGACCTAACCGCAGAAGGATATTCTTTGCCCCATTTATCCTTAAATTCAATGAGTCTTTCTAAAGCAGACTCTTCGTTAATTGAAGAATATATTTTTTTAAGGTCAGCGACAAACTCTTTTAAATGTTTATAAGAAACATATTTGGTACTTGAACGGATTTGATGAATGATACAACGCTGAATACCGGCAAAAGGATACACAGCTTGGATGGCCTCTTTAAGCCCTGAAAGCCCATCCACACAGAAAAGATTGACCGTTTTGACTCCTCTGGTTTTCAAATCATTCAACACGCCTAACCAAAACTTACTACTCTCGTTTGCCCCAACCCAGATGCCAAGAATTTCTTTATACCCTTCATTATTGATTCCTTTAGAACAACATATGCTGCTTTCGAAACAATTTGATGATTATCTCGAATTTTATAATGAATGGCATCCATGAAAATAAAAGGATAATAGGCTTCAAGTGCTCGATTTTGCCACTCGTTCACTTGTGGCATAATTTTCTCACTGATTTTACTAACTAACTCGGAGGAAATCTCAATATTATAGAGATCTTTGACCTGTTCCTGGATATCTCTTGTGGACATGCCATGAGCGTATAGTGACAGTATTTTATCTTCCATTCCGTCGGTATTCCTTTGATATTTGTCCAAGATTTGTGGCTCGTACGAGCCCTTTCTGTCCCGAGGAACATTTACTTCCACTTCGCCAAATTGTGTTTTTAATTTCCTTTTGGTTGATCCGTTTCTGTAATTGTTTGGTTCATTACCACGACGTTGGTGTTTTTCGTATCCTAGCTGCTCTTCAATTTCACATTGGAGCACTTCCTCTAGGATAACTGCAAACATTTCTTTAATGGTATCCATGATTTGATTGGTGCTTGTGAACTTCTGTTCCTTTATGATTTCTTTGATCAATTCCTTTGGAATTTTCATGTCGAAAAATCCTCCTTAGCAAGTATTATTTATCCTAATTCTTGCCAAGGAGGATTGATAACAAACTTATTTACACAACTTTTTCCGCACTGTCCGTAAATGTGAATTTTAAGTCGTCTTTTTTGTTCATTTGGGTAATTTTGTCTCTATTTTTGTTCTATAAGTTTCAAAATTCTTTTTAAATTCACTGTAAATATTGCCATGGCACCTTGCAATTCCATGCCAATTAGACCCGAGGATTTAGCAACATGTACCCGTGTCTGTGTTTTAATTCGCTATTTTTTGCTTCTATTTTATAGCGCTCTTTTGATTTTTCTTTAAAATAGTCACTTTCTTGGAATTTTGCCTGTTCTTTATGTTCGTTTGATTTGATGTTTACAGAATAAGTTTTGCTTTTCGCTCCTTCTTTATAACAGCCTTCCTTGAAAGGACATCGTTTGCACTTCTCAATATCGAAGTAGTAGGTGTTCACTTGATTGGCGGCTACGCCTTTTTTACCTCCACGTGCCTTTCTTATTGCCATATGCCCTGCCTTACAGACATACATGCCAGCATCTTTATTAAATTCAAATTCATCTTCTTTTGCGCGGAAGCCTTGCATGACGGAAGGGTTTAATTTAGCTACTAATTTTATATCATTCTCATTTGCATATTCGATATTTCGTTTTTCAGAATAGGCTGCATCCCCAATTACAGTTTCAACTTCCATCCCTGCTTGGATGCTTTTTTCCATAAGTGTTTCTAATTGTTTTCCGTCATTCTTTTCCCCGGTAGAAACTGTTGCGGCAGTAATAATCCGTTCTTCACTCATGGCAATATGCGTTTTATAACCAAAGAATGAGGAATCAGCAGTTTTATGCCCTACTTTTGCATCTTTATCCTCCGAGCTTTGTAAATGTTCAATATCGTCAGTAACCGTTTCCTTTAATAGGTTTAACTGTACCTCTACTTTTGGATACTCAATAAGAGTTTCTTCCGTAAGCCCGTATTCAAACAACGCATATAAAACAGCAGCAACTCCTGGTACGATCAAGGTATCAATTTAAGGAGGTGCTTTTCATATGTCGCAACAAAAACTAACCATCGTCCCTGTCAAATTACATACCGATAACGAAAAAATTTCCACTTCAAATCCAGCAACGGTCTCCTCAAATCCTACTTGCACGATCAAAGCCGGCAATACTGAGATTTCCTTCTTCAACGGCGTAGATGAGCACATCATCCAAACCGTTATGAGGGAGTTGAAAGATCGGTGAAACACGATTTTACAAGTGTGAAAAATATTTATATCATTTGTGGTAAAACGGACATGAGAAATTATGCGAAGAGTACTATTATGGGAAGTAGGGACTCGAAAATTGTTTATTACATAATCAAAGCAGTAAATATACTTCCCATAATTTTATATAATTGGGTTACTTGCATAAATCCGTAAGCCAATCCATCAACTTAGCATCCTCCTGCCAGGAAGGAAAATCTTGCATATTTAAATTAATATACGCTTCTTCCATGGCCTTCCTTTTTATCTCATCGTTTAACCTTGCATATATTTCAGTACTTTTAACACTTGCATGGCCAAGAAAATCGCGGATATAAACTAGGGGAATGCCGGCCTGCAGCATATGTGCTGCTCTAGAATGTCTTAACACATGACATGTTATCTTTTCCCTTCTTTGAAATTCGGAATCTAGGCATGCGCTTTCGGCATGCTTTTTCAGAATATAGGCTACTCCTTTTCTAGTTAATTTTTGTTTCTGCTGATTAAGGAATAATGGTGTATCGTTCAATAAGGTGCTGTATCCTGATTTTTGTTCTGTAATATATTTCTTTAACAAAGATGTTGTATTCTTCATTAATGGGACGGAACGTGTTTTATTTCCCTTGCCACGAAGGATGACAACAGATGGTGCGTCAAGCCGGACATCCTGGTAGGTCAGATCAATTATTTCTTGTACCCTTGCACCACTGTCATACATAAGTGACAATAAAACTAGATTCCTTCTCCCCGCCTTAGTGGAAGTGTCCGGCTGCGCTAATAAGATTTCTGTTTCCCTTAATGTAAGAAACTTAATAACAGGTCGGGGACTCTTTTTTATTGGAATAGCTAATACTTTTTGTAATTCAAACAAATTTTCTGGGCTCTCTAATTGTACATAGCGTATAAAAGAGTGGAGCGCAGCCAAGCGCTGGTTTCTTGTCGAAATACAGCAACCACGACTGTTTTCAAGCCAATCAAGAAAGCACAAGACGGATTCACGCGTAATCATATCCAGTCGTAGATGTTCTGGTCGAGTTTTCTTCACTTCTTGCCAATACAAAAGGAATAATTTATAGGTATCCCTGTAGGAAGATATTGTATTCTTACTGACATTTAATGTCCCTGGAAGATATCTGGTGAGAAAACTGGACAAGTGTTTAGCAAAATCTGATTCTTTCTTCACTTAAACTACAGCTCCTTTCAGGGATTATATAGCCGTGGGCATAATCTAGTTTTGAAATAATTTCTGGATATAAATCAGCAGTAAGTCGAAGATAGTATTCTGTTCCCCTAAAATCCGCATGACCAAGATATGCCGAAAGGTATGGCATTAGGTTGTTCAAGTCATTCCCAGCAAGAGCCCACATTTTAAATCGTTGAACACAAAATGTATGGCGCAGATCATGTATTCTTGGGCCATGTCCTGTATGTGAAATGCCCGCTCTCCATAAGTATTCTCGATAACGTTTGTATGTACTAGTGTGGGATATATGAGTTCCTGATGTGCGACCTGGAAAATAGAAATCACTTGGACTACTTAATAAGTGCATTTGTTGGGAATAGGCTCTACATCGGTTAATTAAGCTTTCTGCCATAGGAACAATCCGGTCTCTTCCGTTCTTGGCATCAATGATAGATAGATAGCCCTCTTCGAGGTTGACATCCGTCACTTTTAACCTTAGTGCTTCCATAACTCTTAACCCACAACCATAAATCATGCGAAAGAGCAGTGGGTCTATTTGTCTTCGATATCCCCGGCTTTGTGATGTCCAAATCCAATTATCAATCTGTATAAAGATTTCTTTTAACTCACTTGCGGTATATATATATGGAATACGAATTGGATAAGAAAATCGCTTTTTTGGTGTGATTGGAATTTCAATTTTGTATCCGTGTTTTAAAAGATATCTAGCGAACTGCCGCATTAAACAGAGTCGGCCCTCATATGTCATCCTAGCTTCGCTTTTATTTTTGGAACAAAATTGTTCTAATAGATTTCTATTAAGTTGATCTATACTAATATTTTTTTCATAACAATACTTATCAAACTGTTTCATCCATCTTTCTTGACAGCGGAAACGGTATCCAGCAAGATGTTTCTCATCAATGAAATCTTTTATGATAGATGATATAGCGCTTTTCCACTCATAATGGGACTTATTCATCAAGGAACACCTCCTCGGGATCAATGGGGCATTTCTTTAGCGCTTCTATGTTAATCTTTAGATAATGACTTGTACTCTGGGTATTCCTGTGCCCAAGAATTTCCGAGATAACGGGAAGTGCAGCACCATTTTCAAGCATAGTTCGAGCAAGGCTACTTCTTAAGGAGTGTAAGCCTCTATGTTCGTTCTTTGGAAGCTCAAGCCCGGCAATTCGCATATGTTTGTGAAGAACATTTTGAAGTTTATTCCTCTCGGAAATGGGTCCTCCCTCCGGGGAGTGTCTTACAAATAATGTAATATCATCAGTTATTGGTCTACCATTCTTTAGATAGTCTATAACGGCCCAACCAACATCTTCTAGTAGAGGGAGTTCAAGTGGCTCACGGGTTTTAGACTGTATGATATGAATTGTTCTGTTCTGCCAGTTAAAGTCAGTAATTTTAATATTGCGAATATCGCTTGTGCGAAGTCCAAGTCTCACAACAAGAATTAACATTGCATAATCTCGCCTACCAACTGGATTACTACGATCAATTGATTTCATTAGTTTAATAACATCTTCTTTTTTCCAAGAAGAAGGGATGAATGAGTCCCTCACATATCGGATATCAGGAAGGAATGTGTGAAGTTCATGAGATACTAGGTGATTTTCAAAAAGGAAATGGAAAAAGACACTTAGTTTTGATGTTAATGTTTTTAGATAAACTTTTGAACAGTCAATATACAAGGTCATAAAACTGGTTATGGTCCCTGCTAAAATATCATCCATGGATGATATTTTATTGGCATCTAGAAATGTAAGGAACTTCTTTACGGGATATATTAAGGAACGGCGGCTATGATCCGTGTATCCTTTGTACTCACAGAAGGTTAGAAACTTTTCATACACATCTGAAAAGCAACCAGGGCACTGAAAAGGTTTTTTCTTCCCACTTCTAGCAGCAAAATGGACTGTACCATATTGTTGGAAATGCCAAAGTTTATTAAGATGGCGAATTTTTTCAGTTACATACTGACTGTTATTACCTCTACGGGTATCGAAAGATGCCCCATATCTTTCCTTTACAAATGCTTGCCCAAGTTCTTCACTATATTTCGGTTGGCCAACTTTATCCGCATAGAACACTAGGAGTGAATAAGTCTGGGAATGTTTTTTAACACCTTTTTCGGTATATCCATCCTGTCTAAGCGACTTTAATACCTCATGTATTAGCCCATTAATTGTATGATCCATACAATACCTCTCTTTCAATTAGATAAATTCAGTATGGAACATTATGGGGAGTGTTAATCACATACCTTGCGGTTTTTACGGGTTTTCTTCAATTTATTTTCCATAGTTAAACAATTCCCATAATTTCTCTTATGTGACTGTTCTCATAAGAGAAAAGGAATTGATGGCCTGGCAACACTGATCCAAGATTCTTTCGAACTTGATCCATATGGCGATTCTATTTTCTTATTTTCTGGATGGAGTAAAGATCGCTATAAATGTTTATATTTCGACAGTGATGGCCTCGCCCTGCTTTATAAACGTTTGGATAACGGCAAACTCCAATGGCCAAAAGATGAAAATGAAGTTCGCAATCTTTCACAACAGGAGCTTCGCTGGCTCCTTGAAGGATTATCAATCCAGCAGCCAAAGGCGATTCTACCATCAACAAAAGGTGTTTTTTAAATTCGTTAAAGCCTATTATTTTACCTTTATTCCACTGTTCGAACTCGTTATAATAAGGAGAGTGGAATCCGAACAAAGAGTGGTGAATGATGTGACGAACGTTTCTTCTACAAGTGAGAATCAATTTGATAGATTAATTCGATTGCTTGAAGAGCAATTGGATCATTCGAATCAACAAAACCAGGAACTATCAAAAAAATTGGATAAATCGTTGAAACAGAACGAAGCGTTAACCGAGCAAGTTCGCCAATTAACTAAGCTATTATATGGATCAAAAACCGAAAAATCGAAATACAATACACCAGATGGGCAAGTATCACTATTTGAAGATGACCATGACCCGTCTTTTAATGAACCTGAGCACACAGGAGAACAAAGCCAACAGACAATTTCTTACACTGTTGTCCGAAAAGTTCAAAAGAAAAAACGAAATGATTCCATTCATGATGGTATTGAGGTAGAGCTATTCACCATCATCCGGAAAATACATTTTGTGACTGTTGCCAAGGGCAAATGATTGAAATTGGCAGTACAATCGTTCGCGAAGAAGCAGAATTTATTCCTGCTAGATTAAAGAAAGTTCAACACATTGAACACGCGTATGAATGTAAAAATTGTAAAGGCGATGCCTTTCAAAAGGCTCAAATAAAACGTGGTAAAGCTCCACAGTCTCCAATTCAACGCAGCATCGCAAGTCCTAGCGTGCTTGCCAAAGTCATCTATGATAAATTTGTACAATACTTACCCCTTTACCGTCAGGTAAAGGAATGGGATCGGTATGTCCTCAATACCAATGATAAGAACCTTCCGAATTGGGTCATTCGTGCATCACACGATTGGTTATTGCCTATATACCTACGAATGAAAGATTTGATGATGGATAAATCTCTTTTACATATTGATGAAACATATGGACAAATCCTCTACCGATCCGATGGGAAATCTGGTCAAACAAATGCCTACAATTGGGTGGCGCGAAGTGCTCCATACCAAGGACCACCCATGACTATCTTTCATAGCGCATTATCACGTGCCCGATCTGTCCTTGAAAGTTTCATAGAAGGCTTTTCTGGCACGATTGTTTGCGACGGCTATTCTGCTTATGGTAAATTGGAGGGCATTACCTTCGCAAATTGTTGGGCGCATGTTCGTTGTTATTGGCTGAAAGCGAACAGTAGGAAAGGTCGGATTGGTGTGAGCTATTGTGACGATTTATTTCGACTCGAAAGGAAATTTAAACATTTGTCTCCGAGTAAGCGAAGAAAAAAACGCCAAAAATACTCAAAGCCAATTGTAGATAAATTCCTTGAATGGGTTAAAAAGTCACCATTCTACGGGAAAAATGCGTAAGCGAAAGCAGCTGAATACACATTGAACAGGGCAAACGGTCTCAAAGCCTTCCTCAATGACGGGCGCATTGAAATTGATAATAATCCCGCCGAAAACGCAATCCGGCCTAACGTTCTGGGTAGAAAAAATTGGCTCTTTAGTGTGAGTGAAGCTGGCGCAAAAGCGAATTCCATTTGTTTGAGTATCGCAGAAACTGCCAAAAGTAACGGCGTTGATTTCTATGAATATTTAAAGAAACTTTTGACGGATCTACCGAATCTCGAAATCCAGCAAAACCCTGGAATTTTAGATCAGTACATGCCCTGGTCAAAAATGATTAAGGCAGAATGTAGCAAATAACTAAAATAAGCCGTAAATTTGATTAAAAAAATTAGGATTTACGGCTATTTGTGATGCGTACCTGAAGGTACGCTTATTTTTTTATAATTCGGGCTTACTTTCTTCCTTTTCAATCACGTCAATAAGTTCTTGGCAATACGCAATTTCATCTTCCAAGACATCATTTGTATTCTTAAGGGGAAATTTGTTCTTCATTGATTCATCAATCTGATAAATTGCTTTTCTCAGCTTTTTAGAACGGTCCATCAGTATTTCGCTTGGTGTCATTTGATTGTATCGAGATTTTGTATGGGTGGCATCCACAATAATGGATTTACTTTTAATAATTTCCTTCTCGATAGCAATTTCAACGGTTTTATTGATTAGAAGATCTAAAAGGTTTACATCTTTTAAACGAAGTTTTCGAAACTTGGTTAAAGAACTTGGCTCGATTACCGGCTCCTCCGGAGCCATGTGAAGAAAATACTTAAATGACATATCATATTTCGAACGGTCAACGATATCGACATCAGATAGGTCATAAATAGTTTTTAACAATAAATATTTGAACATGCGAATAGGGTCGATAGCGTTTCGACCATTTTCATGACAATATTTATCCTTAAGTTCATCAAAAACAAAGGAGAAATCAACCAGTTCGTTCAGTTTACGCAAAAGATTATCTTTCGGAACCACTAAATCATAAATACCATTATAAGGACTAAAAATCATTGATTGTTGATTTTGTATCATAGTACCCACCCATTTGAAATTGATACGATAATTATACAGCAAAAAAGGTATAATCCTCTTAATAATGAGAAATTATACCTTTTTTAAATTAAGCCTAAGTAAAAGAACTCTGTTGATTGGAGCGGAAGGCGGCGAAGACTCCTGCGGGAGTACGGGGCAGGGGAGACCCCGCAGGCGCTAAAGCGCCGAGGAGGCTCCCCGGCACGCCCGCGGAAAGCGAAGCCGCCTGGAGCGGAAATCAACAGCCCAATTTAGACACATACCCTAAATTTAAGGGACTTTTTCAGTGCCCTCGCAAAAGCCAGGCTATTTTTTATTGAAAAAAACTATCTATGTTAATTGTTTTTCTCACTTCTACTAAAAATCAAAAACTTACTCGCAAAAAAATTAAGGATTACAACAATTATATTCGCGATTATTTTTGCGAATATATCATTCGATTTAATCCATTCAATCATGACAACCATGACGGCAAGGTCAACCAAATAGGAAAGAATCCTGAAGAAAATAAATGAAATAAATTCTTTGGCTAATGTCTTTGTTTCCAGACTTCTGCTGTTGAATACATATAGTTTGTTGGTGATAAAAGCAAAAATAACCGATAAAAGCCAAGCAATGGTTGTAGCCAATTTATAATCCATATGGAATATTCTGGATAAAAGCCAATAACTAATGATATTCACTAAGGTTGTTAAAACACCAAATATTAGATAAAATATCAATTCTTTGTTTATCTTCATTTTTATTTCTCCAAATTTTTCTCAGAAGTATAGATAGGCATCGTCAATGCCGATGCCTATGCAATAACATTTTCTTCATTCAAAGGAGGGATTAGTCGCAAGATTACTTTTGAATGACTGCTTTCCTAACCTTTTCTTTATTGGTGTTTTTGGCACTCAATTCTTCTTTAATTATAAAGTTAGGCCTTGCCTTAACCTCAATAAAGATCCTTCCAATATACTCACCTATAATGCCAAGGAAGATTAACTGTATCCCCCCAAAAAATAGTAAAATTGATACAATTGAAGCATATCCACTAACTGAATTTCCAAAAAATATTTTTGAAAAAATGACAAAAAACATATAAAGAAAAGCAGTTACTGCCGTGAAAATTCCAAAATAGGTAGCCCATCTTAACGGTGAAATCGTAAAGGAAACAATTCCATCTATTGCATAATGGAATAATTTCCAAAAACTCCAGCTTGTGCTACCAACAGTCCTTTCAACATTTTCAAACTCTATACATTTTGAATTATACCCCACCCACATGAATAGTCCCTTTGCAAATCGATTTCTTTCCTTAAGACGTAGGAAACTATTCACTGCTTTTCGGTCCATTAATCGATAATCTCTTGCACCATCCACAATATGGACATCACTCATTTTATTGATAATATTGTAAAACTGCTTTGCAAACCAGCTGCGAATAGGGGGCTCACCGCTTCTAGTCGATCTGCGGGTATACACAACATCATACCCTCCGAGCAACCAATCTTCGATCATTTGTGGCAATAAGTGCGGAGGGTCCTGTAAATCCACATCCATTAATATAACAGCATCCCCTAGAGAGGCTTCTATTCCAGCAAGCATGGCTGCCTCTTTTCCAAAATTTCTGCTAAAACTAATAAACCTTACGTTATTAGTTGATTTACTTAGTTCTCGCATTTCATCTTCCGTTTGATCTTTACTACCATCATTCACATAGATTATTTCATAATCAATATTGTCTATCTTTTCAAGAACAGGAGCTACCTCAGCATAAAATAATTTGACAGACTTTTCTTCATTATAACAAGGTACCACAATTGAAACTACTTTCAAGTAAATACACCTTCTTTTTAATTAAATTACCAAATAATATAAAGTTGAAGGAAATTAAGAAAAGGCAGGCAGCAAAAAATAATAACACTTAACTTATTTCCAATTAATTTATATTCTTGTATTAAAGTTACACCTATAATAATCAGCAAAACCGAACCTACAACTAATGTTCGAGGGCCAGAAGCATAAATGGTTGGTGAAAAGAACATAATGACCATGGTACAGATTGATGCAGCAAAACATAAAGCATGAAATATTTTATGATTACTTACTGATAATATCAAATAAAACAATAGCAATATAAAAATAGTCCAAAATAAATATGGAATAAATGCAATGACAAATCCATTTTCACTGTTCCATATGTGCGTTATATTTTGGGTAAATCTAAATGAATTAATTAGATCGAAATTAGTTAACATTTGCTTATTCAACAAAATTGAAGAAAGTACAACTATGAACATAAACGAAAAAGTAAGGAAGATAATATTATTTTTTTTCTTTTCTTTTACATAAATGAAAAGAAATAATCATCGATAATAGTATGAGGATATTTCTCATTTCTGTGAACAATTGTTTATACAACCAGATGATTCCTAAGTGAATTTTACTTTTTAATGTTAATTCGTCATATCCTGGAAACCATGATTCAACCTCGCTCTCCCATCGAAGATGATTTCCTGGAGCAAAGATTAAGATAGAGGTACCAGTCAAAATAAGTAATGTTAAGAGAATAAATTTAATATCGATCGTTTTATTACGAAAATATAATATACCTAATGAAATAATAGAAAAAGCGGACATAGAGAGAGCGACTTGTTCATTAGAAATAGTTGTAATAATTCCAAATAGGTAAAACATGATCCAAATAATCCCTGAAAATGAATGTTCCCATTCAAAAACCTTGGACATAAAGGGTATCATGGCTGTTATCCCTAATGCAATTGGCCAAAGATAATTCATAGAGCCTGTAATCCAGAAGATACCTGCATTTAAAATGTTATTACTAATATACCCTAGAACTACAATCCCTATCATAACATCGACTTTCGTTACTTCTTTTTTTGTTACCCTTATAATTCCAATAGATAAAAGCAGCAAAAACAATGGATTCAATAATCTCCAAATCCATAAATATTCATCTAACAGAACATATAACATCGTATCAGGAAAAAGCCTGCCTGACCAAGTTGTATACCTCATGCGAATCCATTCAAAGTATGGTGCGGTTTCCGAGGCATTAGCAAACCATGTATCATCACTGCCATTAACAAGTGATATTTTTAATTGAATCAAATACAAGGCAATATAAACGCCTATTAAAAATGGCAAGCTTACTTTTTTTGTCATAACTCCACCTCAAAATAATGATACATTCAGTATTCCAATGTATTATTCTTCCCTTCGCCTCGATCATCATTCATTTTTAAAACAAAATAATTTTATCATAGTAGCCTCTTTTTGCCTACAATACGATCGGTTAATCAAGGTTTTATTAAAGTCCCCACTACCTGAGAAGGTTGAAGGGGACATGAATCAATCGGGAATTATTTTCCGATAAATCCGTCTCCTAATCAAAAAAGCTCCAATTACACCAATAAAACTTAAAACCGTGATAATAATACCTATTTTTAATCCAGGAACACTGTATGACAGCTTAACATTATGTTTCCCTGATTGAACATTAAGACCTATAAACCCGCCTAAATGTCTTACAGGCATTTTCCTGCCGTCAATAGAAGCATTCCATCCCTTATCATATGGAATAGAAAGAAATAGGGTATTAGATTTTTTGGCATTGATGGTTCCTTGAATAGATGTATCAGACCAACTTTTAATCTTAAGTGAATTTGACTTCAGCTCATTAATTCGTTGCTCAAATTTAGGGATATCCAAAGCATAAAATAGTTGATTAGACAATACTGTTTCCTGAGTTAAAAACTCTACCCTCATCTTCACTGTTTCATCCGTAAAAGCTCCTAATTCCAACACCTGATCATTATGATAGGTTGGATATAAGCCAAATGAACCTCCATTAACATAGACTTTGGTTTGATTGAATCCATTTCCCAGGGACATGAGTGTGTAAAGTTGTTTTTCACCTTTTACATCAAAAGTCATCTCCATATAGCCTTCTTGCTGTGCATCTATTTTTTTCACATATTGCATACCACCATTATTATTTATCTCAACATTATGATATTGAATATTTATTGCTTTAATAGGCACAAAATAGTCTATGTTTGTACCTTTCGGCCCTAAAAAGTGGTTTTGCACTTCAAATGAATTTTTTGATTCTACCTGTATGGCAGTAGGAATATCATCCATCATAAAACCTATTGGCATTGCATTAATATTTCTATATAAGCAAGCAGTCTCTTTGCATCTTACTTTTTCATATCCATGCTTATTAATTGGTTGATCGGTAATCAAGTATTTAAAACTGAAGAGGGAATCCGATGTTAATATCCCTTTATTTTGGGTTAATGAACGCGACCCTAATGTAGAGCTATATCCTAAACGGTTCATAAACTGATGAAGTGTTCCATTTGATAAAGTATTAAAATTTGACATCCCTTTATATCGATAGAGTAAAGATTCATTCACATCAATAGGTACATCACCAGTAAAATGCCGATATTCCTGGGACTTATCCCAAGGTAAACTCATTGCTGTGCCAATTCGATAGAAACCCTTATCTTTCTTATTCAAATCATTTATAAGCTGTATAAAGTCAGAACTTTTAAGTTCAAATTGGTTTCTTGTAAAACTATAACCAAGATAACTATTTAATGTTTTCACATGACTATAGGCATTAAACCCCATATCCAAACATGCTGAAAAAAGAAGCAACATGGCAATGTAATGCTGTTTCTTGGGTACAACAACAATCTTTCCATAAAGAATAAGACTATATAATGTCAGCAAAGAAATATTAATTAATGCTTTCCTTATTGACATCGATTCCGGCACTAATGCAGTCAAGATCATTATAAGGAAAACGTGACCTGAATAGGTCTTTAATAACGAAGGGAAATTTTCTTTTTCAAAGACCAAAAAAGCTCTAAACGCTAAAAAAATGAGCATAAAGGAAAATACAAAAGCAAAGCGCTGTAAGTAACCTGATGGTTTTTCAAATGCATGCCAAATATAATTTAACCCATCAATCTGGAAGCTTAAGAACAAAATACATAAAAGTAAGAAGTATACTATTTTCTCACGACTATTTATTTTTGGACTACTAAAGAATAAAGGGACAAGTAGCAACACTAATAACCCGCAGAAAACATTTGGCATGGTTAAAAGATTAATACTACCGTTATATAACTTCGCAATAAATTCAAAGAATCCGAAGGCTGGTTGAAGTGCCCCAGACCAATTTGCAGGCTGATCGTTAACCTTTAATAGTAAATAGGTGGGAACAGTAACAAAAGCAGAGATTCCTCCCGCTGCAAATACACAAGCAAAAAATGAGAAAAACCTCAAAAGTATTACTTTCCAATTGCTGTTCGATTCCAGAAAATTTCGCAAGACAAAATAAAGGAATGTAAATAAACCAGTTATGTATGCCATATAAAAATTTGAAATAAATAAAATGGATAAACTAAACAGGAACAAAAGATACTTTTTTCGAAATAGCCTTTCCACTCCCAGTAGAACCAAAGGTAGCATATAAATACTATCCAGCCACATTATGTTAAAAAAGTAACCAATTGAGAACGAAATTAATGCATAGAAAGTGGAAAAGGTCCATTTTATAGTCCTCTCTGACTTAAACTGCAAGGAAAGAAATAGATACATGAATAGACCAGATAAACCTACTTTTGCAAGTGTCATGATGATAAATGCCTCAGGTAAGTGCTTCTGGTTAAATAACAAGACAATGGGGGATAAAGGACTTGCTAGATAGTATGCAAACGTACCCCAAAAATTGGTTCCCATTCCTGCTTCCCACGCATAAAAAAAGGAACCTTTCCCTTTTAATATGTCATAATAATGTTGGTAAAACGGTATATATTGCGTGAATTGGTCCGACATTAAGATGGAACGGTCACCAAAGGGATATACCCCCCAAACCGCAAAAACCCCACCTAGCAAAATAAACGGCAACAAAAACGCAAGAAGATAACCTCCCGACCTATTAAATAAGTTTTTCATTCGTAACCTCCAACTGTTTTGCAAAAACTTTACTTGTGCTTTCTTTTTTAAACCTTAAATAATTATAATATAAGGCTAATCATTTAATACTTCAATTATCTCAATAATATCGTTCCTTACTTTATGGAAATATATAAATAATTTAGTGCGGTAAACCTTATCAAGGATTCCCCCTTACCAAACCGTAATTATCCTATTTAGACATACGGCTTACCAATGTGATAATGATTTTTACTTTTTCAAAAAAATATTAATCCTTTTCAATGAAGAAAAATTTACTTTTCAATTTAGATCACATTCATAATTTTGAAATCGCTCAATGTAAAAAGGGAACTGAAAATCAGCCCCCTTTTTAAAACTGGTTCATCTATTGATATTTTGGTTCTTCAAAAACTAAAATATAATTTGAAAGTATATCATATAGATTTTTAATCTTATTTACTTGCTTAACCGCCCAGCCAATATCACTTGCATATTGATGCGTACCTGGGGCTGCAGGATTCCACCTCATTTTATATAATGTGTCCTGCCCTTTTTTAATATAGCTGGAAGCAATAAATTCAGCCCCACCTACTATAGCAAGTTCAGGGGTCGTCCAGCCCATTTTATAGGCATACTCTGAACCGCACTGTGTTGGGCAAGAATCTTTTGCATTGATACCATACATATTATAAACTACCTTAGGCTCTACAGCTTGTCCATCAACGGATGAAACCAATACTCCTTTTGCAAGGTCGGATGTACCATTGCCCGTTTCCAGTAAAGCATGGCTAATTAAATATACCTCGTTTATTCCCAGCTTCGTACCAGCTTCAATAAAGGAACTGGCCTTCCCTTGAAGAATCCCTTTTCCACTAAGAATTTTGTTATTTACTTCGTCTATGTTCAACCCAGCGCTTTCAGATAATTTCAAGAACTGAAAGTACTCTGTTGAACCCTTAGCAAAATTAGTAGGATTGACATAATAAAGAACGTCACTGTTAAGAGCGTTAATCCATGCTGATACCTGGTACCAAGTTGGCTGTCCTGGCGTAGTAAATGTATTGACGATTGTAACAGGGATCCCGCTATTAATGGTCCCCACAATTGGATAATCTGTCCCTGGACCGCCTCTTACATTCCATCCTCCGTTGACCACCCAAGTTCCAGACGCATTTTTAACAAGTGCATCTTCTCGAAGGTATTTAGAATGCAAATCAGTTTGAGGAATAGTCTTCATTTGGGTTTCAACCATTTGGTTCAAAGTATAATTATAGCTTGTTGATAAATAAATTGGACCCACTAAAGGCTCAATTGAGAAATCAATACTTCCTACACTTTCAGAATCGTAATATTCTACTTCTATCCAGTGTATGTCTTGCTGACCAGAAGGCGCATCCGCTCTGTTTGAAATCGTCACTCTTGCAGATTGCTCTCTTACTCCTCCGTTGTTCCAGTCATCTATTACCAACTTGCCGTCTACGTAAACCCTAACACCGTCATCTTGTTTGGCTTTAAAAAGATAGGTTCCCGCAGTGATTCGTTTTGCCGTTGTATAACGAGCGGAGAAATGGTCGTTAGGTAATCCTGAAGTAGGACTGTTATTCAGGAAGTTTTCTGAAAGTGCTTTATTTGAGCCTACCGGATTCAAGACTTTTGCAGCGGCTGGAAATCCTGATAAGCTTTCGTTTGAGTAATAATAAGCAAGCCAAGAATTAAACGGCACCACATGAGAAAATACACCTGCTGAACTTACATTATCGTAGTAATAAGTTTGAATAGAATGGTTTCCCGATCCTACTCCGAGCCATAAGCCACGATCCACCTGCCCAGTGTAATCTGTCCATCTATTGATTAACAACTGACCGTCTACTTCAACCTTAACCCCATCATCAGCAAAGGTTTGAAGAAAGTAATCTCCCCCTGAATATGAACCAGATTGATCAAAGACAGCTTCAAAGCCTTCCGCAGGGAAATTGACTGGGCTTCCTGCTCCCCAATACGTTTGGACATTTTGACTTTGCTCATAATAAACTTTAGTAGAGCTCAATTTCCTCATATCAAATGATAGATTAGCATTTCCTACATTTTCATAGTACTCAACAGTGATAGTATGCTGGCCACTCTCTATATATTGCGCATATCGCTTTTCGCTAAAATCATAGTTTTGCCAGTAGTCCATTATCACTTGACCATCCAGGAGCACTCTCATGCCATCATCGGCTTTGGCTGTAAACAAATAGGTGCCGGTATCTAGTTGAACCTTCTTGGTAAGCCTCATTGAGAAATTGTCGCCAGTGATACTTGGATGTGGAGAATCTTCAGTTGACCCCCAATTAAAATTAATTGTGTTAATGGGATTCATTGAGTTGCCCCCCCCAATAATAATAGGTGAGCCCTCAAGACTTTTGTTCTGATATACTTCCCCAATCCAATTATTTACGGTTGCTGGACTAAATGGTTCAAGCAAAACCTCCACTTTGCCGTTTCCGGTTTGCTCGAGATACTCTACATCAATCCAGTGAACATCCTGTTCGCCCGCTTTGGCCTCTGAACGGTCCGAAATTGTAAGTTTAATAGAATCCTCGCGATACTCGCTCGCCGTCCAGCGGTCAACGACCAACTTGCCGTCAACATAGACACGAATTCCATCATCCGCTTTGGCCCGCAAGATATATTCGCCAGCTGTAATCCGCTGGGCTGTCGTATATTTGGCGGAAAAGTGGTCAGGATTTATTCCGGCATCAGGAGAGCCACTGCCAAATTCTTCGGAAAGCTTCTTCAAGCTATCGGTAGGAGTAATCACTCTTGCCACAGTTGGCATTCCGCTTAACGACTCATTCGGATAATAGTATGCCAGCCATGATCCAAACGGAACTACATCGGAGTATATCGCAGCGGAGGCCACATTTTCGAGATAGTGGGTTTTGACCGTATGCTGGCCCCCTGTGACACTAAGCCAAAGGGCACGGTCTGCTTTGCCGGTATAATCACTCCACCGGTTAATCAGCGTCTTCCCATCTGTTTCTACCTTAACTCCATCATCAGCGAAGGCCTGAAGAAAATAATCTCCTGCAATGTAGTTCCCTGATTGGTCGAAATCCGCTGTAAAATAGTCTCCCAATACTCCATTTGCTGGGCTTCCCCAGCCCCAATTGTGATGGACCTCCCGTTCAACTTGAATCGGAAGCTGGGACATTCGCTGATAATTAAACGATAAGGAAGCGAGAGCCACATCTTCCAAGTACTCAACCGTTATGGTATGAGTTCCACCATCAACCTCAACTTGTTTCTTTTGTTCCACGGATCCTGTGTTTGGCCATGCTTCAATAATCGTTTTGTCATCAAGTTTTACCCGCACTCCATCGTCTCCGTTTGCGGTAAACACATAAGTTCCAGCTTCCAGGCTGACCATCTTCGTAAATCTCGCTGTAAATCCATCTGCCGGTATCGCAGGATGCGGTGACCCTGTCCAACCCCAATTAAAATTAATTGACGAAATCGGATTAAGGGCATTCATGCCTCCAATGACATACGGAGTGCCTTGAAAACTCTTATTTGGATAAAGCTCGCCAATCCATGAATTGTCAATGGCTTTTGCGAATGATTCGATTGAAACCTCCACTTTGCCGTTTCCGGTTTGCTCGAGGTACTCTACATCTATCCAGTGCACATCCTTTTCGCCCGTATTGGCATCAGGGCGGTCCGAAATTGTTAGTTTAATAGATTCCTCGAGATATTCGCTGGCCTTCCAGCGGTCAATGACCAACTTGCCGTCAACATAAACTCTAATTCCATCATCTGCCTTGGCCCGCAAAATATACTCCCCAGCCTGAATCCTTTTGGCAGTTGTATACTTGGCAGAAAAATGGTCGCTATTTATTCCTGCCGCAGGCGATCCTGAGCCAAAGTCTTCCGAAAGCTTCTTCAAGCTATCGGTAGGATTAATCACTTTTGCAGCGTTTGGCATACCGCTTAACGACTCATTCGGATAATAATAAGCCAGCCAGGATCCTAACGGTACCACATCGGAGTAAATTGCTGCTGATGCCACATTTTCAAGATAGTGAGTTTTGACCGTATGCTGGCCCCCTGTGACATCAAGCCAAAGGGCACGGTCTGCTTTGCCGGTATAATCACTCCACCGGTTAATCAGCGTTTCCCCATCTGCTTCTACCTTGACTCCGTCGTCAGCAAAGGCCTGAAGAAAATAATCCCCTGCGGCGTAGTCCCCTGATTGGTCAAAATCAGCAGTAAAATAATCTCCCGCTACTCCATTTGCCGGATTCCCCCAGCCCCAATTATGGCGTACTTCACGCTCTATTTGGACAGGCAGTTGGCCGAAGCGCTGAAAATCGAACGAGAGGAATCCTCGTCCCACATCTTCGAGATATTCCACCGTTATGGTGTGCTTACCAGCCGTTACATTAACCTGTTTTTTCTGGTCCTGGAATCCTGTATTTGGCCATGCGTCTATGATTGTTTCCCCGTCTAATTTTACCCGTACTCCATCATCACCATTAGCTGTAAACATATACGTTCCAGCTTCCAAAGTCATCTTCTTGGTAAATCGCGCCGAAAAACTATCTGCCGGTATAGATGGATGTGGAGAACCATTCCAGCCCCAATCGAAGTTTAAATTTGGTATTGGACTGTTCGCATTTTCGCCACCAATGATAGTAGGAGTACCTTGAAAATTTTTATTAGGGTATACTTCACCTACCCAAGAATTGTCGATCGCCTTTGAAAATGGTTCAAGGGAAAATTCCACTTTCCCCCCTGCTACAGAATCGTAATACTCTACATTTACCCAGTGGACATCTTTTTCCCCTGTACTTCCATCAGTATTATCAGTTATGTTGAGTTTAATCGAGTCCTCTCTGTAACCACCGCTTTCGTTCCAGCGGTCAATAACGAGTGTACCGTCTACATAGACGCGAATACCATCATCCGCTTTTGCCCGTAAGATATACTCACCAGCCGTAATTCGCTTGGCTGTTGTATATTTGGCGGAAAAATGGTCGGGATTAATTCCCGCATCAGGAGTACCTGTGCCAAAGTCTTCAGAAAGCTTTTTCAAGTTATCCGTAGGCGAAATCACTTTTGCCGCTGTTGGCATACCTGCTAACGAGTCATTCGGGTAATAGTACGCCAGCCAGGATCCAAACGGTACCACATCGGAGTAAATTGCTGCAGAGGCCACATTCTCAAGATAGTGGGTTTTGACTGTATGTTGCCCCCCTGAAACACCCAACCAAAGGGCCCTGTCTACTTTGCCGGTATAATCACTCCAGCGGTTGATCAGTGTCTTCCCATCTGCCTCCACCTTGACTCCATCGTCTGCAAAAGTTTGAAGAAAATAATCTCCCGCAGCGTAATTCCCTGATTGGTCGAAAACTGAAGTAAAATGGTCTGACCCCACTCCCGGAGCCGGACTTCCCCATCCCCAATTGTAGTGTACAGGCTTTCCAGTTTCAGGAATATATACAGAAGTATCGGCTTTAACAGAGGAACCAGATGTAATTCCAACAATGGATAAAGCTGCAATCATTCCAATTCCATATCGCCATATTAAGTTTTGGTTCAACCTGCCCAAAACCCCCCTTTAGAAAATATTTTCATAGATTTTAAAGTTTCGTTGATACATTTTTTGTATCTATTTAGTAGAATATCATATTCTTTATCGAATTTTATAATGAAAAAATTACTAATCTCGTAAAAAACGACATATTATGTTAAAAACCTTAATAAATTTGTAATTAATCTAAGCTTTTTGCCAAAAAAAGGTTTTCCCTGGCCAATTACCAAGAAAAACCTCTTTACCTAAATATTTTTGTTTTCTTTACCACAGTTGACTAATTTATTATAAAATAATTCAGTGTAGCGTCTTTGCGGTCTATCTCGAATAATGTTTGTTTAACAATCGTATCATAGGTATGATAACAAAAAAGGAGCATTCTGATAGTACATGTCTAATAAAAAACGGTTATTTACTAACTTTCTTTCTTTAGCGAGCATGCAGGGTTTAAACTTTATACTTCCATTAATAACCTTACCGTATTTACTTCAAGTCTTAGGTCCGAGCAAGTACGGGATTATAAGTTTTGCCCAGGCTCTGATTCAATATTTTATACTCTTTACCGATTACGGGTTCAATTTAATTGCTACCAAAGAAATTTCTTTGAATCGTGATAATAAAAAGCAACTATCCGTAATCTTTTCATCTGTGATGCTGGTTAGAATTTTATTGCTTGTAATCAGTCTGGTTATATTAATTGTTTTAGTGATGTTTGTCCCGAAATTTCAACATAACAGTACTATTTATCTGCTTACCTTTGGAATGGTCATCGGAAATGTCTTATTCCCGGTTTGGTTTTTTCAGGGTATTGAGCAAATGAAGGTTATTTCCATTTTAAATATTGTTTCAAAGTTAATCTTTACCATTGGAATATTTGTTTTTGTTAAAGGAAAAGAGCAATTTTTAATTGTTCCTGTATTAAATTCACTTGGTTATATTGCAATAGGTGTGATCGGGCTATACATTGTAATTTTTCAATATAAAATACCATTATATAAACCGACAAAAACTGATATTGTCCTTCAACTAAAAGAGGGATGGGACATCTTTGTCTCAAATCTTGTCACGAGTTTATACACAACCAGCAATACATTTATTCTAGGCTTTTTTGCAAGCAATACAGTGGTTGGTTATTATTCAAGTGCAGAAAAAGTTGTAAAGGCCATTTCTAGTGTCATTTCACCGCTGATACAAACGGTTTATCCGTTCTTAAGCAGAGCGTTGCAGGAATCCAGACAAGCTGCAGTAAACATAATCAGTAAAATTTTTGTTTTGATTACCCTATCAATGGGAGCATTATCCCTTTTTGTCGCCATCTTTGCAGAAGAAATAGTCAACATTGCTTTAGGGTCTGAGTATAAATCGATCATCCCTCTGCTTCGTATTTTAGCGGGGCTCCCATTAATTCTTGGATGGGCAAATGTATTTGGCATTCTGACGATGATTAATTTTGATTATAAAAAGCAGTTATCCAGGATTTACATCTTGGCAAGTATACTAAGCGTTATATTAATGTTCATCCTGATTCCTAATTTTAAAGAAGTCGGCACATCCTGGAACGCGATTCTTACTGAAGGCTTTGCAACGCTATTAATGGCCATCTTTTTGTGGAAGAAAGGAATACATGTATGGAAATTGAAAGGGCAAATTAAGGTGAGAAAGGAACTTTCTAATGATAGAAAATAATGTTGCATCGATTATTGTTACTTACAATCCAGAAGAAGATGTTATTGAAAATGTAAGATCGATCAGCCAATCATGCAAGCGGCTAGTAATTATCGATAACGGTTCTTCCAATCATACAAAGGCTTTTTTAAAACAATTGGAGCAAGACGAAAACACAGTCATCTTTTATAATCAGAATAATATGGGCCTTGGTTATGCTTTAAACCAAGGCATAAAATATATTTTACATTCATCCGAGATGAACCAGGTGGAGTGGATTGCTACCTTTGACCAAGACAGTAAGATAACCGGAGATTATTTTTCAAAAATACTGGCCTCATATAAAGCCCATGAACATAAAGAAGAAGTAGCGATTCTTGCACCAAATTGGGTGGAAAAGAAATTAAACCAAGAAGTTTCCCCAATCCATGAGTCCAAACAATTACAAGAGAGAATAACGGTAATTACTTCAGGCAGTTTAATGAAAAAGGAAATTTTTAACAGAATAAGCCTTTTCAAAGAAGACTTTTTTATCGATTTTCTTGATCATGAATTTTGCCTACGTGCCCGCAGTCATGGATACAAAATATACATGTCTCCACAAGTATCTATGGTTCATAATCTTGGGAATACGAATCAGCATAAATTTCTCGGATCAACTGTAATGGCTACAAATCATAATTATATCCGCCGATATTACATGACCAGAAACCGTATATATACCTATAAGAAGTACTTCCGAACTGAAAAAGAATGGATAAAAGAAGACTTTATCGCAACAGCTAAGGAATTTATTATTATCCTGCTTTTTGAGAAGGATCGTCCTAAAAAGTTAGCTAGTATGTTCAAGGGGTTATTTGACGCCTTTTTAGGAAAAAAAGGTGCCCGTAAACTCTAATCACTAGAAAAACGCAAAGATTCTTTATGAACCTTTGCGTTTTTTCTGTTAATAGCTATTTAACGAATACAGGAGTTTAAAAATCACCGTGTCCCTTTTATTCTGTCTGAACAGTGGTGTATTCAAGCTATAAATTATCCGTTTCAAAAAAGAGTCCCTTTTATATAAAAAGTCCTCAATTAATTCCCTTTGATGATCCGATAGTTCATTTTTATAAAGCCTATAGAATTCTTCTGCCTGCTTAGTAAAAGGCTTTTCCTTGCCGGTTTTCTGAAAAGCCTTGTAACGGACAATAGCACTTTTGATTTTATTGTCTGCCATTCCCAATGCATTGGAGGAATGTTGACGATATAGAAGATGCGATTCTTGATCATATACGATTTTTCCAAATGCGGCAGCCAATAAGTAAAACCAGGCATCATGCATCGTTACCCTGTCCACAGCCGGTACATTCTTTTTGAATAATTGAAGCATGGCATTATTAAAGACAATCGTACATCCTGTGGCAATATTTTGAATCAGGGCATTTTCAAAACTATAGCCTCTCGGCGGTATTTGGGAATGTTTTAAAAACTGAAGTTCTCCATTTACTATATCCAAACGGGAAAAATACAGTAATGGAATGTTGACTTCTTCCTTCTCCAATAAGTCCACAGCTCGTGATACTTTCTGAGGTTTCCAAAAATCATCCTGATCACAAAACGCAAAGTATTCTGCAGACTCAGATGCATTCAAAGCCAGTTCAAAAAAACTGGAAATAACCCCTATGTTCTTACCCTTTATGACCTTAATGGCGGGATATTTTGCTGCATATGACTCTAAAATATCCACAGTATTATCTTTTGAACCATCATCGCGAACCAAAATCTCTATATTTTTATATTCCTGCTGCAAAAGACTATCCAACTGCTGAGCTATAAATTTTTGGCCGTTATAGGTAGACAATAATATTTGTACTTTTTTCACTAGATATACTCCTATCGTTTATAAAGCATTTTGACCATTATGATACTAATATTACTATAAATTTTTTGACATTCATAATAAATAAAAAGAGAACCCAACGGTATTTCATTTGTAAAAGCGCCCTTCAACTTTTATAAATAATTCTTCTTAATAAAAGTTTGTGTAACCATCGACCTATTTCTCCGTCTATATTATGTAAAAAAGATTTCCCTTTAATTCCTTTTGGAACCTATTGAAGGAAGGTATTAGCATATCCATAAATAAAGAGGCGGTAAATGAGGATGAATACAACAAGAACAGATAGAAAATCCAGCAAAAGGAAAAAGAAAAAATGGCTGAAGTACAATACATTTTTAGTGTTGTTTTTGATAATTGGCGGTGGCATTTATTTCTACAATGTCTATTCTAATGTTGCTAGCGCGGTCGATAAAATGAACCAGCCGATTTCAAGGGAAGTATCGGAAAAACGGGAAACTAAGGTGGAAGTGGAGGAAAAGACCCCGTTCTCTGTTCTTTTAGTCGGTGTAGATGAACGTAATGGCGATAAAGGCCGGACCGACTCCATGCTAGTTATTACGGTGAATCCCGAGCTTAAGTCTACTAAAATATTAAGTATTCCCCGGGATACACGGACCGAACTAATTAACAAGAACAACCCTAAAAAGAACCATATTGATAAAATAAATGCAGGGTACGCCTACGGTGGAATAGAAGAAACAATTGATACAGTGGAAAATTTTTTAAATGTACCCGTAGATTATTATGTAATAGTCAACATGCAAGGTTTTAAGGATATTGTCGATGCAGTTGGCGGTATTGATGTCAATAACCAATATGCCTTCGAGTTAGATGGAGTTACTTTAAAAAAGGGTCCACAGCATTTAAATGGAACGCAGGCTCTTCAATATGCCCGAATGAGAAAAGCCGATCCAAGAGGTGACTTTGGCCGTGCGGAAAGACAACGTGAAGTCATTTCAAAAATTATTGAGAAAGGTAAATCTTTTTCAACCCTTACGAAATATAACGATATTCTCGAAGCACTTGAGAACAATGTAAAAACTAATTTAACGCTGGATGAGATGCTTGATATTCAATCCTCGTATAAACAAGCAGCTGATACCATTGAAAAAATGGAAATATCGGGTGTTGGTAAAATGATTAATGGCAGTTGGTATTATCTTGTGGCAGATGAAACACGGCAAAACATTTCTGACCAATTGCGGGCACACCTTAATTTACAACAAGAAACCGTCGCAAGTACTAATTAAATGACAAAGACCCCCTTCAGCTTTTATAAGAAGGGGGTTTTTACAGTTTATTAATTTAACTCTAATTGACTCGCCATGAATTTTAATAATTCGTCCCTTATTTCTTCATTTTGAAGAGCGAATTCTATAGTCGTTTCAATGAAACCTAGCTTTTCGCCAACATCATATCTTTTGCCCTCAAATTCATAAGCAAATACACGTTGAATTTGGTTTAAGTTTTGGATGGCATCGGTTAACTGAATCTCTCCACCTGCACCAATTTGCTGCTTATCTAAAAACATAAAAATTTCTGGAGTAAAAACGTATCTTCCGATAATCGCTAAATTTGATGGAGCTGTTCCTAACTGTGGTTTCTCTACAAAATTGCGGACTTGATAAGACCGGCCGTGCTGCTCAATTGGATCGATTATTCCATATCTATTCGTTTCTTCATCCGGAACTCTCTTTACACCAATAACAGACGAATGAGTTTTGTCATACACATCAATTAGCTGTTTTAAGCATGGAGTTTCAGCCTGGACAATATCGTCGCCGAGTAAAACAGCAAAGGGTTCATTGCCAATAAAGTTCCTTGCACACCAAACTGCATGTCCCAGGCCTTTTGGTTCCTTTTGTCTAATATAATGAATATCGGCCATTTTTGACGGCTCCTGAACCTTTTCCAACAGATCATATTTCTTCTTACTTAATAGGTTTTGTTCCAGTTCATAAGCAAAGTCGAAATGGTCCTCAATGGCCCTTTTTCCTTTACCCGTGACAATAATTATATCTTCTATGCCCGATTCTACAGCCTCTTCCACTATATATTGGATAGTTGGCTTATCCACAATCGGCAGCATTTCTTTTGGCATGGCTTTTGTGGCCGGCAAGAAGCGTGTCCCTAGTCCAGCTGCAGGTATTATGGCTTTTCTTACCTTTTTCATTAAATCTTCCTCCTCATACTACTTAAAAAAGCCCAATTATTCTTAATATGGTCATTACCATATCTTTTAACGTCTAATTTAACTATATTATATTTTGTTATAAATTTGAAATTTAAATTAAAGAAAAGGGCAATGAAAAAACGTTCGCAGCAGTGATAGACCTGCCCATTCCACGTGACATCCTTACTAGCACTTTTTGCCTAACCACATAAAGTTGCAGCTGAGCCCTAGTGGGTTTTACTCCCACTTAAGTTTATAGCATACACAGTGTCAAAATATTGTATTTCTCGGGAAATTTTATGATTCTACATACTGATTATCACGAATCTCGTCGGAATTTATCGAACTCTATTGGTTTCCTAACATTTCCACTCATTATATGATAGAAACAACGAGTAAATTATTAGGAGGTTGGGAGTTTGCCCTTATTACATATGAAAGAGATTTCCACTCCTTTGAAGTTCATTGGCATTAAATTCTTCCGCGACAATGATGGCTATACTTATATTAAAGTAGGAAGCCGGCCCCGTAAACGTTTATTCTCCTAGCACATTCTTTTTTTACCAATGAACACTTAAACAGGAGCTTTAATCGTGTAACCTTAGGAACTGGGCGTGGATTCCAGGAAAACAAGATTGGATATCCATTTAAAACCACGAAAGGGTGTCCCCCGACATTTGGGACACCCTTTTCACTGTTATTTACCCGCAATAAGAGTATCCAGCATAATCCCGTTATATAAATTGCTCGGGTTTTATTACAAAATACGCTGCTTTTTTACAAAATTACCCCTTTATATGGTACATTAGTATTATAAAATGAGATATAGAAAAGAACAGTCCTCACGAATGAAACGGAGAAGAAATCATGTTGACGCAAGCCCAACAAAAGGTGAAGCAGGAACTGGAAGAACTGAAGGTAAACGGAATACTTCATGATGAAACAGTAACCGTTTCTCCAGTTTTCGTACAGCCCATATCTAAATGGCCGTTTATCTTAATCGGACTCCTAGCTATAGGTTTCATTTTATGTTATTTTGCTGTGAATATGGCTGTACCATCCACTCAAAGCATTCAAAACTATTTATCCAAAGAGCTGGAACTCAACCAAAAAAGCGCCAGTCTATTAGCAGACGTTACCAGCAAAATCACATCGGATCCTCAGCAGGCAATAAATGCGCAGCAAAAGTTGTGGGACAAGGCCAATGACCTTTCAGCTCCTGCTGGTTTTAAAGAGCATCATCAGGATTTTCTTGTTATGATGGAGCATCGGTACACGATCCTATCCCACCTTGCTGTATCGAGTCCCCTTGACCACCATTCACTCAATCGATACCAAATCGAGCTGGAAGTGAAACAGGAGTTAGCCCTTGATAGCCTTATAAGAGCATTTGATAAACAAGATATTGAATATCAAATACGCGAAGATGGTTCCATCCAATATTGGATTAACCAGAAACCTTTTGAATATAATATAAACCATTATTAAAATACCACATAGGAAAGAGGCTGCAGCCAGAGGCAGCCTCTTTTCATTGCTCATTGGTGACGGCAATGGCTTCCGTTATTTCCTGCTGCTGTTTTAAACGTTTTTGTGCCGATTTTTCCAAACTCCACAGAATGATGTGCAAAATGAAAACACCCAATGCAAATACTTCAACGGCATAATAGAAGTAATACCACGATAACGTGGCCGTGATGTCATAAAACGAATGGACCAGTACCACCACCCACAAATTACGTGTCCACAACAAGATGACTCCAAACACCAAACCCATATCGGCGAAGGTCACAATCGCACCGATTTTCACGGGCCATGGCTCGGCCGTGTCTAACGTATGATCCACTCCAAATAAAATGGAAGTCAGAAACAGGGCAAGCATGAGAAAAATATCCCGTGATCCCCTCTTCCAACGGCGGGAAAAGATTTTTTTGCAAACCATAAGAATTAGGATCATATAAGCAAGCCGCCAAACCTCTTCCAGCCCGGCTAGCATATCCGTGTAGATGTCTGCCCCAAGGGTATCGACTTGATCGGCAAACGTCCAAAGCGGGCTAGAGTCTACTTCTGTGCCCGCTTCGTAGTTTGCGGATGTTTGCGCCACCGTATAGTCCTGAACATATTGGTCATAGTCCGTGCTGAAATCATCAAAGCTATAACTGGAGTATATATTGACAACATAGCTGCCCAAGAAAAATATTAAAAAAGCACCAGTGAATTGGAGCATGAGTTTCCTTTTTGGCTTGGGGCTTGCCTCCTGGGGCTGAAGGCGGCGATGCAGTTTTAAACCGACAAAAAACGACGAAACCATCACAGCGTCATATAAGGTACTGGCCAAATAGCTATAACGGTTTAGGTAGAGAAGGATCTCTGCCCCGAACGTCACCATCAGGATGGCCACTAACATTTTTTTCGATATCGGTTCAGTTAAATTTGTAGTCATGAACGCCTCTCCCTGTAATTAAGATGGGTTTACGCAGCACTGCCCCTTATCCGGCCAACAGATGAACAGCCAAAATCCCAAGTCCATTGAATAAAACCAAGAATAAGAAACAGGCAATGATCCACTTCCATTTTCTTGACATACCGCAACCCCTTTATGAAGAATCCTCCGTAATGGAAGTCCACTTTCAATAGATTGTAATAGTAATAATTTAGCATATCACTTGGTAAATATCATTAGAAATATTCCAAAGACCACTTCTATCATCCAACCATATAATCAGGAAACTCCTGACCAAAGCGTATATCTTTGTCATTTTCAGGGAAAACAGGACATATGATGTACAAGCTAGAGGTATCAACTTCCTTGTGATTGATTTTATAGAATAGGGGTTAGAGAGATGAGACGTTTTTTATCAATTATTCTTGTCATCGCCATTGTGGCTGTTTTATTAGCTACTAATCCGAAACGCTCCGAGTATGTCGAGTGGGTGAACCAGCAAACGATGGAACAATCTTCGAACATTATTGAAAAAGGCTTCCTTTCCGTTGCCGGAAAAACGATTTTTGATACGGGTACCACACAGAAAGATTACTATTTATTTACGGTTTATAGAACAGATTTTTCCGATGTGGGCATGGGAAAGGTGACCGCAGTGGGAATATTCAACCGATTTATACCACTCTCAAAAAACAACTAAAACAGGCTGACCCGAGTCAGCCTGTTTCGTTAGTTATCGACTTTTTCCACTTGGAAAACCGGTACCTGTACGGTTTCACCGGTATCCAGTGTGATGGTGTCATAGCTATTAAACGTACCAATATAATAAGAGCTATAGTAGCTGTTTACCTGTGAAGCACCTTTAAGGAGTAAATAGCTCGTATCATATCGATAAGTAGAATAATTATAGGTCTGGCTAATCCTTACTAGCGGCCCTTTACTGGAGTTGGCTGCGATATTGGCGGGAAACCGTACCTTTTGTCCTTGATACTGGGTAATATCCTGCACATTGATATCTGTATAATCTACTTTAATTTTCGAGAAGCTGTATTTCCCATAGTAGTCTGGTTCGTAGTAAGACAACTCGCCTTCCCCTTGACCTACAGGGTTGTCCACTAAGAGCGCCCCATCCGGTTCGACTGTAAGATTGTCTGCGTGAACATTAAGAATTTCCGTCATTGTACTGCTTTGAATCTCATATGCCAGGTATTGATGCTTGCGCGAGGTGGATTTGGCATCGACAAAAATCATCGGTATATCGGATCCGTTAAAGCTACTCTTCAGTTCAAGCTTATTTACGGTTGTACCACTTAAAAGTGTCCCTTTCGTTACTGTCATATCCTGGTCGCCAATCAGTTTTCCAAAATAAATGCCTCCCTCAGCATCTATTGCCGCCACTGCACTATCTGTCCCCCATTTGTTTCTAGCATTGACAAACTGAGGAAATTGCTTGTCGGGATATAATCGCTGCAGGACACGAATTGGTTCATATCGGTCCCAAGCAAGATTGGTTTCCGCAACTAGTTGTTCAGTATCCTCTAACGGTTTCAGAGCCTCATAAATTTTCACCGCATCCTCATACTTATTGGCACCTGCCAACTTCTTGGCATTTGCCAGTAACTCATTTTTCGTTTTTTCAATATAGACAATAACATTCGACTGGTCCATCTTTGCCGAAAGCTTTTGAATGGAGTTCGCCTGCTCAGCAAAGGCCGCATAGTCCTTTGCGTCCATAGACGTTTTCAGGACCTTAAGTAAATGTTCATCAAGTGTCGATACCAGCCAATCGCTGTCAATCGAAAAATTGGACAGCATTCCGAATTGACGGTTGGCTTCTGAGACCAGTTCAATTAATGAATCGTCAGCTGCAATCATCTTGTTCATTTGGTCTTGATAATATTTTAAAAATGCATCTTGAATTTCGTTTGTTCTGGCCGACTCGCTGCCATAGTATGCTGCTGGTATCTTATTTAGCTTGTTGTAGATGGTTTCTTCTTCATCCTGATCCTTTAGGCTGCCAGTTTGTAATTTTGCTATCTCTTTACTTTTTATTTTAGAAAAATAAAATTGCAAATCCTTATCGATTCCAGTGAGAGCAAGCATTTCTTCGTACATGTCTTTTTTCACTGGGCTTGCTTCAATCCATTTTGCCCGATTTTTTTGCCAGTTTTCATACACATCAACCAATTCATCCAAATTTTCATCGTCGAATTCATCTGCTGCTTTATCATCCCAGTCTTCCATTTGCTCACGAATTGGGGATAAAATAGAAAGCTTTTGATCAATTTCTTTGTTATGGTCGGTAACCGCAACGTTGAGCTTTGCAGCCCGGAACTTTTTCTCCGCGGCAATTAAGTCCCCTTTTTGGAAAAGACCCATGGCTTCTTCAAAAAGGGTGAGCTTTTCATGAGCAAGTATAATTTTACCGCCAACGAGAATCATCATAACAGCGAGCAGAATGAGAATAAAGTTTCGTGAAAAATTCACTTTTTTATATACGGTAAGTTTGAACATATGTTAGTCCTTTCTACGAAACAAACCGCTTAAAATCGGGATCGTAATTATATTTCACAGTCACTAAGCTTTTTGTTTTTTCACCAAGGGCTCCCCAATTGATATCAGGGTTGGCATAGATAATGTTACAAAGCCTTAATACCCGTTCTTTTGGGAAGTACTCAAGGAATTCTTCAATAAAATCGGAAAACTCGAGAATATATAGCTTCATTCTCATTGCTGTTCCTGCCACCGCAATAAGGGAATCCATGCCAAAATCCCTGATGACTTCTTCCTTATACTGAACAAAATACCCAATACATCTTTTGGTCACTAAGCTGCGATTGATCTTGATGGCCTCTAACGTGTAGGTTACAAAATCAGCATCATAGGATAAAGGAACAAGCCCTTCAATCTCCAGTTCCATGTCACTGCGCAAGATAATTTGGTTTAACACCCTGACTTGCCGCTTTTTCACTTCATCGTTCGAGATAAAGCCGCCTATTTCCCGATACTTTTCATATGATGGTGCAAGCAAGTTTTCCCTGGCGTCTTCCTCAGCCAACACCGTATCATATTGAATGCCAGACTTGATTTTTGGAAGGTCGCTTCGGAGCAATTTCTTGAGTTGAATGAAGTGTTCAGACTTAAAGTAGAAAACGGTTAGTACCACATAAATTAAACAAAAAACTAACCCGGCAAATAAGGAATAGTACAAGGCTTTTACAGTAGGAGCAGCGACAATTCCGATACAAACCAGGATTAAGATTAGACTTGCTTCATTTAATAATCTATTTTTCACAATGGTTTTTACTAAACTATCCAATTCGACAAAGGCAGCACCGCATTTGGGGCAGTGATCATCTTTTAGTACAGAGTATCGGTTGCATTTTTTGCACATTTTCAGCTTTTGAAAGCGGAACTTCGTCCGTTTCTTCTTCGTTAGTTGTACGGCCTGTTTAGCCATTAGCTTCACCCTCATTAAGCATGATGATCAATTCCTCATCGATTTCTTGAAAATTGCCGCTGTTTCGTTTATTTTTTATCAATTTATAAGCTTTCCAAAAAAGGATAATCACTAGAAGACTAGTAAAGCCAATGTTATACATATATACTTCCCCTTTTGCTTTTTTATGGGACTGGGACATTTTTCTGCAAAGCATCCCAATATTTTACCAAAAAATACATTACCTTATATTATAATAGTACTATTATAATATTTCTAGGCGAGAATTGTTTGGGAATCTACTGGTAACGGTGGTAAAATAGTAGTATCATGCAATTTTTGTAGTGATGAATCGAATTTTCAGGAAAACTGCTTATAGTGAGGGGTTCACAGATGTTAAAAAAATGGTTTAGTAGTTTTATTGTCATCACTATTCTTCTTTGGCATTTCAGTTTGCTAAATTCACTAGCGGCCAGCCCGACAAATTCCAGCTCCCGAATTGAGGGAATGCTGGTAGTGGATGTCAGTAATTCGATGAAGAGCAGTGATCCCAATAATATTAGCAGTGAAGCGATGAAGATGTTTGTCGACATGGCCTCCTTAAAAGGCGATAAAATTGGCGCCATTGCCTATGCCGATAAAGTCATGCGCGAAAAGGCGCTGGTTACCATTAAATCGGACCAAGACAAAAAAGACCTAAAAGACTTCATCGATTCTGTCGACAAATATACTTATACTGATTTATCGGCCGGGGTAAAAGAAGCCGTTAAGGTGCTCGACTCCAGCCATGAACAAGGCTATTATCCGCTGATTGTTCTTTTGGCGGATGGGAATAACGAACTGGACCCAAAAGGATCCAGAACACTTGAACAGGCAAATAATGATTTAAATCAAGCCGTTGCCGATGCGAAAGCAAAAGGATATCCGATTTACACAATTGGCTTAAACGCCAATGGCAAGCTCAATAAAGATGTTCTCTCGAATGTGGCTTCCAGCACGAACGGAAAATTCTTTGAAGCCAATTCAGCAGACCAGCTGCCGGATATTCTCAGTGAAATTTTTGCCAATCACCTCAAATTAAAAATCGTTCCAGTGACTGAGCTGGTGGCAAATGGCGATTTCCAAGATGTAAAAATTAATGTTCCGAATGAAAATGTCTTAGAAGCCAACATTTCCATGATTTCCAACCAGCCGGTAGAAGTGAAGCTAGTGGACCCAGCTGGCAAAGAAGTCCCTATCCCTTCTGACCAGGCCCTAATGACCCAATCACGGACTTATTCGATGGTGAAGCTAACCAAGCCGGTCCAAGGGGATTGGACGCTTAAAGTCAAAGGAGTTCCACAGGATAAAATTGATATCAATCTAATCTTCAACTATGATTTGCAGCTAAAGATGGACCCGCTTTCTAAGAAAACTTACAAGTCCGGAGACACGGTGAAAATCAATGCCTATTTTGAAGATAACGGCACACCCGTGGCAGATACTTCGATTTATAAATCGATGAAATCTACAGTTTTAGTGAAGGATCTGGACAATGGAAAAACAGAAGAAGTCAGCCTATCAGCTGATGATAAAGGCTTTACCGGCCAGTTTAAATTGGGGAATTCTAGCAGTTATGAAGTATCGGTAAAAGCAGAGGATAACAGTTTCTTCCGTGAAACGGCACCGCAAAAAATTACGGTGCAAAAAAAGGCAGCTGCACCTGCAACAAATTCTTCTACAGATGAAGACAAACCGTTCCCATGGTTAACAGCCGCTCTCATCGTCTTGGGTGTCCTAGTAATCGGTGTCTTGCTCTACTTCCTGTTTAAAAAATGGAAAGAGAACAATCGCGGTTTCAGCGGCCAAATGGTGGTAGAAATAAAGGATGAAGATACCGGAGAACGTTCCAATCCGCAATATAGAAAATTAAAAGGGTTTAAAGGAAAGTTCCAGCTTCATCAGCTGCTTGGGCTGAATCCGGAATTTGCCGAGACTAACCAAATTGTCTTTAAACCGGCTGCCGGTGACTCATTGCTGATCATCAATCAATCAAACTGTACGATTGAAAAAAGCGGCAGGGCCATTGATGCAAAGAAAGGCCAGGTCATTAAACGGAATGACCGCCTGAGAATTGTCTTAAAACAGGTGAATAAATCCGTTTATATTGAATATATCAGTTAAGCAGCCACAACTTGTCAGGTCCATCAAAATGGGCCTGACAAAATATTGAAGCTTTACATGAAATTTAATCGTCCATATATATAGGAATGGCAGCCAAGGAGGAATAGTGGCATGAGAGCAAGTGTAAAAGAACATATCCAACAGTTAGATGTTTCCATGGGCGGAGGAATTATTTCAGAGAAAATCCGTGTTGATACAATTGACAATCCGATGCTTGTAATTGGACTTGGCGGTACGGGGATTGATGCGTTATTAAGACTCAAATATCAAGTCAACCGCCGGTTTAAATTACCAGAAGACCCTCTTTCCAAAAAGAAAAAGGAAAAGCCAAATAACATTGAGTTTTTAGCTTTTGAAACCAATGAACAAGACAAGAACAAAAAATACAAGGGAATTGGACTAGATCCTATTAAAGAATACGTTCTTCTGTCTAACCCGGAAATCGGCAGCGTGCTGTCCAACCGCAGCACGATGGAGCCTTATATCAAGGAATGGTTATCACCGGAATTGTCGATCACCGATGGAATCAGCGGAGCATCCGGTATCCGTCAGGCAGGCCGACTGCTGATGTTCACCAAAATTAATCAAGTCGTCCAAACCATTGACACGAAAATTAATGCCGTGCTCGAAGGAACAGGCAAGCGTCTATATGTCTTCATTCTCACTGGCCTTTCTGGCGGAACAGGAAGCGGTTGTTTCCTTGATATCGCCTACATCGTTAGAGGCATTATGACTAAAAAATATGGATCTGCCGGTTCTGACCGCCTAAACATCCTTGGCTACCTCTTCACCCCAGACGTGAACTTGTCCAAGAAAGGGATCAGTTACCATACGGCCGAATATATTGAAAAAAATGGCTATGCAGCCTTAAAAGAGCTCGACTATTGGATGAATACAGAGGAAAGAAATGAACGATGGATTCAGAAATACGGCAATATGCTTACGGTTAACTCGCAATTGCCGCCATTTAACCTTTGCCACCTCATCTCAGGAACCAACCTGGATGGAAAATGGCTTGAGAATGCCTACGATTACTGTATGAACGTTACGGCAGAAAACATCACGAACTTCATGGCCAGTGAAGATAAATTCTCTGACGAGTTTGCGATTCATGACTATATTAGTAATATCCACGCTAATATTGCAGGAATGCATAAACCATATGCAGCTAACTACCTTTACAACGTTATTGGTGCTGCTACTGCCGAAATTCCTGTTGAAGAAATGACCACATACGTAGGATACAAACTGTTTGAAAAAATGAATAGCATGTTTGAATCCAATCCGGACCAAACAGACGTCGATCAATTTGCGGAAAAACTTCGGATTGATCCGGATTCGCTTCACCAACGATTTAACGAGCGTGTCCCAGAAGCACTTTCCGGCTATGAAAATAGTGAGCGTTTCTCCTACAACAATGTGATTAAAACATCTGTAACCAACTTAGATGAAGAATTATCGAGAGAGTACTTACTTAAGGCAAAGGAACAATATCGCAAATACAAACGGCAGCTTCCTGGTGAAATTATGGAAGAGTTCCGCCGCCAAGTGGAAAGAATGTTCTTAAATCCCAAAAAAGGGCCAATCTATGCATCACGCCTGATTTACTCCAAAGATAGTTTTTGTTTATTAACAACCATCCAAGTATATATTGATGGTTTGCGCGACCGGTTAGAGCGCCTGCCGAAAGCGATCCAATCGGAACAGGAGTATGCTTTCAATAAGCTTGAAGATGCCCGAAGTGCCTTCATTTCAAAAGATAGGAAAAAGAACGCCTATATTGAAGCTAAGTTAAATGAATATTATGCACGGGCAGAAAAAGAACGAATCGAAGAAATGATTGAATTTTATGAAGACCTGTCCCAGCAAATCAACAGCCAAAATAACAAGATTTATGAAGTTTATAAAGAAATCCTGGATGCGCTGAAAAATATTTTCCAAAAGAACGCCAATATTTTGGTCAATGGCGAAGAAGTTAGACATGACAATAATGCGACCTACTACTGGCAGGTCGTCAGTGTTCCAGATGTCGCCCGTGAAATCCAGAATATGTTTAACTCGAAAGACGGAGAACTATTAATCCAGCACTGGTCAGAAATGCTCCTTGAGAAGTCTGCATATTGGGTCAATGAAACTGATATCGATATCATCGGCACTGTTTCAGAGTTCCTAAGCGACCAGTTCGGTGAATTAATCACCAAATCCATGGAAGACTTTTTACGGATCAAATACGGCGACGATCAGCCAATCGACCGGATTATTGAAGAAAGAATTGCCGCACGCCTTGATAAGGATGCGCTGCCTGTATTCCACCTGAGAGACAGCCATGGATCGCTTCATTTCCCAGAGTGGGGATTTGTTTCCCTCCCTGTAAAGGCGCCAAATATTTACGCAGGGGTCAAAAATTATCAAAAGAGTTCCTTCTCTAATTTCACTGTTAAGCAAAGTGAACTGAAGAACCGTATTTTCTGGTTAAATACGAAAAACGGAATTCCTTTGTATTCTTATTCACCATTGCAAAAGTTTGAAGAAACCTATGAGAAAACTATATTAGAAAAAGAAGGAATTGGCCGTCACCTCGTGCAAACCGAGAAGGAAAACTGGGCTTACCTCCCTTCCCCAATCCCTGAAAGGTCATGGGGGGACACTTACCGGAATGAGCGCCTCCTGGCATACAACGCCAGCGTTCGCGCCATGTTTGATCAAGCAATTGGGTTCAAGGTAATTGCCGAGAAAAATACCGACCAAAATACGAGCGCAAGATTCGAATGCCATTTTACAAAAGAAATCAGCATAGCTGACCTGTACGCCCAGTATGAAATTGATCCAACACACATCAGCAAGGCAAGCCTAGGAAACCTGAAGCAAGTTCACCGCCAACTGAAAGAAATGTTTAACGGCGGCATGAATCCAGATGGCATGATCGATATTTTTGGCAGCACCAATGTAGATATGGCCAAGGAAAACTTTATCCGCTCTCCCAAGCTGATTGAAAAAGTGAAGCAAGAAGTAAGAAAGTATAGCTTAATACAAGAAAAAATGACAGAGATTGAACAATTTATTGCTGCTCAAAATGAAAAAGAAGCATCAATCAACAAATTTATCCAAGCTGTGTATACCAAAACGATTCGCAAACGTGGCGCTTTATACGTGTACGATAAAGAAATTGAAGAAGATGCATGGGAGCCGCTAGTCAATTTAATGAAGACTTCCAAATTTGTTGATTTTGAACTTTATCAAGCTTTTAAAGCATTACCGACAAGGAAAATGGACCAGCTTGAGAAGAAATCAGACCAACGAAGCAATGAAATGATTTCCCAAGAAAATGCAACTGAGCTTGTCGCTGCACTTGAAGAAATGGCTGTCACTTATGCAAAGGAAAAAGAAGCCCTTGATTATGACTGGCAGGATTTGATGAATGGCGAGGAGCTTTACAGCTTCTATAAAGAAATCATGATTAAAGTGAATGACATGCTCCGTCAGTTACAGTCGTAGTTTTTCGGGATGATTTAGGCCACAAGCATTATTGCCTGTGGCCTATCATACCTATTTTTTATCGGGAATTGTTTCTCTATGGGGGGAAAACAACATTGAGAGAACTTTTGCAAAAATACGCCATTAACTTTTCTAATCAACTGGAAAAAATGACAGTTGAAGAAAATGAACAGCGAAGTGTCAACCACCCAATCGTCTTTTTGTTTTTGGGAGATAGCGTCAAAGATGCTATGAAATCGATTATGGAAATCAATGAAGAAAGATGGCACAACAGCTCAGGTGTGCTCTATTTTCATGCTTATCAAACAGAGACGCTGCAGAACAGCCAGAACGTTGTTTCTTTTCAGCTTCCAGGAAAAGGGTTTGACCGTAAGACCATTCGCAGAGGATTATATGACGCCTTTAACCAGGACGACAACAAGCTAATTGAACTGAATAAGGACTTCCGAAAACTTTCCACGATGATGGCGGAATACGGGAAGGTTTATTCTTCTTTAATCAAGCTGAACCTATGCGTAGTAACTGCCATTGACGACCCATCCAATATCCTAATCCAAGAATTGACCCTGCTGCTAAAAAGCATCCTTCAGGAATCTTTTCGATCGGTAGAAGTCGACCTATATGGGTTAATAACAGAAAAGAAGGACGGCGATCATTTTGCCTACTCCACCTCACTTGGGATTAGCTTTCTCAAAGAGCTGGATCGCTATCAAAGCGATGAATACACTTTTAGCCGTGATCTCCAGCTGACAGAGGACCACCTGCGGCTGACAGTCACACACCCACCTTCCCCACTGTTTGATATGGTGTATTTATTAAGTGACAAAAATGAAGCCGGCTTAATTTCGAGTGATGCCGCCCAGCAAAACTATGAGATTATCAGTAATCTCAATTTATTAAAAAATCGCAAAATGATAACCGATTACCATGAAAAAATGGACAGCTATAACCACCAGGACTTTAAAAAGGGAATTCGGGGAAGTTTAAATGAACCTGTTTATGCTTCTGCTGGCTTTGCAAAAGTAAGCCGTCCCAATAAAGCCATTGCCCTAAATGCGGCAAACCATTTCTTCCAAGAACTTTTGGCATCGTTAAAAGAAGCTGGGACCGAAAGACGTGAAACTGTCCTTAACCTGTTAGAACTCACAGAGGCAAACTTTCAAAAATATTATCAGATGATCCTCCCCTCGAGCGAAAAAATCGACGATATGAATGGATTAATGGGTGTGACCAACTCCTATCAGACAATCAAAAAATTGTCTGTTCGGGAAGCCGAAGAGCACTTATTTGAAGACGGGACAGAAAGATTCTTCGCTGTCAACTTTAAAGAGCCCGTCCGCGAGCATCTGCAAACGATAAACCCGAAAGCACATATCGAGCGCTGTTTGGAAACAAACATTATTAACAATGAAAAATACGGCCTTTACTGCGCCTATATATGGACTGCCCCTTCATCCGAGGGTAGCGTAAGTGCAGTCGATGAAATCAAAAAAATGCTCCGGGACGTAAAGAATGAAAAATTAGAAGCGGAAGCACGGATGGAACAGCACTACCAGCAAATGGTCGACCATTGTGATTTTAAGAAGAGCTATCTGCCATTTTCCGATAAGAAAAACTTAAGCAGCTTCTTACAGTACTTTTTCGAAACCGTTTATGGCACCAAGTATGAAATGCTGAGGCTTGAGGTAAAGGAAGTCATCTTAAAACACTACCTTGGAGTCTTAGAGGAGAAACATCAGTATCTGGCTCCAAAAATTGAGCTAGTCCAGCAGGTTGAATCACAGCTAAAGCAAGCGGCTGCCGAGAGTCTATATGACACCGATGACTATCTGGATAAAAATATCCGCGAATATTATGGTGAAATGATTAAGGGCATAACCGCCAAACTTAAGGAAAAACGCGGTCTCCACTTCTTTTCGGAAGAGCGCTTTTTTGGCAATCTGCTGTCTATTCTTGAGAATGGAGCGAAAGCATTGCTAGAAAGATTGCTTGACGTTTGCAATCATGAAATCCTAACCCAGGAAGAGTTTCATCGCAGCTTTGAAGATGAGCTATTAGAAAGAGCCAACGTGATGACGCATTATGATGACAAGAAGGTTCTCACAAAAGAGGACTTATTCAAGCAGCTATACCGCCGCTTGCACGATAACTCTTCTATTCAAATTGAGGTCTTTAACTACTCACAGGAACACCGTTATGAGGAAAGATACTTTTTTGGAGACTTCTACAGCAAATTCATGCGGTATGCTCTAGAAAAAGAACAAGAAACCCGCCTGTTTAAAGTGGGCTGTGCCCATGAAAAAACAGCGAGCGGCATCGAAAAGCTTACCCTTATGGGCGGTTTTCAGTTAAAAGACCTGATGTATTACCAAAAAGGAAAAAGATATTACACAACATATTCAGACAATGGATATGAGTTTCACTCTAGCGGAGGAACTGTTGGCATCCTGCAGGAATGAAGGCAATGATAGGGGCAGCACTGCCCAATCCTACCTTGCAAATCAGACAGTATCTTAAAATTGTCCCGAATGATCCATCCTATATGGTAAGGAGTTTTCAACATGCCTGTCCGAAAATTTAGCTTCCTGTTTTTTATTTTTAGCCTGATTGCCGGTGTCATCGGGGCTGTCTTTGGCGAATGGTTACTGGCCAACTTTTATGGAGTTTGGCCCAATATCCTGCTAATGGGCGCATATTTTGGCCTGCTAGCCCTGATTGCCGGGCTCCTTTGTTTACTGGCAGAAATCATCTCACCTGTGATAAATGGACGCAGCTGGCGAGTTGAATACTCGGGGTTTTCGTGGAAAGTTTTAATCCCCTCGACACTCGTGATGTTATTTGCTGGAGGAATCATTTTTCAATTCTTATATTCTCTTAATTTCGCAAATGTTAAACCCCCGGACGATATTGTACTGGTGCTGGATATTTCGGACAGCATGAACAAGACAGACCCGGACCATGAGAGCCTAATGGCTGCGGGCGGGCTTATTTCCAATATGAAGCCAAGCCATCGCGCGTCTATCATTTCTTTTAACGAAAACGCCTTTGTCACGAAGCCGATGTTTAAAATAAGTGACAAGGACGAACGTGCGGATGCTATTGACCAGATTAACGCTCTGGAAGCAAGCGGAAGCACAGACATCGGGAATGCCTTAGATAGAGCGATGAAAGAGATGAACAGCCATGAAAAAGCCGGACGAAAACCGATGGTCATCCTGTTCTCCGATGGGTATAGTGAACTGGATCTCGATTCTGTCGTCAAGCCATACCAAAAACAAGACATTGTCATCAATACCGTGGGCATGAGCAAGATTGACAAAGGCGGGGCCCAGCTGCTCAAATCAATTGCTTCAAGTACAGGCGGCTCGTTCCATGATGTCAAAAATGCGGATGACTTAAAAAATGTGTTTGAGAAGATCTATCTCGAAAACCAAGACCGGCTGCTAGTGACTGAAAGATACGGCGTATTTAAAGACAGCACCTACCTTGCTGTCCTGCATGTTTTATTGATTACATTAATCGGCGGATTGTTTGGCCTGGCACTAGGAATCCTATTTGACAATCGTTATTTAGCAAAAAGTTACTCGATAACAGGGCTGGCATCCGGTTTATTGGCCGGATTAGTTCTTGAAATCGGTTTGCAGGACTCCGCTCTTCTATCGGGATTCTCCTACCGGCTCGTTGCCGATATCCTGTTAACAACTGCCACTGGCCTAGGCACGATGATCATTCCAATACGTGAAAAATTTTCAGGAGGAACGCCCCATCATTACAGTGGTACGGGTTCATCTGTACGGGGCACACAGCAGAGAAGAGATACAGCCAAACGGAATTTCGGCATGAAATAACAACACGAAATAAGATTGTGGGTGATTGCAGGTGAACTGGGAACCAATACCTTCCCCTGGTCATGAAATAAAGGATTTACGAAAGACCGTAAGAGATTCGGAAATTCACTTAACTTGGTTTTGGTCAAAAGAAATTGACTTTGTTTATATTTATAAAGCTCCTGCGGATTCAATTAAACCTTTAAATGAATTGGAAAAGCAAGATATAAGGCTCTACACCCGTGAGGAATATAAGGCCAATCAAGGTTATCTAGGCAGGCTGGATGGTTTCGGGCGATATGCCTATCGAATCTTCCCTTGCCAGAAGCGCGACGGGAACCTGATCGTTTATGCTCAGGAAAATAAAAACAATCTCATTTTTATTACGGGTGCTAAAGCAAAGATTAAGTTTTCAATGGTGGTAAAAAAAGTCTTTTTACGTCCCAAAAAACGGGTGCTGATCTCCATTGATACTGAATACCCGCTTGATAAGGACCTTTTAGTTTATGTAAAAAAGACCGGTTCTCCCCCCATTTCGGTTGAAGACGGGACGGTATTTCCCTTTGTCCGTGACTTCCCGGCTGGTAAAACGGAGCTTCCAGAAATTGAATTCAACAAGGACGAATATATACGAATCTTTTTCAGCAATGGTAAACAATCAGCAGAAATCTATGAGCTGATTCCAGAATAAGGAGAGACCCAACATGTTCGGTAAACTGAAAAGAATGTTTGAAAAGAAACCTCCAGAGAATACAAGATTGCCATACTATGATATCGTCTGTCCATACTGCTTTTCCAAGTTTCATCATGAGGATGTCGTTTTCCGAGCGGCGCACCATCGTGATGATGATGAAGCCTTGGCTCTTCAGGAAGATGAGAAGCTAAACAATTACAGAGCAAAATTTGGTCTTGCACCAATTGATGAACTTGAGGCGGTAATCGACCCTTCTACCATAAATGAAGAAAGTAAGATATACTCTGACCACGTTTTGATGGGAATATCCGATCGTTATGCGGTTGTCACTAAGAATCGCCTTTGCCCTAGCTGCCACAACGAACTTCCTGTCACAGCGGGTAAATATCCCAGCAATATTGTTTCAGTTGTTGGAGCTACTTCTGTCGGAAAATCTGTTTATATTACATCACTCATTCATACGCTTCAGCGTGTGACAGCAAACAATTTTAACGCGGCCTGTCTGCCGTTAAACAATTCCATCAGCAGAAAATTTCGGGATGAATATGAGATTCCGCTTTTTGAACAAGGCAATCTGCTAGAAGCAACGGCTGTGACCAAACGGCAGGAACCGTTCATCTTTCAATTTGTGTTTAAAGATGAACATAAGGCTCCGCTGACACTTGTATTTTTTGATGTAGCCGGTGAAGGGATGACCGAAAAAGAATACCTGCAGCTTCATGCTCCGCATATCAAAAATTCGGCTGGCATTCTATTCTTGGTCGACCCGATGCAGGTACGTGCCATTCGTGAAAAATTAATCCATCAGATGGGCGATAATCCGGGGAAAATTGTCGGGTTGGCGTCAGAGCCACGCGATGTAGTGATTTCGCTATTTGAAGACTTCATTGCCCATCAGGAAAACAGTAAAACGGATATCCCGACAGCAGTTGTAATAACCAAGAGTGACTTATTAAACGCTTTAAGCTCGGAAGATGGTGAATATATCCGTTCGAATAGCAATGTATTCCACAATGTCATCCATAAAGGATACCTAAACCTTGATGAATATGAAAATATCAATGGTGAAGTGAGAAGGTTCCTATCAAAGGTAGATATACCATTCGTGGATTCTATTGATGTCTACTTCAGAGATGCTTCTTATTTTGCAGTTTCCGCTTTAGGAAGCAATCCGGTTGGCCAGCAAGTAAGCGGAATAATCAGTCCGATTCGTGTCGATGAACCGTTCATTTGGCTGCTTTACAAGCTGGGATACATCGAAGGGAGACATCAGCAATGAGTGGGAAAATTCAGCAACAGCTATATACACGGGAACGGGGCGGTATCTTTTCTACCACAGATGGGTATGACACCATAGCGATTTCCGAAGGTCTTCAGCCTTCGTTTGTAAAAAAATACTTGCATCCGTTCTGCATCTATCAAGCACCAAAAGCGTTAACAACCCGCGGGGAGAAAGACGCTTCTGCCTACCCGGAGGCTGTCACCTTGTTTCAACCTGAAACCGGTGATCTTGTTATTGGGCAAGCTGTTTTCGTTCCAGCCGATTTCACCGGCGAGCGCAGTGCTTATTTTATGCACAACTATATAATCCCCGATGCCCGGAAGGAAGAATGGATCAAACAACCAGAAAAGCTATTTCAACTAAATGACTACCAAACTTCCTATAATATGGATCAGGGAAAAACGTTGCCTGAACTGGTGACGGTTAGTTATGGAACCGAGGATGTTCTTGCTAAGAAAGAGGAACTGATGGCGGAATTAGGCATTAATGATGACGACTTTAAGCAGCTGTTATTCGCTGTGTTAACTTCCGTCTCCGGAAAGAAAAAAGTGTTTATCTCTTTGAATGTTCCATTGCAGGATTATTCTAAGGCTTCTCTAAAGCTTTTGGAATTGCTCTACCTCTACTTGCCGTATGCCCATCGCCGAAAATTGGGAGCCATGACGTTTACAAGCGACCCGGAGGGCAAAAACTATATCCATGTCATGTTTTATGAGCCAGGCACGTTAAACACGGCGGACCGTTCGATTGAAAAACAGTTCATTTTTGATTTTGCCAACGGTCGGATATCAGGTGTCGATATTACCGGCCAAAAGCATGAGTACCTGGACTTTGCAATAGAGCGCTTTTCACAATACAAACGAATGGACGATTTCTTTGAGTTTGCCGAGACAGCCTTGTCAGGTCTGCCGGAGGAACAAAAGCTTCAGCTATCAAGTTACTATCATTTGACGGACCTGTATTTAACCTTAAACGGCAGTGATGCCTCCATTTATCCAAAAAATAAAGTTGGCTTTTTAAATGGACTTGTTAATTTTTTGCAGACAAACAGCGATGAGAAATTGCCATTGGTGAAGCTGTTTGTCAAAATTCTGACCGAAGAAAAATATGTACGGGATTCGAGCATTGCTCTCGATTATATCCGTGCTGTGGTGTCTGTAAATAAAATCGTCCGCAGCGATGAAGCACTTTCTTTTGTCCTCGATACACTTGAAAACTTCCAGAGTGATCCACTCTTCTTTAAGCTTTGGAAAATCATTGAACAGGATAAGTTCACCAATGAAGTGATCATTAACTTTATTAGTGAACACATATTTTACGAAGACCTATTGAAGAAATATCTCGAGGAACAATTCAAGCAAGGAGCAAGTATTAAGGACATCCTCAACCAAGTAAAATTACTGTTGGGGTTGCCCATTCTGTTGAATGTTGAAATGTTCCATTCGCTTTCCATAAGTAAAGTATATACTTCTATCCAAAATGAGCGGCAAGCATTCGATGGAGTACTCACGGTTAATGATTTTTCTTTAAATATAATAAATCCAAAGTTTGCTAGTCTTAAAGCGGAAATGGTCAAGGCCGCCAAGCTGGCCTTACTTGGTTCAATGAAAATAAATAAATTGAGCATCGATGATATCTTAAAGTTCGGTAAAATTTTCCCGAACGATGTTAAGGTCAAGGATGAGCAATCGATGCGTAATTATACTGTGACCATCACACTACACAAATTGCTCAGCAATCCATCACAAGCCGCATTTGTCAGCCTGAATCCATTAGGAAGGATCGATCGTGAACTGCTTAGAGAAACCCTCAAACAATTATTAACCAAGGTTGCTCCTGAGCATTTTCCAGTCTTAATCATGGCCTATAGTTCGGATACTGGGGAAGTTGATTATCGCGGCATTTTCAAACATCTTGTTCAATTCAGTGATGAGAAAACATTCGTAGCATTCATTAGAATGCACACAAATTGGCTAGTGAATAAACAATACAAATTGGAACTAAGAAGTTATTTAATTAAACATCCCCAGTCAATTTGGAAAGATAAAACCTGCCGCAATGCATTAAAAGAAATACCAAACGGCAGCCTTAAAAAACTGCTGAAAGAAGTAGAAACCGAAACGGCTAGTCCAATAATGAAATTTTTTAAGAAAAATGGAGTAAAGCTGTTATTGTCCCTGCTGGCTGTTGGGGTTGCCGGTGGTGGAGCATGGTTCGGAGTTGATTATTTCTCAGGCAAGAATGATAAACAAGCCGCTGTAAAAACTAGCAATCCGAAAGTAGAGGAAAAGGAGTCTAAGAAAGAGGAAGAAATAAAAGACTCCCCTATTTTATTAGAACAATTTAAAGAAAGTACTGAACAAAATCAAATGTACCAAATCAATCTTGAAGGACCTCAATTCAAGAGGATTTCAATGCAAGTTCAAGGGGTTACACTAACTAATAACGATAATGGAAATTTTCAGTTGGATGTTGCAACCGACACTGGGACAAGCCCCTTTGAAAAAGGCTGGAAGCTAAAAAAGGAATTTTCTCTTAAAGGAATTGAGAATGATTTTGACATTGATGACCAAAACAAAGAAGTGGTGCTAGTGGCAAAAGATGAAACCGGTGAAACGTTCCTGTGGATTTACTCAGTTAATTTAAAAGATGCAATTGAAACAACTGAGACGCTTACCCCTATTTATCGGGTTCATGAAGAGGGAGTCACCAATATAAGTCTGGATGGTAAACAATTAGTGTTAATAAAAGGTGAAAAAGAAGAACCTACCCTTTATCCTTTTACATCTCAATCAAATCTATCAAATAAATAGAAATTGCAAATATAATCCACATACACAAAAACGCAGTTCATTTTAGACGCTGCGTTTTTTGTGTCTCTTTTATTTTTTTACATTTGCTGTAAACGTCGGAGTTGGATGGTCAAAGTTTAATTCCGGTCCGCCGAACGACTCAAGGACGAAATGAAATTCTCCCGGTGCATCAAACTCCACATAATTGCCATGATCGAGCAAATAAGCATTGGCTAATGAAAAACTGCCTGTCGTGTACACATCTGTATAAATTGAAATTTCACCTTGATCAAATTTCCTTTTTACTTCATCATTGGCTGGTATGAAAGCTAATTTATCCCCTACTTTTACGGATATTTCCTTGTCATTTACTGGGATGACGGCCCCAGAAGGATCAATATCAAAAAGCACGGTTTTCGCACCAGCAGGAGCCGATTCACTTCTCGTCTTTTCCTCCAGATTAAACTGGCCATTTGACAAGGATAAGTTTTTCACCCCGATGTCCATTACCGTTATCACATCATTCTGCTTTTTAATCCCAAATCCAGGCCCTGTCCAAACTTGTTGGCCACTTCCCCCCGGCTGAATCATTATGGCATAAATGGAAGCAATTCCTAACGATCCGTTATCTGGCAAATCAAACACCAAGAGTGCCTTTTGCTGATCAGACTGGGTAAGGGTCAGAAACGAATGGATATAGTCCTTGGGCTCCGCCAAAAGGCTTTCATATTCCGATGACTCCCACACCTTCGCCGTACTGCCATTGGCTTCCGTTAACATTGCGACCTTCACGACACCTGACATGTCATCACGTTTTTGTGCAACGGCTACTAGTGTATATGGAGTGCCTGCCAGATTAATGGATTCACCGTTTATTAGTTCCCAGCCTGGAAATAAATCGGCAAACCGGTTCAAGTTGATCGTTGGGCTGTTTTTTTGTGTTTCGCCTTTTTGGGCTGGCATCGTTGCGGTGTTTTTGGCGGCAGCTGGTTTTTCCCCACTGTTGCCATTTGCTTTCTTAGCAGCAGAATCCGGCAGCCCTAGTGCCCAAACCGAGCCAATGACGATACACAGCAAAACAGCTGCAGGCACAAGCCATTTGATCAGTGGATTTGATTTTTGACTGTTTTTTGCGGGGGATTGGGCAGGAACAGGAACCGGTTCTTGCCTCGCTTCCATTGTTTGCTGGACTTTTGTCGGTTTCCCAAAAACCGTCTTGGCTGTTACCCCCTTGTCCACTAAGCCAGGCTTAGGAAACGCCAGTTTTGAAAGAGTCCATTCCTGCAGATCCTCTATCGTTTCAAATCCAATGCCCTCAAAATAGGATTTATTGATTTTGGAATGGTTTCTTAGAAGAGCAATCAATTGATTGATATCATCCTGAACGGTAAGCTTACTTTCAGGGTATAAAACCTCTCTCTCACCGGCACCGTATAAGGTGAGACCTCCGCTTTCTTTTATCCAAATATGGAACCTAGAAATTTTCCCATGGACAAGGCTATTTTGGTGTAAATGGATAACTGCCTCCAGCAGCTGGTCAATTTGGCTCCCCGTTAGGATTTGTCCTTTTTCTAATAGGTTTCCTTCACTTCCGTTCAATACAGCAATAGTGCTATCATCCAATTCATCGATTCGCTTTACGGCAGGCAGGTATTTATAGTTGGTAATTTGATTACCGTAAAGGCGATACAACTCTTTCCAGGAATCACGGAAAACCAGCTTATTCATCAACCTTATGATGGTGATGTCTCCACTGCTTGTATCTTCTGCTTGGTAAACGGTTAAATGCTCACCGGTATAAAGTTCCCTCAATATTCTATATTGGTTTATGTCAGCCATTTTCACAGCTCCCTGACAAACTTGAATTAGTTGGTTGCGGTTCCTTCAGAACTATTTTTCAGTCTGAATTTAAATTCAACCCGTCTTGACTGGTCACGGTCCACTTGTCCATTGGTCATTTTCAACTGGCTTTCTGACCTGCCATTGGCGGTAATATTTTTCGTCACCTCATCCTTGTAAGGAAAGTCTCCGAACTCATCACTTAAAATGTATTTGACCACACTGAAGGCCCGGCGTTGAGATAAATCCAGGTTATACATATAGTCGCCTTTATCATCTGTATGACCTTCAACCACAACCTCCGCGATATGATCCTTATATTTGCCATAAAGGGTGGCAAAGTAGATAGGGATAAACTGGTGCAGCATCTGCTGAAACTCAGGCTTAATGACATCCTGTCCTTCTTCAAACAGTAAGTCATTGCTAAACTTAATCGCACCGGTATCTTTATCGATGGATATCGCGAGATTTTGCTTTTTAAACTCCTGGTCCAAATCATTGACAATGTCTTTCTGAATGTAGGATAACATCTCAATTTGCTTTTCTTTTTCAGCAATTTGTTTGGCCTGCTTGTCGATTTCGATTTGGCTTGCCTTCATTTTTTCCTGCATCGCTTGGGTTTCTTTATTGATGCTGATGATGACCGCCACAAATATGATCAGAATCACCAGCAGAATCGTTGATAGTAAATCGGTAAACGTCGGCCAGAAATTGGAATCCTCATCCCGTCCCGTTATTAGTCTTCTATAGTTTTCTTTCATAACCTTCCATCCTTCTTCCTTCTAGATTCAATGATTAAAATTCTCTTTGGTTTCCATCTGAAAGGACTTTAGGCATTATGCGTTAACAACAGGCTCTGCTTCAGCTTGTTGAGGCATTGGCTGGTTTAGTTTTTTTATCAACTTACTCGTGGTTTTGTTGAGCTCATCTACACTGTTTTGCAAAGCAGAATCCGAATCCGTCATGTTCCCCAATTGTCTAGACAATTCACCAGTTCCCTCTTGATATTGCTGAATTGCTTTCGTCAACATCTCTGCCTGGTTATGAAACGCCTCATGATTCTGTTTGATAAGTTTCTTCATATCTTCTGAGATTGATTGGGTTAAAAGTTTTGATTGATGATTAAATGTATCACTATTCAGCTTCATCAAGCTTTCTAATTCTTGTGAGAATGTTTCAAACCATTGATTCGTTGTGAAATAACTTTCTAGCGTTTTTACAGTACCCATAAATGAGTCATTCACCATACCGTTTTGGTTGTTCAATTCGTTCAGCTGCTTTAACAGACTTGCCTGGTTTTTCTCCATTTGTTTATGAATTGCCCCGGCAATCTCTGTATTAAATTCGCCTTGCGACTGGCTTTGAGCAGCAATCTGAGAGATTTGCGCGGAGGTGTTCTGGAAAAATTCGTGCATTTCATTGTAGGAATTTTGAACCGCCTGTTGGACGTTGACAAACAGTGTTTCCTGTAATTTCTGGACTTTTTCATTGCTTTTGACAATGCCGTCCATATTTCTGGATTGATACCCCGCGAATGCCTTCAATTCGACAATGGTTTGCTCAAAAGATTCTCTCGTTGCGTGATAATATTCGTCCTGGTTATGAAAGTAATCAAATAGCTTGGAAAAGTCGTCATGGATCAATGTTGCTTTTTTATTAAACGCTTTGGTAATCACTTTCATATCGCCAAACAGACCGCTGACGGCAGTTGTGTTTTGCTGAAATTCATTATTAAAGGCGTTGAGGTTATCTGTAGCGGTTTTGAATTCCTTTGCTATACCGGCAACATCCAAGAAGGCCCGTCCCATGTTAAAAATCGCCTCTTTGACTTCACCAAGCGCTTCCACGACATAGTAATCCGCTGTCTTTTGGTCCTTTTGAGTAATATAGTTCTCAATTTTTAACATGACTTGCAAAAGCAGATGCTCCGAGTTTCTAATTTTTGAATGAAGGTTGATGGCAATTGAGAACAGAATCCCGCCGATACTTGTAAAAAAGGCAGTGTGAACCCCCGACAAAATATTTAAGATTGACTTATCGATATTTTCCGGGTTGATGGCTGCAAGGGAGAACACCAATCCGACAAATGTTCCCAGTACCCCGACAAGAATTGAAATCGAAGCATACGTATGAATCAGTTTCATTCGTTTGACAATATTGGTATTGTTTTCAATGGTATGTTCGGACATATACATCTCAATGAAGGATGAAATATTGAGCTGTGCCTTTGTGGTTTCTTTTTTGGTAATATATTCTCTCCAAATATTCGAAGCAATTTGGTTAGCTTCAGGATTTTTTGTTACATCCTCGTCCTGCTGTTTAAGATATGAAAATATAAAATGATTGCTATTGATGGAGAAATTAGCAATGGTCCCGAGAACGAGATAGACTGTTAGAACAATAACTTCATTTGAACCAAATTTTGAAATCCCTCCGCTTAAGTAGTAAATAAAAAGTAATGCAGCTGGAGAATACGTTAAAACTGGCAGCAAGTTTTTCTTCATCTTCTTTGTCCCACTCCTAAATATATTGAAGAACTTTGTTTAAATTGAACACAAATTCCTATGATAATTGTATCAAAACAGCGACAAAAATAGGTAGAAATCTATATTCCTTTTCTTTCCTGTCAATGGGGTATAATATTTTCCCAGTTGTTTTGCCGTTCTAATCGTCAGAAGGTGGATTTGCACGGACATCGCCAGTTTGATTGTATGGTTCCGCCTTTCCAAGGCCGGCTTTCTTTCATCATATGGACTTTTGTTAACTTGCCCCTAAAAAAAGTTGGATTGGTGCCGCCCCCCTTCTTCATCCATCACTTTTTCTGCCATACTTGTTCAATAGTTTTTTGTTTATCAATTTGCCAAAATCAGTGTTATAGCCCTGTCCTCGACGTTTTCATTTGAATATATTATTTCTGAGTCACTTTTGGAAAGGAGGAGAGATACATGGGCTGTCGCAAGGAGAGGCATCATTTCAAAGATAAACATCATCATCACGATAAAGATGATGACTGTTGCTGCTGTCAAGAGAAAGATGGGTTCAACTGCAAAAAAGATTGTTTATGCCGCATCCTGAAGAACTTTAGATTTAATGATATTACCATTAAAACCAAATCCGGGGATATTATTATGGGTGAATTAGAAGAGGTAACGAAGGACTGTTGCGTGAAAATTATGGAACCTGAGGTAATGACTCCATTTATCTCCGAAAGGCTTACAGTTATTCGATGTAAAGATATCGAAAGCTTTACCGTTGACTTAATGGACATCTAAAACTACCTGAAGGTAAGATGCGGTCCAATAAGTCCATTTATTAAGCAGGCGGAAATCATGATTTGTTATTCTTTACCTAATTTTCTATTAATATGATTGTTTCTGGAAGTAGCTGGCGATGCCTTCTACTTTCAGATTATTGTGGGCCAACGCCACTATCCTGAATTCGACTAACTTTGTCTAGGCCCAGCAGGCGGCCCGGGGCTGAGGCGGTAACACCCTGCACCGCCCGCAGAAAGCAAAGCTCTTAGAGCGGAAATTAACCTCTAATTATATTACAGTCATATTTTAATACAAATTCCAAGAAGGGGATCAAAAAGGTCAGTTCGCTGACTTTTTGGACAGTGCCTTTATTCATGGTAGTCCAAAGTATTCAAAAAACAGGATAGAAACATACTTTATGTTTGAGCAGAAACTCCGTTTTGGTAAAAAAAGAATAGCATTTGATGGGCATTTTACCTTCATGTGTACGTCCAATCTTGAATTCTATATGATTAAAGGGAGCGGTGATAATTGATTTACTTTGCCATATTGGCCCACGATAATGAAAGAGTTCTGGCTGAACAAATAAAGAATATACGTTTCTTCAATCCTAATGCAAAAATCGTATTATATAATGGAGGCACCGATACACAGTTCGGTCAAAGTCTAGGTCTCCCCATTTGCCCATATAGCAGGCCCTTGCGCTGGGGCAATCTAACCCCCTACCTTTTTGACATCATGAGGTGGCTAGAGGAAACGGAAGCGGATTATGACTACCTAGTCAATTTAGACCATGATGTCTTATTTATTAAACACGGATTTGAATCATTTCTAGAGGAATTTATGAAGGACTACGATTGCATGGGTTCTTATTTTCATATACAGCACGCTCCTACTGACTATCCAGAATTTGGTCCAGGAATTTCTATGTGGAGTGAATGGGAAAAGTGGAAGCCAATATTTAAAACAGACTATTTCGCACGTTATTTCAATCCTGGACAGGTATACCGACATTCCATAATTAAGAAAATGCTTTCTGAGATAAATATAGATCAATTAGAATTATTATGGCCAGCCACAAATGTCGTAGCGTTAGAAGAAATGTTCTTTGTTACATTAGCTATGAGTAAGGGGGCAAAATGCAGAGAATACCCGTGGTTACGTAAAGAGTGTACTCAATATGTCTTTTATCAGGAAGATATCAGCTTAGATAAAGTTAAAGAAGCACAAAAGCATCCAGATTATTTTTGGATTCACCCCGTAAAAGGTGAATCTCTGATTACGATGAATCGTTATCTAATAAGAGAATAAGACAGAGTTAATTTAAAAAAGAGATATCTCTATAATTGATTTGGTTCTCCAAGATATCATAAAGGGGCATCCGTTTATGGGTATGACTACACGCCCAAACCAAAAATAGAATATTTTTTTTAATACTCAATATATTGTGGTGTGGTGTCTGATGCTTTGCTTTTTGGACAGCCCCCACATTAATTCTTAAAGATAACTCTCCGACTGGCGCATGCCGGGGGTCGAAGACAGAGGCATATTTCCGAAGAGCACACCTTTTTGATTGCGATACGTTGTAGTTGGAGCTGTTCTTAGTGCACTTGTGGCTAATAGGAAAGTTTTATACTTTCGCTATCAGCCAAAAAATCCTTCAATAGCAGGAATATTAGCAACAAACCGGCTTCTCTTCCTTAAAACATAATCTTTAACATCCGAATGATGATGTTGGGAACCATACCTTACATAGGCATAATAATTTTTCGATAAAGAATAAATTTTCAGCTCATTTTTATAGCATAACCGCAGAAATCCGCTGTCCTCTCCCCGATTTACATCGGGGAACTTCACCTTTTGGAAAATTTCCTTTTTAAAAACCAAGGTCGCTCCGCTCATAAAATCGGCGGATTGGTATAGGCCCTTTGAATCGAGCCATTTTTGTTCATGATTCGGGTTATATAGACGAAGTTCGTGATTGTTTTGAAAGTAAATATAAAAAGTGCTTTTCCCTACTACATCCGCACCAGTTTGCTTCAGCCCTAGATAAGCATCCTGCAAATAATTGGCACCGTAATAGTCATCATCGTCCATTTTTGCAATAAAATTATATTTGGCTTCCTTTATTCCAAAATTCAAGCATTCCCCTAAACTAACATGTTCTGGGAAAGAAAAAACTTTCATGTCTGCATGGGATAAATCTATTTTTTTTATCGGTGCATTCAAAATTAACAGAAGCTCTTTTTCCTCTATCTTCTGTTTTTGGAAGTTTTCTATGATGTGAGGAACAAAATTTTCACGATTGGTACAGACCACGACGGAAATCATAATCCTCCTCCTTCCCTCACGCACTTCTCATAAAGGTCCGTTACAGCGATTCGTTTACATTGCTTTTGAAAGGCATCATCCCAAGCCTGCCACGAATGGTTATGACACTTGCCATATCGTATTAAAGCATATTCATAAGAATCTCCGGAATAAACAACGTATCTGTTGCTTAGGCAATCCCTCTGAAATTGTACATCCTCCCCTTCACTTAATTCCTGGAACGGAACTGTTTCCCATACTTTTTTTTTAAAAACCAATGTCCCGCCTGCCAGAAAAAAGTGCGGACTTTTTAAAAGTCTTCGTTGTAATTGTGGGCGAAATAACGCTAGGAGTTTGTCATTTTGGAAATAAACAAATATCCCCGCTTTTCCCGTTACATCGGCCTGATTGTCCTTCAATTGTTGGATGGAGCGCGACAAATAATCGGGTGAATAATAGTCATCATCATCCATTTTTGCAAGGATCGAATGCCTGGCCTGAGAGGCCCCAAAGTTCAGGCACTCTCCTAAGGTCTTAGCTTCATCCATCTGGAATACCCGTATATCGTTAAAAGATTGAAGCCTGGACTGCCAATTCTCTAACTGCATCTTATTATGATTTAAAACGATAATTAGTTCTTTCTCCGGCACAGTTTGCTGAAGGAACTGCTTAACAGCCCGAGTAAGAAAATCTTCTCTCATTGTGCACAATACAACGGAAACCAAAGGCTGCTTCACCTGCCTACTACGTTTTTATCATCTGGCGGCCTACCCAAACCAACGGCATTTTATTTCATAGTATGTAAGTGTCAGTTTAGAAATGAGGTGAACCATGAAAAAAAAGCGTTAATAACCGATGTTGATGGTTTTTTTGTATCAGATTCCCTAAACCTAGCAAATAAAGACTGGATTCTTATATAGGTTGTTTATGAATTTGGCAGCCTATTCGGCACGGCATAACGTTATCGGAAATTGGTCATACAGAAGGTCAATGGCCCTGTCTGAACCTTTTTACAATGAATATAGTAAATTGAAAACCTTTATTGTATGGCAAGTGAAAGGTCATTAAAACCAAAACGAAAAGGGGTGAAACGGTGGATATCTCAGTAGTAATGGCGGTTTTCAATGGAGAACAACATTTGGAAGAAGCATTAAACAGCATCTTGCATCAAACCTATAAAGACTTTGAATTCATTATTGTTAATGACGGTTCCACCGACCGGACCAAAGCAATATTAGACTCCTATACAGACCCCCGGCTCCAAGTGATTCATTTGGAACATAACCAGGGGGCTGCCAATGCCTTAAATGTTGGAATTAGACTGGCCTCCGGAAAGTGGATTGCCATACAGGACAGCGATGATGTGAGTCTTTCCACACGGCTGGAGGAGCAACTAGCCTTTATAACCGAGAATCCCGATTTTGCTGGTGTGGGCTCACTAATTGAATGTATTCCAGGAGAATCACCCATTAGTACTGAAAGGCTTCAAGCAGAAACCAATGGTTCAAACCGGTTAGTGCACCATCAGGAAATATTTGATAATCGGTTTTACGGCTGTTCCTTAGTCCATGGTTCCATGCTTTATTCAAAGGAAATTTACGAAAAGGCTGGGCATTATGATCCTCGTTATCGTATTGCCTATGATTATGATTTATGGCTAAAGATGCAAGAATATGGACACCTCACCAAAATAACCAGAACTCTTTATCAATGGAGAATCAATCTTGATTCATTGAGCAGAAATGACACAGTAACTACTTGTGATGAGGTTCTCAAAGCTTCTGCGTCTGCCATCCATCGGATGTTATCCAAAAATTTAGGCAGAAAACCGAGAGTTTTGGTGGTTGGCACTAAAAGAGCCTGCATTCATTTTTTCAATCATATCTCACACTCATCCGGCTTGAAGGTCTCCAAATATATTCGTTACTCTTCTGATATAACCCGGTTAATCAAGTATTTAAAAAAGGGAAATATCGATGCCGTGATTTTGCTGGATTCTTTTCATCAAACTACTGATATGACGGAATCGGAATTGTTGCAATATGGCTTGCAGCCTAATAAAAGCCTGTTTAGAATTTGGAACGTTGTTAATTAATTAACTAAGGTTGGAGCGAAAAGCATGGTGAAAGTTTCTGTTGTTATGGCCGTTTATAACGGTGAATCCCACTTGAAAGAATCAATCGATAGCATCTTAAACCAAACCTATCGAAGATTTGAATTCATTATTGTGAATGATGGTTCTACCGATAAAACAAAGGAAATCCTGGAATCGTTTCGGGACCGGCGTTTAAAAATTTATCATTTAGAAAAAAATCATGGACAAACATTTTCCTTGAATTTTGGAATTAGCAAGGCCCGGGGCAAATGGATTGCTAGGCAGGATGCAGATGATATCAGCCTCCCCAATAGATTGCGAGAGCAATTGATTTATCTAAAAAAGCATCCTTATCTTGCAGGGGTGGCCTGCATGATAAAAAGTATTCCTGGAAATGAGCCGGTTGATCAATCTATATTGAACGGTAAGCAGTGGAGTAATATGGCTTTAACAAACGAGCAAATTAAGGAGTTTCGTTTTGTGGCGCCCCCTGTGATTCATGGGTCAATGATATTCTCAAAACATTTTTTTCAAGCGGTTGGCAGTTACAATGAGAAATACTCGATTGGACAAGATTTTGATTTATGGATTCGAATGTTGGATAAAGGCATTATTGAAAAGGTTCCACAGGTTCTATATATGTATCGGGTGGAAGCCAATTCTTTAAGCAATATTAAAGAATCACAAACCTGCAAGGAATCTTTAACCATAGCAAGTTCCCATATCAATAAGCTTTTATTGGACAAATTGAATCGTCAGCCAAAATTGGGCATTATCGGACCTGCATCCGGTTGCCAGCATTATTTAGAGCATATTTGCCCGTTATTTAATATGAATGTGACTCATCAAAGCCATATTGATGAGGTGGATGATTATCCTGAAATACAATATGCATGGGGAGATAACCAAATTGATGCCATTATTGTACTGGATGGGGGTTTTTCATACGAAGTCATTGATCGGCTGAAACAGGAAGGATTAATAATCAATCAGGACTTTTTCAGACTCTGGAATATTTTTTAAAACTGGTGGTGATATCCATGTCTTACCCACTTGTCAGTATCGTCATTCCAACCTACAACAAATTGCCGCTCCTGCAAAATACGCTGCACTCACTAAACCATCAATCTTACCCCTCCTCCCGTTATGAAATCATAGTATCGGATGATTGTTCTACAGATTTAACAGTCCCATACCTAAAGGCTAATTCTTTTAACAATTTAAAAATCATTGCCTCTAAAGTGAATACTGGCCCCGGTCCTGCCCGGAACCTGGGTGTGGAAGCAGCTGAAGGGGAACTAGTCATTTTTTGCGATAGCGACTTTATTTTGCCCTATGACTTTATCCAGAATCATGTTAACGATCATAACCTGAACCCCCGACTCGCCCTTTCAGGAATGGGCAATTGGCATTATGTCCTTACCTATGACTTTGGTAATCATTGGTATGACTATCAGAAGGAGGATCTTAAAGAGGCCTTTGCCAATCCCTTCTTCTCCAATCGAAGGTTGGCAGGCATGGATTCTCCCTTATTGAAAATAAAGGATATTTATCACAATCAAATCGATTCCTTTTTGTTTTGCCCTAATTGGTACAGACCGTGGGTCAAAATGTTTGGAGAGATTATTCAATTATATGGACCTGAAATGAAAGATTTTCAGTTTCCTTGGATTTCTTTTTGCACGGGCAATGTTTCCATCCTTAAGGACACATTTCAAAATTTAGGGGGGTTTGATGAGAGCTTTCGCAGAAAGGAAGATTGGGAGTTCGGTTATCGCTTTTTCCAAGATGGGGGGGATTTTCGTTTTTCTGAAAAGGCAGAAGCTTATCAGCAATTGAGCCCGATTAACCCTGAAAGAAATAAAACAGAAGATGATACGTATATCCAGCTATGCCGAAAATATCCCCATACGAGTATTTATCTTTTATCCTTAGGCTTAAGAAAAGGTTTTTCCTACCATCAATTATCAACTGTACTTTCACAGCATATGGATCTTTTAAAGGATGAAAATAAAGCCAACTTTGTAAAAGGATTTGAGAAAATGCTTTACTATTTTTCCATGGGCAAGTACAAAAAGTTAAATAAGTTTGCTTCCCTTGCGAAAAGTAAGCTCAGTACTCCTCCAGACGCCATTGAGGATTTTCCTGAATGGAAGTACGCCTTTGATGTTTTATTATATTCATAGGAAAGGAGATAATCTAAGGCCATTACTTATAGTATTATCATCCTTGCTAATAACCGTGCAGAACAGTTGATGGTTTCAATGATGAAACAGAAAGATGGATTGGGTCCAATATTCCTCCATACAAGCTTAGATACTTGAACATTGGTTGCCATAGGGCGTTTCATACGCCAGAAATAAGTAATTAAGATATAGGCATTTTGCTATAAAGCAAAAAACTATCCACCAAAGACGGTGGATAGTTTTTTTACAGGCTGCCATACTCTTTTCCTACTGGTCATTAATATCCATCTGGATGTTTTTCATGCCAATTCCAGGAAGATTGGATAATTTCAGATAAATCATGCTTTGGAACCCAGCCTAGGTATTGTTTAATTTTTTCAAACGAAGCAATTAACAAGGGCGGATCCCCTGACCTTCTTGGTTCGAACTGTATAGTTGCCTCTCGGTTAGCTATTGTTTCACAAGCTTTTATGATTTCCAATACCGAATAACCGGTTCCATTCCCGAGATTAAAGATTTCTGACTTTCCCCCATCCCGGCATAGATACTCATATGCTAAAATATGGGCATTAGATAGGTCGGAGACATGGATATAATCCCTAACGCTTGTTCCGTCTGACGTAGGATAATCGTTTCCGAACACCTTTATGACGTCTGTTACTCCCTGCAAATGCTTGATTACGTTTGGAATGAGATGTGTTTCAGGATCATGATCCTCACCGATTTGCCCTGATGTATGGGCGCCGCCTACATTAAAATAGCGCAGAATCACGTAATTCAAATTATGATTGGCAGAGATGTCCTTCAAAACGGTTTCCATCATTAATTTTGATCGTCCATAAGGATTAATTGGAATTTGCGGGTGGGATTCTGTCAAAATAGCAGTAGAAGGAATTCCATAAGTAGCACAGGTTGATGAAAAAATAAATGCCCTCACACCATATTGATTCATTTTGCGTAACAGACAAATCGTTTGCTCGACATTATTGCTGTAGTATTTCAATGGATTTTGAACCGATTCCTCTACTAAACAATTCGCTGAGAAATGCATCACAGCTTCCACTTTAAACTTTTGAAAAATTCTATCTAAAATCTCTTCATCTCCACAATTCCCCAAAACAAAGATTGCCCTTTTATCCACCGCTTCTTTGTGCCCGGTGGACAAGTTATCTAGGACCAAAACCTGGTAACCTTTATCCAACAAATCTCTTGTGACATGACTGCCAATATATCCAGCACCACCTGTAACTAAGATCATGGGTTAGCCTCCCTTATTTTTTTAGAAAAAGCAAGTTGGACTGGACAGCCGACTTCTTCTATTATTAGGCGTCCTTTTTTCTGATTGTTTACAAAGACTAACGAGGACAGTATATCAAATCATTAACCACCTAAAGCTCGCTTCAGTTTTTAGAGAAAATAAAGCGGCTGTACATCGTTTACCTCTATCAAATCCTTCAATATCACGCCTGGCGCAAATTGGCATTTCTTTCGGTAAAACCTTGGCGATTGGCAGATTTCTAGTTCCATACCCCTGCTGCTGGAATAATTGCTTTTCTTACCATGTCTTGTCCTTCCCCTCCTTGTAAACTAGTATTAATTTATTCAAAATGGGATAAGGGGTAGCTTGTCCAAGCCAGAAAGGGCACTAGATAGGGCGGTGTTTATGGTCGTTTTTATAAAAAAATAGCACCCGAATAATCGAGAGCTATTTCTGTATCAATTAGTTTATATCCAGCCTTTTTTCTCGGCAATGCTGGCGGCCTCTGTGCGGTTTTTGGCGCCGAGCTTGTGGATGATTTCCGATATATAATTGCGTACTGTGCCGGAGGAAAGATAAAGTTCTTTGGTAATTTCTTTAGTAGTTTTACCTAAAGCCGCTAGCTTTAAGATTTCCTGTTCTTTCTGAGACAACGGGTTCTCTTCACGAATGACGTTAAACGTCAGCTCTGGGCTGAAGATCCGCTTTCCTGCAACTACCTTGCGGATGGCATCGGCGAGCTCATCAATTTCTCCATCCTTTAACAGGTAGCCATGAACTCCAGCTTTGACGGCACGCTCAAAAAAACCGGGTCGAGCAAAAGTTGTCAAAATAATCACCTTGCTGGATGCAGACCTGCGTACCAGTTCTTCTGCCACCTCTAAGCCATTCATTACCGGCATCTCAATGTCCATTAAACAGACGTCCGGCTCGAGTTTCAAAATGGACTTTAGTGCTTCGTCCCCATTGGTGGCTTGGCCAATGACTTTCATATCAGACTCTAAATCTAGCAGAGACCCGAGCGCGCTCAACAGCATTCGCTGGTCTTCCGCAATCAACAACCGAATCACACGGCCGCCTCCTCTTTTTTAATAATTGGTACCGTTATTTCCAGCACGGCTCCATTATGGCTCGATAACGAAAGAAATCCATCGACAAGGGCCAGCCGCTCTTTCATGCCGTTTAGGCCATTGCCAAACAACTGGTCATTCGGGACTCCCATACCGTCATCCGAAACGGTAATGTTTATTTTTTCAGTCGAGAGCTTCGCAGAAATGGAACAATGGGCAGCCCGGCTATGCTTGACGACATTGGTGGCCGCTTCGCGAATGCACATGCCGATTATGTTTTGCGTAAACGGGGGAATCCTGGAAAAATCAGCTTTCCCATCATATTGATAGGTAATGCCTGCAGCCCGAAGAATCTGCTGAATTTGTATCAATTCTTCGGCAATTGTAGCGGCACGCATATCGGAGACAAGCTCGCGCACTTGTTTTAACGCTGCCCTTGACGTGACTTCCATTTCTTTTGCTTCAGTTTTAGCCCGGTCCGGGTCTGCAGGTATTAGCCGCTGCACTAGCTGGCTTTTCAATGTTAATAGGGATAATGTATGGCCAAGAGTATCATGCAAATCCCTGGCAATCCTTACCCGCTCCTCCCGTTTGACCAATTCTTCAATTTGCTTATTAGCTTGAGCAAGCTGCTTTTCCAGCTCCATCCTGCGATTCATCGAGCGGATCCCAAACGGGGAAATCAGCATGATGATTAAAAAGGGAATAAAATATATCAGTTCTTTGGACGTCAATGGACTTCCTGTCATGAGGATATGATAAACAATAGGGAAAATTTCGATGAACGCTAGGCTCACCAGTCCGCGATAGAATACCGTTTTATTCTGGAACCAGCCAATGAAATTCGCCGGAAAAAATCCTAGAAAAAAATGATTTAAGCTATAAAACATACTCAAGATAAACACAATGGCCATCTGTACCGACAGCCAGTAGGTGAACTTTTTATTCCCCATGCAAAAGTAAAGCTGCCGGTACGTGACCAAGAACAGGAGCACCATTCCGTAGCCAATCAGCTGTTTCAGTCCATGTTCTTCCTTCGTCAAATAAAAGACTGGAAATCCAATATAGACTAGGAAGATATAAGGGAAGAAACCGTATTGGCTAGGGAATAGGCTAAATCTTCGGTTCATTCTCATCACACCGCTTCTTGTTTTCTTCTAATATACTTTGATAGTAGCATGAACAGGGCCAAATAGGCGATTAATATCAGAATGTTTTTCCAATCCGGCAGCTCACCGCGGACAATTTCCCAGGCGCCGTTGCCAAAATGATAGGAAGGCAGCCACTGGGCAATATTTTGCATTATTTTCGGCATAACCTCAAGGGGCATCCATAAGCCTCCGGTTACTGCTAAGACCATATACACCACATTACTGATGCCAGCGGCGGTTTCTACTTTTTTCATCAAGCCAATCATTGTGCCCACTGCAAGAAACGGAAGTGACCCAAACAAAATCCACAAGCCGCTCATCACCCATTCAAGGACAGATAAACTGACATCATTAATGATCGCACCTGCGATAAAAATAATGGTAATTGACAATACATGGATCACACTTTGGCCAATCATTTGGGCAGCAAAATAAACACTGTCAGACAAAGGAGTCGTACGGATGAAGGTGGACCAGCCCTGCGAACGCTCTTGTACCATTCGAATTCCTAGTGTCATCATCGAAGAGCCCATGACACTAAACACAGTCATTGACATTAAATAATGGGCCTGCCATTCTTCTTTATCTGGCACATCCGAATTCACTAAATTCGTAAACACATAATAGAAAATAATGGGCATCACCAATGACCAAAAGACAAAATACCGATTTCTTAAAACCCTGATCATCTCTGTTTTGCATTGCATTTGAAATGCTTTCATGCTAAATGGCCTCCTTTATTCCGCTGGTCAGCTGTTCGAATGCTTCCTCCAGCTTGCCGCGTTCAATTTGAATATCCCGTGCCCCCATTTTTTCTTGAAAAATCAGCTCCAGTACCCGGTCGGTGTTGGCCGCTTCGGCATAGACCCGGTTATTTTTTCGATAAATCCGGTCGATTTCGCTGTGTTGATACAATCTTTCCAGTGAGGTTTCTGGGTCGACGATAAATGAAACAGATTGCTTATTGATGCTGGCTTTGATTTGATCCGGCGTTCCGTCGGCGACAATGCTTCCGTCCTTGAACAACAGGATGCGGTCTGCCGCTTCATCGGCTTCCTGCAGGTAGTGGGTGGAAAAGATGATTGTTTTACCTTGGTCGGCCAACTGTCTTACTGTTTGCCAAAATTGTTTTCTAGCGGTGATGTCCATGCCGACGGTCGGTTCATCGAAAATAATCAATTCAGGATTGCCAGCCAGTGCCAAGGAGAAGCTGAGCCGGCGCTTTTGGCCGCCGGACAACTTTTCCGCTCTTGTTTTTAAGTCTTGCTCTGTCAGGCCAGTCAGGCGGATGAGGTTTTCCATGGGAAGCGGCTCCGGATAATAGCTTCTGATTAACGCCAGGATTTCACGTACTTTTAAGCCTTCTATGACACTGACTTCCTGAAGCATGGTACCGAGTTTTTCCCTGACTTGTTTTTCGTGCGGTTGGCGGTTGAATAACCGGATTTCTCCTGATGTGGGTTTTAAGAGGCCTAGGATCATTGAAATGGTCGTTGTTTTTCCGGCCCCGTTTGGCCCGAGGATTGCGGTTACCTCTCCTTTGGTGATGGAAAAAGATACATCGTGGACGGCTGTTTTATGTTGAAATGACTTTGTCACGTTTTTCACTGTTAAAACTTCGTTCATTTGTGGAACACCTCCTGATTTCTTGACTTTATTGTACTGTGGAAGGGGGTGTCACTTTTAGTAAGGATTGTCACCAATACGGGGTGACAAATGTCATATTGTTTCAGCATGATTAATTATTAACAAAATATTCACTCCTTCCTTAAACCTAGAAGAGATATTATATATATGATTGGTATAGGTCAATATTGAAAGGAAGATGCCTATGGCAATAGTTTTAAAACACCGAGCCTTATCCGATGAGTTAAAGATTCTAAGAATATTAAATGTCCGAATGACCTTATCAAAAACAGATAAAGGAAACTACTTAAATCTTGAAAAAGGATACGAAGGCGAAGTAAGGTTTGATCAAATGACTGGGAGGCTGCAGAGCGAAATTTTGGTACTGAACGATTTGCTGCTAGAAGTTAAAGGTACTCAGTTTCAGATTGATTCATTAATCATCTCAAAGGATATTATTTTTCCATACGAGATAAAAAATTATGAAGGCGATTATTTTTACGAATCAGATAGGCTTTACACCCTTTCCGGTAAGGAAATAAAGGACCCACTTCTCCAATTAACCCGCTGTGAGTCCTTGCTTCGACAGTTACTGCAAAATCTTGGATACTATCTCTCTACAGAAGGATCTGTTGTATTCGTGAACCCCGAATTCTCTTTATACCAAGCCCCTCTTCATAAACCATTTATCTTGCCAACTCAATTAACTCACCTCATGGAAAAATTAGATGCGCTCCCCGGGAAACCAACGGAAAGACACATCAGGCTGGCTAAAAAACTAGTTTCTTTGCATATTACTAAACCTACTTTCACCAGACTTCCATCTTATGAATTTCATACTCTAAAAAAGGGTCCTACGTGTGGGATTTGTAACTCTTTTTCTATGGTTAATCATGGAAAGAAAGCTATTTGCCAAACATGCGGACATGTGGAGTGGATTGATACTGCTATTGTGAGGAGTATAGAGGAGCTGAGGCTCTTGTTCCCAGACCTTAAAATAACTTCAAACGTTGTTTATGAATGGACCCATTCGTTTGCGTCTATGAAGACGATTGGGAGGATACTGAAGCAAAACTATTACGCTGTTGGCGTTGGCCAATGGACTTATTATGTGGGAAAGATTACTCCTGCCAGCTTACATTCAAAATGAGCTTCCTTTTATGAAAAATTTCATTTTTGCTTACCATTTTTTATTAACGACCAATCTCTACTCCCTGCCTTCAGTTCGGTCGTTAATAGACTTTGATTACCTACCGTTCTCTCCTTCTCTATCCTCGAACGGTAGGTAATCCCGCCCATTAACTCCCCTTCTCCGCTTTTGCTCCCTGGTTCGGTCGGTAATAGCCTTGATTAACTACTCTTCTCTAATTTTTTTCGCTCGAATGGTCGTTAATGAATTTGCTGAATTTTCATTCTATTGTTATCCGGATGCAACACCTTTATCTTCCCGGTAGTAAAAAAAGAGATCTGCTTCTACTAAGGCAGACCTCTTCATCCAATTTAAGCACTTGCCAGTTCGTCTTTATTCTTGTTCGTTTGTTTCTTTTTACGTTTATTTTTCCCAAGCCATTTATCAAGATAATAGATGATAATGATAAACACTGACATAATGCCAAAATACTGGACAATGACACTAATGACGCTCGCGTTTCCAAAATCTCCTTTTTCACCTTTAAATCCGCCTTCTGTCATAGCCGATTTGTCGAAATCTCCGCCTTTGAATTCACCATTTGCAAAGTCTGGCCGGTCTCCTGCTTCGAAGCTGCCACCTGCAAAGTCCGGCCGTGCTCCAGTTTCAGAGCCGCTGCCTGCAAAATCCGGTTTCTCGCCGCCATGGAAGTCACCCCCTGCTGTTTGGGAAGAAGAGGAAAACACGGTAGTTACTCTTTGGAGTTGATTCATGAAACTGGATGTGTAGATTTCATAGCTTCCAAACACTAATAACCCGACAGTCATTACTTTTGCGATAACACCCAAGACAGGTTTAGGGGTTTTGATTTTCACGATATTCTTAAATACATTGATGACCCATTTCCAGTGCAATCCGACGTGGGCTGCCACTAAGACTAGAGCCAAATAAGAAATGGCCATGTGGGACATTTTGAACCATTGCTCATTCCCTACGTTGATATTCGGGAACACGACTCTAGAGATGAAGATACCGCTGATGATAATAAAGGCCATCGTAATCAATAACAACAGGTTTAACACATATCCCAATTTTGTTTTAGCAGGCAGCTTGCGATCAAACAGCTTCAGCGTCACGTTTTTCACCCAGCGCCAATTGAGTGCGATGTGGGTAAAAAATGCGGCTCCAATCGCCAAGCCTGCAATTTCATGGAACGTCAAGCCTCCTAAAACACGCTTGTTGAAAAATAAAACAAAGGTTACTGCCATTAATAGATCTAGTCCAAACTTGATGTATGTGATCATTTTCGAGCTTTTTTTCTTTTCCATGGTTATGCTCCTTTTAAATTTACGACTTCCGAATGTCTAAATTTAATTTAATGGCTCAACCTTAAATATTCCTTAAGAAACCAAAAAATAAAAACCCGCCCATTTTTAACAGGCGAGTTCTGTAAGGATGCCGCACTTCATTTATAAAGAAGATACCGTTCCCGGACTTTCATGAATTTGTCCAACGCAGGCTGCCATTCCTTTTTCATTTCCTCAATGGATTTCCCAGCTTCGATCCCAGCACGGATGGAACCGCTGCCGACGAGCTGGTCAAAGAAGGAGGTGCCTGCGCTGCTTGGTGCCAGGAATCGGAAATTTTCCGGATACATGTCGTGAATCGTTTTAACAAGGTATAGTCCCGTTTCAAACGGCTTAAAGGACTCTCGGTTTGTGATATGTATTTGGACACCGTGGCTTAATTGATTCATATGCTTTGAAGTGGCCGGGATGAACGAAGCTGCCTGGAAGGTCACACCCGCCAGATGATAGGAATTCAGTTTGGCGGCCAAATTATCTTTGTTGATAAACGGAGCGCCAATCCATTCAAATGGTCGCGGTGTCCCCCTTCCTTCCGAAACGTTCGTCCCTTCGATAAGGCCCGTGCCCGGATAACAAATAGCAGCATCCAACGTCGGGATATTGGGTGAGGGCTTCAGGAATGGCAACGGGGTATCGTCATAAATCATGCTGCGCTTCCAGCCTTCCATTTTCACCACGGTCAAATCGGCGCCAATTTCAAATTCCTTGTTAAACATCCGGGCCAGTTCGCCAACCGTCATCCCGTGGCGGACCGGAATCGGGTATTCCCCGACAAAATAAGTATATTTCTGTTCCATAATCGGGCCTTCCACGTCCGTGCCGTTAATGGGGTTTGGCCGGTCCAGCACGATTATCGGAATATGATTTTCCTTCGCTGCTTCCATGGCCAATGCCATGGTGTAGATGTAGGTATAAAAGCGGGCACCGACATCCTGAATATCAAATAACAACACATCCACATTGGCAAGCATTTCAGGGGTGGGTTTTTTCGTCGCGCCGTATAGGCTGTATACGGGGACCCCGGTTTTTTCATCGGTATACGATTTCACATGGGTACCGGCCGGGGCGGTGCCGCGAACGCCGTGTTCCGGGCCAAAAAGCGCCGTTAATTGAACATCAGGATGATGGTAAAGCCTATCTACGATACTATGAAGTTGTTGATCGACACCGGTGGGGTTGGTGATCAGCCCGAAACGCTTTCCTTTTATCAACTCATTTCGGTCCTCAAGCAAAACCTCCACTCCTAACCGGAACGGTGATTCCTTTTTTTCATGGTGATGATTGGCGGCATTGGCGGCTTTGACCGCTGAAAGTATCAGCAACATGGCCATCACACCGGCTAGACATTTTTTCATCGGGGTCCCCGCTTTTTTTCTTGACTTTTAATACCTCAGCCCATGTCCATAACCAAACAAGACACTACCATCATGGTTGTATATGGTCACTGGAAGCCGTCCTGTCGGATTATTTTTACCGAAAATGGTGTTAACCGCTGCTTCGAAACTGGCTGGAAGGTAACTGTATTGGACCAACGCGGCATCAGCATCAGGGTAGGACATGACATCGTAAGGGTTTCGAATCCCAACGGCAATAACCGGTACATCCATCTCGGAAATCAGCTGATTGGCCAACTGCATTTGCCCTGCAGCAGGAGCCCTCCCCGAAACACTGGCAGTATAGGTACCAACGATGACATATTTGGCATCCTTTATTGCTCTCAGTTGTGCCGTGCTAAGTTTTGACTGCGTATGGATATACATAACATTGTCATGTTGCTTTTTCACTTGTTCCGCAAGCAAGTTCACGTAGGAGCCAGCGTTTCCTACCACCGCGATTTTATCCTCTTTCGTTGCTTTTAGCGGAAGCACGTCACTGTTTTTTACTAGCGTAATTGATTTTGCAGCGACTTCTTTTTCAATGGCTTTATGTTCCGCCGATCCAACTGCTTTAAGGGCATTGGCCGCCTTTTCTTCCACACTCTTGTCGGCTTTCGGCTTCACAATGGTGCGGTTCAGCTTCAGGGTGAGGATTCGCTTAACGGACTGCTCCACCCGGTCAATCGGAATTTCCCCGGAATGGATGGCTTCGTACAGCCCATTGGCGACATCTTCAACCCCGACTGGCATCAGCAGGATATCGGCACCCGCTTTCACAGCGCGGATGGCTGCGTCAACAGGGCCAAAGTGTTCGGCAATTGCCCCCATGTTCAAGGCATCGGTGACAATGACTCCGTTATAGCCCATCTCCTCGCGCATTAAACCGGTGATCACTTTATGGGATAAGGTGGCCGGGATTGTAATTTCCGAACCGTCCTTTTTGGAGATGGCTTTCGTATCATCCACTTTCGGAAAGGTCACATGCGCAGTCATGACCGCGTCAATGCCAGCATCCATCGCCTTTTGGAACGGGTATAGCTCCACTTTTTTCAGACGAACAATATCATGTGGCACTTCCGGCAGGCCAATATGGGAATCGACCGCCGTGTCGCCGTGGCCGGGAAAATGCTTGGCTGTTGAGACAATCCCTGTTTCATGAAGCCCCCTCATATAAGCGTTTCCTAATTTCGCCACCAACTTCGGGTCTTCCCCGAATGAGCGGACGCCAATCACCGGGTTATCGGGATTGTTGTTGGTGTCGAGGACCGGGCCAAAGTCCATGTTAATCCCGAGCGCGCTCAGTTCTTCCCCGATGGCTTTGCCCACCTTTTCAGTCAATTTCACAGAGCGTGCCGCGCCCAAAGCCATGTTGCCTGGAAAGTCGGTTCCGGTTTGCAGCCGAGTGATGATTCCACCTTCTTGGTCAATCGAAATCAACATAGCGTATTTTTCCGCCGCATCCTGATAAGCACTGACGAGTCTTGCGGTTTGGTCCGCCGTGACCGTATTTTCACGGAACAAAATCACACCGCCCAAGTGATAGTCACTCACCAGTTTGGCCATTTCATCGTTCATGACGGTCACATTTTGTCCCTGCCAGGTCCGGAAATCCGGCATCAACATTTGGCCAACCTTTTCTTCCATCGTCATATTTTTAATTACCTTGCCTATCACGTCATAACGCTTCCCTTGTTCTTTTTTCACAAAAATCTTATCGCCCTTGATGCGAATTCCAATCCGGTCCGTGGAGCGGCCGTCGCTCACCGTGATCAACGACTTTCCGTTGTGGCCGGCTCGTTTCACATTGCCGTTCGCCACCTTCGCGACTTTTTTATTAGAGGACTGCCATTTTAACTTTTCAGTGGCCAACATAAAATGGCCATCCTCCCCAATACGAAGGGCATTCAGCTGAATTTGGCCGCCGACGGTTTCCCGTGTCACTTGGGGTACGTTCAAGTCGATGACTAAATCCTGCTTTCTCGTTAAGGCCGGTTCCCGCGAACTCGGCATGGCAGCGGTTAAGATGACCACGGTCAAAAAGATGATCATGGCCACTTTCAAACTTTTTAACATGCTTCCCCTCCTTTGGTAAAATTAATGATCCCTCACCTGCCAGTCATTCCGGTAAAACTTCAGTTTTTTGCCGCCAAGTTTTGGATTACCTACATACCAGCCGCGTTTATTGATGGAGCCATCCGTTTTGTAGACAAACCGCAATTTTTCTGCATCTTTCGGCACGGGTAACTGTTGTTTTTCCCAGCCGTTGCTGGTCCCCGCGAACTCGGCAGCTTTTTTCCATGTGCCCGTTCGAAAAATCTCGATATAGCCAAAATCCCAGCCATCTTCCATTATGTGCCAGGTTGAAAAGGATAAGGTGCCATCCTTTTTCAAGTGCAAATCCGCTTCCATCTTCCGGTTTACCTTGTCCCCGTAACCGGCAAACCAAGCGGTGCCTCCTCCTGGTATGGAAACCGGTAGCGCGTCAGCAACTTGGCGGGCAAAAAGTCTCCTTGTCTCGTTTACCGGTCCCATGCTTCGGCTCGGATGGACTCGGTTTGTCAACAAGATGGCAACCGTTTTGCTGTTCGGATTGACCACAATCGAAGTCCCGGTAAATCCAGTATGGCCAAAAGAAGCGGTCCCTTCCGATAATGCGTCCATGTACCAGTTTTGCGCTAACTCCCAGCCAAGTCCGTGATCATCCCCCCGGAAGGACCCGTTCTGATTCTGCAAAATAAACTTTACTGTTTCCGGCTTTAAAATGGTTTTCCCGCCATATTTTCCGTTGTTGATAAACACATGGGCCAGCTTGGCTAAGTCTTGGGCAGTGGAAAACACGCCCGCGTGCCCCGCCACCCCTCCAAGCGACCAAGCATTTTCATCATGAACTTTGCCCCAGACAAGGCCGCGTGCCGGAACCGCTTGATACTCGGTGGCGGCAATGCGCTTTTTTAAAGAAGCTGGCGGATTATACATCGTATCCTTCATTCCCAGCGGCCTAGTGATATGTTCTTTGACAAACACGTCTTGACGCCTGCCGGATAGTTGTTCGATTAGAGCGCCAATGGTGATCATGTTTAAGTCACTGTATTCATATGAAGCACCGGGCTTGTTTATTAATGGCTGTTGAAAAACCAGCCGCAGTTTTTCTTCTCGCGATCCTTCTAGTGAATAGAGCGGGAGCCAAGCCTTCAATCCTGACGTATGGGTCAACAGCTGGCGGATCGTGACTTTTTCTTTTCCGTTGGCCGCAAATGCGGGAATATACTTGGAGACGGGATCGTCCAGCTGGAAAAGTCCTTTCTCATAAAGCTGCATAATCGCCACCGTAGTAAAGATTTTGCTGATGGAGGCCACGTCAAAAATCGTGTCTTTCCTCATTGAGATTGGCCGGTCCATTTCTGACAGCTTGCTGTCCGTATAGCGGGCGGAGTAACCGTATGCCGTATGTTTGACAATTTTCCCGCTTCTCGCGACCAAAGCAACTGCACCGGGGAAATACTGCTGCGAAATGGAGTTGTTGATAATGGAGTCGATTTGTTGAAGTGGGGAGGCAATCATTTTGGCTTCTCGTGGAGAGCTGGGCTTCAATACACTGGCGACAGGGATGGAGAAGGCACTCCAAATCATTTCAGAGTGCGGGTTCTTTAATGCGGAGACGCTTTTTTTCTCTTTCACTTCCATGTTCGGGCTACTCTTCGTACCTTCGGAAGCCTGTACGTTTGTTGTGCCTATTACAGCTGTGCAAACTGCTGTAAAGATCATGGCTCTTTTTTTCATAAATCCTCCCTCATTCATTGTGAATACATTTACCTATTTACTCCAAAACGATTATACACACGTTTTCCCCAGATTTATCCTAGTTATCAACAGTTTTTCATATATATCCACATAATTATCCACAGAGTTGAATACATTAGTTTGAAAATTTAGATTTGTATGACCACTAAATGACAGTTATACACATTTCTATAGAAGTTGTTCACAAAACAAGATAGTTTATCCCCATTATCCAGTTTTTTACCCACATTTGTTCCACATGACAGCGTAAATGGACCCGGTTTGTTGGCCTAGGTCCATTAGCTCAGACTTATGATTCAGTTGGCTTTCCTTCCTGTTGGTTGAAATCATCTGTTTTTTCTACGATTTGCTCCAGTTCGCCGATATCCCCTTTTGCATTAATGATTTCAAAGATTTGGTTTAACCCTTCGCTTGTATCATCCTGTTTATTTTTCAAAAGAATTCCTCCTTTGTCTACTATTAGACTGTCCATTTTTTGGATATTCATGAGAAATTTAGACAAAGAAAAGCGCAACCCCTGGTCAGCGCACGACAGGCCTCCTCCAAAAAGCTAACGCTTTTTGCTCGTGCGAAGCCTATGCTGACGAAGCCTTCCTTGTGTTGGGCTCCAACTGAGATAAGGTGAAACTTCAATTAGCGAAAGTTTTTCTCGCTGATTGTTAGTTGAACCAATCGGGTTCTTACGGGCAGTTGAGAATCTACTGCCCGTTGAACGGGATAAGGTGAAACTTCAATCAGCGAGCGTTTTTCTCGCTGATTGTTAGTTGAACCAATCGGGTTCTTACGGGCAGTTGAGAATCTACTGCCCGTTGAACGGGATAAGGTGAAACTTCAATCAGCGAGCGTTTTTCTCGCTGATTGTTAGTTGAACCAATCGGGTTCTTACGGGCAGTTGAGAATCTACTGCCCGTTGAACGGGATAAAGGAAACACGAAGAACGAAGCGCGTTCATGCTTGGCTTATCGTAGGGCGGAGACCGAAGGCGTCTCACCGCTAGGGCGCTAGAGCTAGACAATTCTCAAGGTCAAAAGTTTTATACTTTCCATAAAAAAAGTACGCCGGGATTGGGGCCCGGCGTACTTCTCATTCAATTACAAACGCGCAGCAATCTCCACAACTTTGCTATTGTGGTAGATTGCTTTTACCATTAATTTTTTCCTTAAATCATCACATAAACAATCCTGCTGCAGCAGTTCATTATGACGGTGCTGGAAGACGTGATAATAATATTTGCCCTTTAATATCATTCTTAACACATGAAGCCCCTCCTCAATTCTGTTATGCATACATAAACCGTGGAAGTTGGTCGTGTTCGGTAACTGGCTGGCATTGTTCTTAGACGGTAGCCCCTATAGTTTTGCGTCACCATTTTTCAATGGTTTTGCCGTTTCGTACGATTTATGTGTTTATCAAAAATATACATAAATTAAGAGAAAAAGGAAAGTGACATGCTTCCTATTATTGAATCTGAATTTTCCGAACTATTAGCGACCATGGGACCAGGCCTTTCTTCAGCAATGACTAGGCAGCTGCTCCATAAAAAAGCCTCTTGGCGCTTCTGCGCACAAGAGGCTTAGGGTTAGTTTCCTTTGATTTCTAGCAATTTTAATTTTAAGTCATTTTCCATCGCGGCCAATTCCTGCTCGGCGATCCGGCGTTTATTCCGGCCTTCCTCTTGAATCCTCAATGTTTCCTCCAATGTGCTGATCAAGTTTTCTTGTGTTTTCTTCAATGTTTCAATATCGACCAACCCGCGCTCGTTTTCTTTCGCGGTTTCAATTGTGTTGGTTTTTAACATTTCCGCGTTTTTAAGCAGCAGTTCGTTGGTGGTTTTCGAAACTTGTTTTTGTGCTTCTACCGCATGACGCTGGCGGATTAATGTCAGAGCAATCGCCACCTGATTTTTCCATAATGGAATGGCCGTTACGATCGACGATTGGATTTTCTCCACAAGCGCCTGGTTGGTGTTTTGGATCAGGCGAATTTGCGGTGCGCCCTGAATCGTGATTTCCCGGCTCAACTTTAAGTCATGCAGTCGTTTATCCAAACGGTCGGCAAATTGAATCATGTCGTTGACTTCTTGGAATTTCATCTGATCATTGGTCAGCTCTGCTTTGCGCTTCAACTCGGGGATTGTTTTTTGGTACATTTCTTCAAGTTTGATTTCTCCTGCAGCGATATACACATTCAAAGCATGGAAATATTCCTTATTGTTATCATAAAGCTGGTCCAGCAATTTGATGTCGGATAACAGGACGTTTTTGCTGCGTTCGAGTTTTACGCTGATCCGGTCAATTTGCGCCCCCGTCTTTTGGTATTTCGAGAGTACTTCCTGCATCGAGTTAGATATTTTTCCGAACAAACGGCCAAAAAAGGATGGTTTCTCATCCCTTAGTTCATCCGGATTCACTTCGTTCAATTTTTTCATTAAGTCAGCGATAATTTCGCCGATTTCACCGACATCCTTTTTTTGCACATGTTCTAGCATGTTATGGGAAAACGATAACAGCTTGCTTTGGGCCTGGCTGCCATATTGAATCATCGCTTGATGATTGGTCGGGTCAATTTGTTCCGCCAGCTGGTAGGCCTTGGCCCGGTGCTCCTCCGGAATCGTATCGATTAATTTGACTGGCCTTGCATCTTGGGCCTGCGGGGCCGGGCTTTTGGCAGTCTGATGGCCTTCGCCAAACGGGTCGGCCAGAATATCGTCCAGTAAGTTGTCTTTTTTGTTTAAATTCGGATTGTTTTCGTTCATTTAAACCACCTGTTCTTATCGGGAAATTTCGAATCTTTGTATCGATTGATGGAATGCTTGGCTACATCTATTTCAAAATTCAAATGATCCACATCATTGGAAACGATCGTATATAAGTCATCTTCCAACACTTTAGTCATTTCATTTAAAGTCTGTTTCGTTTCAATAAGAGACTGATTGATTTCGATGCTTTTTTTCGGCTGAGACGCAAGGAAGCTATACTTTTCGGTCAGCTCCACAATTGAATCCAAGTGGGAAAAATAAAACGGCTCGGCTTGGTAAAACCGCTTCGGCTCCTTGGCGGCCATCTTTTGGATTTTCTTGGTGATCCGCATGATATCCATTCTCTGCTTGACAGAGGAAAGGTCACGGAAATCAAACAATGATTTGTTTAATCGGCGGATTTTCTTGCTGGCTTCCGCCAAATTTTTTCGAATATAACGGTATTCTTTCCTTGTTAGTTGATGTTTTTTCAAAAATTGCTGAGTCATGACTAAGGACAGGATGACATGAACAATGACTCCGCCAAGGATGGCATAGCCTACAGACGGGAGAAAGTTGACGTCAAAGAAAACAAAACTGACAAACCCTGTAATGATGGTGACAGGGACAGCAACGAGTGAACGAATGATAAACGAAAGAAACGGGTTCATAATAAATCGACTCCTGACTCATAATCCTTTATATTCATACGGATGAACAAGATGAATGTTTCAGCCATAGCGGAAAAGGAAACGATTTCCTTTACTACTTCCACAATACACGAAAAAACTCCTGCTTACCATAGACTGCAAACGGAAAGTTCTCTAGGGCTTAAGACGTATATGGTTAAGGAAAGGACTGCTAAGGCAGAAGAAAAGGGTGAGCGGCTGCATATTACGGCCCTCACCCCTGTCGCGTTGTGATCGTATGTTCAGTTACGAATAAGGAATATATCCGGGATCATGTTTTCTGGCAAAGTCATCCGGATTGGAAACAAGATAGGCAATTCCTTCGATGAGGCCAATAATTCCCGGAATGTAAGTCCAGAAGAATAATAAATAAAGAATTCCCCAGCCCCATCTGCCGAGATAAAATTTATGTACACCGATGCCGCCGAGGAATATGGCCAAGATACCTGCTGTTGTTTTGTTTTTAGTGTACCTTGGTGCAACCCCGCGGCTATCGGCACTGGAACTGCTCGAGGAACTGGATGAACTAGAGGCTCCCCCGCCTCCCCCGGCATTCATGAACACCATGGGCTGGCTTTGTTTATTTTCTTCCAATTTCTCGAGTTTCCGCTTATTTTCATCAAATAAATCATTCAAACAACTTTTACAATAATTTTTTCCTTTCAGTTCGGTGTTGCAGCCACTGCAAATAAATTTCCCACAGCCGACGCAAATGCCGACTGCCTCCGCATCAGGATGAACATAACAATTGCTCACACAAATCCCCCCCAAAAAATAGGTGTAGAAAAGTTATCATATTATTCATTTTACACCCACTGGGAAAATAGATTTTTATACCAATTTGACAATATTTAAAATTTTTGCAGTCTCCGAAATTTACAACATAATCACTATTTTTATTGCTCATACAGTTCAATCGGCAGTCCGTCCGGGTCACTGAAGAAGGTGAACTTTTTATGGGTGACCGGGTCGACTCGGATTGGCTCGACTGCTATCCCCTGCTCCGTTATTTCAGCCGCCGCTGCTTGAATGTCCTCCACTTCAAAAGCCAGGTGTCTCAGGCCTGCTGCCTCCGGATAACTTGGCCGCTCAGGCGGGGCGGGGAAAGAAAACAACTCAATCTGATACTGTCCGTTCACCTCTAAATCAAGCTTGTAGGAATTCCTTTCCGCTCGGTAAACCTCATGGATGGGATTTAGTCCTAAAATCTGCACATAGAACTCTTTAGACTTTTCGTAATTGGAACAAATAATTGCAATATGATGGATTTTATTTAGTTTCATGGTCAACAACCTTCCTATATAAACATTCTATCCACCATGATAACAAAAAGTCTTGGCCACCTGAAAGCTTGCTGAAAAATTATTTAATTGGGACTAACTTTATTTTTTAAAACAAGGAATATATTACATTTGTAGTTCCAAAATTCCATTTTTAAGAGGTGAAATGCATTTGAAAAAAAGGGCCCTTATTACCATCCCTATCATTCTGCTGCTAGTTGCAGTGATTGTAACGTCCTTTTTCTTAATAAATATCAAGCCCTCCACGGGGAAATTATCCAACGCCCAAAAACTCGCTGAATACACCAAACCGGCTGTTGTGCGGATTCTCGATTATGCGGTGGTCGGCTGGCAATTTAATGACTACAATCCCGATGTAGAAGCGGTTTTTAACCAACTAGGATACCAAACCGTCATCGGAGGATCCGGTTCGGGAGCGGTCATTAGTTCGAACGGATACGTTGTCACCAATGCCCACGTCGTTGAGGTCGGAAAAATGGAAGACGAGGAGGTCGCAAATGCCGCCTTTGATCAATTGGTCGCCACTATGGCCGATTACTTCCAGGAAGATTACAACGTGGCCTATGATTATTTGGTCGCATGGACCCAATATACCGGGATTGAAAAAGTAACCAAGGTGATTTTGCCTGGCGGTGAAAAGCTGGACGGGGAAATAAAAAGCTACGGGGCCCCTATTAATGAAGGAAAAGACGTGGCGGTGCTGAAAATTGAAAGCAAGAGCCTGCCTACTTTAACACTGGGCGATTCCGATGACATTCAAAACCAAGATAATATTTGGGTGAGCGGATATCCTGCTGCCGCTGATTCCGACCTGTTATCACCGGATTCCTCGCTTGTTTCTTCCATGAATGCCGGACAAATCTCGGCCACCGAGAAAAAAACTGACCAAGGAAGTCCAGTCATTCAAATCAATGCCGCGGCCACACATGGGAATAGCGGCGGTCCGGTGATCAATGACAAAGGCCAGATTATCGGGTTATTGACGTTCAGGGGCGATACGGTCAATGGACAGGAAGTGCAAGGCTTTAATTTTGCTGTGCCGGTCAATACGGTCAAGGAATTCGTTAATCAAGCAGGCGCGAAAAATGCCAAGAGTGAGACGGATCAGCTTTACCGGGACGGCCTGAAACTATATTGGGGAGGCTACTATAAACAAGCTCTCGAAAAATTCGAAGCGGTTCAGCGGATTTACCCAAATCATTCGGAAATCAAGGAATATATCAGTAATTCCGTGAAACGGCAAGACTCAAGCAAAATTTTATGGTCGGATTATACCACCATCTTTTATATTGTCGACGGTGTTGCCGGCCTGATCATTATTATTCTGCTAATCTTTACGTTTGCCCTGAAGCCAAAGCCAGCGGTTGCCGTGGCGGGGGGAGCTCCAGCGGCTTCTGTAAGTACCGGTTCTGCCACACCGCCCGCTTCCCCGCCGCCATCCCAGCCTGAGGCTGCCATACCGGACGTAAACAATGATGGAAAAATTGATATCCAGGATATTTTGCTTGCCCTGCAGCAACAGCAGCAAAAACAAAACCAAAAAGATGAAGAAAAGTAAGTTATCAATGGGATACACTAAGTGTAGGAAACTAGGGTTTCGTATATAACAGACACCACCCGGCGAGAAGGGATGCAGTTTATTTACTGCATCCCTCTTTTTTTTTGCTCTATTAAACGATAATGTTAATTTTTTTAACTCTGTTGATTGGAGCGGAAGGCACTCGACTCCTCGAAATGCTATCGTATTTTCTTCGTGCGTGGGCGGATTCGGGGATGAATTTCAGTGTCCTGCGGGAGTATGGGGCTGGGGGGAGACCCTGCAGGGGCTTCTAGCACCGAGGGCTCCCCCAATCCCGCTTAAAGCGAGCGACTGAAGCGGAAATCAATAGCCAAAATTAACAGAGCCTTTTTTTTTATAGGTATGTTTGGGCAATATGTTTCTCTTAGGAAACATTTCTGAACTCAAGCATATAAAAGTATAACTTTAAAAATATCCTTCATTACTATTCTGCAAAATTTAAGAAAATGAGAAAGGGGAAACGAAAGTGACGGAAAACCTGTTATTAGCTTTTGGATTGACGCTGTTCGCAGGCCTTGCAACCGGAATCGGCAGCCTGCTGGCGTTTTTCACTCACCATACCAATACAAAGTTTTTATCGTTCACTCTTGGGTTCTCTGCGGGTGTCATGATTTATGTGTCCATGATTGAAATCTTTGTCAAAGCAAAAGTCGCTCTCGTGGATGCTTTAGGCAAAGTGCCTGGTAATTGGCTGACCGTCGGCGGCTTTTTTGCAGGAATGCTGTTGATTGCCTCCATCGACAAATTCATCCCAAAACAAACCAACCCCCACGAGCTTCGTACCGTGGAGGATATGGATGGCAACGGAAGTAAGGTGAAGCAGCCAGACTTATTAAAGATGGGCACGTTTACGGCATTGGCCATCGGAATTCATAACTTTCCGGAAGGAATTGCCACCTTTACGTCCGCGTTGCAGGACCCAAAGCTGGGCATTGCGATTGCGGTGGCGATTGCGATTCATAACATCCCCGAAGGAATTGCCGTATCGGTACCGGTTTACTTTGCTACCGGTGATAAACGGAAGGCGTTTAAACTCTCCTTCCTTTCTGGCCTATCGGAGCCGATTGGCGCTTTAGTTGCCTATTTGTTCTTGATGCCATTTTTGAACGAAATTGCATTTGGGGTCATATTTGCAGCCGTTGCAGGGATTATGGTGTTCATTTCCCTTGACGAACTACTTCCGGCGGCAAAAAGATATGATGAAGCCCATTTATCGATTTATGGTTTGATTGGCGGCATGGCCGTCATGGCGATTAGTTTGCTGCTGTTTATCTAGGATTCTTTCTGTCAACTCCCACCGCTAAAGCAGTGGGGGTTCTTTTTGAATCTCAAACATCTTATTAAAACAATTCCTTAAAGTAATCTACATACATTTTTAACGTACTTTCCCCACTCCATGAGACTTCCTTATCCAAATACATGAGCAGGTGGTAATAAATTGGATATGGCATGATCAATAACAGCAATTTCAGGATGATGCTTTTTACTGGTTTCAGTACAAAATACCATAATGCCAAAATGGCAATCGGAGTTAGAACGACTACGATTGGGAGCATAATAATTCCAATAAAAAGATAGAAACATACAATCGAGACAACATACCCAATTGCAAACAAGACCATTAATGCTGCTATTAATCCAATGTATACTAAAACACTTTTGATGTTCTTATTCATGCTGATCCCCCTTGTTAAATATTTTAAAACAATTCATTTAAACTGACCATTATACACACTATTTGTCCTAAACCCTATATAATAAAGTAAGAAGTTCAATTTGGTTGATGGGCAGTGGTGTTCGATGGTCTGGATGTACTTGGCTTGTTCTTATCTGGCTGGCAATCTGATGTTTGGCTATCTGGTGTCAAAGTTTTTTTATCGCGGGGACCTTCGGAATCAAGGCAGCGGTAATGTCGGCGCGAGAAATGCTGGGCGGCTTTATGGAAAAAAGGCCTTTCTCTTTACGTTTCTTGGGGATGCCCTAAAAGGTGCACTCGTGGTTTTGGCTGCCCGTTATCTCGAATTTTCTGAGCCTGTTCAATTGGCCGGTTTAGCACTGGCCATTTTCGGGCATTTAAAACCTGTATTCTTGAAATTCAGAGGTGGCAAGGGAATATCTACCTTTGTAGGAGGGATGGCCGTTTTCCAACCCCTGCTTATACCGGCGGTAATCCCTATTTTCCTCCTTTTCTATTTGGTTTGGAAAAGTCTCACCCTTGCAGGATTGAGCTCGTTTTTGGTGATTCCTGTATTTCTGGCCATCAGGCACTATCAATGGGAATCCTGCCTACTCGCAGTTGTCATTGTTCTACTTATATTGATAACTCAAAAGAACGATATAAAAGAAAGATTAATAAAAAAATAGACGCTAGTAAATGTTCGCTTGGAGCGGACATTTTTTATTGTGTCTTGATTGAAACCCCGTTCTTTTGATTCTTTTACGGCAGCATCCGGCAGACCAGCCATTTTAAACGAACCATTCCCCACACAAGTATTTATTTCCACAAGAATCCGATAACCTTCCATTCCTTTTAAACCACACTGGACACATGTACCCACATGATACAGTTTCTTTCTTATAAATAATCAAAAAAATTTTTTATAGTAATAAATGGGTTTTATTAAAAAGGGAGAACCTTAAATATACATACGATTGGGGAATATGCGCTTGTCCAGCAAAATTTTACAAAAAGTTCATTCTCTTTCTTTAAGCTGGGATAACAAAACGACAAATAACGCATATAAGTCTTAAGGACGTAATATTTATGCTATATGGTAAGTTTTGGATATCAATACATCTAGGGGGGATAGCTCTGAGAATCATCAGATGGATTCAACGGCTGATTGGTATTCTCATGATCATTTACGGAATTTATCTCATTTTCGGAACACAACAGTTCTTTGGGGCTTTGCTGATTATCCTCGCCCTGCTCATCCTACCTAATTTGAGCGACAAAAAGAGGAAAACAGGGGAAGCCAGTCAAAATCAGGCCTCTGCAAGCGAGGCACCAAAGGAAAAAAGGACATCTAACGGCAATGAATAACCTGCGGACCACCACTCCATTAAACGGCAAGCACCGTGCGTGAACAAATTTGCAGTATTGTCCACACACGGTGCTTGCCGCATTTTTATTTAGCTTTGACAAAATAGTAAAGAAACCACACAGCATGGTTCTGTTCGTCTTTGGCTGCCCTATTGAATACTTCCTTGATATAGGGGTCTGTGGCCATATCGGAAATTTCCAGGTAAAAATCGACTGTTTTTTGTTCATCCTGAAGGGCAAACTCGAGACCCGCCACATAGGTGTTGGGGCAATCTTCGATGATTTTCGGCTGTGCCTGCCTACCGGTCAGGTTTTGATAAATTTGGACGAAATGTTGGTAATGCTTGATTTCATCCTGGCGAATTTCAAGAATTTGCTCCCGTTCTTGTTGGTTTCGTGCCAAATTGGCCAGCTTGGCGTAGCAGTCAATGGCGCTATATTCCCCATTGATTGCCCGTTCAATGTCACCGATGAGTTGGTTGGTCTGTCTGTTTATCGCATCCAAATAATTGGTAAAAGGATACATGGTTGCACCTCCCCGCGTTCTTTATTTATTTTACGGGAGGGGGAGCTTATGGGTGCAATAAAACAAAACAATCTCTCGGCCATTATTGGTTGCCACCGGCAGTCTGATGGTCCCTCTGTAGACTTTTACTGCCTATTTTCCCTGGTTTACGACACATCTTTAGCTCTTTACCACCTATTTTTGCAAACTTACGACTTACTTTTGGATTTTATTGGTAACCAAGCATTCCCGGTTAAATGCCGGTCACGCCCTTGCTTTGCCGAACCTCCCGCCAAATTTTCATGTTTATACATTCCATATTTACACATCCTATCATTGGAGGTGATAGCATGGATAAAGATAACCGCAGCGAGGGCAAGGCAGCAAACGATCCAGAGGCAGTCATGGATCGTGTCAACCAAACCTTTGATAAAATCACTCAGGATGTAAGGGACCTGATCCAACAAAACAATCAGCAAGAGGATACTTTAACCTGATTAATAAAGTAAAACCAGTCCCGAAATAGGGACTGGTTCCTTTCTAACTGGCTTTGTAGCCTTTACCCATTACTTCATGCACATTATGAACCGTAACATACGCATCTTTATCCGTCTCATGAATCAAATTCTTAAGGCGGACAATTTCTTGCTTGCTAATTACTATATAAAGTACCTGTTTATTTTGCCCCGTGTAACCCCCACGTCCGTCCAATACGGTAAGGCCACGCAGCATTTTATTCTTAATTATTTCGAGTATCTCTCCTGAGTTGTTGGAAATAATTAGCACGGCCACCCTCTCATCAAGCCCTTCGACGATAAAATCAATTGCCTTAGCCCCGATATACACGACCAGCACCGTATACATCGTTTTTTCCAAACCAATGATGAAGACCGATCCCGCCACAACTACCAAATCTAAAACCAGCATGACATTGCCAATACTCCACCCAAATAATTGATTCCCGATTCTAGCTAGAATGGTAGTTCCACCTGACGTTCCTCCCGCTCTAAAAATAAACCCTAATCCAATGCCTACTAACAGACCGGCAAACAGCGACGCTAATAAGGAATCGTCCGTTAGCTTTTTCCCCATATCCTCCATTACATATAAAAATCCCGAACAGGCCGCAATGGAAATCAGCGTATAAATTAACGTTCTTTTTTCAAAAAATTTAGCGCCAATAGCAAGCAGAACGGCATTTAATACGAAGTTAACAATGCCAGGGGACCATTGGAATAGATAGTGTGTGATAATGGTGATTCCTAAAATGCCTCCTTCCGACAAATGATTAGGAATCGTAAAGCAGCTGACACCAACTGCAAAAATGACAGCACCAACCAAAATCATGGCAAAATCTTTTAATGTTTTTTTCATATTTTTCATCCTTCAATATCTTAAGTCGATTCACCAATATATTTAATAAATTCCATTTGATATTACTATAACAGAGCATTTCAATCTACAAAATTCACATGTAAATTTTTTGTAAACAACCCTGCGCTATAGTTATATTTTCCTATATCCTCCTACCTTATCCCACTCCCTCAAAATACGAATATTCGACAATAAATAGTGTCGTATATTAATAATTTCAGTCGAAATACGTATATTCATGGCAACTGTTATACTAATCATTCGGAGAAAACGCACCCATTGTCCTATGACTTCTTTCCCTTACAGAAAACATAGAATTTTCTTATGATAAAGAGGAACTGGATACAAAAAAAAGCAGAAAATGATCAAAATACCAGAAATCCAGGAGAAAAACCAGAAAGGATATTCTTAATAAAAAACAGAGTATTAAGAATAGGTAGCGGTTGTTCGTTTTACAGTTCAAGTCAGCTCACCATTTCTGTTTTGGGAAGGATTCTGACATTTTTTGCTGCAAAAAAATAAAAATTAGGGGGATAAACCAGGTTGAAAAAGACAAATTCCAGCGGTACTAAGAAAATCTTGTCAACGTCACTTGCCGTAACACTACTTGCCATGCCGTTCTTCTCAGCCACACAAGTCAATGCCCAATCAAATGCGAAAGGTCCTAAGGATTCCATTCAATCTGAAGTAAATCTTCGGCTAATGGAAACCACCGACGTTCATACGAACCTGCTAAACTATGACTATTACAAAAATGCCCCATATGCAAAAGTTGGACTTGCCAGCACAGCCGCGCTGGTGAATAAAGCCCGCGGGGAAGCCAAAAACACCCTATTGGTTGATAACGGGGACTTGATTCAGGGGACTCCTCTTGGCACTTATAAAGCCAAAGTGGATCCATTAGAAGAGGGAGAAGTCCATCCGGTATTTAAAGCGATGAACCAAATGGGTTACGATATGGCCACCTTGGGCAACCACGAGTTTAACTATGGTCTGGATTTCCTTGAAGAAGCCTATGATGATGCAAATTTCCCATACATCAACGCTAACGTTTATGTAGATGACCATGATACTAATCCAGATAATGATGTAAACCAATTTACTCCCTATAAAATTATCAATAAAAAAGTAACCGATAAAAATGGCAAGACAAATGTCATTAAAGTGGGTTTCATCGGTTTCGTGCCTCCGCAAATCAACGACTGGGATAAAGCTAACCTTGATGGAAAAGTCATAACCAAAAATATCGTGGATACGGCGAAGAATTTTATCCCGCAAATGCGTGAAGCAGGCGCAGACATTATTGTTGCCATGACTCACTCCGGATTCAGCGGAAATAAAGATAATACAGAAGATGTCATATACGCACTAAGTGAAGTGCCTGGCATAGATGCGATTACCTTCTCTCATACTCATAAACTATTCCCGGCAAAATCAGAAACTGCACTGGATGGACTATTTAAAGATGCCAGCGGCAAAGTTCTTCCTGGAGTAGACAATGCTAAAGGAACCATAAACGGTGTTCCTGCCGTTCAAGCCGGTTATGGCGGCGGTTCATTAGGAATTATCGACCTGGATCTTGTTAAGGAAAAAGGCAAATGGAAAGTAGCCGATTCTCAATCACAGACACGCGAGATTGATTCGCCGGCGGTAGAACCAGTGAAATCTATTGTGGACGCTGTTAAAGCCGACCACGAAGCAACGATTAATTACGTCAATACACCAATCGGCAAAACAACCGATGACATTTACAGCTATTTTGCCCTTGTGCAGGATGACCCTTCCATCCAAGTGGTAACCAATGCACAAAAGTGGTATGCAGAAAAGTACATTGCCACGAACAAGCCTGAACTGAAAGACCTGCCAGTTCTGTCTGTCGGTGCTCCATTTAAAGCCGGACGCAACGGAGTCGCGGAATATACGGAAATTAAAGAAGGCGATTTAACCATCCGAAGCGCAGGAGACCTTTACCTGTATGACAACACATTAAAAGCGATAAAAGTAAAAGGCTCTACCGTTAAAGAATGGATTGAAATGACAGCTGGCAAATATAATACGATTGACCCTAAAAAAACCGATGAACAAGCTTTATTAGATCCTAATTTTCCGGTTTATAACTTTGATGTCATCGACGGAGTACAATACCAAATTGATGTGACGGTCCCAGCAAAATATGATGTAAAAGGGAATGTGGTCAACCCTGACTCAAGCCGTGTTGTGAACCTGACTTACAATGGACAACCAGTAGATCTTAACCAAGACTTTATCGTGGTCACGAATAACTACCGTGCCGGCGGAGGCGGGAACTTCCCTGGTGTCAAAGGCAGTGAACTCGTCATTGATTCTGCTGATGAAAACCGTCAAATCTTGATGGACTATATCTCAGAAGTCGGAACCATAACACCAACAGCTGATAATAACTGGTCGATTGCCCCTATTCCTGGAGATGTGAACGTGACCTTTACCTCTTCACCAGAAGGCGCGAATTATACCAAGGACAGCGGCAATATCTCCTATACTGGAAAGAAAGACGCTCAAGGATTTGGAATTTATAAACTGGACATCGGCTTCACACCCGTAAACGTGCAGCTGCTTGGTATAAATGATTTGCATGGCCAGCTTGATACAGACACGAAAGTGGGAGACCGGCTTGCCGGCAGCATGGAATACACAGCCGCTGCGATTCGCCAGCAGGAAGCCACGAATCCTAATACCCTGCTTGTCAATGCCGGAGACATGATTGGCGGAAGTCCGCTGATCTCCGCCCTGTTCCAAGATGAACCAACTGTTGAAGTATTGGAGTCTTTAGGCATGGATGTCGGCACCCTGGGAAACCATGAATTTGACGAAGGCATTGCCGAGCTGCGCCGAATGATGAATGGCGGCGAACATCCAAAAGGAACGAAAGGCTATGATGGAATGGACTTCCCTGTTGTAGCGGCGAATGCTTTTGACAAATCAACGGGTAAGCTGATCACAAACGAGCCATATACCATTAAAGAAGTAGCAGGCCAAAAAATTGGCTTTATCGGTGTCATCACCCAAGAAACTCCGGATATGATTGTGACCAAAGGCAATGAGAACCTGCAAATTACTGATGAAGTAGAAGCTATTAATAAATATACAGCCGAGTTAAAGAAACAAGGCGTGAAGGCCATTGTGGTGCTTGCCCATAATCCAGCAGCACAAGACGGTTATACGGATTTATATGATGCATCAAGAATTGCCGAAAAAGTAGACGATGAAGTGGATGTTATTTTTTCAGCCCATAACCATGTTTACAATGACAAGGTCGTGGACAACAAGTTAATCGTCCAAGCCTATTCTTACGGCTCTGCCTTCTCTGATGTCGATTTGCTCATCAACCCTGAAACAGGCGACATTGTCAAAAAAGAAGCCGAAGTGGTTACTGTTTATCAAGACCAATACACTCCAGATCCTGAAGTTTCGGCGATCATGAAAAAATATGAAGACTTGGTAGCGCCACTGAAGGCTCAAGTAGTCGGAAATTCTTCGGTTAATTTAGTTAAAGCGTACCCTTCAGCATTTGTGGCAGTTGGCGAAAATGCAGACAATGGTTTGGGAAACTTGATTGCCGATGGTATGAAACAAGCCATGGGCAGTGACTTTGCCCTGATGAACGGCGGAGGTGTCCGTGCCAATCTGGACGCCGGAGAAGTTACTTTCGGTGATTTATTCTCGATCCAGCCATTTGGAAATGTGCTGAACAAAACCAACCTTAGCGGCGCAGATCTTCGGGAGGTATTGAACAAGCAAATTACCGCAAGAGGACTTGACTTCCATATTGCCGGATTCAAGTATACCTTCACCTTCGACAGTGCTGCCGGAACTGGCCAAGTCGTAGATATCTTCTTGCCAGATGGAAGCAAAATCGATCCAAATAAAGAATATTCCGTTGTCGTAAACAATTACATGTATGGCAATGCCAGCTACGGAATTCTTCCGCTGGCGAGCGGGTTAGAAGTGGGTTCAGATGACCTGCAAGCAACTGTGGACTACGTCAAAACACTTGCAAACCCATTCGAGTACAAAGCAGAAGGCCGTATCCAACGTGTAAACTAAACAAAAACCAGCTTAACATCGGGGTCAGGCCCTTTCGTTAAGCTGGTTTTCTTTTTTGTTTGACTGTTTGGGGATATAGTTAAAAATTTCTTTTGATTCAAAGCTGTCAACCAACCGATTGAGCCAATCATAATATTCAAGTGCTTCGATCAGCTTTTCAAAGTCACTGGCTGCCTCCTGCTTAATCTGCTCATCCACCATAGGATCTTTTACAAGTGATTCCAATTCCGAACGTGACTTTTCCATTGCCGAGACATTAATTGAGATGCCATTTCTCCATTTGATGGTAAAAAAGTCGATAAAGGTCTGATACCAATCCAATTCCGCCTGGTAGAGGTCCTTCCTTACCCCTTTTTTCCAAACCTTATCCACCATTTTAAGGTCTTGGAGAATTCGAACAGAAGTGCTCATGCTCGTTTTACTCATACCGAGCTCTTCCTTCATTTCATCAAGCGTCAAAGGACCATCTTGGAAATACAAAGCGCCATACAACCGTCCAACGGATTCCGTAACCCCGTATAAATTCATGTTCTGCGATACTGCCTCGATTACCCGTTCACGGGCCTGAACTAGCCTCTTTTCACCTTCCATGGTTCATTCCCACCCATTTCTATTACGTATCTTTTATAAGACTAACACGATAATTTTAAAAGTAAAGAAAACACTTTGGGAGGAAACCGAAGTATTCGGGAGGATTTCTAAGTATTTTATAAATTTATTATATTCAGTTTTTTCTGTACGTACTTTATGAACGATTTTAACCAATTACCACATTTGCCAATTGCATCCAAGTAACAATACAATTAAAAAGTAAAAGTTGTTACTTTTAAAATCATCATCAGGCACCATAGAAGAGTCTAACACTTTTTATAAGGATATGAAGGCTGGTGAACAAATGAATAAGATTGTAGTTCGGAATGTCACAAAGGTTTTTGGCAAGCCAAAGATGGCTATGAAGCTATTAAAAGAAGGTGAAGCCAAGCAGGATATTTTAAAGAAGACAGGCGCAACCGTTGGGGTCAACCAAGCTAGTTTTAAGGTGGAAGCGGGCGAAATTTTTGTCATTATGGGCCTTTCAGGAAGCGGCAAATCGACTTTAGTACGAATGCTGAATCGACTAATTGAACCCACCTCAGGTGAAATTTACGTAGACGGCGAGGATATCATCAAGATGAACAAGGAACAACTGATTAACCTCCGTCGAAAAAAAATTAGCATGGTGTTTCAGAAATTTGCCCTCCTCCCCCATCGCACCGTACTCGAAAATACTGAATACGGCTTAGAAATCCAGGGAATTGAGAAAACAGTGCGTCAAGATCAAGCGATGAGGGCTTTGAAGCTCGTTGGCCTCGAAGGTTATGAGCAGCAATATCCCAGCCAATTAAGCGGCGGGATGCAGCAGCGGGTCGGGCTGGCCCGGGCACTGGCCAATGACGCCGATATTTTACTGATGGATGAAGCCTTCAGCGCCTTGGATCCATTGATTCGGAAAGATATGCAGGATGAATTGCTGGAACTGCAGTCCACCATGAAAAAAACGATTGTGTTTATCACTCATGATTTGGACGAAGCGCTCCGGATTGGAGACCGGATTGCTCTCATGAAAGACGGAGTGATTGTCCAAATCGGCACCCCTGAGGAAATTCTGATGAACCCATCCAATGACTATGTTGAGAGATTCGTAGAAGATGTTGACCTTTCTAAAGTATTAACAGCCCGTCACGTCATGAAACGTGCAGAGTCAATATCTATTGACAAAGGGCCAAGGGTCGCATTGCAAACGATGAGAGAACTAGGAATCTCAAGTATATACGTCGTGGATAAAAAGAAAACCTTGCTTGGAGCAATCACTGCTTCAGACGCCAAGGATGCCCTTGAACGAAAAGAAGGGCTGCCCTCAATTTTACAAGAGAATGTCCCTACGGTACTGCCGGATACCGTATTAACCGACTTATTTGAAAAAGTTTCTACTGCCGTCATTCCCGTTGCGGTAGTCGATGAGAAAAAACGTCTTCTTGGCATCTTGGTCAGAGGCGCTGTGATCGGGGCTTTAGCCGGCCGAACAGAGGAATGGCAGCTTGTGCAAACCACGAGAACGGAAGTGGCGTCAGGCCAGTCGGAATTGCCAGATAGGCCATTCGGTTCAGTTGAGGGGGTGAATTGATATGGAAAACTGGTTACCTAAGCTTCCCATTGCTGATTGGGTCGATGTTCTAGTAAACTGGCTGACGGTCAACTTGGAAGCAGCTTTTGATGGAATCACTAACGTCCTTGAAGCCGTTGTAGATGGACTGGTTGCCGGATTTGAATTTATTCCATCCTATGTACTTATGATTCTTTTAACCTTACTCGCCTGGAAAGTATCAAATAAAGGTTTGGCGTTATTCACCTTGATTGGTTTATTTTTAATTGCCAATTTAGGGTATTGGGAACCGATGCTTGAAACACTGGCACTTGTTTTAACAGCTGTTATCATCTCGATTCTACTTGGAGTGCCTATCGGAATTTGGGCGTCACAAAAACAAGCTTTCCGGCAAATGATTACTCCGGTTTTGGACTTTATGCAAACCATGCCGGCGTTTGTTTACTTAATACCTGCCATCTTCTTCTTTAATATCGGCGTGGTTCCTGGCGTGGTTGCTTCCGTCATCTTTTCCATGCCGCCGACAATCCGCCTGACCATTCTTGGAATTCAACAGGTGCCTGCGGATATTATCGAAGCCACTGAAAGCTTTGGATCAACCACACGTCAGAAGCTGGTAAAGGTTCAGCTGCCGCTTGCCATGCCAACGATTATGGCCGGGATTAATCAAAGCATCATGCTGGCCCTGTCAATGGTGGTGATCGCATCCATGGTTGGGGCGCCGGGACTGGGTGCGGATGTATACCGCGCGGTCACCCAGATTCAAATCGGGAAAGGGTTTGAAGCCGGTTTGGCAATTGTGGTCATCGCCATCGTCCTCGACCGGATCACTCAAAATATAGGAAAAAATAAAAAACAAAGGGGAGTTATGTAATGAGGAAAAAGTGGATGTTCATGCTTTCGGCAGCCTTACTAGCATTGGGGCTCGCCGCCTGCGGGTCCGACAAGACCAGCGGTGACAAAGAGACTTCAGGTTCTGAATCTGTGGGCGAATCGGTCGATTATAAAATCATCGGAATCGACCCTGGTGCCGGCTTAATGAAGGCCAGCGCAAAAGCCATTGAGGAATATGGCCTAGACGACTGGACACTCGTGGAAGGTTCCAGTGCAGCGATGACGGCTGCCCTGAAAAAAGCTTATGACAAAAAGGAACCAATTATAGTCACCGGCTGGACACCACACTGGATGTTTGCCAGCTTTGATTTAAAATACTTAGAGGACCCAAAAGGTGTTTTTGGGAAAGACGAAAGCATTCATACTGTCGTGCGCAACGGCTTAAAGAAAGATGCCCCAGAGGCTTATCAGGTACTCGATCATTTCAATTGGACAGCTGACGATATGGCCATTGTCATGAACGATATTCAAGGCGGGACTTCTCCTGAAGATGCCGCTGCCAGCTGGATAAAAGATAACACTGATAAAGTCAGTGAATGGACGGATGGTGTCAACAAAGTATCCGGTGATAAGCTGACTCTTGGCTATGTGGCATGGGATAGTGAAATTGCCAGCACGAATGTCGTTGGAAAAGTGCTGTCGGACCTCGGCTATAAGGTAACTCTCCGCCAGGTCGAAGCTGGCCCCATGTGGACCGGTATTGCGGACGGAAGCTTAGACGGCATCGTGGCTGCCTGGCTGCCTTCCACCCATGCCGACTATTACGAAAAATATAAAGGCAAATTCGAAGATCTGGGAGAAAACCTAAAAGGCACCAAACTGGGACTGGTAGTTCCGTCGTATATGGATATTGATTCGATAGAGGATTTAAAGTAAGAAAATAAAAAGGGCAGTGCCGCGCGCACTGCCCTTTTTATTGTACAGTTAGATCCAAAAGGTATTTGGAAAATCCCCCGTTTGAAGGACCGAGGTATTGAATATCGGCGAATTGCTTGGCAAACTTTTGGGCACTTGGCGAGGATTCAAATACAGCCGTCGCGGTTCCATTGAATTTCGCTATCGACCAATTGCCATCAGCAGTCGGGCTAAGCGTTTCGTTTTCTTGGATATAGTTCATCAGAATTTGCCGGGTTTCATCCGGGCCATTAAAAATCACTTCCCCTTGGCTAACTCCCGGGTACGTTTTGCTTCCAGCCCGGTAATTATTCGTGGCGACAATGAACTTCTGATCAGGCGTCACCGGCTTTCCTTGATAAGTGAGATTCACGATCCTGCTGGAATTTGGATGAATCAGTTTATCATTAGGGTCATATTTGGCAGGCTTTGTCACATCTATTTGGTAGTTCACCCCATCAACGACATCAAAATTATAGGAACGAAAACGGGGATTGATGAGCTGCTGCTCCCCCTGCTGTGTTGGGTTAATCTGATTAAAGAGACCCGCACTCATTTCCAGCCACTCCTTTAGCTGTGCACCGTTGATTAAGACAGCCTGGAGCATATTGGGATACACATATAAATCCGCAATATTTTTAGTTGCTAACGTGCCTGCAGGTATGTCAGTATAATACCCTGGTCCGCCGCGTCCACCTGCTTTAAAGGGAGCTGCCGCCGAGAGAACAGGTAGATTTGAAAATTTCCCGTAGGCAGGGTCTTTTAATTTTTCCACTAAGTATTGGTTTTGCGCATTATTAATAATTTGCACGGAAGGGTCATCCTGCACAAGGGCAAAATAGCTGTATATGGGGGTTGTTGTTTCCCCGACCTGCTGATTCACATAGTCAATCGTTGCTTGATGCTCGGGTAATATTTCTTTCATGATCTCCTGATCGGGCGGGGCAAGAGTTTCTACTTTTTCATCATCAATCCCCCAGACCATGCTTTTTCCGTCCACTACGGACCATTTGCCCTGCTTTTTTTGCAGATTTAGGTCAATGATTCCAAGGTGGCTGCCAAATGCTCCAGCCATGACGACAGGCTTCCCATGGATGGTCCCTTTTTCAAGATTCGTATGGGGCAAATTTTTATATAACGGCCCCGGAAAAAGATTGTGGGAGTGCCCAGATAAAATGGCATCAATTCCGTCGAGCTGTGCCAAATAATAGGCGGCGTTTTCCATGCCGGGTTCATACGATTCACTGCTGATTCCGGTATGCGCAAGGGCCACAATCACATCGGCCCCTTTCTTCTTCATAACCGGAATATATTTTTTGGCAGTCTCCACAATGGGCTTGACCGTGACCTTTCCCTCCAGGTTGGTTTTATCCCATTCCATGATTTGCGGAGGAACAAAGCCAATGACGCCAATTTTTAAATTATGGGTATGACCCAAATTATCAACGACTTTTTTGTCCAAGATGACATAAGGAACAAAATAGGGTTCATCTTCCATGGCTTGATAAACGTTTGCGTTCACCACCGGCATTTTTGCCCCTTCAATGGCCCGGTTCAAATAATCCAACCCGTAATTGAATTCATGATTGCCGACTGTTACGGCATCATATCCCATGCGGTCCAAGGCGCGGAATACCGGATGGGTTTCGCCATTTTTCAAACCTTTTACCTTGGCCACATAGTCACCTAATGGGTTACCTTGAATGTTGTCACCATTATCAAATAAAAGGGAGTTGAGGACTTCCTCCCGCGCATGCTTAATCAGCGAGGCGGTTTTGACGAGCCCCACTCCCTGGTCCTCTTTTGTTTGATAATAATCATAGTTGGCCAAATGCACATGTATGTCGGTCGTTTCCAATAAACGCAATTGAATCACAGGTTCCCCCTCTTCCGCCGCAACACGCAATGGCCGCCATTGTCCAGCGATGACGCCGGCCATTAGCACCAATGAAACGAATAGTAAATGGATTTTACTTACCAAACCTGAATCCTCCCTCATCCATGGCCATTAAACAGATATATTATCCCCAAATACGTTGGTAATATGATCCTTATTTGGAATGAACTACACTGTCTACTTCTTGTCAAACAGGCTATAGACGATGGGTATGACAAACAAGGTAAGGAAGGTGCTGCTGACGAGGCCGCCGATCACTGTAATGGCCATCGGCTGGTTGATTTCCGTGCCTTCCCCGATCCCCAACGCCAGCGGAATTAATCCAAGGATCGTCGTCAACGCGGTCATTAAAATCGGCCTTGTCCGATCCTTCACCGACACGACGATGGCTTCTGCCTTATCCATACCGGCTGCCTTCTTTTGATTCATGTAGTCAACGATTACGATTGCATTGTTAACCACAATGCCCGCCAGGACAATTCCCCCAATGATGACGGTTAGACTGATTGGCGTGTGCGTGATGGTTAATGCTGCGGCCACGCCAATCACCATCAAAGGAACGGTAAACATGATGACAAATGGGTATTTTAATGATTCAAACTGGGCCGCCATTACCAGATAAATAAACACGATGGCAAGGATAAAAGCGAAAATTAAGTCGTCCAATGAAGATTGCAGCAGTTCCCGTTCCCCGCTAAACACCACTTCCGTCTCAGCAGGCAAGTTCAATTTGGCAAGTTCCTGATCCACCCGTTTTCCCATTTCACCCAAATTGGTGGTGGTTTTGTATTTCAATGTGAATTGGACGGCATCCTGCTGGTTCATTCTCCTGATAGCAGCCGGTCCGCTTTTTCGCTCTATATGGGTTACCTCCCCCAGCGTCACATAGCTGCCATCTGGCTTTTTCATGAGCAGCCCCTTTAGCCCGTCCAAATCCTTTGTGATTTCGCGGTCATACTCGACAAAAACACTATAGATTTCCCCATTCCCTGTTACTATCCGGGTGGCTCTGGTCCCCTGGGTGACATCATTAACCATCATGGCGATTTGCGCGGGGGCCAATCCATTCATCAAGGCCTTGTCCCGGTCAACCGTTATTTGGACCTCGTCCACTTTTTCCATCAAGTCGGTCGATAATTCATTCACCTGATTAAGCCCTTTTAAGCGATCATAAATCTTATCGACAGACTGTTTTAACCGCTGTTTATCCGTATCCCGCACACTAAATGTAAGGGTATTGGGGTGTGTTCCGCTTGTGGATTGCAGGTTAAAGGAAAGCTCCGCCGTCTTATTGGCCTGCCTGGCGGCTTTTTTCAATTCTTCCTTCACATCGTCCACAAAGGCAAAGGTCGTGCGGCCCCTGCCGTTCAGGTCTTTCATTTTCACGTAAAGTTCGGCAACATTTGCTTTGGTCGTGCCCCTGAAACTCTCCTCTTGCGTGGTACCAATCAGGCTTACATAGGTATCCACCTCCGCTTCATCCTTCAGCCGGTTTTCAAGCGCAGTCATGACTTTCTCCGTTTCCGTAAGAGCAGCCCCATTTTCCAGGTCTACCACAACGCTAAAAAATCCTTCATCCGTGTTGGGTAAAAAAGCCGTCCCCACCTTTGTTAATCCAAAGCAGCTGACGACTAGTAAAATGACGGTCAAAAGTAACACCAAAGCCCGGTGGCTGAGCGCCCAACGGACTGATTTTTCCAGACGCTTCTGCCAGCTATTTTTCTGCCGCCTGTTTTCCCGGATGTGGATTGGTTTTTTTATCAAACGGCTTGCCAGCATCGGGACGACCGTCAGTGCCACAAATAAGGAAGCCAATAAGCTAAAGGAGATGGTCAAGGCAAATTCGGTAAACAGTTCCCCGATAATTCCTGTGATAAAGACCACCGGTAAAAAAACCACCACCGTGGTGAACGTGGAAGCGGTAATGGCAGCCCCCACTTCTTTGGTCCCGTCGATGGCCGCTGACTGTGCGGTTTTTCCCATCGACAAGTGCCGGTAAATGTTCTCGATGACAACAATCGAGTTATCAACCAGCATCCCAATCCCAAGTGCCAGTCCGCCGAGGGTCATAATGTTTAAGGTAAACCCAGAAAAATACATCAGCACGAAGGTGACTATGACCGAATAAGGAATCGCGACGCCGATAATCAGCGGGCTGGTAATATTTTTTAAAAACAAGAATAGGATGGCCATGGCTAAAAGACCGCCAATCCACAGCGAATCGGAGATGCTGCCAATTGCCATCCGGATGTAATCCCCTTGGTCAAACAGGATTTCCGATTCAATGTCCTTGTATTTTTCCTTTTCCAAAAGTTCCTTTAGCCGCTTGGTGAATTCTTTGGAAACAGCTGCGGTATTGGCATCAGATTGCTGCAGGACACTCAACAGGACAGATGGTTTCCGGTTGGTTCGGGTAATCGTATGGTCGTCCGCCTTGGTTAATTCGATTTGGCTGATGTCGGCCAATAGGAGCGGCATCCCGTTCATGGGATTGATGCCGACCGTCAGCCCCTTTAGGGTTTCAATAGAATCAATCGTTGAAATGATTCGGGTGGTCAGCTCTTTTCCCTCTGTGACGATGGTATCGCCTGGAAGCGATATGTTATTGGCTTGGATGATGTGAACGACATCAGCTTGGCTGAGCCCGAACATTCGCAGCATTTCTTGGTCCAACTCAATCCGAACCTCCTTAACAGAAGTTCCGGAAAGATTTACGCTTGCCACCCCATCTACCTTGTTCAGCTCCAGCTTGAGTTGTTCCGCCAGTTGCCTTAAGGTTACTTCATTCCTGTTGGCTTGGAGCGATAGCTGGAGGATTGGAAATTGCGATGGGTCAAATTTTAAAAACCTTGGCTTCCCGACGTCATCAGGCAACATCGTCATGTCGAGCCTTTGAAGGACTTCATCCTGCACATCCTCCATGTCGGTTGCCCAAGAGAACTGCAAAATGATGAGATTGGCACCTTCCTGTGACGTGGATGTCATGGTTTTGATGCCAGGCAGGGTGGCCAAACTGCTTTCTAACGGTTTGGTCACCTTCTCCAAAATCTCTTTGGGGCTGGCTCCCGGATAGGTGGTGACGATTACCCCGACTGGCGGGCTGATTTCAGGGATCAACTTCATCGGGATATTGAATAAGGAAACCGCTCCTAAGATGACGGCAAGAAGCATTGTAACCAAAGTAAACACTGGCCGTTTAATGAAAAAATGACTGATATGGATGGGAATAACCCCCTATTGGCAATCACGCAAATTTGTTATGTAAAAATCTTACATATTACTATATAAAACATAGCAATCAGAAACAAGCTGACGACAGGGGTCATGAATGGACGCAAAAGGGATAAACTAAATTTACCTATTGAAATATTACTATCAAACGAATATTATAGTTAAGTTGATATTATATCGTTCGTGTTTTGGAGGAACTTCTATGTTTAAATTGCAAGAGAACCAAACCAGCATCAAAACAGAAGTGATGGCTGGTATTACAACCTTTTTTACCATGGTTTATATTGTGGTCGTCAACCCTGTGATTCTATCCGGTGCAGGGGTGCCATTTCAGCAAGTGTTCACCGCTACGATTATCGCATCCGTCGTCGGTACCCTGTGGATGGCCTTGTTTGCCAATTATCCAATTGCCATTGCGCCAGGGATGGGCCTCAATGCGTACTTTGCCTACTCCGTTGTCGGCGCCCACCAAGGGATTAGCTATCAAACGGCTTTTGCTGCTGTTTTTGTAGCCGGCATTATATTTGTGATTTTGTCATTAACGCCACTTAGGGAAAAATTAATTGAAGCCATTCCGGAGAATTTAAAATATGGGATTACGGCAGGAATTGGTCTATTTATCGCTTTTATCAGTTTGCGCTTAACGAAAATTATTGTCGCGGACCCAAGCAATTTGGTGAAACTGGGCAACCTTCATGAGAAATCTGTCGTGTTAACACTGATTGGACTGGCCATCACTCTTATTTTGATGTCGCTTAGGGTCAACGGGGCATTATTTTTTGGCATGATCATTACGGGAATTATTGCCTTTTTCACGGGGCAAATTCACTTTAAAGAAGGATTTGTCGCATTGCCATCCTTTCCTGAGGGTCTAATGATTTCCAATCCGCTGACCGCTTTTACAGATGTTATCCATTACAGTCTGTACGCCGTTGTATTCTCGTTCATTCTGGTAACGATTTTTGATACGACTGGAACGATGGTCGGCGTAGCCAATCAAGCAGGGTTAATGAAGGGGGACAAACTGCCGCGAGCCCGTCATGCACTGCTCTCTGATTCGATTGCAACCGCTGTTGGCGCGATTTTTGGTACCAGCCCGACCACGGCCTTTATTGAGTCGACATCCGGGGTCGCTGCAGGCGGCCGGACCGGGCTGACATCATTGACGGTTGCCATTTTGTTTATCCTATCGGCCTTTTTTGGACCGCTGGTTAGTGCGGTTTCCGGCATTTCCGCCATTACGGCACCGGCGCTGATTATTGTCGGCAGCTTGATGATGGGCAGCATTGCGAAAATCCGCTGGAATGAGCTTGATGAAGCGTTTCCTGCATTCTTGACGATTTTGAGTATGCCGCTTACTTCCAGTATTTCCACTGGAATTGCGCTCGGTTTTATCAGCTTCCCACTTTTAAAAGCAGCCAAGGGAAAATGGCGTGAAGTCCATCCGCTGGTTTGGGTGTTTGCAGTGCTATTCTTTATTCAATTAGCGTTTTTACAATAAAAATAAATGAAGCCAGGCATTTGCCCTGGCTTCATTTTTTATTAGTATTTCCATTTTTTCATTTTTGGGCAACTAGGCTTAGTACCGTTGGTTTTGATGCCAGTTCCAAGCGTCGGCGATAATCTTTTCCAGGTTACGTTCAGCTTTCCAGCCAAGTTCAGAAAAGATTTTATCGGATGAAGCGACCAGTCTTGCTGGGTCGCCGGCACGGCGGTCGGCCATTTCCACATTCGCTTGTTTGCCCGTTACTTTTTCGCAAGTTTCAATAACCTCTTTCACCGAGTAACCAAGGCCGTTTCCAAGATTGTAAACTTCGGCTGTTTTTTTGCCAGAGAGGAGCGCCTCAAGGGCAAGGATATGGGCGGAAGCCAAATCGGTGACATGAATATAATCACGGATACAGGTGCCGTCGTTCGTATCGTAATCCGAGCCAAACACCGAAATCTTTTCCCTCTGTCCTAACAGCTGCTGCAGGATAATTGGAATTAAATGGGTCTCAGGATTATGGCTTTCCCCCATCACGCCGGACTCATGTGCACCCGCTGCGTTAAAGTAGCGCAACACCACATAATGCAATCCGTAAGCATTTGAAAAATCAGCGAGGATTTGCTCAACCATGAGCTTGGAATGTCCGTACGGATTGATTGGCGCCGTTAGCGTCGATTCATTGATAATATCCACACTTGGAATTCCGTAGGTCGCGGCCGTTGATGAAAAAATAAAATTCTTCACCTTGAATTTCGTCATAACTTTTAATAGAGTTAACGTAGCAGCCACATTATTTTCATAATACTTTAACGGGTCTACTACTGACTCCCCAACAAGGCTGTTGGCGGCAAAGTGCATGACTGCTTTGATTGGATAACTTCTAAAGACCATATTGAGGTCATCCTCGTTCCCGAGATTACCTTTCACAAAAATCGCCCGCGGGTCGACGGATTCCCGATGGCCGGTAGACAAGTTGTCCAATACGACTACTTCTTCTTTTTCGACTAATTCCTTAACAAGATGGCTGCCAATGTAGCCGGCACCGCCGACAACTAGTATCATGCTTCATTTCCCCTTAGTTAAGATTCACTTTCCTACCGTATTATAACACTTTCGTAATCTGGCTGCTCGAATGATACTATTGTAAAAGATACCCACATACCAAATAAATGCAGTTTTTATCCCTAGTCCTGTTTTCCCAATAAAGTGGAATCGAAAGTCCTAGAACAAGTTGGGCGCCGAATGAATAACATGACAAGGACCTGCCAATACCACCTTTCCCTTGTTGCTGCCTGAAAATTAGAGTATGGAGGAGATGTAATGAAGATTTATTTAGATCCAGGTCATGGAGGCGCGGATCCGGGTGCCCAAGGTAATGGACTAAATGAAAAAGATATAACACTCGATATTGCCCTTCGTTTACAATCCATCTTAGTCAACAACTATGAAAATGTTCAAGTGAAAATGAGCCGCACGACCGATGCCACTGTAAGCTTAGCTCAACGGACCAACGACGCCAATGCATGGGGGGCTAATTTTTTCCTGTCGATTCACATCAATTCGGCCGGCAGTTCAGCCCGAGGTTATGAGGACTATATTTACATCGGGTTATCCGATTCGTCCCGGACCGCAAGTATCCAACAAATGATTCATGAAGAAGTCATCAGAGTAAACCAGCTTCCGGACCGTGGAAGAAGAAAAGCCAATTACCATGTACTAAGGGAATCTAAAATGGATGCGGTTTTGACGGAAAACGGATTTATCAGCAATTCCAGTGATGCTGCGCTCATGAGTCAGCCGGAATGGCGCCAAACCGTTGCCCAAGGACATGCCAATGGATTAGCCAGGGCGTTTAATCTCCAGCCAAAGGCTAATCCAGCACCAGCACCTGTTGCTCCGCCCGCGTCAAGCAGCCCACAGCAGACGGCGAATGCGCCCGCTGGGACCCTGTTTAAAGTGCTTGCAGGCTCATTCCGGTCAAGAGATAATGCCGACGAGCGGGTGGCCTCGCTTCATGCACGAGGAATTAATTCCTTTGTGGATACAACGGTCATCAACGGAGTGTCCTGGTACCGGGTGCAAACAGGTGCTTACGCTAATCGTGCGAATGCAGAAAATAAACTGACCGAACTCAGAAGCGCCGGTTTCCAGGATGCCTTTATCGTTGCCGATCGGGGAGATGCAAGCAATTCGGCTCCGGCAAACACGGCTGAGCCAACAGCACCTAGTTCTGAAACAGCCCCGCCTGCTGCGACTGAGCCTGAAACGCCGGCCGATCCTGTTCCCGAAACGCCAGTGACCATAACGCCTGATTCGGACCTGGCTGAGACACCAGTTGCAGGAACAGAATCCGGCAATAATGCACTGCCTGTCGATACCATTCTGGGCCCGACTCTGCTGTCCCCAATGCAGATGGACCAATTTGTCAAACAAATCAATCCGAGTGCGCCTGAATTAGGTAACCTTTATTTACAAATTGGCCAATATTACGGGATCAGAGGCGACGTTGCTTTTGCGCAAGCCATGCACGAGACGGACTTTTTCCGGTTTACTGGAGCGGTGCAGCCGGGACAAAACAATTTTGCCGGGATTGGGGCGACTGGGGGCAGCAATCCGGGAGCAATCTTTGCCTCATCGGAAGAGGGAGTCATTGCCCATATGCAGCATTTGTATGCATACACCACAACGAACCCGCTGCCAAACCAATATCCGCTTGTTGACCCCCGCTTCCATTTAGTCTCCCGCGGCTCCGCGCCAACTTGGACCGGCTTAAATGGAAAATGGGCTGTTCCTGGTGCCAGCTACGGACAATCCGTTTTGAACCTTTATGGAAGAATGCTTGAGTCAGCGGTCGGTACTATGCAGGCGGTACGAAGCAGTATCACAAGTTAAAATCTTTGAAGACTAGGAACCCTTGGAAAGCAAGGGTTTTCTTTTTTTTCAATCCCCCTGTCTGATTCACCTGTTATTTTATAAATAATAATTGGGGACAAGCCATATCGGTCATAGGCCCGTACCAATTTTTACTTTTTCAATAAAATAACTAAGTAAGGAGGTGATGGTAATGAAACTTTATTTAGATCCGGGACACGGAGGAAATGATCCCGGTGCGCAGGGGAATGGCTTGAATGAAAAAGATGTGTCAGTGGATATTGCGCTAAGAATTCGGACAATCCTTCTAAATAACTATGAGAATATTGAAGTGATGATGAGCCGAATTGGTGATGCAACAAAAAGTCTAAGTCAGCGGACCATTGAAGCCAACGCCTGGGGAGCGCAACTTTTTTTGTCTGTCCATATCAACTCCGGGCCAAGCTCTGCCCAAGGTTATGAGGACTATATTTACAGCGGCCTGTCGGACTCTTCCACAACCTCAAAATATCGGGCTATCATTCATGAAGAAGTGGGCAAATTGAATCAACTGGCCGATCGCGGGAGAAAAAAGGCCAATTTTCATGTGCTCCGTGAATCCTCCATGCCGGCAGTTTTAACGGAAAACGGGTTTATCAGCAATGCCCACGACAGCACCCTGATGAAACAGGCATCATGGCGGGAAAATGCAGCCCAAGGCCATGTCAATGGGTTGGCCAGGGCATTCGGCCTCACTCGCAAAGCAGCCCCATTTCCAGCGTCAAATCCCGCCCCTGCCCCTGTCCCTGGAGCAGGTATACTTTACAAAGTCATCGCCGGGTCGTTTACATCCAAAGAAAATGCTAACAATCCTGCCGCTTCCCTGATTTCACAGGGCTTTGAGGCCTATGTCAAACCAATTGTGATAACGGGGACAACCTGGTACCGGGTTCAGGCCGGTGCATTTGAAAACCGGGAAAATGCCCAGGCTCTCTTGGACCAAATCAGACAGGCCGGGTATTCTGATGCCTTCCTGACCGAATAATGGATGATATTGTAGATTCTAAAGGTCCTGGTAACAAATAAGTTTTCCCAACCATACTTGAATAGTATCTTACAGGAAAAAAAGATGGCTGAACTTAAGAACTTGGGTCCGCCGGTTTAGGGAAAGACCTCTTCTTAAAGTCAGCCAACTTTATGTATTTTTAAGCATCTATCGCTTTTAATCTTTGCTCTGATCAAAAAATTGTCTTACCATATCAATGGAAAGTCCCAGTTCTTTTGCTTCTAAAATAAGTGCTACCCATTCCTCATCCAATACTTGCGTTTCCACATCAGTAATCACCATTGTCTCACCCCTATAACACTATCGATTGTCCATCTGGGTTGCTTATGCTCCTTTCCTTTAAACCCATTCATTATCGCTTTATATAAATACTAATGAAGCATGACCTATATACTATGTTATTTCATTTCATTAGGACTGTTTTCTTAATGAATCATGATGTCATTATTATATATAGTGCTTTTACATTACGGTGTTATAATTTGTCGTCATTCCAAAATTTTCCCAACCTTTTTTCATACAAATTATAACAATATTATATAAAATATTTACCAAATATTGGATCAACAATCTTGTTTTGACATATAGACTAACAAATTAGATTTACTCCGATATACATTGTCCTACTCTTAAAAATCGCATTTTTAGGTATGTTTTCTCGTGACAGCCATCGAAAATCCATTTACAATCAACAATAGAATATATTTAACCCAAAGGAGAAAAACGGATGAAATTAACCAATCAGGAAATTGAGATTTTAAAAATATTGGAGGAAAATCATAGAATTTCTGTAGAAACGATCGCTTTAATGGCAATGTGCAGCGAGGAAACGGTCCGGGAAACGATTAAGAAGCTGGAAGACGGAAAAATTATTATGAGTTACCCGACCTTGATTAACTGGAGCAAGGTGGAGGGGCAAGAAAACGTCGTCGCTATGATTGAAGTCAAGGTGACCCCAAAACGGGGAGTGGGGTTTGACGAGGTGGCCGAACGGATTTCCCGCTTTCCTGAAGTATCGTCCCTGTACTTAATGTCCGGCGCCTATGATTTATCGATAACGATAGAAGGCAATACGATGCAGGAAGTAGCGGCTTTTGTCTCGGAAAAATTATCACCGATTGAAAATGTGGTATCGACCACTACTCATTTCATGCTAAAAAAATACAAGCACGATGGCGTGTTATTTGATGATGGCGGAGACAAAGACCGGCGAATGGTGGTAACCCCATGAGACAGGAATATTCCTATTATTTATCGGAGACTGTAAAGGATTTGCAGCCATCCGGGATTCGTAAATTTTTCGATCTGGCATCCAGCATGGAAGGCGTGATTTCACTAGGGGTTGGTGAACCAGATTTTGTAACCCCGTGGAATGTTCGGGAAGCGGCTATTTTATCATTGGAACAGGGGTTTACCTCTTATACGGCCAACCCTGGCCTTTTGGAGCTGCGGGAGGAGATCGCTAAATATTTGAGCACACGGTTTTTTGTCCAGTATAATCCGGCCAACCAAATTATCGTAACGATTGGGGCCAGTCAGGGATTGGATTTGGCGTTCCGTACCATTTTGAGCCCAGGAGACGAAGTCTTGATTGTCGAGCCGGCTTTTGTCGCCTATGCCCCTTTGGTCAGCATAGCGGGAGGGAAACCGGTGGCGATTTCAACATCGCCGGAAAATGGATTTAAGGTGACCCCTGAACAGCTCGAACAAAAAATTACTGATAGAACCAAAGCAATCTTAATCAGTTCGCCCAACAATCCTACAGGAAGTATGTTAAACAAGCAGGAATTGGAGAAAATCGCCGAGATTGTTGAAAAATATGATTTGCTTGTCGTTTCCGATGAAATTTATGCTGAATTAAATTATGAGGATGAACCCTACACAAGTTTCGCTTCCATTGACGGGATGTATGATCGGACGATCTTGCTTAATGGTTTTTCCAAGGGCTTTGCGATGACAGGCTGGCGATTGGGTTTTCTCGCGGCACCCAAGGAATTGGTGGAGGTCATGTTAAAAGTCTATCAATATACTACCATGTGCGCCCCTCATATGCTCCAGCACGGCGCCATTGAAGCGCTTCGCAACGGCTATCACGAAGTGGAGGCGATGAGGGCAAGCTATCGCCGCAGGCGGAATTTCATGGTGCAGATGTTAAACCAAATTGGACTGTCGTGCCATAATCCAGGCGGAGCTTTTTATGTGTTTCCTTCCATTCAATCGACCGGACTTACGTCGGAACAATTTGCTGAGGAGCTGCTTCGCGAAGAAAAGGTGGCGGTCGTTCCCGGCCATGTTTTCGGGGAGAGCGGGGAAGGATATATCCGTTGTTCTTATGCAACCTCCATGCCCCAGCTGCAGGAGGCTCTGAAACGAATGCAACGGTTTATCCAGGCAAGAAATTTGGTATAGTTTTATTAATGCACCTTATTATTAGGCCAGTGAGGTCTTTGTTTAGAGAGGATTGGTCGCTGATGATGGTATGCACTTCAGTGACCGATATCTCTCTTTTTCCTATTTCTCGGGCGCTGAACGGCTTTCTCAATGACCGTGCCCCCTCTGTCTCATTTGTCCTAAGCACGGACAGGCACTTGCAGACTTTATCCAGTTATGTAAGAGAGGATAGGGCAGCTGCCTTATCCTCCTCAAATAGTCTGTTCTTTTTCTTTTCCCCTTAATGCCAATACCCATGATGGTGGTGGTGATATGGAAAATGGTGATGGTGGTGATAATACGGGTAACCATAGCCACCGTAACCGCCATATCCTCCATGTCCATAGCCACCTAGAGAATAGCCATACCCGCCAAAGCCACCAGGGTAACCGTGTCCACCCAGATAACCCATTCCACCTCCGAAAAATGGAAACATTTTCAACACCCACTTTCCCAGATTTCCCTTACACTCTAGACATATGTAACAGGCGGAATTATGGAGCATTTCTAATTGAAAAATGGGCAGGTTTTCGTGGTCAAGAGCCCTAAGAACAAAAAAACCGAAGGAAAATCCTTCGGTTTTTACAAACTAATTATTGAATAGCTTGGACTCCTGCTTCTGTTTCAACTTCGTCCCCAGCTTCTTCTGTTACAGTTGTGGTTTCTTCGTCAGTTACCACGGTTCCAGCAAGGACAGCAGAGTTTTCTGCAGCCTGTTCTTTTGCTATACTGCTTGCATTTAGGCTTGCTTGTGCCGCTGCTTTATTTTCTTGAGATGGGCTTACCGCTTCTTCTTCCGTTACATCTGTCGATTCTTCAGTCACTTCAGCAAATTCTCCTGTTGCCTCATCTTCTACTACAACGTTAGAAGACTCTAGTGCATCTTCAATAGCTGTTACTTCCGTTTGTTCAGAAGTATTTTCTGTCTTTTCATCAGCAGCAGCTTGGTTTTCATCCTCTACTTCAACAGCTGTTTCCTCAACTGGGGTTTCAGCAGTTACTGCTTCAGTTGATTCTTCAGCAGTTTCCTCATCCGTTACAACTGCTTCCCCTTGTACAGGCTCTTCAGAGACTGTTTCTTCAGCAGTCACACTGCCGGCAAAAATCGCTGAGTTTTCATTGGCATGTGCCTTAGCGGTTTCACTTGCGTGAGCAGCCGCTTGGGAGTGTGCCTTGTTTGCTGCAGACGGATTTACTTTTTCGGCAACAGCATCTTCTTCAGCAGCAACTTGGTTTTCATCTTCTACTTCAACAGCTGTTTCCTCAACTGGGGTTTCAGCAGTTACTGCTTCAGTTGATTCTTCAGCAGTTTCCTCATCCGTTACAACTGCTTCCTCTTGTACAGGCTCTTCAGAGACTGTTTCTTCAGCAGTTATACTGCCGGCAAAAATCGCTGAGTTTGCATTGGCATGTGCCTTAGCGGTTTCACTTGCGTGAGCAGCCGCTTGGGAGTGAGCTTTGTTAGCCGCAGATGGATTTACCTTTTCGGCATCATCTGATTCTTCTTCTACAGCCTCATGTTCGTCATCTTTATTAGTTTTGACAACAACTTGAATGTCATAGTTCTTGGAAGAATCTTCGTCCTTGTCAGCATCTTGATCTTCATCTTCTTGTTTAACGGTTTCAACTTCAGTAGCTGGTTGATCTTCGTCAACCTTTGCCTCTGTAGTTACAGCCTCATCTTCCTCCGCTACAGCCGGTTCCTGCGTTTCTGGTGCAGGTGCTGTCTCTGGTGCTTCAGATACCACTTCCGGCTCTTGAGGCTCAGCCACTACATTTGGTTCAGGGTTAACGGTTTCTTCAACTGCAGGCTCAGAAACAGGTGTTTCTTCTGTGGCAGTTTTTTCACCTTTGCCCTGAACAGCCGAATTAGGTGCGGCATGAAGTTTTGCCGTTTCGCTGGCATGTACACTGGCCTGCGATTTGCTAGCCTTCTCTTCATTAGCCTGAGCATTCCCGTTACCGTTTGTAATCTGTTGAGCATTTACAGTTGGCTTGACTGAAGCAGGTGCCTGGGCCTTTACTGCATTTCCAGCTTGAACGGCATGGCCGGCATTTCCTTGATTCGGACCTGCCGCCTCCGTTAGTTGGCCGCCGGCGAGAATTCCTACTGTCAATGCTCCAGCTAATGCAAAAGATTTTACAACCATATTTGGATTAAGATAATGTTTCATTTTTATTCGCTCCTTTTAAATGTGTTCCGTGTCTTACCTGCGGGAAACGTTATTTAAGTAGGAGCTCTATTGCGGCGGAGGCGATGGCGGAGCATTTACCCATTGGTTTGTTAACCACTCCTGCCGAGAATAATAGAAAAGAAAAAGTTCAGTTTCATACTGTCGATCCCATTCAAACCACTTATCTACCAGACTGTGAATACCAGTGTTGCCGCTGACTCGTTCATTAGGGGAACTTCCAGCAGCGTTGGTCCGCTGATTTGAATTCGTTGCCTGATCATCATTTGGCAGCTTGCCGCTATCAGCAGGACGTCTCTCATCGTTCAACGGTTGTGGAGACTGCGTTTCACCCTGTGCAGCCACCTTAGGTTCCACATGAATAGGTGCTCCCCCCGCAGATTTTGAACGTACAGGAGTTTTCTCGGTCTCACCTTTAGGCGGGGACAGATTACTGTCAAGGTCAGCGCCCATTTGCTGATCTTCCTCCACTATTCCCCCATCCTTCACGGCAGCATTGGAAGTCTCGGTTGTTGCTTTCTCCCCCTGGCCATTATTGGACTGTGCATGCTCATTCGCCTGCACTGGCAGTTGCTTCTTATCTTCTTTAGAAGCACTATTAGATGAAGCGGCTTGTGAAGGCAGCAGTTTTGCTGCTTGATTACTTGGGCTTCCCTTTTCAGCGGCTGCCGCTGGCAATTCTTTCGTTTTTGCACTTTCTGCTTTCAGAGGGGTGCCTGCTTGCGATGAAGCTTGATTCACATTACTCGAGTTCCCCTGCTTTTCCACTGCTTGGGATACTGCCTGAGGCTGATTCACGTTGTTTTTCTCGGCAAAGGCATTGTCAGGTAAAAGGAAGGCTGCTCCAGCCATCAAACCTAGTATTAAAAATTGGCGGAACTGCAAAAATTTCACCTCCCCTCATGTTGGAGTTCTCGGAAAATGATTCGGGGTGTTTATACAGTTTTCGACCGTTTTCTAAACCTTCCAATGAAAATCCTTCTTTTCTCCTATGGATGTCCGCTACTAACTTCCTCTTTTCTTGAATGTAATCAATAGTTTCAGGGAAACATACAAATCTATCAACCCTATATTGGTTATTTCTGTCGATAGTTTTTCTACTGTATATGCCAGTCTTCCCCTATTTCTGCAAAGAGAATTTGATATTGTTTAGGAAAAGGACCATTAAGCTCCAAGACCTTCTAATACGTTGCTGGCATTATCATCGACAGGGATAACGTAAAAAGTTTCACTTACAAACTGTTAAGGAGTGGTTTGGATGGAAGAGCGGGGAAATTTGTTAGTTGGCCTATTATGGGGGACGTCATTAAGCATTCCGTTGTGGATCGCCTTATTTGGCTGGATTAAATTGATTGTTTTTTTGATTCGGTAAGATTTCCCCTTCGGAACGGCCACTGTATTCAACTTCACTTCAAGTTGAAATAAACGACTCATTCCTTGGACACACTATCGTGCTTTACATACCTTCCTTCAAACTGGTGGATACTTTTCCCTTTCAATAAGTGAATGACAACAAATATTATTGCAGTATATAATTAAATAGCATTATCAATGTGAAAAAACTTTTAAATCGCCAAAACATAGCATCAAGAAAAAGGAGAAAATTTCATGTCTAAAGATATCTGGCTTACACCTGAAGAAGTTCTTCAGCGAAAGCAAAGAAAAAAACTTTTTACAATGGGTTTTATCTTCCTTGGAACTGTAATTATCAGCGCTCTATTAACAATTATCGCCAACCATCTATAAATAACCTTTTGTCTTGGTCCCTCGGGAATTTTATATTTCCCGAGGGTTTTATTTATATTTTAATATAATTTCTGTTTGCCCTTTATATCAATATGTTTCGAATGAGGAACCCACAATAACCCGATACCAAATGCCAAGACAATCCCCACAAGATCAAATCCTATATCAAAGACTCTCCCGTCTCTTGTAAAAAATAATTGAAGGACCTCTGTAAAAGCCGCATAACTTGTTGCAACAATAAAGATAAGGAATTTAGACAGTATTTTTCTTTGCAGCAGCAAGGTAAACACTAAGAAAGCCAAGATATGCCCCACTTTTTGCCTGAGAAAACCGTTGGTTAACCTATGAGGCATTGATTCGAATAAATCAGCCAATTGAGGATGAGTTTCCCATTGAAATCTAACTTCACCAATTGTTATCAATTCCGAAAAGCTGGCTGTACAGGTCAACACGAAAATGAGAAGCATCCAAAGGAATATGGCTATATTTTTCATAAATGATTCCCCCTTTCCTTTTACCATCTTTGTCCAGAAATATTCGAAGTATACTTTGTTATGATCTTAGGCTTTGACTGGCGAATTGGGACGATTTATTGGTTTATTTAGAATTTAATAGAATAATTTCCCGTTTTATGTTATATTTTTAATAAAATTGTAATATAAAAGGAATGATTTACTAATGGCACTTAATATTGTAAAAAAAGGGGCAATTGTTGCCGCACTTGGGGTTTCGCTTTCGGTTTTCAGTCCGGTTGCATTGGACCAAGCAAAAGCGGCAAGCACTACTGAGTATGCCCAGGAACTAGTGACTTCTTTGAAAGCATTAGGCGTAAGCCAAGTCGATTACTTATATGCTTATCTGCAATCTGTGGACTTAACTCAGCAGGAATTCAATGATATTTTGAAAAATTCGGATGCAGCCGCAAAACTATTAAAAAGCGCCACTGCTTCACCCGATAGCCTAACAGATGCGCAACGCACTAATTTAGCTAACTTGTTTTTAGATAGTGCGCAAAAGGCTCACTTGCAGGTGGCTTTTGTAGATAAAAGCGGCAAAGCTTTTGATTTATCAAGCCTTAGCATAGATAATGCTAAAAATTTAGTCATCCAAATTAAAGACCTTAAAGGGAATGTTTTAGCAACAGTTGACCCTAAAAAATCCGATTTCACTGCTGCTGCCTTTGATGCCAAATTGGATGCGTTGAAGGATGCCGTTAAAGCCAAAAAAGAGCTTGAGAAATCGGGCAGCTTTGTGCCAATGCCAAGTTCGACATTACCCAAAACAGCTTCTGACCTTCCATTGGGAATGGCAGTTGGCGGCTTGCTAGTGGTTCTAGGCGGACTGGCTTTGGTTCCGGCTATGAGAACGGTTCGAAGAATGGAGAATCAAGCTTAATCTAATGGAACGAAAGCGCAAAAAGAGAAGAAAACGGAATAAGTGGAAATGGGTTTTGCTCGGCATACCGACCTTCCTGATTGTTGTTGGGATCGCTGTTATTGCGATATTCGGCTGGGAAATGACCAAACAAACGACCCTTTTAGCCAAAACCGTCATTGCTCCCTATAAGCCCGACCAGACTGAACGGAAATTTGACACGGAAGCATGGACGACTTTGCCATCTCCTGGAGAAAAACTGGGTGATTTATCGATTGCCTCGCTTGGTCTGTCCTATCCGGTCGTGCAGGGTACTCATGACAATGAGCTTAAAATGGGGGTTGGCCACATGGCTGGCAGCGCCCTGCCAGGTCAAGGCGGTCATGTTCTCTTAAGTGGGCACCGTGATACGGTCTTCAGGAAATTAGAAGATTTAAAGCTCGGTGATGAAATTACCTTCTCTACCCCTTATGGTGATTTCGTTTATGAAGCCACTGAAACCAAAATCGTCGATGCCAACGATGAAACCGTAGCTGTCCCGACTGATTACGAAACACTTACCCTGACCACATGCTACCCATTCAACTATATCGGAAGCGCACCGCAGCGGTTTATCGTCTACACAAATCTAAAAAGCAACCCGCTTGCAAAAGCAAACTAACCCAAATCCACTCACAAACCGCAGCCCCCACAAAAGGCTGCGGTTTTTTGCGGGGCCAGTCCCCCTCGTCACAGTAACGCTTTACTGCGCTGGGGGACAGGCCCCCATCCTGGTAACGCGTTGGTGCATTGGGGGATTGGCCTCGGTTTTCCTGGTAAGTATTTGAATATTTTGTTAAAGTAGAGGTAGCTGAAGATAGCTGTCAGGGGGGAAATTGTGAAGAAGATATTGCTGATTACGGCTATTGTTTTGGTGGTTTTGGCGGGTGGAAGTTTTGGGGTTTATAAGGTGATGGATCATGCTGCTGAGTATGACGCAAAGCAGGAGACCACAAAAGCTGATACGGCTCCGGTTGAGGATGCCACGAAGAGGCAGGAAGAAATAGAGAAACAGCAAACAGCTAAGATTGGCGGGGTACAATATGATATTGGGCTTGATCAGACTAGCTCCCAGAAGGCCGTCATTGAGGTCATGCATAAAATGACCCACCAAAAAGTGAAGGCAGAGGACAAATGGGGCGCCATCCCGATGATTCCCGATACCATTAACCAGGTTTATGAAATTGTCAACAACAGCCAATTTGAGTTAAAAAATGATATGCTGGAAATCCTTGATAAATGGAAAAACAGTAATTTTGCCAGTATTGATACTGACCACAATTATTTTTGGAATTACCAGGATGGTACAGTCGGCAGGGCCTATGGAATCATGAGCCCATCAGAGGAAAAAACGTTTGTGATGAATAATTTTGGACAAGAATATTTGGCCGACATGGGCCTTCAATAATGTGATTTTGACCAACAAATCCGGCATCTTCTGTAAGAGATGCCGGATTTATCTTTCTACTTCTCCTTTTCATGAAAGCTCCAATCCCACTCATGGCCGGCCTCAATCATTTGAACTTACGGAGTTCCTAGCCATAAATTCCAGCGTCGTGGCCATTCCCTGTTTATAAGGGGTGCGAGGCAGCGGCCCAATCGCTTTTTCATATTTGCCGCCATCCAATACCACCGGTTCCTCATTCAAGTAAAACATCTCGACCACTTCCCGCATCCCCACATTGAACAAACCAAGGAACCGGATCATATTTTTGCCGATGATAGATACCTTTTTATCGAAGCCGCTAACTTCCCGAAGCGTTGCGATTAAATCCTCACCCGTAATCACCCCTGCACTGGGAATATTCCAAACCTGGCCATAGGCTTCTTCATGTAAGGCCAAATTAACCAGCGCTTTGGCCGCATCTGGTGTATAGATGAACTCTTTGGCTATTTTAGGGTCCCCGACGTATCCCGCTTTCTTATTATCCACGACGCTCTTCAGTGTATAATGGAGCAAAGTGTTTTCCGCATTGGGCCCGTAAAAGTCAGGAAAATGGGCAAGAATGAACGGGATTCCTGATTCCTTTACCATGGTTTCCACTTGAAGGCGGATTTTGCCCTTCTTGGTATGCGGACTTTTCGGCGTCGTTTCCTCCACTCTATTCCCCGCTCTGCCATAAGCATAGATATTATCCACCATCGCCAGCTTTAGCGATTTTTCTTTTGCTACAGTCAATATATTTGAAACCAACTTCTGCAGGCTCGCTTCCCACTGCTCATAGGGAATGTTTGCCGCATGAAAGATAACATCCACTCCAGTTGCGGCTTCCCGTAAATCATCTAGCTGAAAAAGATTTCCTGCAAAGATGGAAACATTTGAATCCGCCGCAAACAATTGTTCCAGCCTGGATTTCGTTCTGGCAAAGGCCGTCACTTGAACCCCTCTCGACGATAACTCCTTTACAATTGAATACCCAATCCCGCCTGAAGCCCCTAAAACCAATGCTTTTTCCATGAATATTTCTCCCCTTCCCGGTTCATTTGACCACTGGTCAGTTAACCGCAAAAATAATTAGTGAATGGATTTTAATAAAAAATCAGCATGCGCCTCCGCAAGGGACCTGACCTCTTCATAGCCATTCACATATTGGCAATAATGAGTCACAAACCCGTGCAGGGACAAAAATAACAACCAAATTTCCTGGACCTTTAGTTGCTTGCCGCTCAAACGAGCCACACTTTGGGCAAAGTTTTCGTAGCTTTTGTTTGGGCCCTGGTTTAATAAATTTCTAACTTCTTCATCTTTGGTTAAAAACATGATTTCATAGTGGCTCTGGTGATTAAGGCCAAATTCAATGTAAGCGACCAAAACCCGTTTCAGCTTTTCCATGTTATCCAAATCCATAAGAAGTACTTCTTGAAGCTTCTGGTCAAGCAAAGCAAAATGATCTTCCACTAACTCGTAAAAAAGTTCTGCCTTATTTTTAAAATGATAATAGATGGTTCCATGGCTGCAGTCGAGTTCTTTGGCAATCTGCCGCATGGAAACATGCTGATAGCCTCTCATCACGAATAAATTTCTTGCCGCATCCATAATCATTTGCCTTGTTAATTCTTGCTGGACTAGTTTACGCGGTGACATTTGCTGTATCCTCCTTGTTGACCACTGGTCAATTAAATAATACCTTACCCTTCATTTTTTGTAAAGTATTTCCATTTATGTTTTTTCTAGACCTTTGTCTTACACCGATAAAGCCAAACACCAAATAGTTCTTGCGCTGTATCTCCCTTAGTAGTAGTATAATTTTTGGCAGATTAATAGTATTATTGTTAATTTATTGTAAGTATTATTTCTCAAAATTTCTCGAAATTTTTGATAGTAAACGATCAGGAATGGGGTGTGTATGGATGGCAAATCTAAATACCTTGCAAAAAATGAGGCAAGGGGAAATGCCTCCCCCGCCAATGAGCCAATTTTCCGGCTTCGACTTAGTGGAATTGGGCGATGGCGCTGCTATTTTTGAAATGAAAGCAGCCGAAGGGCCCGATGAGGCCGTGGGCTCCCTTCATGGGGGGATTCTTTGTGACCTTTCCGATGCGGCAATGGGCTGTGCATTTGCCTCCACTTTGCCTGACCATGTTTCTTATACAATGGTTGAACTGAAGCTTAACTTTTTTAAACCCATTTGGACAACAAAGTTGAGGGCCGTGGGCAAAGTGACGAAAAGAGAAGATGCGATGGGCCTTGTAGAATGCCAGGTTTACGATTCGAAAGACAGCTTGGTGGCCCATGCCACCGGCACCTGCATGATTGTAACCGGGGAATAACGTGCTGGACGATAACGTTTCCCATCCCAACTTATCTAACCGGAGGAATTTGACTTGTATCATTTCATTGCTAGGCTTGTGAGGGTGCTATTGCGTCTATTCGGAAAAATAGAGGTGGAAAACAAACAGTATCTACCACCGTCCGGCCCCTATGTTATCGCCTGTACGCATACTGGATGGGTAGATATCCTCTACCTTGGGGTGACCCTCCTTCCTACTCCCATCCACTACATGGCCAAGAAGGAGTTATTCGAAATCAGGTTTATTGCCTGGTTTTTGAACAAATTAAATGCCTTTCCGGTAGACCGGGCAAATCCTGGCCCAAGTGTGTTAAAAATCCCCCATCGGCTTTTGGCAAAAGGAGAAGTCGTAGGGATTTTCCCTACCGGAACGAGGAAGACTGAACAAATGGCCCTCAAACAAGGGGCGATTACCATTGCCCAGCGAGCAAAGGTGCCGATTATTCCGGCTGCCTACAGCGGGCCCAATAATTTCAAAGATCTGCTTTTACGTAAGAAAGCGAGGCTGGTTTTCGGCGAACCCATCATGATGACTGAAGTATCCAAGGAAGCCAGGGAGCATTATAATCGGTTGCTTGAAGAAAAAATGAATACTTTAAATGCATAGTTCCCCGTGTTTTTTAAAACAGACCGGCAGAGCTAATTTTATTCATTAATGACAACTAGAGAGGGAGAAACCATGAATCAGGAAGAACGTTCTGTATCGATCGGCCTGCCGCTGGCGATTTCGATTATCGCGATTTCGTTTTCGGCCATTTTTGTCAAATGGTCGGATGCGCCGGCCTCGATTTTAAGTATGTACCGTATGGGCATGGCAAGCTTATTATTGCTGCCAATGGTGATCAGAAACCGGCATGAGTTTAAAAAAATCAGCAAACGCAACTGGCTGTTCTTATTTTTTTCCGGAGCCTTTTTAGCCATGCATTTTGTTCTGTGGTTTGGCAGTTTGAAGCTGACCACAGTGGCCAGTTCCACAATCATTCTTGCGTTGCAGCCGGTTGTTTCCTTAATCGGGGGCTTTTTCCTGTTTAAGGAACGCGCCAACAGTACTGTCTTGGCCACGATGGGAATTGCGATTGTTGGTGCCTTCATGATTGGCTGGGGAGACCTTGCACTAAGCAAAAATGCCATCCTTGGCGATCTATTGTCATTCTTTAGTGTGATTGCCGTGGTCGGCTACTTGTTAATCGGCCAAAGCGTCGTGAAAAAATTATCGCATTGGATTTACAGCTTTTGTGTATTTTTCTTCGCTTTCGTCATTCTTAGTCTTTATAACCTGTTTACAGGTGTGGAATTTACCGGATACCCTGCAAAAGAGTGGGGAATTTTCCTTCTATTGGCGATTGTGCCGACGATGAGCCATGTGATTAATAACTGGTTGCTAAACTATGTTAACGCGACGACGATTTCCATGAGTATTCTGGGTGAGCCTGTCGGGGCGTCCACTCTGGCGTACTTTATGTTGAGTGAGAAGCTGACCATTTGGCAGATTGCCGGAGGCCTGCTGGTGTTGGTTGGAGTCTTTACTTTTATCAACCAACAGCAAAAAACAGCCGCGCTTAAGGAAGCGGTATAAGGTACCATTGTTGAAGCCCTCTTTTTTAAAGGGGGCTTTTTTGTGCTTTTTTCGACTAGATCCCTATTACTTTTTGCCCAAAAATTACATCAGGGAGCTCCGCATGTATTGATATAAATAAGCCATGATATGGGTGTAGTTCATTTTTTATTTGGAGGAGATTACATGAAAAAACCGTTGCTTGGTTTGGCTTTTGCGGTTTCCCTCATTGGATTGACGGCCTGTAATGGGGACAACAATACTTCAAACAATATTGCCAGAAATAACAATAACAATATGAATGTCAATACGGTCAGAAAAAACACACAGGATAACGGTCGATTGCGGCTATCCACGCTTGCGGAAAGACGGGTCGAGCGCATGGATGAAGTCGATGATGCCAGAGTTATTATCCGCAACAACAATGCCTATGTAGCAGTTCGACTAAATGGGAATAACAACAACGGCACGGCCGGCAATCTTGGTGCAGCCGGGAACCGCGACCTCAACAGTGCCAATTTACGGGGCGGACAAATGAACCTGCCTGACACAACCGGCAACACAGGAGGAAGAAATACCAATACCGGAGATCAAACCATTAACAACTATACAGGCAATGCCGGTTTCAGCACGATTAACAATACTGGCAATACGACAGGGCAAGCTGGAACGAATAGTATCAATGGAAACAATAATACAACGGGCACAAACCACCTCAATAACAATAACGGTACCGGCACAGGGGCAAACACCTATAGTGAAGTTTCCAATAAGTTGGAGCAACGGATTGCGGACCGAGTTCGTTCGGCTGACAAGAGCATTCACAAGGTTTATGTTTCTTACGATACCAATTTTTACAATCAAATGGGAGACTTTACAAACCGTTTGAATAACGGACGTAACGCCAACGGATTGCTCGATGACTTTGGAGATGCTGTACGCCGATTCTTCCGCTAATATCAAGGGGCACCCTTTTCGGGTAGTGCCCCTTTTTTGCTCGTCTTTTGTTTCTTATCGTATTCGCTGTCCTAGGGATTAGTCAGTTGTTGGCTGAATTTGATTTTTAGGTTGATTATCGTGCTTGTTATAGACATCCTGCAATGCCGCTACATTGTTGATAATCCCACTGCCGTAATAAGGGGCCATGCCTGGCTTTGGTTTTTGCGTATTATTCCTGATCACCTCAATGACCTCTGTATTACTCAGTTTGGGGTCGACAGAGCGGATGAGTCCCGCCAAGGCCGTGACATGAGGCGCAGCCATGGAGGTTCCGGATAGGGATGCGTATTCACTTTGAAAGTAGGTGCTTGGAATTTCAACCCCAGGGGCGGCGATATCGATGTAATCCCCATAATTCGAAAATTCAGCTCTTTTCCCATCCCAATCCACCGCTGCCACCCCAAGGACTCCTTTATAGGCCGCTGGATAACTGGGCTGACTGGTATTATCATTTCCGGCCGCCGCAATGACGACGACATCCTTGCTTTGCGCATAGCTAATAGCATTTTCCAACAGGGAGGATGACTGGTAATTTCCCAAGCTCAAGTTAATCACATTGGCCCCATGGTCGACCGCCCAGCGGATGCCTTCCGCCACATCGAATGATCCCCCTGAACCATCCGAGTTCATGACTTTTACAGGAATGATGGGGTTATACCAGGTAATCCCCGCGACTCCTTCTCCGTTGTTCGTCAAGGAGGCAATGATGCCGGCAACATGGGTGCCATGGCCATTATCATCATCGGGATTGTCATTGTCGTCTACCGTATTGTAGCCAGGTAAAAGTCTTCCCGCCAGGTCCGGATGGTCAAGGTCCACTCCTGTGTCAATCACAGCAATCTTGACGTCTTTTGAACCACGGGTGATATTCCAGCCGTCCTCTGTGCCTATGGCCGGCAGATTCCATTGATAGCCGCTGTAATAGGTATCGTTTACATCGTTCTGCATGTAGATGTAATGAGGTTCCGTAAACTCAACAGTTTCCATCTGGTTAAAATAATCCATTAGTTTTTCCGGTGATTGGCTGTTGGATTTAAACATAATGGCAAATTCATGTTTTTCTTTGATGATGCCGTCGATATCGGTCAGGATTTTTTGCAGCTCCGCTTCGTTTGGCGCTTGTTTAAAATGGACAATGACTTCATTGTCATAGTAATGACTCTTATCCTTGTGATTATGATGAATAATTTTTACGGTCGGGGTGCTGTTCAGCCGCATTTTTAAGTTTTCATTGGCCCCGATGCTGTCGACTTTCCGGATAGTGAGAGGTGAATTTTGTTGCAAGTTTCGCACTTGGATGATTTTGTTTTCGGTCCTGCTGCGGGTTTGGATGCGATCCTCCGTTTCCCGGTAGGGTCTAATCGCCACTATGGCAATTACTACTACTACTACTACAATGGCGGATAGGCCAATTAACCATTTATGCTTCATGGTAACACCTCGGGCTCTTTTATGATATTAATAGCGGAATATTGGGGCCGATAGGCGTGCATAGGATACAGGCAGCCCCTTTGTCACACTTCCGGATTCTGTATTCTTACAATAGCCGTTTTACGACTAGATAATGTATCTTAATGAATATTTTCACGTGTATAACAGAGGATTCTTGAAACTCCAGGAAAACTGTATTTCTTTTTTATGAATCAGTTTCGAATTGGGAACAGTATGTTTGAGAACGTAACGAGGTGAAAAACGATGAAACAGGATGAACCAAGGGATTATATAACGGTTGAGGATGAGCACGGCAACCGAATCGAGTATGCTATTGAAGCGCTCTTTGATATGGAAGAAGAATCCTACGCCCTGCTTAAAAATGAAAAAGAAACCATCGTCATGAAAATAGAAGACGAAGAAGGCAGCCAATACCTAATAGGAATCAACAACCCAATAGAAACCGAAGCCGTCCTCGACGCCTACCAAATTGCTGTAGAGAATGCACCTGCGGAATAGAAAAGGAAGATGAGGGGCCAGGCCCCCGTCACGTTAATGCGGTAATCCAGCGGGGGCCTGTCCCCCACCACGTTAATGCGGTAATCCAGTGGGGGGCCTGTCCCCCGCCACGTTAATGCGGTAATCCAGTGGGGGCCTGTCCCCCGCCACGTTAATGCGGTAATCCAGTGGGGGCCTGTCCCCCGCCACGTTAATTCGATAATCCAATGGGGGCCTGTCCCCCGCCACGTTAATGCTGTAAATTATTGGGGATTTGCTAGGACTGGTATCCTAATCTATATTGGGGATTTGCCAGTCGATTTCTTCTTTGCCGATTTTCTTGAGGAAGGCGTTGGCTCTGGAGAAGGGTTTGCTGCCAAAGAAACCGTTGTTGGCGGAGAATGGGCTTGGATGGGCGGATTTAATGATGAAATGTTGCGGGAAGGTGATGAGTTGTTGTTTTTGTTGGGCGAATTTCCCCCAAAGGATAAACACAACCGGAGTCTCCCGCTCATTCAACGTTTGGATAATCTTGTCGGTAAATTGCTCCCACCCCAAGCCTTTATGGGAATTGGGATTTCCCGCCTGTACAGTCAATACTGCGTTTAGGAGCAATACCCCTTGCTTGGTCCATTTAACTAGGGAACCATGATTCGGGATATAACACCCTAAGTCACTATGCAACTCTTTATAAATATTTTTTAATGATGGCGGGATGGTGATACCAGGTTTCACAGAAAAACTTAATCCCTGGGCTTGTCCTGATCCGTGGTAAGGGTCCTGACCGATAATCACCACTTTTGTATCCTCATATGCAGTAAAGTGCAGGGCATTAAATATATCGTACATATCCGGGTAAATCACTTTTGTTTGGTATTCCTGCTTTAGGACCTTTCTTAGCCGTTCATAGTAAGGCTGCTCGAACTCGCTCTCCAAAAGAAGAGCCCAATCATTTTTTAAAATAGTCATCTAGCTTGCACACTCATTTCCTATTAGCTGAATATCACTATTATAAAAATGAATAAGCACTCTATCAATTAGAATCACTTGGTAATTCCTTCTGTAGTTTCGATAATCTTTCGACCAGCCATTTATTCATTATCCCTAAAGCTAAATAAATCGGAAAGGAGTAGTAAAATTCCCAATTTATCGTCTTATAGATATGCATCCAGGTAAATAGGGGCTCCGACAGAAAAGATGCACCTAAAGCGAGAATGGCCTGAACCACCAAGAAGTGCCTCCATTTTTTTAAAAATTGATAGACAATCATGTAGGTTACCGGCATGATGGTTAAATCAATCGGATTAAGCCTGGCAGTGATGGGCACCAACTGGGCTTCATAAATCCACAACACAAAAAAGGAGCCAATATCGTCTAATAACACGGAATAAACGGAAATCAGGCAGCCATAAAAAAGGATTTCTAAAATCCGTTTCCTATCCACCAATTTCCACCATATCAACCAAGGTACCACCGCAAGAGCTAACAGGAACCACCAATTAAAAGAAAACAGAACTTCATGAAGCCAATAATGATTTCGCAGGTCTCTTACTTTTTCAGCCAGCCCTATTAATTGGTCTATATCCCCATCTAATCAACTCCTAGTTCCATCATTAATTGAAATATTAAGGGAATCCTCCTAAAAAATGAATAACTTTTCTACCAAATAAATACAACGAACTACCAATTTTATACAAATGGTCTACTGACCATTTTATTTTGTAATACCAAACTTTTATTATGTCAAAAAAATGAAGGGCCAGTCCCCCACCTTATTACCGTGCTAAAGCGGCGGAGGACTGGCCTCATCCTAATGAAGTACCGTGGTTCCTTTTGTACAGTAAGGCGGCAGACCCAGGACGAATTTCTGGTAATTTTCTTTTTGTGGTTCGGGAAAGTTGGATAATAGTTTTGTGGTGTTTACATGGGGGTCGGGGTCGGGGTCGGAGTTAAATGCGTGGTAACTGCTCCAGGGATAGAGTTCTGGGGAATCAACCATGTTGGCTTCGACCGGATTCAAATGAATATACCTGCTGGTGACAATGAAATGGTGTAAATCTTCAATTAGCTTTGCCTTATACCTTCCTTCGAAAACATGTCCAACCAGTTCATGGCGTTTATTGAAGTAGATCGCATAAAGGAAGTTGATCATTTTCATGATGTCTGTCGGTGGATAGTCAACGGTCTCTAAGAGAAGATGAACGTGGTTTGTCATGAGGCAATAGGAATGGAGATGGAACGGATAAAAGCTGCGGGTCTCTTCTAACAAATTCAGGTAAGTTCGAAAGTCTTGCTCATCCAAAAATAAATCAAACTTGCGATTTCCACGGCATGTAATATGGTACATCGCCCCCTGAAACCATACTCGATGTCTCCTTGGCAAGGGACACACCTCTTTCTCAAAATTATTGAAGTACAATCAACAATATTCAACAACATACATCAAAATCCTCCCTTTCCTTTAAAATATTCTTGTCTTGTCTGGATGGAAGGACACCCTACTAAGGTAACGCGTTAATCAGCTGGGGGACAGGCCCCCGCCAAGGTAACGCGTTAATCTGCCGGGGGATTGGCTCCCTAATCCTGGGTGTCATTTTTGATGTAGTCCAGGAAGTTTGTGACGCTGGTTTTATGGAATCGCTGGTTTTTTTTGACGAGCCATAGGTTTCTGTTGATGTGGATTTTGTTGATGGTGACTTCCCGAAGGATGCCTTGTTCAAGTTCTCTGGCTACGGTTAGCCTTGGCAGGATGCTGATTCCAAGGCCTGCTTCCACTGCGCTTTTGATCGCTTGGGTGCTGCCTAACTCCATGTAGCTTTCTATCTTTTCCAAAGCACCATATTCTTTCAACATATTTTCAACGATAATCCTAGTTCCGGAGATGGATTCACGCAGAATCATATTTTCGTTGGCAAGCTCTTCAATCTCAATTCGCTCTTTCCACTTGTGGTCAGGCGAGCAAACGAGAATCAATTCATCCTCCGCAAATTTTTCGACAATAAAACCAGTATTTTCAAAGATTCCTTCCACCAAGGCCAGGTCAATTACATCATTCGCCAGGTCCTCGATGACGCCCGGCGTATTTTTTATGGTTAATGATACCTTTATTTCCGGGTGTTGTTTTTTTAGACGGCCCAACAAACGCGGCAGCAAGTATTCCCCAATCGTTAACGAAGCGCCCACATGCAGGTTTGTATGGTATTCACCCATCGCCTGTGTAATGACTTCCTTGGAGCGATTAAAGTCGCGGACAATCGACTTGGCAAAAGGGTATAACAACTTGCCTGCCTCGGTGACCTTCATTTTTCCGTCCGTGCGGTCAAACAACAAGGTTCCGTAGAAGTTTTCCAACTGATGAATTTGCCTGGTAACGGCTGGCTGGGAGACATAGTTTAACCTAGCTGCTTGGCTTATGCTTCCTTCATCCACCACCAAACAAAACATTTTCAAGCTTTCTATGTTCAATGAAACAACCCCCTACGCATGTACATACTATATGGAATATAGTAACATACAATGGTTAAGGTATCTCAAGGATATACAGTTTGGTTATACCTTATAACTTTGTTGCAATTTACCCCATTTGGTTTATCTGATAACTTAATAGATAGAAATGATGTAGCAGGAATTCCGGTATTAAAGATGGGAACCTAGCCACTCTTGAAAGAAGGATGAACGTGAACAGTGAATCGAAGAAGTTATTTCAAATATTTTGGACCTTTTTTAAAATCAGCCCTGTAACCTTTGGCGGCGGGTTTGCGATGATTCCATTAATCGAAAGGGAAATCGTTGAAAAAAGGAACTGGCTGGAAAGCGAAGAGGTCACTGAAGTTTTTGCCTTGTCCCAATCGGTGCCTGGAGCGGTCGGGATTAACTCCGCTTCATTTATTGGCCACCGGGTCGGCGGCATCAAAGGAGCCCTGGCGGCGATGATCGGTGTTTCGCTGCCAACCTTTATCATCGTGTTGGCCTTAGGCATTGGTTATTTTTTCATTCATGGCAATCCGAAGCTGGAAGCGGCTTTCGTCTCGATTAGGGTGACGATTGTGGCCATCATTGTGTATGCGGCCATCCAAACAGCACGGACAGCGATTTTTGACAAAACGACCTTTCTGATCATGCTGGCGGGTGTTATGGCCTTGTTCTTTATCCATCCAGTACTGGCCATTATTCTTGGTGCCATAGCCGGAATGGCTTCCATTTTTACAAAAAGAAAGCTGGGCTTGGAAGTTCAGTTGAAGCATGAAAAAGCGAAGGACCCGGCCAATAACCCGGATTATTTTATGGGAGCCGGAATTTAACGGGGGAATTTTAGTATGGTATTGTGGGAATTGTTTCACACATTTTTCTTTTTGGGATTTGTCTCTTTTGGCGGAGGATATGCAATGATACCGCTTATTGAGGCGGCAGCCACCAAATATGGCTGGATGACAACCGAACAATTGGTGAATATGGTGGCCATCGCGGGGATGTCCCCGGGGCCGATTGCGGCAAACAGTGCCATTCTTGTGGGATATTCCGCTGCTGGGGTGGCCGGTGCCGTCACATCTGCGGCTGCTATTTTACTGCCTGCCATCATGCTAGTCGTCGTAGTGGCTTCCTTTTTTTTAAAATTGCATCATCATCCCGTCGTAGAATCCATGTTTTACGGATTAAAGCCAATCGTCACCAGTTTAATTATTTTTGCGGCCGTAAAATTTGCCCAAGCCAATCATTTAGTCACGCTTGATGTTTCTTTCCAATCCATCAGTATGCTGCTCATCTTTGGTTTATCGTTATTTGCACTGATGAAGCTCCGGTGGAACCCTGTCTATGTCATCATAATCTCTGGTTTAGTGGGCATTGCCCTGTATTCTTAGAGTTTTTGAGAATATAATATGTTGAAGCATATTTCAGACTAGGGAGTGAGGAGGATGGGGTTTTTTGATTTGTTTCAAAACAAATGCAATATCTGTCAGCGGAAGACCAAACCGTTGAGAAAATACGTTAATGACAAGGGTAATGTCATAAAAGTGTGCATCCCCTGTTCAGAATACGCTGAACGACGGGCCTATCGGCTAAAAAAATAGGGGTCTGTCCCCCGCTAGAGTAAAGCGTTAACGCGACAGCGTATTCGTAGCAATAGGACAATCAATCGCATTTAGAACGATATTGGTCTTTTTGGGGAGCACACAATAAATTTGTCTGGTTAATCCTGAAGGATCGTTATTTCATTTTCAGCTTCCACCATCCGGCCAAACCGATATCCCTCAACCAGGACATTCCGCTCATGATCTGTTAACGGGCGGTTCCATTTTTGTTCCAAATAGAAAATCACTTCATTATAAAATAGCTGGGCATAGTCAAAAGGCTGTCTCACAATAAAACCTCCCTCTCATCCATATCCCAATTATCTCCTGCTAAACTAACTTTATACTTCCCTATCAAAACATTATGCAAAATGTCCTTAAAGTGTGACAAATGCCAAGGGCCAGTCAGTCCCCCATCAGGGTAAAGCGTTAACGCACTGGGGGACTGGCCCCCACTTCGATAAAGCGTTAATGCACTGGGGTCTAGCCCACGGAGTTCTTCGACTTGTGTTTATTTGATTATTTTTATATTGCTGCGAGTGATTTTCCTTTTTATGTGTTTGAGCATGTATCGCTTGATAATTTTTCTTGTTGGTGGAAACAGCATGAGAAAGCCGGTAATGTCGGTGATATAGCCTGGTGTCAGGAGAAGGGTCCCTCCAATAAGGATACAAATCCCATCCAGGACGGCATCGCCAGGGAGTTGACCATGTTGCAGTTGTGCTTGGAGGGTTCTGAGTGTTTGCAGCCCTTCCTTCTTTGCCAAATAGGCCCCTAGGACACCTGTTAAGATAATTAGCATCACCGTGAGCCACACTCCGATTACTTTACCTGAAACCAATAATAACCCTATATCGGCCGCGGGTACGGCTATAATAAAGAAAAATAAATAACGCATAGGCAATCTCCTTTTCGGCGGTAAACTGGTGAGTATCCCCTATTAGCCAGTAGGCAGGTGGACCTCTTTTTTACTATGGGAATTTCCCTGTCGTGCAAGCCAGAGCGACTAAGCTGCCCTCCCTTGTTTCCCATTATCATGGTTACTCCTTAAGATTTCATTAATAATCCGGGGTTTAGCTGGATTGGGGACAGGGTCCAGGCGGCAACCTATCACCATGCAATTTTTACATGGACCGCTTTTTTTCTTTATAATACTGGAAAAACCAAATGGCCACTGTCAGCCAGCATCCGCTTGCCAAATAACCTCCGATAATATCGCTTGGATAATGTACTCCCAAGTAAATCCGGCTGATTCCAATTGCTAGAATCATAACCGTACTAAAGACGATTAACAAGGTCCTTCCCCACCTGCTGGGAATATGGCGCCAAAGCAAAAAAGTAAGAATGACATAGACGGTAAATGCGTTCATGGCATGGCCGCTTGGATAACTGTAGCCTGAGATATTGATTAACCGATGAATATCGGGCCGGACCCGGTGATAAACCTGTTTTAAAATATGGTTTATCACGGTTGAGCCAATGATCGCAAAGATAAATAATATGATTTCTTGACGGTGATGCAAAACTTTGTAACCAAAGAAAATGACAACCACACTGATGACCGTAATGACTGGAAAAGAACCAACAAAGGTGAACCATTTCATTACCTTTGTCACCCATGGCGACTCCAGTCCTTGAATTGCAGCAATGACAATACTGTCAAATTTAATGATATGGTGATCACTTATTAATGAAGCAGTAAAAAGAAAACCGCCCACACAGACTAAACTAATCATAAAAGCAATAACCAGATGGTATTTTAGACTCATGAACATGTCCTCCAGGCATACAATTGCTAGTACATATATTTCTCTTAATAATTTTTTAAATTAACCGATTGCCTTTTGGAAAAAACAAATATCTTTTGTCCCAAGTAATTTAACAACTTATACAGTCCAGTACCTATAAGGACAGATAGGTCGGTTTTGATATTGGATGGAAGCGAGTGGTTATTCTTTAATGCCCAAACCACCATATTTTTTCCGACATCATAGGAAATGAAATACAGGCCATTATCACAAAGGGCAGATGTTGGTGCCGGATTTTTACTATTAAATGTGAAATTTTTATTTAAAAAGAAACTTACACACGCACCCACAGTTTCCAAGGAACGTTGACAGTTAGTAGGATAGCCCTGCCGCATGCAAAGACAGGTACATAATGTTCAAGCCTACGAACGTATTTATGATTCCTACCAAGATAAAGTGGACAAATGTACCTTTCATAGACTCTCCTATCTTACATTAGATTCAGTTTTTTTGCTCCATAAAGGATTGAGAAAAACGAATCTTACTCAATCACCATGTCTCGGTCGGTGATAGACCTCAAGATAAATTTCCCCGATATATTCGCCAAACATACCTGACTTTGACACCCAAACCCGAATGAATCGGATAAAGCCAAACCACTTATAATAGTCGGGACAACGCCCCACTCAACTAATGCTTTAAAGCAGCGGGGGACTGTCCCCCACTCTGGTAAAGTAAAAAAGCTCCTGTTGTAGTGGAGTTTTTCAACTTCTACAACAGGAGCTTTTTTTAGTTTTTTGATTTGTTGGTTATTTGCGTGTTGCTAGTTGATTAAGGCTTGGAGCGGGGCTGGGATTCGGCCGCCACGGTTGATCATTTTTTCTGGGCTGAAGGGGTTGACGCCGATGACGGGGGCTCTGCCGAGCAGGCCGCCGAATTCGACCATGTCGCCTTCTTTGCTGTCAGGAACCGGGATGACCCGAACCGCTGTGGTTTTCTTGTTGATCATACCAATTGCCGCTTCATCAGCGATGATGCCGGAAAGAGCAGCCGGTGTTACATCACCGCTTAGGGCAATCATGTCAAGACCGACCGAGCAGACGCAGGTCATGGCTTCCAGCTTGGATAACGTCAGCGCCCCGTCGACGATGCCCCGTATCATGCCGTTGTCCTCACTGACCGGAATAAACGCACCGCTTAAACCGCCCACATAGGAGCTTGCCATCGCCCCGCCTTTTTTCACGGCATCGTTCATAAGCGCGAGCGCCGCGATCGTTCCGTGGGTTCCTACCCTCTCTAAACCGATCTCCTCAAGAATCTCGGCCACACTATCATTTAAGGCATTGGTTGGGGCAAGCGACAAGTCCATGATTCCGAACGGCACTCCAAGACGCTTGGCCACTTCCCGGCCAATCAACTCGCCGGCACGAGTTATTTTAAAGACTGTTTTTTTAATAATATCGGAAACTTCTCCTAAATCTACATTCGGATGCTTTCTTAGTGCATTTAAAACCACGCCGGGGCCGCTGACGCCGACGTTAATGACCGCTTCTCCCTCACCGGCACCATGAAAGGCTCCCGCCATGAAGGGGTTGTCCTCCACAGGGTTACAAAAGACGACCAGCTTGGCGCAGGCAATCCCATTTTGGTCCTTCGTGCGTTCCGCGGCATCCTTAATAATAAAACCAAGTTGCCTAACGGCGTCCATATTAATTCCCGTCCGGGTTGTTCCAACTGATACAGAAGCACAGACCCGCTCAGTGACGCTTAGCGCTTCCGGTAACGCCTTAAGCAGGGTCTCGTCCCCCTTTGACATGCCTTTGTGAACCAAGGCAGAGAAACCGCCAATAAAGTCAACCCCCAGCTCTTTGGCAGCCTGGTCAAGGGTTTTGGCCAATTCCACCGCTTGTTCCACAGTGGCATTCCCTAGAATTTCCGCAATCGGTGTAATGGAAATCCGCTTGTTGATGATAGGAACCCCATATTCCTTTTCCGTTTGCTCGGCCGTTGCCCTTAAGTTTTTCGCATAGCCCATAATTTTCTCCAAAACCCGCCGGTTCATTTTTTCAAAATCAGAATCGGCACAGTCAAGTAGGCTGATGCCCATGGTCACAGTTCGGATATCCAGGTTTTCCATTTGCACCATGCGAATGGTTTGCAGTATTTCATCCATGCCAATGTTCATTTTGCCTCACCCCTTCCCTTAAATTCGGTGCATTGCTTGAAAAATTTCCTCTAACTGGATGTGAATCTTTAAATCCATTTCCTCACCGACAAGGTTCAATTCATCCTGCAGTTTATTTAAATCGTTGGTTTGTGATACATCGATAATCATCATCATCGTAAAAAATTCCTGTAAAATCGTTTGGCTGATATCCAAAATGTTCATTTTATTGTCCGCCAATATAGTTGTCACACGGGCAATAATCCCTACTTTGTCCTTCCCGATTACACTTACGACTGCACGTCTGCTTGCCATTGTTCCCACCTCATTATGAAAAATAAAAAAAGATTGGATCCTATGTCCAATCTCAGGGAAAAAACGTGTGCAACTTTTTTGGCTTTGCACCACATTTCTCCTGTCCTTTTGCCTGAGATTATGAATCCTTCGGCGCCGCACCAATCCATGGGGTCTCTCCAGAAGCTGCTCCTGCTATAGTATCATCCATAGCATTCATCGCGCTTAATTGAATTAAACCAATAGTAGCAATATATCCTGATTCAGTCAATGAAAAGAGTTTGTCTGCTGCGTTAAAGCATTACTTAGGTGGGGGACAGGCCCCCGTTGCGGTAATGCGTTACTCTAGCGGGGGACAGACTCCACATTTAATTTCTTAAAAAGGCGCATAATAATATACAAAAATTGGCTGGAGGGTTGGTTTATGGGGATTTGTGAGCTTTGTGGACGGGAGGAGGTGGAAATTACGGTTCATCATTTGCTTCCCAAGGAGATGGGCGGAACGTTCGGGGACACTGCCAACCTTTGCATTCCGTGCCATAAGCAAATTCATGCCCTTTATACCAATGAAGAAATTGCAGCACGGCTGACTTCTATTCCTGATTTAAGGAAAGATGAAAAATTGGCCCGGTTTATCAAATGGATTCGGAAACAACCTTCGAGCAAAATCATGAAAATAAAAAAGTCGAAGGAACGGAGGAAAAGATAACATCCCCCCCAGCGATAGCTGCCTGCTTCGTTCATAAATAGCTGTCTATTCCTCCCCTTGCTGTTAAAAAATTACAAGTGTACTAGTTTACAAGCCCATAATCGTTATTTCTCCATACTTGTCCAGACATTTTCCCATTTCCTACATTAACTATAGTATGTCCATGGTATAGGAATGTCTGGACACGTAATTACTTTTTGCGAAAGGAGAACAGCATAATGCAGCTTAAAAAGTTTGTGGATACTTTGCCCATTCCATCCGTCGTTAAACCGGTGGGATTCCGGAATGGCAAACCTTACTACGAAGTCTCCATGAAACAAGTGAAGCAAAAACTGCACCGGGACTTGCCTGAAACAACGGTTTGGGGATTCAACGGGTCCTACCCTGGTCCAACTTTTGAGGTAAGAAGAAACGAACCGATATATGTCAAATGGAAAAACGAACCACGCCAGACCAGCCTTCTGTCCGAACGGTAGTTCATTTACATGGAGGACGCGTCCGGCCCGAGTACGATGGTTATCCTGAAGCTTGGTTTACTCGTGATTTTGAAAAAAGAGGGCCAAAATTTCTTGAAAAAGTCTACTACTATCCTAACTGTCAGCGACCCACCACTCTTTGGTACCACGACCACGCGTTGGGTATCACACGCCTTAATGTGTATGCGGGTTTGGCAGGATTTTATCTAATTCGGGATGACCAGGAAGAGAGCTTAAATCTGCCAAGCGGACCCTATGAAATTCCCATGGTAATCCAAGACCGGTCTTTCTATCCGAATGGTGAACTTTTTTATTCTTCTCAACCCGATGTCATACCGCCTCCGGAAGAAGTTCCCCACTTTCCTAACCCATCTATCGTACCAGAATTTTTTGGAGATACGATTTTAGTAAACGGAAAAGTGTGGCCTTATTTGGAGGTAGAACCCCGGAAATATCGTTTCCGCATTTTAAACGGATCAAATGCCCGTTTTTACAAAATGCAATTGAGCTCGGGTCAAAAGTTTATCCAAATTGGAACCGAAGGCGGCTTATTGGAATCCAAGGTAGAAACGAACACGATTATTCTAGCCCCGGCGGAGCGGGCCGATGTAATCATTGATTTTTCAAATCAAAATGGAAATCGGATTATTCTTACTAATAGTGCCAATGCTCCCTTTCCTGCAGGAGATGCGCCTAATGAGGACCTATCTCAGATTATGCAGTTCCGTGTAAAAGAAAGTCTTTCTCACCCCGACACCAGTGAGATACCTAAACGGCTCAGCTGTCTGGAACGCCTGAATAAAGATGAAGCTGTTGTTACGAGAATTAACACACTAGAGGAGAGAATGGATGAGTTTCAACGGCTGCTCCTATTGTTAAATGATTTGCAGTGGTTTGACTTGCCTTTAACCGAGACGCCTTATAACGGAACGATCGAAGTATGGGAGCTATACAATAACACAGGAGACACACACCCAATTCATTTGCATCTTGTGCACTTCCAAATTTTGAATCGGCAGGCTTTCACAGGTGACCCACGCAACCCGGCATCACTTCAATTTGGGGATCTCATCCCGCCGGACGAAAATGAGCGCGGCTGGAAGGATACGGTGCGGGCAAATCCAGGGGAAGTGACGCGGATTATCGCGCGGTTTGGACCGTTTACTGGTATCTATCCATGGCACTGCCACATCCTCGAACACGAAGACAACGATATGATGCGGCCATACGAAGTGCTAAAAAACCCGAATTTCGACCCATGCCAGCCGATTCAAGGGGTTTGCGCTGATGACTCGTATACACAATGCTGCGACCACGAAAATGGAAACTGCCAATGCGAGTATGAAAATCCTCTGTTCATCTCACTATCCCTCATCAACAAACTCTTGGACAAAGTCATCAAAATCCCCCCTCAATCATGAAATTAACCTGGGCTGGCTCCCCAGCTACGTTAACGCTTTACTGTGGCGGGGGCCTGTCCCCCACTACTTTAAAGTGCTAAAAAGGACCGGTCCTCATTGCTTTTAAGCGAGGAGGCTGGCCCTCTTTAGTGTTATTTTTGTTTTTCTACGATTCTTACTTCGTATTTTTCCAATGTCAGGTGATCTGTGAGTTCTTCACCTGTTATCACGTCTTTCACGGTGGAACCGAGTGTGACGGATTGGCTCTGTTCTGTAAAGTTCATGATGAAGAGGTAGTCTTTCTCCTGAGAACGTCTGACTTGTACCGATACGCCATTGCCATGTTTGACGTCCGCTGCCGATTCAATAGACAATTCATGGATGATTTCTTGGTAAAAATCCCTCTGGAAGTCATCTTCTAGTCGGCCGCCAATGTAAAAGGCTTTTCCCTCACCATACTGATGGCTGGTAACAGCAGGAGTGTTGGCATAATAATCATCTTGATAAACACCTTCCACTTCTGCTCCATTGACTTCAATAACAGTTGCATAATCCTTCAGTTCATATGTTTTGTCACGGAAATGGATTGCATTTCGGTCGCTAGGATAGTACGTATCCGTTTCTACCGGCTTCATGCCAAACATCTCCTGAAGATCTTGGTGCCATCCACCCAAATATGTTAGGTCATGTTCATTCACAAGCCCGCTGATATAAGTCATTACCAACCTGCCACCTTGGGCCACATACGACTTTAACCGAGATATCGTCTGCTCGCTTATCAAATACAGCATCGGCACAATTAATAACTTGTAGTTGGAAAAATCCTGTTCCTTTGTGACGACATCAACCGGTATATCTTTTTCCCAAAAGGTGCGGTAATGCTGCTGCAAGGTTTGCGGATAACGCTTCGTGTCCAAACCAAAACCTTGGGCGTCGTTGATGGCCCAGTTGCTGTCCCAATCATAGAGGATTGCTACATCCGATGGACGGTTGGTCCCGACTACATCTGCTAATTTTTCTAAAGTTTCTCCAACCTTAGCCACCTCTTGAAATACCCGGTTGTTCGGACTATTATCATGGTCTACAACTGCCCCGTGAAATTTTTCCGATGACCCGCGTGACTTCCGCCATTGGAAATAGAAGATGCTGTCAGAGCCATGCGCCACCATTTGCATCGAGGACAGCAGATGCATGCCAGGCCGCTTGGCTTTATTGACCTTGTGCCAGTTAACCAAACTCGGGGTCATTTCCATTGTTAAAAATGGCTGCTGCTTCAGGCTGCGGTATAGATCGTTGATAAATCCGACCTTCATCGCCAAATCCGCGGTCGTTTCCCAATCATTATGCCATGCGGGATAGGCGTCCCAGCACACGACATCCAAATGCTTAGCAAACTTGCTGTAATCCAGGCCTTGAAACGGAATTAAATCCAACGTGTCGGCCATGAAGTTGGTCGTAATCGGTACATCCGGCGTGATTTCCTGTAATGGCACAATCTCATTTTTATAAAAATCGATGGTCTGGTCGGTCACGAACCGGCGCCAATCAAGTTTTAGCCCATGGACCATACGTTCCCCGTTCGGAGAAGGAGATTCAATTTGGGACCAATCTGAGTAGGTATGGCTCCAGAACGGACCCCACCAGGCATCGTTAACCGCCTTCAAATCATGGTTATATTTCTCTTTCAACCACTCCCTGAAAGCATTTTGGCACATGTCACAATGACAGTCACCGCCATATTCGTTCGAGATGTGCCACATGAGCAGAGCGGGATGTTGACCGTAACGTTCGGCCAGCAGTTTGTTCATTTGTTGCGTTTTTTCACGGTAGACCGGAGAAGTAAAACAGTGATTGTGCCGTCCGCCGTGCAATTGCTTTACCCGTGCCGTATTGACTCGGAGCACTTCTGGATATTTTTGTGACATCCAGGCAGGACGGGCTCCGCTTGGTGTCGCCAAAATTACCCGGCCGCCGATACTATGAATATCGTCAAAAATCTTATCTAGCCATTCAAAGTTATAGATCCCTTCTTCCGGCTCCAACGCACTCCAGGCAAAGATGCCGACAGAAAAAGTATTCATATGGGATAGTTGCATTAATTTGATATCATCCGCTAATATGTCGGGACGGTCCAGCCATTGGTCCGGATTGTAGTCTCCTCCATGAAGCATAAAATTCGCTTTAGTGATATAGGTTCTATCATATTTAGACATATTACTCTCCCTTTTAGGTTTCTATTTATGATTCAATCTATCGTTTTTTTAGCGCTTACATTAGTATTTTATAATTTCAACGTTACTTTGTAAAAAATTCAGAATTAAAACTTAATTATTGCAGTTACGGGACACCCCTTATTGGAGGGAGGACCCAACTATTACATAAATTTTGCAGTAATGGAAATGCTAATAAGATATCTAGTAAAAGATGTGGCAGTGTTTCGGTTTTCATTTCTTTGCGAGGGAGAAGGGTATGGAGTTGAATTATTTGTCCCCGACAAAATTGCTTGAGGATATTTATTTAACGCTTTGTTCGGTATATGAGGATGAGCAGCATTATAGCGAGGAGGAAAAGAAGGCCATTCAAGTGACAAAGGAACACTTGACGAAGAAGGTGATGAATGAGTTTGTTGTGGATGAGGAGTATTTTTTAACGATGGATCCTAACGATTTTAAAAAAGGCTACGGAATGCTGGAGCATGATTTTATTAATTTGATAAAAGGCTGCAGCGAAAATAATATAGACTATGATAGCTTCTTACAAGTCATGGACCAGCTCATCAGCAGCGCTAAAATGCGAATGAATGCCTATGATTTACTGAATGAAAGGATTCAGGAAGCAAAAGAAACTGAAACAGCGGAAGATGGAGAGACAGAAACGGAAGATGGAGAAGAGGAATAAAAAGAAATTTCCCGCCACTAGAGGATGGGCTTGATTGATATAGCGGGAAGGTCAGTATTTTAATAGAATGAAAATCCCCGGAACAATACCTTCGTGCTGAAGAAGCGGACGGAGTTTTTCCGCTAGAGACTCATAACGCATGAGTGGACAAATCAACAATGCAGTATCGCATTAACGCACTGGGGGACAGGCCCCCAGCCTGTTAACGTGTTAAACAGCTGAAGAACTGTCCCTTTTTTCTATTATTCAGTTTCTTCCCCAGGTCTTGAGGTTTGGGTTGGGAGGGTGTCCCAAAAGCTGGTGTCGGCTTGCTCGATGGAACCGTCGGCGATGGCTTTGACTGTGGCGTCGAGGGTGGTAATGGTTTGTTTAATTAGGTATCCATTACTCTTTTGTCCCAGCACATATGGCTCATATTCATGGTCGGACATGCCGCGCATTTCGAATAGCAGTGTGGATATACCATATTCAACTGCAGCACCGTTTCGTCCGATTCTTGTCTCGGAACCGCCATTGTATTTGCCAATATGGCCCCAGCCGGTAGAATCTACCGCATTATATACCACTGCCCCCAGTTTTTTCGATCGTTCTAAAACTTCAGGCTTCACGTTTGCATTGGTCGGGTATAGGATGGAACCGGACACATACTCTCCGTTTATTTGACTTTGTGTTCCTTGATGATGAAGGTCGACCATATAATCTATGTGGTACTTTTTCAGCACATTGTTGTGCAGGGCTTGAGTTTCAGGCTGGGCTTTGGCATCGTGATCACGGTTTAAATCTGTCCCTGTGGCGTTATAGCGAGTTAAATGCCTTCCACCGTCTGCCATATAATCATCTAGAGAAAAGTCCACGTCTCCCATGGCTCCGTCCGCATTGAGCATGGGGACGACGAGAATATTGACGTTATCAAGGACACCTTTCATCTTCTGTGTTCCTAAATGTTTAATAAATTCTAGGGCCCCCTCTGTGGTCAACTGCTCATTCCCATGCTGCTGGGTTAAAAATAGAATGGTAGGGTTAGAAGGGTTAGTGATATATTTGGCTAGATAAATATCACGTCCTTTGACAGTTTGCCCAATGACTTCAAGCTTCATGGCATCCTGCTTGGCATCTTGTGTTTGGAGGAAATCGACTAGTTCCTCGTATGTATGGAGAATCGAGGTTTGGATTGATTCATTGCCGCCAACGTTTGGACCTTCCCCTACAGCGCTGACTGGAACAGACACAGCAGTAAGCCCCCCAAAAGCCATTAAACCGGATAATGATAGTGCTAGAATCTTTTTCTTCATTCAACAACCTCCATTTGGTATATTTGTAATAAAATTCCATATTCTATTACACTATCAATAGTACAAAATATAATAATAGCTTGTACATAGGGTTGTTCTACCATATTTCGGATAAAAACCAGCTTACTCATGGGTATTTTACCCCACTCTGATAACGCGTTAAATTACCTGGGGCCTGTCCCCTGGCGCGTCAACGCTTTACTGCAGTGGGGGCCTGTCCCCCACTGTGATAAAATGTTAAAGCAATAGGAACTTGTCCTATTGCTTTTGTTTTTAACTCCATTTTCTTCTTGTTTTGAATGTTTCTTGTATGTATCCGAGAACAGCAACGGGTGACATAATCATTTGGTAGAATAGGACGAAAAAGATAAAACCGAGTAAGTTTTTTCTTATTTTGAGATTTAACGGGTTAAATACTGCTTTTTTCTGGTAGGAATAAAGGATGCTGTAGCTAAGAAGGGTTAAGGGCAGAACGAGCAGTGTCATAGGACCGACAATCCAGTAGTAGCCAAAGAAAGCTAAAATTAGCCCAGGCAGCCAACATACCGTATAGATGGCATCTAAATATGGCATGATGAAGTTGATTCCAGTCAGATATTTTACATACACTTGGGGCTGATTCCATGGCTTTATTTCTCTTAATCCTTCAATCATCCCTCTTGCCCAGCGCGCCCGTTGACGGACTAGATGTTTAAAGGTTTTGGGAACTTCTGTAAAAGATACAGCCAATGGCTCAAAATAAACGCGCCATTTCTTTTGAAGCAGCCGCCAGGTTAACACAATATCTTCCCCGATAGCGTCCGGCCAACCGCCTGCTTCCTTGATGCAATGGGTTTTATATAAGCTATAAGCACCTTGGGCAACCAAGGTTCCTTGATACAATCCTTGCAGTCTTTTAATGGATGCAATCCCTAAAAAGTAATCCCACTCCTGAATCTTGGTCCACAGGTTCTCTCTGCTATTTTTAGCCAAAACCGAACCTGCAACCGCGCAAACATCTTCCGGACTGGATTTCATCCGTGCGACAATATATCGAATTGATGATGAATGAAGTAAGGTATCTGCATCAAGGGTAATGACATAGGGTGTAGTGACAAATTTTAAGCCATGGTTTAAAGCATGAAACTTTCCGGGGGTATCTTCATGAAGCAGTTCAATCTCGATAGATAATTCCTGTTGAGCTCTTGAGACTTCGTAGATTGTTTGGTCGGTGGAACAATTATTGATCACAAAAACTTTTATTTTTCCTGAATAGTCTTGGCGGTCGATGTATTTCAATGTCTGAAAAATTCTTGTTCCTTCATTGTGTGCGGCGATCATTACGGTGATGTCATCACCGGGGAACTTATTTTTAAACGATGGTTGTCGGTCCAGAAGCAGGCTGATGACTAAAAAGGCATTCATGTAGCCGGGAATGTAACAAATCCCACTTATAATAAATAAAGCAATCGGCATAGTGACAACCTGAGATAAATCCTTTATCCAAGGAAGGGCAAACAAAATAGTCAAGCACAACCATAGGAATGCAACAAAGTGGCTAATCAAAAACTTGGTCCTAATAGGAACATACAGTTTCCTTTCCAACGTATTCAAACGGGTATGCACTGAACTTAATATCGGTTTCATAAAACATCCCTCCCCGACCAAAGTAATAGTACTAAACTACTATAATATAATATATTTTAAATATGGGGATTTTTCAATATATTACAAAAAAGGAGGGGAAACTTTTTTAAGGTACCGCTTTAAAGTGCAGGGGGACAGGCCCCCAACATGGTAAAACGTTAAACCGCCGAAGTGCTATCCCATTTCATTTACTTTGAGGGTGGGCTGTTTCTATCATTTCGTTATGCAACGTCCCCATTATATCTCTAATACAAAGGAGTCCTTTTAGTTTTATTGGCTTATCCAATAGATAAATAAACCAACCATTCTGAAATCACTAAATTATTTTATTTTTACTGAGGAAATTATGTTGATATAGCACACGATACAGAACTATTTTATAATGCTCTGTGGTTTCTGTGGGAAAAATTTTTTTCATTTATTTTTTTACTATCATTTATCATTTTTTAGAAAATTTCTATTTTCTCTTAGTCCATTTCGTTTAAAAATGACTAGTGGTACGATTAGAAAAGTTTATCCCTTAACCACAATAATGCTGTATGAGGTGTACTATGGAAAGCATCCGAAAAATCCCAAACGAAAACATTGACCTATTAAAGGAAATAGCCAGCACAAAAACACAACTTCTGAAATTATACACCCAACACGGCCCAGCCAACCCTGACTATATATCCCTTTCACTCAAACAACATCTCTTGGTCAACCAATACATCGAAGAAAAACTAGCCAGCATGCTTTAGTGCTTTAACTAGGTGGGGGACAGGCCCCCACCCTGCTAAAGTATTAACGTGGCGGGGACTTTCCCCTATTCATGGATTCCCTTATCCGATCTCAGGTTTTCTATTTTTTTGTTTAGCGGTAAGATGATAAATATTAGCAGCAGTGCGGCGACGGAGAAGGATAATATGGACATGTAAGTATTAATGGGGGGTCTTCCTGTGGTTGCAGAAAGGTTTCCGAGGAATAGGTTCAAAATTCCAATGAGGAAGTTTAACCCGGCCACTGCCGCGAATAGAGTCATTATTCTTTTGTAGTGTTGTAATTTGGAATCCAAGTCAGAGTAAATGGTAAATTCACCATCGGCGGCTTTTCTTCTAAAATACGCCCAGCGGTGATACGAAGCCACGAGTTCCGCTCCAGTATCTTCCATAAATTGGATATAATTCTGACTTTCCGGATGATTGGCCGGATGTTCAAGCAATTCGAGCCGGTAAATGTATTCCCCCTTGGGCGCTTCCTCAAACACATATTTGCACCATGAATAATCAATTAAAGCCATACCGTTGGCTGACATGTCATTTATAAATCTTTCTTCCTTCTCAAAATCATAAAATAATTTCCTGATTACATGTTTCATGATTCCCATCTCCCCGCAATGGCCTCGCCATTTTGAATAAGTTCCTTTAACCTCATGAGTTCAAGCTCAACGACTGATTTTCCTATTTCCGTAATTTCATACTCCTTTTTGCGTGAATTCACTTCATTCGGCAATGGCCTAATCCAGCCTTTTTCCTGCAATGTATTAATCGCCCCGTACAGCGTTCCCGCCCCAAGTGATACACGCCCATTGCTTAGTTCCTTTATATTTTGCATGATGCCGTATCCATGCATTGGCTGAAAGAGGGATAAAAGAATATAATAAACGGCTTCCGTCAATGCATTGTGTTCGGTCATTTCCTTCATAATTATCACCTCTCATCTATTACGTCTGGCGATATATCGTCTACAGTTATATTATATCGGCTGTCGATATAAAGTTCAATCGGTCTTTTTACTATTTTCAAGAAAAGTCGCGCAACTAAAAAAGAGACATTCCCCCGGCCGTTTAACGCGTTAAAGTCGTGGGGGACAGGCCCCCGCCAGTTCACCGCATTAAATTACCAGGGGACTGTCCCCTCTAGTCTTTTTTGGAAATTCTATTTATGACAACTTTTTCACCATGTTGTACCAGACCACCCCGCCATGGGTGGAGCTAGAGACCCCGTTGTTCTCGTATCCGTGTTTTTTGTAATAGTTGATTAAGTCTTTTTTGCAAGTCAGGGTCACGGTTTCGCGGTCCTTTTCTTTTGCTTTTTTTTCTATATGAGTCAAAAGCGCTGTGGCAATTCCTTGGTTTTGATGGGATGGCCGCACCGCTAATCCCAAGATGCTCTGATGGCCCCCCGTTGGAGGATTGGCCTTAATTTTACTAAACAGGTCATCGGTTATGTAGGGGGTGTCCAGAACGGGCCCATTAACCAACCCGACAACCGCACCTCCCTCTTCAGCCACGAAAAAACTGTCCGGAATCATTTGAATCCTCTCCTCAAATGCACTTATCGTGGCGGCCTCTTCTTTTGTAAAACAAAGGTTTTCTACAATCACCAGTTCAGATAGATCTTCTGTTTTTACGTTTCTTATTTGTACCATCTCTGTTGGGGCCCTCCAATCTCTTTAAAAAAAGGATGAATCACGAAGATCTCATCCTTTTAATCTTATAAATTTTCCAAAAATGTTTTGATGACGTCCGTTCCTCCGATGAACAAGCCAAAGGTCGTTCCAAGGTTGCATAAAACAACAATCAGCAAAATTCGGCTGACTTTGTTCCGCCAAAACCCTTTTACGGTAAAGACGTCCTCTGCCAGTGTTTCGAAATCCTTGACATTCGGCCTGCGGACATAGGCTTGGGCCAAACCAGCAAACCATCCCGCTGCCAAAAGCGGATGCAAGGTGGTGATCGGTGCGGCCACAAAGGCCGTCAAGATGGTCAACGGATGACCCAAAGCAATTGCCGCTCCGAGTGCCGCAAATGACCCGTTCCATAAAATCCAACTGATGGTCTGGTCGAGGCCGGCTGACGGGCTTGCAATAAATGTATAGACAATCATGGCTAAAATGAGAATAGGCAGACTCCAGCCAATGATTTTCGGAACAACCGATTTTGGCGGCAAGGCCGTCAGAAGATCCAAGTCCTGTTCCTTCTTGATTTCTTCTTTAATGCCAGGGACGTGGGCTGCCCCTAAAACGGCGACGATTTTTTCTCCGGGCGCTTCCTTGATTTTTTGCGCCAGATATTGGTCCCGTTCATTAATCAACGGCGTTTTCAGCCTAGGAAAACTTTCGGTAAATTCATTGAGCATCGCGTTGATCGTGTCTTGTTCCTTCATTTTTTCCAAATCTTCTTCCGTGATGCTTTCTTTGCTGAAGATGCTGGCAATAACCGAGGTAAGTAGGTTGGCTTTGCCCCAGAAGCCAAGGTTGCCCCATATCCGGGAAAAGGTAACTTGGATATTCCTGTCGGCCAACACCAGATTGGCCCCGACTTCCTTCGCGGATTCAATGCCCTGAATCATTTCCGAGCCCGCACGGATGTTGAGTTGATTGGCCATACGGTTTTGAAAAGAGGAGATGGCCAGATTCATTAATAAGAGCGAGGCCTTCTTTTCCTTAATGATCTGAATGATGTCCATTTCCTTCCACTTGCTGCCTTCCGTAATTGCTTGGTAACGCTGCTCGTCCAATTCGATACAAACTGAATCCGGCCGTTCTGCCTCAATGACCTCTTTCACCTGCTCAGCACTATTCTTCGAAACATGTGCCGTTCCTATCAAAATATATTCCTTGCCATCCAAATGAATCCTCGTAATATTCTCCTCGCTCATACATACCTTCCTTTAAAGACCGAATACAAAAGATTTATTCGTCTATTATACCATTAACCGGCAGCCAAAAAACAGCAAAATAGTGGGGCATGTCCCCTTCATCTTTAACGCATTACTGCACTGGGGGCCTGTCCCCCACCGCTTTAACGCATTACTGAACCGTAGAAATGGTTGGTGCGTTTTGTGCGCCATTGCCAAATGATAAATATCCCTTTGGCAACGCGGATATGGAGCTTCTCTTTTTGCCGAGATTTATGGAATTTATCAAATCAGTAAGAGAATAAAATGAATAGTGGTGACCTTTTCTCCGGATGGCTATCGAAAAGGTGCAACATTTATTCATTTATGAAACGACGTACTTAGGGGGTGGCCTTAGATGAAGGATATTTATAAAGGGCTGGTCCGCTGTTATAATGGACAGCTCCGTGCTGTTTTAGCCACAATTGTGAAGGCTGATGGTTCTTCTTACCGGCGTGAAGGTGCGCGCTGCCTAATACATGAAACTGGGGAGATTGATGGCATGTTGAGCGGCGGATGTGTAGAATCCGATCTTTTGGAACATTCACGGGATGTGTTAACTACCAATACTCCCAAAATAATTAAATACGATTTTCGCTGGGAAAACGACTTACTATGGGGGCTCGGAGTTGGATGCAATGGGGTCATTACCGTTTGGCTTGAACCCTTTGACCCAATCAACCATCGGGAAAAGGCCAGCAAACTTCTTTCTGAAATACAAAATCGCCTAACCTGCGATACCCCTTATTTCTATTTATCTGTCATTGAATCGTCCAATCATGCTCAATTGCAGCCCGGTATCCAGTGGAATGAGGAATACGGGCAGTCAGAATGGCTGACTTTGAATAACCCGCAGAAGCCATGTTTGGTAGAAACTATGGTTAACGGTTGTGAAGCTCTGGTGTATGTCGAGCCTATCCAGCCACTCCCATGGCTGTTTATTATCGGTTCCGGTCCCGATGCAGCTTTACTTGCGAAACAAGCGAGCAACCTGCCATGGAGAGTAAAGGTAATTGATCACCGAGAAACTTATCTCTCCACCTATTTTCCTGATATCGACAAGGCTTTGATCCGAAAAAGCGATTATGAATCTGTGCCGATTCCTCCAGGGTCTTATGCCGTAATCATGACCCACAATTTGGAGTCAGATCAAGCGGCATTATCTTATTTATTAAAAGCTGATTTGAACTATATCGGTCTGCTTGGATCGAGGCAGCGTTTTGCCAAGTTAACGGAACTCATTGGTCAGGAAACCAACCTGACTGCCAGCCAGCTTCAGGAAAAGATTCATTCGCCAGTAGGCCTGGATATTGGGGCCGAATCACCTGAGGAAATTACGATCAGCATTCTTTCTGAATTAACTGCTTTTAAAAATGGAAGGACAGGAGGTTCCCTATGCCACCGCAAAATCAAAGCTTTCTGAACCCGAACGGCATCTTGGTCCTAATGTGCGGGCATCAATTGAGTAAAAATACTCCATACTGCATCAACAGAAATCGCTACCCATGAAGATTTCCAAACCTATATGCTGCAGTGCACATGACCTTCCAGATCTTGGACAATGCCAACAAGAACTAAACAGGCCTCCCTCCATTTCGCTTTAACGCATTGCTGTACCGGGGGACAGTCCCCCGGCGTGTTAACGCATTACCGTGGCGGAGCACTTGGCGGATGCTTTTTTTGGTATTTCCCTGTTCTTCTATAGGCACGGATTTGGGTTTTTATCGAGGAGTACATTCCCGAAGCTGCGTTTCCATAAAAAAATCCCATGAAGATACCCGCCCAGATACTTTTGGGATGGGCAAAGAAGACGGCAATGATGAGCCCTAGTGCATTGGCTAGTCCAGGTACATATGGTTTTGAGATTGACAATATCATTTTGATTATTTCTGTTAGGATGACAACCAGAGGGACTGCTATAATGCTGTCCCAAAAGTTGGTATAAACCACAGGAAAGGTCTCCATTCGTTACGCCTCGTTCCTAAATGCATAATGGTTAACTATATAGTGCCCATATTATGAATGGATAACTAACAAATCTTGGTTTAAGAACACAAGTCTGACATGTAGAGGGGAATAAAAAAACCAAGACAATAGAGTCCGGACAGGACTCGAATCTTGGTTAGTTTGCTAGTTTCTAATTTAGAATTTTGGCTTTCCATCTAGGTACATTTAATTATGCGGCGGACCAATGAGCAGGATGAACGAGTGAATCCGGCAATTTGGTTTTTGTGTCCCCTTTCGCCGAGTTTACCTGAACTTGAGTCAGAAAAATACTTCCCCTCAGGTCCGCGCCGCTCAGGTCGGCATCTCGCATATCTGCACCGATAAGGTCAGCCATTCTTAAATCGGCCCCACGAAGGTCAGCAGCAATAAGGTAGGCGCCTCTTAGGTTGGCACCATTAAAATTGGCCCCTCTTAACTTTGCCCCAATAAAGTCTGCTCCCCGATGGTCCAGTTTCTTGTTTTTCCTAGTTCCCTTCTGAAGAACTGCTGAACCGGTGCGAACCAGTTCGCTAGCCTTTAACAGCAGAGTATTGACTTCAAAACGGTGTGATGGAATGTCCAGGTTTAGGAGAGCATCAGGGCCAAGCAAAGTAAGCTGCTCCGTTTTCTCCAGTTTCATGCACAGCTCCTCGCGGATAGAATGAGCAGCCTCCAGGGAAAGGGCTTCTGTCAGGTACCATAACATTTCATGAAGCTCCTGCATCATGGGGAATACGTCAAACATCTTCTTAGCCGTTTCACGGTCCTCACGCCAATCCTTTCCCTCAAAAGTAACCTGGGACACCTTTTGCCCGGCGCCAAAGCAGTCAAACACCGTACAGCCTTTAAACCCTTCTTGCCTCAAATTCTGGTGGATACCGCAGCGAAAATTCGCACCCAAATTCGGACAAGGTGTACCAATGTCTTTATCCGCTTTAAAATCCGCTGAAGCAGCAAAAGCAAGCGCCACACAACACAAGCCAAAGCAATTTTCGCAATCCACCCGCAGTTTGCCTCGGCTAACCGAAACCATTGATTTTACATCCTCATTTATAATAGACAAAATTCTTGCACATCCTTTATGTTTAACACTTTAAAGCACTGGGGACCTGTCCCCCACCCGATTAACGCATTACTATGATGAAGGGCTTTGATTTTTCTGCCTCTCCACCTATCTTACGTAGGTAATGTAGTCGACATTGATGGGTTCGAGGTTCTCTTGCCGGAGGAGACGGTTGATTTGGCCTCGGTGGTATTGTCCGTGCAATGCGACATGGGTTAAGATGTCTGCTAGAGACGTAGTGAATTCTTTGCCGGTGCTATTTTTATAGGTAATGATGTCTTCGCTATTTGCATCAGACAGCCCTGAAAGCAGTTCTGCAAAGTTTTTATGGTTGGTTTCCGCTAGCCGCAAACATTCTTCAAGGCTAAGCTCTGTCCATATTGCTTGAGGTGAACAGCTTAAACCTTTTAGGCGGTTAAGCCATACCTCTTCCGCTAGTAGGATATGAGAAAGCAGCTGCTTCGCCTGGTGATTACCATCTCCACTAGTCTTTAAGGTTTCTAGAATTCGCAAGTTAGCCCAATGCATGTGCTCAAACATTTTCCTAATTGTCCTCATACCAACCGCCTCCCTTATAAACATCACTAATTCAAAAGATACCCCCTATTATACTTTATCGCCAGGCAACATCCAAATATTTACACTAAATCTTATTGCCCTGTCTGATTCTCTTGAGTAGGTTTCATCCCAATCATCCATCCTAGACATAGGAGGTGGAAAAAATGGCAGATCAAAACCCGATTGAATACTCCGGAAACGTACTAGACCAACGAAACACCCTGACCGGTCCAGACGACGGGGGCAAGACTTCCCATCCAAAACAACCTAAACATGTGACCATCAAGCAACAAGGGAAAAACATTAATTAACGCCGATGGAGACAGTCCCCCACTGCGGTGAAGCATTACCAGGCTGGGGGCCTGTCCCCCAGCTGATTACCGCGTTAAAGCACAAGGGAGTTACGCATCTTATACTTCCTTCATGATTTCAATATAAAACTTGATGGCGTTGATGTAGTTTTGAATTGTGACATGTTCGTTCGTCCCATGCATCCGGTTGAGATCTTGAGAGGTGATTTGTACAGGCAGGAATCGGTAAGTATTTTGCGAGACAGCATCATAATGCTTGGCATCTGAGCCGGCAAACATGAGGTACGTTGCTATGACGGCTTGGCCATAGACGTTTCTGGCGGCCTGCTGTACTGCACTAAATTCCCAGCCGTCTGTAGAAGACACCTTCGTGGCTTCGCTTCCTGTCAAGGTTACCTGAATATCTTCATCATCAATCGTATCTTCGATGAAGGCCTTTACTTTTTCCAAAGAATCTCCCGGCATTAACCGGAGATTGATCATTGTGGATGCCTTTTCAGGCAGGGCATTGTATTGCTCTCCAGCCTGGAAAATAGTTGGCGCAATCGTAGTTCGGATTAAGGCAGCCGAAGCTGGCTCACCTAATAATATTTTTTCAATCACTGGTTCGAAAATGAACTTATTAGCAAAAACATACCTCATCCCAAAGCTCATCTCGGGTGCCACGAATTGGAACAAGTCCTCCCCAGGACCTCGAAGGTCTCCTTTAAACTGGGTATCCTCTAGCTTCGCTATCGCTGCCGCTATTCTCCCGATATTGGTGTGGTTTTTCGGCTGCGAGGAATGGCCGCCGCTGCCTTCAATGGAAAGTTCGGCCGTTGCTGACCCCTTCTCAGAAATTCCCACTACCCCGACAGGCTGGTCGACTCCCGGCACCATGTTTTCGACAATGGCCCCGCCTTCGTCCAACACAAATTCAAATTTGATTCCCCGGTCTTTTAACGTTTGGGCAATGACGTTGGCCCCTTCATCGCCGCCAATTTCTTCGTCAAAGCCAAACATCAGATAAATGTCGCGAGTGGGGGCAAATCTTGTCTTTTAACAATTGTTCCGTGGCTTCTAATAGGCCAATGACCCCAATTTTGTCATCCAGTGTTCCCCTCCCCCAAATCTTTCCATCTTTTACCGCCCCACTGAAAGGCTCCTGCTCCCAATTGGATTCGGTGCCTCCTAAAACAGGCACTACGTCATAATGGCTCGTCAAACCAATTGGTTTTTTGCCAGGATCTGTTCCTTTCCATCTATAGACCAGCCCGTAATCATTTATTTTTTCATACTCCAGCTGCTGATGGACCAATGGGTAGCTTTCTTGTAAAAAGGCAATGAATCGATCAAATTCACTAAAGTCAAACTTACTCCGGTCTTGATAGGAGATCGTTTTATAGGTGACTGCCTGTGATAAATGCCCAACTGCAGCATCCTCGTCAATGACTGCCTGCGTTGGCTTTGGCACAGGCTGTTTGGACATTACGGTTGCGGTCCTGAATATGGTTACAATTGCAAAAATAAGGAAAAAACTTGCCAATAGCAAGAATGCCAATTTCCACTTTTTCATCCACATAACCCCACTCCCTTTTTATATTTTTTATTATAAGGTAAAAGTAATTTTCAGAATAGTACAATACTATTGCGTTCCGTGCAAAAGAAAACCACAACCCCACGAAAGCATAGACACTTTAGCACGTTAATCAGGCGGGGGCCTGTCCCCCAGCCTGGTAACGCTCTGCCGCGGTGGGGTGCCGGCCCCATTTTCTCTTTTTCAGTGTAGCGGGCAGGAAATAATTACCGGTAATTCCAGCCTGAAAAACGGGAAATAATCGGAAATTTTTTATACAATTTGTTGGATTGTTATTGTATAATAATGAAGCTGTTTAATTTCTCGTACTTTTGCACGGGGGGAAATGACCTATTAAATAAAATTAATATGGTTATAGTATTGTATTTTTTTGGGGGAGGAAAAGGAGAACATGTCATTTTGTAAGGAGTGCGGAGCATCATTAGCAAGCGGGACGGCTTTTTGTAAGGAATGCGGGAAACCGGTAGAGAGAGAGGCAAACATTCCACCTTCTGCGCCAAAAAGCGGGCAACCCATGAATCCTAGAACCAAGAAACTCCTTATTGCCGGGGTAGTTGTTTTAGGGGTCCTATTTGGAGGGTATAAAGCAGGAGAAAACCTGACCAGTAAAGACAGAAAAATAGAAAAAGTCGAAACGGCACTGATTGAAAAAGATCAGGATAAACTGGCCAGCCTGTTGGTTTCCACAGATAAAAAGCTGGAAATTGATCAGGATTCTTTAAAGGGACTAATGAAGTTTTTGGAAGAGAATCCAGATCGGGTCCAAGACATCGTCGAAACATTAAAGTCACAGTCTAAGTACTATGACTCGGTAAAAAGCGATTCGAAAAACAGCCAATCGTACATAGAAGAAACGATGGATTCAGGATTATTTAATTTACGGAAAAACGGTAAAACCTTATTTTACGATAAGTATGAAATCACCATCAAACCTGTCTATATGTCACTAGCCACAAACTATGAAAAGACAGAATTGAAAGTTAACGGAAAAAAAGTGGCAACAGCCAATAAAAATAACTTTTCAAAGACAGTCGGTCCATTCGTGCCAGGCTATTATACAGTGGAAGCCAGCTTAAAAAATGACTATGTAACGTTAAAAAATAAACAAAATGTCCTCTTAACTGGCGGGGATAAGCAAGAAGTGGACGCTTATTTAGAAGGGAAAGACGTCACCCTATATTCTGATATTGATGATTCAGGCCTTAAAGGGAAAGTACTGCTAAATGGCAAAGAACTGAAGGTGAATCCGTTCTCCGAGCAATCCTTCGGGCCGATCCTCACCGATGGGTCCCTTAAATTGCAAGTGGTGGCCCAATTGCCATGGGGAGAAACCAAGTCAAATGAAATCAAAATCGACGATACAGAAGTCGAATTCGATCTATCCCAAGACAAAAATCTTCAGAAATCCATTACCGACACACTGGTATTGAATGCGCAGGAGTGGATGCAGGCCTATACTTCAGGAGATATGTCTAAGTTCACGACACAAACAGCGGATCAAAATGAAGAGATGCAGTCAGAAATTGACTCCGCTAAAGAATCCGGCAGGCTGTTCCAAGGAAAGTATTTAGGAACAACATTCGATTTAGACTCACTTTCCCTCTACCAAGATGACGATCAGTGGAAAGTCCGAGTGAATGCGGAAGAGTATTACAATTCGGATTATTACAACGCGGGAGAGACACCAGAATTATCTGATGATAGTGTAGATTGGACGTATTATTTGGTTTACGACCCGGATAAAAAGAAATGGCTTGTCGAAGACCATTCGAACAGCTACGGATTCGACGAGGACTCCGAAAACCTGTATGAGTCCAAAGAGGAAAATCCTAAGCAATACACAACCGCTTGGGCCAATTAATTTTTAAAAAATAGAGAGAAGAAAGGGTTGGGGAAATGATCTGTCCAAATTGTAACCATGAAAATCAGGGAGGCAAGTTCTGCGAAAACTGCGGAACAAATTTAACGACTGCCAGCCAGACGGCAGCAGCAACCGATACCATTAACCGGGTGGAAACACCGTATTATCAAAACCCGCAAGCTCACCATAACGGAGCTCAGCCTGCACAACCGGCTGCGGCAAACCAATATATAGAAACAACCAAGAAAATATCAAAGCTATACTTTGGATATGCGATGGAAGTATTAAAAAGACCTTTTTCAACCAGCCAGTTTTACGGCGGCGAGCAATTTGTCAATGGCATCATCACGATGTGCTTATACGCCTTGTTTACGCCGCTGGTGTTATACTTCGGTTTAAAAGGAATCCTTGAAGAATTGGGCAGTTTCGGCGGTGGTTTATTTGACAGTGCAGTCGAAAGTATCACCCCGCCATTCGGCGATGCGGTGGTCAAACCTTTCTTCGGTTACCTTGTCTTTATCTTTTTGGTTTCCGCATTCACTTTCGGTGCCATTAAATTGGGAAAAGTACAAGCAGGATATAAAGAAGTGATTGCCAGGTTCGGCTCCTTCCTGTTGCCAATTACGGCTTTGCTGTTGGTGGCTCTATTGCTTAGCCTCTTAAAAATGAAATTTTCATTTTTTATTTTGCTGTTTGCCATCTTTGGTTCCATTACCGTTGTTCCGGCGCTCGTTATTGCCAGCTTTAAGCGAAATACAACGGAAGGGCTCGATGTCATTTATGGCACCCTATTAACTTACTTGGCCACTTTCATTACTATTTATATTATGGCAAACATTTTGTTTGAATCTATTAAAAATGCCATCGGCAATGCTTTTAACCCATTTGGCATGTAAGGATCAAAAAGCATTCATCCGTAATTGGGTGAGTGCTTTTTTCTATAAAACCATCGCCCGGAACCAAATTTAATACCCTGTGGCAGGATGAAATTATTCCCCAAAACACGGGAAATTTTTAGTATAATAGAAACATACGTGTTGGAGCAAACCAAGTTGATTCTAGTCATAAGGAGAGAAGATAGTGAGTATTTTCAATAAGCTTAAACAAGGGGTTTCAGAAGCTGGCACGAAGGCCATTAATACAGTAGAAGCCAACCGGCTTAAATCTCAAATTGGAAAAAATAATGACCTGATTCAATCATTATTTACCGAAATCGGCAGAAAAGTATTTTCTGAATATCATAACCCACAAATTCAGATTGGAAACCTTGTCGATGTAGAGGTTAACCAAATTCATGAACTTCTTTCGCTAAATGGCCAGCTGGAAATTGATATAAAGGCCATTTGGAACCAAAAACAGTGCACATGCGGTAATTTAGTCGCCTTGGACGCCAAGTTCTGTTCAGCTTGCGGCACCAGATTCAATACCATTCAAATAAATGAACAAGAGGCTTCCCTTATACTGGAACAGCCCGGCGAGAACATGGAAACCGTCAGCCTTGGTTTGACTGGAACCTTAAACGATAAACCCAGTCCTCAAGAATCAAATGATTCCATATTTTGCCCTAACTGTGATGCCGAGATTGAAGCAGACTCCAAATTTTGCGGTGAATGCGGACATATGATGAAGTAAAGGAACAGATAGTGTTCCTTTTAATTTTGAACCGAGTTGGCCCCGCATTTTCCAATCGAGTGAAAAACCGCCAATAACCGGTCAATGCTCTTTTAAAATAGAATCCTATTAAAAAACAATTTTGATATTTATATAAAAGCAATTGCAATGATTTAGGGGTTGAATGTTAAATGAAGTTTTGTAAAGATTGCGGAAGCCGCTTAGATGAAAATGGGCTATGCCCAAGTTGTAGTAAAGAATCGGAAACGGTCATCCTTGGCAATCAGGAAACCCGGAATACACCGCCTGATGAAGCCAATAACCGAACGGTACATATATTTGCCACGAATCCAAGTCCAACCGGTCCAAACCAGGACGCTGAAACCACACTGTTATCAAATGATGGCCAAGACCAGCCAACCGAATTGCCCAATGAAACGGAGGTTCTGGTGGAGAACCCTGCCTCCCATGCGACTGATAATGTGACGATTACCAGTCGTGAAAGCCATTCCGATGGAACAGTGCCTTTATTTTACGATGGATCGTCCGCCGCTGAAAACGGCGAGTCGGCTCAAGAAAGCGGACTGTTATTTGACCGCTATAAAGTGAAGTCCATTATAGGAAAAGGCGGTATGGGAACGGTTTATCTGGCGGAAGACCTGCGGTTAAAAGGAAAGCTATGGGCCATTAAGGAAACCATGATGGACCCAGGGGATTACGATGAATTTGTTGCAGAAGCAAAAATGCTCGTGTCGCTGGATCATCCGAACCTTCCAAAAATTGTTGATTACTACCCGCCAAACAAAAATGGCAAAACCTATTTGGTAATGGATTACATAAAGGGAAGGACCTTAGCGGAAATCTTCGAGGAATCCGGTTATTCGCTCCCCTATCAGAGGGTAATCAAGTATGCGATCCAGATTTGCAACCTGCTGGATTACTTGCATCATCATAAACCGACGCCCATTATCTATCGCGACCTAAAACCGACCAATGTCATGATTGATGAAAAAGACAATGTCCAGTTAATCGACTTTGGCATCGCTAGGAAATACCAAGAGGGCAAACAAGCAGATACCGTTCAGATGGGGACGATTGGATTTGCAGCACCGGAACAGTTTGAGAACACCCAAACCGACCACCGGACCGACCTCTTTTCGCTAGGCGCCATGATTTATTATCTACTCTCGGGAGGCCGGTTTATTTACTCTACCCAGCAGCCGCTTTACACCATCAATCAAGAAGTTCCGCGCGAATTGAGCGACATTGTTCAAAAGCTGGTAAAAATAAATCCAAACGAGCGCTACCAAGATACTAGGATAATAAAACAGGAACTCACTAAATTACGGGTCACTAAGCCAATCTCCACTCTTCCCGAATCGCAAAGGCCTAAGGAACAAGAGCAAGCCGTTAGTGAGAATCCAAAAGCGGAACCAAGAACGGAAAAAAAACAAAAACCGGAGAAGAAACAAAAACCCAAAGCATCATCCAAGATTAAACGGACCATCAAGAAATGGACCTATATTGCGATTTTCTTCCTGGTCCTGGGATTGGGCGCTTTTGGGGCTTACACCTATTTTACGATTCAGAATGACGAAGCCCATACGATTGACCGATTTGAAAATGCCATCATTCATAAGGATAAAAAAACACTCACCGGGCTCTTTGCTTCGCCGGATGACCGCCTGAAAATCGGAGAAACAGAAATCAATTATTTCCTGGATTACTTGGATGAAAACCCTCAAGAACTATCCCCTTTGGTCGCAAGCTTAAAAGAGCAAGCCGGGGATAGCGCGATTCAAACAGCGAAGGCGGCCGGTGAAGCGGAAAACGCTGGACAAGAACCGGCGTTTACGATCAAAAAGGGCGCTAAAAAGTACTTCCTCATCAATACTTATAAAATTGAGGTCATTCCGCAGTTTACGACGATTAGCGCAAATAAAGATCACACCGTTTTTTATCTTGGCAAAAAAGAAGTCGCTCATCTTGACGGGGAAAAGGACACGAAGGATATTGGCCCATTAATGCCGGGACTCTATCATTTGAAGGGTGTCTGGCAAACGGAGATCACATCGATTGAAGAAGAAAAGACGTTAGAATTATTCAACAGTGCCCCTGACAAGGAGCAGGAAAACAACCTGGCGTTTGAATTTAAAGGCGAATCCGTTAACTTGGACACCAATTTCCCGGAGGCCAGCTTATTTATCAATAATAAAGATACGGGGATGACCGTAGAAGAAGCGGGCACACTCGAGCCCGTCGTAACAGACGGATCCATGAAACTATTTGCCGAGTATGCTTTTCCTTGGGGAAAGATCCGAAGCGAAGAAATCACCCTGACTGACAATGGCAATGTCGAGCTCGAGATTGACCCTCTGACGGACGAGTTAAAGCAAACCTTGATGAATATTGGCCTGGAGTACGCCCAGAGTTATGCCGAGGCTTTCACATCCAATGATCCGGCAAAATTGAAGCATTTGGATGACAGTTTGGTATCTACATACCAAGATCAGATACAAGATAACCAGGCCAGCCAAACCGCCTGGAACGGCACCCTGCTGTCGGCCAAGTATGATTTGGACAGCTTTGAATTCCGCAATGACGGAAAAAAAGACAATTATGAAGTGTCCTTCGATGCTTCATTCCAGTATAATGCCACCACCTCCACACAAGGAGGAGAACCCCAAGCTTCAGAGACGGAGGATCTGAATCAAACCATAACCTATAAATACAATAAGGAAGATAACAGCTGGTTTATTTCAGGCATCAACTCCATCGGTTCTCTAAACGGTGGCAACATTAAAACATTGACCCCATAAGCAGTGGTGCAAGACATGAAAAGTGACATGGCCATTCACTTGAACAATGTGGATGGCTTTTTCATGCCTTCATGTGGAGAGGGTCGTTGCCTTCCTCTTCACAGTTGGTTAATTTTACTATTAAATTACTAATTTTATCATGTTAAAAAAGTACTATAATGGTTAATAGATTGCTTAAAAGGATGCAATTGTAAAACCAGGGAAATTGGAGGATACATAACCAACTATGATTTACTGTCGAGAATGTGGAAAGTCATTAAACGAAAGCGCCCAGTTTTGTCCCGAATGCGGGACACCTGTAAACCGGGCCAACACCCATGAAAATCTTGCTGCCGAACCGCTGCAAGGCAATACAGCGGGGCAAACCACTGTGCCTGCCCCCAATCAGATTCACGCGGAACAATCTGCAAGCCGACAAGCCGAAGCTGCACGGGCGACCGAGAAACAGCCAATGCCGGCGAAGACTCGGAACCTGCTAATAGCATCAGGGGTCGTACTGGTCCTGCTGTTTGGCGGGTATAAAACCGCAGAAACCTTAACCTCAAAAGACCGGCTGATTGATAAGTTTGAATCGGCGCTTGTGGAAAAAGACGGTCAGGCTGTGGCGAAACTGCTCTCCAGCACGGATAAAAAAGCGGAGATTAACGAAAAAACCGTCAAAGGGTTTATGAAATACTATAAAAATAATCCTGACGAAGTTTCCGGCCTGATTGAGACACTAAAAAATCAATCTAAGTATTACGACCAAACGAAAAATGCCAATACCTCGATGCTCAACAAACTCGCCGACGGGTTACTCTCGGACGGGGCTGTTAACCTTGAAAAAAGCGGAAAGTTTTTATTTTTCGATACCTATAAAATAAACGTGGATATGGTTTATCTCAATCTATCAACCAATTACAAAGACACCACACTTTATTTGGATAAAACTAAACTGGGGAAAGCCACGAAACCCGATTATGAAAAAACATACGGACCTTATTTACCGGGAATCTATAATCTCAAGGCAGAATTAAAAACGGACTTTACCAATCTCGTCACGAAAAAAGAAGTGACCTTAATGGGCGGGGCTGATAAAAAAGAGGTCAGTTTAACATTGGACGGCAAAGATGTTACCGTTGATTTAGGGGCGGACGCTGATACCTCTTCCGTAAAAGGAAAACTGTTCATCAACGGGAAAGATGTGGGCGTCAATCCATTCGAAAACCCAACCTTCGGGCCGGTGTTAACGGATGGTTCCATGAAACTTTCAGTGGAAGCCGAAACACCTTGGGGTAAAATAAAAACCAAGGAAGTGCCCATTAAAGGACAAACCGTCCATCTCAATTTAGGTAATGATGATGCATTCCAAACCCAGATTATCGATCAGGTTCTTAAATTTCAGGACCAGTACTTGATGGCCGTTACATCCGGTGATACCTCCAAACTGACCACAGCTACCACCAATGGGACCGGCAGCACACAGGATGACATCAATTCTAATGCTGAAGACGGGATAAAGTACAAAGGCAAGCACCTATCCACTGTATTCGATTTGGACAGTTTTGATGTATCCTATCAGGATGGGGTCTGGGTTGTTACTGTCGATACGGAAGAGAAATTCAATGAAGCTTACTATTATGAGGGTGAGAATGCGGAAACAGAAAGTGCAGCGCACGACGTCCGTTATTACTTGACCTATGATAAAGGGTCGAAAGCATGGTTAGTCGACTCCCAGGATGAAACCTACTCCTTTAATGATGAACATGTGAAAGAAAAAACGGTTGAAAAGCCTGTGGAATATACGACAACGTATACTGGGGCTGAAACGGCAGCATCAATGGCCGCAACCGAGGTTACATCCGATATTACGGATTTGATGAGTGATTATCTTCACGGATTGATTAACGCAATCAACGACAATGAATTCAGTGAAGTCTCATCCTACCTGTATCCTGACAGCCAGTTATATAAAGACCAGCAAGCCCTTGTGAAGTCCTTAAACGACAAGAAAATTACCGAAGATCTCCTAGACTTCAAGGTTACCGATTATTCGGGCGAAGGCGGTCAGGGGTATATTACTACCGATGAGAAAATAAAAATCAATTACGCGGACGGAACATCCGAAACAAAAGAGTACCATTGGTACTATTCCGCCGAAACTTACTCGGACGGCAATTTCCGCCTCACCAATATCCAAGAAGCAAATTAATTTCATCTATCAGTAAAAAAGCCAGCTCCTTTAAAAGGATCTGGCTTTTTCTATACTATTTGGTCATCCCATTATCTAGGAACTTTGCAGCTCGGGCAGACAGATAGGCTGGAGTCATATTGGTTGCCGCAATTACGGCAAAATACAATTCCTGCGCCTCCCTGTGGCTGACCTGCCTTGGAAGCAGTGCCCTGTCCAGCGGAGCCGCCTTTTGCGATGGCCCCTGACTTATTTTGCCTGAGAGATACAATTACCAGTATCAAAGTCACGAGGTTAAGCACCAGACACGCCACCACAAGCCATGTCGTAAGGGTGAATTCTTCTAACATAATCCGATTTGCCTCCTATTATTCATCAACTGCTATTTTCCGTCGGCTCCTGATCACAACAGCCGCGGTCGCTGCAATTCCAATGCCACTGATACCGGCGATGGAACCCGCAAACAATCCGGTGTTGTTGTACCAACGGACAAGCAGGTTGGTTGACACAAGGAAATCATTTACATTGGTTTGCAATTCATTTCCTGCCGCATCAACTGCTGTAATTTTCACATCTTGTTTGGAGTTGGAGCTTGGTATTTCAAAGTTGAAATTCTCCCCGTCAACCTTTTGATCCACTTTCTTTCCATTTAAATAGATAGCAGCCCCATCAAGAACCAGGTTATCCTTAATCGAAACGGTGGCGGTTTTGTTTTCAACCGGGTATTGTTTGCCACTTTCAATGTCGATTGGCACGATGACCGGAGCAGTCTTGTCGATACCGAATGAGATTTCCGCTTTCTTGGCTTCGTTGATATTCTCATTGACATTGCCAGCTTTATCCTCAGAGTAAAGGGCCACAGAATATTTACCGTCGCCTGAGAACAGGTCCTTCTTCACTTCATATCGGTATTGGCTCCACTTGCCTTTACCTCCGGTTTCGCTAACAGTGTAATCTTTTCCTTTTACCAAATCGGTTGGCGTACCGTTTTTGGTCATCTTCACCTTAATCGTTTCAGGCTTCAAGTTGTCCACATTGGTTTCGGTAACGATGACATCCCGTTCATCCTTCACGAACTTACCGGCGATTTTTTTCAGGGAATCATCAAACACATACACGGAACCAAAGCGATTGACAGAGAACAAGATCGTTTGGGTCGTTTGATTTCCCGCAAAGTCTGTCAGCGTGGCAGTCAGCGTATACAGGTCATCGTTTTCTTTTGCTTTTTCGAAATTCTTGAAGGCAAATACTTGGCCATTCGGTGCATCGGAATAGCTGCCGTCCGGCTTGACCTTCCCTCGGTTGGCGCCCGTTAAGCTAATCGATACCCCATTCTTATTGAAGTTTGTATCGGAATAGGCAATAACCGGAGCAACATCCCCCTTATTGGCGGATTGGTCTTCCACCCCTGTAATCGTTAGCGCCGGAGCGGTCTGGTCGACTAAGAAAGCGTCGGTTTTATAATCCGCCGCTACATTGCCGGCCATATCCGTAAAATCAATGTCAAAGCTGTAATTCCCATCAGCATTGTATCGGATTGTCGCCGTGTGGGTGTCGCCACTGGCTGACCATCCACTGAGTGTCGGGAAGGCAATGGATTTTCCGCCATCTGTTGCCGTTCCGGTGACCTTAATCCGGCTAGGATCAAAGTTATGCTCGTGAACCGAAATGGTAGCGGTTCTGCCTGCCTTATAATAGTTTCCGTTTGAAACACTATTATTGTCATAGGATACCTTGATTTCAGGTATCGTTTTATCAATCGTAAACTTTTGCTGCGCGACGGCAGGCGCCGCGTTGTCGGCGTTATCCTTATACGAGATGTCAAATGTGTAATCACCATCAGCTGAGTAGGTGACCGTTGCCGTATGCGTCGTCTTGTCAGGGTCAGCTGCATTAGCCGCCGTTGACCAGCCTGTCACCTTAGGAATCACGCCATCCGTGTTAGTGATGGTGGCTACCACATCTTCCGGCCTAAAATTGCGCTCGGTAATCACAATCGTGGCAGTGCGGTTCTCTTTGTAATAATCGGTGTTATCCCGGTCCGGTGTATTGTTATCATAGGTTACGTTAATCGATGGAGCCGTTTTGTCGATACTGAACTTCAGTTCCTTTTCCGAAACGTTTCCTGCCCGGTCGGTAATCTTTACTTTTACTACAATGTCGTTGCTATTATTGCTGACCATAAGGGTTTTGGTCATTTCCGTCACAAGGTTTTGATCCATCTTTGTGCTGCTCCAGCCAGTTGTATCGGTTGTTGGATCAAGGTTTCCCCCATCGTCCACCTTCACCTTACCGGCCTGATTATTTGCCGTGTCATAAGGGGCCGTTACTGACCACTCAATTTCACTAAGACCGGAATAGCTGTCGGCCACCGTGACATTCACCTTCATGTTTTCACGGTAAAGGTCTAAACCGTTATTGTCTTTATAATTGGTTTTATAGGCCGGATCAATGTTAATCGATGATTTGTCCGCGTGCTTTGCGGCATCTTCGATTACCGTACCATCCGGTGTATTGAACGCACTGGTGTTATTGACAGCGTCAATGGCTTTTGCAAAAATTTGCCCTTTAAACGATGCAGGAACCTCGAAGGTTACATCGCTTTCTGTCGGGATTTGGAATGTTTCTTTTTCAGATTCAGCCACTTCTTTTAAAGAGCCGTTTCCATCGACAGCATAATATTTGCCGTTCTCGTAATCTTTCAAGTAAATAACCATGGATTGAACGCCACTCACAGCACTCACAGGTGTCTTCACGCCAGTTGCGGGATCCTCCAGTTGTGCCAGATCCATTGCTTTTACAGTGACACGGGTATTCTTTTTAAAATAGAACCCGTATTCTGTAAGGCTGACATTATCTGTGATTTTATTGGCATTTTGGTCATTGTCCTCATTTGTAAAAATAAAGTCTGATAGAATTGGTGCCAATTTATCAATATAAATGGTTTTTTCTACTTTAGCAGGGTCTTCCGAGTTTTCCCGATTGTCAATGATATTTCCCGCATTGTCAATGGCCTCTACCGAAAGCTTGTATGACCCGTCGTCGTTGATGGTTACATCCTTGCTGCCAAAAGATGCGGTAGGTACGTCATGAATCGCAGGATTGGTTTGCTTTTCGGTTCCATTCTGGAAATAATATTGGTCTTGTTCGATTTCTTTTCCATTGACATGCAATTTTACCGCATTGACTCCCGAATCCGGATCCCCGACATGAATTCCGAATGTCACATCATTGCTGTAAAATTCTTTGCCATCTTTGGTGACGGAAGAAACATCCGCATCATGCTTAACCGTAATCCCCGCAGACGGTGCATTTTGCTCAATCATGATTTCCCGGTTTTTCTCGGATAAAATATTGGAGTTTGCCCCGGAAACTTCATAAGTAGCCTGATTGTTGACATTATCGGTCACAACAACATCCAAGGTTCCTTTGAAATGAACATCATCCAAGGTGAATGTTGCCAGATTGCTGCTGTCCGACTCATTCTTCAATTTCTGCACTTCTTGCTTATCGTCAGTCGCTTTTACATAGATGTCTTTAATGCCAGAACCGTATTCATTATCACTGGCATTTACCTTGATGGCTATTTGTTTGTTGAAAAAGGTTCCAAATGTAAGGAAATTCAAGGCTTTAGCCCAAGTTTCATCGTATTGGTATTCGATGTTTACGGCCTCTTTGCCCCCCGTCAGGTGCGGTGCTTCGGTATCGATAAAAATCTTTTTATCAATTGAACTACTATTTATATTTCCCGCATTATCCTTAACAACAGCGGACACTTGGTAGGAATGTTCCTCGTTATCGTTGGTGATTCCTGCATCCTTCAGGTCGCCGGTTGTGAATGGATAACTGAGTTCACTTGTTTCTTTTTCTGTCTTGTTCGGGAAATCCTTTTCATCCTTGAATGTCTTTCCGTTAGCTTCTATCTTTACGGAATGGATGCCGGATTTTTTATCTTGGGCGGTGACATTAAACTTTGCATCCCCGCTGTAGAACTGATTCCCCTCCTGGTCAACATATTCTGTAACATCGCCGGCAGGATTGACACTGATGTTTGCAGTTGGCGGTTCCGTCTCAATCATTACCTCGCCATTTTCCGCCATCATATTGGAGTTTTGGTTTGTGATTAGGACTTTATATTGATGGCCAACGTTGTCAGTCACGACGGCAGTCAGTTTTCCGTCAAATCCCTTATCCAGAGTAAACGTATTGACCGCTTTTAATCCGGTTGGTCTGAAGCTGTCCGATTCACTTTCTGGAAGATTCTCCTTGTCTTTTTGCAAGGTAATGCTTTTAATCCCAGAAGCTTCGTCTACTGCGTTGACGGTTACTTCAATATCTTCATTAAAGAACGTTCCAAAAGTGAGGAAATTGATTACTTTGGCAGCAAAACTGCTATTCTTTGATTGAGCAGATAATAGAACTGCTTTATTTGTTGCGTCGCCATCAAGGGCAGGTTCGGCTTTATCAATGTTAATGTTTATCTTCTCAACCTGGGATTGATTGCCGGCTTTATCAACAGCCCATACAGTATAATCGCCATGATAGGCTTCATCTGGAGTTGTAAAAGTAAACTCCTTGGTTTTAGGGTCAAATGCAGCCTCTTGACGGTCGGTTTCAGAATACCCGCCTTTGCTGTAGTAGACTTTATCAATGTCGGTGGAGTACTCAATACCCGTCTTTTCATCCTTTTTTACGTTGTCGATTGTACCTGACACAGTCACGGCACTCTTGAACCAGACTTTATTTCCGACCTGAATACCGTCTTGATTGTTATCATCGGTTAATTTGATATCCTTTACTTCTGGGTTTTTCGTATCAATGATGAGAAATAATCTGTCCGGCAGGCTAATCCATTTCTCGTTTTTCTGATAGAAATTGCCTTTTGTTTTGACACGAATATCACTAATGGCAGTGGATTCGCGTAAAGTATACTCTTGACTCCAGCCAAAAATCCTGGAGAAACTGACTCGGTTATAGGGATCGATTGGTTTTACAGTCAACTTGGCATCCCTTGAATAGATCAAAATGTTATCAAAATTACTTCCATCCGTGCGTTCCTTTTGGATTAACGTTCCTGCATTAGGGTCAATGGAAACAAACTTGTCCCACGGCTGGGCTGCAGGCATTGCTTCAAACGAAACTTCAATCCTCGTGTCTGAAGTGATATTATCCGTGATATAAGTGAAAGTTTCATTGTCATTGGATATAAAATTAGCACTTTCCAGACTAACGCTTCTTTCACCATTGGCATCAGTTACCTTCACTTCTGATACCCTGTACGACTCATCAGGGAAAATCGTGACCGTTGCTTTTCCATCGTGTTCAACGGAGTCTTTATCCAACCTGACGGAACCATTCCCGCCTTTAACGGTTGCGGTTACCTCATGCGTATTAATAGAGAATGTGACTCTCACTTCAATATTGGAAGTGATATTCTTGATTTCATACGGGAAATTGGTTGTCTCTTTTTTTACATCTTCCGGAATGGGAATAAAATCCTTGCCTACTTTTACGCTTTCTACATGATAGTTCTGTTCCGGAATGGCCGTGAATGAGGTTTGTTTCCCATAGTCGACTTGAACGGTTCCGCCGCTGGAAGCAAGCGAATCGACCGTTCCGTTTTCACCGGCAATAAAGGTAACCGTATAGGTGTTGACAGCAAATTTCACTTCCACGTCTACATTCTTGGTTACCATGGGAACAGTGAACTGGTAGCTGTTCGTTTCTTTCTTTACATCAGTTGGAAGATCAATAGACTCCGTACCAACTTTGATGCTTTCAATATGATATCCGGTATCCGGAGTTGCCGTAAAGGAGTGCTCTGTGCCATGCTGGACACTGATTTCCCCATTGGCAGCAACCGGCTGTTGATCGGCATCATTCGTAACCGTCCCGTTTTGAAAGTCATTAAACTGAATCTTATGGGATTGTAAAACAAACGATACCTCGATAACTGTATTTGATGTGATTTGAATATCGTCTTCAAAACGGGTCTTATCTGCAACTTCCTTTGTTTCTCCGCCTATTGTGACAGATTGAATCTCGTACCCTTCCCCAGGGGTGATGACAGTTGGCACAGTGGTTCCCTCACTGATCCAAATCGGAGCCGAGTATTCGGCACCATTAATCTCCACATGGCCTTGACCTGTTTGATTAACGGTTACATTCGGTGCAGGGGCCGGTTGTTCGGTTTGCGGATTTCCCGGACTTTCCGGTGTCTGCCCTGCCTCAACCTCTTGGTTTTGCCCGGCAGCCACATCGGTCTGCTGTACTGCCGTTTCATCCTCGCCTTGTGCGAAAACTTGAACAATCGCACTGGCCGGGATGTTGTAGGTCACCAGCAAGATAGCCAGAATCATGGCTAAAATGCGGGTGACCTTCGATTTCCTCTTTCGAAACATGATTTTCTCTCCTCGTTCCCCTTAAATATCTCGTTGCTAAACCATTCTAGTCGGCATTCTTTCTTAAAGTACCTCATCGGTATGGGTGATTTTAATGTCTTTGACAATCTTGAATTCAACGGCAGGCGGTATTACCGGCTCATATGGATTTGCCAATTCGGCCGTTTCATTCAATACTGTCGTTCCATAGTCCTGCCCAAGGACTTCTGTTCCATCATGGAGAAATTCCGTGCGTTCGGACAGCACGGATGTTTCACCGGTTGGTCCATGATTGGGCGCCAGCACCATAGTGCCTTCTCCTAAAACATTTGTTGCCGCAAAATCATAGACAGGGGCCTCATGTTGATGGATGACTTCTGTCGGCAGGATTTCGGCAGCCGCAGGACTGGATGTCTGGGCTGTCAACCCTTTGTCTTTTACCAGCCGTTTCGATATACCGCCAGTCGGGTTCGCCGTTTTACCGGTTCTGCCTGTTCGTTTAACTGGCTCCGTTAAACTCCCGCGCGCAATATTAAAGGAGCCGGGGTTATGGCGCTTATCGCCTGTCCGCTTATTTTGTTCGCGGATTTCTTGAATTTGCTTGGCGGCGGTTTTACCGCTCAAATCGCCGATGACGGCCAAAATCCTCAGTCTAAAAAACAGGATGATGGCACTTGCCAGCAGTACCGCTGCAAGGGAAAATCCCACAATGGAAATGGTTTGCCAGGTGGTTGCATCCATGGAAATCCCCCTAATCGTTATATGCGTGATCAATTGCCTGAGCGGTCAGGTCAAAGCGATTGATTACTTCATTTTTAATCGTTTCTGTTTTTTCCGCGTTAACGGCGACATTTCTAGTGGCTTTCTCGACAGACTCCGTTACGGAACGGATTTCGCTTTCCTTTATGCCATCCGCTTTGAATTTTCTTGCATATGTCTCAACAGAATACATGGTCAGCTTATAGAGTTCGAGTTTGACAATCTCACTTTCGTCAGGGTGAGCCTCAATCATTTTATTGAGATCCTTAATATCTTCCCAATAAGGACGGTATTTCCCTTTGTCCGAAGCTTCTTCGATATTCAGGGTAATATCCTGATTAAACTTGCCGATATCCCGGTACACGGCGGCCATCTCATAATAATCCCGATCCTTGGAACCGTATCGGGCAGCATCCTCAAACCATTGGATCGAGCTTTTCATCCGCGTGATTTGGTTATCATTCGTCTCGGTTTTACCATAATCATAGTAATACCAATAGATTTTGCCAATCTCAAAAGCAAGGTCCGGATAGTCCGGATTGTTGCGGAACTCGATTAAATGCGAGTTGATTTTCTTCTTTAACTTTTCTTCTTCATCAACGGTAAAAGCGGCATCGTTTTTAAACGTATCAATCAAGCCCATATAAGCCTTTGTTTCTGTCGGCTTGATATCAATCGCCCTTAAATAGTCATCTATTTTCCGAGATTCAGAAGATTCCTTTTCCGCCATCTGAATATTGCTGTTGTAGCTGGCGTTGTTGGTCTTGACTTTCATCACTTGGCCTAATACGCCAATCATCAAGCAAAGGATGGCAGAAACGGCGACAATGCTGAAGTTGCGCAGTTTCGCTTTCTGTTTGGCGCGGTACTTGTCATCCACTTCTTCATAATGGTTAAGCGCGTAGAGCAGCTCGGCGCACGATTGATAACGGTCGTCAGGATTCAGCTGCGTGCATTTTTGAATGATTCTCTCCAAACCGCCGGATAAAGACGGATTCCAATGCCGGATTGGATATAACTCGTACGGAGGCTCACTTGGGTTCTGGCCGGTCACCAAATGATAGAGTGTCACGCCCAGGCAATACACGTCGGTTCTGGCGTCGGTTTGTCCTTTTCCGCCAAACTGTTCCGGCGCCGCGTACCCTTTGGTTCCCAAGCTGACCGTATCCGCCAGATTTTGCTCTTTGTACTCCCTGGCAATCCCGAAGTCAATGAGTTTCAAGTTCCCGTCCGGCTTCAGCATGACGTTTGCCGGCTTCATATCCCGGTAGATAATCGCCGGACTCCGTGTATGCAGGTAATCCAGCACTTCACAAAGCTGCTTTGCCCATTCGATTACCAAGTCCTGCGGCTGCGCGCCGTACTCATCCAATATGGTACTGAGCGGCTCCCCTTCGATATAGTCCATGACGACATAAATCACATCGCCGTTATCAATAATATCGACAATACGGGGCAATGCCGGATGATCCAGCCTCTTAATCATGTTTGCTTCGGCAATCGCGCTTTGAAAAATAACTTCGTTGTTGCGGTCCTTGGCTTTTTTTTCAATCTCCTTTACTGCCCACTGTTTGTTAAGGCGGTTGTCCATGGCAAGATAAACCTTTGACATTCCGCCCTGTCCGATCAGCTTGAGTATTTCATATTTCCCTTCCACTATCGACCCAATTGCTGCCAAACGAAATCCCCATCCTTACACAATTTTAACAAGCATGACCGTAATATTGTCGGTTTCATTCCTTTGCTTGTTAAGTTCCACGAGTTGTTTTGCTTTTTGTTCCATCACGGTTTCATTGATTAACGTTTGCGGCGAGAAGGCGTCAAACATCTCATCCTCGGTAATCATATGGCGAAAACCATCGGAACATAGCATATATACTTCGCCGGGCACAGGCCTTCCCGTGATAAACTGCGGCTCAACGAGTTTGGAAGCACCTATACATTGCAATAGAACATTTCGTCTTGGATCGATTTGGGCCTGCTCTTGAGTAATGCTGCCGCGTTTTACCTCCCATGCGACCAATGTCTGGTCTTCTGTCAAGACCTCGAGCCGGTCGCAAATCCGATAAACCCGGGAATCACCGACATGGCCAATCAGCATAAACTTCGTATCTATTAGAAGCAAAGCCGTTAATGTCGTTCCAAGCTGTATTTTTATTCTTTGCCCGTACTCTGCAATTCGCTGATTTTGTTCTTTAATCATCCGTTCCCAACGATACTGGATTTCGTCCATATCGCCTTTCCCGAGTTGTGTTGCGAGTTCTTTATCAAACCATTCTGAAAAGGCATGGATTACGCTGGCGCTGGCAACTTCCCCCTTGGAAAGTCCACCCATCCCGTCGCAAATGACGGCTAAAACGACCTTTCCGACGGAGGTTTCGGCGATTTTCAAACACAAGCTGTCTTGATTTGTTGCTTTCCTGATTCCGACATCTGTATATGTGGCGGTTAGTATCTCCATTTCAGAACCTTCCTTGCTTATATGTAAAATACGAAGTCTTCATTGGCAAGTCGCAGTTTTGTTCCGGAAAAAATTTCTGCCTCTTTTTGCACCGGAATGACACGGCCATCCACATAGGTTTTATTGGTAGAGTTCTGGTCGATGATATAATACCGGTGATCCTTCGTGATAATGTCCGCATGGCTGCGGCTGATCGCGTTATTGTCGGAAATAAAATAATCGCAGAATTTGCTTTCCTTGCCAATTCGGAAGGACGGCTTGTTCACGCTTATTTTCTCCTGCGTTTTCTCCCTGATTAAATAAGGAAAGGACGGCTCCTCATAGGCGTCAGCGCCAAGGACCGTCGTTCCGCCATAATCCTCCACGCCCAACACGGTGGTTTCACTAAAGCTTTGGGTGCCTGCTTTTCTTGCTTGAGGCTCTTCAGCAACCGGCTCCGGAGCCAGGGCTGTCTCCGCCTTAAACGACGACCCGCAATGGACACAAAACTTAGCGCCTTCCTCACGGGGATTTCCACAATTGGTGCAGAATTTCGGCACTGCTTGTTTCCCTTCAGGTTCAGGGGCCGGAGCGGCTTGGCTTAACGGGTTGTAAGCAATCGCAGCAACATCCGCTTTGACTTCCTCGGACTTGGGCACAGGGCGGTTGTCATCGCCGAAACCGGTAGAACCCGATGGGACATGTGAATTGTTTTCTGCGGTTTTCCCCATCATTTCGAGAATTAATTTTTCAAATCCATTAATAGAAAACGGGGTCAGGCTCTTAAAGTAGTTTAAATAAGAACCGACATAATCGTGATTGTCATTTTTTGAAAAGATCACCCGGAATGGGAGGTCCTGAAAAAACTCGGCTATGCCAGATGGGTTCTGGTTGTTAACAATCGGCCAAAAAATGCATTTGATTTTTTTGGTGCTGGGATCAAGGAAAATGTACTCACAATCAAGTACCAGATTGTTGACGTTCAATAAATGCCTTTCGCACTCTTTCACAACAATGATTAATTGCCTGACCATATCCAAGAACATTTTCTTGCTCATCACACTGCTAAAATAGGATTTTAAGGACATCATGCCAACGATAGAAGTTTTCAGGGTCAGCCCTTTTTTGCTGCTTTCGGCTGTAACGGGGATGAGCCCTTCCAGCAGGCCGCGAGCGATGCCGTTTAATTCCCGCTCATTAATGGCCTCGGGATAGTTTAACTTGTTAACAACCACATATTTATTTTTTGTCTTTTCCAGTGTTGTTTTTCCCATAAAAATCTCCTGCTATCAAAATCGTATCATGAAAAATAGTTTAATAGCCTGTTATTCTATAAGCTATTGGCCCGATCTATGGCCACTTTTTGCGCTTTTTTATATTGGTCGGCTACATAACGCAAGGTGTCGGCATAATCTTCCATGGCCTTTTTCATATTCCCTGCAGTGGATTTAGCATCATCGAGCTCATTCCAGCTCGCTTTAAATGCTTGATAATCTTTCCCCTGCCAAGAAGCCCCCAGTTCTGCCACTACTTGATTGGCATGATTCATCTTGTCCTTCTGCTTATTAACGTAGCTGTCCACGGCAGTTGCCGCCTTTTCAAATTCCGTATAGTTGACATTAATGAACGGACTCATTTTTATTCCTCCCTATTTAAAAGCGTCCGCTAATCTTGTAACATTTGTCTCCGTCACATTATATCCATCGGAGACCTGCATTTTAAGGAACTTAACTTGCTGGTCCATCACCTTGTGACGATTTTCCTTCAAGGTGTCCTTTATTTGATGAAAGTGGCCGATTACGGCTTCTGAAGCATTGCTGTGCCATTCGCTGCTCAAATGTTTGATGGCTGTCTCGAGTTTCTCAAAATCGTCATCAATTTGGTTATTGATTTGGCTTAATCGGTTCGCTGCTTCCAGAACCTTCCCGGTATCGACGGCAATTCGACTTGCCATAGGTTCCCCCCCTTATTTGCCCTGTGTTTTTTCCAGAAACCACTCTGCAAGATTAGACGGGTTCACCCTGTCCAAGCTTCTCTTCGCGGTTTCACATTCATGGATAAAAGACCGTAATTTCGCAGCAGCCACTTCACTGCCAATCCCCTCAAAGTCACGCTGGAGTCCGGATTCAATGCTTTCAAGTTCTGTTATAATACGGTTTAATTCGGACTTCACACCACTTAAACCACTTGACATTTTGCTTCGCCCCTCCTATTAAAATCTGCTGATGATTCTGGATTCAGCCGTTTCAAAGGCTGATGCGGTATCCCTTAAATAATCAATAAGTCTATTCATTTGCCCTTTCGTAGGCAAATTTTCAGCAATGGCCAGATTGATAATATCCATCAGACCCTCTGTTAAATAAAGGACATTGAGATCGGAATCGATAGATGAAAGGCGTCCTTTTACTGATTCCAATCGGTCCGCATATGTGTGCAATCTGGAGGTGTCCAGTTTAATATGTGGTGTGGCATGAGCCTTCTGGCCGGAACCGAACAGGTTCTTGAGGCCGCCAAACACCGTATTGTAGGCATTCATCAGCATATTGTGGAAGTCTTCAATTTCTTTTTGAGCCCATCTTCCCATTTCATGGAGTTTTTTCACAACAGAATCCACGATTTGCGGGAAAAGTTCCTCCACCAAGTAATCCCTCAATGCTTCCAACCGGTCCATAACAAAATCATAAACTATTACTCTAACCATAGTAGTTATCACAGACCTCACTAGATTTATCACCACTGTTGCAACCGCTGCAAATAATACCTCAGGAAATGCGATTACTGAAACCACCAATCCCACTGCTATTGCCGCAATGACAATTTTACCGGTAGTTGTAAACTTTCCGTCTTTATACATTACTTTTCCTATTTTAAAAGCACCTGCTGAGAGTGCAGCCAAGCCGCTTACCAAGATGGATGCCGCTTTAGGGCCTATTAGACGGTCCATACCTTGGGAAAAAGGAGATGTTATGTACTTTGAAAATGCGGTTGAGAAAGCATCAGGTTGATCAGTGACCACGACGTTGCCTTCCCCATCAAACTTGACGTACTGCGTTCCATGTTGCGCAAATCCGTCCTTTTTCAATTCTGCGTATTGGTAATCAATTCCGTCAACACGCTGCAACAATCCGCCTACAAGGGATTGTTGGTAATGATCCATGTCTATATTTGCCACCTTGACCATATCTATATATTTTTGGTGGTCTTTGATATACTCATCAGTGAAACCTGGTCCATCATAGCTGACAGTCCGTTTAATCCGATCCAATACGTCAATTTGGGCAGCATAGAAGGTTGCATGCTCCGCAAGATTCCCTCCTAAGGAATGTCCTGTAAACGTGATATTATCATATTTATCAAAATAGCCTTCTTCTTTTAACTCATCCATAAATTTTTCCGCATCTTCTTGCTGCGCTGTCAGGTCTCCTGCAAGAAGCCCCATGTCTGCCCCGAGCCAATCTTGTTGGATATTTTGTAATTCCGAAGGTGGTTCACTTCCACGAAATGAGACAACCAACCCTTGCGGCGTATCTAAAACAACAGCGTAGAGGCCTGATTGGCCTGGCTTATTACGATCAAACGTTTTGACAACTTTCCAGTCCTCTAATGCATAATCAGGCAATTGGTCTACTTTTGTATGATCCAAACTAACAATTTTATCTCCATAAGTATTCTTGCCGGCAACCAATTTATCAAAATGTTCCTGTGGAATCTTATCGGGCCTGCCGTCCACATCGACATTTAAAAGTTTTCCTACCGAATATGGTCCTTTTCCAAAACGCATATTCTTATTTAATATATCCAAGTCTAAATACGCAATATCGGTTGTAAATTTCAGATCTTGATCCGTTAAATGATCCTTTGTCAAAGCTATTCACCAACCTTGTCCGATGCCGATTTACCAACTTCAAAAACGTGGAAACCTTCTGAATCAATGTATAGTTTCATTTCATTTACAACATCAAAATCAACATACATACTGTCTGAAATTTGTATCTGCTTCATGAACTCCTTGTGGCAAGCTTCATAATTCCCGTCTGAAATCACATGAATGGCAACTTGAAAATCAGTCTTCAGGCCTGCGGTATAAACAGCGTTTAATGCAGATTCAAACTTCTCAGGTGTTAACCCTGGGGACTCTTTGACAATCATATCGGCTGAAAAATAGCCAGGTTTATAAGAATTCACATATTCCCTAAGTGAAATTTCCGGGTTGGTTTCTGATGAACTGTCAGCTTCCATTACAACAGTGTTAGTCTCACTATCAATTCCTTCTGATCCCAGTTCCCTTTTTATTACTTCATTTACTGAATGACTAATCAGTCTAGGAATATAGTTATCGGAAACCAATTTCCCATCCTCATTCATAACAGCGCTAAATAGTAAATCTTCATTATTTTTTGGATGCAGATAAGTGGTTACAGTCCCATCATTGCCTGTGCCATACCGGCCGCCAATATGTGTTGCTTCAAATTCTTGATTATATTTCTTCTGTAACAATTGTTCGACATCCGCCGCCTGCTCTTTATCAATTTCACTGCAGCCAATCAAGCTGAAAATCGATAGCCCCATAATGATGACACCCACCTTTTTTAAAAACTTCTTTATCATATTTAAACCCTACTTTCATTAAGAGAGAAAACAGCAAATCTATTTCCACTCTCAGAGGAGTTATTTTCTGAATGTGACTAAAGACGACGGAAAAACCCATCGCCTTTAGATTTAGTTTTTATTATTTAAATTGATCCGCCAAGCTTACAACGGTTGTTTCTGTTTCGAAGTAGCCTTGGTCAACATTTCTTCGAAGGAAATCTACATAGCTGGTAATGATATCATAGTAGGTTTGGAAGTACTTTTGAGAAAATTCCTCATATGCAGCAACGGTTGCGTCTGCACCTTCACCTTCCCAAGTGCTTTTAAGATTATTAATGGTTTCTTTACTGCGTGTTAATTCATCCATAAGCTTGTTGTTGATACCTTCAAGAGTTTGCGCGATTTCAGCAACTTGCGCCGTATTTACTTTAATGGTTCCTGCCATCTTCTCCACTCCTTTCCAAAATAAGCAATTAGTTCGTTAACTTTGTTGCCATCGATGTATTGGCATCTTGTCTAGCAGCATATTGCTGGCTTTGAGTTTTAAGTGTGCCGCTTGCTTGGCTTAATCTTTCGACCATTACCTTTAAGTAATTTTCACTAAACGTGGAAATTTGATTTACGTATGCTTGGTTATCTTCCCCATCCCAAGCTTCTCCCATCGTGGTAGCCACTTGAACTAACTGATTGTAAAGTCCTCTATATGCTTCCGAAATGTCAGCCAATTTCTGAGAAGCTGTGTCAAGATCTTGAGGAGTTACTTTAATTTTCTTACCCATTTTCTTTCTCCTTTCTAAACATTAAAAATTTATATCAGCATGAGCTTGGAACCGTTATGAATCCCTAGTTCGGCAACAGCCATGTTAATATTGTAAATTATTCCGGATTCTGCATCGCACAACACTGCATGGTTATTGGCTTTGTATTTTCCATCTGATAAATCACTCAGTAAAGCGGAAACCATTTGCAGTACCTCGCTCATTTGGCTTTCCAATGGTATGTAAACATCAAAGCTCTTTCCTGCAGCCGGAAGGAAAATTTCAACAAGCACTTTATTCATCGCTGTCACGATTCTCCTTTTCTGAGTTTAATAGCTTCACCTTTACACCTTTCCCTTTTTGCAGGGAGAAACCAAATTCAGCTGTCATGTCTTCACGCATTTCAGATGTTTGCTTTGTAGCCTTGAGGTTAAATTGCTCCGTAATGCCACCGCCAACCCAAATGCCATCGCCTGGATTGATTTGGGCCTTATACCACTTATCAAAAGTCAAACCTTGGACTGACTTGGACTGTTCGGCAAATAGAATCGTCATGTTATACTTGGCATCGCCTCTTTCTAAAATTAAGCCAAGCTTTTCCTGTCCTTCTTTTGATAGGGCATTCTTTAGTGCCGCGATTGAATTGATCAGTATGACCTTTTGGTCAAAGTGTTCCACTTCGACTCCCCTTTCAATCGCGTCTTTATAAGTATTATTACGGTAAAGCACTAGTTCAAATAGTGCAGCTACAACATTTTCAAACTCTTTAACGGTTGAATAATAAGAAACATCTTGATTGTTCCTATCGATAAAACTTTGCTGTCCGTCAATCACCGTCACATCAAGCCCACATTTTTGCGCCATAAAACCGGCTAATTCATGGGTAAAAGGAAGATGCTCGGTAGAAGCAGATAAAATCATATTTAAATAAGATTTTCCGAATGGATAATAATGAACTTGAAGCGAGTTCTTTTCTACACCGATTGGGATCGTTAAGCTTCCCTCCGGTCCAACATATTCGGACAAGAATTCCTTATCCACCATATCCGGCAAAATCGGAATCTTTCTGGCCGAATTGCCTTTCCAAGCCACCTGAAGCTTTATGGATTGGTTATAAATAAATTGGTATGGCACAGCTTCTTCTGTTATATGAGCCACCTGGAATTCGTAGATGGCATCCCGTTTGACAAGTCCTCTGCCTTTGAATTTCGAAGGATACAAACCTTCCGTTTTACCAACGACGGTTGAATAATCTGCTTCATCATTTAATTGCAACACCAGCAGTTGTTTAAAGTTTTGCAACAGACGGAATTTAACAGAACCTGTACCGAGAGCCGTTAAGACAAAGTAAATTCCGTACTTGATTCCTTCACGTGACAGGTAGGATACGGCTGGCTCTTTTTCATCGTACATTTCGGTAAACGCGGCAAAGTTATTGATTGCGACCACGATGGACGGCATCTTTTCACCGGTTTCCCTAATATAAGAAGCATGGTCACCGCCATAATCGGCAAATAACTTCTTCCTGGTTTCTATTTCAGCATAGAGCATTTTAAATAAGTTATTAATCTTTTCACTCTCATAAGAGAGAATCACATCCCCCACGTGAGGGGCTTTGGCAAATGCCCTAAGGGTTTCAGAAGCAAAGTCGAGCAAGTAAATATTGACTTCATCCGGCGTATGCTCCTGCATGAGCGAATAAACCATGGTATTTAAGAAGGTTGTTTTCCCGCTTCCCGCTACCCCGTAAACAATGGTGTTTCCTTCCTCTGTAAGCGGCAGACGGAGCAAACACTGCTGCTGTCTTGCCGGGTCATCATACTCACCGATTACTGGGTTAAGCACGAAAGAATCTTCATGACGGATATTGTATTTTTGCTTCACATCATTTAATAGAATCATAGCCGGAATTGGTTGCATCCAAAGCGGACGGATTCTGATGTTTTCTTCCACTGCAATATTGCGCAGATAGTCGGTAATGACATCCATTTGCTTTTTCGGGTTGGCAAACATGGTTTTCTTTTTATCGATTTTTGCTTCTTTAATCGGCCTTCCGTTTCGGTCAATGACTACCACACTATTATCCTTTTCTACTACCACTTTATCAGAAGGATAATAAGGTGCCCCTGCCCATGCCGACTGGCCCATTTCAAACAATTCGTTGTATCCGACTTGGAGGTAGAAGCGTCCTGTATCGGTAAGTTCAGCGGCATCCGGCCGTTTGAGCATATCCATGCTATCGGCCCGTTCCTGGACTTTCAAGCTGACGCGGAATTTACTGTTACTCCAGATTTGGTCATCGACGACACCGCTAGGCTTTTGGGTTGCCAAAATCAAGTGAACCCCTAAGCTCCGGCCAATCCGTGCCGCAGACACCAGTTGCGCCATAAATTCAGGCTGCTGCGTTTTCAACTCGGCGAACTCATCCGAAATGATGAACAAATGCTGCAGCGGCTCGCTCACAACGCCTTCACGATAAAGCTTTTGATATTTATAAATATCAATATTGCTCTCGCCAACCTGCTTTGAGGCATCGGCAAAAATGGACTGGCGGCGTTTCAATTCACTTTCGATTGAAATTAGCGATCTCTTGATTGCCGCTCCATCCAAGTTGGTGATGATACCGGCCGTATGCGGGAGGTTCTCGAATGATTTGGCCATACCGCCGCCTTTATAGTCAATCAAAATGAACGCGACTTCGTTCGGATGATAGTTGACTGCCAAGGATAAGATGTAGGAGATAATAAACTCACTCTTACCGGAACCGGTCATCCCCGCGACCAGACCATGCGGCCCATGAAATTTCTCATGCAGGTCGAGCTTGAATAATTCCCCTAATGTATCCACACCCACAGGGGCCTCCAGTGATTTCGTAGGGTCATTATCCTTCCACCGTGTTAAAGCATTCAAGTGTTCGACCTTCCCCACACCAAACAGTTCCAAGAACGTAATCATCTTTGGCAGGTTAAAGGAGTCGGCCAACGTGTCAAGATGAATATTGGCAAGCTTAACGCTTAATTCGTGTGGATCTCTTGATATATCGAAATCTGGAACAAATGATACAGATTTCCCGGTGATATCGTTTTTATCAAACAATTTCCCGCTGTTTTCTTCCAGTTCCACAACCATGGTCGTTTCTTTTGGCAGATTTTTGAGTTCATCGTAAAAAGTAACCACACTAATATGTAGATTTTTTTTCTTCGAATAAACCTGTTTTAGCATCTCTGCCCTGATTCCCAAGTCCTTGCTCATCGCAAACACAATATAATAAGGCTTAACATCTTCAAAGTCACTGTCATTAATTTGGAAACGGGCCTCTATTTCTTTTTCTATGTAGGCAGAAACTTCCTTTAATTCATTATTATTTGTGGCAATAAACCGGAATTGATTATCGTTGCTCCATACATGTGGCAGCCATCTTGTAAAACCAAAGTCATCCTCTTCATTCTGGTCATACACAAACACCAATTTCACTTCATCATAACTATATAGACTGGTCAATTGGAAAATTAGACCTTTAACGAAATCAATCGCTTGTTTTCGCGCTCCAATCACACCGGAAATGTGATTTTCAAATAACGATAAGGTGATCGGTATATTTTTTAAAACCTTAGGAGTCTCAACCAAGGTATATAGTTCTTCTTCGAGGTTGTCATCATCAATCGAGAATTTCTTTTCTGAATAACTGATTTCGGCTTCCAGTATTCCGCTGCCAGTACCGACCCTCAACTTTAGGAAATCGTTTTGCCCCAATCCGCGTTCCCATAGATTTCTGTCGACCTTATCAATTCGGTTGACAAGGTCTGAAACCGGAACGTGATTTTCGCGCAGGATCTCTTCCTGCTTTTCAATTTCCTCGTCAAAGTGGATCGCAATTTTATCCAAATATTCCTTATATTTTTCCTGGCGCAGTTTTTCCTTTTTACGTCTCCGTCTCCTGTCATATCTTTTAGACATAATCGGCCACATGATGGTACCAAGCAGCATGCTGCATGACATGACAATAGAAGGCATCGCTCTGGAAAAGTCACCTGCGGCCATGGCATTATTGACAGCAAAGATAGCCGTTGTCATGGAAGCCATCCCCATTGTTACGGATGGTCCCAGCACCAACATCAAGGGCATCTCATCGCCAATCGCATTTGACGGTGGCGAGTCAATTTTAAATACTGCCGTTTCCACATCACGCTTAAATCGTGGAGATCGGTAAAAATAATCCGTTGGGGGTGCCTCGTATTCCTCGTCTTCATCTACAGGTACAGGCGCTTGATTAATAAACGACTTAAGTGCGTTGGCTTTTACAGAAAGGGTCCCATCGGGGTTATTTAAGGCGATAAAAAAGTTTCCAATGATTATTTTGTAGCCCATTATGTATATCGTGTCACCAATGTTTAAATTCTTATTTGTCACTCTGAATCCATTAACAAAGGTTCCGTTTGTACTATTTTGATCGGTAATGCTCCATTGTCCATTACGAAAGGACAGTTTTGCATGGGATGCCGAAACGAATTGATTCGTTAGTGCCACATCGTTTTGACCGGTTCTTCCAATCGAAAGGTCCACATCACGGTCTACCAAGTACTTCGTATAGATTTGGCGGTCATCCGTTGTCGGTTCTGTAAACACGATTGTCTTACTTTCGTGGTCTTTGGTCTCCAAATTATAAATACTTAACGGGCTTAATACCGTGTTGCGGATCGGTTGGCCTGAATGGTCCAGCACTTTTACATCTTTGTTGGATTTTAGAAGCCACTCACCGTTTATGCCTTCGATTCCGATTAGTTTCTTGGAGGACGCTCCGTTTGAATCATAAATCCAATATTGTCCCCTGATTTTTTCCGGTAAACTGATGGAGTTAATGCTCTCTTTATTGATTAAGGTAACAATCATCTACTACTTCCCCTGACACTTATCTTTTCTTAAGATGTTTATCTTTGTTGCAACTAAGAAACATTCCAATTATCCCAAAGTTTTCCACTTATTTCATGCGACTTTTTTCCCGAAAAGCATCCAATTATTTACCTATTCTTTATAACCTTCTGATAAATAAACTCTCTCTTATTCTGAGCCACATGTTGAATATGGTGCTTTTTGACCTTTAACGCCAATAATATATTTGGCATAATCCGTTTAACTGACACTTATTTTAGCACAGAAAATGTAAATTTGTTCATAAATCTTTTATTTTTTGACACATTTTCGTAACATTCGCCATTCATTCATCTATTATAGGTGTATGCATGGTAGAAAAAAGGAAGTTGTTAGCAGGGTTTTGTCAGTTTTTAGTTGAATTTTATTACGGTATGTCACAAAATAAGATATCAATAGTGGAAATTGGTTAAAGGGGTAATGATTATGCGCGAACAAGCCAACTCAAATTTCAAGATATTAATTTCGAATCTTTTAAAAGCACGTTTTCCCTACTTATATATAGCGACTTGGGAAGAGGAACGGGCCGTCGCGGTAATTCAATCGGTTGCCGATGATGTCAATTTGATAAAGACCGGCCGTAAGGTATTTACTTGGAGTGTGACAAAAGGATTGTCCGAAAATGGCGAAAAGGGAAAAGAAGAAACTAAGACCCCGCTCAAAGCCCTTGAGTTTATCGAACGATACAATGAGCCTGCCATCTTCATTTTAAAAGACTTCCACGTGTATTTCGGCAATAATGGCCGGCAGGCGGATAACCAACTTATCCGAAAAATTCGGGATCTTGTACCTACATTAAAGCAAAGCCCAAGCCCCAAAAATGTGATTTTTGTCAGTCCCAGCCTCGTGTTACCGGATGATTTGCAAAAGGATGTCACCATTGTCGAGTTTGACCTTCCTACCTTCTCCGAAATCAAATACGTTCTAGATGAAATGATTTATGCCAACCAACAAAGCGGCCGGATCGTGATTGACCTGGATGAAGAGGAAAAGGAACGGCTGGCCAAAGCAGCTCAGGGGTTAACCCTCCAGGAAGCGGAGAATGCCTTTGCCAGGGCGATGGTTGAGGATGGCAGATTGGATATTAACGACGTTGAAGTCATTATGGAAGAGAAACGGCAAATCATCAGAAAGTCCGGTATTCTGGAATTCATTAAAAGTGACCTGAAGATTGAGGATGTCGGAGGACTCGAGAACTTGAAGCGCTGGTTGAAGAAGCGGAACAAATCCTGGCTTGACTCGGCGCAAAAATATGGGTTGCCGGCGCCAAAAGGTGTACTGATTACAGGAGTACCCGGCTGCGGAAAAAGCTTAATAGCCAAATCGATCAGTGCGATGTGGCAGCTGCCCCTGCTGCGGCTTGATATGGGGAAAATCTTTAGCGGGGTTGTCGGCAGCAGTGAGGAAAATATGCGGAAAGCCATTCAAACCGTGGAAGCCATTGCACCGTCCGTCCTATGGATCGATGAAATTGAAAAAGGCTTCAGCGGCCTTTCCTCGGGAGGCGACAGCGGCACGTCCAGCCGAATTTTTGGAACCTTTTTAACATGGATGCAGGAAAAAACGAAGCCGGTATTCGTGGTGGCCACCGCGAATAACATTCATTCTTTGCCGGCAGAATTATTGCGGAAGGGGCGCTTTGATGAAATCTTTTTCGTCGACCTGCCAACACTAAAAGAACGGATGGAAATATTCCGTGTTCACATCGAAAAACGGTTAAACAACCCTCAAGTAAAAGGCCATTTTGTATTGACGGACCAGGTGCTTGAGGAGCTGGCTCAGTTAACGGAAGGCTATGTCGGAGCGGAAGTGGAGCAAATTGTGATATCGGCTCTGTTCGAGGCGTTTTCTGAGGAACGGAGCATTGAATTTGGTGATTTTGTAAAGGCAATCCATAATACGGTGCCGCTCTCGATTACCCAGGCGGAGCAAATCCATTCCATCCGCGAATGGGCCAATATCCGTGCGGTGGCGGCCACGCCAAAAGAGGACCGCGCGGAATACAAGAGTGTGATAAAACTCGAAAAGGAACCGCCTGCTGAAGAAGAAGATATCCGGACGGCACGCGGCGGCCGGGCCGTTGATTTCTAGACAGAAAGGACGTTTTTGAAATGGCAAAACAATTGCGAATTCAAATATTTCAAGATGGTCACATTCAAGCAGAGGTTCAAGGGGTGAAAGGGAAAAAATGCACGGATTATATTTCGCTTCTCGAAGAACTGTTAGGTGCGGAGACCATCGAATCCGAATACACTCCAGAATATTATGAAGTGGAAGAATTGGAATTAGAAGAAGTCGAAACGAATACGATGAAATTGAAAGCAAAGGAGGAATCGTAGCATGTCCGTGTCGTTAGCCCTTATTCCGATTGCCCTTGCACTGCGGGCTGTCATGCATAAAGATGTCTTTGAAGAATGGACTGAAACCCTGCAGGTACAAGTACCGACAACGATTGAAACAGAAGCTGATTTAATTCAGACTTTATACGAAGCAGGATATGACGCCGAAAAATATGGCGGCACAATCAAGACCCATTTAAATGGCGAGGAACAATTTTTCTTTTGGGAATACATAGATGGCAAGTGGACAGCGATTTTTGCCAAATCCGATTCTCCGGCTGAGCTCGAGCAGTTTATGCAGGATCTGGAGCAAAAATCTCAGCGGAAAATTTTTACCGGTACTGTCCATCAGGCGGAAGAACAGATTAAGAGCGATTCCGTGCAGACCTTCCCCACCAATTTTCGTGATGGTGCCCTCCTGGCCCGCACGTTGAAGGAGTTCGGCGTGAACCCGACCCAAGGGGCCAATGGACGGATTACCTGCAATGTTCAGGGAACCCAACTTACTTTCCTCCAGCATGGGGATGCTCCTTTTTCTGTGGAAATCAGAAATGCTCCTAGTCTGCGTGATATTTTCATGTATATCTCCGATGTGGATGAGGAATACAAACGCTGCGTTCAAGCCATTGTGTATGAGAAACTGAAGGAGAGAGCGGCGGAGAAAAATTTATCAATCGAATCCGAGGAAGTGATGGAAGATAACTCCATCGTGATTACACTCAATATCTAGGGATGATGCTCTTGGGAAAATCTGTCCCTATTCTATTTTTAATAGAAGCATTACCATAGTATTATTCAGAATTAGTTTTTGAGGAGGAAAGAGGAGCATGTCGACATCACCCAAAGGGACCATTTGGAGAGTGAGACATTCCTTGTGGATGCTTTTTACCTTTACGTTTATTTTTAACTGGATTGGTTTTTTCATTATTGGACGCAAAGCTAGACATAAAAAATGGTCGATGTATGGTGCCCTTTATACGATTCCGTTTATTCTCCTCTGTGTGTTCGGGGAGAGATATTCCACAAACGCTTGGCAATGGGATTTGATTGGCTATTCCATGATTGGCGGGGGCATTATCTCAATCATCCATGCTTTCCGGATCCGTAAAGAGTATTTTTATCGGTTGGAAGCCATTGAAATGCGCCGTCCCGAAGAAGATCGGAGATTGCGCGGACAGATTCAAGCGGAATATGGCATGGGCTCTAATCAGGCTCCCTCACAGCAGCCGCCTGTACAACCTGCCATGAAACGGATGAACACGGAAGTTCCGAAGCCATATCCGCAGCAGGCAGATTCGAAGGCATCCTTGCAAAAGGCACCGGCATCATCATTGCAAAAATCATCAGGGCCGGACTGGCAAAAAGAGCCTGGGGCTGTGTCCTTGCAAAAGGGACCATCAGCATCGGAGCCTGTAGTAGTCAACAGTGAACCAGTTCCTGTACCGGCTCCGAATCTGGTTGACCTGAATCAAGCAACAGAGTTTGAAATCGCCACATTACCGGGTGTCGGCCCGATTTTTGCGAAACGGGCAATTCAGGAACGGGAAAACTTGGGAGGCTTTCAATCCCTTGAAGACTTTGCTGAGATTCTCGGCCTGAAACCGCATATTGTGGAGAGGATCCGGCCGCTGGTCACGGTTTCTGGCCAGAAGGATCCTCGGAACAAGCATTATGCGGGTCGGATGGTGGATTTTTAAATGAAACTGAGAATCCACCAATTCATTCCCCATACGCGGGTAGAAGGTCCAGGGGAAAGGGCCTGCCTTCAAGTTCAAGGCTGCCCTATCCACTGCCCCGGCTGCGCGGTTCCGTTTACTTGGTCCCCTAAGGGAGGCTATGAGGTAACGGTCTCCGAACTCGCGGAACGGATTTTATCCGGTCCCAAAGTGGAAGGAATTACGTTTTTAGGCGGCGAACCCTTTGAGCAGGCTGCCGGTCTTGCTGAGCTGGGCGGCAGGTTGAAGAAAGCGGGTATGTCAGTGATGACCTTCTCCGGATACCTGCTCGAGGATATCCGCGGGGCCAACCGGCCAGATTGGAACGATTTGCTGAGTGTGACCGACCTTTTGATTGACGGACCGTTCCGGAAAGATTTACGCGATTTGAGTCGCCCTTGGGTTGGGTCTTCTAATCAAAGGTATCATTTTTTGACGGATTGCTATATCGGTTTGAAAGACCGGTTAACGGATATTCCCAACCGCTTGGAAGTTACCTTAAAGCCAGATGGCCGGGTGTTTACGAACGGCATGGCGACAATTGAAGATTTAGAGGGATTGTTTAAGGAATTAATTAAATAGCAAGTAAACAAATAGCAAGGGTGCCCTTCCAAAGGCACCCTTTTTTTGGCTGATGTAAAACTGGCTCATGCCGTACGATTAAAAATCCGGATTATTTTTTAAAAATCCTTCCCATGCCCGTTTGATTCCTTTAGCGATTTCTTCTCTTGATGCATTCAGCCTTTCCTCGATGCCGCCGTAGCCGATTTCCAGTTGCTGGGCTTCCAATCTTTGAAATATCGTGTCGGCAAAGTGGTCCAATGGCGCGCCAAAAGTATGGAGGCCAACGCCTCCCAAATCGGTGTTGATGGCTGGTGGGAAAATTTCTATCACTCCAATGCTGGTGTCCGCCAGCTGATGCCTTAAGGAAAGCGAAAATGAGTGGATCGCCGCTTTGGTGGCACTGTATATGGGGACCCAGACTCCCGGCATGATCGCTAGACCGGAAGAGACGTTGAGGATGGCCGCCTGATTTTGCTTTCGGAGATGCGGAATCAACAGCATTGACAGGTGAATGGGTCCTTCCACATTGATGGCAATCTCGTTTTGGTAGTAGTCCCAGTCCTTCTCGGCCTGAAGCAAGTTGACCCGCTGCTGGATTCCGGCATTATTGACCAAAACATTCAGCAGTGGAAATTCGCTTGTCACCCATTCGACAAGGCTTTTCCGGTCTTCTGTTTTAGACACGTCACACGCGCGGACATGCAGCGCTGGGAACTTTTCCTTCGCCTCATCCAATTTCTCCTGGCGCCGGCCCACCACAATCACCTCATTCCCCCTGTCCAAAAAACGCTCCGCAAACGCCAGCCCTATACCAGAAGCACCGCCAGTAATCAAAATCGTATTCCCTGATACATTCATCCCTACTCCTCCTGCAATTAACTTCAATAATCATTTTCCCCAACACCTGGCATATAATCCACTGGGGGATAGGTTCCTCACCGCAGTAACGCTTTAATGGAGTGGGGGCCTGTCCCCCACACTTTAAAGCAATGAAGAGTTCACTAAAAATCTATATGTTCAGTTTTGTTTTCGGTTTTGTTTTTCTTATATAATAATCCGGATAAATGGTATTATTACTGTGGAAATGGTAGGTACTCAAATTTAGCTTTGTGGCAAAATATTGAGAGGAAAGGAAAAACATCATATGATAAGGCGGTTTGAATGTGACGGGAGAGTTAAATGATATTGAGATCATTGAAGGCGAGTTAGAGGATCTGAGAGATGTTTATCAGCGGTTCTTACAAGATTTTCCGCCAGATGAAATAAAAAAATATGAACATCTTGAATTGCTGTTAGCCAAAAAGAATTACAGGTTCTTGTTGGCCAAGCATAAAATCTTTGACGAGATTGTTGGCTATGCGTTTACCTATGAGTTTGAGCATGTGAAAGCCATCTGGCTTGATTATATGGCCATTGATGAAAGGTACCGGAATGCGGGATACGGGACCCTGTTATTCAACAAAATTGCCCAATCCAAGCAGGATGGGATCATCGGGATGTTCATAGAAGTGGAAATTCCTGAGGAAGAGGACGGACCGAAACGGGAAGAACAGCTGAGAAGAATCAACTTTTATGAACGATTGGGTGCCAGAAAATTAAATGTGCCCTACCAATTGCCGACAAACTCCGGCGGATTCCCAATGTACCTTTACTTCCGGCCATCCTCCAATGTCCAGTTGTTGCCGAAGAAGCAAATCCAAGAAGCCATCGCAGAAGTATTTGGCTATATCCATTCAGACGTAAACGAACGGGAAACCATACTAAAAGAATTCATCTCCCTCATCCAAGACGAACATTTTAAATAGTAGACTGAAAAACACTTACTTACCCAAAAAAGGAGGTGGGGGCCTGTCCCCCACTTCGGTAACGCATTAACGCAGCGGGGGACAGGCCCCCATTACATTAAAGCGGCATAGTGTTGGCTTTTCCCGCCAGCATTGTCGTGAATTGTTCTGCCGGTACTGGCTTGCTGAATAGGAAGCCTTGGAGGTAGTGGCAGTCTAATCGTTTTAATATTTCCCATTGTTTTTCGGTTTCGACGCCTTCTGCGACTATTTTCAGTCGCAGTCCTCTTGCGAGCAGGATGATAGATTGTACAATGGTGGAATCTTCGCTATTTTCATAGATGTCCTTTATATAGGAGCGATCGATTTTAATGGTGTCGACCTTAAATTTTTTCAAATAACCAATAGAAGAATAACCGGTTCCGAAGTCATCAATGGCAATGGATAATCCTAAATCCCTCAATTGCTGGATGGTCAATAACGCTGATCCGCCTGTTTTAATTAACGAGTCCTCGGTAATTTCAATCTCTATTAAGCCTGGGGGAATCGAGTAGGCGATTAGACACCCTTGGATATTTGGGACCAGGTCAGCTTTCCTTAAAGTCTTTGCAGAAAGGTTAATGGAAACCGGAACACGCGGTAAACCTAGCATTTCCCACTCCCTTAGCTGCTTGCAAACTTGTTGAATGACCCAGCTGCTCATTTCATTAATTAAACCAGTTTCCTCTGCCAATGGGATAAACTCTGCGGGTGGCACCAGTCCAAGATTAGAATGATTCCATCGGATCAAGGCTTCGGCCCCGATAACATCCCCCGTTAACGCATCGACTTTAGGCTGGTAGTGAAGAATAAACTCTTCCCGTTGGATAGCTCTTCTTAAGTCGTTTTCCAAGATAAACTTTTTATAAGCCTCGATATTTAAGGATTTTGAAAAAAGCTGGGCATTATTCTTGCCTAATTCTTTGGCACGGTATAACGCAGCATCTGAATTCGCAATTAACTGTTTTATCGTTTCCCCGTCTTCTGGAAAAATACTGATACCAACGCTCGTTGTAATATGAATTTCGTAGCTCTCAATAAGGGCCGTTTTTTCGATTTCATGGACAATTTCTTTTCCCAAAAGAACAGGGTCCTGCTCCAGGAGGTTCCGATGAATGATTGCAAATTCGTCCCCACCCAATCTGAAAACAGCTTGGTCACCTGACAGGGAAGCCAGTCTCTTGGAAATTTCACGGAGCAGCCTATCTCCCATTTCATGACCTAATGTATCGTTGACGAATTTGAAACGGTCCAAATCCAAGTAAAATAAGGCAAATTTATCATTTGTCTCTTGACACTCGGAAATGAGCTCTTTCAGTTTTTTATCAAACATCCTCCGGTTCGGCAATTCAGTCAAATAATCGTGGAACGCATAAAAATTGATTTCCTCTTCGTTCCGCTTTCTGTCGCTGATATCCTGCACAATACCATCAAGCCTTATTAACTGCCCCGATGTATTTAAGATTGGAAAAGTTTTATCCTCAATCCACTTCACTTCGCCATTTGCATGCAAGATCCGGTATTGATGGACAATCATCTCTCCATTTATGAGCTTTTCCTGACGATTCCAATATGCTTTTCTATCATCCGGATGAATAATTTCAGCCCAACTTTTTTGCCCCGACAAAAAACTCTCCGCAGTATATCCGGTAATCGCCACTAATCCGGGAGACCCGTACACGATTTTGTTTTTCAAGACATCCATGGACCATATACCGACATCAATATTTCCAGCGATTGTTTCAAATTTCTTTTCGCTATCCATCAGTCGCTTTTGGATAATAACTTGCTCCGAAATATCATATATCACACCAATAATTCGATGCACCCTGCCATTAGAATCTTTTTTGGCCACGCCTCTCAAGTGCACCGTCATAATGGAAGAATCCGGCCGGAGGAACTTAAATTCCAAATCCAGGTCTGCACCAGTCTGTTTGGTGCGGTTGAAGTGACGGTCAATCCTTTCCCGATCTTCCGGAAGGGCCATTTGAAGGAGCAAATCATAAGTAGGGACTGTATCTTGATTGTTTATTCCCAAAATCGCGAGCAGGGATTTAGAGCAGTACACATTTTCTGTCTCAGTGTCACAATCCCAACTGCCAATCTTGGCCACCTCCTGGGCCAGATTCAAGCTGTTGGTAATTTTCAGCAATTCAGTTTCTTTCTGATATAAATCCGTAAGATTCTTGGCAAAGTTGTAAAGACCGATAATTTCTCCATTAACTTTTATGGGAATGGTCGTGATATAGACATGGACTAAATGTCCCTGTTTATGAATAACGGCACAGTGATAATTTTGTGGTTCACCCTTCAAGGCAAGCTCAAAATGATTAAGCACATTGCCCAATTCCCTTTCGTTCACCAAATGGTGGAATCCGCCAGTTAATTCCTCTGGTTTATATCCGATAATGTCTTCGACTTTATCATTAATGTTTAAAAAATTCCCCTCTATATCTACTGTAAAAATGGCATCTGGGTAATGTTGAAAAATTAACGAATAAAAGTCCGCTTGCGGGCCATAGTTTGAAATCGACCGGTTACCCGTTTCTAAATCTGTCTCTGGTTTCAGCAATAACCGCTTGATAGGGTCTTCCATCACCAGCGCCCCCCTTTTGAACATAACTATCTATATATAATATATCGGATGCATTAAACCCTTTTCATTATGAAAAAAATGGGGATTAATCGGCTGCCCCCGCATCACATTTCACGTTAGTGCATTAATGAGCTGGGGGACAGGCCCCCACCCCATTAACGCGTGGATTTCCTTTGGCCGGTTCACTTTCTCTGTTTTAAAGCTTATAGTGTTTTTTCCCCCATTACCCCATTGATGGAGTAGCTTGAAGTAATTTCCGAGTTCAAGGAGTGGGCAACCGAGCAGTATTTGTCTTTTGACAATTGTATCGCTCGGACCACTTTATCTTCAGGCAGTTCCCCTTTCAGCGCATAATGAATGTTGATCGTGGTAAAGCGTTTTGGATGGTCCTCGGCCCGATCGCCTTTCACATCCATATGGAAAGAAACCGGCTCAAGCCGCATTTTATGTAAAATGGATATGATATCAATCCCGGTGCATCCCGCCACCGCCTGCAGCAGCAGCTCTGTCGGCCTCGCCCCCGTATTCTCCCCGCCTACTTCCGGCGCCGCATCCAAATGAATTTCATGCCCAGAGGGAGTCACCCCCGAAAAAGCCATTTTCCCATTCCATTGCACAGTCAACTCCATCACAAAAACCCCTTTCTCTTTTCCTTATCATCACCTGTTATGCTCTCCCTTATTTTTACTATATTAAAACCATATTTGTCCATACACCGGACGAGTAATCAGGCGGGGACAGCCCCCAATACGTCACCACTTTAAAGTGCTGGGGGACAGGCCCCCGCTACGTTACCACTTTAAACTGATGGGGGGACAAGCCCCCCTTTCCACTTTTGTCTATTTATTGACTTTTTTGGATAATTGACGGAATTGTAAGTTGTTTATAGTAAAATTTTTGTAGTTATACATCAAAGGGAATGAATAGACCTATGTGGAAATCAAACTAGATTTGCTGAATTGGGGGGAATAGATTTGAGTCGGAAAATAAATTACATACTCAATAGGCCTGTTTATTTTCGTTATGGTTTTTTTGCTATAGTCATTATCAATTTTGTCTTGTATTTCTATGATATTGAACAAAATCATTCTTATGTTTTTTATATTCTCGCAACCGCTTTCTTAGGGTTTGGGTTTTACGAATTAAAGGGCTTGTTTTTAGTTACGCTGACTACTGTTATCGTCTTTGCGCGGCTTCTCTTCGGACCTGGATCATTGAGCCTTTTGGCGTTTGCCATTCTTGAGCCTACTTATTTGCTAATCAACTTAATTTCTGTTGGCCTCATGAAGCAGATTCATAAAAATAAAGAAGACAGCATTGAATTAATTACCGCCCTTTCAAAAACACTGGATTCAAGGGACACCTATACCTCCGACCATTCCCAGAATGCCGCTAAGTATGCTGTTGAAATCGCCCAAAAAATGGGATTGCCGAAACGGGTAGTAGAGGCGGTTTCCCAAGGCGGGTTACTGCACGATATTGGAAAGATTGGGATTCCAGAGGAAATATTAATGAAGCCGGGCTCTTTAACAGAACAAGAGTATTCGATTATAAAAAAACATCCCCTAATTGGCTATGGTATCATCAAACATGTTTCCAGCTTTAAAGAAAATGGTGTTCTTGATTTGGTTTTATACCATCACGAAAGATATGATGGAAAAGGTTATCCACAAGGGCTAAAAGGGGAACAAATTCCGCTAGTTGCCCGGATCATGGCTATTGCCGATTCGTTTGATGCCATGACCTCCAAACGGGTATATCGCAATGCCATCGACCTGGAAAAAACACTTGAAGAGATAAAAAGAAATAAAGGAACTCAATTTGACCCTGAAATAACCGATGTTTTCCTAAGCCTATTCACCTCCACTACAAAGATTGACTTTTTAGCCCATGCTTCAAAGGAGGCTGAGGAACCGGAAACTATTCTGCAAAAAGGTATGGAACGAAAGTTATCATAGGTGTTTAGTGTGGTGGAAAATCATGAAATATCAAGGCAGGATTGTAATATTTAGTTTATTTCTTTCAATTAATATGTTTGAGATGGTTTATTATTTTTTGAAGGATGGCACCGTCAGCAAGATGGAATATGTTAGTCTGCCTATCATGCTCCTGATTGCATGGTGGCTCGGTCATCAATATGATAAGGTAAAATTTCTCTCGGAAAAAGACCCACTGACCGGACTGTACAATCGAAGATACATGGATACATGTTTTTTTAAAATGAAAGCGTACGCAGACCGAAGCGGTAGGAATATCTCGATCTTGTTCATTGATATCAATAACTTTAAAGCCATTAATGATAATTGGGGTCATAAAGAAGGGGATAAATTAATAAAACTGCTGGCAGCACAATTAAAGAAAAGTATTTTCGATAAGGATATTGTCGCGCGGTGGGGCGGGGATGAATTCATTATCCTGTCCCCCAATTCCAAAGAAACAAATGAAGAAATCATAAAACACATCCATCATAATCTTAAAATAGCCTCAGCCACCCGCCCGGAAATTTGCGTCTCCGTCGGCACCGCAACCTATCCACACGATGGAACTAACCTAGACGAACTCCTAAGAGTCGCGGATCGAAGCATGTACAATATGAAAATTTCCCAAAGCGGATAAATGGAGTTGGGCCAATCCCCCCACTCCGTTTATGCGTTAAAGCACCGGGGGACAGGCCCCCGACGCGTTAATGTGTTAAACTGCTACGGTTTGAAGTTTTTTGGCTGTTTCTGCTACTTTGGCCAAACCTTTGGTGATGATTTCATCGGCTTGGTCAGGTGATGCATTATGGCCTTCGATGATCACTTCTTCAGCTATTTCCAAACCGAAAATGCCGCCAACGACGTTCTTAATGTAGTTAACGGCCATTTCCATAGGAGCAGTTTCCGGAGTGGAGTAAATGCCGCCACGCGCGCTTAAGATGATGGCCTTTTTGTCAGTCATTAAGCTGATTAATTGGCCATTTTCGTTATATTTGAATGTGAATCCAGCTTGGTATACATAGTCAATAAACGTTTGTAATTTGGCCGGGATGGTTAAATTCCACAGAGGGAATGCAAATACAACGACATCCGCAGCAGCGAAGGCGTCCATTGCTTTTTGTTTGGCGGCCAAAATTCGTTTTTCTATATCTGCCAAAGCTTCACCTGCTTGTGTCTTGGCAAAGGCATTGAATAGGTCTTGTCCGAAGTAGGGCATGTCTTCTGCAAAGACATCATACGTGGTTACGTTGACACCTTCTACATTTTCCATGAAAGTCTCGTACATTTTACTTGAAACGGCCTCTGAAGCTGGGCGATTATTTGCTTTTACTACTAATACATTCATTCTATTATGGCTCCTTCTAATAAAATCTCAGATATTAAAATCTCGGTGTCATAATATATGAAACTGAAATAAATGGTCAAACAAACTGCACTCGTAACGTCTATTTTGAACCGAAAGCCCTGTATTATCACGAGCATTCCGGTTAAAAAGAACTACAAAAAACAGCTAAAACAAGTCTAGGAAAAGATGAATCTTGAAGTTCGATTATCCTTATGCTTAAGTATGTTGAGGTGTCCAATACATTATCTCTACAATTCCGCAGCATCTTTCGACTTATTTCCCTAGAAATATTTTTTAATCAAGCGTTTATCTAATTCTCTTTCACTTTTACACAAATGTCTTTTCTTCAGTGACATAAGATAAAACTTAAACTATACTTTTCTATAAAAAGATAGTAGAAAAGGCGTGAACCATTTTGGAATATACACTTTGTTTTCTCATCAAATCCGAGGAAATTTTAATGTTATTACGCGCAAAGGAACCAAACAAAGGAAGATGGAACGGTGTAGGGGGAAAGATTGAACCAGACGAGACTCCATCCTGCTGCTGCAAAAGAGAGGTATTGGAAGAAACCGGTCTGCAGGTAACCGACCTCTCCTATAGAGGCATCATTTCACTCGATGGAGCCGATCAAATATACGTTTTTATTAGTAGAGATTTTGCAGGAACTGTTATCGACTCACCAGAAGGAATATTGGAATGGAAAACAATAGACTGGATTTTGCAGAGCAGCGAAGTGGTCACTAACATCCCATTGTTCCTCGAGACAATCCTGGATCCAAACACCGAACCAAGACGATTTGAATGCCGCTATTCCTCAAGCGGTGAACTGATTTCATTTGAAATCAAAAAAATGGAGGGCCTGTCCCCCACTTCATTAACGCTTTAAAGCTATGGGGGGACAGGCCCCTGTTCACTAATGACAGGCCCGTCCGGTTATGCTACACTACTTTGGATAAGTGAAAGCGGGTGATTCTTTATGTCTTTCTTAATTGATTTTAGGAAAAGGTCTGCCTTGTATGATAAAGAGTTTTTGCTTCATAATACCGGGATTTCATTTGAGAGATTAAGGTATGTATCATTCATGTTAATCCTCACTTATCCTGCTTTTTTTATTTTTGATTTTTTCATCTTAACCTCACTTAAATCTCCAGCCTATAGATGGGCGCTTTCTGCTGTTCATTTATCCGGGCTGGCCGCATCAATTGTTTATTTGTTTCTTTATCGCCACTATAAAAACTCTCCTAATGACTTCATCATCAATGGGTATATTCTCTTTTATTTATGGTTAGGGGCGTTTGCTTCGATTAACAGCCAAACCTTTACCGGGAACATATACGCCTATTTAATTATTGTATTTGCTGTGGCCGTGATTTTCCCCATTCAGCCTAAATACCTGTTTGGCCATTTGCTAGTGACCCACCTAATTTTTGCTGTCGGGATGAGCCTGGTTCATTCAATTGACATAGCATTTTTAGTAAAACTCGTTAACTCCACCGGGAGTGTCGTCATATCCTATACAATTGGTTTATCTTTCTACCGGTATCGCCAAAGTGATTTTCTAAAAACGCAGAAGCTGCTGAGGAATGAAGAAAGCTTTCGCAGACTGTTTCATATGAACCCTACCCCGTTAATTCTGACAAAAACGGATGGTGAGATGCTGCTGATCAATAATCAGGCAATCCACTACTATCAGTTAAATTATAAAAATATCTCATTGCTTCACCCAGGCAGTTTTCTGTTTACGCATCCCGAGGAAATGCAAAACATAATCACCAAGCTGGAAAAAGAGAAAAGCATTAAAAATTACATAACCGAACAACAAATTACACCTTACAAAAAAAAATGGTCGATGCTGCATTTTGAACTAGTCGACTACCTAGATGACACGTGCATTCTAATTGATACAATGGACATTACAGCTATGAAGGAAAAAGAACAAGAATTAATGCAACATGCCACAATGGATATTCTGACAGGGGTCAGGAATCGCCGAAGCGGCCTTGAACTGTTGCAAAAGGAATTAACCGGAGATTCGACATCCCAAGGATTTATTCTTTGCTATATTGACATCAATAATTTAAAAATCGTAAACGACTGTTTCGGGCATCATGCAGGCGATGACCTAATCAGGACATGTTGCAACACCATTAACCGGCAAATCTGTCAAAATGACATCCTGTTTCGGCTCGGTGGCGATGAATTTATCGTCATCTTTTACAACAAACAACCAAGCGAAGTCCAGCAAATATGGGAAACTATCAACATGGACTTCCAAGCCATCACCGGTACACAACAAAAACCATACCCAATCTCCGTCAGCCACGGACTGTACCAGTACACCCCAGGAACCCACATCACCCTGGAAGAACTCCTTGAACTGGCGGACCAGGAAATGTACCGTAACAAAAAACAAAGCAAAGGAACCATCGAGACCATCCAGATACCCAACAATAAAGTACATTCCTATAAGTCCCCGTGATCAGCGGGGACTTTTTGCTGTCCGCATCCATTCGCTTTACCACGGTAACGCAGTGGGGGACAGGCCCCCACCGCGTTAATTGCACAAAGCTGTCACTTGATTTTGAAAATTTATTTGTTTATAGTATGGTAGAAAATTATTGTAGAAATATTTCATTTCGGGTGAATTTTTGGAATTTTTTAGGTCCTTATGACTGGTTAGGCAGGTTTGAATTTATGGTATTTGATGGAATTATTATTTCATTTATTGTCGGTTTGCTCAGAAAAGGGAATTTGCGGGGGATGGCGCACTTAAATTTGAAGTGGGGCTGGATTTTCCCGCTGCTGTTGGCGATTGAATTTGTCATCTTTACTTTTCAGAATGATAGCAGCTTTCTCGGTGACATAAGCGGATATATTTATATCGCAGTGTATGTCCTTGGATTGATATTTTTATATATCAATCGTCATAACCGCGGCTTTCTTTTCATTTTCATAGGTGTCTTTTTAAATTTTCTAGTCATGGTGCTAAACGGCGGAAGAATGCCCGTTTCAGAACATGCGGCTGCCGTGTTGGATCCAGGATATATCGAGGCTTTAAAAGAAAGCTTGTATGCGAAGCATGCATTACTGACCTCCTCCACCCATCTTGGATTTTTGGGTGATGTGATTCCCATCTCGGATCCTTATCCTCGCACACAAATCATCAGCATTGGCGACATTATAATGAATATTGGAATCTTCTTTTTCATTCAGTATTTGATGGTACATCATCCTTTATCAAAATCAAAAAAAGCGGATCCGTCCGTTACATCTCTTTAAAGGAGGTGAGAAAGTTGAAAAAGGATGAAAAACAAGGCATCAAATTAACCAGCATTCTTTACAATGCAGTTATTATCGGTTCTGTTATTATTGCTCTAACTTCTGGCTTTAAACTAGTCTAACAAAGTTGTAGAATCATAGGGGAAGTAAATTTTTTACTTCTCCTTAAATTTTTATTTTGAGAGTGATGATTATGCGTATTTTTAAAACACCTGCACACACATATCTATTCATCGTTTCCACCCTTGGCATTTTGTTATTTTACTTCTTAATTAAAATCCCGGAATACTCCCGCATGGACTGGATCATGATTTATGCCGTTTCCGGATCCATATTATTGCTTAATTACTACACCATTCTTCTTCCGCCGAATGGAAATTCACTTTCAATGGACTCTTCCATCTATTTGGCTAGCCTTTTTTTGTTTGGATTAAAGTTTACATTACTAGTTTTACTGATTCATTCCGCTATCTTTGCATTGTCTCAACGAAAAATCGCATGGTGGAAACACACCTTTAACTTCTCTGTTTATTCCTTGATGATTATTGGTTCCAGCTATGTTTTTCAGTTTACAGGTGGGATGATTGGAAATATCCATATTGAAAACCTCATACCCTATTTATTGTCATTTGGCACCTATTTTGCCATAAACCTAATTTTAATCGGTATTTATTTTATTTTGTCCATCACTGAAAACTTACTTAACTTTTTCATTGACCTTTTTAAAGAGACTCTTGCCACATACATTGGAACTCTCTTATTGTCATTGGTGCTTGCTGTGTTAATGAAAACCGACCATATATTCGGGCTGGTCCTATTCACCGGAATTGCGTTTCTATTATCTTTAGCATTCAAACAACATTTTCGTTTATTTAAAGAAGTCTCAGAAAAAGCCAATAAAGACTTCCTTACCGGCCTCAACAATCACGGTTATTTTAAAGAAGTGCTGGAAAAGAAAGTGGTTGCCGCAAAGGAAACGGATCAGCCTTTGAGTGTTGCCATTCTCGATATCGATGATTTTAAAAAATACAACGATTTATACGGTCACATTCAAGGAGACCACCTACTTCAGGAATTTGGCGCCCTTTTAAAGACAGAAGCGGAAGCAGCAAACTATATTGTTGCCCGCTATGGCGGAGAAGAGTTTTCGATCATTATGCCTAACACGAATAGCACTGCTGCTTATTCGTTTATGAATGATCTTCGAAAAAAGGTCAATGATACCTACTATAAAGGGGTAGAAAGTCTCCCCTACGGCTGTTTATCTTTTTCATCCGGTATCGCTGAATGCGAAAAAGCGACCTACAGTATTTCGGAATTGCTTAATAAAGCCGACCAAGCCATGTATGCAGCCAAAAACCAGGGCAAAAACCTTGTACAAATTTATAATGAACACTCGGAATACTCTGTTCTCCAATCCCTTTCGCTCGAAAAAGATTTGGAGGAATTGGAATATCAATTAAAAATTTTCCTTTCCAAGGATGTTTATACCTATCGCCATAGTAAACGTGTTTATCAATATGCAGTGGAATTCTCAAGGATTCTCAAATTAAGTGAACACGAACGAAAAACGCTGATTCTTGGGGCGCTAATCCATGATATTGGAAAAATTGAGGTCCCGCGGGATATTTTAAATAAAAAAGGGAAGCTCGATCCGGAAGAATGGGAAATGATTAAAAAACACGTAACCTGGGGAAAAGAAATCATTTCAACAAATAAAAAACTAGAAGACTTGATTCCCCTAGTCGAACTTCACCATGAACGCTATGACGGAAACGGATACCCCTATGGACTAAAAGAAAAATCTATTCCAAAATTGGCGCGGATCCTCTGCGTCATTGACTCTTTCGACGCCATGACGACGGAACGGCCTTATCAAAGAACCAAAACCTTCCAAGAGGCCTTCGTGGAACTGCGGCAATGCTCAGGCAAACAATTTGACCCGCAATTTATCGAACCCTTCATCAAGATGATTAAGCAACAGGATGCTTCCGAAAACTCGGGGACGGTACTGGTGCTGCGCGGTGCCCGGTAATGATCCTAAAACGTCTTACTGACCCATTCAACCAAAAACTTTTAATGAGGATCCAAATATCAAAAGAATCCTGACTGGTAAGTAGTCCGCCCCCTGTTCATATAAGGGGGCTTTTTTCTTTCATTCTGACAAAATGTCCTGAGGTAACACTATCCTTTTCTCAACAGCAGAACCGTAATCCTGTTTCTATAATAATAATAATATTATTATTGGATTTAACATTAATACCCTTTTTCTTTAGATGAAAACGTTGTCATTAAACAAATATTGTAAGTTTCAGAAATATTAAAATAATATACTGGACTAATATTAAAAATTGTTTTAATATACTAATTGTTAACTAATTTACTAGTTCTTTTGGCTGACTAACATTCGGATGATAATGTCAGAAAAATTAAAAAACTTCTTTAGGGGGAGCAATTAGATGAAGAAAATCAGTAAAGTGGTCATGGCTTCAGCTTTAGTCGCTGGAATCCTTGCTGGCTGTTCCGGAGCGAACGCCACCTCAGGCAGTGGAAGCAGCTCAAACACAATCAAACTTGGAGTAAACTTGGAGCTTTCAGGAAACGTCGCTTCCTATGGCGAATCCTTGGATAAAGGAATCGAAATGGCTATTAAAGAAATCAACAAGGATGGCGGGGTTGATGGCAAAAAAATTGATGTCGTAAAAGTCGATAATAAATCAGATGCATCTGAAGCGACAAACGGGATCATAAAATTAACCAGCCAGGACAAAGTCACTGCCGTGATTGGTGCGGCAACAAGCGGAAACACCGTTGCTCAAGCACAAGTCGCCAATGATACAAAGACGGTTTTATTAACACCTAGCGGTACTAGCCCAACCGTTACTGTAGATGAAAAAGGCAAAGTACGTCCATTCGTGTTCCGGACCTCTTTCATCGACCCATTCCAGGGCACAGTCGCAGCTAACTTTGCTTTAGACACCTTAAAGGTAAAAGATGCCGCAATCTTTGCCGACAGTTCCAGCGATTATGCTAAAGGCCTTTCTGAATCATTCAAGAAAACCTTTGAAAAAGCGGGCGGCAAAATCGTGGCCGACGAAGCGTATGTGGCGAAGGATACCGACTTCCGTGCGACATTGACACGCATCAAGGCAAAGAATCCATCGTTCATCTTCATTCCAGGTTACTATGAAGAAGTCGGCTTAATCGTCAAACAAGCTCGTGAATTAGGCATCGATGTTCCATTAGTTGGTGCAGACGGCTGGGATTCTCCAAAACTTGTAGAATTAGCCGGAGCCGATGCGTTAAATAACACCTACATCATCAACCACTACTCATCTGAAGACCCAGATGAAAAAGTGCAAAAGTTTGTGACAGCCTTTAAAGAAGCAAACGGCGGCGAAGCACCAAACGCCTTCAACGCGCTCGGCTATGACACAGTATACTTCTTGGCCGATGCCATCAAGCGTGCCGGAAGCACAGATTCAAGCAAAATCCAGGAAGCTTTAGCCAAAACAAAAGATTTATCACTCATAACAGGTGTACTAACCATTGACAAAAATCACCATCCTGTCAAAACAGCCATTGTCTTGGAATACCAAGACGGCAAGCAAGTGTTCAAAACGAAAGTGAACCCTTAAAACACACAGCTGGTAAAATGGAAGGGATTTTCCTTCCATTTTACTTTATATGAAAAAACTACCGTAAAAAGGAGCAAAACGCATGGAGTGGTTACAGCAGCTAATCAACGGAATTTCACTCGGCAGCATCTATGCCTTAATCGCATTAGGCTACACGATGGTATATGGAATTATTAAACTGATTAACTTTGCGCACGGTGACGTCTTTATGGTCGGTGCCTTCATCGGGTTTTATGCGATTAAGGGATGGGGATTAAGCTTCTTCCCGGCACTTGTATTATCCATGGTTGTCTGTGCCGTGTTTGGAGTATTGATTGAACGGATCGCCTACAAGCGGCTTCGGAATGCTACGAGAATCGCCGCATTGATTACAGCCATCGGAATGTCATTGTTCATTGAATACGGAACCATTTATATTCGCGGGGCACAGCCTGAGGCCTATCCAACAGGGGTTCTTCCAAGCAAATCCATCAATCTGTTCGGCGCCCACATCAACAGTCAGGCCCTGTTCATCTTATTGGTATCCGTAGTACTTATGATTATTTTGCAATTTGTTGTTAAACGTACCAAAATGGGCAAGGCGATGCGCGCCGTTTCCCATGACATGGAAGCCGCCCGGTTAATGGGCATTAACGTCGACCAAACGATTTCGTTTACGTTTGCGCTAGGCTCCGCGTTAGCTGGAGCAGCCGGGGTTATCTTTGGTATATACTATACAAAAATTGATCCGCTCATGGGCGTCATCCCTGGATTAAAGGCCTTCGTCGCCGCTGTTCTTGGCGGCATCGGCAGTATTCCCGGCGCCACGGTCGGAGGCATTATTCTTGGGGTCGTGGAATCAATTGTCAGTGCGATGGGCTTTTCCTTATGGAGAGACGCCGCCGCGTTTCTCATCCTGATTTTGATTTTAATTTTCAAACCATCTGGCATCTTTGGAAAAAATACAAGAGAGAAAGTGTAGGTGAGTGCTATGAAAAAACCAAAACAATTCGTACTATTTCTTGTACTTGCCCTTGTTGTATATGGAGTCATTCAATACCTCATCCAGACGGGTATGCTGAATCCTTTCTATAGTAATTTGATTATTTCAATAGCCATCAATGTAATCTTGGCGGTCAGTCTCCATTTAGTCATCGGAATCACCGGACAGTTTTCCATTGGCCATGCCGGGTTCCTTGCGGTTGGCGCCTATGTTTCCGCCATCTTTACGATGCAGTTGGAAATGCCTTTTGTGGTGGCGCTCGTGGCAGGCGGCGCGGTTGCCGCACTGGCGGGTCTTCTTGTCGGGATTCCTACTTTGCGGCTCCGGGGCGACTATTTGGCAATTGCCACCCTTGGTTTTGCTGAGATTATCCGGATTGCTTTTTTAAACATCGATTATGTCGGCGGTGCTTCCGGAATGCAGGTTTCGCACCTTACGACTTGGACGTCTGCCTTTGCATGCTTATTCATTACGATTCTAGTGATTTCAAACTTTACCAACTCGAGACACGGCCGTGCTTGTATCTCGATTCGGGAAAATGAAATTGCCGCTGACGCCATGGGAATCAACACGACTTTTTACAAAGTTGCCGCCTTTGCGTTAGGCTCTTTCTTCGCAGGAATTGCTGGCGGATTGTACTCCCATAATTTCTATATCATTCAGCCAACCAACTTTGGCTTTTTAAAATCATTTGATATCTTAATCTTTGTTGTTCTTGGCGGGCTTGGAAGTCTTTCAGGCGCCGTGATTAGCGCCGTGTTATTGACCGTCATTTCCACGTTCTTAGGTGAATTCCCGGAAACACGGATGATTATCTATAGTGTCGTGTTGATGGTTGTCATGCTGTATCGTCCTCAAGGGCTGATGGGCACTCGCGAAATCACAGATCTATTTAAGCGCACCACCGCGAAAGGGGGTAACTAGGATGGCATTATTGCAGGTAAAAAATGCCGGAATCCAGTTTGGCGGATTGAAGGCCGTTTCCGGTTTTAATATGGAAATCCACCAAGGAGAACTTGTTGGATTGATTGGGCCGAACGGCGCCGGGAAAACGACCAGCTTCAACCTGTTAACCGGGGTCTATACCCCAACGGAGGGCGAGATTACTTTTGATGGCAAACGCCTGAACGGTCTTGCCCCCTACCAGGTTACCCGCCGCGGCATCAGCCGGACCTTTCAAAACATCCGGCTTTTCGGTGAATTGTCGGTGTTGGATAACGTAAAGGTGGCCTACCACTCACTGGCGAAAAATTCCATATTGAGCTCAATTCTTCGCCTCCCCCGTCATTTTTCCGAGGAAAAAATCATGGAGGAAAAGTCACTCGAGTTTTTAAAAATATTTAACTTGGACCAGTACAAAGACGAATTGGCGAAAAATTTGCCTTACGGCCAGCAGCGGCGATTAGAAATTGCCCGCGCCTTGGCAGCAGGTCCAAAATTGTTATTACTGGACGAACCGGCGGCCGGCATGAATCCTCAGGAAACGCATGAATTGATGGAACTCATTGCGTTTATTAGAAAGCAATTTGGATTGACCATCCTGTTAATCGAACATGATATGCAGCTCGTGATGGGAATTTGCGAACGGATATATGTATTGGACCATGGCCAGCTGATCGCTGAAGGGACACCAGAAGCGATTCGCAGCAATCCAAAGGTCATTGAGGCTTACTTAGGTGAGGAGGTCACGGGTGACCATGCTTAAAGTCAACGATATTAATGTGTTTTACGGAAATATTCATGCATTAAAAGGGGTTACGTTAGAGGTGAAAGAAGGGGAAATCGTCACATTAATTGGGGCGAATGGAGCCGGAAAAAGCACGCTGCTCAAGACGTTGTCAGGACTGCTGAAGCCAAAATCAGGAAATATTGAATATATGGGGAAGGCAATTTCAGGCAAGGTGCCGCAATCGATTGTAAAAGCCGGCATCTCCCACGTGCCAGAAGGACGCCGTGTTTTTTCGAACATGTCGGTAGAAGAAAATCTAGAATTAGGAGCCTTCACAAGAAAAAACTCGCGTGAGGTACGCGAGGATTTGGCGAAGGTATATGAGCTCTTCCCAAGATTACTGGAGCGCCGCAAGCAGCTTTCCGGCACGCTCTCTGGCGGTGAACAGCAAATGCTGGCCATGGGCAGGGCCATCATGGCCAGGCCAAAGCTTTTGCTTTTGGACGAACCCTCCATGGGGCTGGCCCCTCTCATGGTGAAACAGATCTTCAATATCATTGAACAAATCAACAAAGCTGGCACCACCGTCCTGCTCGTTGAACAAAACGCCAACATGGCCCTGTCTGTTGCTGACCGCGCTTACGTCATCGAAACCGGCCGCATCGGCCTGAGCGGCACCGCTGCCGAACTACAGGCCAGCGAAGACATCAAAAACGCCTACCTCGGTGGAGCCTAATTAAGCGGAATAAAGCGGGGCTTATCCCCCATCTAAGTAACGCGTTAAAGTACCGGGGGCCTGTCCCCCACTGCAGTAACGCTTTACTGCAGTGGGGGACAGGCCCCATTTTATTGTTCTTGTATGGTGTGGTTGGGTTTGTTGTTATACTGAAGTGTTTGAACCAGATTCTCTCCTTGTCCCTTTACCAGCGCCTCTCGTTTCCCAAGTAATCTAAAAATTTAGCTTGACGTTCACTGCTAGCTTCATAGTTTGAAATAACTTGTATAACATAACTTGCCGCTTGTTCCGGTGTAAGGTCGGCTGCTTCATCCAATTTTCCCTGCATATAGGATTGGATCCAGCCAGGGTGAAGCGTCAGCACACGCCCGCCACGTTCAGCAAGCTGATTATGCAGCAAATTGGACTGCATGTTAAGCGCCGCCTTCGACATTGTGTAAGCAAATTGATTCACCCGCCTGCAATCCTGAATGCTCCCTGCCTCGGAAGAAATATTGACAACCAACTTGCTGTCACTGTTTAAAACCAGCGGAATCAAAGCATTAGCCATCCGCAACGGACCTAAAGCATTCGTATTATAAACCTTCAGCATCTCATCGAAATCAAGCCGGTCGAACAAGGTAGATTGAATCTCCCCCAAGATTGCAGCATTGTTAATCAGCCAATCAATTTTTTCTGTTTTGCTAAAAATGAACTCTTTAGCCCTCTGCACACTTTGATCATCGGAAACATCCAGCTCCACACACTCCAGCATCCCTGGGTATTGGCCCCTTAGCTGAGTCAACTCAGGAGTTTCCTTTGTCCGGGCACCTGTCCATACGAAGCAGCCATTTTTTAAGAATTGTTCAACCATAGCTAAGCCCAACCCTCTGCTTGCTCCCGTTACAAAAATGACTTTCCCCATCCTCATTCCTCCCAACTTGTTTCAATTGTTAATCCAAAGAAGGGATCACTAGAAGATTGAAATTGCGGCATGGCAGCTCTTTAAAATCCCTCTTGAACTTAAAAAATATTAAAAAATGAAAAAGCTTTTTTGAAGTTAAACAATACCACATAGGACATCTGAACATACGGAAAACTTGCCCCTAAATTGAGGATAAATCCATGATACCATAAAATGTATCTTTTACCTCCAGGAGAGAAAGGAGTTTCACTGTTTAAGAATTTTGAACCTTTTATGACAGTCTGCAAACATCCATTTAATAAAATTTTCCAGTGCTATAATGGAATTGGTAGTTCAAATCGGTGAAAGGGGAAGATTATTATGTCAGTCATTATATTTCAATCACCAAGTAAGTACATTCAAGGCAAAGGTGTGTTAAAAAGCATTGGGCATTATCTAAGCGAAATGGGCCAAAAACCACTGCTTCTTTCGGATGGGATTGTTTGGAACATTACGGGAGAAACCATAACTGCCAGTCTAACCGAGGAAAAACTCAATTATCACTATGTACCATTTAATGGTGAAGCATCCCTCCAGGAAATACAGCGTGTAGTCGAAATTGGAAAATCCCATAATGCCGATGTGGTCGTCGGGATTGGAGGAGGAAAGACCCTTGATACCGCCAAAGCCATTGCAGACGGCCTGAATGTAAAAGTAGTGATTGTTCCCAGCACAGCATCCACTGACGCCCCGACAAGCGCTTTAGCCGTTATTTATTCGGAGTCAGGCGAATTTGAATCCTATAAATTTTATAAGAAAAATCCCGACCTTGTTCTGGTCGATACAGCCGTTGTTGCAAAAGCCCCTGCCAGATTCCTGGCTTCCGGCATAGCCGATGCCATGGCGACATGGGTGGAGGTACGAGCCACAATCAATAGTGACAGCACCACCATGGCTGGAGGGAAAGTAAGCATTGCCGCCAAAGCCATAGCCCAGGCATGTGAGGAAACTTTATTCAAATACGGCCTTCCTGCCTACCAAGCTGTACAAAAAGGCCTGGTAACTAAGCAAGTGGAGGCGGTGGTAGAAGCCAACACACTACTATCGGGCATCGGCTTTGAAAGCGGCGGATTAGCTGCCGCACATGCCATCCATAATGGATTTACCGTCCTTGACGGCGACATCCATCACTTAACCCATGGAGAAAAAGTTGCCTACGGGACACTGGTTCAATTAGTGTTAGAACTGCATCCACATCATGAAATCATGAAATATATTGATTTTTACCGTCAATTAGGGCTTCCAACCACGTTGAGGGAATTACATTTGGAAGACGCCAGCTATGACGATCTTGTGAAAGTAGGCATAGCCGCTACCAAAGAGGGAGAAACCATGAGCAACCAGTCACCGGAGATTACAGCCGATGATGTAGCGAATGCCATTATTGCCGTGGATCAACTATCAAGAAGCCTCGTGATTGCTTAGGCATAAGAACACACTAGCTTGTCGCCTTGGATGATATATATCTTTTCTGAATTAGAAACACGAATGGAGCGAGTCCCCCACTCTGGTAATGCGTTAATACGTTGGGGGCCTGTCCCCCGCCTAAGTAACGCGTTAAAGTACCGGGGGCCTGTCCCCCACTGCAGTAAAGCGTTACTGCAGTGGGGGACAGGCCCCATTCTTTATTTTAGGATGCTGTACAGTTCTTCTAGTTCTTTTATTTCGTAGGTTGGTGTGATGTTGGTTGGGTTGAGCTTTTGTTCTGGGTTATACCAGCAGGTGTCGATGCCGGCGAGGTATCCGCCTTTGATGTCTGAGTTAAAGGTGTCGCCGATGATGAGTGTTTCTTCCAATAGGATATTTGGAATTTTGGCGAAGACGAAGTCAAAGTATGGCTTCATTGGCTTTTGAAAACCGACGGTCTCCGATACGAAAATATCCTTGAAAAATGGGTATAGTCCAGAAGCTCGCAGGCGTTTATCCTGAGTTGTGGCTACGCCGTTTGTCACGATATATAAGTCATGTCCGCTTTGCAGTTTGGTGATTAACTCCAGGGCGCCTTCCACCAGCTGATGGCCCAGATCCAGATAGGAACGGTACCGCTTTTCTAGAAACTCCCCATCTACCTCTTTCCCATATTCCTGAAATAAAAGCGAAAATCGAGTATTCACCACTTCATCACGGTCGATTTTTCCTTCTTCAAAGGACTTCCAGAGCCCCTGATTGATCTGCATATAGCTCTGTTCCATTTCAGATGTTAATGAAATCTTTTGTTCTTCAAAAAGCGATCTCAATGCTTCTCTTTCAGCCGCACTAAAATCCAACAGGGTATTATCAACATCGAACAATAACGTTTTGTACCGTTTCAAGAGTAGCACCTCTTCCATCTTTTTAGGTATGCTAGAATACTAACCTTTTTAAGGTTACGCCAATAACATAGGAGGGTCAAGACATTAAAATTTTCTAGTTCCGTTTGCATAAATCTACTAACTATTAACACTATCGGCAAAAAATTGGTAAAATAAATGGGATAGATGGATTCGGCAGAAGTGTGAACGCGTCTTTCTACCATATTAATCATGCAGGTGAGAACTTTGAATAAAATGACCCTACCGAACCCCACAGTTACCTTACTGTTAAAAGACGAGTTGCGAGCAAAATTAAAACTCACGAAGGCTGAAATAAATGCTTGCCTGAATGACGGCATGCCTCATTACCTGATTGGAACCCAATATCGATTTCTGGAATCCGAAGTCGTAAAATGGCTGGAAACCTATTCCCCCTCCCAAGAGAGACTAGAAAAGGATTTTCGTGATAAAAAAGGCAGGACATTACAAGAATATGTCTCACAAGAAACGATTCTCCAAACACTAAGAATCACAAAGGAGCATTTAGCACCTCTTCTAAAAAAAGGAATGCCTTTTGAGCAGGTGGGAGAAAAGAAATTTTTTCATATACAGGATATCTTGGACCATTACCGGAAAGGTACTAAAACCGCTGCAAAAGAACCTCAACCTAGGAGTTCAAAGGAAAAATTCTTAATGCCACTTTGCAAGAATGTCTCAAGAGAAGTTCCCTTTGTCATCATGGATGGTTCGTACAATTTTAACAAAGGCCAAGCGGGAACCGGCCTGGTGCTTGTTGAAAACAGGGATATCGTAACCGGCATATCCAACCTCCGGAACATCCAAACTGCCAAACCGAATATATGTGAATACCTGGCCCTGCTGGATGCCCTTATTCTCATCAAGAAGAACAACTTCACCAAAGCAATGGTCATAACAGACCAGGAGTCATGGACCAAAGCAATCTCCTTCAACAGCAAGTCGTACGAAGAAAACGTAAAACCCTACATAAAAGAACTCCATGAGTTATGGGAGCCGTTAAAAGATAAGGTAACCATTAAATTTGTCGGCCAAATGAGCCACGGCAATCAAAATCCGTTATACAAAAAGGCACATGACCTCAGCAGAACTTATAAAAAAACCACGATCAAAGACTTGGATTTCAAGTGAACAATAATTCAAAAACTTACGGACCGTACACAGCGTATGGTGGACTGCAGTATGGATGGAAGGCACAACAAGCTAATACAAGCTTGTTGTGTTTTTTTACGCCGCAACCCTCAGTCTGTCCGCGAACATAACGAGGAAGCGGGAATTATATTATCCAAAGCGTCCAGTCTTTTGAATGTTTTTAAGTGCCAAATGAAAAGTGTCGAGGGGTCCTCCTCGACACTTTTTCATCGTGCATAATTTGAAGCACTTTATTCTAAGTACATCGTTACATTCGGCCCGACCGGAATATGAAACAAACCAAATACCAATAGCATCACAATCCATGCAATGAGGAAAGCGACGGTGTATGGAAACACTAACGCTATATGGGTCCCGAGCCCTGCCTTTTTGTCGTATTTAATCAGGAATCCCAGCATGACGGCGACAAACGGGTTCAGCGGCGTGATCATGTTGGTTACGGAATCAGCAATCCGGTAAGCCACTTGAATAAACGCCGGGTGAAAGCCCAACACCATGAACATCGGCACGAAAATCGGGGCCAAGAGCGACCAGAGGCCGACACCGCTAGTGACAAACAAACTCGACAGTGCAGTTACCAATACCAGCAGGATGACCGCCGGCATTCCCGACAAATGAGCTGACTTCAGTAGGTCCGCGCCATTGACCGCGGTAAACACGGTCAGGTTGCTCCATCCTAGATAGGCGATAAATTGCGCGATAAAAAACGCCAATACAATAAACCCTGATATATCCTTAATCGATTCCCCCATGATTTTTACCACATCATGGATTCCGGTTATTTTTTTCACCGTAATTCCATAGGCCAGTCCGACCACCAAAAAGAACAACAATAGAATGGTGTTGATGCCATCCATAAATGGGGACTCCATGATACTGCCGTTTTTCCCTCTTAATGGCGAATCCGGAATCAACAGGGCCAGCACGATAAGACCCCAAAAAAGAACAGTGGCAATCAAGGTATTCCGCAAGCCCTTCCCGATTAACGGATTCTTGGTTGTCTCATCGTCCAGTTCGACTTTGACGTCGCCCTGATAACTTCCCAGCCTTGGCTCCAGGATTTTTTCAGTCACAAACGCCCCAACAATGGTGAGCACAATCACGGATGCGCTCATAAAATACCAGTTGTCTACCGTTTTGACCACAACGCCTGGGTCAATGGCCTGGGCCGCATGGGTCGACAGGCCGCTTAAAGCGGCATCAAAGGAGGAGACTAATAGATTGGCCGTAAAGCCAATGCCGGTCCCGGCAATTCCGGCCGCCAAACCTGCAATTGGATTCCTGCCAAACAGGTGGAAGATCATGGCGGCCATGGGCGGTACAATAATATAAGCGGAATCCGCTGCGATATTGCTCATAATCCCGATAAACAATACGGAATAGGTAATCACGCCTTTTGGCGCTTTCACAAGAGTCCGTTTAATCGCTGCTTCAAACAGGCCTGATTTTTCTGCCAGTCCCACTCCAAGGGTAAATGTGATGACCAGCCCCAGTGGTTTAAACTCTACAAAATTGCTAATCATTGAGGTTAGCATAAATTGAATGCCTTCGGCGGAGAGCAGGCTTTTGACCGCCAGCTCCCCCTTCTGTCCAGGCACCGCTACGGTTATGCCTATTTTATTGAGTATCCAGGAAACCAACACCACAAAAACCGTTAAATAGAGAAAAATCAATACTGGGTGGGGCAGCCGGTTGCCGGCGCGTTCTACACCATTTAATAACGACAAATATTTCGGACGTTTCGAAGATACATCTTGTTGAATTTGACTCATTACTAAAATCCTGCCTTTCTCTGCTCAAACTAAGCTCTGCTTCTCTAGTCTTAATACTTGGCCAATTCTCCAAGGGCATGAATCACATGACAGATGGACTTCATGCCGTTAAAAAAATAATCGATGCGAATGTTTTCATTCGGGGAATGATTCCTTTGGTCAAAATTGGCATAAGGGACAATGATTGACGGTGCCCCTAAAATTTTGGTCCAAACATAATCCGGGAGCGACCCGGCAAGGCTCGGCTGGATTAGCGGTTCCTGGCCATGGGCTTGTCCGACCGCTTCCGTCACGACCCTGATGACCTCAAGGTCGGCCGGCGTCCTCGACGGAAGCATTGAACCCATGTAGTTGACTTCCATGTCAGGGGCGTGCCTCTGGACATGCCGGCAAAGTTTGTCGTAGATATCCATCGGGTCTTGGTCGACGACCAGACGAATATCCATCTTCAACACCGCTTCAGCCGGGATGATGGTCTTCACCCCCTCCCCAGCATAGCCGCTTTGGATTCCGCAGATGTTAAAGGTCGGTTCCATGGTCAGCTTGCGGTAATATGCTTCGCCGTCCATCTCAAGAGAGGTAAAGCCAATCTTCTCTCCGATATTTTCCGCGTCATAGGGTAAAGCGCGAAGCAGCTCCATGTCCCGCCCAGAAGGCTGGCGAATATGATCGTAAAATCCGTCAATCAACACGCGCCCGTCTTGATCGCGCATCGTCTGCAATAAGTCGATCAGCTTCCAGACCGGATTGGGAACAATATTGCCAGTGTTGCCTGAATGATTATCCCAGCCGGCTCCTTTCGCTTTTAATTCCACCGCCAGCATCCCCCTTACCCCAAGCAGGATCAGCGGCAGGCCGCTGTTATGGGAAGAGCCGTCGGCCGTGTAGACAAGGTCCGCCCGCAATAGCTCTTTGTGCTCCTCTACAAAGGAAGCCAGATGGACGCTGCCGATTTCCTCTTCCCCTTCAAACACAAACTTGACATTGATCGGCAGGTCGCCGAACATATCCAAGTACGTTTTAATTCCGAGAAGCTGGGCCATCAGCTGCCCTTTATTGTCCCCAGCGCCGCGGGCATACACTCTGCCATCGCGGACGGCCGGTTCAAATGGCGGCGATATCCATTCCTCTAGGGGTTCAGGCGGCTGGACATCATAATGCCCATAGAGAAGGAGGGTAAAGGCATTCTCCGGTTTGATGAGTTCCCCATAGACAACCGGATGTCCCTCCGTCTCGATTAATCGGGTATCAATGCCGATTTCCTCCATCATCTGCTGGACCAGCCCGGCGCATTCCCTGATGCCCACATTCTGCGTGCTAATGCTTTTGTGCCGCAGCAGCCTAAACAGCTGCTCCAAATACTCTTCTTTTCTCTTATTCATCAACTCTTCTAGCTTTTCTAATCTCATTACAGCTCCAACCCTTTGTTATTTTTATATAATTTAAATTATTTTAATAATACTACGATAATAGAATTTTGAGAAGGATGAGGCTGTTTGATGGGATGCGGTGAATCAGCAGCGCCATTCACATCATACCTGATGGGTCGAGAGGTTACGACTCCGTTTCATTTTTAAAAAGCCAGTTGAAACCAGTACCCCTGTGATAACCAGTACCGTCCCCAACAGTTGGGAAATGGAGACCGGTGTTCCTGTGAGGACAGACAAAATCATGGTGACGACCGGAACCAAGTTAAAGAATAACGAGGTCTTGCTTGCCCCTATCCTTTCCATCCCTTTGTTCCACCATAAATAACCCAATACCGATGTGAAAACGGCCATAAATAAAATCGCGCCCCAGGCCGCTAAGGGTACTGACGGAAGAGGTTCAGTTCCCGGCAGGAAAACGGATAAGCCGACAAGGCATGCAGCACCGACCATCATCGTGTAGGTAGTCGTCTCCATAGATGAACTCCCTTTTAAGTACTTCCTGCCCAATACCCCATACAAAGCCCAGCATACATTGCCCAGCAGCACAAGGAAGTCACCCTTAGATAGCGAGAGAGTTTTAATGACTTCCCACGATCCATGGGTTAAAACCAATACAACACCTATTAAACCGAATACAATCCCCATCACTTGCCTTTTTGTTAAAGGGTTCCCGAGAATGAAATAAGCCAAAATGGAGGTCAGCAACGGATTGGCCGCCATAATTAAGGCCCCATTTAGGGGTGAGGTAGATTTCATTCCAATAAAGAAGAATGCGTTAAACCCAAAAATGCCGATGACCCCTAAAATGGAGTACAACGCTCCATACTTTCGTATCATGCTCCATCTGATATTTTTCCGTATTCCTAAAACTAATACCATCACCACGGCAGCAATTCCAAATCTCCATGCCGCCGCACTGGCTGCTGAGAAATATTCAACTGAGAATTTCGCCAAATTAAAAGTTGCACCCGTAAAAACTGCAAACCCCAGTAACATCGCATATATTTTACCCATCCTTTTCGTCCCCCTCTAACATTTCTTGATAAATGGACAGTTTCTCTTCCGTGAGCTTAATCACCATTTCGATTTCTTCCTTTTGTGTTTTTAACGAATGTAAATGCCTTTGTAATATATCAATCCGTTTTTGCACCTTTGGACTTTTTTCATCCCTTGGCTCCTGATTTTCTAAAATGCATCCATCGACTAAAAATTGTTGGATATTCTCTAGAGACATTCCCGTATTTTTGAGAACCTTCATAAATTGGAGCAGCCGGATATCCCCTTCGGAATACAGGCGTTTCCCACTGCTTCGATCCGGTTTGGAAAATAATCCGATTTTTTCATAGTATCTTAAAGTATGAGCGGAAAATCCCGTTACCTTTGATACCTCCGAAATACTAAACATGAACATCGCCTCCCTTTTATTTACATGCTATTACTTTGAGTTAGCTCTAAGTCAAGCGAAAATGAAAATTTTTTTCTATAAAAAAACCTCAAGGCTGTCAAAAGCCCCGAGGTACTCACATTCATTCTGATATTTACTTGAAGTAATCCTGCACTTTTCTGACAATCGGCTTCATTTTAATAAAAAGTCGAATCCACATACTGGAAGCAGTTGGCTGCTCCACCGATGGTAAACAGGGAATGGGTTTTTAGCGCTCCATTTTGGGCCCTGACGCCTTTTAATAGGGTGCCTCCGGTTATGCCGGTGGCGACAAAAAAACAGTCGTCACTTTTGACAATGTCGTCTAGGGTTAACGGCTTTTCAGGGTCCGTGATTCCCATTTTGAGGCAGCGGGTATACTCCTCCTCATTCTGTGGAATTAGTTTACCTTGGAAGTCCCCACCCAAGCACTTTAAGGCAGTTGCGGAGATGACTCCCTCCGGTGCGCCGCCCGTTCCCACTAACATATCAACGTCGATGTCATCAATAGCGGTGGCAATTGCTCCCGTTATATCCACATCAGAAAATAACTTCACGCTGGCGCCAGCTTCAATGACTTCATGGATTAACACCTCGTGACGGGGACGGTCCTGAATCATGATATTTAAATCCGTGATCTCTTTTCCCAGTGCTTCGGCCACGGCTCTCATATTTTCCGTTAAGGATTTCTCGATATCAATGCAGCCTTTTGCTTTTGGACCCACAGCTATTTTTTTCATATACATATCGGGGGCGTGCAGCAGGCTTCCCCGTTCCCCGACCGCAATAACCGCAAGCGAGTTGGCCTGTCCATGCGCCATTAAGGTGGTCCCCTCTACAGGGTCTACCGCGATATCCACATGGGGGCCGTTTCCGGTTCCAAGCACCTCATTAATGTAGAGCATCGGGGCTTCATCCATTTCCCCTTCGCCTATCACAATCCTGCCGTACATATGAATCCCGTTCATCGCCTCCCGCATGGCTGTTGTTCCAGCCCGGTCAGCCTCTATCTTATTATTTCTGCCAATCCACGGTTGAGAGGCAATGGCTGCTTTTTGAGAGACAGCCAAAAAATCCATCAATAAGCCAGGTGTGCAAACCCTGGATTTTTTTAGCATAGTCATAGACTCCTTAATTCTAGATATGTTCTGACAAAAACCAAAAACTATTATATCTTAAAAGGAATGCCGGACGACGTCGGTTATGTGTCAAATTTCAGGCATCTTTTGAATAGAGTTTCAGGCAAGCGGATCAACTTTTTCGCACAAAAAACCTCAGGGATGTATGGCCCCGAGGTTTTTTGCCGATTTTTCCTAGTATTTGCTTGAAGCGATAATGGTGTCTTCCTTGATGGAGGCAACAGAACCGGCCCCGCGCTTCCCTTTGGCTGCCTTGCTGGTTTTCCTCTTTGCGATTTTGGTCTTGATGGTTTTCATGATGTGGTAGGTGGTTGGCACGATGACTAATGTTAATAACGTCGATGTGGTTAGTCCTGAGATGACCACGATGGCGAGAGAGCGGGAAATGAGTCCGCCTTCGCTGGAAAGCGCCAAGGGCAGTAACGCACCAATCGTTGCCAATGCCGTCATCAGGATCGGGCGAAGCCGTGTTTTTCCTGCATCGATCAGGGCAGCCTTCAACTCCATGCCTTTTCCTTCATTTTGCTTCACACGGTCCATTAACACAATCGCGTTGGTCACGACGATTCCAATTAACATCAAGAACCCTACTAGAGCCGGCATCCCCAGCGCCTGCTTCGTCACGAACAATCCCAGTAAGCCTCCCGAGAATAAAAACGGCAGCGATGACAGGATGGCAACAGGCATCATCATGTTTCCGAATGCGATTAGCATCACGATAAATACGAGTACAACGGCTACGGCCATGGCAATCATCATATTGGTAAACCCTTCATTCATTGCTTGCGCCTGGCCTTCAGAATGGTAGGTGATCCCTTCCGGCAAATCCAGCTCTTTCATCCGTTTATCCACTTCCGCCTGCACTCCTGAACTATTGTCGGTGGTGATGCGTCCGCTAATCTGCACATAAGCTTGCTGGTTTAACCGATATAAAGCGGAAGGGCTTGGCGCTTTTTTCAAGCTCGCCACTTCTGAAAGGAGGACTTGCTGACCCATGGCGTTGGTCATGCTCTGGCTCATGATTTCATCAATCGAATTTAATGGTTCGCTGTTCAAGGTTAAATGGATACCGGTCGTTTTTCCGTCCACTTGCATGTTGGCGACATTGTCACCGGATATCAGTTCTCTGACAAACCCGGCCACCATAATCGGGCTTAGCCCTTTTTCAACCGCCTTTTCATCATGGATATCCAGCTGCAGCTGCTCTTTGACACCGGAAAGGTTGGATTCCACATTTTCCAAGCCCTCAATGCCCTGAAGCTTTTCGGTGATCATGTTGCCCGCTTTCTCCAAGTCATTGGCATTTCCGCCTTCCACCATTAACGCGAGGCCGCTGGTTCCGACAATCCCGACTGGGGCAAGTGCCACCTGCATATCGCTGTCCAGTTTTTCCGATTGGTCCCTGACCCGTTTTTCAAAAGCTTCCGTTTGCTGCTTGGTGGTGTCATCCTTCAGGTCAATGGAAAAACGAATGTATTCGCCGCTTGCAATCGTTTGAATATATTTGACCTGTTTCTCCTGTTTTAAAATTTGCTCCATTTCCACAGCCAACTGGTTTGATTTTTCCAAAGATGTTCCGGCCGGCAGTTCCCCGGTTAGCCGGTAGGATACCGCTTTTTCCTGCGGCAAAAAGTTCTGTGGAATCATCGGAACCAAGACAAGCGATCCGGCAAACATGAGGATGGCTAACACAAGGGTGATGGCTCTTCTTTTTAACGCCCAAGACAGAGTTGATTTATACGCTTTTTCAAAAATCGTTTCTTTTTCCTCTTTCGGTTTAATCCGCAGCAAGAACAGTTTCGCCAACAACGGCACGACGGTTAACGAGACAATTAACGAAAACGCCAGCGCCACGATGACGGTGATGCCAAACGGGGCAAAGAACTTACCGATGATCCCCGGCACAAACGACAATGGTCCGAATACGGCGATTGTTGTAAGGGTGGACGAAGTAATCGCTCCTCCCACTTCTTTAGCTGCCGTCAGAACCAGTTTTTCATCCCGGTTCGGGCTCGTTAATGTCCGGCGATAAACGTTTTCGATGACAACGATTGAGTCATCGATGACCCGCCCCACGGCTACGGCAATCCCGGCCAGTGTCATCATGTTCAAGCTGTAGCCGAAATACTTCAAGGTAATCATCGAGGCTAAAATGGATAAGGGAATCGACAGGACCGCGACGATGGTGGCCCGGATATTACGCAGGAACACGAATGTCACGATGACTGCGAACAAGGTGCCCAACAACACTTCCCGCAACATACTATCCACTGACGATTTAACTTCTTTCGATGTATCGTAAAGTTTGGTTAAGGTGTAGCCTTCGGGAAGATTCAATTCATCCAATTTTTTCTTTGCTTCGCTTACTAATTGCACGGCATTAGAACCGGCTTGGGCCTTCATTTCCACAAGAACGGCTGGCTTTTCGTTTAACCTTGTATAGACGGTTTCGTTTTTATTGCCATAGGTAATGTCGGCAACGTCCGACAGTTTCACTTTTTGGATACCGGTTGGCGCCGGTGATAATATTTGAACGTTTTTTACATCCTCAACAGAATCCAGTTTAAAGTCAGCTTGCACATTGAATGTTTTATCATCCACATTGACCTGCCCGGCCGGAAATGAAAAATGGTTGGCTGACAATGTTTGCTTGACTGCTTCATATGTGATGCCATGCTGCAGCATTTTTTCAGGGTCCAGCTTAATCGCGACTTCCTTTTCCGTTTCACCCGAAATATCAATGCCTCCGGCCCCGTCGATGCCAGTCAGTGCCGGCTTGATCTTCTCGTTGATATATTGGGTCAGGTCCGATTGATTGGCGGTTTCCGAGACAAGCGCAAATGTGAAGACCGGCATCGCTGAAGGACCGTCCTTTAGGATATCCGGTTTCTCCGCTCCTTCCGGCAGCTTCATGGAGGAAACCGCTGTGGTCACATCTTTTTCCGCTTCATCCATATCCTTGCTCATTTCGAACTCGAGAATAGCCACGACCACATTGCTGTGGGCTTCGATGTACAAATTATCGAGCTTCTTTAGTCCCGATAAGGTTTGTTCCAACGGCTTGCCGATATCCTCGAGTCCTTGTTCAGGTGTCGCCCCTATATACGGAACCTGTACAACCATATAGGGAATGTCGACATTCGGCATTGATTCCATCTTCATCGTCCGTACCGAAAAAATCCCTCCCACGACCACCATGATCATCGCAATAAAAATAACGCCTGCATTCTTTAGTGAAAACTTAATCCATGACTGCATTTTTTCTACCCCTTTACTACTTATTTTTTTCTCCACCCGGTTCTTTACATTTAAGTCCAGTCGTTTTACTGAATTTGACTTTTTCATTATAGGTTTTCCAACCAATTTCCAACATCGGACGGTTACTGTAATCTTGACTACGACCACAGACCTAGAAAAATATCCCAACAAGACCTAGTATAAAGTTTGGAAATCATACCCAGTAGTGAAGAAGGTAATAAAGGAAGTCATGTATTGGCAGCGGAAAGTCATATAAAGGGCCCCCCGCTACAGCAACGCTTTAACGCAACGGGGGCCTGTCCCCCACTACTTTAAAGCAGTGGGGGACAGGCCCCTTTTTGTTCAAATATTATAAATGAAGTCCTCGGGTATGACCCGCTTTAAAAATTGCTTGGTTCTTTCTTCTTTTGGTCTGGAGAAGATTTCATGAGGGGTGTTTTCTTCTACTATGACTCCCCCGTCCATGAAGATGACTTTGTTTGCTACATCTTTGGCGAAAGACATTTCGTGGGTGACAACCAGCATGGTTGTTCCTTCTTTTGCGATTGTCTTCATAACGGCTAATACTTCCCCGACCAGTTCCGGATCGAGGGCTGATGTGGGCTCATCAAATAGAATAATATCGGGATTTAACGCAATGGCTCTAGCGATGCCTACCCGCTGCTGCTGGCCTCCAGACAACTGACTAGGGTAGGAGTCCAACTTATCTGACAAACCGACTTTCTCCAATGCCTGCTTCCCTATCGCATTAGCTTCCGCTTTTGGAACCTTTCTCCCAATAATAAGACCTTCTGTCACATTCTCTAACGCTGTTTTATTATTAAACAGATTATAATTCTGAAACACAAACGCGGTCTTTTGCCTGATTTGATGAATTTGTTTTTTGGAGGCAGATTTGAGGTTTACATCAATCTCTCCAAAAATCGCCTGCCCCTCATCCGCCCTCTCTAGAAAGTTGATGCACCGGAGCAAGGTCGTCTTCCCCGACCCGCTTGGGCCGAGAATGACTACCACATCCCCCTTATCAATTTTTAAATGTACTCCTTTTAAAATCTCATTGTTACCAAAGGATTTATGGATATTGTTAATCTCTAACATGATTTTGCCTCCAGTCCTGATTTCAGGCACCCGCTACTTTATACTTCCTCAGTCGTTTTTCATACAACTTAAATAGATATTCTACTAAGCTGCATAAAAGGAGGTAGACCAAAAAGATATCGATGTACGCTTCCACATAATTGTAGCCGACATTGGCTGCCACTTGGGCTCTTAACGTTATCTCCCGTAACGACAAAGCGTAGCCCAAAGAGGTAGCTTTAATGAGATTGACCGTTGCTGTACAAATATTAGGCAATGCAACCACTAATGTCTGTGGAATGATAATTCTCCGAAATGCCTGCACATTGTTCAAACCAACCGAATAGGCAGCTTCTAGCTGTCCTTTGCTTACCGTGCTAATCGCGGAACGAAATACCTCTATTAAAATAGCTGTCGTATTCAAGGAAAAAACAATGAATGCGTACCAAATTGGATTGATGTCATAGATGCTTGTTTTTACATGATATTTATCAAAGATAGGAGTCAGCAGCAAGGGAACACTGGTAAAGATAATAAAAATTTGAACAATGACTGGGGTCCCTCTCACAAAAGAAACATACACCCGCGCAAACTGACTGATGACGGGGATTCGATTAATCCGCGATAAGGCAAGCAAAAATCCCAAGGGCAGAGCAATGAGCAAAGAAACAACTGTAATAATCAGTGCTATAGGCACCCCAGATAATGCAACAAAAAAGGTATTCACTAAAAACTGATAATTCAAGCCGACCGACACTCTGTCACCCCCTTACGTTGTTTTGATTACTTGCTTGCCTTTACTGAATATTTTCTCCAGCACGGAGAAAAGCTGCTCTATTAAAATAGATAAAATCCAGTAAATAAGCGATAATCCAAGGTATATTTCTAGTGAATGAGAATTATAGTTATTGGATACAATAAGACTCGCCTTCCCCATAATATCTACCAGCCCAATGGTGTAAGCTAACGATCCCTCTTTCATCAATTCAAGGAAGCTGTTGCCGAAATTGGGTAAAGCTACGACAAACGCCTGAGGTAAAACAATTCTCCGGAATGCCTGTGCCGGGCTTAGCCCGACACTGACAGCCGCCTCAAATTGGCCTTTGTCTATTGCTTCATAAGCAGTGCGCATCACCTCTGACATCAATGCACCAAACTGAAGCGAAAAGGTAATGACCACAAAGACACCGGTGGGAAGAGTATTCATGTCTGTCCCAAAATTGCTGGCAATGGCCGGAAGTCCATAATAAACCAGAAATAACAGAACAATGGATGGTGTACATCTGATGATGGTGGTATAACCATTGGCGATTTTTTTCGCCACTTTACTCGGTCCCAATTTCATAGAGGCTAAAATAAATCCTAAAACCGTCCCAAACAAAACCGATAGCAAGGCTACCATAAAGGTTACCTTTAGAAATGGAATAAGCTGTGGAATGGCATTCCACATGTAGCTGACATCAAAATACTTTTGCATGTGCTGCCTCCATTTTTGTTATTACCTTTTTACAGTATCCAGTAATTTGAATAGATCATTATTATAGAATTTCACCATAATTTCGTTCGTCTTCTTTTCATCCTTTAATTTCTTTATCGCTTTGTCATAGGCATCGGCGAATTCTTGCTCTTTTTTGTTGAATAATGGCCAGGTTTTGACAACAGTAAACTCATTATAGACAACTTGATCGGCTAAATTATGATAAGGACCGTCCTTTGCCAGAACTTGCTTTTCATATGTTGCTCCTAAATAGATGCCCCCGTCTACGCGCCCTTCATTTACCCACTGAACAACATCTACTGAGAAGGCATCTCCGGCTTCCAGTTTGACTTTATTGTCAGGATTGGCTTTGTTATATTCATCTACAATCGTATATTGGGCATTGCTGGCCGCAATAGGAGCTAAAGAAAGCTTATTTTTAGCAAACTCAGCTAAATCCTTGATATCCTCATTATCCTTTTTCAACAATAAACCAACTCCGCTAAGACCGAGGAATTCTTTAGGAAAAATATAGCTTTTCGTTCTTTCTTCTGTGAACCAGGCATTTTTTACCCCGACTTGATATTTTCCCTGCTGCACTCCAACCAATAAGTCCTCACTTGTGGTTGGCACATATTCGAATTTATATTCTGGCAGCTCCTTATCAACCAATTTCATCACTTCAAGCTCATATCCAGTCGGATTTCCCTTTTCATCCACATATCCGATAGGTTTGCCTCCTTGATCAAATGCCACTTTTACGGTTCTAACCTCTTTTTTAGATTCTGCTGAGTCCGACTTTGAGCCAGATGAGGTGGTTGATCCGCATCCTGTGATAAGCGCTGCTAAAGCCACCCCTGTTGCTGTCACTTTTAAAAACCTACTAATTTTCATTGTTCTTTCCTCCCTTAGATTCATATTGTTGAATGGCGGTTTGAGCAATTTTTGAAATCGTTAAATCATCCATAGGTGGATTATGCAGTCCGGCCCGAACATCCCGGTAATAGCGCTGCAGGGGATTTGACAGCTGCAAGCTTTTGGCTCCCACTAGCCGCATCGCCTTATCAACCACTGTTATGGCTGAATTGGTCACGATATGTTTGGCAACAAGTGCTTCATTCGTAATGTTTTGAATACGTTCCTCATCCATGTAGGCTTCGGCAGCTCCATAAAGGGCAAATCTGGCTTTGTATAATTCCAAGTCCATCTCACCTAATAGTGTCTGCACATTTGGAAGCCCAGCAATGGTACCTTTGATACTATTGGGTGAATGGGTATTGGCAAAATGGAGCGCATAATCTCTGGCCGCCTGGGCGATTCCTAAATAGGCAGCAGGGATCAGCAAGCCCCATCCATTGAGTTTAAATCCAGTATTGTATTCAGGAATTTCGACTAAGTCTGACTCCTCCACGACCACATTTTTTAAAACTAAATCATGGCTGCCAGTACCACGCATCGCAATCACATGCCAATTTTCCTCAATCGAGAGGCCTTCTGCTTCTTTCGGAATGAGGAAAAAACCAATCGTTTCTTTTTCTTCTATCCAAGCAGAAGTTAGGAAGTAATCTAGTTCCGGTGAGCAGGTGGTATAACTCTTGCGTCCATTAATCACCCATTTACCATCTATGTACTTGGCACTGGTTCCCGGCCGGCCGCCGCGAATCGGGCTGCCTGTAGCCACCTCACTCACCGCCCGGTTAATGATGCTGCCGTTGTTCACTTCTTCTGCAAAAAAAGCTAATTTTTGCGGATCCCAATAGCGATTTTCAAACAATTCGCCTACCGTCATTAATGTCCAGCCAATCGATAGTGCTGTGCTGCCATCAAAACTTCCCAGCTTTTCTTGTAATAGAATCGCATCATAGAGAGAAAATCCTGAGCCGCCGAGTTCCTCTGGCAATGTAACTTTGGTGTACCCCAATTCTCGTAAAGCTTGAATATTCGCATGCGGGAAGCCTCCTTCTAGGTCAATCACCGCAGCTCGTTGTTTAAATGTATCTTCCAATGGGGACAGTCGTTCGATCCACTCACGTTGTTTGCTGTTTCGAATAAATAATTCCTGCATGCTGTTGCAGCCTCCTTAAAGCTTGAAATAGAAAAGACTTATAGACGGAGCCTTCCGTTTTCTAATAATCTAAAAATAATGTATTTTTTCAAAATTACAACTCTATTACATATCATAAACAAGACTAATCCTATCCGTCAACTAGGAATTATAAGATTTCAGGAAAAAATTACTATTCAATTAAATGGTATCAATTCTTGGAAAATCAATTAATTAGCGAGGGATTGTAAGGGGAGGGCATAAAAAGGGGCCTGTCCCCCACCATAGTAATGCTTTAACGCGGTGGGGGACAGGCCCCCACTCTAGTAAAGTGTTGAAGGGTTGGCCAATCCTTTTTTAACGGGAATGTATTCTTGTTTTTCGGCTGTGAGTAGGAATTTTAGGATGTTTTCTGATGCATTTTTGTTGATATAGTTTTTTTGGGATTGCATGATGGAAGTTAATTGCTGTCTATTATCGGCTGCTAGTCCTTCAATTATGGAGGTTAGGTGTTTAGTGTTTTGGCAATAAACTCCCAGATTATGCTGTTCGGCGAACCGTGGATTGTCTTTTTCTTGTCCGGGAAGGGCTCCTGTAATGACAATCGGCAAGTTCGTGGCGACAGCTTCGAACATGACATTCGGGCTGCCTCTCATAATCCCGATGTCTGCCTCTAGCATTAACTCCTGGATGTTCTTGACGAACCCGTAAATTTGCGCCCGTTCCCCAAACCGTCCTTTCAGGGAAGACTCCAGTTCGGTTTTCAGCATTTCATTTTTCCCTGCAATGATGCTTACGGTGCAATCGAAATGTTCAAGAAGTCCCTTGGCGATGCTGCTCATATTGCCGACACCTTCCCCACCGCTCATCATTAAAAACCGGAAGGCGGATTCTCTCTTCTCCCTATTTACGGTTTTGCTAAAGAATCTCTCGCGAACAGGAAAGCCCACCACTTGGATTCTTTCTTCCGGCACACCAAATTCGATACATTTCTCTTTGGCTTCCACCGTAGGGCTCAAGATAAAATCTGCCCTTGGGTCGGCCCATAACGGATAGATATTAACAAGGTCCGCAATCAGAGTGCCGAAAGGAATCTGATTTTTTTCCTTACGCAAGATGTTAATGACGGAACCATTGAAATTGGGATGAATGGATAAAATCAGATCAGGTTTTACTTCATCTAATAGAGTCAGTAAATTTTTTCTGATCATGGCTTCGATAAATTTGTCCACCAGCAAGGAATTCATGGCCGAAATATGCCAGATGGCGTTCCAAAGCTGGGCGGAAAATCGGGTAATCGGACCATAGGACTTACCGATTTTCAACAGTGCCGAACCTCCTAAAGAAAATCCATCCACTACATGGATATCAATGCTATCATTCACGCCAATTTTTTCATTCAAAGCTTCAGCGATACTCTTATGTCCATGGCCTGTATGGTCAGACGATATTACCAGAATTTTTTTAGTCATGGTATCAAGCCTTTCTTACTGCTATTTTTTAACTAGAAGAATGGATTCCAAGAATCAAGATTACTAGTGTTTCAACTATGGTCAACATCAAATCTATCCGGCTCTTTCCTTAAGAGTCCTTTTGACATGGTCGATATCTGTCATATTGCTTTTCCCCATTTTCAAGTAACAAAAAGCAGATGGGATAAGGAAGACCTGCAACAGGACCAATGTGACAATAAAGCTTAATGGTTCTTTGAATTGGGGAGAGAACATTCCCAAAAGTATGCCTACCCCCATGTTCCCAATCGTCCTTCCTAGACTGTTAAACAGATTAGCCACACTGAAGGCGATTCCCCGATGCTCGGGCAGATTCACATTAGTAATTAAGGCCAGCCAATTCGGTGTATTGGCCGATTGGGCAGCCGATGCAGCAAAGGCTAATAAAAACGAGACCAGCATCCAAGGATTCACGATATTCTGTTTTAAAATCGCCATGAGCATAACCAGCGGATTTTTAGTAACAGGTAACATAAGACCGTCCATAGGAAGAAAGAAAAAAATCATGTATAAGGGCATAGTCAGGATGACGAAAAAGGCGGTCAAATTGGCCCTTCCTTTTCCATTCTTCCTTTGTGCCTTGTCCCCAAGCTGGCCAAACCATGCAGACGTCATGCCGCCAAGCTGGAATAAGGCGAAAAAAATCCCAGACGCCATAACCGCGGTTTCCATCTTATAACCCTGCTGGATCATCTTATAGACATATAGACTTGGAATCCAAATCATACTGCCAGTAGTAATATTAAAAAAGAAAGCCTGGAAAAATAAATATAGATTGCTGCCTTTTAACAGTAGCTTTTTTACTTGATTGGCTTCAATTTTAAAATGATAAACGCCATTCGTTTGGAGCTCTGGGTCAGCAGCCCCTCTAGCTGGCTCGTCCACAAACAGGATCAGAAGGATGAGAAACAGCCCGATAAAGCCCACTGTTTCAAACGACCAACGCCAGCTGTGGCTTGCCCCCGTTAAGGACACCATCCCTGCCCCGATAATCCCCCCCAAACCTTGGGCCATTCCCCATAAGCTCAAAACCAGCCCCCGTTTATGATAGGGAATGCAATCGGTCAAGACACTGAACCCAATGGATGCCAAGCAGCCCAAACCCAGCCCTGTCATCATTTGAAACCACAAAAGCTGTAAATAACTTTCACTGATGGAGGTTAAAAAGATTGAGACGACCCATATAACCGTACCGATCACGATGAGGATTTTCCGTTTGAATTTTCCTGAAAGATATCCCCAAACAATCGAAGACAGTGCCGTCACCAGGATATTCGCACCCGAAATAAAACCAAGTTTTGAAAAATCTATTTTTAAATCATCTGCAATGTATTGAAATAAAGGCGGAAATAAACCTATGATAATATGCTCAAAAGCAGCCAAAATAATAAAAACAAATAAGGTATATAATGTTTTGAAACACAGGTTTTTTTTCAACTGTTAGAGTTCTCCTTTAACTTAATCCTGCAGGAATATCATAGTCTTCAGCCCTTAACATCTGATTAATGAAAGATTAAAAGTTTATTAAATTCCTTCGGAAACCTAAAGGACCCAGAACAAAAAGGGCCCTGGTATGCAATTTCCACGGCCCTTAGTATGTCAACATATAATGATCTAATAATTTTCCCATTCTACCGCATTCCTTTTTGGAAAGACAAAGAACTTTTGCCCCCAATAATTTAACACGGTATACAAGCCGGTTCCCGTAAGGACGGATAAATCGGTTATTACATTCAAAGGGAGAAAATCGTTATGGTGCAGCACCCAGAGAACGATATACTTTCCTAAATCATAAGAAACAAAGTAACAAGCCAAAATCACAATGATGAACCGAAACGCACTCTTAGGGACCGGATTTTCACTATGAAACGTAAAACTCTTATTTAAAAAGAAACTGACACATGCACCAACGGAATTGCCAAGGAACGTGGACAGCCAATAGGAAAAGCCTGCAGCATGCAAAAGAAGGTACATGATCGACAACCCCACGATTGTATTTAAGATTCCTACCATAATAAACCGGATAAAAGAATTTTTCATACGGGCTCCTATCTGACTGCGGCTTCTGTTTTTGGCTGTTTCAAGAAGTGCTGCGAATATAAATCTTTTTCAATAGCATACCTTGGACGCCGTTTGACCTCATGATAAATTTTCCCGATATACTCGCCAATTATCCCGATTCCTGATAATTGCAGCCCGCCGACAAACCAAATGGAAATCATGAGCGACGTCCAGCCTGATTCAGTGTGTCCCAGCATTTCCTCCACCAGCGCATAAGTCCCGGCTGCAGCGCTTATCAATACGGCTAAAAAGCCGATAAAGGTAACCATCCGGATGGGCGCAATACTAAAAGAAGTGATGCCATCAAAGGCAAATGCCAGCATTTTCTTTAGCGGATATTTGGATTCACCGGCCATGCGCTCTTTGCGGTCATAATAAACTTTAGTGGATGGAAAACCCACGAGCGGCACCAAGCCGCGAAGAAACAGGTTGGTTTCTGTGTATTTTAAAAGTTCTTCCAACGCCCGTTTACTCATCAGGCGAAAATCCGCATGGTTGGGTATTAGGTTGATTCCAATCCTTTTCATAAATTTATAGAATCCTAAAGCGGTCGTCCGTTTAAAAACCGTGTCCGTTTCCCTGCTGTCCCGCACACCATAGACAATATCATAGCCTTCCCAGAACTTTTCCAGAAAAGTATGAATCACGTGAATATCGTCCTGCAAATCAGCATCAATAGAAATGACGCAATCCGATGCCTTTGAGGCAGTCTCAAGACCGGCAATCAGCGCATTCTGGTGTCCGGCGTTTCTGGCAAGCTTCAACCCGGTTACCATGGGATTGGTCTCGCATTCATTCTGGATCAATTCCCATGTGCGGTCCGTACTGCCATCATCGACAAACAGGAGTTTACTATCCTGAGAAACCAGCCGCTCACTCATTAAATTCTGAAGGACGTTGGAAAGTACCGCTGCTGATACATCCAGTACTTCTTCTTCGTTATAACACGGAACCACGATTGTCAATACAGGACTATTCATAATGAACAACTCCTTTATTTCACCTGGTAAAGATAAATTCTCCAGGCAGAATCTTTTTGATCAAATGCTTTTTTTAAAATTAACCCGTTCTCTTCTGCGTTGCCAATCGGTACTGCCGAGAAGATATACCGTCCGCCCATTCGTTTAAATACACGGGTATTTAACTGCAAATGGCGGATTTTGACCTTGGAATCCTTTTTGAACTCATAATGTTTTCCAAGCTCGGCCACAAAGATATAGCACCTGCCGCCCCAAGTGTCAAAGTACTTCTTCAACACAGGGCTTTTAGCCAACTCGGGAGCAATGATTTTCCGGAACTCATGTTTATAGGTTAGCGGGTAATAGTTATTGTAAGTATCCAAGGTGTAGAAACCATTATACTGGGCGATGGCCGGATGGATGCCGATGCTCGCCACCCTGTAACTGTCTTTGGGCTTCCCAATATATTGGTCAATTTCATGAAACTGTTCTGTTGCATAAAATTGCTTCACTGAAGGTTTTCCAGCCACCCTGTAGACAATTTCATCGTTTGCCCCAAATAACACGACCAGTTGAAGAACAAGGCAGACTTTGACGAACTTCTTCCTACCGTTGCCCATCCGCCATAGGAGCCAGGCGCCGACTGCAAACATGACATAAATAATCAGCGGCCGCAAAAAATGGAATCGGGCGAAATTAAACGTATTTAAAAGCGAAATCCGGTCTTTTAACGGCTGCCAACCCTTGTAAAACCAAAACGCATACCAAACGGATAAAACGAAATTTAGGATAAACAAGCCATAATAGCGTTTTTCCAGCCAGCCCTTTGGTTTTTTCCGTAACATCCAAAGAACGATAAACGACAACGGGACAATCACAGGTGTATGAATCGTCAGCACATGCGTATGCCCTAAGAAGTAATTTTTAAAAACCAACCGGATTGTGTGCCAAAAACCGAGGGTCGAGCTGACAAATTCATTGCGGCTGGTCGGCGCTTCCGGAAACACAAGCGAATACACGAGACGGTACTCGATGAGCAAATAGAGAGCTGTCATCATCGCTATGCTGGCCAAAAAGATGCCGTTGAATTTCTTTTTGACAAGCAAATCCCTGGCCCACAGCAGCCCCATGGCAAACAGGAAAAAGAAAAATCCCAACACAAAGCTGGAATAAAACGGGAGTAAGATTAGGGTTAGCCATTCTTTCCATGCGTGCTTGCCCTCTCTTATATTCAAAAATGCCCAGAGTGCAAGCGGCATACCAAGGGTGCTGAGCATACCGGACGGCCAAAACGGAGTCAGGGCAAACGCCAGTGATACCCAAACACGGATCGGATAGGCTTCCTCTTCCTTCACAAAGTGCCGCTTCAACAGAAGATACATCCCCAAAAAGGCAAATATCCTGGTAATCGTTTGGCTCAGAGCATACGCCAGCATCGATGGAAACAGCTGATGCAGCCACTGGATGCCGCTGAATTCCGTGCCAAAAGCATTCCGGGGCAGCCCATTGATAATTTGAGGGATTGTGCTGTCAATGCCTCCGAATAATTGCCCGCTGTTATTGAGTACACGATACCAGGCGATGTTCGAATCCAAATTGTCATGAACCCTGATATGGGCATTCTCCCCTAAAATAAATAACGGAGATATATAGATCACGAGCAGCAAACAGGCCAGAAGCAGGTGCTTCTTCTCTTTGCTCCAATTTTGCCAAAAACTCATAACTCATCAATCCTTACACATGTAAAGCCTTTGTTAGTTAACTCTCTTAAGACATCTTTTAAGGCTTGAATAGTATTCATCGGGGCATCCTCATCCGCCCCAAAAGTATCCCCGCTGTCATGCAACAGGATGATATCTCCCTGTTTAATCTTGCTTAGAAGCCGGTTCTTAATTTGTTCACTTCCAGGTTTTCGTTTCCAATCCCCCACCATGACGGACCACAATACAACCTTAAATCGCTTGATGGTGAAAAAATCCATCAGATTTAATAAGCCCCATGGCGGACGATAGTAGACCGGTTTAGTGCCCGTAATCGCTTGGACAATCCGAGCACTCGACTCCAATTGCCGGTGAACGGTCCAGGGAAACATCAGCCAGTTGCATTTATGGACAAAATTATGGATGCCAATTAAATGCCCTTCTTGCTGCATGCGTCTGATCAACTGCGGATATCTGACGGCTTTGGAACCTAAAACAAAAAAGCTGGCCTTAATGTTGTACTTTTTCAATACATCAAGAAGCAACGGTGTGTAAACCGGGTCTGGGCCATCATCAAAAGTAAATGCAATATGGGAAGATTTACGGCTGTGCCGCAATCCGTGCTTCCCTAAACCAAAGGTAAGGAAATAAGGGAACACGGTATAAAATAGATAAATGATGATAATGGCTAAAAGAATGAATGTCAGTATCATATGTGTTCTCCTCATTATTTTTACTGTCAAACCGCTTTAAATAGTTACCCCTGCTCCGACTGGAACCGCAGGATACGGGTGATTTTCAAGGTGCCTTGTCTGTATGATTGCCTCAAGTGCATCAAGCGACGCGGATTTGGAATGAAACAGCCTTGACCTTTGTCTCATTAAATCCAATGGCTTTGTATCTTCCATAATGCCTGTGACTTTGCTGATTAAATCCTCATCATTTTCAGCGAGCAGGGCCAATCCGGACTCTACTAGAAATTTGGCATTATCTTCTTCCTGGCCGGGCAGCGGCCGGTAAAGCAATAAAGGAAGTTCCTTAGCCAGTGCCTCCGACGTGGTGACTCCCCCTGGTTTTGTAATCATTAAATCAGCAAGGGACATCCATTCATGGATATTATCGCAATACCCCAAAAGCAGAATGTGATGCTTAGAGGTGCTGAGCTGCTCCTCCAGCCGCAATTTCAGTCTCTTATTTCTGCCGCAAACAATAATGATTTGAATCGAGTCCGGCAGATATTCCAGTGCCAGAAACGTGGATAACCCCTTCCCAATGAATCCTTCTCCCCCTCCCATAATCAGAAGAGTGAAGGTATTGGGATTCAACTGATATTTTGACGCGAGGGACTCACGCGGCTGTGATTTCACAAATTTTTTATGGACAGGTATACCGGAATGCTGAATCTTATCGCTTTCTACCCCTAGTGCCACCAACCGGTCACCAACCTCTTTCGATCCGACAATATATTGGTCGGTATACGGATAGACCCAATAGGAATGGTCGGTATAATCGGTAATAATCGTCACCAGAGGAATATCCACCAGTCGGTTTTCCTTTAGTTTAGACATAATGCCCGCTGCAAATGGATAGGTGCACACCACAACAGAAGGCTGCATATTCCTGATCATTTCGAGCATGGAACCCATACCGGTTGTCATAAGCTCATTTAGCCATATTGAGAAAGAGCTTCTTTCCCTGGTTTTTTTATAAAAATAACTGTAAACCTGAGGAAACCTTTTGATCATTCGACTGTAAACATAATGACTGACTGGAAAAAGGAACGGATGGAGCCACTGCATGATATCCATCATAACGGACTCGGCATTTGGATGGGTTAAATGAATTGCTTCGTTAATAGCATCGGCCACTTGCGTATGCCCGTCGCCATATGAGGCGGATAGAATCAAAATTTTATCCTTCTTTAGTTCATTCATTGCATACCATCTCCTAAACATCCACTTACTAAGTTCTCAATACCATCGTAAGCAATCACTCTAAAAATCTAATGAATAGCAGATTAAAATTTCATTAAAATTCTTAGTTTAATAGACGATGTTAAAACCGTATTTCATCACGGGCAGGATGCTATTTACCGCCTGGTTGTCTTCTTCAGAACCGCATTTTCGATTCTTTCATAGAACGAAATCACAAACCAGCTAAGCTTATTTAATCTATTCCATCTATAAAATAAATCGTGTACCAAGAAAGCGGCCCCTGTTCCGATTGCCATTCCGGCGATCACATCTAATGGGTAATGGACACCCGTCCAGACGCGGGACAGGGAGATTCCGGCAGCGAGCACCAGCCAAAACCAGCCATCCCGTTTCCTCCAAATCCAAATGGAAGCGGCAATGACAAATGCCGCTGTCGCATGGTCGCTCGGGAATGAGGCATTCTTAACATGATCAATTAGCCAGTGGACATGGTGGGAAACAAACGGCCGGTCACGATAAAACAACAAGCCAATCAGCACGTTTACGCCTAAAGCCAAACAAGCTGACACACAAGCTTCTACCACCATTTTCCGGTTCTCCGATTTTTGATAAAACCAATAAAAAAGAAGTCCGGCAAAAAATAAATACTCTGCTTTCTCCGCCAAGAACACCATAAACGGATTAAACATCCGCTCACTGACCGCCAGATGATTGATCCATTGGAATGCCATATAATCAAATTTTGATAACATAATAGTCCTCCCTACAAGCTAGTTCGTTTTCCTTACAAAACGGATAACTGTCATTACCCCTTAAACCGGTACCCGGCCCCCCACACGGTCTCGATATATTGAGGGTTGGACGGATCCGCTTCGATCTTTTCCCGGATTTTCCGGATGTGTACCGTCACAGTAGAGATATCTCCCATTGAATCCATGCCCCATAGTTTTTCAAATAAATGTTCCTTGCTGAACACATGGTTCGGATTGAGGGCAAAAAAGGTTAACAGATCAAATTCCTTTGTGGTAAACACCACCTCATGATCATTGACATATACCCGCCTTGAAACCGGGTCAATCCTGAGGCCGCGGATCAAAATACCTTCATTTTGCGGTTCCCTGCCAATCAATCTTTCATAGCGCGCGAGGTGCGCTTTTACCCTTGCTACCAGTTCACTCGGGCTAAACGGTTTGACAATATAATCATCTGCCCCGAGCCCTAGCCCGCGGATTTTATCAATGTCTTCCTTTTTGGCGGAGACCATTAAGATGGGGATATCCTTCTCCTTCCGGATTGCTTTGCAGATTTGGAAACCATCGACCCCTGGAAGCATCAAATCCAGCAGCACCAAATCAAACTCTTTGGTCAATGCTTGGTCTAATCCTTCGTTGCCTGTTAAAGCAATCTCTACTGTAAATCCGTCCAATTCCAGGTAATCCCGTTCGAGTTCGGCAATGCTCTGATCATCTTCAATAATTAACACCTGTTTCATTGCTCTTCACCTGCTTTTTCTAATGTAAAGGAAATAGTGGTTCCTATTCCTTTTTGACTTTCTGCCCAAATCGAACCATGATGTTCTTCAATAATCCGCTTGGCAATGGATAATCCCAATCCGCTCCCGCCTTTTTGGGTTCCCCGTGCCACATCGGCACGATAAAACCGGTCAAAGATCAAGGGTAAATGTTCCTCGGAAATCCCCGGCCCATTGTCCGAGATGCTGAAAAGAACATGGGAACCGGATGCGGATAAATGGAAGACAAGCCGTTTGTCCGGTTTATCATTATATTTCAATGAATTTTCTACAATATTAGTAATTACCCGTTTCATATTCTCACGGTCACCGATAATTGGAAAATCCTCCTGTTGTTCTATGTGCAAGTCCACTTTCACCTGCTTATCTTCTACATCGAACCGTAGTTCCTCCACGAAATCCCGAACATATTGGTCAAAATGAATTTTTTCAAAATGAAAAGGAAGCCGCTGCAAATCTAACTTGGAATACAAAAACAGTTCATCGATCATGTGATCGAGCTCGTTTGCTTTCGACAGGATGGTTTGGACGTACCGGTCCAACTTTTCCGGACTGTTAGCCACCCCGTCCCGTATCCCCTCCACGTATCCTTTTATGGTTGTAATCGGCGTTTTTAAATCGTGAGAAATGTTAGCAATCAACTCTTTGCGATTTTCTTCATAGGCCAGCTGCATTTCAATCGATTCTTGTAACCTGACCCTCATTTCCTCAAAACCTTGGGCAAGCTGCCCGATTTCATCTTTGGAAGTCACCGGAATGGGAAGCGTCAAGTCCCCTTCTTTCATCTGACGTGCCGCTTTCTGCAGTCCCCGAATCGGCCGAATGATACTTCTTGACACATAATAGGTCAGCAGCCCATTGGTGCCGATTAAAATGATGATCAAAGCGATAAATAGGATTGGGAAGGAGGTTCGGACAAATTTGGCTAGGCTGCTGGCATCCGTAATAAAGAATAACGAGCCCTCTGTACCGTCAGGATAATAGAAATCCAATTTTTTAATGGACACAAACTGATGAGCGACCCGTTCAACCGGTTCTATTTCACCAAACAAACCGAATATGGGAAGTTCGTCTGTTTCTAACCCTTTTAATTTCTCTGGAAGGTAAATGATTTTATTCGCCTTTCTTACAACCAACGAGGTGCTTTCCACTTGATACAATTGATGGTCAATCTTTTTCAAATAGGTTTGATCCAAAAAGAGTCCTGGATTGTTGATGGTTTCCTTGTGCAGATCGATCAATAATTGATCTTGTGCTGTCATATGTTGTTCATGTTCCGGGGGTAAGTAAATGTTTTTTAGCTCTTTAATATCCCCTCTAAAAAGCAAGGCCACTAAAAGTGTGGATAAAACAACAAAAAACACCGGCACAAGAATCATAGCAAGATACGATAATAAAAGCCGTAAACGAATCGACATCTTCTCCACACTACTTCCTGATTAAATTTCTTTTTGGCTGAACTTATAGTTGCCTCATGTGAAGAGCTATTCACAAAATGAAAGGAGTTCAATGGCACTCCAATAGGAACTGCGGTGAGTTCCACTCATTAAATTCATGGTACAGGAATATCATAGGCAAAAGCCTTTAACAGCCCATTAATGAAAGATTAAAAATTTCTTAAATATCATGGAAAGCAGACTTTTTGCCTCTAAATTTAATGTTCCCCGGTGCTATAAACTTTTAGTACGGTTGGGGAATGGCCGTGGTATAGTGAGGATATCTAATCGTAAGGAGGTCGGTGAAATGGAAAAACATGAACAGTGGTGGAAAAAATGCGTGGCTTACCAAATCTATCCGCGTAGTTTTATGGATTCCAACGGGGACGGGATTGGGGATATCCCGGGAATCATCTCGAAGCTCGATTATCTGAAGGATTTAGGGATTGATGTCATCTGGGTGTGCCCGATGTACCAATCGCCAAACGATGATAACGGCTATGATATCAGCGATTATCAGGAGATTATGGCTGAGTTCGGGACGATGGACGACTTTGACCGGCTGCTCGCCGAGACCCATCGCCTAGGCATGAAACTGATTTTGGATCTGGTTATCAACCACACCAGCGATGAACACCCCTGGTTTATCGAATCCCGTTCCTCCAAGGGCAGCCCAAAGCGCGACTGGTATATCTGGCGGGACGGCAAGGACGGGAAAGAACCGAATAACTGGGAAAGCATTTTTAGCGGTCCCGCATGGGAATATGATGAAGAAACCGGCCAGTATTATCTGCATCTTTTTTCAAAAAAGCAGCCAGACCTCAATTGGGAGAACCCACAGGTTCGAAACGCTCTCTATGACATGGTTAACTGGTGGCTCGACAAAGGCATTGACGGATTCCGGGTGGACGCCATCAGCCATATCAAGAAAGAACCCGGCTTTAACGATATGCCAAACCCAAAGCACCTCCCCTACGTCCCCTGCTTTGAAAAAATGATGAATGTCGACGGAATTCACACGTTTCTAGAGGAATTAAAGGAAGAAACGTTTGCCAAGTATGATATTATGACCGTCGGCGAAGCGAATGGCGTGACGGTCGAGGATAAGGAAGACTTGGAGCTTTGGGTCGGTGAAAACAAAGGGAAATTTAATATGGTGTTCCAATTTGAACATCTCGCCCTTTGGGATGCAGAAAAGAAGAAGCAGCTCAATATCATCGAGTTGAAGGCTGTTCTGTCCCGCTGGCAAAAAGCCTTGGAAAACAAGGGCTGGAATGCCTTGTTTATCGAGAACCATGACAAAGCCCGCGTGGTTTCCACATGGGGAAATGACAAAGAGTACTGGCGAGAAAGCGCGACGGCGTTTGCAGCGATGTACTTCCTGATGCAGGGGACCCCGTTTATTTACCAAGGACAGGAAATTGGAATGGCGAATGTCATGTTTGAAAATATAGAAGAATATAATGATGTTTCTGCGAAAAATATGTATCGTTTGAAGCGGGCCGCGGGCGTTCCCCATGAGGACATCATGGAGATGATTTGGGCATCAGGCCGCGACAATGCCCGGACGCCGATGCAGTGGTCGGACGGACAAAATGCCGGGTTCAGCACCGGGACCCCTTGGCTTGGGGTGAACCCGAACTACCGGAGCATCAATGTCGAAGCACAGCAAAACGATGCCCATTCAATCCTGCAATTTTATAAAAACTTAATTACTTTAAGGAAAGCCAACGAGGTATTTACCTACGGCACCTATCATTTACTGCAGCGAAATCACCGGCAGATTTACGCTTACATCCGTGCACTGGGTACGGAAAGAGCGGTGGTGATCGCAAATCTTTCGTTAAAGCCGGCCACTTTCACGGGCATATCATTGGAGTACCGGAACCTGTTGCTTCATAACTATGAAGTTCCTAGGCATAAAAAAGTCAGAAAACTTACTTTAAATCCTTATGAAGCTAGAGTATATCGGTTTTAACAAGGAATCAGGGGTTGGATCTCACAGGTTGCGGGGTCCGGCCCCTTTTCGTTATCCCAATTAAGGAAAACTCCCACTTATGTTTGCCGGCCCCCTTTCCCCTTTTTCACTTCCGCCCACCTCCTCCCCTTCAAAAAATTTTCGGCATACAGGATAAACAGCCTGACCAAATAGAAAATTGTGGTAAAATAATGTTGAGATGTGACACCTAATAGATATTATGTCGTATCACCCGTATATTTAGAGCCAGGAGATGTATTCCAAAATAGGTCTATGTACTTAAGGGGGAGAGGACGTTGAAAACAAAATTATTCATGGCTTTAATTTTGCTTGGACTCGTCGGCGGGGGAGCATACTTTGGATATGAACGGTTCTATCAAGAAGACAAGCCTGTTCCCGCTTCTGCAAAACCCATGCAAACGGACGACAGTCCAAAGGAACAGGAAATGGATAAGGAAAAGCAAGAGAAGAACGAGGAACAGATTACGGATGAAAAGAACAATATTCAATTGGAGAACACGGACCTCATACTTGACGGGGATTGGACACGGAATACACTCCATTATGAAGGGTTCTTGAAAATCAAAAACGCAACGAAAGAAACGTTTGATTTTACACTGGTTACCTTTGCCGGTGGCAATATTGGAAATCTGGAAGGCCAGGCTGCGATTCAAGGAACCAAAGCGGTATTTACAGAATCAGAATTTGGATGCCAGTTGGACTTCGATATTTCCAAAAGTCAAATTCATATTTCCCAAAATGATGCATGTCAATACTGGGCCGGAGCAGGTGCGGTTTTTGAAGGAGATTATGATAGAGGCGGGAAAAATATTCAAACCGATTTGATTAAACAGGGGATTCTGCAAAATAAACAGGAAGATGACATCTTTAGGTCTGCCGTCGGAAAGGATTATCCATTATTTTTAAATACGATGGGTTCCTATTCAGAAGGACAGGATCTTGACGGACTAAATGCCAGAGTGATCGAAGGCTTTGTCAGAGGGGTGGCCACCGAGCTAAGGGGCATCATTATGATTAATGACCGATATGCCTATGCGGCAACCGTCGATTCTGAAAATGGGACCATTAATTATTATACGAATGACCCGTCCCGTAAAAAGGATATTCCCAAATCCTTTACAGCATGGATTGATGAAACGATTGGATATACCGGGTACGAATTAATTTATAAATAGGCAAAAAAGCTGTTCCTAGTCGAACAGCTTTTTCTTGCTTTTGTTGCTAAAAAGTATCGAGTGGTTTTGGTATAAACTGACTCACCCGGCATCGGCCAGAACGTGACCTAGTTGGATGTGTTTGGGTCCTCCATTCCTTTATAGTAGTCGATCTTTTCCACTATTTTTTTAAGATTCTCCTGAAGCCCTTCAATTTGAGCAGTAACCTTCCGCTGATGCTCCTCTAACAATTCACGGCGTTCCTTAATCGAACTCTCTCCCTGACTGCGTAAATCGGAAAACTTTTTCATGTCAGAAATTGACATACCGGTCTCCCTCAAACGGATTAAAAAATGAATCCAAGAAAGATCTTTCTCCGAATATTGTCGATAGCCACTTTCATTTCGATCTACCCCAGCAAGTAATCCGATTTTTTCATAGTAACGGAGAGTGTGAACCGATAGATTGGTTATTTTTGCAATTTGTTGTATACTGATAAATTTTTCCATACTCCTGATTATACCGTCCTTGTGGAATTATAACCATTGCACCAAACCTTGCTATTTGTTGGTTATTTCCTTTAGCAAATGATAGGCATTGATTGCGGTTGGAAAGCCGGAATATGGCACCGTTTGAATAATAATCTCTTCCAGCTCCTCTTTGGTGATACCGACATTTAAGGCAGCGGCCAGGTGAACCTTTAATTGCGGCGCACAATGCCCCAAAACGGTGAGCATAGCCACTGTGGCTATCTCTCTGTCTCTTAAGCTTAATCCATCCCTTGAATAAATATCCCCAAACGCGAATTCAACAATATACTTTCCCAAATCACCAAGCGGGGCCACAACTTGCTCGCCAACACTTCCATCGACTTCCGACAATTTCACTGTACCCCTTGTAAACCGATCATCCATGCACATTTCCCTCCATTAAAAATTGATACCAATCACTTCATGTCATTAGCATAAACCTTTGAGCGCGCTCTAAGGCAAGACGGATTTTTGGGTTTTCCTGTGACCGGCCTACCTAACAGCGACAAAATGCCATCGCCATTTATTGGGAAATATTTGTAAAACCGTGCCGTCGAATTCACTTCTAGGCTATTATACCTATTTTAATAGTATCAGAGAATTCTTAACATGAAATTAATATCAGCTTAATATTGCTAAAATAGTATGAATTTGACAGATTCTGCTGATGTCCATCAAAATTTTGGAGGTGCTGTATGAGGAGAGGTTGGAAGAGGCGATTTTTGCCGGTGACGCTGTCGATGGCGCTGGCGGGCAGTGTCGTATCGCCGGGTTTGACGTCAGCTTTAGGGAGCTTTGATTTAAGTTCACCCATTGTTCAGTCGCCCATTAATGAGTATCGAGCAGACATTGCTCCGGGAGTAGTAGAAAAGCACTACAGCTTTGAAGGAAAAGACAGTAAGAAGATTGAGAGTTTCGTAGTCGATGTGGATGTACATAATCCGAGTGTTGCGATTGAAGCGGGCACTCCGAATGATGGCACCGCCTTTGGCCTGCAGCCGGTCAGGCAGCAAGCTTCCGCGGCAGACAGCGAGAATCATAAGGTGGTAGCCGCGGTAAACGCTGATTTTTATAATATGGCGACAGGCGAGCCAATCGGGATTGTTTACAAAGATGGACAAGCTGTGAAAACCCAGTACTCCTCCTCACAGAGGTTCTTCGGAATCACCAAATCCGGCCAAGCGGTCATCGGTGACGGAGCCCTCTATGAGGGAATGAAGGATCAGCTGCAAGAGGCACTCGGCGGCAATGCGATCCTCGTAAAAAATAGCCAAATCTATCAAACTCCGCAAACGGGAGCGGACAAAGAGCCAAGGACTGCAGTGGGAATTAAAGCAGACGGCGATGTCTTTTTTGCTGTAATCGATGGCAGGCAAGAGCCCTATTCAGCCGGAATTTCGATGCCGGATTTAGCCCAATTGATGATTGACTTAGGGGCCGTGACGGCGCTGAACCTGGATGGCGGCGGGTCCGCCACCTTCACCACCCGCGAACTGGGCGGAGATAAATTGGAGCTCGACAACTCCCCTTCTGATCGTTCGGAAAGAAGTGTGGCCAACACTTGGCTGGTTGTGTCAAAAGAACCATCCGATCATGCATTTGCGTCGGCACATATCGAACCATACGATCAATCGTTTACACCGGGATCTTCGATAAAGTTTACGGCCAAGGGAAGGGATAAATCAATGGCTTCCGCCGCATTGCCGTCCTCTGGGTTGACTTGGGAAATTTCTGACTCATCCTTCGGCACCATCGACGAAAATGGAACCTTTTTATCCAATAAAAAAACGGGCCAGTTCGAAGCCATCCTGAAATATCAAGGAAATGAGGTTGGAAAGAGCATTGTTGAAATTGCCCAGCCAGATGAAATGTATTTTCCATCAGCAGAACTGACGGCTGCGAAAAACAGCGAAACGGATTTAGACTTAATCACGAAATATCAAAAGAGAGAAGTCAAATGGAACTTACAAGATATCGAGTTTGACATCCCTGAGGGCATGGGAACCATTGATGAAACAGGCGTGCTTCACACCGGTGATAAAACAGTATCAGGCACCATTACCGCCCGCTTGAAGAACACCAGCCTGCAAGCACAAATCAAAGTGTCGGTCGGAAAGCTTCCTGAAGTCTTGTTTGATTTTGAAAACGGTCTTGGCGGCTGGAAACCCACTGTGGTGGGCCGCGGGGAAAAAGCGTCACTTGGTTTATCGGCCTATCCGGCACCTGTCCGTTTTGGCAATCAGTCCTTACAATTTAATTTTGATTTAACCAGCGCCCAAACAGGAACCACACTTGGCGCTTATGCGGGACCTGGCTCCAATATCAGCATTCCGGATAATCCTACCGGCATTGGCATGTGGGTGTACGCCACTCCGGAATCACAAGGCTATTGGCTGCGGATGAACCTTGTCGACGGCAATGGTAAAACACAGACCATCAATCTCACCAATGAAACGCCAGGAGTCGATTGGACAGGCTGGAAATATATCGAGGCAGAAATTCCTACTACCTTTACCGGTCCTTTCAAGCTTTCTGGTACCCAAACGATTCGGTTAATGTCGACGAAATCCGGCATTACCGGGCCGATGACCAAAGGTACCATCTATGTCGATAATATTCGCGCTGTTTATGGTGAAAAGGTCGATGATTTATTTGCCCCAGAAATTCAGTCTATCAACGTGGATGGGCAAGCTTTTACTACCAATGCTGTCAATTTGAAAGCTAATGTGAATGAATATGAGAACGATCCGTTCAAAACAGGAATTGATTGGGAAAAAATTCGAGTTCTTGTTGATGGAAAAGATTTTTCCCAAGCACCAGGCCATTTTTCCTATGACATGGATGGTTCCGTTTCACTGACAGGTTATAAATGGGCGGATGGTACCCACCAGGCTGCCTTTATGGTCCCGGATAAATTCGGAAACCAAGCCGTCAAAACCGTTTATTTTACGGTCAACACAGGTTCAGCGAAGATGGACGTGGTGAAAAAGCAAGAGCAAGCCTTGCTGGGCGACCTTTTTGAACTTGTCGTGAAGGCTTCCAATCCGGCGGAGATCTCCGGTTCTACCTTGAAACTCAAAGTCGATAAAGACTACCCATTCGAGGGTGTTTATTTTTCAAACGGGTTTAATACAAGCACCTATAGCTATGATAGGTCAACGGGAATTCTCACGCTGAACCTGGTGAATACCGGCGAAACAGCCGCCGCAGATGCTGCGACGATTGGAATTCGCGTCCCGGCATCAACGAAAGAAGGCAGCAAGTTAACCTATGAAATGCTGGAAGCGGGCTTAACCTATGCTTCACCGAAGGATGCCAACTTTGTATCCACGTATTTCATGCAGCCAGCCAGCGCGGATGTCATCGGAGCCTTTAATCTGACAGCAGAACCAATCTTAATTGGCAAGCCGGCTGTGATAAACGTGAAGGATCCAAATAATCAACCAGTTGCCGACGCTGAAATTTTTACCGTCATCGGTGGAAACAAGGATGCGATTTCACTGGGCAAAACGGATGCCAACGGCACACTTCGGGTGGATAAGATTACTGATGAAGTGAAAACAATCGCTTTATATGCCGTGAAGGACGGGAAGTATTCCTTTAAAGTGAATACCCAGACCTACCCTGCTCTTGCGGCGAAGACAGAAATCAAAAACATCGTCTCGACTCCTGTCGGCGACCCTTATAAAGAAAAAGGCTTCACCTGGATGTCGAGCCCGTTAGCGAATGAAAAAACAGTCATTCAATACGCCCGGAAACAGGATTATGGCCGGATTGGTGATCAGGCGTTGGAAACAGTCAGCGGCACCTCCAGCAGCCAAGTTTTCTCCGGTGAGCAGGATCCTGCGAAAAACGGAATTGTCCGGGTAAATGAAATCAAGTTGACGAAGCTGCAGCAAAATACAAACTATGTGTACCGTGTCGGGGACGGCGAAAACTGGTCCGATTGGCAGGATTTCAAAACCTTGAGCCGGAAACAAAGCTTTGAATTTGCTGTGTTGGGCGACACGCAATCGCCGGCTGACCTGAGTGATTTTTCAAAGATCCTCGGTGATTTGGAGAAAAAAGACCTGGCGTTCATGATCCATGTCGGCGACTTGGTCGATGAGTCCGCCAAGTTTAAGCAATGGGAAGATACCTTGAATGTCTTGAATAGCTACAGCAAAATTCGGTCAACCGACCTTGTGGCGACGCTCGGAAACCATGAATACATGGGGGATGCCGATGCCAGCCTGGCCAAATCAATCTTTAACTCGCCGGAAAACGGACCAGACGCTGACAAAGGCGGGACGTATTCGGTGGATTACAATAACATGCACATCAGTGTGCTGGGCTATACGGACAGTGCCGAGGTGCTCGATGCTCAGCTTGAGTGGTTGAAGCAGGATGTAGCGTCCACTGACAAGCCATGGAAAATCCTTGTGACCCACAAACCGCCATATTACACAAATCCGTTTGGCGGCAATGAAAACATGAAGGAAAAACTGCCGCCGGTTGTGGATGAACTCGGAATTGATATCGTGTTCTCCGGGCATGACCACTCTTACGGCAGAACGAAAAAGATCAAAGCGGGAGTCGAGGATCCCCACGGAACCGTGTATGTGGTAGCTGGCACTACCGGCAAAAAACACTACGACGCGGTCGCCGATGAGAAATTCGACTTTGTCAACATGGAAAATATCGCGGTTTCCTTGCAGGCAAAAGTCGACAAAGACAAAATCACAATTACGACCGTCACATCGGATGGAGAGGCCATTGATGAATTTACTGTCGTAAATGAGGATTATTTCGAGGAATAAACACGGGAAGTTACCTGACAAAGATTTGGAACCACTAGTTTAATGAAAAGGAGAAGTGCCTATTTTTGCACTTCTCCTTTTTTCTATAAAAATATCTTATGTGTTCATAACGTGGTTGATGACTCTTGCTTCCAGTTCAGATACGGCGCTGTCATCCCGTTGTCTCGGACGTTGGATTGTAACGTGCTGGTCCATGGAAATTGTGCCTTATACTGTAAAGTTTTAGCTATAAAGTTGACAACCTTATGGTGAATTATTAAACTTTATAAAAGTTAGAAAATTTAAATTTTTATAGAAAAAGAGGATGTTAAATGACAAGCCAAATAGAGAATGCACAGTTATGTTTCGGCAAGAAAGATGCACCAGTTAAGGTGGAAGTGTTTTTGAACTTAGCGTGCCCGTACTGCGCCACATTCTTCGGGATGGCGGAAGAGGTTTTGCCTAAGTACATCGATAATGGGCAAGTGGAGTATATCATCAAACATTATGACAAGCCGAGAGAAATGCTGCTGATTGGGACATTAATCAATACTCATCTGGATTATGAGTATCCGGTACAGGTAAGGCAAATCATGGCGGAATTATTTGCTTCGCAAGCGGAGTGGGATCAGACAACGAATCAAGACATTAAACGTATGCTTGGTGAAAAATATCAGCTGAAGGAAGAGCCGAATAACATCAATATCAGCCTGGATGTCACCGCCGAGGCCATCCGCCGGGGCGTAAAAATGGTTCCAACAGTATTCATTAACAACAAAGAGTTCCAATTTCCAGTAGAACTAACGGCCGACGAACTTCAAACTGAAATCGACGCTGCACTAGAACAAAAATAAAACATGGGGACATTTCTTGTGTATGGTGGCAGAAGAAATGTCCCCATTCTTCAGTCCCGGCCTACGTTGTTTTTTCCTTTCTTTGCAATAGCACCGCACAAATGACGATAAACCCTTTGAATGCTTCCCGCAGGAACGGCGGCACCCCAAATAAGTTTAATAGATTGTTCATGACGGCAATGATGAGCATCCCGAAGACCGTGCCCATGATGAAGCCCCGACCGCCGCTCATGCTTGTTCCGCCAACGACAGCCGCAGCGATGGCATCCATTTCGATGCCCCTTCCGGCATTGGCAAAATCCATAGAACCGATTCGTGACACTTGAATAATTGCAGCGATGGCTACGAGGACTCCCATCAATGCGTAAACCCGTGTCTTTACTTTTTCTACATGAACACCGGAAAGCCTGGCAGACCGTTCATTGGATCCGACGGCGATAATTTGCCTGCCAAACACGGTCCGCTTCGACACATAGTAAAGGATCAGGGTGATGACAACCCAATAAAGGATTGGCATGATTAAGTAATCACCGATGCGAAAGCTGGAAATGGTGAGGAACTCTCTTGGAACGGTTGGGTTATAGCCCTGCATAAAATGCTGGGTCAGACTCCGGAAAATCATCATTGCACCCAAGGTCGCAATAAACGGCGGCGTCTTGCCTTTCGTAATTGTCACGCCGATTACGAGGCCGAGCAGATAGCCCAACAATATGACCAACAGCACTGTAACAATAAAAGCTGGCAGTCCTGTCAATCCAAGACCTCCCAAAATGCCTCTTGTTCCGGTATCCAGCAATACCATTCCAAAAGCGCCCGCGGCAACTAGTGTTGATCCGACCGACAAATCAATTCCGCCGGTCATGATGACCAGTGTCATCCCCAATGCAATTATCCCCACCCCGGCATTGTTGCGGAGCAAGTTAATCCAATTATTGATCCAGGAGTCAAACCAGTCGCCAAAGGAATCATAATCGAAGCCTAGGACCAATGTTTGCAAAACTACCATGATCAAAAAGGCTATGGCCGTACTGAATAGCGGGTCCCGCGACCATTTACCCTTGATCCATGCTAAGAAGTTTTTATTGGCGGCGGCAGTAGCCTCATTTTCCATTTTTTGCGTCCTCCTCTCCCGCTTCAGTCAACTCTCCACCCGTAGCAAGCCTCATGATATTTTGCTCGTTCATCCTCCTGCCGGTGAGTTCCCCCTGAATCACGCCATGGTACATGACGAGAGCGCGATCACAAATGCGGATAATTTCCTGGCCCTCACTGGAAAGCACGACGACAGCAATGTTTTGTTCGGCAAGTTTTTGGATAATATCGTAGATTTCTTCTTTTGCCCCCACGTCGACCCCTTGGGTGGGGTTGTCTAGGATTAGCAGTCTCGGCTCGGCCGCAAGCCACTTGGCGAGTACCACCTTTTGCTGATTCCCGCCGGAAAGGCTGTTAATGCTGTCAGTCCGTTTTTCCATTTTGATTTTCAGTGCGGTCCGTTGGTTTTTAAAAACCGTCTCGTGCTTGGGCGTATTGATGACACCCCGATTGGAGAATTTCGGCCAGGTCACGATTGAGGCATTTTCGAATATATCGAGGTCTTTAATGATGGCATTTTCTTTCCGGTTCCTTGGCAGGTAGGCGATCCCTTTTTGAATGGCCTGTGCGGGGCTTTTGAGGGAGACGGTGTCCCCGTTTAAAAATAGTTTTCCGGATGTCCATTTTTCCGCCCCAAAAATGGCTTGGAACAGTTCGCTGCGCCCATCGCCAAGCAGGCCAGTCACGCCTAAGATTTCACCTGCACGTATGGAGAAGCTGATGTTTCGAAATATCCCCCCAAGGTTAAAATCCTCTACCCGCAACACCTCTTCACCTAACTTTTTCTCCCGGCTGAGCGGTTCGGTTCTCACCTCATAGCCCACCATATACCGGGCCATGTCAGCGATTGTGACTTCGCTGACGGTTCCTTTCTTCACAAGCTGTCCATCTCGGAGCACCATGTATAGATCGCAAACTTGCATGACCTCATTCAGTTTATGGGAGATGAAAATGATCCCGACATCGTTTTCCTTCAGGGTTTTCATCATCGAAAACACTCGTTCAATTTCTTGGTCAGTTAGGGAAGTGGTCGGCTCATCCATGATGATGACCGCTGCCTTCATCATCATAGCTCGGCAAATCTCGACGATTTGCTTGTACGAGGCATCCAGGTCACGGACCATTGTTCTGGGATCCAGCTGGACATTCATCTTCCTGAATACTTTTTCGGTTTCTTGGATCATCGTTTCGTGGTCCAGCCAGCCCCATTTATTCTTGATCTCCCGTCCCAGAAACATATTTTCATAGATGGTCAAATCGTTGATGAGGTTCAATTCCTGATGGATAAAGGCAATCCCAGCCTCCTGGGACTGCCGGGGCGCACTAAACTTCACAGGATTGCCGTCAAGGAGAATCGTCCCCTCGTCCATGAAATAAACCCCGCCCAGAATATTCATCAAAGTCGACTTCCCCGCGCCATTCTCCCCCAGCAACGCACAAATCTCCCCGCCCCTTAACTCAAGCGACACATCCCTCAAAACCACATTACTCCCAAAAGACTTACAAACATTCCTCATCTCTAACAACAAACCACATCACATCCTCACAACAGTGGGGTCAGGCCCCCCATCACAGTAACGCTTTAATAAAGTGGGGGACAGGCCCCCAGTCCTTTAACGCGTTAATCTAGCGGGGGTCAGGCCCCCGGCACTGTAACGCGTTAAAACAGCGGGGGTCAGGCCCCCGCCGAATTAGTATGGTGAACCTTGATCCAGGAATTTTTGATAGTTGTCTCGGTCGACGATGGTGGTGGGGATGATGGTTTCTGCCGGGACTTTTTCGCCGTTTAGGATTTTGAGGGCGATGTCGACGGCGTCTTTGACCATGGCCGGGCTGTAGAGGGCGGATTCAATCCAGATGTCCTTGTTTTCCGGCATCATTTTGAAGTATTCCTGCATGCCTCCGCCGCCGGTGACCACCTTGATATCGGTTCTGCCCGCTTCTTTGATGGCCTGGAGAACCCCGATGGAGGTTTCATCGTCCATAGAATACACCGCATCAATTTTTGAGTTCTTGGTCAATATGTCCGCAAAGTCTTTCAAACCATCTTCCCTAGTAAATTGGGTAGCATAGGTAAGGACCTTCATATCAGGCGCAATTTTCTTCAAGTTTTCCACGAAACCTTCCTTCCTCAGCTCGGAAACCGAACCGGAAGACGGCACTTCGAGCATGACGACCGTACCTTCTTTGCCAATTTTGTCTACAACGTACTTAGCGCCTTGAATTCCCATGTCCTTGTTGTCTCCGGCCACCCGGTACACGCCTTTGGCATCGATGGCAATATCAAAGTTGACGATCTTAACCCCTTCATCAATGGCCTGCTGAATTGGCACCTCCATGCCCTCCCATTGCGGGAAAGCGACGATAGCTTCAGCGCCCCATGTCTTTAAATCATCCAATTGTGAAGTCATTTCTTCCGCATTATTGCTGGTTTGAATCTTGTACTCAATCTTATCACCGAGCTCTTTTGCCCGTGCTTCGGCATGGTAGGCAACGGCGGCCACCCAGCCATGGGTTACGGCAGGAGCCAGGATCCCGATTTTATGCTTTTTCTCGCCTTTATCGCCTTTGTCATTATTATTTGCACTATCAGAACCACACGCGCTCAAAAGCATCAAAAACAGAATCAGAAAGGCGGATAAAACCTTCCTCATGAAAATAACCCCCTTTTATGAAAGTTAGATATCTATCATTTCTCACTTTTAAACGTTTACATTTTGGTGCCTTCTATTTGGACAACGCAGTTTACTAGTGCTGCTCCTATAGACTAAGGCTTGATCCGAACTACCCGGCCCGTTTCCAATGAGGCTTGGATGGCCTTCAAAACCTTTAACGTATACAGCACATCAGATAATGGAATGACTATATTCTCCTCATTGTATTCGAGACAATTCACGAAATAGGCGAGTTCTTTACGAAACGCATCCCCGCCAGCAATATCGATGGAAGACGCTTTCTGGTCAGCGTAATAAATTAACTTTTTATCACTGTTACCCTTATTTTCAATATTTTTACCGAAGGACACTTGAAAATCCAATGCACATTGGGACGATTGGGCCCGAAAGGACATCGTAAACGGAAACCCGTCCGGCATCCGCTGCGATGCCTCCACAAACGCCTTGCTGTTATTTTTAAAACTGAGCGTCGTCATAATATGGTCCCATGCCCCGTACCGGTTTCTGCTCCCGACAGCATAGACGGAATCCACATCACCCATTAAATAAGAGACGTAATCGATATCATGGATATGGAGGTCATACAAGGCGCCGCCACTTTTTTCAGGATATTGGAACCAGCTGCTCCATGTCGGTACCTGACCCAGCCGTTTGGCATGCACGATCTCAATGTCTCTTAATTTATCACTCTCACTGTAGGATTTTATAACTTGATATTCCGGCCAAAACCTTAGCACATGGGCAACAAACAATCTGACGCTATTCCGGTTCACAGCTTCAATGATCCTGTTGGCTGACTCAAGCGTCAGAGTTAACGGTTTTTCACAGATGATATGTTTCCCGGCGTTGGCCGCCCGAATCATGTAATCTTCATGCAAATAGGTCGGTAAACATATGTCGATAATGTCGATTTCAGGATTTACCAACAGTTCGTCGAAATCCTTCACAAAGAAACCTTCGTAATAACCAGGAGCGCTTGCAGGGTTCCTGGTGTGAATGGCTGCCACTTGGGCATTATCAATTTGTGTGTAAGCTTCCAAATGCGTTTTTCCTATAAACCCTAATCCAACCAGACCAATATTTTTCACTGATCTCCTAACCCTCCCTTTTAACCTAGTAATTTGGAAAGATAGCGGAAGGATTTTTTCACAGAATCGTTTACTTCCTCCAAATTGGCAGGCCCTGCCGGGGTGAATTCGATTTCCACGCTAATCGGCCCTTGATAGTCCGCTTTCTTAAGCGTCGAAAAAATCCGCTGAAAATCCAGGCTGCCCTCCCCGATAGCCGGAAAATTCCATTCATGATAGGCGCCAAGCTTATCCTTCAAGTGCATGAATTCAACGTAATCCACAGAAATTTCTAAATCATCATACGGGAGCCTATTGGCGTAAAATATCACATTGGCCGTGTCGTAGTTGATTTTGACGCGGTCATTCAGCGTCTGGGCCAGTTTTTTCAAGGATGCACCGGTCGGATAGTTGTTCCCGTGGGTTTCAAGGACCAGCTTCTTATGGAACCTTTCACACTTTGCAATAATGGGCTCCAGATTGGCGGCTAAAACTTTTTCATCTTCAATCACATCCCGGTCACCATGTGCATCGCCGGTAGCAGTAATGATATACTGACAATCAAACTCCATCGCGAGATCGATGCTTTTAAGCAGGTTTGCGACTCCTTCTTCCCGCATGAGATTACTATGGGCCCCAATCCCCACACATGTCATCCCGTAATCTTTGAGCAATTTCTTAATCCCGCTGATTTCCTCCGGCGACATGTCCGGCAACACATGAGCCGTATGGCCACCCACGGCAGCTAATTCAATCCTCGTGAATCCAGCTGCACTCGCCCCTTTTATGGCATCCTCTATAGAAAACCCGTGGTACGTATTAGAATTGATGGCAAGCTGCTCTAACATTCCACCTCTCCTTTATTAAATAGCAATCTATCTGTTAAATACTATGTAATCCGTTACATAAATATTATTAAAAAAACCTGAAATTTATTAACATCGCACTACGACTTCCTGCCCATATAGATTTAGTGCTTTACCATAGCGGGGGACAGGCCCCCGTCTGATTAACGCGTTACCGTGGTGGGGGACAGGCCCCCGTTAATTTAACGCGTTACCGAGTCGGGGGGCTGGCACCCAGGATTTTCTCGATTACTTTTAGTGCTGAGAGTGCTTGCTGCCCTGTTACTAAGGGCACTTTGTCATGGAGAATGGCGTCGATGAAGGAGTCGATGATGCCTGTAGTGGTTTGGTTGTTGTTGGTTTGGATTGGCTCGAGTTCGTATTTGATGATGGCTCCGTCTTTGGTCTCGACGATGAGCTGGTCTACGGGATGTTGGTAAATTTTGATGATGCCTTTTTGGCAGTAGATGGTAGTGGAGTTATCTTCTGAACCATAGTAGGTCCATGAAAATGAGGCGGTTCCAAGCCGGCCCTTTTTGGTCTTTAGGGCACAGACCACATTGTCGCAAACCCCAATCGGCTCGCCGTTTTCGTCCACCTTGTCCAGTGCCCCGTGGAAGGCATGGACCTCATCCACCACGTCATCTAGCAAATAATGGATCAAATCAATCTTATGGATGCCTAGGTCACCGGCAACTCCCGTATACGAGCGGTCTTTTTTAAAAAACCACGTCTCGTTCGATTTATCGACGCCCCAGCTTTCCGGACCTTGGTGCCCGAAACAGGTTTTAAAGGTCAACACCTCGCCCAGTTCCTTTTTGTCAATGATTTCCTTCGCTTTACGGTGGGCCTTGGTAAACCGCTGGTTGTGGTCGACCATTAGCTTCATCCCGGACGAACGCTCCGCCTCTAAGATTTTTTCCGCGCATTCCACATTGATGGCCAGCGGTTTTTCACAAAGGACATGCTTGCCGTGGAGCAGTGCATTGGTGGAATAGATATGATGGGCATCGTTGGAGGAACAATCGCTAATGGCCACAATCTCGGGATCCTCGTACAGCTCCTCCACCGTTTCTACGGCCCTGCCGCCGAACTCGTTGGCGAGTTCTTTCGCTCTTTCCAGGCTTCGATCAAAGAAAACCATTTCCTCTACATGCGGATTTGCTTTATATTCCGGTGCGTGGCGGAATCTCGCAATCGACCCGCAGCCAATGATTCCTACATTCAATCTCCAAACCTCCCCTAACCCATTGTCGACTCGCGAATGACCAATTCATGGTCCAATACCATGCTTTCCACTTCGTTCCCTTTGATCCGGTTAATCAGCATATGGGCCGCCGTGCAGCCCATCTTATACATCGGCTGCGCCACCGTCGTCAACGTCGGATTCGTCATGTTGGAAAAGCTGATTTTATCAAACCCTACGACCGCTATATCCTCCGGCACCTTTAAACCGTTGACGTTGAGCTCTTTTAATGCCCCAATAGCCAAGGTATCAGATACCGCAAACACCGCTGTTGGCCTGTCATTTAATTGAAGCAGTCTTCTCATTGCATGGACACCATCATGAAAATCCAAGTGCTCGGTGTGATAAATCCACTCCCTCCGGATGGGGAGGCCAAACTCCCTTAACGCCCGTTCGTACCCTTTCCGGCGCAGGCGGGCATATAAAAATTTTTCATCCGAATTAATCAGGGCGATCTTTTTATTGCCCAATTGAATCAAATGCTTCACCGCATGATAGGCGGCCAGCTCGTGATTAATCGTGACATAGGGAATGGTGCCGCCCTCCTCGTATTCGCTGCACAGGATAATCGGGTGGTGCTCCGCTAGTTCATTCAATTTTTGCCTTTTGACGGTTGGGTCCATGGAAATAATTCCATCCGCGAGTTTATTTTTTACCATATTAAAATAAATGTCTTCCCGCTGCGGATTCGAGTCGGTTTCACAGAGCATGATGTGGTAATCGTTATAAATAGCCATCGTTTCAATCCCTTTAATGATGTCCGTGTAAAAGGGATTAGAGATGCTAGGGATTAACACGAGCAGCAGGCGGCTTTCTGAGTTTCTGAGATTCCGCCCCAGCATACTTGGCTCATAGTTTAGCTCCCTGATTGCATTTTCCACCTTCAAACGGGTCTTTGGACTGACCGACGGCACGTTATTCAGCACCCTGGAAACCGTCGCAACGGAAACACCGGCTTTTTGAGCTACCTGTTGAATATTGGCCATGATGTTTCCCACTTTCAACGTAATATTCATCTATTTTGTAATGGATTACAGGTTGTTAAATTATATGAAGGTTATATCAATAAATGCTGGACCTGGTTCAATAAATAGTGATAATGATTGTTCCTTCATTCGAATAGGATGTAATGGATTACATTTTTGGTAACGGGGGTATTTCGATGAAGTTAGGCGTTTTCACCGTCTTATTTTCGGAAAAAAAGTTGGATGAGATGTTGGACCATGTGGCCGCAAAAGGGATTGAAGCCGTTGAATTGGGTACTGGTGGCTATCCCGGCGATGCCCATTGCAAGGTCGATGAATTGTTGGCGGATGAACAGAAGCAAAAAGAGTTTTTGGAAAAAATAACAAGCAGAGGGTTATCGATTAGTGCGTTGAGCTGCCATGCGAATCCCCTCCATCCGCAGAAACACATCGCCGAGGAGGCGGATGCTGTTTTTACAAAGACGGTTATGCTAGCAAGTAAGCTGGGGGTTCCTGTGGTTAATACGTTTTCCGGCTGTCCTGGCGACCATGAAAATGCCAAATATCCCAACTGGCCGGTCGCCCCTTGGCCGAATGAATACCAAGAAATTTTAAAATGGCAGTGGGAAGAAAAAATCATTCCCTATTGGAAAGAGAAAGCCGCCTTTGTGGAGGGGCATAATGTGAAAATCGGGCTGGAGCTGCATGGCGGATTTTCGGTACATACCCCCGCCACCCTGCTAAGATTAAGGGAAGCCTGTGGTACGGCCATCGGTGCCAACTTGGACCCCAGCCATATGTGGTGGCAAGGCATAGACCCAGTGGAGGCCATTAAAGTCTTAGGCCGTGAAAATGCCATCCATCACTTCCATGCGAAGGACACCATCATCGACCAGCCGAACCTAAACCGCAACGGGCTCACCGATATGACCTCCTACAGCGACATGAGAAACCGTGCCTGGTATTTCCGCACCGTAGGCTTTGGACACGAAACCAAAGTCTGGGCCGACATCATCAGCACCCTCCGTCTCTATGGCTATGATTACGTCGTCAGCATCGAACACGAAGACGGGCTCATGTCCATCAACGAAGGCTTCACCAAAGCCCTCCAAACCCTTAAACCCGTAATCGTACAAGATTCCGTTGGCGACATGTGGTGGACATAAAAATGCCCGTCCCCTGCCATAGTAACGCGTTATTGCAGTGGGGGCCTGTCCCCCGCCGCGTCACCGCAGTAAACATTTAGAGAAGTGGGGGGCAGGCCCCTCTACCCAAACGCCAAAGACGCAAAGCCAAAAAGGGTTTGGTTTCTGGCCGGCAGGTGGGACGTATTGCGAATCATGACAGGCGACTGGTCCAAAATTTTAAATCCAGATTGTAGTAAATAGGGCAGCAGGGCTTCTTGTCCGTTCGGGACATCGAGTCGAATACTTCCTTGGTGTCCCGAAGCAAGATGAGCAATAATGGCGCTTGCTATTTCATGGTTTGGTGCCACAATCGGGCCCAAGACTAAATGGGCTGGCCCTAAGATACTCAATCCAAACCCTATCCTCTCTCCCAACTGATTTCGGGCGACAATCCCCAGCTTCGCTTGCTGGATTCGTGCACGCAGAAACGTTACCCGATCTGCCCCGATGGCAGCCCGGTCCAACTCCCGAACCGCATCGAAGTCGGCATCTGTCAACGGTCTGATTTCATATACACTTTGATACCCTGCCGGAGAGTTAAAACGCTCAGCTAAACATTTATGTACGGTAGTCACCGTATGAAATCCAAGCTTTTCGTATACAGGTTTCCCCATATCGGTAGCAATCAGCATAATCGTCGTATCCTTTGATACCGAATCGATACATTGCTGAACCACCTCTTGGGCCAATTTTTTACCTCGATATTTTTCACGATCACCATCCCGATAGAGGCCAATTCCTCTCCATAAGGAAAAATCGCAGCACTCGAAATCAATTCGCTGGTTTCATTTTTATGGCCATAAAAGGTTCCGGCGGAAAGCATCGTGGAAAATTCGCGCTCATCATACTCCCAGCCAACAGAAGTTGTGAGCCTGACTAGCCCCGGCACATCCTCTTCATCCAATCTATTAATCTGATATTCACTTTGAACCATCACGCATCTTCACCTCGTTTATAACAATATCCAACTATCACCATTTTAACAAAAAAACCCTGGATTTCATGATAAATGTAGCACAAGGACCATCACCGTACTTCCCGAATTTTGTAGAATTCTAGTATAATACTCATAGAACACACTTTTATTAGGGGGAAATGTTGTGGAAAAAGAGGGAAATTTATCGAAAGCGGAACTAGACTATCTTGCTGCCCAGTTGAAGCAGACAGAAAAGGAAACGGCTTCTACTGTAGCAGTACAGCCCCGTTTTGCCAGTAAGCACAGAAACCGATTGTTTTCATTGCGCCCTTGGATGACGGGGATTATTCTTGGTGCCATCCTCGCAGTGGCTGCCATGTTCGCTTGGCAGTTCCACTCACAGAAAGCGGGAGCGTTGAAAAGCGGGGCAGCCGTGGAAAGCATCCAAAAGCTGTCGACATTGGCGACAGCAAAAGAACATATCAAGACGATCATTCCAAAAGAAGATAATGAATTGTTCGGTAAAACCATCTCGTTTAATTTTCCCGGATCAAAACGAACCTTATTCATGGTCATTCCTACAGATGTAACCGCAGGTGTCGACTTGGAGCACCTTACCCAAAAGGACATCACTTTGGATGACAAAACGAAAACTATTACGATTAAGTTACCGCATGCGGTTTTTGTCCAAGACCCCTCCATCGATTTCAAACACATCCAAACCTACTCTGTTGAAGGGATCTTCCGCAGTGAGGCGAACTGGGAAGAAGCCTTTGAACTGGCTGATCTCGCGAAACAAAAAGCCGAAAAAGAAGCCGTTCAATTCGGATTGTTAAAGACGGCGGAAACCAATGCCCGCCTTGCACTAAAAGACTTTTTCAAAAACATGGGCTATACTGTCAAGGTTTCGTTTGAATAAAAATAAAGGCAACGGTCCTACACCGTTGCCTTGTTTTTTATGCCAGTAGTTGTCTCTTTCTAGTAGTACCATTTACCGGATGCTATAAGCGGCGGCTACCTGTCTTGTTGTCAGAGGTTTTCCGCCTAACGCAATGGATGCCTCACTGGCCCAGTATGGACTGCGCAGCATGCCGCGGCCGACCGCTGCCAAGTCCGCTTTACCATCGCGAATTGCCTCATCCGCCAGTTTCGGATCTTCCATCCGGCCAACAGCAATCACAGGGATATCCAACGCCCGTTTTATGGATTGAGCCAAATCCAGCTGATAGCCAGGACCCGCCGCAGCCGGACCTGTCGTCCCTTCGCCGCCGGATGACACATGGAAAATATCCACCCCAGCTTCCTGGTAACGTTTAGCCAAATCAATCGCATAATCAATGCCGTACCCGCCTTCTGTATATTCCGTTGCAGAAATCCTCATAATCAAAGGCATCCAATCCGGCATGACATGCCGTGCTGCCTGGATGACTTCCATCCCAAAGCGGGCTTTATCCTCGCCGTAAGGATCTGTCCGTTGATTGGTTAAGGGGGACTGGAATTGATGAATCAAGTAACCATGGGCCCCATGGATTTCAATCGTATCAACCCCGGCTTTGACCGCCCGTCCGAACGCCGCTTCAAACTTGCCAACCATCGCTTGCACTTCTTCCGTGGTCAATTCCCTCGGCTGCTTGTATTGTTCCGAAAACTGGATGGCAGACGAAGATACAGGCTGAGCGGCATCCTCCGCTTTTCGGCCGGCATGGGCAATCTGGATGCCCACTTTGGCTCCATAGCTTTGGCATGCCTCGATAATCCTCTTAAAAGATGGAATATGTTCATCAGACCATATCCCAAGATCATAGTCGGTAATTCTGCCATCCGGTTCCACATCGGTCATTTCCATAATGATTAAACCGGCTCCGCCTACTGCCCTGCTAGTATAGTGGGTAAAATGCCAATCATTCGGCTTTCCATCCTTCGCTTCAACCGAATATTGGCACATCGGCGGCATGACAATCCGGTTTTTCAATTGAAGGCCTTTGCATTCAAATGGCTCCATTAACGACGGCATCAACATCCCTTCCTTTCTTCTAGCTAACCTATCCTCACCCAAAACGGAAGGATATTCCACTTTTACACCTAAGTAAGCGGATAGCTTCAAACTATCCGCTTACTTAGGTTATTCTGTTCATTCGGCTAATTAAAATGCAGGGACGGGTGTTTCGGAGACCTTTGATTTGTTCCTTCTCAGACCAAACTAATTCCGCCATCCGCGACAATGTTCTGTCCGGTCACATAGGAGGATTGGTTTGAAAACAACCACACCACAACCGATGCCGCTTCATCTGCTGTACCGATCCTTCCTAACGCATTCAGTTCTTTATACCGCTGCTCGCTTCGAATAGCCTCGTCCTCCGGTACCCCCAGGAATTTTTTCTCCAATAACGGAGTCCGAATCGCTCCAGGACTTAAGGCATTCACGCGTATCCCCAGCGGACCGTATTCTTGGGCAATGGATTTAGTTAACGCAATCACCCCGCTCTTTCCGGCGGAATAAACAGCTGTCCCAGCCGAGCATAACAACGCATCCACAGACGAGGTATTCACAATGACCCCGTTCCTTTGTTCAGACATGACTTGCAGCTCATACTTCATGCACAACCAAACACTTTTGAGAGTACTGTCCATTAAATGGTCGTAATCCTGTTCAGAAAAATCTGCCGTATACGCAAATGTGACTTCATCATTGGCTGCATTGTTAAAGGCGAAGTCCAGCCTTCCAAAATCATGTACGGTCCTTTCCATCATGCGTTTGACCTGCTCTCCGTCGGTCACATCACAAGAGATCAATTGGATATCTTCATGTATTTGTTTTAACCGAGCTAGTGCCTTTAGACCTTTTGCTTCATTTCTCCCAACGATTACCACCTTTGCCCCCATCTCAGCCAACTTCTTGGCAACAGCAAATCCAATACCGGAAGTACCGCCCGTAATGACTGCCACTTTACCTCTGAATTCCATGTTAATCCTCCCCTTTTTTCGTCTGTAACCTAATATAATAAGAAAAAGTCATAGTCCATAGTGAAGAAAAGTCACATTTCCCCATCTCCCAATGTCCTTATGACTAAGCTAAAAAACAGCTTGCCTTCCCTTCTCAAGACGGCTTAATCTCCTATGTAAGGGAATGCTAAAAAAAACTTTATTGCAGGTGTTGGATTTGAAGCAGCTCGTTTTTATCAGGCATGGGCAAAGCGAATATAATCTGGAGAACCGGTTTACCGGTTGGCTGGATATCGACCTTACAGATGAGGGCTATAATGGGGCGCGGGAAGCGGGAGCAATTTAAAAAAAACATGGGTTTGTCTTCGATGCGGCCCATACATCGGTTCTGAAACGGGCCATCCGGACCTTGTGGATTCTCCTCCATGAGATGGATTTGACATGGATTCCGGTTTCTAAGTCGTGGAGATTGAACGAGCGGCATTACGGAGCGTTGCAGGGCATGGACAAAGAGGAAGTGACAGAGAGGTACGGGGCAGAGCAAGTCAGTGAATGGCGCCGCTCCGCCAATGTCCGGCCTCCCGCTGTATCACGGGAGGCCCATCTAAAGGACCTGAACGACCCTAAATATGCCGGTCTTAATGCCAAACAAGTTCCGTTAACCGAAAGCTTACTCGACACCGAAGAACGAGTCTTGGTTTATTGGCGGGACAAAGTCATCCAGGACCTCGAGCAGAATCATTGTGTCATTATTTCGGCCCACGGAAACACATTGCGGGCGCTGGTGAAATATCTCGACCAAATTCCCGACGATGGCGTCGTCAGCCTCAATATTCCCAACAGTATCCCGCTTGTCTATGAATTGGACGACCAATTAAAACCGATCCGTCACTACTATCTCAACCTTAAAGGAGAAATAACGGACGGCTCCATCCCGAAACATTTCGACTTGGATGATCCAAACAACCACAATTGGATAGGATGAAAACGAGGGACGTTCCTGTTTGAAACGTCCCCCGCGGCTCACAACCTCACGTTCACGCTTTAAGTGCCAAACTGATTTGTTCCCATTTAATACGGTCTTCTTGGTTTGGATCATCGACGACTTTGCTTTCCAGGTTGAAAATCATGGTTGACCGGTTGTTTGTTTCATAAGTTGGCCATTCAGGCAAGGCCTCCGTGTTGGGATTTCCGCTGTGGGCAAAGTTGATCCATGCTTGGTGCATTTGTTTGGCCACAATCTGGCGTTCCGGGGAAGAACCTGTGAAGTTCTCCGTTTTTGGCATGTTTAACGTGTTGAAGACAAAGGGAATTTCCAACGCATGCGTGGCCTTGAGTGCCCCAGCAAAAACAGGGGTTTCCCAGTCAAACCGGTACATGTAAACAGGTGCACCTTGATTACCCTGCAGCTCCGAAAGTCTTTGTGCAGGGTATGTAAAGATGCTAATCGTGACCAGTTTATTAAAAAGCTCCTGATTGAGCGGAGCACCTCCGGCGAATTGTTTGGAAACAATCGGCAGCAGCGGACCGAATGTATTTTCAAACAACTCTGTGGCCTTCATCTCATCCGCGTTCTTCCATTCCGGATCAAACACACTGAAAATGTTGAATTCATCTTTGTTGGTGCCAATTAAAATAGAAACATCCTTGGCTGAACCCTCTGCAATCGCCTCTTCCGGGTGTTTCGGAAGCGATACACCATCGATCACCGGGGCCAGGCTCATCGAAGGCACGACATCGGCAGCTTGCAAGAGCTGTTCAACCGGCATTTCCTCCAATTTGGCAAGCTCGGCAGGGTTTATTTGCAAAGCATCCAAAATCTGCTGGGCAAATTTAGTGGCTTTCCCTGCAGGATGGACATTCGCGGCGGCACCGCTTTGGAGGATCGCTTTTTGGAAAAGACCTTGCGCCGATGGGAATCCCAGCAATACCCCAACGCTCATCGCTCCGGCGGATTCCCCGAATATGGTCACATTGTTTGGATCCCCGCCAAATGCGGCAATATTTTCTTGGACCCACTGCAAGGCCGCAACTTGGTCCAGAATGCCGCAATTCCCTGAAACTGCATACTCCTCCCCGCCTATTTCGGCAAGATGTAAAAATCCGAGGACCCCCAGCCGGTAATTGATCGTGACGACCACCACATCCCCTTGAGTCGCGAACGAAGCGCCGTCATACCAGCTGCTTGACCCTGATCCCGAGAGATACGCCCCGCCGTGAATCCAAACCATGACCGGGCGTTTCTTATCGTCCGCCCCCGGTGACCACACATTTAAATAAAGGCAATCCTCACTCATGTTTGAGATATCATTGCCAAAAAAATTCATGATTTCTCTTTGCAGCTGTGGGGCAACAGGTGAGAAGGCGGTGGCATCACGGACACCTTCCCAAGAATCAGGGCGTTCCGGGGCACGAAACCGAAGCGGTCCAACCGGTGGTTTTGCATAAGGAATCCCTTTCCACACACAAACCCCATCCAGCGATTCTCCCTGCAACTTACCGTAAGCGCTTTCAACTAGAATATTAGACATACACAATCTCCTCTCCTACAACCTATTAAATTGTATTCGGTGAGAACGAGGCATTTTCCTTTTTCTTACAACAAAATCCCTAAAAACATCCGGCTATCATAGTTCTCACCCAATTGAAATTGATTCGATAATTATAAAACAAAAAAGCTATAATCCCCTTAATAATGAGGAATTATACCTTTTTTAAGTTTTACATAATTAAAAACACACTGTTGATTGGAGCGGAAGGCGGCGAAGACTCCTGCGGGAGTACGGGGCAGGGGAGACCCCGCAGGCGCTACAGCGCCGAGGAGGCTCCCCGGCACGCCCGCGGAAAGCGTAGCCGCCTGGAGCGGAAATCAACAGCCCCATTAATATACACAACCTATATTTGACGGACTTTTTCAGTCCCTTGTATATATTTAGTTCTTTTTTCATATTTATCTGTTATTCTATGAGTGTACAAAAATTCCATTTATTGGAGGAATTTTCATGCAAGATAAGAATAAAAGAAGAGTGTGGCCAAAAGTCGTTGGAATCATTCTGTTAGTATTCGTGATTGGCGGCGGAGCCTATGCCTACACCGTTTACCATTCATTAAAGACCGCAGTCGTCACCATGCATCAGCCTATTGAACGGAAACAATCGGAGAAACGCGAGGAACCAGTTGTTTTTGAAAAAAAAGACCCGTTTTCCGTCCTCATGCTTGGGGTGGATGAGCGCGAAGGAGACAAAGGCCGTTCCGACACCATTATTGTATTGACCGTTAATCCTAATAACAAATCGGTTAAAATGCTGAGCATCCCCCGTGATACAAGAACCGAGATTATCGGGAAAGGAAAGGAAGATAAGATTAACCACGCCTATGCCTTTGGCGGTGTGCCTATGGCTATGGATACGGTGGAGAACTTTCTGAATATCCCAATTGATTATTTCATCCAAATTAATATGGAAGGATTTCAAGACATTGTCGACGCAGTGGGCGGTGTTAAGGTCCAAAATGACTTAGATTTTACCAATGATAACATCCATTTCGCCAAAGGGGAAATAACTTTAAATGGAGACGAAGCCCTGAGCTATTCAAGAATGAGATACGATGACCCTAGGGGTGATTTTGGCCGCCAAGCCCGGCAGCGCCAAATCATTCAAGCCATTATCCATGAGGGCATGAGTATGTCATCCTTAACTAATTTTTCCGATATCTTCACAGCGCTTGGAAAAAACGTAAAAACAAACCTTACGTTTGACCAGCTGGTCGATATCCAAATGAACTACAAGGATGCCGGCAGCAGCATTGAACAGCTGGAAATCAAAGAACAAGGAACAACTATCAACGATATTTACTACGGGCTCGTGTCCGCGGAAGAAAAACAAAGGGTGCAAAATGAATTAAAGGCACAACTGGAGTTGAATTAATATCTGAAAAGATCGGGAAGGTGTAAGTATAGGGACCAAAAATTAAAGGCCTTGCTGGAAGAACTCGAGAGGTTCGGGTTGGAGAATGATAAAGGGTTGACAGAGAAGTCGAAACGGATGCGGAATGTAACCCCAAAAACAGGGCAATTGTTGTCTTTCATGGCTACTGTTACCCAAGCCAAACAAATCCTCGAGATTGGCACATCGAATGGCTATTCCACCCTTTGGCTGGCTGACAGTGCGGCCAAAAATCAAGGACTGGTCACTACCATTGAATACTCCGCCGCCAAAGCTAACCTTGCCAAAATCAATTTTGAACAGGCCGAAATGCAGGAATCAATTAACCTGGTCGTTCAAGACGCCGGCCGATACATAAAGCAGCTTCAGCCCCGTTCGGTGGACCTGATTTTCTTGGATTCAGACCGAAAAGAGTATGTGGAATGGTGGTCTGTCCTGCGCACCGTTTTAAAACAGAACGGACTAATCATCGTCGATAACATTCTCTCACATCATACAGAACTTCAAGAGTTTATTGGTCTGGTATCAAACGATAAAAGTTACTCAGCCTTTCAGCTCTCCATCGAAAGCGGCATGCTTTTATTGACAAGGATGGATTAGGCATGTTTTGATCCATTTGGTAATTCTGGCGGCCTTCTTTATGCTCCTTGGTTGTGCATAAGACCATTTACCGTGCTTCAATTATTGTATAATCATCAATCTGAATTCAGCCAAAGGGGTTTTTGATGGAATGAGTGCAAACACTGAAACGGCAGCTGCGGAACATCAAAGCTTGTCTAAAAAGATGATTTTATTAATGGCTCTTGCATGCGGGGCGGCGGTGGCCAATCTTTATTATAATCAGCCGCTCTTGGCTGAGATGGCGCGGACGTTTCATGCTTCGGCCAATGAGGTCGGCAATATCGGGATGGTGACGCAAATCGGGTATGCGGTTGGGATGTTTTTATTTGTCCCGATGGGTGACATGACGGAACGCCGTCGTTTGATTGTGCTTTTATTGCTCGCTGTCACCGCCTCCCTGATTGGTGTGGCTACCGCACAAAATCTGCCCTGGATGTTTGCTGCCAGTTTAGCTGTAGGTATCACCACCGTTGTCCCACAAGTGATTATTCCTCTTGCTGCCCAACTGGCTGGGTATAAGGAACAAGGGAAAGTCATCGGTATCGTCATGAGCGGTTTATTCGTCGGCATTCTTTTGGCAAGAACGTTTTCAGGAGTTATTGGCGGAATTCTTGGCTGGAGGGCGATGTACTGGATTGCTGCCCTCATGATGTTAGCCTTAGCCGTCATCTTGCGGACATTTCTTCCAAAAAGTCATCCCGAAACCAAGTTATCATACCCTCAACTTTTTAAGTCGATGGGTCAGTTGATTGCGACCCAGCCGGTTTTAAGGGAAGCCTCGATGATTGGTGCCATGATGTTTAGCGCGTTTAGTATCTTTTGGACCTCCCTCTCGTTTCTTCTCGAAGGGGCGCCTTACCATTACGGAGCTGAAGTCGCCGGTCTTTTCGGCTTAGTCGGGGTAGTTGGAGCAGCCGGTTCGCCGATTGTCGGGCGTTTGTCCGACCGCTTTAACATCAAGCAAATCGTCGGCTTGTTAATTGGGATTACGTTGGTATCCTATCTGTTTTTCGGGTTCTTGGGAGCCTATATTTGGGGATTGGTGGCCGGAGTGATTCTGCTTGATTTGGGCGTCCAAGGGGCTCAGGTCTCCAACCAAACCAGAATCTACAGCCTGATTCCCGAGGCAAGGAGCCGTTTAAACACGGTATATATGGTCAGTTACTTTCTCGGAGGATCACTCGGTTCTTCTCTCAGTGGTTATGCTTGGGGATTGTGGAAATGGCCAGGAGTTTGTTTGACCGGTGGAATCATGATTATGATTGGATTAATGGTGTGGGCACTCCATCGTCCAAGCAAGAATGAATAGAACAGCATGCCACTCCTTCAGGGTGGCTTTTTCTTTTTTACCAATGCGATTAAATGATTAGGATTATTGAATTCCAATGTTCTTATACTCTCTATCAACGAACACACCCCCTCCCAGAAACGCACTAGAACCAACGTTGCCTCCCTTGTCAAAAATCATCCTTTTTCACTATAAATCTTACAAATATTGTATAATTATGTAATAACATTAAATAATTTGTAAATATTATGAACTATATGCTATGATATTTGTCATAGTTCGCGGGACTTTTTACTCAAATATCAACTTTCAACCTATGAAACTAGTTAGATAAATACTAAATCGCCTTTAGAAAGAGGAGAGCCTATGAAAGGTAAAAAAATGCAGTACATATTGGCTGGGTCACTTGTTTTATCGCAGTTACCTATTCAAACCGCACAGGCAGCAACCATCAATTGGATGCCTTATTCAGTCCTGGCGACCAATGACCCAGAGGACCAAAGCCCTTCAAGCACGGATATTGTCGGGGACGTCTCGAGTCCTTCCGTCTACTATTTTGTAGATAATGATTATGTCTACTTTCGAATGAGGGTAAATGGCGACCCGCACGGAAACGGTAAATCGATGTTTGGTCAATACGCGTGGACCGTATTATTTAACTCCGATACCGAGGACCGCGATTGGGAATACATGGTTTCCATCAACGGAAATGGTGAAAAGGTAGAGCTCTGGAGAAATGATACAAAAGAATTGAATTCCATGAATGACCAAGCGGAAAGGCTGCTCTGGTCCGGTCCTGTTTCGGAGTATGCCTCCATTAGTACGGCAGAAAGTTCCTTTAGCAATAATCCAGATTACTATATTGATTGGAAGATGCCTCTATCAGAGTTTACTAAACTTACCTCAATAGGTTTAAGTACACCTATACAAATGTTTTACTCTACTTCTGCACAATCAAGCAACTACAATAAGGACCGAATGAATGGAAACCCTACTACCCTGGAAGAAGCATGGGGCCCCAGAATTCGTTTTAAAAATAATGCTCCTGTAATAAACAGCACCTTTGAAAGCCCAATTGTTTTGTTGGAAGATCAATCAAAAACAGACACCCTATCTGCAAGCGACTTAGACGGCGATACTTTAACCTATGCCATATCCACGCAAGCACAGAATGGAACGGCGGCTATTGATAGTAAGGGTTTTTGGACATATACACCAACCCCTAATTTTCATGGTGATGATAGCTTTACCATAACTGTCTCTGACGGATTTGGGGGTTCGGCTTCTGTAATTGTTGGCGTCCAAGTCCAGGATGTGAACCAACCGCCTACAGTTAATGGCCAACCAACGGTCGAAAAGTCGGTTTTGACTCAGGAAAACGCTCAGGCGAATGGAATGATATCGGCTGCTGATCCCGATAATGATTCATTGGTGTATCGGGTTACAAAACAAGCGTCAGGTGGAACAGCCAGTGTAGCGAATGATGGTTCTTGGACCTACATACCAAGGCAAGGGTTCTATGGCCTTGATAGTTTTACAGTTACTGTGTCGGATGGGAATAACGGAACTGCCACTGTAAATGTTAACGTGAAGGTAAATAAGGCGCCTGCTGTGGGAAACAATGGCTCGGCCAGTGTTTCGACTCCTGTCAATATGGCTGTTTCCGATAATGTCGGTGCTAGTGATGCGAACGGGGATGCATTGACCTATTCGATCTCTACTAAAGCTGCACATGGTTTGGCATCTGTCAGTGCGGATGGAACTTGGACGTATACTCCTAATCAAGGGTATGCAGGGACTGATTCATTTATCATTTCAGTTTCCGATGGTAATGGCGGAGTTGCTTCTTATACGGTTCAAGTGAAGGTCAACCAAGCTCCGGTTGTCGGCAGTAACGTGCCGTCGAGCGTCTCTACACCTGTGGATACGCCAGTATCCAATAAAATCACAGCCACTGATACGAACGGGGATGCTTTAACCTATTCCGTTTCTACTCAAGCAGCTAATGGGGCGGCATCTGTCGGGTCGGATGGGACTTGGACATATACTCCTAACCAAGGATATGTCGGTACGGATACGTTTATCATTTCAGTTTCTGATGGCAATAACGGGGTTACGTACTTTACGGTTCATGTCAAAGTCAACCAAGCTCCGGTTGTGGGCAACAATGGAGCGACTAGTGTTTCGACGCAAATCAATACTGCTGTTTCTGGTAACGTGGGTGCCAGCGATGCCAATGGGGACGCTTTAGCCTATCCAGTTTCTACTCAAGCTGTTAATGGAGCGGCATCTGTCGGTCCGGATGGGACTTGGACATATACTCCTAACCAAGGGTATGTCGGTACGGATTCGTTTGTCATTTCAGTTTCTGATGGCGATAACGGAGTTACGTACTTTACGGTTCATGTCAAAGTCAACCAAGCTCCAGCTGTTGGAAGCAATGGATTGACTAGTGTTTCAACCCAAATCAATACTGCTGTTTCTGGTAACGTGGGTGCCAGCGATGCCAATGGGGACGCTTTAGCCTATTCAGTTTCTACTCAAGCTGTTAATGGAGCGGCATCTGTCGGTCCGGATGGGACTTGGACATATACTCCTAACCAAGGGTATGTCGGTACGGATTCGTTTGTCATTTCAGTTTCTGATGGCGATAACGGAGTTACGTACTTTACGGTTCATGTCAAAGTCAACCAAGCTCCAGCTGTTGGAAGCAATGGATTGACTAGTGTTTCAACCCAAATCAATACTGCTGTTTCTGGTAACGTGGGTGCCAGCGATGCCAATGGGGACGCTTTAGCCTATTCAGTTTCTACTCAAGCTGTTAATGGAGCGGCATCTGTCGGTCCGGATGGGACTTGGACATATACTCCTAACCAAGGGTATGTCGGAACCGATTCGTTCTCCATTTCAGTTTCTGATGGCGATAACGGGGTTACGTACTTTACGGTTCATGTCAAAGTCAACCAAGCTCCAGCTGTTGGAAGCAATGGATTGACTAGTGTTTCAACCCAAATCAATACTGCTGTTTCTGGTAACGTGGGTGCCAGCGATGCCAATGGGGACGCTTTAGCCTATTCAGTTTCTACTCAAGCTGTTAATGGAGCGGCATCTGTCGGTCCGGATGGGACTTGGACATATACTCCTAACCAAGGGTATGTCGGAACCGATTCGTTCTCCATTTCAGTTTCTGATGGCGATAACGGGGTTACGTACTTTACGGTTCATGTCAAAGTCAACCAAGCTCCAGCTGTTGGAAGCAATGGATTGACTAGTGTTTCAACCCAAATCAATACTGCTGTTTCTGGTAACGTGGGTGCCAGCGATGCCAATGGGGACGCTTTAGCCTATTCAGTTTCTACTCAAGCTGCTCACGGTTCGGCATCTGTCGGTACGGATGGTACTTGGACATATACCCCTAGCCAAGGATATGTCGGAACCGATTCATTCATCATTTCAGTTTCTGATGGCGATAACGGAGTTACTTCCTTTACGGTCCAAGTCAAAGTCAACCAAGCTCCGGTTGTGGGCAACAATGGGTCAACTAGTGTTTCAACTCAAGTCAATACTGCTGTTTCCGGTAACGTGGGTGCCAGTGATGCCAATGGGGACGCTTTAACCTATTCAGTTACTACTCAAGCTGTTAATGGAGCGGCATCTGTCGGTCCGGATGGTACTTGGACATATACTCCTAACCAAGGGTATGTCGGAACCGATTCGTTCTCCATTTCAGTTTCTGATGGCGATAACGGGGTTACGTACTTTACGGTTCATGTCAAAGTCAACCAAGCTCCAGCTGTTGGAAGCAATGGATCGACTAGTGTTTCGACAAAAATCAATACTGCTGTTTCCGGAAACGTGGGCGCCAGTGATGCCAATGGGGACGCTTTAGCCTATTCAGTTTCTACTCAAGCTGCTCACGGTTCGGCATCTGTCGGTACGGATGGTACTTGGACATATACCCCTAGCCAAGGATATGTCGGAACCGATTCATTCATCATTTCAGTTTCTGATGGCGATAACGGAGTTACTTCCTTTACGGTCCAAGTCAAAGTCAACCAAGCTCCGGTTGTGGGCAACAATGGGTCAACTAGTGTTTCAACTCAAGTCAATACTGCTGTTTCCGGTAACGTGGGTGCCAGTGATGCCAATGGGGACGCTTTAACCTATTCAGTTACTACTCAAGCTGCTCACGGTTCGGCATCTGTCGGGTCGGATGGTACTTGGACATATACCCCTAGCCAAGGATATGTCGGAACCGATTCATTCATCCTTTCAGTTTCTGATGGCGATAACGGAGTTACTTCCTTTACGGTCCAAGTCAAAGTCAACCAAGCTCCGGTTTTCAGCAACAATGGTGCGACTAGTGTTTCGACTCAAATCAATACTGCTGTTTCTGGTAACGTGGGTGCCAGCGATGCCAATGGGGACACTTTAACCTATTCCGTTGCAACCCAAGCCGCTAATGGGACGGCATCTGTCGGGTCGGATGGGACATGGACATATACCCCTCGCCAAGGATATGTCGGAAGCGATTCATTCATCATTTCAGTTTCTGATGGCGATAACGGAGTTACTTTCTTTACAGTTCATGTCAAAGTCAACCAAGCTCCTTCTGTTGGTAATAACGTGCCGTCTAGTGTCTCAACACAGGTTAATACGCCTGTTTTTGGCAGCGTCGGCGCCAACGATGCGAACGGGGATACTTTAACCTATACGGTTACTACCCAAGGTGCTCACGGTTTTGCCGTGGTTGATATCAATGGTAACTGGACATATATGCCTTACACAAACTATTACGGAACCGACTCATTCATTATCACGGTTTCCGACGGTGATGGCGGATTTACTTCCTTTACAGTTCAAGTAAAGATCAACAAAGCTCCGGTTGTTGGAGACAATGGTTTAGTAAATATAGTAACTAAAGTAAATACTCCTATTTCCGGAAGTGTTCAAGCGACCGATGATAATGGAGATGCTTTGGCTTATACTGTTTCAACTCGCACGGAACACGGATCAGCCACTGTTAACCAAAATGGATCTTGGTCGTATATTCCTAACCAGGGATATATCGGAAACGACTCGTTCATTGTTACGGTTTCGGATAATGACGGCGGCAATACTTTCTATGCAGTGAACATTAAGGTGAATCAAGCTCCAGTTGTTAGCAACAATGGATTGGTCAGTGTATCGACTCCTGTTGATACGCCTGTTTCCGATAAAATCATTGCTTCTGATGCGAACGGGGATGCTTTAAGCTATACAATTTCTACCCAGGCTGCCCATGGATCTGCATCAGTTAATAATGATGGCACATGGACATATACTCCTGACCAAGGCTATGCCGGAGGCGACTCATTCACCATGACCATTTCTGACGGTGACGGAGGAGATACACCTTTTACAGTACAAATAAAAGTTAACCAAGCGCCAATCATCAGCAATAACGGAGATGTAAATGTTTCGACTCAAGTCAACACGCCTGTTTCCGGAAATGTAAAAGCCACTGATGCAAATGGCGACATCATCACCTATGCAGTTTCAACTCAAGCCGCACACGGAGAGTCAACAGTAAATCCGGATGGGTCCTGGATTTATACTCCTGCTCAAGGATATACCGGAACGGATTCGTTCAGCATTTCAGTTTCCGACGGCGATGGAGGGACGACTTCCTTAACAATCCTGATAAAGGTCAACCAAGCACCAATCGTTGCCAATAACGGGTCGGTGAACGCCTCGACTCAGGCCGGTACGGCCGTTGCCGGAAGCATTCAGGCTACCGATGCAAATGGCGATTCCTTAACCTATACCGTTGCAACTCAGCCAGGACATGGCACAGCGACCATTAATCCTTACGGAACATGGACTTATACGCCTGACACTCAGTACTCTGGCGACGATTCCTTTATCATTTCTGTCGTTGATCACAACGGAGGAGAAACGAAAGTTATCGTAAATGTAACAGTTGCAAAGGCCAGCGTGACCAGTGACAGTAACACTCAAACGGTTGTTCAAACGGGAACTACTACCCTGCCAAAAACCGGAGAGGGTTATCCTGTAAAGAAAATTGTCGACTATGGTATCGCAGCCCTTATAGCCAGCCTTTTCTCCATGGTTTTCAGAAGAAGAAAGACCGGAGAAAAACAATAAGTCCAATTCTTATTTTGAAAAAAAACAGGTGGTCTAAATGAATTGGAAACTCAAAATGATTTTGTCCCTTCTCATTGTTTTGATCGGCATTAGAGCATATTTCTTTTATTCCGATTGGACCAAAGGACAAACGAGAAAAGAAGCGGAGCAAATTTTTCAAAAAACGGTCCAAGCCAATCAAAAGAAGGAACCGTTACAAACGATACGGCAAACCATCAAACCGCCTAAACTATCGAAAAACGGGGCGACCATTCTTGGAAAAGTCGAAATTGATGCTTTAGGTCTTTCTTACGTCATTCTAGACGGCGCATCCGAGAAAAACCTCGCCATTTCCATTACAAAGGTAACGGGCCCGGACATCCATCAACAAGGAAACCTTGTATTGGCTGGACATAATATGCGGGATGGCTCCTTGTTCGGAAAACTGAGAAACCTAAAAATAAACGATTCGATTCGCCTAGAGGACCTTAACGGGATTACGAAAGAATATATCATTTATAAAAAAGAGATGGTCGAACCTACTAATTTATCTCCGTTAAATCAGGATCTGGACACGAATCCAACCGTGACATTAATTACTTGTAATGCGTCAGGGGAAAAAAGAGTTATTTTTTACGCCAAATTAAAAATATAACAATCTACTATCGGCCATTGATTCTATCGGGATCAATGGTCTTTTTTTGCCTTATAAACCTTTATATGTAATATCGGCTAAAGTTAAACCAATGTTTAGGGTTAAACAGAATTTTTCTAAAATCTTAATCTCTACCAATCTTTCACTTGTTTCTCGAAAGCGGTGCGCAGCCGTTTAATGGCTTGGTTATGCAGTTGGGAGATTCGGGATTTGTGCAGCCCGAATATTTTGCTTACATCGGTAAAACTAAGGTTTTCAAAGTAGATGAGTGACAAAATTATCTTTTCCCGTTCCGGCAAACCGTCAATGAGCTCGGCAAGAATGCGTTTCTCTTCTTTTGCTTCCAGCCACTCTTCCTGCCTGACGGTGGTATGGTCCTCAATTTGTTGAACCACGGAATTCTCCTTCAAGTTTTGCGGCTGGTCTAAAGAATCTTGGTGGATAAAGGATAACTGCAATTGGGTTTGTTGGTATTCCTTCAAACTGATCCCCATATGCTCACTGATTTCTTCCGGGGTCGGACGGCGCAGATAGGATTGTTCCAGTGTTTCTGTCGCTTCCCTGTAAGTTTTTTCTTTCTTCCTCAAGGTACGGGACACATGGTCATTTTTTCTTAGTCCATCCAGTATCTCGCCGCGGATCCGTTGGACAGCATAGGTCTCGAATTTAATCCCCTGCGCCGGGTCAAACCGTTTTCCCGCGTCCCACAATCCGGTCATTCCAAAAGAGATAAGGTCGTCTTCATCCGCTTGGCTGGATAAGCTCCTCCTCATTTGCGAAACCACCTTATGAACCAATGGAATATATTGATCGATGACTTCCTCTACATTCCATTCCATTTAAATTCTCCTCTCCATTGTTTAACTTAACGATGCGCCCCGATTTCCTGATAAACTCGTTGATTTTGCTGATATATTGATTTTTTTCCCGATAAAATGCATTTTTTGCTGATATATTTATTTTTTTCCTGATATAACTCAAATCACAAATACGCTGCCCGTAATTGCCGCTAGGTACCTCCTGCCTGCAGCAAGCCCCTACGCCTTCAGCAGGCGCGACATATTTCGGATGAATCCCTTGATCCCGCCGGATTCCGGTAACACAGAATCATCCGCCCCTGTGACAAACCGTTCCGCCAGCCGTCTCATCGTCACGGACGCTGCCGATCGCGGGTAGGCGAGATAGAACGGAACCTGTTTAAACACCGACTGCATCACAGTCGCATCATCCGGAATCGCGCCAAAAATTGTTAACTCTTTATCTAAAAATCTCTGAACCGCTAACTTAAATTTGCTGCCTACCTCGACGCCATCCCTTTGCCGGGACACCCGGTTCACCACCAACTGAAAGGAGATCGTCGGTTTTTGGCTGTGCAAAATTTTTACAACCGAATACGCGTCCGCCATCGAGGTCGGCTCCGGGGTCGTCAGCAGAATTACTTCATCCGCGGCAAGATGGCATTGTTGGGATTCCACCGTTAACCCGGCTCCCGTATCGATCAAAATAATATCGGCATAGCCATGCAGCTTCTCTAACTCTTGGAAAAAATACCGCCGCTCTTCCTCTTGCAACTGCAATAGTTCACGGAACCCGGACCCTCCGGCAATATACTCTAGTCCATTTGGGCCTTTTTCCAGCACACTCCAGAGGCTTTTCCGTTCGCGAATCATATCCAGCAAATGATATTTCGGAGTCGTGCCCATCAAAATATCCAAATTGGCCATCCCGATATCGAGATCGATCACGACGACTTTTTTTCCAAGGTCCATCAGGCTGAGCGCAAAACTTAAGGTAAAGTTTGACTTTCCTACCCCGCCCTTTCCGCTGGCAACGGTCACCACACGCGAGGACTTCTTACGGCAGGTTACCGAGTTAGATAGTTGTCTTAGTTGATAGGCTTGATCCTGATACATTCTCATCTACTCCTAGAAGCTGTTTTGCCATAAAGTGAGGGTCGGCTGCCATAATGTCCTGAGGGACCTCTTGTCCCAAACTGACATATGCTAACGGATAGGGAAAGTGATAGACCATATTCAGCGCGACCCCGTAGCACGTCGTTTCATCCCATTTTGTTAGAATCAGCTTATCAATCGGAACAGCCTTCAGCTGCTCGACAATTTTCTGCATATCCCGCCAACGAGACGTCATACTGAGAACTAAATAATTTTCCTGAGGAACGTCATAGCGTAAATATTGATTAATTTCTTCAATATACTCATCCTCTAAATAATTCCGGCCGGCGCTGTCCATGAACACAATCGGGCACCCCTTCAGCCGGTCCATAGCCCCCGTCAGCTCACCGGGCTCAGAAACCACCTCTAACGGAACATTTAATATGGAAGCATAAGTTTTTAGCTGTTCCACCGCCGCGATTCGGAAAGTATCCGTGGTCAGAAGGCCTGCTTTTTGCCTTTGCTGGAACACACGCGCCGCAGCCAGCTTGGCGATCGTAGTTGTCTTTCCTACCCCGGTCGGTCCCAGAAGCGTAATAAACCCCGTACCCATGCCGGCCTTTTCGGCAATCCCCTCTTCAAAAAGCTGTTTCACAATTTCATATAGTGTCTGCCCGATTTCCTGATCCGTCACAAGATTGATATTTTTATAGCGCAATTTTAGTTTTTTCACAATATACTGGATGACTTCTTCGTCGACTTCCTGCTCGCGCAGGCGCGCCACCCATATTTCCAGCGCTGCTGGGATGCTGGCGGCTTCGTCCTTTACCATTGAATAAAGCAGGCCCTTTACTTCTGACAGTTCCTTTAACACATCAGGCTTTGAATCGGAACGTTCCGTTTCTTGAAAACTCACCAAAGGCTTGTCAGGTTCTGCCGGCCGCTGCCGGTCCGTGGAAAGGTCAGCCGCTGCGACTACCTCAATCTGCCTTTTTCGAAACAGGCCCAAAAATCCTCCGGTTTTAATCTGTTTGGTATTCAAGATGAACGCATCTGTCCCAAGGTCTTGAAAAATCATTGGATAGGCATCCATCATGCTGTTGACAACATAGGTTTTGATCATCATAGATTGACCACTCCAACACTCTGTACTTCCACATTCGGCTCCAGCTCGTTATAGGAAAGAATCGGGATATCAGCCAGTGCTCGTTCCATCAATTGCCGGACATACATCCTGATGCCCGCTGACGTCAAGATAATCGGGCGGATACCCAATTGGGCCATCTGCTCGATTTTTTGCGTAAATGTGAGAATGATTTGATTCGAAGCTTCCGGGTCAATTGCCAGAATATCGCCATGCTCGGTCCGCTGAATCGATTCAGCCAGTTTCTTTTCAATTCCCGCTCCGACCTGAATCGCGTGGACCACACCATTCCGCACATATTGCGATGTTAACTGGCGGGCCAGCGCCTGGCGCACATATTCTGTCAGGATGTCCGGATTTTTCGTATAAACGGAATAATCGGCAAGAGCCTCAAAAATGGTCGACAAACTGCGGATGGAGACATTTTCCTTCATCAGCTTTTGCAGCACCTTCTGAACATCGCCGACAGCGAGAACGCCAGGAATTAATTCTTCCACCAACGCCGGATGCGTGTCTCTCACATGCTGGACTAATTGGGCAGTTTCTTCCCGTCCTAGCAGTTCATGGGCATGCTTGCGCATCGTCTCCGACAAATGCGTGCTGACTATCGACGGCGGGTCGATCACGGTATAGCCGAATATTTCGGCATCATCCTTCTGGTCTTCCGTAATCCACAGGGCTGGCAGACCGAATGTCGGGTCAACTGTTTCAATCCCCTCAAGCCCATGTTCCTCATCATTCGGATTCAGCATCAGGAAATGGTCGAGTAGGATTTCCCCTTTGGCGACCTCATTTCCCCTGATTTTTATCACGTACTCATTATGATGAAGCTGGATGTTATCACGGATGCGGACGACCGGCACGACCAACCCCAAATCCAAAGCAATCTGCCGGCGGATGGCTACCACCCGGTCCAGGAGGTCGCCGCCTTGGTTCACATCAGCGAGCATGATTAGCCCGATGCCAAATTCAAACTCAATCGGATCCTCCCGTAACAGGGCATACACGTTTTCCGGTTTGCGGACTTCCTCCATCTGCTGTTCGGATTGCGTCGACTCGATGGCCGCTTCCTGCTTGGTCTGCTTATGCCGAATGCTGTACGCCGCGAAAGCGAGCAAGCCGCCAAGCCCCCAAGTCAAGAAAAACGAGATCGGGGTGACCAGTCCAAGCATGGCCATACAGCCGGCAACTATGTACAACAGGCTCGGATAGGACAACAGCTGCTTCGTGACATCATCACCGAGATTCCCCTCTGAAGCCGCCCTTGTGACCATAATCCCGGTTGCCGTCGAAATTAACAGCGCCGGAATCTGGCTGACGAGCCCGTCTCCCACCGATAACAAAGTAAACGTCTGAATCGCCTGGGCAAAATCCATACCATGCATGGTCATGCCAATAATAAATCCGCCAAGGACATTGATGATCAAAATAATGATGCCGGCGATGGCATCGCCTTTGACGAATTTGCTCGCACCGTCCATGGATCCGTAAAAATCGGCTTCCTGTTCGACTTTTTTTCTGCGGTTCCGCGCCTCTTGGTCATTGATCATGCCGGTATTCAAATCGGCATCAATACTCATTTGTTTCCCCGGCATCGCGTCAAGGGTGAACCGGGCGGCGACCTCTGCAACCCTCTCCGATCCCTTGGTGATGACGATAAATTGAATGATGACCAAAATCAAAAACACAATAAAGCCGACGACCGCATTCCCGCCGACGACAAAGTCGCCAAACGTTTCAATCACGTTACCCGCCTTGGCATTGGTCAGAATCGACCTCGTGCTGGAGACATTCAATGAAAGCCGGAATAAGGTCGTCAACAAAAGCAAGGACGGAAAGATGGAAAAATCAAGCGGCTCCTTCGTATTCATCGTGATTAATAGAATCATAATCGACAGCGATAGATTGCATAATAGCAGGATATCCAATAGGATCGTCGGCAATGGAAGCACCATCATCACGACAATCATGATCACCGCTATTAACACACCTGTATTTTTCAAGTTCATCTAGTTCTCCCCTTAGTTGCCAAGTGTCCCTTTCACCTTATAAACGTAAGCGAGCACCTCCGCGACTGCCTTAAACAGTTCTTCCGGGATCTCCTCGCCAATCTCAACCGATGCATAAAGCGTACGGGCGAGCGGCTTGTTTTCCATAATCACGACCCGATGCTCCTTGGCGACTTCTTTAATTTTCTGCGCGAGATAATCAGCACCCTTCGCCACGACCACCGGCACCGTCGTTTTCCCGGCCTCATAGGCAATTGCCACCGCAAAGTGGGTCGGGTTGGTCACAACGACTTTGGCTTTTGGCACATCCTGCATCATCCGTGCTTGTGAAATCTGCCGCTGTTTTTCCTTGATTTTATGTTTAATCAGCGGATCGCCTTCCGTCTTCTTAAATTCATCTTTAATATCTTGCTTGGACATGCGCAAACTCTTTGCAAGTTCAAACCGCTGGTAAAATAAATCGGCCACCGCGATAACAAAGTAGACCGCTGAAATCACAAGGCCCAGCTTCACCATCAATGTTCCCAAAAACGAGGCCATCCGGAGCGGTTCCATTTGCGGCAGGTTGACTAACACGGTTTTTTGCTTCCAAAGAAAGAGCCCCGTCACTGCCGAAATCACGATTAGCTTTAGAATCGATTTGATGAACTCAACCAGGGTCCGCGCCGAAAACATCTTCTTGGCTCCTTCGACTGGGTTGATTTTTTTCAAATCCATTTTGAGTGATTCAGTGGATACCAAAAACCCAACCTGGCCAATCGTCGATACAAACCCGCCCAGCCAAGCCGCAAAAATCAAAGGCGCCGCAATCAGCACGCTATCCTTCAATAGCTCGGTAAATAACAGCGAAACCGACTTTTGGTTCAAATCCATCACCAGCCAGTCGCTAAACCCTTGGCGAAACAGCTGCACAAGATATTCCCCCATGCTCCCGCCTAAGAAGGACAGCACCGCAAAGGAAGTTAACAGGACAACGGCATTCGATAAATCCGTACTTTTTGCGACCTGCCCCTTTTTCCTTGCCTCTTGCTTTTTCTGGGGTGTGGCTTTCTCGGTTTTTTCGGCAAAGAATTGTAAATCAAATCGTAGGTACATGTTTACGCCCCTAATATCCGCAGCATTTGTTCCAATGACGAAACCATCGTTGAAACAAGCTTTTCCATGATAACCAAAAACACAGGTATGAACACAAATAACACGATAAAATGGGCGGCCATTTTAATGGGAATCCCGACAACAAACAAATTCATTTGCGGAACAGTTTTTGCCAAAATCCCCAGTGCCATATCGACCAAAAACATCGTCCCGACAATCGGCGAAGCCATTAAGATTGCCAGCCAAAACATGTTTTTGACAGTACTTAGCGCCAAAGTGACTAGATTTTCAGAAACGGCAGCAGGCAGCCAAGATTCAACGGGAATCCAGTCATAACTCGCTAATATTCCTCGAATCAACAAATGATGGCCGTTAATCGACAGAAAAAAAAGAATGGCCAACAGGTAAAAAAATCTTCCTGTCAGATTCTCTTGGATTCCGGTGGACGGATTAAACATGGTCGCCATGGCAAATCCGCTCTGCAAATCGATAAAGCTCCCGGCCAGTTGCACTGCATAGAGCAATACCGCTGTGAAAAATCCTAGAGCTAAACCGACAGCCATTTCTTTTAATACAAGCAAAGGGTAACTCTCATTCATTTCAATGACCTGGTCCGGCTGAATCAACCCGGCCACCAGCAATGAAATAAAAAGTGCGGTCCCCATTTTAAAAATAGCCGGAACCTCCCGCTCCATCCATAACGGTGCCGCCACCAAGAAGCAGCTCATCCGGACAAGCACCAGCAAAAATAATGGAATCTCGTTAAAAATCGCCATAACTGGTTACCCGATAAAATTCGGCAGGTTCGTCAGGATATTTTTGGTGAAATCAACAAGATGCGTCAGCATCCAGGGACCAAACACGAGCAGGCAGGCAAAAACGGCAATAATTTTCGGCGCAAAAGAAAGAGTTTGTTCCTGGATTTGGGTTATCGCCTGAAAAATACTGATGATGAGCCCCACCGCCAAGGCCACACCTAATATCGGCGCCAAAACAAGGATCGTTAGATAAATGGAGCTTTGCGCCAGCCCCATAATGCTGTCAGGTGTCATACGGTTACTCCTTATTGAAAACTTACAAACAACGATTGGACGACCAATTGCCAGCCATCCACTAAAATAAACAGCAAGATTTTAAACGGCAGCGAGATCAGCGACGGCGGCACCATCATCATGCCCATGGCCATCAGCACACTCGCCACAATCATGTCGATTATGATAAACGGAATAAAAATGAGAAAACCCATCTGGAACGCTGTTTTCAGCTCGCTGATGGCAAAGGCCGGAACCAAAGCTGTCAACGGGATGTCTTGAACCGATTCCATCTTTTTGGTTTCCCCGCGATAATCCAAAAATAGCTGCAAGTCACTTTCACGGGTTTGCTTGGCCATAAATTCCTTCATCGGGGCGGCCGCTTTGTTCATGGCCTGTTCCTGATTCATATCGCCTTTCATGAACGGTTGAAGCGCCTGATGGTTCACTTCTTGAAAAGTCGGGCCCATGATAAAAAAGGTCAAGATCAAACTTAGTCCCATGATCACTTGGTTTGGCGGCATTTGCTGCGTGCCGAGCGCGGACCGCACGAATGACAGGACAATGGCAATCCGGGTAAACGACGTCATCAGCAAAAGAATACCCGGCGCCACCGACAATACCGTCAATAAAAGGATTAATTTAATGGATAAAGCTGTACCGGAAGCATCTGCTCCCCCGGTATCAAAGTGGATGCCCGGCACCGTTGAGATGGTAGTTTCCGCAAAAACGGTATAATGCCCTAAAAAGAATAACAAAGGTGTAAGAAGAATCAGCTTTTTCAGCGCCGGTCACCCCCTTTCCCATTGGGACCTGACGACTGTTCCTCGCCGTCCGATTTCTCTTCTTTTAATTTTTTTAACAGAAGCTCCTCCCATTTTTGCTGGGACGTTTTTTTGATTTTTGCGCTCCAGGTGGACACCGCATCGGCCGGTTTTTCCGCAATGATTTCGAGTAGCCTGCTTTGTTCCTCGCCGGGAGGGATCGCCCGAATCAACTGGACATCTTCACCCACGCCCAATATGTATAAAGTCTCGCCAATCAGGATCATCTGCACGGAGCGGTTCTTGCCGAGAGCATGGCCACCTAATGCATGGAACGGCCCCCGTTTGGCATAGATTCCTTTTTTTCCAGAAAGATATTTTAACAGGACAAACAATAGGGCTATTATTAATAGGAAGGAACCGATAAATTTTGCCGCATATGGGACGATGGAAGTATCCGTTGTCTCGGGAGATTGGACCGTTTCCTTTTGTCCGGCAGAAGGTGTTTTCTCAAATTGTTCATACACCGTCCCCTCCTTCGCCTGCACGGGTGTCACCGGCACAAGCAAACCGATTAGGCTGACGATTAGAAGGACAAGCCAGTTTTTCCATATTCGCACGTGCAACTCCCTCTCATTTCCACTTTTTCTCTTTTTCCACCTGGGAAATGACGTCGGTAATCCGGACAGCAAATTTGTCATCCATCACGACAACCTCCCCGACCGCCACAGCCTGTTTGTTTACAAGAACATCGACATATTCTCCTGCCAGCTTATCCAGCCCAACCACTGACCCGGTCTTGAGCTGAAGAATTTCCCGGACGGTCTTGGTTGTCCTTCCCAACTCAAAGGAAACATGCAGTGACACATCTGTTAATAACTGAATCTGCTTTTTGCCTGATGTGACCGCTCCCTCGTCTGGCAGCGGTGAAAACCGTACCGACTGAACAGCCCCGGTCGCTCCCGTCCTCTGCTCTTTCATATTCGTCCTCTCCTTTTGAAACGTCTATATGGACAAGCGTTGATGGTAATAACGGATGGTGGCCATTTCATCCATCAGATCCTGCTCGATTTTTTTCTGTTTTTGGATGTACTTCTCATAGGATTTGTCCCGCAAATGGAACCATGTCTTTTCCTCTTGCTGTTTGGCTAAAAGTTCCGTCTGTTTGTCGGCGATCTCCTTATCGAATAACTCGATTTGTTCTTTCAATCCAGCCAGTCTCCGGTCTAAAGAAGAAAGATACTCATTACGTTGCTGGATGTCCGCAATGGAGGTACTGCGGCGCTCCTGAGCCTGTTGTATAAATTCATCCTTTTTTACTTCGAACGAGCGATATTCTTTCATGATCGCTTCTTTCTTTTGCGTCAGTAGACCGAACTCCGATAGTGCTTGGTCTTTTTCCTTTTCTTTAAGGTTTAAAATATGCATATATGGAAAATGAAATGTCATAGAGGATCCTCCCCAAACTTTTTCAACAATAAATCGACAGTGGTTTCAATCGATGGGGATTCTTTCGTCCCTTGTTTCACGAATTGGTCAATCCACTCCTTGACATCCACAGCCCGGTCGATGTCGCGGTCCGTTCCCCGCTTATAAGCCCCAATCTGAATTAAGTCCTCGGCATTTTGATACACGCTCATATGATGTTTGAGACGTTCCGCTGCCCGCAAATGGTCCGCGGTGGTAATTTCACTCATCACCCGGCTGACGCTCGATAATACATCAATGGCCGGGTAGATCCCTTTACGGGCCAGATTCCGATCCAGCACGATATGGCCGTCCAAAATTCCCCGAACCGTGTCGGCAATCGGTTCATTCATATCATCACCGTCAACCAGCACCGTATAGAAGGCCGTGATGCTGCCTTTTTCGTTGGTTCCGGCTCTCTCTAATAACTTCGGCAACAGTGCGAAAACTGAAGGGGTATAGCCTTTCGTTGCCGGAGGTTCACCGATTGCCAGACCGATTTCCCTTTGGGCCATCGCATACCTTGTGACCGAATCGAGCATAAGATTGACATTCAGCCCCTGGTCTCGGAAAAATTCGGCTATGGCCGTGGCAATCATCGCTCCCTTGATACGAATCAGCGCTGGCTGATCGGAAGTGGCGGCCACGACAACGGACTTTTTCAAACCGTCTTCACCCAAGTCCCGCTCGATGAAGTCCAATACCTCCCGGCCCCTCTCACCGATTAAGCCAATTACATTCACATCGGCTTCGGTGTTTCTGGCAATCATGCCAAGCAATGTGCTTTTTCCAACGCCGCTGCCGGCAAAAACACCGACCCGCTGGCCTTTGCCCACCGTCAGCAGTCCGTCAATCGTCCGCACCCCGACACTTAACGGTTCCGAAATCCTTGGTCTGGTCAAAGGATTGGGCGGCTGATTGTCCGTCCCCGCTTCGGGAAGTCCCGCCGGAAGATTGCCGCCATCCATCGGGTTGCCCAGCCCGTCGAGCACTTGGCCCAACAGGTCCATTCCCACCTTCACCGTTAACGGCTTTCCGGTGGAAACCACATCACACCCTGGGGCAATCGCTTGAAGTTCTCCCAGCGGCATCAGCAGGACCTTGTGATTTCGGAAGCCGACCACCTCTGCCATAATCGGCTTTTGCTGCTGCGGGGAAAAGATATGGCAGATATCGCCCAGCTTGACATCAGGGCCCTGTGATTCAATCGTCAGACCAATTACCTGGGTGACTTTCCCGTTCATCTTGATCGGATTGATGGTTTCCAGCAATTCGAGGTATGGCTTACTGTCCCATTTACTCATGGCGCTCCTCCTGTTGGTACGCGAGCAGCACCTTCTTGATTTCACTCAACTGGACATCAATCCGTGCATCCACACTGCCGGAGGAGGTCCGGATGATGCAGCCTCCTTCTTGAATCGAGTAATCGGGAAACACCTTGATTTCGACTTGGCCGTTGTCCATTGCCAGTAATTGCTCCCGTTGTTTTTGGACAAACGAGTAATCTTCGGGGGCGACGCCAATGGAGACGGATTCCGTTTCATAAACGGATGCGAGCATTTGTTTAATGATATGGATCAGAGCGTCGGGATGGGTTTTTAATTCCTGCTGCAGAACCTTTTTGGCGATTTCCATCGTCAGTTCCATCACAAACGGCTCCGCTTCCTTGACGATTTCTGCTTTTTCTTGATAGGCTTCCTCAAGGATTCCGGCCGCTTTTCTCAATTGCGTTTGATATTCCATCTGGGCATGCATACGGCCATCCTCGATACCAAGCCGATAGCCTTCTTCATACCCAAGGCGTTTTTCTTCCTCCAACTGGATTCGGAAGTTTTCCTCTTCATTGGCACGCCACTGTTCGAATTCTTTTTGTGCCCGTTCCTTTTGCCTCTCCAGCTCAGCCGTCAGGTCCTCCGTTTGCAAATCAAGGACGTCCCGGGAGGGCAGTTTTTCCCGAAGCAACCCCAGCTTTGGCACATCCACAACCTTTTGTCCGTTTGCAACCACATTTACTGCTTTTACCAATCTAGATGACAAGATTCTCTTCCCCATTTCGAGAAATGATAATAGCGCCCTCTTCCTCCAGCTTGCGGATAATTGTGACAATCCGTCCTTGGGCATCCTCCACGTCCTTGATGCGTATCTGCTCATTTGAGTTCAGCTGCTCTTCAAGCCCTTCTTCACGCCGTTTGGAAATATTCCGATAGATGGCATCCTTCACGCCTTGTGTCGTCATGCGGAGCGCCAAAGCCAAATCCTGATTTTGTACGTCCATTAATACCCTTTGGATAGAACGGTTATCAAGATAGGCGATATCATCAAACACGAACATCCGCTGTTTGATTTCGTTGGCCAAATCGGGATCCTGTTCACCCAATGTTTCCAGGATATTCTTTTCCGTTCCGCGGTCAACACTGCTTAAAATGCTGACAATCGAATCGATTCCCTTTTGTGCCTCTTGTTTTTGTGAGCTGGTCATCGTCAGCTTTTCCTGCAATACCTGCTCCACCTGCTGAATGGTTTCCGGCGATGCGGTATCCATCATCGCAATCCTTCTTGCAATTTCAATCTGCCGCTCGGGCGGAAAGGCCGAGAGTACTGCTGCCGCCTTTTCAGCATCCAGATAGGACAAAACCAAGGCGACTGTTTGGGCATTTTCGTATTGCAGCAAGTGAAAAATCTGGGTTTGTTCAATCTGTTGGATAAATTGGAATGGACGGTTGCTGGTCTGATTGCCCATCCGTTTGAGGAACCCCGCTGCCTTATCAGGGCCAAAGGTCCGTTTTAATAAATCCTTTGCCGTATCAATGCCGCCATAAGAGACAATATTGGAGTCGACAGCCAGCTGGTGAAACTCCCGAATGATGGCTTCTTTTACATCGGGAGTAACCCTGCGCAGCTCCGTGATTTCCTTTGTGATGCTCTCAATCTCTTTCTCTTGCAGATGCTTCATGATTCCGGCTGAAACATCTGGACCGACGGAAAGCAGTAAAATGGCTGCCTTTTGTGTGTTCGTAAACTGTTCCACTCTGTTCGCTCCCCTTCACTAATCACGCGAAAGCCAATTCCGCAACAGACCGACAAATTCTTCCGGCTGTTGCATCGCCATTTGTTCCACTTGCTTCTTAATCGCGACTTTTTCATCTTCCTTCAGCTCAATAGGTTCATGCTTGGCCTCTTCAAAGGCAGGAAAGAACTCGTCTTCTTCATCCTTTGCTTTCCTTCTCCGAAGCAGAAGTAATAGGACGACAAGCAACAAAATCAATCCTGCGGCACCGATCAGGGCGTACATAAGCCAAGGCGGCAGACTGTTGGATTTCTCCTCGAGTTTTGGCGCTTGCGTCTTCCCGCTGAATTCTTGAGAAAATACGGTAATCCTCGATGCGATATCCTGATCGGTTAGGCCCGTATTCGAGCTTAATGCCGTTCGTACAACATTAGAGAGAACTTGCTGGATATTTTCCTTTGTATCAGCCGTAAGCGAATTTGGGTTCTTTGGATCGGGTGGCTCGACGCCGACATTGATGGTCAAGTCCTCCATTTGATAAGGGCTTTTAACAATCTCATTGGTGACCCGATTCACTTCATAGTTCACCCGGTTTTCCAATTCCTTCGACGTGTTTTCCTGAGATGTGTCACCGGAGGGATATTGCTCCGGTACATCGGTTTGGCCGGTTCCATCCACAGACGTGGCGGTGTCATTCCCGCTGTATTCCTTCGTAATTTCTTCCACACTGACAGCCAAGCCTTTTGTTTTTTTGCCATTTTCATCTTCAATCACAGGCTCAACTAATTCTTCTTTCGTTTTCACCTGGTCAAAATTCAGCCGTACAAATGCTTGTACCAGCACTTTGTTTTTCCCGATAATCGTCCCGAGCATCTGCTGCAGGTCTTGTTGGATGTCCGTTTCGATTTCCTTTTGGATTTTCCGTTGCTGGTCATAATTATCTAGCGCACCTGTGGATTCACCCGGTAAATCCAGTCCCTGTCCGCCTTGGTCGGTTATGACGATATTCTCTTTAGGAAGATTGGGGACACTTTTCGAAACGAGATGATACAGGACCTCGATTTCCTTTGCATCTAATTCATAACCCGGTTCTAATTCCACGACCACGGAAGCGGAAGCTTTTTCGGTTTCATCCTCCCGGGCAAACAAACCCTCATCAGGGGTCGTAATCACAACCGCTGCATTTTTGACCCCTTCAACATGGGTCAGAAGGTCTGCCACTTCGCCTTGAAGCGCCTCTTTTTCCATCGCATCCAGCTGTCGGTCAGTTGCTCCGAACTGCAAATCTTTCGTCATGTCATAAAAACTGATCGTGCCAGTTTTCGGCAGACCTTTAGATGCCAAGGAAACCAATAAATTGTCGACATCCTCCTGGGGCACCGAAATCATCGTCCCATTTTTGTCCAATCTGTAGTCGGTATAGCCTTCCTGGTCCAATTCCGCCTTGATATCGCCGATTTCCTTTTGGCTTAGTTCATTGGTAAACAGCGGGACATAGGTCGGTTTCGATACAAAATAAATAGTGAGAGATAAAGCCAATATCACCGCTATGAATAGACCAATAAATAGGAATCTTTGTTTTTTGCTGACCGAATTCCAATAATCCATATACTTTTCTTTCAAGTTGCGTAATTGTTGAATCATGCTTCTCCACTATTTCCTCTGCAGATTTTTACTAGATTTGCATTCTCATTATCTCTTGGTAAGCTTCCACTGCCTTGTCACGCACTTGTGTAGTTAAAGTGACAGCAATGCTTGCTTTTTGGGCTGCTATTGTCACATCATGCAGGTTGATGTCTTCCCCTTTTGCCAAAGCCAGTGATTTTGTTTCAAAGTCCTGAACGTTCCCATTAGCCTCTTGTATATACTGGTTCAACAGATTTCCAAAGGAGTTGGTAGTTTCTGCAGCGGCCTGGGGCTTATTGGTTTGCAAAAAACCGCTGCCTGCTCCTTGTAAACTCGCAATGTTCATGTTCGATTCCTCCTATCCTTAACGTCCAATCTCCAAAGCCTTCAGTAGCATCGATTTGCCTGAATTGAATGCGGTGACGTTGGCTTCATATGCTCGCGATGTCGACATTAAGTCGACCATTTCCTTCGTCACATCGACATTGGGCATCATCACATAGCCCTGTTCATTACTATCTGGGTTTGACGGGTCATAAACGGCCTGAAACGGGGTAGTATCTTCTACAATATTGGTAACGCGGACTCCTGAGAGTTCGTTCTGAAGATAATTGGCAAATGCCGGGGTCTGGTTGGATGCCACTACAGCCATTTTCCTGCGGTAGGGAACCCATTCTCCGTTGATGTATTGGCTTCTCGTGGTGTTGGCATTTGCGATATTAGAGGATACAACATCCAGCTTAAGGCGATTCGCGGTTAACGCGGAACCACTGATATTTAAAGATTGAAAAATCGACACGGTGATTATCCCCTTCCACTAATCGATGTTTTTAATAAGTTAAACTCTTCATTGATTCCATAGGTTAATCCTTGATACCAAATATTATTTTGGCTCAGCTGTGTCATTTCCGCGTCCAAATCGACACCGTTCCCGCTTGTGGAAAATGCAACGTCTTGTTGCTGTTCGAGCTTAGCAGTAGGAATAGCAGAGGCCGCTCCGATGGTGACATGTTTGCTATTCGTGCGTTTCCCGACAAATTGGCTTTGGACTTCTTTTTGCAGAAGCTCTTCAAAGGAAACCTTGGTTGGCTTGTACCCTGGGGTATCGGCATTGGCAATATTATTGGAAATGGACTTCTGCCGTAACATAGAGGCATCCAAAGCACTCGACATGATTCCAATCAGCTGGTTCATCTTGTCACCCTCTCTTTTTAAAATAACTGCTGATTAATTGGTCTTCATGGTTTTAATGGCATCTGACCAAGTGGTTTTCAGCCCCCGAAACATTCCTTCTATTTCATCCACTATTCCCGCATCTTTTCCAATGTTCGCTTCAATCAATCGTTGTTTCATATATTCATAGAGAGAAAAAAGAGACCTGGATACTTCATAATCCATATTCAACGTCACCATAAGCTCTGTAAGAATTTCCTGCGTTTTTATGATTAAAGAATGGGCCTTCGCAGGGTCCTTATTCTCGATGGCCACTTTTGCCTGATAGAGATTTTTGACCCCGCCATTATAGAGCATGAGTGTCAGTTCTTCAGGTTTGGCCGTTAACACCTGGTTTCTCTGGTAAATTTCGTTTAAATTCTTCATGTTTCCACACTCCTTACTTCCGCCGGTCATAAAAAACACCCTTAGGAACTGCCTGCCAATCTTCGTACTGCCTCTTGACGAATTGATTATTTTGCTCGTTCCTGTTTCGGCTGGACATTTCCCGCATCACACGCTGAAGCTCTGGTTTGATTTCCTCTTCCAGGGACAAAAGCTGGTTCAAAATCCTGCGAATGAATTCATTCATTAGTGGCTTCCCCGCTTTCTCATCCAGCCGGTTAATGGCGGTTATGCATTCTTCCCGCTGCCCGATGAGTTCCGGTACCTTCTCCTCGGCCCCCTGCTTCAGCGCCTCCAAAACCCTCACCGTTAAGTCCAAATAATGATTAAGTTGAGCCTGTTTTTCCTCATACATATGTTTGGATCCCTTTTATAAAGGTGATTGGCAAATTTCCTTAATTCTTACGCCAAAGTGCTCCTCGATGACGACCACTTCGCCCCTGGCAATCAGCTTATTGTTGACAAAAATATCAACCGGCTCCCCTGACATCTTGTCCAGCTCCACAATGGAACCGCTCGTTAATTCCAGCACCTCGCTGATTTTCATTTTGGTTCTCCCCAGTTCCACGACAATCTCTAACGGGATCTCCAAAAGGAGGTCTAAGTTCATTTGTTCTGTTTGAGGTCCTTGGTCAGGATCAGGCTCAAGCTCTGTAAACAGAAACGGCTTTTCGGCCACTTCCTGCCTGTCACCGCCAAGCAAGGCAGCCATTTCATCCTGGGTGAGTTTCCCCTGCTCAATCACGCGCCCTCTCTCCTTCCACCACATGTTCAATTTTCATTGCTACCCTGGATTTCTTCGTGCCAGGATGCGCGAAAAACTTCACTTCTTCATTGACCCTTACTTGCAAAGGCTCATCGACCAGTTGGTGCAATTGAATAACATCATTCACAGAAAGTCCAAGCAGTTCCTCAATCGTGATGGATGCCCGTCCCAATTCTGTAATAACCGGAACCGTCAAATGCTCAATCCGCCCTTGCAAAAATTCACTTTCATCCTTGTTCTTCGCCCATTTTCCATGTCCGTACCAGTTATGGGAGGACAGTTTGGGTATAAACGGCTCTAACAATATGTAAGGAATACACAAATGCATCATCTGTTCCATCTTTCCGATGGTAATCTGGAAGCGGATGACGATTACGGTTTCAGTGGGAATTCCCAATTGTAAAAACTGCGGATTGGTTTCCATATTGACATACGCAAGCGGCAGGACCATAATATCGCTCCAGGCCTTCTGAAGAATTTGGACCACGCCCTCAAGCAGGCGCTTCAATACGTTTGATTCAATCGGCGTAAGAGAAGTTCTTCCCCATTCCCCAATGGTCCCCTTACCGCCCAAAAGACGGTCAATCATGACAAACGCCATTTGCGGATTCAATTCCATCGCCATGCGGATGCCCTGCTCTCCGGATTCAAACACACTTAAAATCGTGGTATCGGGCAGCTGATTAATGAATTCCTCGTACAGCATCTGTTCCACACTGGCGGCATCCACTTGGACAAACGTCCGCAATTCAGAGGAGATAAACGAAGCAAATTGATAAGCAAAGTTCTCGTGAATTCTAGTCAGAACCCGGACCTGTTCCATTGATAACCGCAATGCTTTTTTAAAATCGTAGACTTTTGGTTCAGCTGGGCCACCACCAAAACTTAGGGAATTCGGCATACCATTGTCCATTTATTCACACCTCTTATTCCTTAAAGACTATTTAAATATGCCCACAAAAAAAGACGAGACCACCCCGAAGAATAGTCTCGTCCATAGCAAATAAACATAGATAGTTTAGGACAACAAACCTATTATCGGTAGCTGGCGAGCATACTGTATTGACAATTTAGCCCCTTTAGCTTTGCGTCACTGGGTTTCCCCAGGTTTGCCTTTATCAATTTTCGAATTATTCTAGGAAAATGATAACATTACAAATATATATTTTCAAATAAATTTTGTAGAATACCCCCATAAAATGACGAATGCGTTCGAATTATATATATTTTTGTCAAAAAAAGGAGAATATCTGGGATGATATTCTCACATTGGTGGTTATCGTTTTAAGTTTACTAGTTCCTCCAAAATGGAGTCGGACACGGTGATGATTTTCGCATTGGCTTGGAAGCCCCTTTGAGCGGTGATCATGTCGGTCAGCTCCTCTGACAAATCGACATTCGACATTTCCAGGGCGCCTGAGATAATCGAAGCATCGCTGCCCTGTTTTAGCAGACCTGCCATTCTGCGGCTGTCGGCATTTGGGGTTAACGAATATAAAGATCCTCCCGCTTTATCAAGCCCGCCTGGATTGTTTACCTCTACGGTTCCGATTTTAATAGTGGAATCTACACTGTTGCCTTTCGCATCCACCCCAATGATCTCCCCGGTGGAGTCAATGGCAAAGGAAATGTATTTATTCGGAATGGTAATTGTGGCACCTGTTTGATCTAAAACAAACAAGCCATTTTGGGAGACCAACTGATTGTTACTGTCTACTTTGAAATTGCCGGCCCGTGTTAAAAACTGTTCCCCGGCCGCATTTTGAACCACAAAGAAGCCATCTCCATCAATATAGAGGTCGGTGCCGATATTCGTTGTCGTCGGGCTTCCCGGCGTAAACACCGTATCAATGCTGCCCACTTTAGTTCCCAACCCGACTTGTATCGGATTGGTACCGCCTGAGGCGGGATTATCCTTGGGTCCAGTTGCATCCTTTACGGTCTGGCTGAAGATATCTTCAAACATGACCCGGCTTTTTTGAAATCCTACGGTATTGACGTTTGCAATGTTATTACCAATGACATCTAACTTCGTTTGAAACCCTTTAAGCCCTGATACTCCTGAATTTAATGAACGTAACATGTGGTTTTCCCCCTAGTTTTGATTGATTTCCATGGAAGTGATGCTGCTCGATACAATTTCTTGGTCACCGACTTTGTAGTAGACCTGATTGTTTTTATAATTAATCCCCGTAACGATTCCGCTCTCCTGTGCATTGGTTTCAGGATTCGTCCAGGTGACGGTATTGCCCAACACGTACGAGTGCTGACTGAGATTATTGCTTGACTCGAGGTAGGCTGTCAGCGAGTTATTTAAGTTGGACAACTGCTCCAGTACGCTGAGCTGCGCCATTTGTCCAATGAATTCCCCGTCCTGCTGCGGCTGGGTCGGGTCTTGGTTTTGCAGTTGGGTGACCAATATTTTAAGAAACGCTTCTTTTCCTAAATCTTGTTTTGCCTGGGTGCTTGCGGATGCGGTTGTGTAGTTGTTGATAGAATTAATCGTTGTCACGGCTGGTCCTCCTTAGGCAGTTGTGTTAATTTGTGAAGCCCCATCTATAGGCAAATCATATTCGCGATATTCTTCTTGGGGCTGTATCGCTTGCAGGCCGCCACGCTTTCGGGAATCCGGCTGTTGGCCTTGTCTGCCATGTGAATCTCCCCGTTGCGAGAGGGTTCCCATGAAGTTGAGGGCCGGGCTTTGGATTTGCTGGGTGATATCGATTTTGGCCACTTGCAGTCCTTGTGTTTCAAGGCTGGAGCGCAATGCTTGGACATTGGTTTCCAACAAGTCCTTACCAAGCGGCGTGCTGGTCAAGAATTCTGCGGTTACTTGTCCATCCTGAATTTTAACTTTGACCTCCACTTTCCCTAAATGCTTCGGCACCAGAGTAAAGGCCGCCTCAATTCCATCTTCGGAACCGGACACTTGGATAGCGGACTCGATAAACTGCGTGATGTCTTGGTCGAAACGATCCGCCCGTACGGTTTGAGCCGGCATGTCGGTCGGATCCCCACTAGGGGCAACCATGGCCTGAGTTGTCATTTCATTTCCGGATGACACCATCACCTGCGGTGTTAAGTTCACCACTTGAACATCATCGGTCGCCTTTTGTGGGGAGTCCCATCCACTTACATCTTCTTTAGTCTGCATTTGAAAGGGGATGGCTTCTTCTTTGTTAAGTGTCGGTTCCGCTAGGGATCTCCCATCCAATACCTGAAAGGTGCCTGTTCCCGATTGCTGTTCTCCAGTCACTCCATCTTTCGTTTGAAGTTCCATAGCCGGTATGTCGGGGTGTTCAGGTAACAAGGCAGCTGGGATATCTCCTGTTGTCACTACTACCGGTTGAAGCAATCCCTCCTGATTAGATTCAACATCGGGATTTCCCGCATTAGGACAAAGCTGATTTATGCGGCCTGCCTGTTGAAGGAACGGGAACAGCAGCAATTGAGGTAGGTCTGCATTTGGCTCACTTTCCGGTTCTTCCTCCTGGCTGGACAATTGGAGCAACAGATCAAAAGCAGCAGTCGGTTCTCCCTCTTTTCCAGTTGTTTTACTCGGCTGTTTGCTGAGTTGATTCTGTATTGCTGCAAGCTGGATCACTTTTTTCACCTACTTTTTAACAAATAAGTATTTTTTTAGAAAAGTTATTTTCATAGAGGTATAATAGAGATAAAATAAAAACAAACACGTGATAAGGAGACGACAGCTATGAATATCGGAAATCTGTCCACCAATTGGTTGCTTTACAAAACCATGATGGACATTTCACGTATCGGACAAAGTCCATCAACCTCTCTATCCGGCTTGAACAGCAGTTCGTTTGAACTTCTGTTGCAGCAAGCTCTCCTGCAAGCTGAACTCAATCAAACTAGCAATTCGGATATTTCTTCATTGCTATTTTCCGGCTTGAATTCCTACACGGCCGGTGATGTATCCGAACCTTTGCAAGCAACAACCGGTACAGAGTTAAATACTGCCGCAATCGATGCTGATGCCCTGAACTCTTATTTAAAAGGTGTGTTGCAAAATACCGGGCAATACTTCGCCGAGGCTGGGGAAAAGTATCAAATCAGCCCCGCGCTCTTGGCTGCGATTTCGATTCATGAGACTGGCAACGGAACCTCTAATGCTGCCCGGTTTAAATATAATGTAGCTGGGATGATGGGCAAAAACGGGTTAAAATCCTACGACTCGATTCAGGACAGCATTTTTGATATGGCCCGTAACCTGCGGGAAAATTATTTGGACAAGGGTAAAACATCGATTGCTCAAATTGGAGCCAAATACGCGCCGATTGGCGCAGCCAACGACCCGAATCAGTTAAATAACCATTGGGTGACTGGCGTTCAACGCTATTTTGATACGATAACCGGGAAGACCGAGCTCGCTTAATGCGGGGGGTCTTCCTTTTTTTATTGTCCGGTTTGCTGGTACAGCCATGAGCTTTGGGAGTTGAATTGAGAGATGGCCTGCTCCATAGCGGAGAATTTGCTGTAATATTGGTCTTCCTTTTTCGATAATCGATCGTTTTGCGTGCTAATATCATTTTGAATGTTCGTCAATAATTTACCGATGACGCTTTGGTCGTACAGGCTGTTTCCCGTATAACCGGCCTTGCTCGTCAGGTCTTTGATACCGTTCTGAAAGATATCGGAGAGCTGATTGATGAAGCCATTGGTCCCTTTATCCGTATCCCCAAGCTGTGAAAACAACTTTTCCACTGCGTCGGGATCCTCTTGGATTGCTTGTCGTAGCTTGGTTTCATCGACATACAATTTCCCCTTATCCTGATAGCTATTGGAGGAAATTCCAATCGATGCGAGCGAATGATAAGTACTGCTGCCGTTATCGACGATGGATGTCATGGCACCGCGTATCTTGTTTACAACATCAGTAAGAATCCGGTCACTCCGGAGAAGACCGCTCTTGGCTTTTGTCTCCCATAATTCTACTTGTTTCTCGCTCATCTCAGTGCGCTGCTCGTCCAAAAGCGGTTGATAGTCCCGGTAGACAGGCTCCTCGATGGCTGTATTCAGCTTGTCAAGTAAGCTATTATATTGGTCAACAAAATCCTTAATATTTTTTATGACTTCATCAGGATTTTGCGAAACGGTAACCGTGCTGGCCCCGATGGTTATATTTTTAAAAGTAAAATTAGTCCCCATAATAGTTGCTGTATTGGCTGATAAATTCGTGATCTCATTACCATTGAAAACGATATCGGCATTTAGGCCGTTTTGGATTAATTTCGCTGGATCAAGTCCGAGGGTATTGCTTAAAAACCCCAGACTGGACGCACTTGTATTTCCGCTGAGGTCGATTTGGGCCGCCGCCCCAGTCTCCTTTGTTTTTAACATGAATTGTTGAAGGGTAGGGTCATAGAATGCCTCCACCCCCAAGCTTTTTCCGGTGCTGTCTTTGGCCCCATTGATTTTTTCCACGACATCGTCAATGGTATCGGTTGTTTTGATGGCAAGCGTCATCGATTGATAGGCAGCCGGGTCCTTCGGGTCGTTATAGACCTTCATGGTAATGGATGTATCAGCTGATAATTGCGCGGTCCCTTGAATTGTGTTACCCAATGTTTTTGTGGGGTCCAGTGCCACTTTGCTGCCCGTAAAGGTGGCGGAGCTGGCCAGTTGCTTGACTTCAACGGAGTATGTCCCGGCAAAGGAACTCCCTGATGCGGTTGCCGATACTGCGTTTCCTTGGCTTGAAGAGACATCAAACGTATTATAAGTTTTTGATAGATTCATATTAAAAAGGGTATTGGACCGAAAGGCCAAAAAATCAGTGTTCCACTGCCGGTAGGCTTCACTGAGCCACGTTTGCTTTTGCTGGTTCTGCTTTAATTTATTAAGAGTCACGCTCTCGGCACTCATCAATTTTTTGACAATCGTGTCAGTATCGAGGCCTGATGCGAACCCGGTTAACCTGGCAATCCCGGAAGTACTCACGGCTAGTCACCTCGCATAAAAGATATTCTCTGTAGTAGTATCGGCAGGCTGGTTCTGATTATAGAGGGGTTATTTTTAAAAAATGCCGATTTCCTGATATAATGGTGATTTTTCCCGATATATTTGATTTTTTACCGATAAAATAAAAATTTTGCCGATATATTGAAATTTTTGCTGATAAAACAGCATCTCCAAATTTGGTGAATAATGACACATTTATAAAAAATTCATTTAAATAGGCAGGGGTTTAGTCCTGATTAGCGAATTACTATCTTGAAAAAGAGAATAGGAGTGATTTATCTGATCATCAAGAAACGGGAAATTCCAATCGATATCATCAAATTGCAGGCTTTACTTCGAAGAATTCGTCCGACGCATCCTAAAAGACCACAAATCGAAGCCGATCTGGCCAAAAAATGGGCGGGATACCGCGGTGAACTGACCACCGATTATTATTTACAAGAACTGTCCGAAAAAGACTACTATATCTTTCACGACCTCCGTTACCCCTCCGGAAAAAACTACTTTCAAATTGACACGCTTGTCATAACCAACTCATTTGCCCTTCTCATTGAAACCAAAAACATTTCCGGCACACTCACTTTTAATAGGGATTTCCACCAAATCATTCAAACCAAAGACAACACTGAAAAAGGCTATCAGGATCCGATCTCCCAAGGAACAAGGCATCAACGGCTATTTAAAAAATTGCTCCAAAACTGGGGTATTGACAATCTACCGATTATTACACTTGCCGTGATTAGCAAGCCATCGACGATTTTAAAGGCCGAAACGAACAGAGCTGAAGTTTCCCGAAAAGTTTGTTTCGCTTTCGAAATTCCTGAAAAAGTAGAACTGCTCAGAAATCATTATAGGGAGGGAAAAATAGATCCAAAGGAACTAAAAAGACTGCGCAAAAACCTTGTAAAGTATCATGCATCTAAAGAATTTGATCCCCTGCCTTACTACCAAATTCCCCAATCTGATATCATTACCGGCGTTCAGTGTCCGGAGGATGCAACATTCGGGATGGTCCGCAAACATGGAACCTGGGTTTGCCCAAAATGCAACTACCAATCCAAAGATGCCCACATCCCTGCGATTCAAGACTTTCTGCTCCTTGTTGACTCTAACATTACCAATAAAAAGTGCTGTGAGTTCCTTCATCTAGCCTCCTCCGATATAGCTAAATATTTGCTATCTACTATGAATCTCGCATACTCTGGGTCTAATAAAGCAAGAATCTATTTTTTAAAAGGAATGCCAGGCAAAATCAAACAGCCCTAGGATGGATTCCTAGGGCATGTTCGCTATTTTACATCAACTGTGGTTCTGGCTATCACCAAAACACCATTATCCAGGTAACCGCGCAATTCAAGTTCGGTTTCGCCTTTTTTCCAATCAAAATCTTCCCGCTCGAATTTGAACATTCCGAATTCCGCTTGCATTTGCAGACCAAAATTCTTAGAGGCTGCGGAAACGCCGTTTAATTTAACGGTAGGAACATTAAATGTCTGGAACAGATATTTGCAAGGCAAATCGACTTTTACGGTAAATACACCTTTGTTTCCTTTAATCACTTTTGGCAAGACTTCAAGGTCAGCTGCCACGTAGACAACAAATATTTTTTCCACCTGAGTTGTCCACCCTGCTGCATCAGTTGCTTTAACAAGGAGTTTGTACTCTCCTGGCTGGTCAAGATTGATTGGGTCACCTTTTTGATAGTTCTTCCCATTAAGAGTGACTTCTTCTGCCACAATCCCTGAAAGGTTATCCACAGCCGTGTAATCCACTGTGATGGTGGAGCCAAGAGCGACTTCCGTTTTCATCGGGACGGTAACAGTTGGTGCTGTTTTATCAATCTTCACTTCGACTGTTTTTGCTTCTTCTTTGTTGCCTGCGTCATCGACACTGTAGAAGGATACTTTGTTAATCCCTTCTTCACTTACTGTAAAACTTGTTCCTTCTGTGAATTCGGAACCGTTTATAGAATAATAGGTCTTCGCTGCACCGCTTAGATTGTCTGTTGGTGTTAATTCTACAGCTACATCCCCTTGATTCCACTGGTCTTTTACGTTGGATTCTGTGACAGGAGCCGTTTTGTCCATTTTCACATCAACCGTCTTCGGATCCTCTACGTTGCCTGCGTTATCCACGCTGTAGAAGGAGACTTTATTGACACCTTCATCTGTTACAGTGAAACTGGTACCTTCTGCGAATTCTGAGCCGTTCACAGAATAGTAGGTATGCGCTACTCCACTTAAATCATCCGCTGCCGTTAATTCTACTGTCACGTCCCCTTGATTCCATTGGTTGATCACATTGGATGTTGTTACTGGAGCGTTTTTATCAATCTTTACTTCAACTGTTTTTACTTCTTCTACGTTGCCGGCATGATCCACACTGTAGTAGGAGACTTTATTGACGCCTTGTTGGCTGACAGTGAATCTTGTACCTTCTACATATTCGGTACCGTTAACAGAATAGTAGGTGTGTGCTGCTCCGCTTAAGTCATCCGTTGCTGTTAATTTTACAAGAACTTCACTTTGATACCATTTGTCAGTAACATCAGAGACGGTCTCTGGTGCTGTTTTATCAATTTTCACTTCAACTGTCTGTGTTTCTTCAACATTGCCTGCATTATCTACACTATAGAAGGAGATTTTATTCACGCTTTCATCTGTAACCGTAAACAATGTTCCTTCGGCAAATTCTGAGCCGTTAATCGAATAGTAGGTGTGCGCTACTCCACTAAGGTCGTCAGTAGCCGTTAATTCTACTGCCACGTCGCCTTGATACCACTTGTCTTCTATATTCGCTACGGTTTCTGGAGCTGTTTTATCAATCTTGACTTCAACTGTTTTTTCGTCTTCAATATTTCCTGCTCGGTCTATACTGAAGAAGGTCACAGTATTCACTCCCGGATCACTGACTACAAAGCTTGAACCGGTTGTATATTCAGAACCGTTGATAGAGTAATAGGTTTTTTCGACTCCGCTAAAATCATCTGTCGCAGTTAGGTCAACTAGGAATGAATCGTTTAGCCACCCCTCAGGTACATTAGAGGTAGTTACTGGAGGTGCTTCGTCAACCTTCACTTCAGCTGTTTTTACTTCTTCTAGGTTGCCTGCGTTATCTACGCTGTAGAAATAAACGGTCTTGATTCCTGGTTCACTTACTACGAAGTTTGTGCCTTCAGCAAAGTTGATTCCATCTAAAGAATAATAAGTCTTCGCAACGCCACTTAAATCATCGTTTGCGGTTAGTTCTACTGCTGCTTCCCCTTGATACCACTTGTCTACTACATTTGATTCTGTTACTGGCGGGGTGGTATCCAATTGTTGGGCGTCCACATTGATGGTTGTGGAGCTGCTGGATTCTTTCCCTGTTACGGAAACAGGAACTATGACGTACGTATGTTCACCAGGCTCCAGGTCTTCTAACGTTAATTCCGAATCTGTCGTGTTATCGACAAGAAGCCGTTCCCCATTGACCTCTTCATATACATTATAAGAGTCCGCATCTTTTACTGGATCCCAGCTAAGGACTGCGTCGTTCCCTGTAACCGAAGCTTTTGGAGTGGTTGGCGCTTCTAAAATTGGCTCAATGCTGGCCGTGACTTGATTAGAAGGATCAGAGTCTCCATATTTACTGCGCCCGACGACATCATAGGTATATGCCCCATAAGGCATATTGTTAAAAACAATCCGGTTATTCGGTGTATTTTGCAGGAGCGTGCGCTGTCCATCTACTACTTGGTAAATATCGTAGGAGGTGGCATAATCGATTGCATCCCACCAGAGAGCTATTGACTTTGCTTCCTGATTAGCATATGCCTGTACATACGGCGGAAGTATTTCTGGATAAACAATATCCGCTTCTACACGCGAAGCCTCAGCTGATTCTCCAAAGCGGTCACTGTAGGAGGTAATTTCATATACATAATGACCTTCCGGTAAATTATTTATTGCTGTATATGTATTGTTGATATCAGCAACAAATTTCCGTTCCCCATCTACCACCTGGTACACTTTATAAGTTGTTGCGTATTCCGCCTTGTTCCATTTTAGATAGAGGGTATTGACATTTAAAACCGTCGCAGCAAATCCTGCAGGTTTCTGCATTTCAGGATAAACCACCTGCTGCTCCAGCCTTGCTGGGGCCGACTCACCAAATCGGTCACTGAATGCCGTTACTTCATAAATATAATTTCCTTCTTCCATGTTGGTAAAACTGAACTGCTGATAAGGAGTCTGCTTTAGCAGCACTCTTGACCCGTCAATGATTTGATAGACCTTGTAGTTCGTTGCATAATCCACCTTGCCCCAGCTTAAGGCTCCATCATTGCCGTTTGTGATTGAAAACTTCAAATTGCCTGGTGTCTGTAAATCTGGATGAATGACTTCAACATCAATTGCAGTTGCTTTCTGTGATTCTTTAAAAGTATAGCTGTAGGAGGTCACTTCATAATGATGGGCTCCCTCCGATACATTTGTTATCACAGCAGATAAATCAGTCGTAGAAGTAACAAGTGTTTTGTTATTATCAACTACTTCATAAACATTATATTTATTTGCATTGGTGGCACGGTCCCAACTTAATGTTACATCATTACCATTTGCTATAGAATATTTGAGATTAGCAGGGGCCTCCATTTGTGGATAAACGACATCCACTTCAATATGGGCCGCCTGCTCTGATTCTCCAAAGATACTATTATAGCTGGTAACTTCATATACATAATGTCCTTCAGACAAGGTTTTAAAAGGATAAGTGGTTTGTTCTGTTGTAGTAATTAATTTCCTGACTCCATCCACTACCTGATAGATTTTATAATAGTGAACATAGCTGGCACTTTCCCAGCTTAGAGTTACATCATAATAACGTTGTACTGATGCGTTTATATTTGTGGGTGCCTGCATTTCTGGATAAACGATGTCAATGGACACAGGTTGAGATAAGGGTGATTCCTGCCCATTTACAATCGAGGTGACTGCATAGGTATAGGTTCCTTCTTTTAGGGAGATATACGCCTTGTTAGTAGTAACCTGGGCCGCTTGTGTCTTTACATCCCCGTCCAAGCGGTACACTTTATATCCAGAACTGTATGGAACCGTATCCCATTCAATGACTGCACTGCCAGGATACCGTTCATAGATTTTCAGATTAGCAGGCGCCTGCAGCTCCGCCGCCAGAGCGCCAATCATCGGAAAGAACAGTTGTGCAATCAGCAAAACACTGACGATCAGTGGGAGTGTTTTGAGCTTCCTCAAAAAAAACCCCTCCTTTTTTAAAAAATATTTAAAAGGGCCGGAATAGCGAGATTCCGGCTTTATACAAAAAGATGAGAGAAAATAGTAAGCTTTCACTTTTCAATCTATTAACGAAGTAATTGAAGAACATTTTGTGGCTGCTGATTAGCCTGAGCAAGCATAGCCTGGGCTGCTTGAGAAAGAATATTATTCTTAGTGAATGTCATCATTTCTTTTGCCATATCAACATCACGAATACGGGATTCAGCTGATGTTAAGTTTTCAGCAGTAGTTCCTAAACTGTTATTGGTAAATTCTAGACGGTTTTGCACGGCTCCCATTTTAGAACGCTCTGCAGAAACTGTTTCAATCGCATTGTTAATGGAAGTAATCGCTGTATTGGCTGCATCTTGATTAGAAATGTCCGCTCCGCCTACTTTAAGTTCATCGCCATCTGTTAATGCTACTGTGGCTTTAAATACTGAGGTTCCACTATCACCCTTGAAATCAACGCCGTCTGTAGAACGTGCCACCACTTCCCCATGCGCATCCAAAAGGACATTATCCGTTGCGTTATAAGTATAGGAACCTGCTTCAAGTCCGCTGTTGGTAAACTGAGCTGTTGCTTTAACATCTGTACCGTCATAGCTTAATGTACCTGAAGTAACAGCTTGGCTAAATGTAAAGGAATCATCCCCAGTAGTTCCATCAAATGCTTTTGTAGTAAAGGTTAAGCCGTCAGAGCTATCCGCAACTACCTTTCCATTTTCATCTTTCACTTCATATGTTGATCCGTTTTTAGAAACATTGTAAGTTCCAGCCTTTAATGTATCTCCTGTTGTTGCCGAGCCAGCAGTATAGGTGCTTGTTTGTTCAATACCGACAGAACCTGCTACCCCTAAACTAAATGACTGGGCATCACCAATTTGGATGCTCATGTTTTGGTCTTGGTTGGCCCCAATATGGAATGTACCATCAAATGAACCATTTAACAGTTTCTTACCATTAAACTCAGTAGTGGAACCAATGCGGCTTACTTCTTCTGATAGAGTATTCATCTCTGCTTGAAGCTTTTCACGGTCAGAAGAAGTGTTGGTATCGTTGGCAGACTGAACAGCGAGCTCACGCATACGCTGAAGAATCGAGTGAGTTTCGTTCAAAGCACCCTCAGCCGTTTGAAGCAAAGAAACACCGTTTTGTGCGTTTTGTTGTGCTGTTTCCAATCCGCGGATTTGTCCACGCATTTTTTCAGAGATGGCAAGACCTGCTGCATCATCACTGGCGCGGTTGATCCGAAGACCTGATGACAACCTTTCCATGTTTTTTGCTGCATTGTTGGATGCGGCCGTTAACTGACGATGAGTGTTAAGAGCTGCAACATTAGTATTAATTCTCATTTTTGTATACCTCCTGTAATTGAGGAATTTTTTCCCTCTGTACTTCTATGTATCGACACCACTCCCCATGGTGTAGAGGGAAAAACGAGAAAAATAATTTATTTTATGGCCGTTTTTCTGCGACGATTTTCCAAAGCAACAATTTCTTTCAATAGACGTTCTTCATCTTTGTTGGATAGATTAAGAAGCTCGACTCCATAGAAGAAACTGCTCCGGTTTATCCTTTCGATTTTGCGGACAATCCGGCCATCCAGAGTAAACGCCTCTCCGTTCAGGTAGAAGTGCAACTTGACAAACACTTGTTGTTGCAATGGAAGGTCATAATAACTGACAAGGCCCACTCCGCCCACACTAATATCCTTTACTTCACATTCGTCAAACTCCTGCAGATTATTGGCACCTACCTGAAGAACCTCCATCACCGAATTTTGGAGGTTGACCCGAACCCTGAAATTATCCCGGCGGTTCACCGGTTTCGGCTCAGGTTTTGCCTCCGTCCGTTTTTCCGTTTTTTTAGCGTTCATTGCATATATAATAGAAATAACTAGAATAACTCCTGCCACCCCTGCTAAAATTACCATGCTTTCCCCTCATATCTTTTATAAATAAGACATCCCCACCTTCTTTCCAAGATGGGGACACCGCTGTGTTCTCTATGTTTATCGTAAAAAGTCCGCCAAGCTGAGCTGCAATATTTTACTGCCAGCCGTCATTGCCGCCTGCAGGGCTGTTTCCTGCTGGGTCAGTTGCGTATAGGCTTCCGCAATGTCGGTATCTTCCGTATCGGACAACATTTTTTGCTGCAGATACTGGGCCTGATCTAACTTGTTAGCCGCCAACTCAAGCAGGTTTTGATTCGTCCCGACAATTGTCCGCTGGGTGATCAAGTTATCCAGCTGCTGGTCAATCGAATTTAATAGCGAGCCCGGGTTCTCTCCGCCCTCTAAAGTTTGTGCTAGGCCATCCAATGTTTCAAACAAATTTTTCCCATCAGGGGAAAAACCAAACACCGAAACGGCATGAACCTTTCCATTCACACTCATGCCCTGGCCAATCGTCCACTCTTTTCCGCTAGGGTTGGTCTCTTGCAAAACACCATCCTGATATGGCTGCGTGTTCAAGTCCGTACCCGAAAACAAGTAGCCGCTGCCATAGGCGGTATTCGCGATATCTCCCACCTGCTGGATCAGGGAGCTAATCTCTACGGCGATATTTTTCCGGTCATTTTCGTTCACCGTATCACTGCTGGCCTCGACCGTCAGCTCGCGAACGCGCTGGAGCACATCGGTGACATTGCCAATCTCCCCATCCACCGCGGTGCTCCAATCAATGCCGTCCTGCGCGTTTTTTTGGTACTGCTCCACTTGACTCAGGGAGGAACGAAGCGTTAAACCCTTTAACGCCGCACCGGGCTGTTCCGATACTTTTTCAAACTTTTTCCCAGTGGAAATTTGTCCATTGATCTTCTCCATGGACGTATTGTTGCGCTGAAAATTTTGAATGAATTGCTGGCTGATCATTAGCTGCGTAATTCGCATCCTCATCCCCCTTTCCCGTCATAATTATTTCATTCCGTTAATCAACGTATCCAGCAAATCATTGACCGCCGACACATAACGGGCAGCGGCATTGTAGGCTTGCTGGTAACGGATCATGTTCGTCATTTCTTCGTCAATCGACACACCCGATACGGACTGTCTCTGATTATCCACCATGGTCACCATCATATCCGCATCGTTGCTGGACTGCTCTGCCGACTGAACCTCCGTTGCCAATTGGCCGATGACTGTTTGATAGAAGTCTCCAATTGTCGTGTTGGTATCGCCGATATTAAGTTTTCCCGTAAACAAATCACTCATTTTCAAGGCATTCGAACCATCGCCGAAATTATCCGATGTGGCCGCAGCCACTTTAGATGGGTTATCCAGCAGCTCCGGATTCACGATCATGCTCCCGGCATTTTTCGGCGGCTGGGTGTGATCGTCTTTATCGACAAAAAACTTTAGTTGATCCAGTGCGGCATTTGGATCCGTGCTCCGCGCCCGAATATCATCCAAATTTCTCGCTTCATCACTGGCATGAATCTCGTTTAAGCCCTCCGCTATGGTCGTCGCCAAAAGGTCGAGATTCGTCCGCAATTCAGGAATCCGTCCAACCGTTTTTCCATTGGTATCCGTATAACCATGGGTTTCAAGTAATCCCTGGATTTCACCGCCAGTTAACGAGACTAGCCTGTCGGATACGAGCAACCCGCCTTTATCCGGGTCGATGCTAACCTCGCTTGCATTATTCCCATTGACCAGCTTCTCGCCGCCAACCAAAACATTGACCCGGCCATTATCACCTTGCCTTACATCAATGTCCACCAGTTTCGAAAGATTATCAAGCAGCGAATCCCGGCGGTCATACAAATCATTCGGCTGTTGTCCGGAGCCTATACTTTTAGAGATTTGCAGATTAAGAGAAGCAATTTCACTGGCAGCAGAATTAATTTCAGCTTCCTTTGCCTGAAGCTGTTCCTCCATACTTTTTTCTGCATCGGCAATTCCTGAGTAAAGCTGATTTAAGTTGTCAGCCAAATCTTTTCCGTTCGCTGTAACGATCACTCTCGCCGATAAACTCTCTGGCTGTTTCGCCAGCTCCTGCAGCCCCTGCCAAAAATTATTGAGAGAGGTGCTTAAGCCCGTGCCGGAAAGTTCGTTGAACACATCCTCCAGTTGGGACAAGGAATCTGCCTTGGCTTCCAAAAACCCAGCCTGCTGCTGTTCATTGCGAAATTGGGAATCTAAATAGTTTTCACGAATCCTCCGAAACTCGGACACTTCCACACCCGTACCCATTTGCATCGGAATCGTGCCGTTATTGGGGCTCGGGGATGCGAGAGGAATGGATGACGAAAGCACTGACTCCTGCCGTGTGTACCCTTTCGTGTTGGCGTTGGCAATATTCTGTCCGGTCGTGCTGAGGGCTGTCTGTTGTGATAAAATCGCTCTTTTTCCGATTTCTAAACCATGGAAGGTAGAATACATTGTTTTCTCCCCTATGCCTTTAAGTCAAATAATAACGCATACTCTCGAGCATCCTGAGAAGCGGTTTCTGCGCCCGCATTATAAAGCCCGGTTTCCTGCCGTCGCGGCAGCATTTGCTCGATCATGAACTGAGTATAGGTTAGCGCCTGCTCAAGCAGCTGCTGATTCATCTGGTTGACTTTTTCGATTTCCTCAAACAAGCGCTGCAATAGCTCCAGTTTTGCCGTCCACTCTGCTTTTATCTCATCATCCTGCTGTTCTTCAATCAGTTTTGAAAGTGGAAAATATGAATAGTCATGCTCTAACACATCCATTCTCATCCGGTCCACTGCTTTGATTTTTTTGATGAGCTTGGATTCATCCGCCATCACGGCCAACAGCGGATTGATTTCTGCAGATATTAGAATTTCCTGTTTTTTCTTGGCGGTCTCGAGCAGAGTCATGTGCAGGTCGGTTAACATCCGCAAAACTTCGGTCAGGCTATTCATCGATTTTTGCACCCGACTTCCAGACTGACAACAATTTTTCGGCCAGCTTTTCACTGTCGACTTTGTACGTGCCATTGGCAATTTGTGCTTTCAGTTGCTCAATTTTGGCCTCTTTGTCTTTTTGGATTTGCAGCTTGGCTTCGCTTGATAATTCCACTTTATCGGTTTGTGCCTCTTTCTTTTCCTCCGTCCGAGGCTGTTGATTCTTTTGATATGCCTGATAAGCCGCATCAATTCGGTTGATTGGATTGATTTTCATTACGCCCGCTCCTTTAAACTCTTTCCTTACCTGATGTATCGGCACTTGATGGTTTGTTGTTTAGGGAATTTTTCTTTGAAATTGTTAAAGTTTTTCCAAAGAACCCACATTCGACTCCCGATTGGGTCTATGGCTATTAAAAAAGACGGCAGCACTGTAAAAATGCCGCCGCCTTTCATCGTTACGATCTCATAATGCCATTGGCGATCCCCATCATTTGGTCCGCATAGCTTAGTGCTCGGGCATTTGCTTGGTAGCCCCTTTGCGTCTTAACCATATCAGTCATCTCTTGATTTAGGTCGACATTGGACGATTCTAAATATCCTTGCCTGATTTGAACATCCGAGCCCGCCCCTGTAACCGCTCCACCAGATAACCGGTAAACGCCGCCGTCCTCTTTAAGCAATTGGGGATTGGTAAAATTGACTACGCCAATTCTTTGGTTAGTCCCTTCAATCGTTCCGTCAGCCGCCACAACAAACTTCTGGTCGTTGCTCCATTCAATCGGATTGCCGTTTTGGTCTAACAACACATCACCATGGGCATTAACGAGCTGGAAGCGTCCGGCTCCGATCGGGGTCTGCTGAAACGCTCCGCTTCTCGTGTATAAAACTTCCGTTCCCGAGTCAGTCGATCGGCGCACCTGAAAATACCCGCTGCCTTCAATCATGAAATCAAACGGCTGATCAGTCTGCTTCGGTGCACCCTGGGTCCACTCAATCGGTGTAGCCGCAATCCGGGAACCAAACGTGGTCCGGATTCCAAGCGGCGACTTCCGTCCAACCTCCTCTTGTGTATCCGCCTGATTTTGAATCGAAACCGTCAAGTTTTCGGAAAAGGTGGCTTCCCGTCGTTTAAAGCCCTCAGTGTCCACATTCGCGATATTATTCGCGATCGTGTCCAGCTTGCCCTGATAGGCCCGGACTCCAGATGAGGCAATCAATAAAGATGTATTCATACCCGTTATACCCTTCCAATCGTGTTTAGTTGTTCAAGCGTTGTGTCATAAGCCTGGAGGACTTTTTGATTGGCCTCATACAGGCGGATATTGCCCATCATGTCGGTGATTGTTTGCGACAGGTCGACATTCGACTGCTCAATCATTTTATGTTGCAGCTGCAATCCAGCTGGGAGGGTTTGCTCCAGCATCACCGCCGTGGCACCCTCCAGTTCATATAATCCATTATCTTTTTTGACTAATTGATTGGGATTGTCTACCACCATGATGCCGAGCGAACCAACAATCCGTGCACTCGCAGTGTCTCCCGGATGCACAATAATTTCACCATCCGTTCCGATGGAGATATCACCACCGGAAATTTCTGCATCCGCTATCGGCTGGCCGTCCTTTCCCAATACCAAATCTCCAGCGGCTGTCACCAGTTGGCCATTTTCATTGACCGAAAACCGGCCATTGCGGGTTAATTGTATTCCCCCATCCGCTGTTTGTACCGCAAAAAAAGCAGCCGGCTGGACAGTCTGGCCGTTTTCCAGATTTGGTGCAAGTGCTTGGTCGTTGATCGCCACATCAAACGGCAGGTTCGTGCTTACCAAACTTCCCTGCGAAAATAAGGGCAAGTTCTCCTGGTTATAGACCCCCATGGATAAAGTCCCAATTTTGGGTGCCATCCCTGTATTTTGATTGATGCGCGACAGCAGCATTTCCGGAAATGACCGCAATGGGCTGCTGTCCTGTTTAAAACCGGGCGTTTCCGCGTTTGCTAGATTATTCGTCAACGCATTTTGTCTTCTTTGCAGCGCAATCATGCCGGATGCGGCCGTATCAATCCCTCTCAGCATATTCTCAGTCCTCCCTTATGTATATAAATTGACCAACAATCCCTTTACTTCGCCGATGGTCTTTAACAGCTCCACCGATGAGGTTTGTTTTTCCATGACCTGTTCCGAAATTTTAATCAACTGCTGGTCAACTTGTTTAATAATTTTCAGCTTCTTATCTCGTCCATTGGATTGAAAATGCCGATACTCTTCTAAGGAATAACCGTTCTGCACGACCTCTTTTAAAAAATCCTGGATGCTTTGTTTATAGTCAAGCAAATCCTTAACGGATTGGGAGGCAGCAAGGCGGCTTCCGTTTTGGTCCAGCTGTTTCAGAAGCGTCTGCAGGCGTTCCCCGGTGAAATCGTGCTGTGTTTCATGAAAAACTTGCTGGAAAGCAAGGGAATCCTTTCCCTTTTCCCGGACAGATACAAAGCGTTCCTGGCTGACTCCATGGGTCTGTTGGATCTTCATTCGAGGCACCCCTTTCGCAAAGTACACGGAGCAATTGCTTTTGATAAAACTACACTAAAGAATAAACCAAAGGAGAAAATTATGTCTAGTATTTTTGGAATTTTATTAGCACTGCTCGTCATCGGAGTCGGAATGATTTTAAAAGGCGCGCCGCTCACGGCTTTGAACAACCCTGCGGCATTTTTGATTATTTTTGGCGGTACCGTTGCCGCCTTGTTGATTGCGTTTCCGTTTCGCGAAATCAAGAATTTCCCGAAGTTGCTGAAAATTGCCCTGTTTGAACCGAAGCTCCCTTCGAAAGCAGAACAGGTAAAGATTTTAATCGAATGCGCGGAAGTTGCCAAACGGGAAGGATTTTTGGCACTGGAGGAAATGGCCGAATCCGCAGATGACCCTTTTTTCAAGAAAGGATTAGAAATGATTATTGACGGGTATGAAACTGAATTTATCGAGGAAGTGTTAATGGAGGAGATAGAAGCGATTAGTCAGCGCCACAAGACAGGTGCGCTGATTTTTTCACAAGCAGCCACTTATGCTCCGTCACTTGGGGTGCTTGGTGCCGTCGTCGGTTTGATTGCCGCTCTCGGTTCGTTATCGCAAATTGAAAAAATCGGCCATTCCATCGCCGCTGCCTTCATCGCCACCCTGCTCGGGATTTTTTCCGGATATGTGCTGTGGAACCCGCTAGCCAACAAGTTAAAGCGGCTGTCCAAACAGGAGCAGGAATTAAAGCTTTTAATGGTTGAGGGGCTATTGTCGATTTATCAAGGAGTGCTCCCAAGCGCTTTAGAGAAAAAACTGTCTGTCCATATTCCACCCTCCGAACGAAAGGCCTTAGAAAAACAACAACCTGGGGAGGACTTGGAGGAGAGCATGGCATGAAAAGACGGCAGCGGGTGTTTGACAACGAACACGAAGAACATACGGACGAGTCCTGGCTGATCCCCTATGCGGATTTGCTTACATTACTGCTGGCGTTATTTATTGTGCTGTATGCGGCCAGCACGATTGACAAAGAGAAATATCAATCCATCATGGAATCGTTCCAGTCGGAACTGACGGGAACCCAAATTGAGGAGAAAAAAGCCGGACTGTCTCCTACACTCCCTAAAGCGGATGCCGAACAGGAAGAGACCGGAGAAAACAATGACAAAGAACTCAATGTGTTAAAGCAGCAGTTGGAAAGTTACATCAACGCCAACAATCTGCAAAGCTCGGTTACGCTTCAGGAAACAGAAAAAGGAATCGAGGTGTCCCTAAAAGAAGTGGTGTTGTTTGATTCCGGACGGGCGGAATTGAAGGAGCGTTCGTATCAGACTCTAAACGGAATTGTCGGCCTGATCAATACGGTGCCTAATCCAATCAATATTGAAGGGCATACGGATAATGTGCCGGCCCACAATACGAGTTATGCTTCCAACTGGGAGCTTTCCGCGGCGCGTGCCGCAAGCGTGCTTCACTATTTTGAGACCCAGCAGGTAGCCCCAAGCCGGATGCAGTTTTCCGGATATGGTGAATTTAAGCCCCTTTATCCCAATGACTCAGACGAGCATCGCCAGGCCAACCGCCGGGTGACCATCGTAATTCTGCGCGGCAGCTGATGATGGCTGCCGCAATTTTACTTGTGTAGGAATTATTTTTTAAAAAGTTGTTATTTGAACCCTAAACTTTTTGGAGAAGGATGCCGATATAAAAAATAACAGGTAAATACTGTTAATCACATTCATAACTCGTACGAAAGGGCAAAATGACCGAAAGGTGATGGCGCAAAACTACAGGGGCTAAGGCGCAACGCTATGCTAGCCAGTTACCGAATATGAACCTTCCTGCGATTTATGTAAAACGGAGGGAACACAATGTTTGCTTTTGCTGCAGGTTTAGTGACGGGGTCCTTTTTCATGCTAGTAATTATGAGTCTAATGACAGCTGCCAAAGAGGCAGACCGCCATATCGAATTATCTGTAACGAAAGAATAGTGACATAGACCCTAACACAATCCTCCGTTTAGGGTCTATTCATTTTTTTATAACGGCTGTGTAAAAAAGCGCATTGGGGCGGAAAAAAGCAAGCAAGCCTAACACAGCCTCATCATAAAGGAGTAATGTTTTATGTCAAAAAGTTTATGGACCACACCGGAAGAATATGTCCGGAGGAAACGGTTAAAAAAGAAGGCAGCCTATGTGTTTATACTGCTTGGCACCGCAGTCCTTAGTACACTATTGACCTTGCTGACAAACCAATATTGAGAAAAACAGGGGAAGTGAATAGCACTTCCCCCTTTGCTTCCCTAGACCGATAAAAGTAAAAAGCTCACTTCCGTTTTATGACAACAACTCCCTCAATTCATTTGTCATTTGCTCCACCAACTCGGGTCTTCCATGAAATTGTGCCGGTGTATTTTGAAACAGTTGAATACGCCATACTCCATCCATCTTTACCAATACCAAAGTTTGATGCGCATTTACATTGGGATTGAGATCCGTTTGCTGAGGGGGCACCATACCAGCAATGGCCCTCAAAATAGCAATATCAGGACTAAGAAACTGGATATGCTTCACTTTGCTGATATATCGGGCAGTTAAATGATGCTCAAAAATGGGCGCTACATGCGCAAAAATTTCCTGATTGCCAATAACTTGGCTTCCATCAAACCCAATCATCTCTCCATCCTTAGCGAATAACTTGGCCATATCACGTGCATTCCGATGATTCCAAGCATCTAAAAGCTCAGTATATACTGTTTTTACTATGTCTATTTTTTCCATATAGATTTTCTCCTCATCCGTATTTAATTTCTATTAAGAAAAAGGATGCATCCAATAGATTATCCTTCGATATAGTGAGGAAGCTTTTCTTTGACGATTTTCTCCCAGCCGCCGTCCATCACTCCACGAATGACTGTGTGCGGTTGCCCAAATTCCGTGGTTTTTTCTGCATCCCATCCAGAATGAATCAAGGTAAACTCCGTGGCCGCCTCATCTACCTTTTTCAATTCAAATTCAAGATGCCAGTCTTTTCCCCAGTTGAAACCAATCTTATTTGGAGGGTCAAGCTCGGTAATTTTACAAGGAGAATCCCCGAATGGCCCTGCTTGAAGAACGAACTCATGGCCCATGAGCGGTTCAAGGGTACTAGGCATCCACCAAGCAGCTATGCCTTCTGATGTTGAAACGGCCTTCCATACCTTTTCAATCGGTGCTTTCAGTACCATCGTTTTGCGGATTTCCGGTAGTGTTTCATTTATTTCCATTCCTTAATACCTCCAAATCTATATAACACCTTTTAATGTCACTAGTTATAATAACACCTTTTAGTGTTATGTCAAATAGTTTCCCTTTTTCAACGAACTCACATGCAATCAATCCATCATATCATTTGCAAAAATGGCTTAATAAACACAACAGGGCAGCATAATGACTAGAAGCCCAAATCAAAAGATCTAACTCTCATTTCACAGCTTACCTTTATAACCACCATTTTTCCTGTGGGATTAAAACTGTTTCAATAGGAAAGTTTTTCTCGAACCATTCCTTCATTAATGTCCTATGAACAAGATATTCCGATGCGGAATGGGAAACGCCGATTAAAGACATCGAAGTATTCGAAGCGTAGTCCATCATTTGTTTGTATTTTTTTTACCATATTCATTATCAATATGACAATGGATTTCGCCCGTAATGTAAGCTTGAACACCATTCTCTTCCGCTTCTTTCATCCAATCCACTACATCACCACATCCAGCAACAATCGCAACCCTTTGAATATCTGCCAATTTTTGACCTTCAAAATCAACATAAGGAATTTCAAAGATTTTCTCTAAAGTGGAAATCAGCTTGTCAGAGTTTGTTTTTTCGATATTAGCATATAGGACATATTCATTTTTTGCCTGCAATGATGCATCAACAAGGATTTCGGCATTTAGCCTTTTGGCCATGGCTATATTTGTGCCCAATTGTTTATGACAATCCAATGGGATGTGGCAAGTATAAACGGACAGGTTTTTCTCTTTCATTTGTTGAATGTATTTTTCTTTAATTGGCACAAAACCTTGTCCCCATTCCCCTTTTGGGTCCCCACACTCCATCAATAAGGGATGGTGCATAAAAAGGAAGTCACCGCTTTTGCTTTCTTCTATAAACCGTTTCAATACTTGGTCTGTAGGGAACACAGCTAGAAAAATTTTCTCTACATTTGTATCCCCTTTTAACATGAGGCCATTAAATAATTCCACAAAGTCTTTTTCAAAGGCTGCTTTCCAATCAAAATTTAAAGGTTCATAAACTCTTGGTATGAATCGACTGAAAGATGCATCCTTTCCATATGATTTTATATCAAGTTCATCATCTAACTTAGACACTATTTCCTTGAGCTCAACCATAAAATAACTCCCCCAGATGGTTTTTAAGTTTTTTATTTTTTAATATAATTTTTCACTTAATGATAGAAAAATCTTAACATAAATTCTCCTTTTCCTTATATAAAATCACTTCTGTTGTTTTAAACTTGATTATTCTATAACACAGAAAAACGCATTAGAATTCGTCTTAGAATCCTAATGCGTTTTTACTTGTAATTAGGTTGGTAATTTGTACATATAAAGTGAACTCGTTACACTTATCACACGTGTTACCATTCACCAAGGGTGTTTGCATCCATTTTATATGCTAGTTTTGAGAGAATGGTCATTCATCAAGGGGAAAAACTCTAACCTTGCATTTTGAGGTTTAGTGTTTTTTATTTTGTGAGGATTCCGTTTAGGATGGTTTGGATAAACTTTTTCCCTTCTTTAACAAGATCCAACTCGTCGCCAAACAATGCCCAATCATACAGCGTGCCTCTCATGCAGCGAGTAATTAACATGGTAATCTCTTGGGCTGATAAATTTTTCTTAAACTCTCCGGTTTCTTGCCCATTATGAACAAATGTATGGACAATCCTAAAAAGATGGCGGTCAGTATTCGAAAGGAATTTGGGTTGATTTGGAACTAAAGCACTCATATAAAGAGTTCTGATTAAATCCATGCCCATACAATCTCTTAAATATATCAATTGGGATTCGGTGAAAAGGAGTATTTTTTCATAATTACTTGTCTCTTCTGGCAATGTGTTAATATACTCGGCAAAAAACTCATCCATTTCTTTAAATTTTTCGAGGAGCACCTCATATTTGGAATTGAAGTGTACATAAAAAGCTCCTTTTGATGTACGGCTAGTCTTGACTATTTCATCAACTGAAACACAGTCGAATCCTTTTCTACCAAAGAGCTCCAGAGCTGTATCTATAATTCGCTGTTTAGTTTGCATGGCTTTCTGTTGTCTTTTGGTAGGTCGTGACATTTGCAAGCTCCGTTTCTCCGCAAATTGTAAGTGCTTTCACTGTTATTTTACTAATCTTTTAATTAAGAAACAATTCAAAACTATAATACGGTAATTATATTTATAATTTTAATTAAATTTAGAATATTTTAATAAAGAATATTGACTGTAAGTTTCTTGTTCATTAGAATTAATTACAGACTACGGTCTGTGAAATTATCTAACAAAGGGGTAAGCGTTTTAGGGGGACAAGATCGTTTGAGTTTGGACAAACCTGTAGAGTACTTTCCAAACCTACTGATTGAATGAGTTGAATACTGAAAGGGGTTACGTTATGAATAAAGCACGTGTTTTATTTGCAAGTGTTTCTGGTTCTGTTATTGAATGGTATGATTTCTATTTGTATGGTACAGCTACTGGACTAGTTTTTTCACAGCTCTTTTTTCCAAGCACAAATCCTGCTATTTCACTTCTACTCGCATTTGCGACGTTTGGAGTGGGCTATGCCGCTAGACCTATTGGCAGCTTAATCTTTGGTCATTATGGCGACCGATTAGGCAGAAAAGCAAGCTTGATGTTAACCCTGCTTGGGATGGGCGGTAGTTCGCTGCTCATCGGTGTCCTTCCGACATATGGACAAGTTGGTATACTTGCTCCTATTCTATTAGTTCTGCTTCGACTCCTGCAGGGGATTGCCCTTGGTGGTGAGTGGGGAGGAGCTGTTTTATTGGCTACAGAATATGCACCAAAAGGTCTTCGCGGACTCTATGGTTCCATCCCTCAACTTGGTGTACCTTTAGGGTTAGTCTTAGGAACGTTTAGTTTTACTTTTATTAGCTCCCTAACAACCGATGCTCAATTTTTAGCATGGGGATGGCGGGCTCCTTTCCTATTTAGCGCTGTGCTGATCGTATTGGCATTTTGGATTCGCAGTGGGATTGATGAGACACCAGCATTTAAGCAGCAAAAAAATAGTGGGGATCTTACGAAGGTCCCAGTAGTAGAAACCTTTCGTCATTATTGGAAAAATGTGTTTCACTTGATTGGTATGAAACTGGGTGATGGTTTTTTTAATGTCTTTACCATGTCATTTATTCTTGTCTATGCAACCACTCATCTCGGTTATTCAAGAGAAATTGCTTTAACCGCTGTTACCATCGGCTGTGCAACCATGATTGTTTCTATTCCACTGGTCGGCTATCTTTCGGATTTTGTTGGCAGAAAGATTATCTATATTAGTTCGTTAGTTCTGTTTCTCATCCTGGCAATACCTTACTTTACGATTATTCCTAAGGGAACGGTTCCTTTCTATATCATGCAAGTAATTGTTCTAGGTATTGTCTGGGGGGCTATCTTCTCAACGCAAGGAACCATCTTTTCAGAGCTGTTCCCAGCTAAAGTCCGTTATACAGGCTTATCATTCGGCTATCAAGTTTCAGCAGCTGTTGCGGGTTTTGGACCAATGATGTGGACCACGATGTTAGAAAAGTATGGGGCTTCCCCTTATGTGTTTGGAGGATTCATGATGACAGGGGTGGCCTTTTCTCTCATTCTTTCCTTCTTTATCCCAGATACCAGAAAAATATCTAGATATGATGATAGTGTTGTACCACTGAAGGATAACAAATCCATATCCGTTTAAAAGAAAAAACGCTAGACGAATTTCGTTTAGCGTTTTTTTACATTTAATAATTTCTAAATACCAATTAAAATCTAGAACTTTAGTAGCAAATTTTGTCAATCTATTGTCAAAACTGAGGAATCAGCTGAAAAATGTTAAAAATATGTAAAAAAATGCTTGCATTGAATACGCTTTCACTTGTTAAAATAAATCCAGTGTTGTAAAAAAAGGGGAATTATATAATGAGTGCAGAAGAGTTAATTAATAGAATTGAAACAGTAAGAAACAAGATGATCAATACGGGGATGAGCAAAGGATTCACCTCGCCGGAAACGATTAAACTTAGCCATCTGCTGGACGAATTAATCTTTTTGAAAATGAGTCATAGCTAATAAAGTCTTGGTCTATCCACCAATACATCTAATAGCCACCTTTGTATTTTTTTACTTTACTTTCTATATAAAATAGATTAGAAAATGTTATCAATAACTAAATTTTACAGACCTTTGGGTAAGATGTCAGAAGGTGATCTCTTCCAATAGATATGGAACGATCACCTTTTCCTCTATTCCTCTTTAGAACATCCTTGAACAACTCTTAAATCCCCCTCACCATTGCTGCTGTAAGGAGTTCCTTCATTTACTACTACATCGGCATAATCAATAATATATTGACTGACTTCCGCAGCAGTCCGCCCAAAATCTTGGGATTGAGAAAATTACTAGGGTAACTAGGTTCATGGATCATTACCTCATCCACCAGTTCAATAAATGGTATGATAATTTTTTATCAAGATTATTTGTTTGAAAATTCCAAAAACTCAATTGACAGTAAAAATAAGATTGGATAATATAAAATTACTATCGTAATAATAAATTATTATGGAGTTTACTAATTTCTCGATTTAATATAAAAAACTCTTAACTCTTAATTTATTGACTATAAGGAGTCTTATAGAATGAACCAAAAGAGTGAGTAGAACAATCTTTTGTTCACTATATAAAAATACTATAGTCGCGATAAATACAAACATGAATAGGCGGGTGGCAAATAAACTTACTTCAGGCAAAAATAGTCTATAAACGATTATTGGAGCAAGTATGAGGAACCTTCAAAATACAGAAATCAACTTAGACAATATTTTGCATACATTAGAAAAACTTTTACACCCCCCATTTAATAGGAGCAAAAAATTTCTGAAACAACAGAATAGCTTTCACTAAAAGTTGGAGAGTGACTAATATGTATGAGGAATTGGTAAAAAGTACTTTAAAAAATGTTGGCGGATCAGAAAATATAATTGAGGCCACTCACTGTATGACACGTTTAAGACTCCAAATTGCCGATGAAAGTAAAGTTCAAAAAACGGCTTTAGAAAAAATCAAAGGTGTACTAGGAGTTGTAAAAAAAGGGAACCAAATACAGATTGTAATTGGCCCAGATGTTTCAAATGTTTACAAGGAGTTTGTAAAAACAGCCGGAATTGGTGATAATCACAGAAACAAACAAGAATTAAATAAATCCAAAGATGGTGTATTCACTAGAATACTAAATACCATTGCCGGCATCTTCAATCCTATCGTGCCCGCATTGGCCGGAGCCGGACTCATTAAAGCTATTTTAGCCATGTTAGTTGCTGTTAAACTTCTTTCAGGAGATAGTCCAACTTATACGGTATTAACTACCATAAGCGATGGTGTATTTACCTATCTTCCATTTCTATTAGCTTTTTCATGTGCCAGGATTTTTGGGATGAATTCGTATGTAGCTCTCGGTATTGCTGGTGCTATGCTGCATCCTACTTTTTCCAGCATGATTGCTGAGGGAGTCTCAAAAATTGATTTTTTACATATTCCGATGAGCTTGATTAAATACAACGGCAGTGTCTTACCTATTGTTCTGACGATATGGTTTGCTTCTTATGTGGAAAAACTATTAGACAAAGGAACACCAAAAGCTTTAAAGATCATTGTCGTGCCAGCTTTTACGATATTAATAGCAGCACCTGTCGCCTTGTTATTAATCGGACCGCTTGGACAAGTTCTAGGGAATTATATTGCTGGTGGAGTGAGTGTGTTATTTGAAAAAGGCGGCATCTTTGCAGGACTAATATATGGTGCGATTTATTCCACAATGGTTGTAACAGGGTTACATCACGGTATGGTCCCTGTGTTAGTGGATAGTTTATCCCGTTCTGGATTTAACTACATTAGCCCGGCATCTGGAAGCGCGAATATGGCCGAAGCAGGCGCATCATTTGGTGTGTGGTTAAAATCTAAAAATAAAAATACTAAGACAGTCGCAGCCAGCGCCACCATTTCAGCACTATCCGGTGTAACAGAGCCTGCCATTTATGGAGTTAATTTAAGATTAAAACGGCCCTTTTTTTGCGCAGCATTTGGAGGAATGGTTGGCGGAAGTATTGCCGGTTTCTTGAAGGCTAAAGCTTATGCAATGGGAGGACCATCCTTTTTAACCTTACCAATGTTCATCGGGGATCCCGGAAATGTATTTTATGTAGCTCTCGCCTTTTCTGTAGCTTTTATTGTAGCTGCCATAGCCACCTATATTGTTGGATTTAAAGATGATCCAGCAGAAGAGGCAGCACTTGAAAAAGCGAGTTAATCGAGTATCGCAGCAACTGGAAGTCAATAAATTGAATAAAGTAATGGAGAGAATGCTTAATGAGACAACTGAAACCTTTTCCTGATCATTTCTATTGGGGAGGAGCCACAGCTGCCAATCAATTTGAAGGAGCTTGGAATAAAGACGGCAAGGGTGTTAGCATCAGCGATGTCATGACAGATGGGGCGAAAGAATCTCCCCGCCGAATCACTCCCGGTGTAATGGACGGAGAATACTATCCTTCCCATGAAGCAATTGACTTTTATCATAGATACAAAGAAGATATTAAACTATTTGCGGAAATGGGATTAAAAATGTTTCGCATGTCTATCGCCTGGACTCGAATTTTCCCAAATGGCGATGATTTAGAGCCAAATGAGGCGGGCCTGCAATTTTATGATCATGTTTTTAAAGAGTTAAAGAAATATAATATCGAACCGTTGGTAAGTATCTATCATAATGAATTGCCCTATCATTTAGTAACCAAGTGTCAAGGATGGTCTTCTAGAGAAGTGATCGATCATTATATAAGATTCAGCAAGGTCCTATTTGAAAGATATAAAGATGATGTAAAGTATTGGATTACTTTTAATGAAATAAACGCTTTGACCGTTCCTCTAGGCAACTGGAATCACGGAGGTATCATTCATGAAGGAACAGTCTATTTTGAGCATCAGGAAGATGAACCAAATATGCGCTTTCAGGCATTACATAATCAACTCGTTGCCAGCGCTTTGGCTGTAAAATTGGGCAAAGAAATTAATCCGGATTTTCAATTTGGAACCATGATTTGTCACATCACGGTTTACCCATTAACCTGTCATCCTGATGATATGCTGCTCGCACAAAAAGAAGATCAATTTCGCAACTGTTTCTGTGGGGACGTCATGTTAAAAGGTGAATATCCTTATTATGCTTTAACCTACTTTAATGAAAATAATGTTACATTAGATATCACCGAAGAAGATAAACAAGCTTTGAAAGAGGGTATCTGCGATTACTACACTTTTAGTTATTATATGACAATCTGCAAAACGGCTAACCCTGATACCTCTCAAACATCCGGAAATATTATGGGCGGGGCAAAAAATCCGTATTTAGAAATGAATGACTGGAATTGGCAGATTGACCCAAAGGGCTTAAGGTGGACTTTGAATCATGTATATGACAGGTATCGGGTGCCCGTTATGATTACAGAAAACGGTCTTGGTGCATTTGATGTGGTCGAAGATGGCAAAATTCATGACGATTATAGAATTTCCTATACGAAAGAGCACATCAAGCAAATGCAAGAAGCGATAACGGATGGAGTAGAACTCATCGCCTATACCCCTTGGGGAATCATCGACTTAGTAAGTTGTTCTACAGGTGAAATGGAAAAAAGATACGGCTTTATCTACGTCGATAAGAACAACAAAGGGATTGGCTCATTGAAAAGATTGAAAAAGGATAGTTTTCATTGGTATCAAAAGGTAATCGAAACGAACGGTGAAAATCTTAACTAACCAATCAATATCTTATGAAATGATCATGAATGGAAGAGAATAAATGGCCAGTTTCAAGGGTTTTTTTCAAGAAACCCACAAAGGACACCCATCTGACACACAAACAGCGTAAAAAGGTTATCAATGATGGTCAGAAAGTATCCATAAAGTCATAATGAAAAAAATAAAAAAATGCGGTATTTCCAATGTTGAGATGGAGGTATCGCATTTTTTTGACGTTATTTTCAATGAAATGTGTACTGCACCTAACATTTTGGGCTCGGGAAGGAGGGTAAGAGGATTGGAAAGGAATTTGTTTGATAAAAAATAATCAAAGTGATACTATTTTATCACCGCTATCGAGTTTTCGGTATTCCTTATGATTCTGATTGGATCAAAAATGATAGCCTAAACTGTAATATGATAAATACAAGGCAAGGAGAGAATGAATTTTGTCACCAGAAGCCATTCTTAATTCTTATAAACCAATGGTAGAATTTATTTCTAAAATCTACGGAAAAAACTGTGAAGTTATTCTACATGATTTGCGGAATATGGAAAAATCAATTATTGCCATAAGTAATAATCACATCACTTGCAGAGAGATTGAAGGTCCTATTACTGGCTTAGCCTTAAAGATTCTCCAGGCTAAAGAATATGAGCATAAAAATTATATTACTAACTATGTAGGAAGAGTAGCCAATACAGACAAGATCTTGAAATCATCTACATTTTTCATTAAAGATGAAGAAATGAATGTAATAGGCATGCTTTGCGTCAATATTGATGTGACAGAGTTGCACCAAGCGAGAATGACTTTGGATAACTTGTTAATGATTGAGAATCTAGAAGATACTAAGGACGAAGACAATAGGCAAGAGCAATTCACCCCTACTATGGAAGAACTTCTTCATCAAACGATTGTTGAGGTCTTGAAAGGGTATGATCCCGATCCTTCAAGAATTCTTTTGGAAGAGAAAAAAAAGATCGTTGGGGATTTGCATACAAAAGGAGTATTTCTATTAAAGGGTGCGGTCACAGAAGTGGCTAACCGTTTGGACACTTCTGAACCAACGATTTATCGCTACTTAAAAGAATTTCAGCAGTAATAACCAACCCCAGTAGGCATGTCATTGGACAGCTCACATACCTCTGTGGGTTATCGTCTGTAGTCTTCCACTGCTAACCTGATGAAGGGGAACTTTATCCTGAATGATAAGGAATTATTTGGATATCATAAGACAGAGTAAAGACAGTGGTTGGGGTGGAATTCGTTATGATCAAAAAGAGACACTTAATTTTTAATTTGCTGCTAATATTAGTTCCATGGTTAACATTGTTATTTATAGGTAAGCGAAGTTTCAAACGTTATTCTATAGCGGGTGTGTTTATTGTTTTTTTTGAAATCTTGAATCATATTTATGGCAACAGACGGAATTGGTGGAAGTTTTACGATGGGCATAAATCATTTTTTAAGGATGAACTTCCTTTTAGTATCGGACCCTATATGCCGCTTTCCATGTGGTTACTGAAGTTTTCCTATGGTAACTTTAAAAAGTTTGTATTACTCAATGCTATCGCTGACGGGCTGTTTGCTTTTCTTTTTATTGACATCCTGAAAAAATTAAAAATCATCAGCCTTAACCGAATAAATCATATCCAGTTCTTTATCTACTTAAACTACAAAGCTTATCTACTTTATGGTATACAGTTTTTGATTGAAAAGACTAGAAGATTTAACGGGTTTTAACCAATACATTGGTCACACAATAGGCCGGATTCTTAGAGAATCCGGCCTTCCCTTTGTTGTTGCACGATAGCCACCTTGCAGCTTAAAAACAGTCAGAACCTTTCAAGGGTTCATTTTCCCTTTTTCATTGCTTTGCTTAACTTGCTGGCGTTTTCCAAACCATGATCGCTGAAAGAGTTATCACTATTAACGCCTTCGGCAATCGGGCCGCCGTCCATCGTGTTTTGTCTTGGCTTATTGTTATTGGCTTTGGCTTTTGACATGGTCCCACTCTCTTTCTTTCATTGAATTCCATATTAGTTTTGGGCTAAACGTCAAGGAATATCCAATTACATCCCGGGGGAAGTTCTCCCGAATTATAAAAAACGGGGACTACTCTCGTGCTCATATAAATGATGCACAAGAATAGTCCCCCTCTTCTTTTATGCTTCCGCGATGTTTGACTGTTGGTAGGTTTCTTGATCGAGTTCGCCAGTTATTTTGGCAGTTAAAACACCGGTTGTCATTGCGCCGCTTACGTTTAATGCTGTACGACCCATGTCAATCAGTGGTTCGACTGAAATTAACAGACCGACGATGGCCACAGGCAAGTTTAAGACGGACAAGACAATCAAGGCAGCAAATGTCGCGCCGCCGCCCACTCCGGCAACACCAAACGAACTAATTGCCACTACAAGAATCAGTGTAATAATGAAGGAAATGCTGGTTACGTCAATTCCTGCCGACGGTGCCACCATGATGGCTAACATCGCAGGATAAATGCCGGCACAGCCATTCTGACCAATGGATAGTCCAAATGAACCCGCAAAGTTGGCAATCCCTTCCGAAACCCCCAAATCCTTCGTCTGTGTTTTGATATTCAATGGCAAGGTTCCTGCACTCGAACGTGAAGAGAAAGCAAATGTTAAGGTTGGCAATGCTTTTTTCACATAGCTGGCAGGATTCAATCCCGCTATCGTGATGAGCAGCAAATGCACAAGGAACATCACAATCAATGCCACATAAGAAGCGATGACAAATTTCCCTAATTTTATGATGGCGTTATAATCGCTCGTTGCCATAACTCTCGTGATAATCGCCAAAATGCCGTAAGGAGTTAATCGGAGAACCAATGAGACAACACGCATAATGATCGTGTACAACGTATCAATGATTTTGGCAAAAAACTCTGCCTGTTCAGGCTGTTTGCGCCTTACTCCTAGATAAGCAACCCCAATAAAGGCAGCAAAAATAACGACGGCAATCGTGGAAGTTGGGCGGGCACCAGTCAAGTCTTGGAATGGGTTGCTCGGAAGCAACTCAACGATTTGCTGTGGTACGGTCATATCTTGTACAGTGACCACTTTTTCCTGAATCATGTCATTGCGGGCCTTTTCCGCTTCCCCTTCACTCAAGTGGATGCCGTCCAAGTGAAAACCCAGTGCGGACCCAATCCCAAGGGCAGCCGAAACCGCAGTGGTTCCAAGCAAGAGAGCAATAACTAAGAAACTAATTTTTCCGATGTTCTTAGTCAGTTTTAATTTCGTAAACGCACCTACAATCGAAATAAATACAAGCGGCATAACCACCATTTGCAACAGTTTGACATAACCGTTACCGATGATGTTATACCAATCTATTGTATTTGTGGTGATAGCAGAAGTGGTACCATAGATCAGATGAATAATAAAGCCAAAAACGATACCTAAGCCCAGTGCAGTGAAAACACGTTTGGAAAAAGAAACATGCTTTTTTTGCATGGCAAATAAACCAGCCATTAATGCCAGTAAAATAATGATATTAATAATGATAAGTACAGTATTCAATTTGTTTCCCCCCTTATATTTTACTATGCCATTTTAATACTATTAATCCTATATATCAAGTAGGAATAGTTATATTAGACATATTTTTTATTTTTCTAATATAATTTATTTTCATAAAATAAAGGACTGCCCCATCCTCCAATTTCGGAAGAACAGACACAGTCCCTTGATCTAAACCACTGATTTCCTCTTTCCTATCTCCTTCAGTCCGGCACGAATGAGCAGGAAAACGACGATCCATGAAGCAACCATCAAAAAAATATGACCAAAGGGAAACATTCCTGTGATAGGAGTGTCCCAAAGTGCATGCATCGCCACGACCAGGGCAAAAACGCGCCAAAATTTAAAATGAAATAACAGTTTGAGATTAAACGGCTGTTCCCCTTGTACCCTGCAAAAAGCTGCACCTGTCAGGGCTGCCCAAGCGACATGCCCGCCTGGAGCAAAAACCCCCCGCCACAGGATGGTGTTAATAAGATTGGCACCATCTCCGGAAAGTAGTGACCTTAAGGCATATCCCGCCGTTTCAAACGCAGCAAACCCCGCGCCGACGGCAGCACCGATTAATAGCCCGTTCAAAATGTACTTGTATTTCCGGTATCGCACAAAAATTATGACTGTAATCGCTTTGGCCAGCTCCTCAGCTATGCCAATTGTGATGGGGTTAATGACATTTCGAAGGATATCAAAAAAACCGATAGCGACTAACATCGAGAGTATGCCGCCCACCAACACGTAATACATTACCCGGTAAAAAGCGATGTTTTGCGGGGCGTTCATCTCCCAAAAGAAAATCAATGTCGTAAAGGGAACTGCAAAGGAACCGACGAGGATGAGTCCTGGGATAAAATTCACATTCCCAAAATAGCTGACACCTGCATAAAAACCCGCGAACGCCAGAAGCGCAATGATGAACACCCTCGCAAACAGCCAAGGCTTTGGCCAGGTGTCCGTCACTTCGGTAATTTTGGGAGTGGTCAGCGCCGTACCGACAATAAACAGCCGCTCTGCTTCCAGGTCGCTGTGATTCCGGAGAACACGGGAAAAGACGTTTTGAAATTTTGGTTCAATGGAACGCTCAAACTTCGGTACCGCATCGACATAATGGGCAAACTCATAAAAAAAGCTAGTATCTTCCTCCGGCGTGTTATTCTTCATAAACTTTTCGCCACAATTTAGGCAGAACTTCACCCCATCCGGATTCGAATAAACACATTGCGGGCATTTCAAAAAACCTCACCCCTCTTAACCATCAATAACAATCTCAGGAAAGAGTATGCCCAACTATTGGTTAAAAATGTGCGGGTGCGGGGAAGGTTACCTCCACACGAACTGTTCCCGCGGTTTTCACACAAGATTTAGGCTTTGATATAGAAATAGTAGGAAGATAACATAATCAGGGCTATGCTGAGCACAATAATCGGTATGACGTAGTAGGCTTGGATGGCTGCCGGTATGATGGGGACCATCAGCAGCAAAATTCCTGATATGACAAACACCTTTCCCCCGAAACGGTGTGTTTTTTTCCATACGTCTTCGCTCGCCAAGGTCCACGGCGTCCGGATGCCGACGAAGTAATTGTGTTTGAATTTGGGACTCAAATTGCCAATAAAGATAAACAAGAAGCCGACTAGTTCAGGAACCACATATTCCGGGTTGACGAATCCTAAACCAGTTGTGATTTTGACAGCTTGAAATAGCAACAAGAAGAAAAGAATTCCGTTCATGATTAGGTAATACGTGCCTTCGAAACGTTTGTAATTATTTTTCTTCGGATCAATTTTAGGCAATATCATGGTGACAAGGTACAAAATTAACATAATCAGCGGCATGGAAAATAAACCAAAGGGTTTCGGGCCATAGCGGTCGGGAGCTCCTTTATAGTTCCAATGCTCAGCCACTTGGTCGGGTAAATACGGGTATGCCACTACCGTTCCAATGACGGTCAATAATAACATAAATAAGCCAAACCAATGCTTTTTCATTTCGTTTCTCCCTCTTCCTCTTTTGTCAGAAAGTCCATAAACCAAGTGACCACATCCTCAAACACACTTGTATTAAGAGAATAAATCACCTGCTGGCCCTTTTTTTCGGCATCGACCAAATTGGCCTGTTTCAATAAATTCAGATGGTGGGATATGCTGGGCTTTGACATACTGAAATGATCGGCAATTTCACCAGCCGACAGGTCTTGCTTTTTCAACAACTGGAGAATTTTCCTCCTGCTGGGGTCCGACAACGCCTTGAAAGCATCATTCATATCAAACACTCTTTTCTTTTTGTCTGTTAATCGAAAAAGTTAATTATTTAACTCTGTTGATTGGAGCTGATAAGCTCGACTCCTGCGGGAGAACGGGGCTGGAGCGGAAATCAACAACCTAATTCTACAGAGACTTCTTTTTAAAAAAAGCTGTGTTTAGTTATTTAGATAAACATCTAAATATATAATATTTTAATAATAGGGATAAGACAAGACCACTTGTTAAATATTTTGATAAACTCTTAAAAGTCTTTAGAGAATCAAAAAGGATTCTTATGGAATTTGCAGAATTTTTGAATGAGAGTTCTAAAAATACCTATCAACAAGAAAGCAGTGAAGAGAATTGAAAGACCAACAACTAACATCATGGCCTGAAATAGGGGCGGTCATCGTGCCGTTACTGAAAGAGGCAAAAGCAAGGGGCGTGCGGGTATCGATTGCGATGACTGATTTATCAGGGAAAGGTGTCCAACGTTCGCTTCAACTAGGTTCAACGGCTCCTTACAATCCCGCGAGCGTGATTAAACTCGCGTTAATTGCCGCCTTGATGCGGCAGGCCGACCGCGGGGTCATCACCCTTGATGCCCCCATGACCGTCTCCCCCTACATGGTGGTTGGCGGTTCCGGCATCACCCAAGATGAGGCCATGCCTTTTAACACGACGGTATCGGAGTTAGCCCGCCGCACAATCGTATACAGCGATAACACCGCGACAAATGTATTGTTTTACTATGTCGGGATCCCGACCGTCCAAGAACTTCTGGATGATCTCGGGCTGAAAGTCATGAAGTTTAACCGGCAGATGTTTCCCGGCCCGCTTATCAACGAGCCGCCGAATGTGACAGATGCGGCCGATACCATAGCGTTACTGAATGCAATCTATACCGGTGATTTCCTGTCTCCCAAGTCACGCGGCCAGATTCTTACGTGGATGAAAGGCCAGCAAGTGGATAGCAAATTCGGATCCGTTCTTAAGGGGAAACCCATCGCCCATAAGACCGGTGAAACCGATAACGTGACACATGATGCCGGCTACTTTCTCATCCCGAGCCACGAGGTCTCCATTGCAGTATTGGCCGAAGTGACCACCACCACCGATTACGACACTGCTCAAAGAATCGGGAATCCAATTGTGCAAAAAATCGGTGCAGCTGTATTCCGTTTTTTGGAAGAAGGAGCTAAATAGGAAACATGCAAAAAGGCACAACGAGCAGTTGTGCCTTTTTCTTTCGTTTGACCTGTCCCAAGCCTCATTCCACATACTGAATATCGAGATTGTTGGGATTGAGTTCAAGATTTTCAGGGATGGAGAGGTATAGGATCCGTGTGCCTCCTATGGTGTAGGAAGAATGGCCAGTGTCGGACTCTCCGGTGAATTGCTTGACTGAATAGACGCTGTTAAACTCGGTAAATTTTAGTTTGTTTTTCGCTGGTTTAAGCACTGTTAGGGTATTTCCTGACAGTTGGATCCGCGGCGGCCCGATTTGTTCTGTAAGATCGTAGCCGTCCATACTGTATCTGGCCCGGTAATAGGCCACTTCAATTTTTCCGTCATCTCCGGTTTTTCTTTTTACCATAACAGGCATGCTCATGGTTCCGTCATCCATTGTAGACAAATTTAGCTGCTGCCCGCCAAAATCATAATCCCACTTCTTTCCTAAAAATTCAGGACCCACCTCTTCAATTCGTCCGGCAAGCGCCATTTGATAAAGTTGTTGGCTTTCCCGGTCAATGTCTTTGTCCTTCACCTGCTTCAAGTCGGTTGCTCCCGGCGGAGGAAACAACATCGTCACGGCCATGCAGATGAGCAGCACGGCTACATACCCGGAGAACACCATTTTGACCCGTTTTTGATAAGAAAACATTCCCCGGCTGACAGTTCCTCCATTCATCACTTTTGTGACGAAAACAACTACTCCAGCTAGCAAAAGAGCTAGGATGATCAGGCTCATGATCAGCGTACCTCCAATCGATTGGACAACCAGGCCGATGCCAGGAACAGCACAAGGGCGGTAACCATGATTTTTACGGTGAAAAGAAGAATGGAAGACTCTGAATGGTAAAATTGGAACACATGGGCAAAGACCCCGGACCTTCCGTCTGCCGTATCCAGGAACAGGCTTCCCAAAAACGCTGCCGGAAGCAGGCCTGCAAACGATTTATGCAGCTGGACCAGCGTTCCTGCCAAATACCCCAGCATGCTGAACAGAAAAATGTACAGGAATGCCGAGAACAGCCCCAACAGGATTTCCGAAGATACCGATAGAACCGGCGTGCCTTTGATAAAATAATCGCTGATGAACAGGTTCACGATGAGTTTTAGCAGATAGGATGACAGAATTGCCGTTATTCCTCCTATAAAACTGGCAGTCAACAAGAATAGCATATTGGATAGATTGCTTGTGACCCGGCTCGTGATGAACATAAAGTCATCGTTCCGGTAAGCCTTTGTCGTGATGAGCACCGCGCTGATAAAGCCCCACAGCATGGTAAACACCTCCACGAAATCGGCCGAATAATAACGGACCTCCGTTTCCACCATTCCGTCACTTGAGCCCATGGAACCCACTCCTGATAAAGAGAAGAGGACCGCTAACAACTGCAGGAAGATAAGAGAGACAAAAACTTGGATATACGCCCGCATTTTATAAGCGTACTGCTTTTTAATAACCTCCGTCATCGTTATGTCCATCAAAGACATCATCAATCCCCCCTTTCGAGTTGCCGGTTAGGTAGACACATAGATCGCTTGTCGAGACTGGCATCAAATCCAGCCCCGCTTCACGGGCACGTTGCCGTTCTTTACCAGAGAAATCATTCCTGACAACCGTGTACATCCTGTCGTCCCCGATACTTTTGGAAAAAAGTATCTGTTTGTCTCCAGCCCATTCTTTTACTAAGGAATCCTTGCCTTGAACGGCTGCCGCCCAGTCCTGTAAATCGGCAATAGGAGAATGGAGAAGTTGCTTGCCTGCTTTTACAACGAGAAGATCCTCCAATAAATCCTCGATTTCATCCAAATAGTGACTGGACAGGATAATGGTCCGCGGATGATCCATATAGTCCTTTAACAATGCCCGGTAAAAATCCTTCCGCACCGCCGCATCCATTCCGGTTGTCGGCTCATCGAACAAGGTCAAGGAACAGCGGGCGGATAAGCCAAGAATCATGTTGAAAGTGCTTTTCATCCCTTTGGACAGGCCCTGATAATACTGAAGCGGATGGAAAGAAAAATAAGCAAACAGCCGAGCAGCAAGTTCACGGTCCCAATTGGGGTAAAAACTCCCTGCCACTGTCAATATTTCTTCAAGGGTCAAGGCGGTGGGCAGATTCAGTTGGTCGTGGACAAACATCACGTTCGCCGATACGGTCAGGTTGTTAAAAGGGGTCAATGAAAAAACCTTGATTTCCCCAGAAGTTTGCCGCAAATAGCCGGCAATTATTTTGAGCAAAGTGGTTTTCCCGGCACCGTTGCGGCCAATTAAACCGGTTATCTTATTTTCCTCGATCCTGCAGGAGAAATTATCAAGCGCTCTAATCCCTCCATACGTTTTGGTCAATCCTGTACATTCAATGACATTCATTCCTTTCCCTCCCCTGTCATGGCCGCCTTAATCATGTCGATTAGTTCCTCTTTGCTGACTTGCAGACGTTTCGCCTCTGTAGCCAGTTCCTCCACCAATCCCGTTAAGGTCTGGGTTTTCCGTTTCGTCAGGATGATTAATTTTGCCTCTTCTGAAACAAACATCCCAAGGCCCCGCTTTTTATAGAGAATGTCTTCATCCGCGAGCATATTTAACCCTTTGGCCGCGGTGGCAGGATTGATATTGAACATTTCCGCCAGCTGGTATTGGGAGTAGATTTTTTGGCCGCTGCCAAATTCTCCGTTCAATATCTCATTCTCCAGCCACTCCGCCAACTGAACATAAATCGGCTTGGATCCGTCGAGATTTAGCATTTAGGCAGCCCTCCTTCCTACCGATATAGTGCATTACTGTTGTAATGCAGTATATATTAATTGGTAATATTAGTCAATAGATAAAAGCAGGGGGCCGGTTCTTTGTGCTCTAAAATAAAGCACAAGAATCGACCCCCTGCAGCATCAAATTATTGTTTTTTTAGATGATAAACAATGGACTCATATGGACGCAAGTTTAAGTTGTCGACATCACTGGTTGAGTCTTTATAGTTTGAGAGCAGGATATCAATCCCGTATCCCTCGGTTTCGATTTCGTCAGGAAATTCAAACTTCGTTTCTTTTCCATAGAAATTATTAACCACCAGCAATTTTTCGTTCTCCCCATTCCGCACATAGGCAAATAGGTCAGGATGGTCGGCTAAAATCAATTGATAGTCCCCATCGGTAATGATGTCGTATTGCTTCCGCAACTGGATCAACTTCTGATAGTGGTAAAACACCGATTCTTCATCATTTAACGCAGTCTCGACATTAATGTCTTGGTAATTGGACGCAACCGGAATCCAAGGTGTCCCGGAAGTAAAACCGGCGTTATCTCTTGCATTCCACTGGATCGGAGTCCGTGAGTTATCGCGTGACTTCTGCCTAAGCATCGCTAAAATTGCTTCCTCACTCAAGCCTTCCTCCAGCTTAATCTTATGGATGTTCAAGGATTCCACATCGCGATAATCTTCTATCCTATCAAAGTTCGGATTGGTCATGCCAATTTCCTCGCCCTGGTAGATGTATGGCGTTCCTTGCATCATGTGAATTGCCGTTGCCAGCATTTTGGCCGACTCCACCCGGTACCGGCCATCATCCCCATAGCGTGACACAATCCGCGGCTGGTCATGGTTACACCAGAACAAAGCATTCCAGCCGCCGCCTTTGTTCATTTCCACCTGCCAGGTAGAGAGGATCTTTTTTAACCATAAGAAATCGAAATCGGCAACCGTCCACTTCTCGCCATTTGGGTAGTCCGCCTTTAAATGATGAAAATTAAACGTCATGCTCAGCTCGTGCTGGTCTGGACGGGTATAATGAATACAATTTTCCACCGTAGTTGAGGACATTTCCCCTACAGTCATTGCCTCATATTTGGAAAACACTTCACGGTTGGTTTCCTGCAGAAATTCATGGACACGCGGGCCATCCGTGTAAAATTTCCGTCCGTCTCCTGTTTCATCGTCAGGGAAATGCTGGTCCTTCGAAATCAAGTTAATGACATCCAAGCGGAAGCCATCGACGCCCTTTTCGAACCAGAACTTCATCATTTCATAGACTTTTTCACGGACCCGCTCATTTTCCCAGTTTAAATCAGCCTGTGTGACATCAAACAGATGCAGGTAATATTGGCCGGTTTTTTCATCATATTTCCACGCGTTGCCGCCAAACTTACTCACCCAGTTCGTCGGTGCGCTCCCATCTTCCTTTGGGTCCCGCCAGATGTAAAAATCGCGGTACGGGTTATCTTTTGAAGAAGCAGCCTGCTTAAACCACTCGTGCTCCGTTGACGTATGGTTCACGACAATGTCCATGATGACTTTCATGCCGCGCTTGTGGGCTTCCTCCAGCAAGCGGTCAAAATCCGCCATTGTTCCGTATTGCTCGTGAATAGCGTAATAATCACTGATATCATAGCCATTGTCACGCTGCGGTGACTTATAGATGGGCGTCAGCCAGACCACGTCTACGCCCAATTCCTTTAAATAATCCAATTTTGCGATAATCCCCGGCAAGTCGCCAATTCCATTGCCTGTTGTATCATAAAAACTTTTCGGATAAATTTGATAGACGACTGCTTTTTTCCACCAAGGATGTGCCATTTCTCTCACCATCCCATTATTGTTTATACTTACTTAACCTCGTATTATCGTTTACCATTCATTTTGAAAAAATAATCCCACTGGACCGTATTGTCCTTAGAATAAATCGCTTTCATCCATGCGCCTGCAACTTGTATATACAGGTTAGTGCATGCCTTTATCCTACACCTGTATATACAAGTTTGTCAATAGACCCTAAAAGAACCCTGCGTAGATTTAAGTGGTACTTACTGGAATCCACAAAAAAATCTGCATCCACCGGACACAGATTTTTTTCCCTAGATATTTTTTAAAGGCAATACAAATCGAAATACCGTCCCGGACCCTACCTCACTGTCGACATATATTTTTCCTTCCATCGCCCTGATGATGCTGTAAACCACCATCATCCCGAGTCCGGTTCCTTTTGAACCTTTGGTGGAATAATAAGGTTCGCCCAGCTTTTCAATCTGTTCTTTCGTCATGCCGACTCCGGTATCTTTGATTGAAATCGTGATATCCGATTCGCTTGTGTTGGTCTCGATTAATATAAATCCGCCATGGGGCATGGATTCAATCGAGTTTTTGATCACATTGATAAAGCATTGGTGGAATTTTTGGCGGTCTCCGTAAATAAAGGAACTGATAGCTAGGTTGGTAACAATCTTGGCAGAATGCTTATTCGCTGTCGGTTTTAGGATTTTCACCACCTGCTGCAGTTCCCGGTTAACATCAATGGATTCAATTTTATCCAAAGTAGGCTTTGAAAACGTCAAATAATCTTGAATGACACGCTCGGCAGATTCGAGTTCCCCCCTGATAATCGACAAATACTCCTGCCTTTTCGCTGGGGCCACCTGATGTTCCTGCATCAGTTGGACAAAACCGATAGCGGCGGTCAATGGATTTCGAATCTCATGGGAGATGGCCGCTCCCATTTGCTCCACCGCATGCAGTTTCTCCGTCTTCACCAATTCGAGCCGCATTTGCGAATTCTTGCTGACAAACTCAATCGCATAAGAAATCATCCCGAGCCCTAACGAAGGAATGACAAGATAAGCAAAGTAGGCGTCCAACCGGTTTTCCGGCGGGCTGACAACCTCCATTAAAACAACGGTCAGGATGTTCAAAAGAATTCCTGAGAGAATCGTTAAAAGCCAGCGGCGTTTCGGAGTTTGCGCCCAGAACAATGGGTGGACTTTCCAGAAAACCATGGCAAGGGCCACATACAGCAAGACATTAAGAAAAAATCCCATGTCCAGTCCATAGAATCCCCGAAGTAAAATCACCGAGACACATAATAAGGGGCCAATGCCAAAATAAAGACCGCCAATTAAGATGGGAATGGACCTCAAATCCAAATAAATATAGTGGTCTTTATGATAGGAAAACAGGAGGCACGATCCTAAAAGGGCCATGAACCACACATATAGCCAAAGTTTGGAAACCACTTTCCCTTGTTTTCTCTCAACCCAAATCACACTAAAAAATAGAATAATCAGCAATAAAGATAGATTAAAGAAAAAGTGGTTAGTAATTTCCATGCGGCACCTCGAAACTTAGATATTAAGGGAGGAAACAAATTACTATGTATACTAATTTTTAAATATTTTAAAAAATTTGTCAATTATTAGAATGAAAAAACATAGGAAGGTTTTGTGGCTTTTACCACCTTAACCGTCCCGATAGTTCTAGATAAATACATCAGCCACAAAAACCCCAATCATAATCAGTTGAATGACGGCTTTGGCCAGGGTTCCGCTTAAAAAGGCAATAAGCGTAGCAAACGCGACTTTTAGGGATTCTTGGAACGATTTTTTTTGCAGCCATTCGATAAGGAGCACCAGGATAAATGGTACGATAATTACGCCAAATGGTGGAATTACGAAGCTGCCGACAATCAGTCCTATGGTCGCCGCCCGCATCCCCCATTTGGATCCTCCGGCTTTATCGACGAAATGGAGATTAGCCAAATAATCGGCCAAAAACAATAAAATCGTCATCAGTGCCAGCATGGTCCACGTAATCCACGAAAGTTCATTCGAATCAATCCCAAATTGATACACCAAGACCCCGGCCCAAATCACCAATACCGCCGGGATGATTGGGTACACTAGGCCAACAAAACTCAAGATAAAACAGGCAATCACAAGAATCCACAATAGGACATCTACCATGCAAAGTCACCTCTCACCCAATTATAATCCATTTTAGGCTCTCTTTACCAATTTGTAACATTGGAACCCATCCTACAATTGGTCTTCCTTCTACCAAAATTCCCATTAATTTGTTAAATATATTTGTAAAAAAGGTAAAAAAAATGTCGGATTTGTGGTATTATTGTCACAGAAGAGGAATATAATCAATGATGTAGCTATTATTTCTTATTTACCGTTTAAGCCTATGTTTCTCTTCATTACAAAGATAAGATAAAATATAGGGGGTTGTTTACTTGAAAGCTGTTTTAAAAAATTCTGGTGGATTAACAAAGGAAGTAAAGGTTGGATTTAGCTGGACTACATTTTTCTTTGGCTTTTTCCCTGCCTTATTCCGCGGCGATTTAAAATGGGCCGTCATCCAGGTCGTCATCGAATTGGTACTTGGCTCATTTACTCTTGGTATTGGTGCATGGGTCAGCGGAGTTGTCTTCTCTTTTGTTTATAATAAAATTTATATTAAAGAATTGATTGAAAAAGGCTACCAACCGGCTGATGAACAGTCAAAAGCATTGTTGGAAAGCCAACAAATCCTTTCTAGAACTGCATAATAAAAATGGCTGACACTAAGTGTCAGCCATTTTTGATTTTAAAAACACATACGCGCCTGTGCTTTTCTTTATTTTTGCCTTTGTTTGATATTATCCCGTAGAATGTCAATCATCTCCCTGGTTGCATCCAGGTGTTTGACGGTTTCTTCGTATGCTTGTGAGGCCACGCACATGAAGAGGATGTCGATTACATGGAGCTGTGCAATCCTTGAGGAGGTGGCCCCGCTTCTAAACGTGGGTTCCCTTGTGGCGGAAGTATACAGCTTGATATCGGCTTGGTCGGAAACCAATGATGAACCATACTTCGTCAAGCTAATCGTATGGGCGCCCTTTTTATTGGCAAGCTCAAGAATTTTGGCCACCTCAAAGGTTTTACCAGAAAAAGAAATCCCCACTACCACGTCATTTTCATTGGCGTTTGCCACCATGGTGGCGGCCATGTGGAAATCCGGGAAAGCCGTCGCCTTTTTGTCAATGCGCAAAAATTTCTGCTGGGCATCCTGGGCAATGATGCTGGAAGCGCCGACCCCAAAAAAGTGAATCATTTCAGCGTTTTGGCATGCCTTCACGGCCCGTTCTAGTTCTTCATAATCCAGCAATTCCGCTGTTTCACGGATGGTTTGGATGCTGTTATTGGTCATCTTTTCAATGATGGACACAGCAGGCTCGTTTGGCTCGATATCGCGAATTCCAACCGGTTTGTTTTTTTGCAAGTCACCGGCGATGCGAAGTTTCAGGTCTTGGAACCCTTTTAAGCCAAGTGATTTGCAAAGCCTGATCACGGCGGCGCTGCTGGTGGAACTCCGCTTCCCCAGCTCGCTTGCGGTTAAAGAAATCGATTCTTGCGGATTATCTAGGATATACAAGGCAATTTTTTGTTCGGATGGAGGAAGGCTCGAATGCATTTCTGACAGCATCACGAGTCCTCCGGTCATGAATGACATGGGCATCATCTCTCTTAGTTTGTTTCTATTTTAAATGGTTCTTTTCATTACATGAAACCGGCGTGTGATTTCAAATCCGGTATTTTTGTAAAGGTATCCGGCAGAGCTCTTTTCGCCGGTCCACAGAAACCAAGCGCCATGCAGCCCTTCGGCGCGCATGTTTTTCAGGCATTCGTTTAATAAAATTTTCCCTAACCCCTTGCCTTGTTCCTCTGGGTCGACCCCAAACGGTCCAAAGCGGTCTGGGATACCTTCGTAGCCGCCGTAGATACAAAAACCAACCAGTTTTTGGTCGTTTCTCGCAACCAAAATACGGTGCAGCGGAAGGCCTTGCAGGATTCCTTCCCGAATCGCCCGGCCCCAATCCGGATTGAATTCGAGATTGGCAAATTGAATGACTTCGTACAAGTCTTTATCCTCGGCAGTTGCGAAAGAGTATCCTTCTTGCTCGCGCTGCTTTTTCAACTCCATGACAAGGTCGGATGGGGCATAGCCGACCAGGCTGCGGTCCATAGCCACGGGCGAGTATTGCTTTTCAAATCCTTGGCTCAAAAGAAAGGCGTAACCTTCCGGGTAAGCCTGTTCATCGATGCCAGGCAAAATATAATTGGGCGCATAAGAGGCAAAAAACACCTGTTTCCGGCCTTCGGATGCAAGAAAGTCAACGGCTGCTTTCATTAACGTTTCACCCACCCCGGTCCGCCGGTAATCCGGATGGATAAAAAAGAATGGAATCCAGCCGTTTTCCGGTTCTAACTCTGTACCGTCCATCGGCAGCAGTCTTCTTACAGCATATACACATCCGATGAATTTGTCATCTTCCGTAGCCACGCGCAGGCCTTTCGGGTCAAAATTCGCGTCCAGCAGCACAAGATTGCGGAATCGCTTGGAAGTAATCGGGTCATGCGGAAGGCTTTCGTTCCATAGCCCCACAATTTTCTGCTCATCGCCAGGCTGATAATAACGATAGGATATCACCATCATTTGCTCCTTTTCGGGATTTTATAAGCTTTATTTGTACAAAAGATACGGCTCCCTTTTGGTTTTGAAAGCCTCTGATTGTTCCTCGCACTGCTCTAAAAACACGTTGGTTGTTCCAGTCAGGATTTGATTCCTTAAACGGTCTGTACCAGCCAGCAAGTCCATCATATACCGTGGTTTTTCGCCGTACTGGACAAAACCAAAATCATTTGGATACATTTCCGCAATGATTTCGAGTAAGGTCAGGCCTGTTTTCAACGAATGGATTGCCTTCCGGTCCACCACATGAAGCTGAACCCCTTCACATGTGCTATCTTTGTGCTTTTGGTAGGTGGGGTTAAACGAAATCGGGCGTGCCAATACACCAGGCAGCCGCTTTTCATTGAACGCCTTGGCCAACCGGTAGCCATCGATATAAGGAGCCCCGACATATTCAAACGGACGTGTCGTGCCCCTTCCCTCCGACAGGTTCGTGCCCTCCATCAAACAGGTGCCAGGATACAAGGTAGCCATATCGATTCCTGTTGTGTTGGGTGAAGGCGGAACCCAGAACAGCCCGGTTTCATCGTAATACTGCCCGCGGTTCCAGTCCTCCATCGGAATGACCGTGAGATCACAAGCAATGCCGAATTCATGCTTAAAAATGAGGGCCAATTCTCCGACCGTCATGCCATGCCGGTTAGGGATGGGATACAAGCCGACAAAGGAGCGAAAACCCTCTTCGACCAAATTTCCCTCCACGACTGTTCCGGAAATCGGGTTGGGACGATCAAGAACGACAAATTGCTTCCCGTGTTCAGCACAGGATTCCATCATATAGGCCATGGTATAAATGTAGGTGTAATACCTTGCCCCGATGTCCTGCAAATCAAAGAACACCACATCGACCGGATCCAGCATGTCCTTGCTTGGTTTCTTGGAAGCCCCGTACAAACTATACACCGGCACATTGGTATAAGGGTCGACAAAAGACTCGACCTTTTCTCCTTCTTTAGCACTCCCGCGTATTCCGTGCTCAGGTCCATAAAGGGCTGTCAGATGCAGGTCCGGATGCCCATGAAACAGGTCAATCGTTGGGGTTAGTTTTTGATTGACCCCTGTCATGTTCGTGACAAGGCCGATTCTTTTTCCTTTATAGTCCAAAGTATTTTTTTCAAAAAGAACATCAAGGCCGATTTTCATTGATATACCTCTTTTCATAAAAGGGCTGTTAAAAAACTCTATGGCTTTTACCACTTGGACCTGGCTTAAAAGGTGAGGTACCCTCGTTAACGACCCTGTGACGTTATTTTGAGTGGTAACAGTGTTTTTTGCATTCTTATGATTAACTACCTTATGAAGCCGTTTTGGTTGAGAACGGTCGTTAATATGTCTGATTAACTACTCTTCTAGGCCATTTTGCCTGAGATTGGTCGTTAATACGAGTCATTAACTACCCTATTAGCCCTTTTTAGAGGGAGTTCGGTCGTTAATACCACTCTATTAACGCCCCTTTTAACCTTCTTGCTGCTGAATCGGTCGTTAATAAAAATAGTTTAGTAGTCCCAAGCCATCACTCCGCTTCTACTATTCCTTTACGCCGCCCAAGGTCAAGCCTTTGACGAAATGGCGCTGGAATAAGACGAACACGATAATCATTGGAATGGAGGCAATCGCGGCCCCGCTCATCAACAACTTAAAGCTGGCCAGGTTGGCATCTTGCAGTGATTTTAATCCGACCGGCAGCGTATAAAGGTTGGCATCATTCAAAACGATGATTGGCCATAGGAAGGAATTCCACACGTTCATAAAGGTGAAGATTCCCAGTGCGGCCAGCCCCGGCCTTGCCAGAGGCAAAACAATACTCCAGTAAGTTTTCCATTCGCCGGCGCCGTCAATTTTAGCGGCATCCAGAAGCTCATCCGGAACAGAATACATAAACTGTCTCATCAGGAACACGCCAAATACCATGGACAAGTCAGGGAAAATCAGCGCCCAATGGGTATCCATAATCCCCAAGTTTTTCACCATCATGAACATCGGAACCAAGGTTACTTGGCCTGGAATCATCATCGTCCCCACTATTATATAGAAGATCAGGTTTCGCCCCGGAAATTGTTTCTTGGCGAGCACATACCCCGCCATCGAGTCGAACAACAGAATCCCCACGGTCACAACCACAGCGATATACGTGCTGTTGATGAACCAGCGGCCGATGTTATTTTTACTAAACAATGTCGTAAATCCGGAAAAACTGTCCTTTACAATTTCATGCATGATTTCCCTGTGATAGGTGGCAGCCTTGTCATCCCCGGCCTTTTCGGCATCACGCGCTTTGCCCCAGTGCTCGAAATATTCCGGAACCCCCATCGGATACAATTTCGGAGGATTGGAATCGACATAGGAAACCGATTGTTTCAAGTCTTCATCCTGGTATTTGCTTAATTGCATGGAGGTGCTGAATACCCAATACAACGGCATGAGGGAAACGACAGAAAAGACAAGCAGTGCTACATAGATGATTGTTTTGTTTAATTTTTCCATGGTGTTTCCCTCCTAATCGTCGTACCGAAGCACACGGAATTGAATAATTGAAAATATAAGAATGATAAAGAATAAAACGATCGATTGTGCCGCGGCGTAACCGAATTCGAAATCGCGGAAGCCTGTTTTATAGATTAAATGGACAAGTGTTTCTGTGGCTGTACCTGGTCCTCCGCCCGTCATCATGATGATTTGGGTGAATACCTGGAAGGAGCCAATCGTGCTTAACAACACCAAATAGAGGGTGGTCGGCTTCAGCATCGGTATCGTGATATGCCGCCATTTTTGAAACCCGCTCGCCCCGTCAATGGTGGCCGCTTCGTATAATGAGTGCGAAATCGATCCCATCGCGGCAAGATATAAAATGATCCCCACACCAAATGGAATCAAACATTGCATGATGATCAAGGACCAGAGTGCGGTAGAGGTTTGGCCTAACCAGTTAATCGGTTCGACTCCAAACCAGCCCAGCACATAGTTGAATAATCCGAAATCATGGTTATACATCCAGCGCCAAACCATCGCGACAATAACCATGGAGGTGACGGTTGGCAGATAAAAGGCTCCGCGGAAGAAGCTCTGGGACCATTTGCCGAGGGGATGAATGAGAGAAGCAATAATGAGTGCACTTATGACGTTAAATGGTACCGTTACGACCGTAAAAAGAAACGTGTTCTTTAATGCATCGTAAAAAGCACTGCTTTGAAAAACTTTCACATAATTTTCAAAGCCGACCCACTCGCTTCCAAAGATTTTGTATTCCTGGAAGGATGATACGAATGCCCATACCACTGGTATCGCAATAAATGCTGTAAACAGGATTAATTTTGGAAGTAAAAAGAGGTAGGCGGCATAATTCTTTTTCATTTGGGTCCATACAGATGTTTTTCTTGCCAAATCTAATGGTTTGGCAGCACTGCTGGTTACATGTTGAACGGGTTTCAAGTTAACTCCCCCAATCTTGATTGAAACATGGCAGACCCTGCTTTTCGCATGGGCCCGCCAAGTTGGTTACTGCTTATTTCAGGAACTCATCGACTTTCTTTTGGGCATCGTCCATCGCTTGTTTGGCTGTTTTTTCACCGTTAAACACGAGTTGAAGTTCGGTTTGGATGGCTTCATCAATTTTTTTCCATTCCGGATGGCGTGGAAGCATGACAGCTTGAGAAGACATCTCTTGAGCGCGGGCCATTTGTGGATTGTCTTTATATGGATCCTTGTCGGCCGTGCTTTTCCGTGCAGGGAACGTGCCATATTTGGTGGCCATCTCGAATTGTTCGTCTGTTGTATTGATATACTTCATGAATTCGCCAACGACTTTCTTCTTGCCGGCATCTTCTTGGTGGAACATGGTCCAGCCGCCTACGCCGCCGATCGTAACTGGTTTACCGGATTTGCCGGTTGGGTAGTTAGCAACCGCGAAATTGGTAGGGTATTTGCCCTGTGCTGCACCAATTGCCCATGTGGCCCAAGGCTGCATGGCAACCGTTCTTTGCTGCGCATTGGCCCATGCTTGGAATGTTCCGCCAACGTCTGCACCGCCTGATGATTCAGGAGAAACTTTGTCTTTTAATTTCAGGTCTGCCAAGCGTTGAATTGCATTAACCGCTTTAGGATCATTGAAAGTGAACTTGGTCAAATCTTTATTTAACGGACTTCCGCCATCGATATAGAAGAATGGCCATGCTTCATAGTAGCCAGGCAGGATGTAAGTGGAGAAACCATATACATCGGTTTTGCCATCGCCATCGCGGTCAAACGTCAACTTTTCCGCTGTATCAAGGAACTCATCCCAAGTCCATTCGCCATTTTTCGGCGGTTCTACGTTACGCTCTTTAAATAGGTCAAGGTTCAACAGCATAGTGTGAACGGTCATGGAGTTAGGAATACCATATAACTTGCCATCATACGTGTAGGCATCAAGTGCATTTGGATAGAAATCCTTTAATTCATCTTTTGTATACAGGTTATCCACGGATTCGAGAACGCCTTGGTCGATTTGGTCGATCGAGACCGCGCTGCCGCTAATATCTACCGGCGCGATATCCGGCCAAGATTTTCCGGCAATGGAAACACCCAGCTTGTTAGGAAGCTCGGCCCATGGAACTTGAACAAGCTCAACCTTGACGCCTTTATGTTCCGCTTCGAAATCCTTAATTTTTTGCTCCATCCAGTGGTATTTATTATCTTTATCATCCGGCCAGCGCGGACCATCCCAAACGGTAATGGTGCCTGTCCAATCTTTGTCGCTGTCAGTGGTTTTGGAAGCTTCTTTTTCATTACTGCTGCATGCCGCTAAAGTCCCCACACTTAATGAAGCGGCAAGAAAAAGGCTAAGCATCTTCTTCATTAGATTTTCCCCCTTAATGACAATCATAAAATAAGTTCATGTTTCATTACCCAGCAACACCTAATCACCGTTTGTTTCCGGCCCTCGCCCCCCTTCAGCAGCTCTTTTTCTTTTATTCAATCGCCGCAATTACCAAGCGATTTTTCCCATGATGACTTCATTTTTTGCCCCTGTAGCCGCCGGCAGATTGTTGAACCGTTTCATCAAACACTGGTAACCCAACAGGGCGAATACAACGGCTTCTTTCGCGTCACCTGAGATACCGAGGTCGTCGGTGCTTCCAATCGTTACGGTTCCAGGCAAATGGCTTTTTAAGCTGTTCATTAACGTACGGTTATGCCATCCGCCGCCGCTGACAAACACTTCTTTTATTTGATGGCTGTCTATTAATCTTGAAATATCGGAAGCAATTGTCCACGCCGTCAATTCCGTGATGGTAGCCAGTTTATCGGCGGCTGAAAGATGGCTTGACTCTTCCCATAGTTTCTTGGCGTACTCGATGCCAAACAATTCCCTGCCAGTGCTTTTCGGCGCTGTTTGTTTATAATAATCATGTGATAGCAGTTCGGCGAGCCATGGTTCATCGACTTGCCCGCTTGCTGCCATCGAGCCATTTTCGTCATAGGACTGTTTTCCATTTGTAGCCCAGCCGGCAAAGGCATCGATAATCATATTCCCAGGCCCGGTATCAAAGGCAAGGACCCTCGCTTCGCTTTGTTCAGGCGGCAGCACCGTGATATTGGCGATTCCGCCAATGTTGACCAATACACGCCCATATTCTGTTTTCCGAAATAGCAGGTGGTCGGCATAAGGCACCAATGGGGCCCCTTGCCCGCCGGCCGCCATGTCCCGTGTTCGGAAATCGCCCACGGTCGTGACGCCGGTCCGCTCGGCAATCATGCCAATGTCGCCGATTTGCAAGGTGGAGGCCACCGGATAGCCGGCGATTTCCACTGCTTCCGGCTGGTGAAAAATCGTTTGTCCATGCGAACTGATGAGATCGATCTCGTCCATCGTCCTGTTCGCTTCGGTCACGACCTGTTGGGCCGCATCCGCAAACAGCTCGCCGAGCAGCATGTTCATCGCCGAAATGTCCTCAATCCGCGCTTGTTTCGGGTCGCATAATTGTAAAATTTGTTCCCGCACCGATTCCGGATAAGGCATGGTGGCAAAATGCAGAAGTTTCAGTTGAATATCCCCTGCATCCTCGGCAATCCTTACCAATGCCGCATCAATTCCGTCCAAAGAAGTCCCTGACATCAGCCCGACAACCAACTTTTGATTTTGTGTCTGCAAGTTTAAAGGCCTCCCTCACACCTGTATAATTTCGACAAAGTCCGGTGTTTCTCCCCCATTATTAGACATTTATGGTGAATTTTCTAAAAATTCTATCACAGGGGAATGGTCACTGGCAACCGGCCTGTCACATTTTCGGACCCGTAAATTGCTTTGGCGGCCATTTTTAGGGCCGGGTATGGAAATTCGTATGTGCATATATAGGCATGAACATCAGGCAAATACGCCAAATCATACGGGCTTCTCGTGGCCACAACGACTACCGGCACGCCAGTTTCGTAAAGTTTTTCCACCAATTTAACTTGAGAATCCCCTGGCTTGGCGGTCAACGTGCCAATGATGATGACATCAAAATCCTTTGCTTTTACCGTTGCGCTATCGATTTCTTCATCTGTTGCCGGATTCGATAGTTCCACCACTTCCGCTTCAGGATCAAACTCCCTGATGGCTTGCCCCAGGTGCATAGACGAGTAGCGTTTATCTTCCACTTGCATGGTGTATTTATTTTCCGAATACACCACCAGTACCTTTTGCCCGCCAATGGGATCTAGTGGCAAGAGATGGTTGTTTTTAACAACGGTCACACCCTGCTGATAGATCTTTTCTGCCAATTGACCATGCTCCTCGCAGCCAACGACTGCCGGAACAGTCGCCTCTTGATCAAGGTTCAGTTCATCCCAATGAATATATTTATCTTTTAATCTTTGAACTCGGCCTGCCGCGGCATCTATCGTCGATTCGTCGATTTCTCCCGCTTCTACCGCCGCAGCAATTTTATCGATGGTGTCTTTCTGCAAATGATGCAGATGGGATACCATGACCAAATCGGCACCCGCTTTAATCGCGGCCACCCCGCCGGCGGCTGTTCCGATCGTATTGGCGATCGCATTCATTTCCATGCAATCGGTTGTTACCACACCATCGAAGCCAAGCTGTTCGCGGAGAAGGCCCGTGATGACCTTTTTCGAAAGAGTCGCCGGCACGCCAGGCGTATCCTCGATAGCCGGAAAATACACATGGGCGGACATGACCGTATCGGCACCTGCTTCGATGCTTTCGATGAAAGGCCTTAGCTCGATTTCCTGAAGCCTCTCCAACCCATGGGAAATGACGGGAAGATCGAGGTGCGAGTCCACATTGGTGTCCCCATGTCCCGGGAAGTGTTTCAAGGTAGTGATAACCCCGGCGTCCTGCATCCCCTTCATGGCCATTTTGCCAAATAGACTGACCATTTCGGCCGACTCGCCAAACGACCGGACCCCAATGACCGGATTTTCAGGGTTATTATTCACATCGAGCACGGGCGCCAAGTTCCAATTGATGCCCAGCGCTTTTAGCTCTTTTCCGGTAGCCACTCCTACCTGATAGGCATTTTCTGGCTGGCCGGTCGCCCCGAGCAGCATAGCCCCAGGGAAGATCGTCGTTCCCTCGCCAAGCCGCCGGACTACCCCATTTTCCTGGTCGATGCAAATGAGGAGCGGCCTTTCGTGACCTGCCAGCTTGGCCTCCCTTTGAAGTTCATTAGTCAAATTTAAAATTTCTTGGGGTGTCCCGATGTTCCGTCCGAACAGGATAATCCCCCCGACATGATGCTCTCTGATTAATTCCTTTATTTCTTCGGAAGCTGTTGTTCCTTTAAATCCTATGACCAACAGCTGGCCTGCCTTTTTACGCAATTCACTGCTATTCAAGATTTGGCTCCCCCTTTTACAGATCAAACCCTGGAATGCTTGGTCCTCTTCTGATATTCGCTCCTGTAGGAAACTTCAATGTTTGGGCATAGGTGGTCCGGTTCAGGCAGCCCCGCATGGTTCCAAGTGCCTTATAATAATCGTAATAACGGAAATCCTTTGAATTCATGATGAACCAATATTGGGATAATGCCTCAAGGTACGTATCGAATTCATCGGTCACATCCACATAGATATCGGGGATATAACCTTCCATGTCCTCCCAATTCTCGCTATGGAACATTCTGGTCAAAGAATGCGGCGGCAGCCCCTCGAGATCAAAGCCTGGCAGGGCACCCTTTAACCACGCGGCTTGAACAATTTTTGGACAAAGGGCATGGTCGGGATGCATGCTGTTTTCCCAATGGGTGATGACCACATTCGGCTTTAGCTTCCTGAAGATGGTGGCGACACGGGAAATGGTTTCATCGTCATCCTTTAATTCCGCGTCCTTGTAATCAAGGGTAATGCTTTTCGCGCCCAACACAGAAGCGGCCTTTTCAGCCTCTTTGATCTTTTGTTCGCGATACTCCTCCACACTCAATCCTGCCGGTGTCCCTTTTTCACCGGCCGTTAGATGCAATAACGTTACCTCATGTCCCGCTTTGGCGTATTTGTGGGCGATGGCACCCGCTTGGAGTTCCACGTCGCCGCAATGGGCGCCAACCAGCATAAGGTGAATTTTCTTGGTCATATCGATTTCCCCCTTGGTCAATTGAAATGTGACCGGATGATGTTGTGCAACCTGGGCCGCAAACGAAGAATAGGATCCTGCCTTCCGAAATGGACCCGGTTGGTCAGCAAAATTACATGCAGACGGATTTCAGGGTCAAACCATATGCTCGTTCCGGTAAAGCCTGTATGGCCATAGGACGAACCAGAAAACAAGTCGCCGCAGCTTGAGTTGGCTGGGCTTTTTAATATCCAGCCCAAGCCCCTGAATTCTGGGCTGAAGGAACTATAATTCATTCGGGCAATCCGCAGCGATTGCTTCGATAATAGGCGCTTTCCGTTAAAAACTCCCTCATTTTCAATCACCGAAGCATAATGGGCCAGGTCATGAATCGTCGAAAATAAACCGGCGTGGCCGCTGATGCCGCCCATGCTTTCGGTATTATCATCATGAACAATCCCATGCTTATAACCGTTTAGCTTTTCACTGAATTCTGTCGCGGCAAATCGTTCCCGTTCAAAACGGGGGCGGAAGCCTGTTTCATGCATATCGAGCTTCTCAAACCATTCCCGTTTCACATATTCCTCAAACGGTTCGTCCGTTACCGTTTCAATCAATTTGTAAAGCGTGATGAATCCAAGGTCGCTATAAATCACTTTTTCCCCGATGCCAGCCACAAGCTGGTCCTGATAAATCCGGTCCAATATTTGCTCGGTTGACAGATTCTCACGATAATATTCATAATGGGCGGCAAGGCCTGAAGTGTGGGTCAATAAATGTTTGAGCGTAATCTCCGATTTTCCGTGCTTCCCGAATTCCGGCAAGAAGCGGGCCACCTTGTCGTCAAGATGCCATTTCCCTTCCTCCATTAGCTTGAGAACAACCGGCAGTGTCGCAACGAGTTTGGTTAAGGAAGCCAGATCGAACACCGTATTTGGCCGCATCGGCTCCTTCGCAGGATAAACGGCCCGATAGCCGACCGCTTCTTGCAGCAGGGTTTCCCCTTGATAGGATATATGGATGGCAGCCCCAGGAATGTGTTCCTGGTCGATTTCAGCTTGAAGAAAATCGAGTACATGTTTTTTCATGCAGATTACTTCCCTTCTTTGGCAAGTTCGATTGCCTTTCGGGTAAAACCATCTGCTTGCCCGAGTAGTTCATATGCTTTCTCCACTGAGACCCCGGCTGTCAACATGACAATAGCCGGTTTTACCTTTTGATTGGTTTTCTTAAGGGCTTCCTCCGCTTCCTGATACGGAACACCGGTGATTTCCATGACGATCCGTTTTGCCCTTTCGACTAACTTTAAATTACTCGCATTTAAATCCACCATAAGGTTGTCATATATTTTGCCAAGCTTTATCATCGTGGCGGTGGACAGCATGTTTAATACCATCTTTTGGGCCGTTGCCGACTTTAACCTTGTGGAGCCTGACAACACTTCCGGTCCGACCACCACTTCGATTTTATGGTCAGCATATTGGCTCATTTCTGCATTTGCGTTACAGGAGAGCGAGATGGTGAACGCCCCAAGCTGCCGCGCATACTGCAGGGCCCCGATCACATAAGGGGTTCTTCCGCTTGCGGCAATTCCGACAACCACATCAGATTGTCTGAAGCCTCTGCTTTCCAAATCTTTTGCTCCCTGTTCCTGATTATCTTCTGCCCCCTCAACCGCCGTAAACATGGCTTGTTCACCGCCGGCTATGATTGCCTGCACCAGCTCTGGCGGCGTGCAAAAGGTCGGCGGGCATTCCGCCGCGTCCAGCACTCCGAGCCTCCCGCTAGTACCTGCCCCGACATAAAATAAACGTCCATTGTTTTTCAGCGCCTGATAGATAGCATCAATCGCGGTTCCGATTTGCGGCAATGCCGCTTCCACAGCCGTGGCGACCGTACTGTCTTCTTGATTCATCAGTTCGATCATTTCAAGCGTTGAAAGCTGATCAATATTACGTGACCGTTCATTTCGCTGCTCTGTTGTTAAGCTAGTAATGTTAACATTCACATTCGACACGCCTTTCCAAAGTTACTTAAATAACGGTGAATCTATGATTGCTCTTAGAAAGGATTACAAGTCTTTAAAATATTGTTGATATTCTTTCCATACTTTGAAACCCAACTTGCCATAAAATTCTGTTAATCCTGTCCAATCAATGACGATTTTATTAATCTTTCTTTCTCGCAAAAAGAAAACGGCAGCCTGAACGATGGCTAATCCATATCCGTTTTTCCGTTCCGATCGGTCAATTCCAAGCGGGCCAATCCCTCCCAAGGGTTCCTTAAACAGAGGCGACCAGTACACATTTTGGGCGATAAAAGGGGAATTGGCATCATTGATCCTGCAGAATCCAATCATTTCGCCCGCTTTTTTGAATACGACGAATTCCCGGCCTTTCCCGCCCCGAAGAAAATAGTGATAGGCCTCATATTCCCATCTCCCCGGGAAACATCGGTGCAAGAAAGACAAGAAGGCTTCCTTTTCCTGCTCTTGAAGGAGTGAAATTTGAACGTTCTCAAGCTCCGGCCATGTATTTTTATCATCTGGCTGATAGTGATGGATTAAATCCGATTCTATGCCAGCGGCCAGATAACCTCTTCGTTCAAACCACTTTTTTGTTTCCTTATATTCCAATGGCACACCAGGAAAGTAATGGTATGGGTCACGCCCTAGAAACACCTTCTTGCAGTTGCTTTCCCTGAAGGCAGACTCCGCTTCCCTTAATAAAGCGCTCCCAATGCCTTTACCACGAGAATTAGAACGAACCATTATAGCCTGTATCCAGCCTGTTTCTTCATTTAATTGTATAGGGATTCTCTCTTTAAATCTCTTTGATACAATGAACCCAGCAACTTGCTCATGGTCGTCAATCGCAATTAACGATCCTTGCGGCAAGATGTTGACATCATCAAAGCTGTTTTGTTTAAAAAGTTCCCCTGTCATCGGGAATTGATCGCCAATACTGGAGTTCCACAGATTGACTAACTCTAGTAATCGTTGTACATCCCATGGTATATATCTCATCCATGGCCACTCCTTTATCCCAGCCTGATGGTTCATTTTTTTACGTTTTATTTGATAGTTCCATTATACCAAGATACCAGAAAATTTGAAATAAAAAATCACAAATAATTGAACAGTTTTGTATTTTTATTTCACACGTTCCTCATATTTTCTACGAAGCTTGTTTCGATTGCTTGATTCATGCTGGCCAAACCAGCAATTACAGCACCGCATACAGGAGCAATTTTCGGTTGGATGAAATGAACCTTTATGTTCATTTCTTGCAGTTTTGATTGTATGGCGGGTGTGAGTAAATCTGCCCGATTAAAGACCCCGCCAACCGTGACCACTGGAATCGGCCCAGGATGGTCCTTAAATAGTCTTATGCTTAAACTCCCGATCGATTGAGCTATTTTGCCGCCGGCCTGCTGGATAATTTGTTTGGCTACTTCATCGTTCCGGTCTGCGGCAGTTGAAACATATTGACTGAGCGGCGCGATGGCCAATCTCGATTTCCCTGTTTCATAGAGGAATGGAATCAGCTCAGGCGGTTCCTGAACACGGAAATGCTCAAGGACCATGTTTGTCAGAATGGTTTCGGGACCTCTTCCATCGAATGCCTTAAATAGAGCATTAACGGCAGCCCTTCCCATGTCATAGCCGCTGCCTTCATCATCAACCAAATAGCCCCAGCCGCCTGTCCTTTGCCGTTCGCCGTCCCCGTTCATGCCATAAGTGATGGAGCCGGTCCCGGCGATTTGCACGATTCCCGGGACCCCCAATGTACCCGAGTACAAGGCGTTTACGGCATCGTTATCGACGATAATGTTGACATGGGCGGGAAGATTTTTTGCCAGAAGCTTTTTCATGACCTCCTTTGCCTCAGGCCTGTCAACCCCGGACATTCCAGCAAACACTGTATGCAGCAGAGAAAATACATTTGGGTTCTGGTTTTGTAATGATGCAAATAATGCGGACAGTTCCCTTTCCACAGCCTGTATTTCCACACCATTCTGATTAGTCGGGCCAACGGCCGCACTCGCGTAAACTGTTCCAAATTGGTCAGCGATGACGCCTTTTGTTTTCGTCCCGCCACCATCAATTCCAAGTACATACATGTCAATCAAACTCCTAAAACTCATAAGTTTTTTACACCTTTATTATACATTTTCAAAATATTATTTCAAATAATTTATTAGTTTAATAAAATTAAATTTTAAAATAATGTCAAAAAATAGGAACACTGGGACTATAGGCTCATTGAAACACCATTTCAAATATTCTATATTTAATTTGAAATATTATGTTAGATACTTAACTTTTAGACATCATAGAATGAATATTTTATAGAAAGAGAGGTGTCTTTAGTAACTGGGTATTTTTACCTTTGAAAGCTTCGCCACCAAAAAAGTGAAAGCAGGAGGAATAAAATGCGTATAAAAAGTGCAAGAAAAGTCGTTAGTGCCTGGTCAATCCTTATGATTGTGACAGCTCTCTTTTTTAGTTTCTTCTCCAGCCAATCAACTGTTTCCGCCGCAAAGCCTGAAAGGACTTTTACGGAAAAAATCATGGCAAAAAATGCAGCGGCATCAACCATAGAGCTTGAGTATCAAGGAAATTTAAAGCTTGCTGAAGACTACACCATCCAACAATGGGTAAATGGCAAACAATATCCAAAGTCCCTTGCGGACGTTCGAGTTGGCGCTGAGAATGCGACCATTCAGGTGAATGGCGATCGTGAAATCACCAAAATCACTCTTGATGGGGTTACCCCGGTCGAAAACATGAGAGTCGGAATTATGACAACAAACTTCGGCTCAATGGAGCATGACCAAATTCAATTAAGCTCACCGACTGGTCTTACAATTGTGGACAAGCTTGCAAAACACACTGTTTCGGCAGATGCCAATGAGGTCATCACATTCAAATCTGCTGACGGCACTGTTTCTATCACCAAGGCAGATGGCTCAGAATTATATTCTACAAAAAATAGAATCTACGTTTCTACGGATGAATCTAGTAAGATAAAAGTGGAAAATATTAAGAGAGGCTCAGGAAGTTCTGCTTTTACGCCTGCATATAGAGGCTCTTTTGAGATTACTTCTGTTGCGGGAAATAAGCTGCACTTAATTAACGAGGTTGACTTAGAGCATTACCTTTACCAGGTGGTGCCAAGCGAAATGCCGTCTTCCTTTGGTTTAAATGCTTTAAAAGCACAAGCGGTTGCTGCGAGAACCTATGCATTGGGTGATTACCTCGGTGACCGATTCGCTAAAGACGGTTATTTTGTACTGGATAGTGTCATGAGCCAGGTGTATAACAACTCGGCTGAAAATGCTCTTACCACACAAGCCGTTCAAGAAACAAAAGGTACAATTATGTATGGAAATGATGGCAGCTTAGTAGATGCCAGATACTATTCCACTTCCGGCGGCTTTGGAGCTTCCAGACATCAGGTTTGGTCAGATGCCGATGGCTCTTTCCCTGGAACAGTGGCTCCATATCTTTTGGGCCAAAGCTATACGTTTGATCCAAGCGACTCGTCCAAGATGCTGCAAATTGATACACACAATGAAGAGCAAGTTCTTAATTTTTACAAAAACTTGTCATACAGAGGCTATGATGATACTTCCTTATATTTCAGATGGAAGATTAGTCTCTCCAAACAAGAGCTGGCAAACACAATTAATAAAAACATTGGTGCAAGATATAGCGCTGATCCAAAATTTGTTTTAACCCAAAATGAAGCTGGCGAGTTTGTTAGCCAACCAATACCTGTTGCTGGTATCGGTGAATTCAAAAACATGTACGTAGCAAAGCGCGGTGACGGCGGCAATATTATGGAGCTTGTCATCGAAGGTTCAACAGGCACCTATAAAATTGTGAAAGAATACAATATTCGCTTTACGATTCGCCCTCAAGCAACATTCACTGGCGGACCAGCCGTAATTGTATATCGTGCAAAAGGTGGAAGCACCAACTATACGGATACAGCATTAGTAAACTATTCTATCCTGCCATCAGCCTTCTTCAGCTTTGAGATTAATGACCAAACTGGAATCACTTTCTATGGCGGCGGCAACGGACATGGTGTTGGGATGAGCCAATACGGTGCTTCCCAGCTGGGCTTAGCTGGAGTAAGTTTTGACAAAATCTTAACCTCCTACTATCCGAATATGAATCTAGTAAATGTATCGGTGGTTGGGGCACCAGAACCAAAAGGAAATAACTAGACCGAGTAGTAGTCTAAGCAGGGGTTGCCGATACTGGCCGCCCCTGTTAAAAATGAATGTAATGATTGGTAGATTTTATATACTTTCCAAGCGGATTATAGTTTTTGACTTGATTTGTTCTGTCCTGAGAAACATACGACCATTTATTTGTTCAATATAAAGTGCAACTTTTCATGTACCGGCACTTCTTCCTACACCTATTTTTCAAAAAATTCATAATAAATTTTAAAAATACAGCAGGCATGAACCTGTTTTTTTTATATTATAGATTCATAGAACATAATCTTCTTTGTCAAACAGGAGGAAAACAGGATGCTCTCCAACGAAGTAAAAGAAAAACTCATTAACATTGTAACGGCGGAAAACTTTGCCGATTCCAAGACGGAACGATTGGTCTACTCCTATGACGCCACGCCTAACTTCCAATCAATGCCGGAAGCTGTTGTCAGCCCGCGGAATACGGCGGAAGTCTCCGCAATTGTCAAGGTTTGCAGCGAACATGGAGTACCAATTGTCCCGCGCGGTTCAGGAACCAATCTTTGCGCCGGCACCTGCCCCACTCAAGGCGGGATTGTCCTTCTTTTTAAACATTTGAACCATATCCTCGAAATTGATGAGGAAAATCTAACCGTGACGGTCCAGCCCGGCGTGATTACGCTGGATATGATTAATAGGGTCGAGGAAAAGGGATTGTTCTACCCGCCTGACCCGAGCTCGATGAAAATCTCGACCATTGGCGGCAACATCAACGAAAACTCCGGCGGTTTGCGCGGTCTCAAATATGGGGTAACCCGCGATTATGTGATTGCCCTTGAAGCCGTAATGCCCAATGGCGATATTATCCGGACCGGCGGAAAGCTGGCCAAGGATGTGGCCGGCTATGACTTGACCCGCCTTTTGGTCGGATCGGAAGGGACGCTTGCTATCATTACCGAAGCGATGTTGAAGCTGATTCCGATGCCAGAGACAAGAAAAACAATGCTGGTCCACTATCAAGATCTTGCCGCTGCTGCCAAGTCAGTTTCAAAAATCATTGCCAATAAAATCATTCCGGCCACGCTTGAATTTTTGGACCAGCCGACCTTAAAAGTCGTGGAGGATTTCGCGCGAATCGGCTTGCCAACCGATGTAGAGGCAGTTCTGCTGATTGAGCAGGACGGTCCACTTGAAGTGGTCGAACGGGATATCGAAAAAATTGCGGAAATTTGCCGGCTGGAAAACGCGGTGTCGGTAACGATTGCCGCATCTGAAGCGGAGGCCGATGCATTACGGACGGCAAGGCGCGCCGCTCTTTCCGCCGTCGCCCGATTAAAGCCAACGACCATTCTTGAGGATGCAACCGTTCCAAGATCGGAGATTGCCAATATGGTCAAGGCGATTAATGAGATTACCGAAAAATATCAGCTAACCATTTGCACGTTCGGCCATGCCGGTGACGGCAACCTCCACCCCACTTGTGCCACCGATTCTAGGAATTACGAGGAAATGGAACGGGTCGAAAAAGCATTTGCCGAGATTTTTGAAAAAGCGATTGAATTGGGCGGCACGATTACCGGTGAACACGGGGTTGGCGAGATGAAAGCCCCTTACCTCGAATGGAAGCTGAAAAAAGAAGGAATTGCCGCCATGAAAGCAATAAAGTCGGCATTCGATCCCAACAATATCATGAATCCGGGCAAGGTGTTTGCCAAGGAAACAAGAAAACGCGTGGTGGTAGCAAGATGACGACGGCAACAGAACAAGCCAAAATCCAGGAACAATTCAAAGCCCGGATGGACGAAAATGAACTATTAAACTGCATGCGCTGCGGGTTTTGCCTGCCATCCTGCCCCACCTATATCGAATCAGGCTTCAAGGAATCGCATTCTCCCCGCGGCCGGATTGCCTTAATGAAGGCCGTGGTCGACGAGGTGATCGAACCGGATGAAGACTTTGAGCGGTCCCTTGAGTTGTGCCTCGGCTGCAGGGCCTGTGAGCCGGTGTGCCCGTCTGGTGTGAATTACGGGCATTTGCTCGAGGAAGCCCGCGATATCATCAATCAAAACAAGAAGCATTCTCTGCCAGCGCGGGTAGTCCGGAAAACCGTGTTTCAAGGGTTATTCCCTAACCAAAACCGCATGCGGGCGGTGACGGGCCTGCTAGGGTTTTACCAGCGTTCCGGCCTGCAGACATTCGCCAGAAATATCAGCTTTTTGGGACTGCTGCCAGATCAGCTGGCTGCCATGGAAAAAGTGCTGCCTAAAGTGCCAACCATGAAGGAAATGAAAAATCGGCCGGAACATCTGCCGGCGATTGGCCAGCAAGTGCATCGGGTGGCGTTTTTCAGTGGCTGTTTGATGGATACGATGTTTCTGAAGACCAACGATGCCACCATGAAGCTGCTGCAAATGGCCGGTTGTGAGATTGTCATTCCACCAAATCAAACCTGCTGCGGCGCCTTGCACGGGCACAGCGGTGAGAAAGCAGGCGCCAAGGATCTCGCAAAACGAAACATTCAAGCTTTCGAGGACTTGCAGGTGGATTTTATCATTACGAATGCCGGGGGCTGTGGGGCCTTTTTGGTCGAATATGATCATTTGCTGAAGGACGACCCCCAGTGGAAGGAACGGGCTAAGAGGTTCACGGAAAAAATCAAGGATATTTCGGAGATCTTGGTTAGGGTTGGTTTCCATGAAAAGGTGAAATTGGAGCTCCCGCAACAGGTGATTACCTATCAGGATTCCTGCCACCTGAAAAATGTGATGAAAACGGAGTCCGCCCCAAGGACTTTGCTCCAATCAATCCAAGGCGTAGAATACAAGGAAATGAAAGACGCCGGCCGTTGCTGCGGCTCAGCGGGGATTTACAACATCATTGAATCGGAAAGCTCGATGGTCATGCTGGACTACAAAATGACCCAGGCCAAGGCCACCCAGGCCACCACCATTGTCACCGCCAATCCCGGCTGCCTGCTACAAATGCAACTTGGCATCGAAAAAGAAGGACTGAGCTCCAAAATGCGGGGCGTCCATATCGTCGATCTATTAATTGAGGCAGTGAAGCTAAAGGATGAAGCTCCTGCTTCAAGGACATGATGAACAAGTTTACAGAACCACCCGGCTTTCAACGCCTTGGGTGGTTTATTAATTTCTAGGACTTTTCTCCGGAATCAAATAGGATAATAGAAGGATATACGATTTGGTATATTGCTGTTAGATATTTATTTGACTATAATTTGGTAATTACGAAAGAAATGGATTATAGATATGACAAATAATATTAAAGTGACAAACGGTAAAGTAGAAGTTGTCTACTTAAAATTTTGGGCCGGCTGTATGGTTTCTGGTATTGGTCTTATGACACTTGCTTCGCTTTTCATTCTATTTTATATTGTACCTCATTCAAGTATCTCACGAGCCATCGCCGGCATCCCCATTGGTATTTTTGGGGGTTTATTTTTTGCCACAAAATTATTTCAACTTTTATCAGCCATTTTACATGGCAAGGTGCTATTGACGGTTGAAAACGGCTACCTTGAGAGCAGAAAAAAACGAGTAGCCTTTCATGAGATAAAAGATATCTACTGGACCGGACTTTCATTCAAGATATTAATTGTCCGAACCCTCCATAATAAAAGGATTAAATTCAATACATATAACTTAGTAAACGAGGATGCCATCGACTATGTCATTGAAACCTATGTTATTCCTCATGCTGCACCAGAATTAAAGAACAATTGGGAGAAACGGAAACAAAAGCAGAGTGCGTGAAGCAGGGGAAGGTTCTTCTACTACAAAATGAGGTTCAGCGACGGTTCTAGTAGCCTTTTTGGCCACAAGAACCGTCTCAATTTCCCCCTTAATAAGGGGTTTTTGCGCCTAGGTATCTAGTTTTCCAATAGGTAGATGTCATATCGGAGATGACAACGCCAGTTGATGCTGCGCTAATAAACTTGTTGTTTCCTAGATAGATTCCCACATGGGAAGGTCCGACTTTATAAGTTTGAAAGAAAACTAGGTCTCCCACACTTGGTGAGCTTACCGGATTAGTTGCATTCCATTGCGTTTCAGCGGTTCGCGGCAAGGTGATTCCCACTTTGGCGAATACATATTTTGTATAGCCGCTGCAATCAAATCCTGCTGGAGTGTTTCCTGCCCATTTATATGGAGAACCGATATATTTCTTCGCCTCGGCAATCACATCTTCCACGAGAGAAGCAGATGATGCAGCAGGTTTTTGGGCTGTTTCAGTAGATGCTGTCGGCGTTTGAGCAGCTGCTGTCGAACTAGAAGCCGCCGGTGCTGTTTCAGTTTTAGCTGTACTTGAAGCGGCAGGTGTGGTTGCCTGTGCCGGTGTACTTGATGTCGCTGGCGGTGTTACCGTCGTTGTTGTACTCGAGTCGTCTTGTGTTGTCGCCGATGGAGACGGACTAGATACTTTTGGTGCTGTTACCGTTGTACCGGCACTTGATTCTGCCTTTGGCGTTTCCGGTGTGGCCGCACTTGATGGCGCTGGTGTGTTTTCGGTTGTAGTTCCACTTGAAGCGGCCGGCGCTGTTACATCTGTCGCTGTTTCTGTAGCTGCCGGAGCTGTTGTAGTTCCTGATGCTGCATCTGTTTCGGTACCTGAAACCACCGAGGTTGCTGCGTCAGAAGTTACCGCCGTATTCCCCTCGGATGTACCATTAGTTCCCGCAGCGTCATCAGTAGTTGAAGCAACATTTGTCTGCGTCGTTTCAGTGGCACCTGCACTGCTTACATTTAACGTTTTTCCGGCATAAATCGTATCAGAAGATAATTGATTCATAGATTTAAGCTGAGAAACTGTTAGATTAAACCGCGCCCCGATTTCGGAAAGAGTGTCTCCTTTTTGAATCGTATAAGAAGAATCCGTTACATCTGATTCTGCTATCTTCAATTGCTTTCCTACTTGAAGGTAACCAGAAGTCATTCCATTCAAGCGTTTTAGCTCACTTACTGTTGTTCCATTTTCTTTAGCAATCTTCCAAAGACTGTCCCCTTTTTTTACGGTATAAGTGAGTGAAAGTTTTTGATTTACATAGATTTTATCACTTGTAAGAGCATTCCACTCTTTTAATTGATTAACAGTCAAATGATTGGTTTGGGCAATTTTCCAAAGGCTGTCTCCTGGATGAACGGTATATGCGGGTTCTTCTGCACTTGCTGTGGCTCCAAAAGCTGTAAGGACAAGCCCAGCCGTGGCCGCTGCTGTTACTAGATTTTTCTTCACTTCAACAATTTCCTACCTTTCCTTAATTTACATCAATAGACATAATAATGTATTTTTCGACAAATGACCATCCGTCAAAAGTGGCAGTTTAATAGGGATCTACAAAGGTAAATGAAGAAAAGGCAAAACTTTTTACTATAAAAATGGGAAAGAAAACTTCCTTTTGGGCGAAGACGATTCTCATGGTATTTTTCCAAACATCCCCTTTACCCAAGATTTTCCTTTTTACTATTCACTCTCCCATGGGCCTTCCATGATTTCAGAGCCATAATCGTGGGGGATTTATTTAAATTAATCAACAACAGCGTTTTACTTGTGGTCTATAGAGACTTTTTAACTTTCATTGAGTATGTCAGCAGATCCCTCCCCCCTGATCACTCACCTTGGGTTAAAACACAAAATATTGGTAAATATATCTTTAGGAATATTCGAAAGAGGGGGAGAATTTGGCCGGAATTTTATTAGCACTTATACCAGCCCTTTGTTGGGGCAGCATTGTTCTAGTTAGTGTCAAGCTTGGCGGCGATGCTTACAGCCAGACGTTAGGAATTACCTTTGGGGCGTTGCTTTTTTCGATTGTATTATTTTTTATCGTCCACCCTCCCATTACGACGCTCACCTTTATCATCGGCATTCTTTCGGGGATTTTTTGGGCAGTCGGCCAACGGAACCAACTTGGAACGGTTCAGTACTTAGGGGTGTCAAAAACAGTGCCTCTTTCGACAGGCATGCAATTGGCCGCAACCACTCTCATCGGGGTCCTTGTTTTTAAAGAATGGACAACCCGGAACGTCATCATCATTGGCATGATGGCCATTCTTCTCATTATCGTCGGAGTCATTTTTACAGCCATACGAGATAAGGAAGATAGGGAGAAAAATAGCGGAAGCACAAAAAAGGGCTATGTCTTATTACTAATTTCGACCGCAGGCTTTTTGGCTTATGTTGTGATTGTCAGATGGTTTAACTTAGATGGGTGGGCGGCTATCCTGCCTCAAGCCTTTGGAATGCTGTTTGGCGCCATCCTTCTCACCTTCCGGCACAAACCGTTTAATAAGTTTGCCATTCGAAATACACTCACCGGAATCTTGTGGGCAGCGGGCAACCTTGGGCTATTGTTATCCATACCCAAAATAGGTGTCGCCACCAGCTTCTCACTTTCCCAAACCGGGATTATCATCTCCACTCTCGGCGGGATTTTTCTCCTCCATGAAAAAAAATCGAAAAGGCAAATTGTGTTTATGATTGTAGGCTGTGTCCTGATCATTGCAGGTGGAGTGCTGTTAGGGTTGACTAAAAAATAGGAGGCTTTTTATGTATCCGGATTTAAAAGGAAAAGTGGTTGTGATTACGGGTGCCTCCACAGGGATTGGCCAAGCGATGGCCTACCGGTTTGGGCAGGAACAAGCGAAAGTGGTCATCAATTTTTATAAGGATGATGATCCTGCCGTTGAAGAAATGATTGCCCAGATTAAAAGCTTTGGTGGAGACGCCATTGGCATTCAAGGAGATGTAACTAAGGAGGAAGATGTCAAACATCTGGTCCATGCGGCGGTTTCCCATTTTGGCAGTCTTGATGTCATGATAAATAATGCGGGGGTCGAAAACGAGGTCCCGTCAGAGGATTTGTCTCTAAAGGATTGGAACCGGGTGATTGCCACCAACTTGACAGGCGCTTTTCTCGGCTGCAGGGAAGCCATTGATTATATGGTGGAGAACCATATTAAAGGCTCGATTATCAATATGTCGAGTGTGCATGAGGTCATTCCTTGGCCGCACTTCGTTCATTATGCCGCAAGCAAAGGCGGGATCAAACTAATGTCGGAAACGCTGGCACTGGAGTTTGCTCCAAAAGGGATCCGCGTGAACTGCATTGGACCTGGTGCCATTGATACGCCGATTAATGCGGAGAAGTTTGCCGATCCGAAAAAGAAAGCCGAGGTCGAAAAACTCATTCCTATGGGCTACATCGGAAAACCTGAGCAAATCGCCTCCGTCGCCGCCTGGCTCTCCTCCAACGAAGCCAGCTACGTAACCGGAATCACGATATTCGCCGATGGAGGAATGACAAAATTCCCCGGATTCCAAGCGGGGAAAGGGTAGGTCCAGGGGGACTGTTCGAAACTACTGAAAAAATAGGCAGGAGCTCTATTGGACAGTTTGTTTATTTTTAGATCCATAATGTCCTATAGAACACTTATATTAGACACATTGCTTGTGTTTTTGAATAAAAATGTCTCTTAGAGGGACTATAGGGTACATCCTGCAGTTATTTTTAACCCAATGTCCAATAGAAACCTCATTTGAGTCCTTCCATTTATTTGAAAGTATCTTCCAGTGTTCTCAGACGGTTCCCTTGGCTTTTTCTGGACAAGGGAACCGTCCCCATGTTCATGTTAATAATTCCATTTGTCAAGAGTAACGAAGGTACAAAAGGTAAACAATAAACCACATCCAAAAAAGAGAGAAGAGAAAAACATACCGTTACCGTACTGATCTAGTAAACTGAGATAGATCACGCGGTCATCCGCTGTTACGGTGAAGGTGCAAATCACATTAACCAGGAAGAGAACTAACATTATGATGGTAGCCGATTTGATACTGATCAGCCTATGTAATACAGGTAAAATTGTTTTGGCGACCAGCATGGAATATATAAGCATCGCCAAATAGAATAATAAAGCAGGGTAAAACAGAAATGTATGAAACGTTGCCCTCAGCAATGGTATCACGGCAAAAAGTCCTAATAAAAAAATCATAAGAAACGAGACCCATGCTTTATACCGTAGGTAATCTTCTATCGTTCGATACCAATAATAAGCCAGCATCATACCGATTAGAGATATTCCCATATTAATCCTAAACATGACATACGATTCTTCTGGAAGTAGGCTGCATATGGCTCCAATGAAGAAGACCAGCAATAAGTACATGGCATGACTTTTCCAGAAGCTAATTTTTTTCTCCAATTTTAAACCTCATTCCATTTCCATTCAAATAAACACTTGCGATCACTTGTACATATACGATTTTATTTGAGTAAAAGTTTCATTGGTACCTGCGGATGCTTTTACCAGAAATTGAATTATTGTCATCATAGTGACGGTTCTCCTTCTCCGGAACATTATCGAAAAAATTTTACACAATAAAAGTGGAGGGACAAGCCCCCCACTTTCATCACTCCCCCATCTATTAAATTGCCGGGATTGGCGTTTTCTCAATTTTCCCCACCGGCGGCTCCACTTCTTCCGGTATTCCCGGAATGTATGGCTTCCCTTTCGTGACGGCCGCGAACTCTTCCCTTGCTTGGTCAATAAGATCCTGATTTGATAATAGGTCAAATAAGGATAGCGCCATTGTTTTGGCAGCGAGGTGCATACCTTTGAATCCGATAGTTGAGCCATAAGAAGCAGTAGCCTGCCATGAATGGGCTTGAACGCCTACCGGGGCACAGGTCGTCATGATCTGGCCTGTCGGCGTAATCCAGCTGACATCCCCGACATCGCTTGAACCGCCGACGCTTACTCCCTTCATATGTTTGTAATAGTCAAACGTTGTCGGCAGGATCTCCTCCATGCGGCCGCCGAACTGCCGCTTCGACATTTCCACGATGGCGGGATCAACTGTGCCGACCAACTCACGAGCAAATTCCCTCTCGCTCTCCGTAAAACAAACCTCCCCGGCCAGTTTCATATTTTCATACATCACGTCGTTCAACGCATCATTAGGAAGGGTCTGATAAGCAAACGCCAAAATCTCAGATTGGACCTCCGTTTCCGTCATCAACGCTGCCCCTTTCGCGATATTCTTTACTCTGCGGAGCATATCGTCCACTTGCTCCTTGGTTGCCGCCCTTAGGTAATACCAGACACTCGCCTGATCCGGAACGATATTCGGCGCCAGTCCCCCGTTGGTGATTACATAATGGATACGTGACCCATCCAGCATATGTTCTCTCATAAAGTTCGAGCCGACATTCATCAACTCCACTGCGTCCAAGGCGCTCCGGCCGGCATGCGGCGCTCCCGCGGCATGGGCCGTGATCCCATTGAAATGAAACTTAACCGAAACCATGGCCTGCATGCTCATATTGGCCACAAAGTTTGACATCCCAGGGTGCCAGGTTAACGCACAATCCAAATCATCAAACACACCTTCCCGCGCCATGAATGTTTTTCCTGAAAGCACCTCTTCCGCCGGGCAGCCATAATACCGAATCGTTCCCGCCAGCCCCTCTGATTTCATTGCCTCTTTTACCGCCATGACGGCTTCGACTCCCGCCGTTCCTAGCAAATTATGGCCGCAGCCGTGTCCCGGTCCATTCGGCACCACCTCGGTATGTACCGTGCTGACCGTTTGCGACAATCCCGGCAAGGCATCATACTCTCCCAGAATCCCAATTACTGGACTGCCGGAACCATATTCGGCCACAAACGCAGTGGGAGCCCCGCCCGCGTTGGGCACAATCGTAAACCCAGCCTCTTCCAACGTGGCCATCTGCAATTCGGCCGCAAATGTTTCTTCATAAGCAATCTGCGGGTTCTCCCAGATTTTTTTGGCCATGCCTGTAAAATCCTCCTGATGGCATTGAATCCAATCCAAAATGTTTTCCTTACTCATGTAAAACATCAGCTCCTCATATGAAAGTTTTTTTATGAAAACAGTGAACTTGTTCCCAGTGCCTCACCTTCATTCACTTTACGGTGAGGGGAACCGTCCCCCTGCTTTACGCCAATTTGCGGGCTTTTAGTTTTTCGATGTAAATGCTGACGGTGACGGTGATGATAATGCAGATGATTCCTCTGAAGAATGGCACGATTGGTGTCAGGTTAATGATTAAGCCGACTGCGATCGCGAAGAGGCCGAATAGTGGCTTTTTGATGGCAAACTGCGCCAGTATGCCGCCAAAGATAGCTGGTACGATAAATTGGAAGGATGCTTGAATCGAGGGTGGTATGACTGAGATGAGATAAGAACCAGTGGCAATAATGATGGATATGATAAACACATTGACCAAAGAAGCTGCGGAGATGGCCAAGGCTGCCGTAATTTCCCCTTTTCTAGTCCCCGGTTCGGCACCGACCACATGCTGGGCGGCAGCAGCCGCGGGAAGGCACATGTTGGCGATATTGCCGGTCAAGAACGCAATATAGGTTCCAGAAACCCCCAAGGTCGGATAGTAGGAAATTGGTTCAACCACCCATGCATAGCCAACCATGGCCGCATATGCCACAAAAGCGGCGATAATCGGCTGCCATCCTGGATGGTAGCCCATTACAAATGATAGATACATAGGAAGTGAGACACTTAGAATAATCACCGCCCACATGGTGAGGCGGCCCCAAAAATGGGATTTTTGATGGAATTCTGCCATTTCCAGACGAGAGTTGACAGGACTGACGACTAATTCCCCGGCCGTGATGGCCTTATTATTCATTTCCATTTTTTAGTCCCCTTTCTACCTTATCATGCCAAAAAGAAACCTACCGTTAGCGCGGCTAAAATCGAAATCCCGAGTGACCATTCCTTTAACCAATTCTGCTTCCATTTATTGGCGAAGACTAAAATCACAAACATGGAGACGGCAGAGGTTAGAATAACCGTTGCATTGGTAACTCCCTTCAACAGCTCGCCGCTGGCAAAGTTGCCGAACACACCCAGCATGGCGGCACCGGAGACAATGGCCATAATATTGACGCTTTTATTGCCGCCTTTTTTGGAGATTTTCTCTTGAAACTTGCCAAGCGATTTCGTGAACAAAGCTGCAACCAGCAGCCAGCCTAACCCTCCCAGGCACAATGTCCAAACCACGACTGTATAGGCCTGTTCATTGAAGCCATTCGCGCCGATTTCGGTTCCAAACGCATTGGCTGCAAGACTCGCTCCGGCAGCTTCAGTCGCGGAAGACCCGACGACAACAGACCTCATGAACGTGACAGGCTCACCAAGAAAGGTGATCAGCGAGATGGCGATAATCAAGCTAGACATCGCCGGACCAATGGAATTGATGGCCCCCACCTTTAGCGCGCTCTTCACCTCCGACCTTGTCATTCCCACACTCTGGCTCGTTCTGGACGCTAGTCGAATAAAAACAATGGCTTGAAAAATGACAATACAAATAACAATGGAGGCAAACACCCAAACCGGAGAACTCGTGGCTAATTTCATGGCATGTTCCATTTAACTCCCCCTAATCGTTTGTTATATTTTATGGACGAAAAAAATACTTTGTTTAACCGGTCACCTCCCGCCATTCATCTTGAGCGGCCGCTCATCCTGATGAATATAAATCATATTTAAAACCAATTTTTACCAGTAATCAATCATTCTGATAGGCATTCTGACAAGCTTTTTATTTAAAACGCTTCCAATGGGTGGTCCATGTAAATGGCTACAAGTATTGTCTCCACACTTCACTCCCTCTTGCTTTTCAAACTAATTCGATTATAATCTAATTAGATGAACGTCAAAGTAGGTGGATATATTAATGCAATTGAACAGGTTGGTTGAATTTCATAAAGCGCTGGGCGACCTAACCCGGATTCGGATTATCGGCCTGCTCCAACAAGGTCCCATGCATGGCCAAGCGATTGCCGAAAAGCTTGGGTTAAAGCCTCCGACCATTACTCACCATGTGGCGAAACTGCGGGAGGTCGGATTGATTAAAGAGAAACGGGAGAAAAATACCATCTATTTTTCTTTGAATACCAAAATTCTAGAAGGAAGCGCAAAAGCCATTTTAAATGTGGGAACAGGCGGTGATGCACGCATGGAAATGACCGTTACAGCCGAGGAACGCGCAGCGATTATACAGAACTTCTTTACAAAGGATGGAAAACTGAAAAACTACCCAGCGCAGCGGAAGAAGAAGCTGGTAGTGCTTGAGCATATGGCCAAAGGATTGGAATTCGGGAGGGTCTATCCGGAAAAGGAAATCAATGAATATTTAAAGCAATTTCATGAGGATTACGCCACATTGAGGCGCGAGTTGATCATGTGCCAGTTTATGTATCGGGAAAACAATCAATATGAGCTAAATCCGGTTGAGCTGTGGTGGCTGAGTTAAAGAAACCATTTCGACTGTTCGTACTGGACCGAAAATAATTATAACGCCCGAGCAGAAATAGGAAGGGCTCCAAAAGACCATGCCATAGGAAAAAGAGCCTTCGGGGAAATAGGGATGTTAGAAATGAACTTATTAAATCAAAGAAGCTAACGGCCTGCATTCCAGGCTATTAGCTTTCTTATCTCTTCAAACGGATTTTCACATTGCCCTCGGACGGTTCCCATGGGCACCTCAAGGCAATCGATCTTCCACCCGGCAAAGAATACAGGCAGAATATCCCTCGGCAAGCTTGATGCCCGCCACATTTCTTCTCGTGTCCGGATTTAGAATCATCGACGTTTCAACGATCCTGTCCCAATAAGGGAGGTCCCTGGAAAGCCGCCTGATGATTTGCCGGAGATAATCATCGGTAATTTCCTGGCCGCTGCCTTCACCAGCTATCTCTTTTAACTCATTATAGGTTTTAAACCCTTTTCCTGTCAGAATGCCATATAAGACATAGAAAGCTTTTGGGTTTAATGAAACCGGTCTTTCATGTTGAAGTACGATTTGCAAACCTTGATCGGAGCTTTTCAATAAGACTTGTTTTTTCGCCGGAATAAAATGATTAAACTCGTATTCCCCAATCTTTTCTTCTACCCCATCTTCTATTTTCCGGTAAAACATTTTATCAAAAATGTCCTCTTCCAAGACAAGAATCTCATTTCTATAACGTTCAATCCGGTCGATTTCCAGGTCGGAATAAAGGTTTTCCTCGATAAAATCAATCTCGCGGATTGCTTCTTTGGCAATCTTGATACCGCAATTAACCAGAAACATGTTTGAGAGCATCCGTTGGGTATCGTTTAATTCTTCCACGTCCTCATCACGCGAGCCGTCCAAGGCCTTTTCAAAATAGGATACGGCCTTGGTGAATTGTTTTTCCCGATAATACAGAAAACCTAACCGGTAATTGGCAACAGGGTGATCTTTTTGCAAAGAAAGTGCCTTGATTAAATAGCGTTTAGCCATATTCGGGTCCGGCCGGTCCCCCATTTTAAAATACTCTCCCTGGGAAACATATAAATTTACCAGTTTCTTGGTCTCTTCCTCTACCTTGCTCCTGTCCCTCTGCCTTTTCGCCTTTTCCAATGACTCTTTAATTCTTGTTTCCTCCATCATCGGATGAAATTCGTATTCATTATCCAACACAGCCTTCACCTCTTTTTTTAAATTTCTCTTAAGACAGGGAAATTTCTGTTTTTCTGCCGTGACAGCGTGTCACACCAGCTTCGTTATACTCATTGTAGAACTTAAGAGGAGATGTTGGATATGAAAAACAAAAATATTTTATTGGCAAGACATGGATTACAGGAACAAGATCGGATGGTATTTTTTAAAAGAGACTTAAGTAACGCAGGCCAATTGCTTATGGCTGCGGAGCAAGTGATTCATGAAACGAACGGGGGAACCGACGAACAATTGATTTCTTGCTTGCAGGAAGCTGTCTATGGGATTGAATCCCCAGGCCGTGGCATGCTGATTGATCCGGTTCACGGTGATTTACCGCTTTCTGATTTTGACCCCTGCATCCGCGGAGTAATCCGCTGGATGAACGAGCTTGGCATGCAGACGTATGGCAGTTGCGACGGCCATGGCAGGGGTACCGCCAGAATCTTTTTGAAAAGTTACCTTACGGGAAAGCACATTAGCATCCTGAAAGCGGCCACCCCTCCAAGCTTAAGCATACGAATCGAGGGTAAACACGTTACTTTTTTGTATCCAAAGGACGAGCAGGCACTATTACTTGATTTGGCAGAAAACCTGTACCATGTGTGGAAGAATCCTCAATATTTAATCGATCTTCACGCAAAACATTTTAAAGCAAGTTTAATCGAAATGCTTAATATTCCTGGAGCAAGCACGAATGAGCGGCATTTCCGGTCACGGTTAAAGGGGCGGTTATCACGCCTAGCCGACTATACTTATGTGGACCGGAAAGGCAACCTGCTCGGGTATCTTGAACTTGGCGATGGCCCGACGATTCTGCTGTCCGCCCATATGGACACAGTCATGGAGATTGTCGAAGGCCGTGAAATACTCGAGGAGGGAACCGTTCTAAAAAGTTCGGAAGGGATTCTCGGCGCCGATGACCGGGCAGGAATTGCCGCCATTATGGAAATTCTGGCCAGAGTCAAAAAGACCAATTTTTGCGGCACCCTAAAAGTTGCGTTTACCGTTCAAGAAGAAATCGGCTGCCACGGCTCACGGGAAATCGACCAAGATTTTATCGAAGATGTGGATGCCGCCATCGTGATTGACCGCCGCGGCAACAGGGATATTGTGACTTCTTGGAGTGACTTTGTGCCATTTTGCACTGAGGAGTACGGCAGGTTGTTTGAGGAGGCAGGCCGGTTGGCTGGAATGGAGAATTGGTGCATCACACCTGGAGGCATTAGCGACGCCATGGTTTTTGCCGAGTTTGGCATTCCTTCTGTCAACCTTTCCGCCGGCTACCAGAACGAGCACAGGGAAACAGAATCCGTCGACTACAAGTCCACCTTCGAAACCGTATTGCTCGTAGAGTCGGTATTGCATCACCAGTTAATTAAGTAAGATCCACGGGGAGGGCTCCAGGAGAACCCTCCCCATAGTTTTAAAAGATGGAAAGGGATTTCACCATTTCCAGGATGGTTTCTTGGTTGACGGCATTTGCATCAAAGTGCATGTCATAGACTTCTTTTTTTGGCTCTACGAAAATATAGATATGGGTCTCCTTTTTGGAAGCTGACTGGACGGCGTCACTGCTTGTTGTGACCTGGTACGCCTCAAATGGCAGCTGTTCAAGCTTCTGTTTATTGCTTACAATGGATTGATTCGGCAGCAGCGCCTCCAATGAATCAGAATAAGCCAAGCTCTCAATGAGCCCTACTGGTTTGCCATCGATGGAAAAGGCAGCAGAATCCAAGCCTTTCTCGACTTTCCATTTGCTGCTTACGGTTAATTTTAAATGATCCAATTGGACCTCTTGTCCGTTAGCATTCGTATTTTCGGCCGTCTCCTTCTTTGTGGATTTCGGATCATTGACCGCCTTGTCTTCATGATTCGTAACTTCCTTTTTTGCCGAGGACACGTGAGCGCAGCCTGCCATGACGGCCATGGCAAGTAAAACAGAACAAATGGCGATTCCCGACTTCATGTTGTTGTCCTTCTTTCTGTGATTATTCATATTTCAAAGAGATTTTCATTAAGCTGAAGTGATTTTCCGATTCCTCATTGGTATCCCTGACAAACACGATGGATTTCCCATCCTTGGACCAGCTTGGCTGCCAATCGCTATATTGCCCGTTCACGACAAACTCCATGGGCAAATTGCTTGTTTCTGATTTGGAAGACGAAATCAGGCTGTTTAACTGTTGTTCATTTATTTTTGACGTCGTTAAACGGGATTCCTTTTTACTATCCAGATGAATCGCCCAAATCTCGCGGAAAGTGGTCACAATCTCCGCTTTTGGCTTTTCTGATTTTTTGTGAGTTATGGTATCCTTGGCAAACGTGATAAATTGACCATCCGGCGACCAACTGGCTTCCATCCCATCGGTTAATTTTCTCGAATGGGTACCATCGGTGTTGATTAACCAAACCTCTTTTTGTGTCGATTCACCGTCTTTTCTAGTCTTAGTAAAGGCAATCTGGTTGCCATCGGGGGACCATCTAGGTTCAGAGCCCTCCGCAACCTTCGTTAACTTCCCCGTATCCATCTCAATCGTCCATACTTCTTCACCTGTTTGATTCACGCCATGTGAATCATTCAAGGTATATCGTTTCTTGGCAAAAGCGAGCTTCTTGCCGTCAGGGGACCAAGACGGGTGGTCATAAAATTCATCTGGAGATTCGGGGGCGGCCAGTTGATGAACATTCGAGCCATCCTCTTCCATTACCCAAATTCCTGCATTCATGGTCTGATACCCGGAAAAGGCGATCTGCTTGCCGTTTGGGGACCAATCCGGGCTTCTCATATATTGAAAGGATTCCAGTGGGTATTCTTTGAAGGAAGCATCGGCTTGGTTCCACTTCACAATTTTTTCATCCTTTTCAAAACTAATGCCCGCACCGCCGGACAGCATCACTGGATGATTGACCTTCGTCACGCCCAACGAAACCAGCTGTTCCTCCTTCACGGCCCGAATTTGCACCGCTTCCACTTTTTGATCCGGAAATAGTGTCGGCACGATAATAGATAGAGCAACTACACAAGCAGCGGCTAATGGCAGATAATATTTTTTCCACGAGCGTTTTTTGGGCGCCTCGATCACGATGGCCTTCCGTTGTCTTTCTTCTAACTCTTGTTTGATTCTCTGCTTCCCTTTTTCTTGAAAATCAGGAGTTGGCATATCTATTAGACCTGTTATTTGAACCAAGTGAACGGTATCGATCAGCTCTTCCCATTCTTGATCATCCGGTATATCTAGGTCCGTCCCGGTTTTTTGAAGGTTCAAATGATCGATATACATGGAAAGTCTGTCTTCTTTGGAAAAATTCATTACAAAGCCTCCTCCACAAATTGCTTCTTCACCAGTTCCTTAATCCTTTGAATCGCCCGGAACTGGGTCACCTTCACATAGTTTTCCGACTTCCCAAGCTGGGCAGCGGTTTCTTTTATCGAAAGTCCCTGTAACAAACGCAGTACAATCACTTTCCTCTGCTCTTCTTTTAATAAGGACAGGGCATAGGCTACCTGCTCTTTTTGCTCGAGCATTCTTCCTAAATCGTTCCCCTTATCGACCAGGACCTGTTCGGGTTCCAGGGGTAATGGGTCCTCCGTTTTTTGCTTTTTCCTCCATCGGTCAATGATCAGGTTTCTGGCGATGGTTTTTAGTAGGGCCGGGATATTGACCGTTTCATCCGCATACCGTCCCTCTGTCCGGATTGCCCGGATAAATGTTTCCTGCGTGATATCTTCGGCTTCCTGTTTATGGCGGGTTCGTAAAAAGACAAACACATAAATCTCTTTCCAATGATCAATCCATATTTTCTCCCAATCCACTTGTCGTGCTCCTTTTTTCTTCTAGACGTCTATACAAATCAAAACGTTGATTTTAAAAAGAAGTTACACACTAAAGCACCCTCTTTTAAAATAAAAAAATCCCCAAATGAATGGGGATTTTTCTTAACCGAAAAAAGTACTCCAAAGCAAGTATACGTTTAGGACAACAATGATGGAGGTGATTAGCCAAGCTATTGTTTTGACCCATGGTTTATTGACGAAAGGGCCCATTTTATGTTTATCGCTGGTAAATAGGACAAGCGGGATCACGGCAAATGATAATTGGACGGACAGGATGACTTGGCTTAAAATCAATAATTCGCCAGTACCTTTTTCACCGTACAGGAAGGTGACAATCACGGCTGGAATAATGGCAATCATTCGTGTGATGAGCCGGCGCAGCCATGGTTTTAACCGGACATTCAAGAATCCTTCCATGACGATTTGGCCTGCCAAAGTTCCCGTCAATGTGGAATTCTGTCCGGAAGCAAGCAGTGCGACCCCGAATAAGATTCCCGCCACGCCTGAACCGAGCAGTGGGTCCAGCAAATGATAGGCATCCTGTATTTCTGCCACATCCTGATGCCCCGTTGTATGGAAGGCGGCTGATGCCAAAATCAGAATTGCCGCATTCACAAACAGGGCAAACATTAAGGCAACCGTTGAATCAATGGTGGCAAACCTGATCGCTGTCCGTTTCCCTTCCACTGTATCATCAAATTTCCTTGTTTGAACAATGGAGGAATGAAGATATAGGTTATGGGGCATCACGGTTGCTCCCAAAATGCCAAGGGCAATATAAAGCATATCGGGATTTTTTACAATTTCACCGCTTGGAATAAAACCGTGGAGGACGCCCCCAATTTCCGGTTTTGATAGGATCAGTTCAAAGCCAAAGCAAACCGCGATGGTGGCAATCAAAGCAATGACGAAAGACTCGATATAGCGAAATCCTTTATTTTGCAAAAGCAAAATCAGTAAAATATCAAAAGCGGTAAGACATACCCCATATAAAAGCGGAATGTTAAACAATAGATTTAAGGCAATCGCGGCCCCAATCACTTCGGCTAAATCGCACGCCGCAATCGCTAATTCACATAAGATCCAGAGTACAAACGAAACCGGTTTGCTGAAATGGTCCCGGCAGGCCTGGGCCAAATCCCGTCCAGAGACAATCCCCAATTTCGCCGACAAGGCTTGCAATAGAATCGCCATTAAGTTAGAAATTAATATCACCGAAAGGAGCGAGTAGCCATACGCCGATCCCCCTGCAATCGAGGTCGCCCAGTTTCCAGGATCCATATATCCGACAGCTACCAGATAGCCTGGACCGATAAAACCTAGTAATCTCCGAAAAAAGCTTCCCGTTTTTTTGATGGGGATCGATTTGTGAACCTCTTGCAGACTTGGGGTAACATTTTCATTTTGCCAAGATTTCTTCTCATCCGCCAAATGGGATGCTGCTTCCTGTTGGTTCACTTTCTTCACCATCCTTTATTTTATTTAAATTTTTAAATTTGAAATAGGATATAAATGTTGCACAAGGGCAACTTTCAGATTAGACAATCTTTTTATGTTTATTATATTCTACTCCCTCAGAAAGTTTCCTTCAACCAAAAAACATTCCTTTATAAAAAATTATTGGTTGTATAAAAAGGAGCCAATATTCAAAATAAATGATTTTGTACAAAATCATTTAACGCTTTAATAATTTAAAGTTTTACCTTATTATTAGAGTAACGGATGATTCTATTATAAAATAACAATATTCGACAGTTTGGAAGGGTGAATGAGATGGGGGAAGCTGGTACAAAGAAGAGAATTGCCATTCTTGGCAGCAGCGGAGGAAATTTATTTTATTTAGGCGGCAAGGATCCTGAAAAACTATTGGATGAACTGCTGCTACAGATAGAGGCAGCCGGCATGGCTTGCGGCTCCCTGCAATTTATTGCCGCAAAAGCATCCATGGACAATATAAAAGAGGATACTTTGGCGGAATTGTATGCTTGGGACGGGCAAAACCAAAAACCAACCGTTATAGCGTTGGGCAAAATTGCTGAGGTGAATGAGGCGGCTGCCCAGCTCGATAAGGAAATCGCTTCTCAAATTACGAATGGGGAAATCGATGCGGTTATTTTCATGAGTGCCGACCCAAAAGGGGCCAATCAACAGGCCGTTGAGGCGGCAGCAATAAAACGACTGCCCGCAACGGGGACAGGCGGTACCTCCATGGCCACCATCGCGTCCAAAGGGGTAAACGTCATTGCCACTTCCGGTACCACTGGCACCACCAACCGGACAAGGGCCGTAACGTTTTTGACGACCTTGGCCAAACATTTTGGCCTATCCTACCGTCCAATTATCGGCAAGTCGGCAAAGCAGGATCAACTATCGTCGGGCTCACCATTCAAACGGATTAACCTGCGCGGGATGATGTTATCGTCTCTCCCTGGATTTATTGCCATGGCCCTGGTGCTGGCCATCAGCAAGATTCCCGGGTTATCTGGGCTAAGCGACGTATTTGATTTAATGATCAATGCCCTGCCTGTAGTGTTGGCGGTTGTCGCTGCCAAGCAGGTGGCAGATCTTGATGATGTCTCGATTGTTGCTGGGATTGTTGCGGGTGTTTTATCGGTGAAAGGCGGCATTATTGGCGGAATCATTGGAGGTATCTGCGCGGGTCTCTTGGTTCAATACATATTCAGAAAATGCATTCAGTGGCGGTTTCCGGCAACGACCGTTAATATTGCGGCCGGCGGTATCTCTGGATTGATTTCTGGGTTAGCCGTCTATTTTCTGATTGCCCCAGTTGCGTTATGGTTGGGTGGCGGAATTCGCTGGTTGATTGATTTACTTGTTTCCACAAACGGTACGTTAGCCGGTTTGATTGCCGGGCTTTTGATTTGGCCGGCCATCATGGGTGGGGTTTATCATGCTGCCATTCTTCCAATTGTTCTTTTGGAAATGGAGAAAACCGGAAACAGCTTCTTGGGCGCTGTGGATATGGTCGGTTTGGTTATGGTGTCGGCAGGGATTACCCTTGCCAATATTATTGCACCGCGCGATAAAGGCGAGGCGGCGGTAGCGGCACCTGGTTTTGCGATTAACATGGGATTCGGCACCTTTGTTGAGGCGGCTTACCCGTTTATGTTTTCGAGCAAGGTGGTATTTGGGGGAGCAATTTTTTCTGCCGGTGTCGGCGGATTGCTGGTCGGATTGTTTAATGTCCGCGGCACAGCGTATGTTCCATCGTTTATGGCGCCACTGCTATCCAATCACGCAGTAGGCTTCATCATCGCCATGGCCGGAAGCTTAGTTTGCTCGTTTTTAATTACCTTTTTGGCGAACAAATTAGCAAAGAAAAATAACCATGCTATTGATGCGGAGGGTAAAACGAAGCAGATAGCTGGGTAACCTTTTTCATCTAGTAGTTTGAGTATTGAATTCCATAAACACACAAGGGTAGAGAACGTCCTCTCTACCCTTGCTCATTTTAATTAAATTAAACCGTGGTTTTTACCATTCCTCCATCCACATTGATGGCTTGTCCCGTTATGTAGCTTGCCTTATCAGAGGCGAGGAAAGCAATTGTGTTGGCTATTTCCTTCGGCTGGCCATAACGCGCTAACGGAATATTAGTTTTTGCGTAAAAATCAATCGCTTCTTCTAATGGTTTACCAAGCATTTGGGATAGTTGTTCACCAAGTTGTCCAGGAGCTTCCCATAGTGGAGTACGGATCGGGCCTGGACAGACAGCATTCACCAAAATATTATCTGCTGCAAGATAGTTGGAAAATTCTTTTGTAATCATGATAACAGCCGCTTTGATCGAATCATAATCCAATAATCCTCCAGGCTGTTTTCCAAACATGGATGAAAGGTTAATAATACGTCCCCATCCTGCTTTACGCATATGTGGAGCAACTGCCCGAATCAACCGAATGACGGCAAACAACATTAAATCAAGATTACGCCTAAATTCGTCTTCAGGAAGTTCCATCGGATCACTTAGTCTTCCAGTACCGGCATTATTAATCAAAATATCAATTTTGCCGAATTCTTTCACTGTTTTTGCAACGAATTCATCAGTTTCTTCGAGTTTGGATACATCAACCTTTTCTGCTAGTACCAGAACTCCTTTACTGCGAAGTTCAGCAGCTGTTTGTTCAAGCCTATCAGGGTTAATATCGCAAATAGCAAGATTACATCCCTCTCCCGCTAGAGTCAGGGCTGTTTCTTTTCCAATTCCTGAAGCAGCACCGGTGATTATGGCAACTCGTCCTTTTAACCCAAATTCCATTTTCCATTCCTCCTTATTTGCTTTGGTAATTTTATGTACACTTTGATTTAAAACCTTTATCAAAAAAAGGTATGTGAAAATTATCACATAGTTTCCATTATAAAATGTTAACATCACCAATTCATCAACATTGGTTGCGATTACATGCGGAAGTGAAAAATTTGTGAACATTATAAATATATACTTTATTCTTTCGGATTCCCGTTTACACTTAAACTTTTCAAGGCAAAAAGTTAATAATAATTTTTAATTGTTGGTATTAATGGGTAAACAACAAAAATTAGCGTGGATATAATGATCCCGCTTTTTCCTATTCAATCCTTATTTTAAAAATTTCTTGAATTCTCATAAATTAATGTTTAATCTATATAGAAAATAAAGGGGGAAATGGCCGTGATTCGAAAGCTGACAGTGCAAGACCATCAGCAAGTCCTTGCTTTTTTGAGCGAGGAACCATCTATCAATCTGTTCATGATCGGCGACATCGAGGCTTTTGGATATTCTTCTGATTTTCAGGAGCTTTGGGGGGAGTTTAATGAACAGGGCACCATTAAGGCTGTACTGCTGAGATACTATCAATCTTTTATTCCTTATGCCAAAGGAGACTTCGACCTGGCTGGATTTGTTTCCATTATTCAAAACTATCAGCAGCCAATCCAACTCTCAGGAAAGACCGAAATAGTGGAAAAGTTTGAAGCGGCCGAAGGGTTACAACTAGGGAAAAAGCAAGTTACCTTCTTTGCTGAATGCGTGACGGATGAGTTTCTGAATAAAGAGAATCTGGATATAAAAGTCGCCTCTATGGAGGATGTAGATCAGATTATTGAACTGCGCCGTTCCATCGATGAGTTTCAAATACCCAATAATGCACGGGAGATGTTAGTTCATTCCATGGAAACCAAAACAGCCAGAACATATTATACGGCTGAAGACGGTGTCATCACTTCATGTGTTTCCACCGCTGCTGAAAACTCCCTGTCCGCTATGATTGTCGGAGTCTGCACCAGCAAGCACCATCGCCGCAAAGGCCTGGCAACAACCATCATGAATCAATTAATCAAAGACGTCCTTGCCGAAGGAAAAACCCTGTGCCTATTCTATGACAACCCCGAAGCAGGCCGAATCTACAAGCGGCTTGGCTTCCAAGACATCGGCATGTGGACCATGTACCGATAGTGAGATGGGGCCTTACCCCCGACACGTTAATGCGTTACTGTACCGGGGGTCAGGCCCCCAGCACGTTAATGCGTTACTGCACCGGGGGTCAGGCCCCCTTTATCTATTCATCAATCTTTGGATTTCTGGATGGCTTTCGAGAATAGCATTGCCGTAGTGGTAGTTAATGGCGAGTGCCAAGACTAATGCCAGGTAGATTAAGAATAGCTGGAGTTTCGTTTTCTTGTTTGTTTTGTAATACGTTTCCGTTGTGTGTACGTCTTTCTTTAGTGCCGCCAGTTGCTCCTGTAGTTGGCGGGAGATACGGTCAATTGCTTGTTGATTTTCAGAGCTGACCCCATCGCCAAGAACTGGTTCCCCCGATAACATTTGCAGGTAAATGTCCCTTTTCATGGTTTCTATTTCGGAATTCAATTGGTTTAACAGTTTCGTAACAGAAGGTTGTGAGATTTTCCAGTTTGCCTTTCTAATCTCTTCCTGAATAACTTCATATGAAAGGGTTCCTTGCTTCAAAATAACAACGAACCTCTCAAGTGCCTGGACTTCGTATTTTATGTCTTGTAGACTCTTTTGCTTTTTATTTAATTTGTACCACTCTCTTGCCCCCAAGATGACGATAATCAACCCTAGCAAATTTAGATTGATTACAGAATAAATCAACAGTAAGACAATTCCTGCTCCCCATAGTTTCGTACTGATGCCTGCGGCGATTCTCCCGCCATCGAGTGGCGTAATCGGGATTAAATTAAATAAATTGATCATGCTGCCTATAATAATTAAAAGCGCCCAGAACGGCTCGTGCGTATACATGTACAAGGGCCAGGCCGGCAAAAACGACAGCAATCCAAAAAAGGGTCCCATGTAGGCCAAATATCCCTCGTCTTTGGCGTTCTTCGGCATCTGTTTAAGCCCGACAGCCGCACCCACAAATGGGATGAATAAGGCCGGAGTGACCGGCAGTTTCAGCCTTTTTGCCGCATAAGCGTGTCCCATTTCATGGACAAACAATAAATAAATCAGAGCAACGGCAAATTTCCAGCCAAAAATTAAGGCATAGCTGCCAAGTGAAATAAACATGCTCACAAGTGTTTGCAGCTTCAAAAGTTTCAAAACGACCAGAACGAATTTTAATTTGCCCAGGATAAGGGCCGCCAGCGCTCCTAATACTCCCCATTTAGTCTTTTTGCTGTTATCCTTTTTCAATTAGCCACCCCCTTTAAAAATAGTACACTTTCTATTATATAAAGAAGGAAATGGAAATCCCACAATAAATAGGATTCTATTATCAACCTTTCATTCTAATAATTTGCTTTTGGGCGGGGGCCTGTCCTCCACTGCAGTAACGCGTTAACAGAACGGGGGACAGGCCCCCACTACAGTAAAGCGATAAAAAACTTTAAAACGATTTTTTCAGGTACTTATTGTGTCGTTGTAGGTTGTTAAGATAGATACAGCTTGTCTAAATGAATCAAGGAGTGGTGGTATGATTACAAGAGAAGAATTTGACCAGTGGCGGGAGTGGCTTAGGACCGAGGCTTCGATCCATCCCCCTGAAATCATTACTGCGAATTATTGGGATTGGAGTTGCCGTGCGTCCCTGGCCCGGTTTATGATGCGGGATCAAATTTTTGAGCCTGCGCTTCGAATCATGGAAACCGTGGTCGAGCAAATTCCCGACGGAGATGACCATTATGCCTGGGCGTTAAGCGATTTGGGCTGTCTGCATTGGAGAGTGAACCGGGATTACGTCGAGGCTGTCCAATTGATCAACCAGGCCCTTGAGGTTTTGGACAACACCGAACAAAACCGCGAAGAAATGTCCTTTTTCTCAGAAGGCGGCAAATATTTAAGTTATAAACTTGAAATCATGGAACAGGCCGGAGAGCTCGAGAAGGCAAAGGAAGAAGCCGTAAAGGAAATCGAACGGTATCGCCAAAAATACCCCGATGTGAAGCAAAACAGCTACCTCTTTAATGGCTACCTGTTTTTAGCAAAGGTCAAAAAGGACCAACAGCACTATCCAGAAGCCATCGGATATATGAAAAAGGCGTTAGCCGCATCGGAGTATGCTGAAAAATGCAAGCAGATTTGCGATACCAACATAGAAGATCTCGAAATGTTATATGAAAAACTTTACCGGCTTAGTTTTTCCATGATCACCTATTTTGAGGTTTAAACCGAAACCATGGGGATGGTTCCCAACAGAACCGTTCCCGCTATCAAAAAAATCAACTGGAAGAAGGAACCCAAATGGACAAAAAAGATCGGATAGCGGGCAGTTTAATTGGATTGGCGGTCGGGGATTGCGTGGGGGCTGCGGTGGAATTTAGCCCGCCGGGGACTTTTTCCCCTGTAAACGATATGCTCGAAGGTGGACCACATCAGTTAAAGCTCGGGCAATGGACGGATGACACTTCTATGGCACTATGCTTGGCCCAGAGTTTGATTGAGTGCAAGGAATTTAATGCCGAAGATCAAATGCAGCGCTATCTGCGATGGTACAAAGAAGGCTATATGAGCAGCACCGGCGAGTGTTTCGATATTGGCATCGGCACTAGAGAGGCCCTTCTTCGCTATTTGGATACCGGGGAACCATTCAGCGGCTCTACCGACCCGTACCAGGCCGGAAACGGCTCCATCATGAGGCTGGCTCCCGTGCCCCTAGCATGGGCAGACGATATCGAACAAGCGATTTTTTGGTCGGGGCAAAGTTCGAAAACGACACATCAGGCGGAAGAAACAATAGATGCCTGCTGCTATTTTGGGGCATTGATTGCCGGTGCCGTAAATGGAATGCCACGGGAGCAGCTGTTATCCAAGGAATTCGTCCACTTTGTGGAAGAAAAAATGGGGAGACCGTTGAGTCCCAAGATAAAAGAAGTGGCGGAAGGGTCGTATAAGCACAAGCAGCCACCAGAAATTGTGGGAAGCGGATATGTGGTGAAATCGTTGGAAGCAGCCCTATGGGCATTTTATCTGAGTGGCAATTTTAGAGAGGGATTGCTGCTGGCAGTCAATCTCGGTAACGACTCGGATACTACAGGAGCCGTTTATGGCCAGTTGGCCGGGGCTTTCTATGGCCGGGATGCCATTCCACAGCGCTGGGTGAAGCCATTAGCCCAACTGGAAATAATTGAGGACATGGCAGACAACCTTCATAAGTTGCAAACGGACATGTCGGCGTTCGCCTATAAGGGAAAAACTTGTGATTATCACCTTTTTTTCAATGAACAGGACCAAGCCTACTATGAGGTTCAAATCAACTCGCAACTGGAAGCATTGGTAGACGGCGAATGGCTTTACGGAATTTTTAAGAACGCCTATATCGGAACGGATTTCAAATGGAAGGTCCACTTCCCTAGCAAAAGAGCATTTGTCTTATTGCCAGCAGGAACCAAAATCCGCCTTGTTCGGGATTACTTAAAAAGAAGGCCAGAAAAGACTCCGAGGAAATTGGGCGGTCCGAAAGAACTGGAGAACTTCTTTAGGGGACGAAAAAAGGTGGAAGCCAAAAAGAAAATGGGAATACGATGAAACACGGGGACGGTTCTTTTGCTGAAAAAGAACCGTCCTTTGCCTTTACTCGTCATTTTCCTGAACGTGAATGTCGCCGTTACCCCAATACTCCTTGATGCCTTCATAAATTTCCGGAAAGTGATCTGACTTATAAGATTCATATAGTTCGTTCATTGCATTTAGGATGCTTTCTGTGTCTTGCCAGATTTTCTCCTCCACTCTCTTCTTGATCTTGATCAGCATGGTAATGTTATCAGAAAGCTTCGACTTGTTCCCAAAGACATTGGTCTGATTTTTTAAATGCTCCAGAAACCCTTTTCTGATTTCTAAATGTTCGGCGTCAAATTTGCCCACTTCCATCTTAAGGGATAAGAAGTCTTCGCCTTTATCAAATATGAACGGAACAGGAAATTCACAATAAGGCCAAGATTGATGGGTCAGCCCGGAAAAATCTGGTATCAAATGATAATCTTTTGGATAGAAGAAATAAGCGATTTTTCCGTATTTATATCGTGGCGAAAAGGTTAGCTCCGGGTGGTTCTCAATAAACCGATGAAAAGCCACTTCCGAGTAATCAACTTCGCCATTGCTCTTAATAAACTGGGAAACATCCTTGTATCGTCTGATTAGTTCCCGAATTTGGGGATTTTCTACTTTTTCAAGCTTTTCGTTTATGATTAGGTTAATGGCCTTAGAGTGTTCTTTATAGATGTCTTCACATAAGTCTACATATTCCGAATCGGAACTCGTCAACTCCTTGATAATAAGTAAATAATCTTTAATAAACTCCAGTACCTTTCCATGCATAAAAGGCTGTTGAACCGATAAGGTATCGTCAATCAGTTGATATAAATTGACATAGCTGTACATGAAGTAGCGGTTGTCGGACGGTTCATCACCGAAAAGGGTCAAGTATACTGGTAAAATACTATAATCTGGGTATTCCTCGAGAATGTGGTTTAAATAAAAGGTCAGTTGGTCCTGGCCCTCTCCAGCGTATACTTTATTCTCAATCAGCAAAATAATCTTGCTGGTATGCGACACGGCTAGTACATCGATAGACCTCTGACTGCTGCCGGTTCCAACTTTATATTCTCTGTTCACTTCCATGTCCAATAAATTGGTCAATAAAATATTGGCCTCGTTAATGTTCTCCGGCTTTTCTTTGGATTCATTATCGGATTGGGTTAAAATATCCAGAATGAATTTTTTCAAAATGGTATCCCTTAAATTGTGGTTCTCATTTGGGTCCAACAGCCACCCCAATACGTTAGAATGCCTGATTTCATAATGATTAAGCTTAAGAACCTTCAACGGGTTAAACGTATGTAGATGGGATTCCACTTTCTCCAATTGACTATTATTTACAATATAAGATGTTAGCAATTTGATTGTCTCGCTACTATTCACCTTCATCACTCCCTCTTCATTTTGAAAAACAAAATCATTTCTTATACAACTATTTATACCAGCCATCACCAACATAATAAGTCGCTGTTGGATTATACAATCAACCTATCAATCTAAAAGGAGTGATTCTATGAGCAGCTGGAGCAAAGACCAGCAAGTGTGTGCTTCCTGCATTTATTGGGCAGGCCGCAGAGAGGTTGATTTCACTGGTTTCCATTTTTACGCTCTTGACCCAACAGGCACCTGCCAGAAACCGTTCGGACCGTTCCGCTCACATCCAATGGGCGAGGGCTCCTATTGTCCGGAATGGGAAACCTTTGATGAGGACAATGGTTAGCTTTTCTCAAACTACCTGAGCCCCTCGTTTAAACTCTTGAGGGAGCAAAATACATCCCGTGCATTTCCGCAATAAGCTCTTTTACCTCTTCACGCAGCTCGGCCGGCTCCAGCACCTCAACTGCCGGCCCCTGCTGCAGGACCCAAAGCTTAATGCCCATGTACCCCATGACCTCCAGACGGGCTTCCACCCAATCATTTTCACCAATGCCACTGATGATTACCTCAGGGAAATTTCGTTTTAAAAAGTCCACGTTCGACTTTCTAATCTTCAATTTAACTTTTACCACGTCGCCGGCGTACATATAAAAGGCCTTCTGGGCATACTCTCCAATCTTCATGTTATCCGTCTGTCGATGGGTCTTCTCATTTGTCATCTCGCAATCTCCCATCCGGTCCAGCTGAAAAACATATGGCTCTTGGTCCTCCAACCCTTTCAGCCTGGCATGCAGATAAAACTTCCGGTCATGATAGGTAATCGTGAACGGGGCCGCCTCCCGCTCCTTCGTTTCCCCTTTATTGTTGGTATATGCGAATTTAAGGTACCGCTTTTGGGTAATCGCTTCAAAGCATGTGTAAAACAAGTCAAACAGGTTGTTCTCTTGGACCGGCTTGTAATAATAAAGATAACTTTGGAAAAACTCCCTGATTTTGATTTGCTCGGCTCTTGAAAAAAGCCGGATTATTTTTTCTGAAAAAGTCTTGAGCTCCTCCTTATTGAGGGCACGCGTCCCATAAAGGAACAGAAGGACAATCAGGGCATCATGAATGGAAAAATAGTCGCCCTTCTCGGTCAATTCATAGCCCTTTTTGGAACGCACATAGTCGATATCCTGATTGGTATACTGGAAAAACTCCCGGAGCGCCTTGATATCCCGCTGAATTTGCGTGCTTTTTACTTTAAACTCCTGAATTGCCTGCTGGACATTGATGGTTTCATTCCGCTCCAACCGATTCAGAATTTCTAACAATCGCTGCTGGGCGTTATAACCTTTAGCCTTTGCGGTGCCTCCCATCCTTTTTTTCGCCTCCATGACCAAATCAAAAAAGGCAGAGTCCACATAATCGGTCTCATATTGGTCCCATTGATGGGATTCCAATAAAGCCAACGCCTCATTCCAGGTAAACACCTTTTCAGAAGTTGCCACTTCCCCGTTTCCAGCCGAAACCTCTAGCCAATATTCGCTCTTCCTTTGGACAGAATCCACATAAAGAGTGATGGATTGCTTATTTTTTCTGAATCGGCAGACCTTATAAGCATTTGTCATCTTTTCAACCCCTCCCCAGCATTCTCATTTTATGACTGGTCTAAAATCAAGAGATTCCTAACCTCAAGAAGTGTATTGCCTGTTATTTATTCATGAAAAAAGCAGGAAGATTTCTCTCCCCGCCAAAGTAAGACAGAAAAGGGTATCCAGTTTACAGCTTTTTATAAGATATGGATGCCTGGCTGCCAAAGCCCTTTAGTAGTTCCTCTTCCATTTCTTTCAATCTATTAAAAGTAGCCTGGTCCACCTCTTTGCCTTCAAATCTCTGTCTTTGCTTGCCACTTTCCTCAATCGTCTCCCAGGAATCTGGTTTATACGCACAAACAACCTGTTGGTCTAGAATTCCGATTACATATTCAACTGCGCAGGCCCGGTCTTTATTGGCTCTCCAATTCCCACGGGTCGCTTCGTAATAATCTTTACCATCCTTGTGAACGGCATTATGTATTTTCACAGCTAAAACTTCTTTGTTCGGTTTATCCATCTTACACCCCTAAAACTTTTTTACTATTATCTTACATTATTTATTAGGCTTTTGGCCTATCACCATTCCATATTTTTAAAAATTTTTACACTTCCTCGTTTCAGATTCAAAGCTCTAAAGGGATGATTATGCCCACTGTCCCTAACACCCCCAAGTAAAAAAAGAGCCAGGCCCTATCAGACCTGGTCTATAAAATATAATCTACTTATTAAACTGCAACCCCCGGCGGTGCACAAAAAACATCCCTAATCCACTCAAAACAACTAATCCTCCCACAACCAAGAGATTATAGGTGTTAGTCGCAGTCTTAGGAAGGGTTTTTCCCGCATCTTGCGTATTAGTAGATGCTGCTGTTGTGCTAACAGTATTTGCAGCTAATGTTGTGGAGCTGGAATTTGTAGTCGAAACAACCGTACTCGAAGCACCACCATTTCCAGCACTAGCCACCTCGAAGATACCATATGTGCTGAAATGATAGATTTTAGCGACCACTTCCCCAGTCTCTTTATTAACACTGACAATCTGGTCTTTGTAGCTGATAGCTTTTCCATTATCGTCGATATAGCGGAGCTCGATGTTATCCCAGTTTTTAACCTTGGATGGGTCTACGTTAAACGTAACTGTAAAAGGTTCTGCAAACTGACCGCTATATTTCTTTGAATCAACGAGAATATCAAAATCCAATACCGCACTCAGTGCATCTGAATAATTGGCAGTCACATCATGAATATCAATTTGCACATCCTGATTGGCGGCAATCCTTTTTAATTCACTTACTGGAATCGATAATTGAGTACCTGATTTGGAAAGAAGGATCGGATTGTCCTCATTTAGTGAATTTAGAAGCGCAGTAGAAAAAGTTGTATGATCCGCATTTTCGACTACCACGTTTTGGCCTTTTAAACCGTCCAGCTTTTCTTTTGCCTCTGCTTTTACCTCATCCGATGTATAGTAAGAATCCATCAATAATTGGTATACATCCCTTGCCTTAATGGTATTCATCGTTTCTGCCTCTTGAAGCAGGGTTTTGGCAATTTTATCAACATATGTACTTAAAAAGGAATCTTCCCCAAATAAATCATAGGCACCGTTCAGATAAACAATCGTTTTGTATAGATCACCATTAATGGTTGCTGTTGTTTCGGTCGACTTTGTATTGCCTGCCTCATCAGTAGCTTCTAACTCAATTCGCCACTCGCCTGGCAAGACATAATCATCAATATTTCCAAAGCGGTCCAAGTTAACGTTCCTTGAACCAATCCAGCGTCCTTGGTTTTCATCATAGGTTAAATCGATATTATAGCCGATACTACCTTCTGGTGAATAGACCCAGCTTCTGACTGAAAATAGTCCCGAATAGGCGTCTAAGACATCTGCCTTTACAATAAGTTGACTATTATCCTCACTGGTGGAGAGTTCAATATTTTTTAACACCGGTGAATCCAAATCGGCATTGGGGTTACTTTTCACCACGAAGGATTGATCAGCGTAGTCATAATTTCCATTAGCATCTTCTGCTTCTACCTGAACAAAAAATTCCCCTGACACTTCATAGGATCTGATTTCATAGGTTCCAATCCACGCATCCTCATTCTGATTATAAGAAAAATGGACTTCAAATCCCCGATTCTTAGGCGTTCCAACAAAACCCGTTAGCTTGGTCACTTCGGTTGAAGCGTCAGCTAGCTTTACCTTAACAGTGATATTCTCCCCTGCCGATAATTCTCCAGGAGTGACCTCCACACTATCAATAACCGGACCTGCAGCCTCTGCTTTAGCATAGGTTAAAGGTGTTGCCAGTATGGAAGAAAAAAGAAACAAACAAACTACTAGTAGAAACTTCCTCAAAACACATCCCCCTTTTGGACTATTTTACCATCACTTATTATAGTAATATTTCTGAATTATTACTATAGTCATAGTGAAAAATAATTTGAAGCTGGTGTAACAAGCGAAAGGTTCTTGTCCTTTAAAAATTAGCAACGAAGCATTTCATTATGTCACGAATAAAAGAATGGAGGAGTTGTTTTGTACGTAAGAAGGGATTGCCCTTAGTCAGGAGGGACTAAGGGCCGAAATAGCGGGCGTCAATTTCAAGGATACATAAAAAAAGGCGGTTCTCATGGTTTTGAGCCATAAGAACCGTCTCCATAGTTCAACTAGTCCAATCTGCCTGCAAAGGCTTCATTACTGAGGCTGGTGCGCAGGGCCTTTTGGCAGTAGTACGGGTCAAAGTTATGCTCTTTGTAGATGCTAGCTAGTTGGGTAAAAAAGTAGATCACCTCTTCCTTGGTTGGGACCGAACAATCGAGCCGGTTTCCTTTGTCCAAGTGGAGGACGTTCGCTCCTGCAACAATTCCTTTTTGGGCCAAGCTTTCACATACCTCCAGCAGCTTGTCGACCGGTTCCAAGCCAAAGACAAAGTTGGTCCATACTTTCCCGGCACCAAACACCTCCACTGCCGCTTCTAATCGGTCCGTAAAATACCCCTGGCCTAAACCGCTTTTCCCTGGACAATACTTAGAAAACCAAGGTTCATTGGCCACCTCCAGATTGAAAACCACGACATCAATCCCGGCATTTTTCATTTTTGCCAATCGCCCGAAATCCTTTGGCGGAGTCATCACGGCCACAAGGCCCTCAACCGCTCTGTCCTTCAACAAATCCTTGATGTTTTCCGCAATTTCGCAGTAAATATCGGCCTGGAAATCCAAGCTGTCATCGGATAAATTCCCGGAAATCATGATTAAATGAACATGTTCCTCATAACATTCATCCTTAAGAGCAAAAGTGATGGAGGCCTGTAAATTCGCCAGGTAACTCTGCTTATTTTGCTCCCATACCAACGGATTTTGGCTGATGGTAAACGCGGTAAACAAATCGGTTTCGTTTTCATTGGCCACTGTATTTACGCCGCAGAATTTACATCCTTTGGAGATGCCGCAGCCCTTCCAAGGCAGGATGTTCATCTCGTCATAGCCACAAGCTGAGATATATTTTTTCATCAGGTCGCCATTTTCCAACTGCCTACTGTAGTATCCAGGCTCTTTCACATATCGGATCGTTACATCCGAAAATGGCACCCCCTCAATCAAGGCCAGCAATTGATCTTCCCCATCGGCATCAATTGTAACTGGCTCCCTCTGTCCATTCGGCGCGACACAGGAAACAACTGTCGTATAGCCATCGAGTCCTTCAATAAATAACTCCTGCGGCCTCGATGCTTGGGCATCCAATGGCATGTTGTACACCAAATTCTGTCCCTTGGCCCCGTCCTTTGCGGCCTTCACCAAGGCGTTCTCGGTAAAGACTACACCTCTTGTTAAAATTTCAACCTTCAATAATGTCTCACTTTTTATCATCATGTTTACCCCTTTTTATACAGTAAATCCATCTCATATGAAAAACCGGAAAAACAAACGGATACAGCAGGGAATACCCCGCCAAACGAACCTGCCCGCCCGTTAAAATCAAGGCCTGCAGCAAAACATAAACTGCCGTTAAGGCCGGATGAACCATGGCCAGCAGCACCATCACAAGCCAGTTCACCAGCCAAAGGCCATGGTAACTAAACCCGTGTATCCAAACTAACCTCCTCGAGGCCGGTTCGTCCACTCCGTCTATAATCGTGGAAAACCCTTTCGCCCAACGGCTTCGCTGCTTCCACAATCCACCAAATGAATCGTTCGGCTGCTCATAGCCCACTATTTTAGCAGAAAGATAGGTTTTAAGATCATCAAAATGCTGATTGACGTACAAACCTAAAGCCAAATCATCCAAGAAGGTATCGACAGCGGGCAATTTCCCGCTAAAGGTGGCTCTTTTCAGCATAAAACATTGTCCGGGAATACTGATGCCGTATCCCCATTTCCAAAGGATTGGCCGGATCCAATTATGAGATAATAATTTATCCACTGCGACCAATCTGGAGACAAAATTCGGCTTGGGACGGGCCATGATTTTGCACCAGCCAATATCCGCATTCCGTTCCACCATCGTCCGTGCGAACTCGACTAAATGATCCAGATCCGCCTTAATATCATTATCCACACTCAGGTAATAACAGGAATCATCGTGCTCGAGCAGGTACAATATTTTTTTATACTTCGTGCCTTCCATATGGATTTGCTGCACTTCAAAATTGGCCTCGCTTGGGATTGCTACCTCAGCCTCTGAAAATAAAATAAACTTAAAGTCCCCAAATTCTTGTTGCAGGGCATTGCCCATTTCCAAAAATTCTTCGGTAAATGTCTCCGTTTTTCTTGTATAAGTAACTAAACCAACTTTTTTCATAGCACGGTCTCCCCACGTTTCACCACTACTAGTGTTTTGGGAAAGTTTTCTGTTCCTTTGCGGCGATCATTCGGCACCGGAATAAATTTGCCTGTGATAAACCCTGCTGCTCGAACCACCCGGTCTACTTCCTCTCGGGTATAGATGGCCGGACAATCCTCATACCATTCATGCTGGGCGGCATAATATTCTTCCCAATAACCGCGAAACTCACGTTTGGCCGCTTCATCCATGGCGATTCGGTCTAAGATTATGACCACACCCCCCTCATCCAAAAGCGAGAGCGCTTTGGTCAAGTGTCGGGAAAAATCCACATGGTGAAGATAAAAAGACATGGTAATCACATCAAACCTGACGTCTGTTTGCCAATCCATAAAATCCGTGCAAATCAGTTGAATGTTCTTATTTTCAAACAGCTGCATCGAATGCTCGTATAAAGCCTCCGATTTCTCTACACCATAGGCCTCCAGACGATAGGGGGCATTAAGTACTTTTGATAAAAGCTGACCTGATCCATAACCGACGTCCAATAGGCACTTTGAGTCCTGTAATGGGAGATGGCCCAGTAGAAAATCAGAGTCATTTTGAATATTATGTTTGTCCACGTGTTGTAAATACGTAATCGCATCCTCGTGATCAATAGCATCTGCCATCCTGTAACACTCCCTTTTAATAAAGCCAAAGATCTGGTCTTGCCTGCATGATATATTCCTGGTTTAAGCCATCCGCATCTAAATCCAGGATGGCCAATACATTCGAAACCTGTTCTGTCACTTTTAAACGGTCGTTGGACTGATTGCGGTCGGCCTGAGAAATGAACACCCCAAATCGGGTAATCAACAGGTTGGTTCCATATTTATAAAGGCAATCTTTAACCACTTCTTCCACACCTTCAAATTGGGCAATGGACTGCAAATTGACCATCTGTTTAAAGAGTACTGCTGGATACAGATAGGTACGGATATTCTTGTAAGGATGAATGGTGGAATAAACTCGAGCAGGAATTCCTTTATTTTCCTTCCCCAAACTCATGTTCATCGTTTCCTGCCATCCCTTTATTATGCCACTAACTTTCATCGATCGGATTGCCGTATCGTGAAACTTAAACCAAAAGTGTTGTTTCCGGGAATACGGCCATGTTTTGCCATGCAGCTTGTGAATCAACCGGTTCCTAAAAGATTGATAGTGTTGGAGCTCAACGTCCGGCAGGTCAAAGTGCCGGTTGATAAAGTCCATTAACACGTAAAAATAGAGCTGCAGTTCATTGACTTCGATCAAACCTGCTAATATCTGAAAATCAAGTTGCCCTGATTTTAATATGTAATAGATATCATTGATATCCTTCATGTAAACTTTCTCATGTTTAAAAATATGACAAAGCGTTATCACAAATTGTTCTTCAACACTGACAATGTTTTGCTCATTTAATTTGACAATTCCGGTCCTTCCTAATGGAAACCCGCCCAAATTGATATCGACGACCACTTGAAACGCATCCTGGATGATTTTCTCCACATGCAAATGACCGGTCAGTGTTTCGCTTCCGTTCGCATCATCGACAATTTTAAAAGAAAACGGCACCGAACCGCCGGCAACAAATTTAAACCCTTCCACATTGATCAAGTAGTGAATGAACTCGGCCCCATCGGAAAAATCACTGGCGACATAATCATAATCCAGGAAGGTCCGGTAATGTCCCTCGTCATAGAACTCTGCTGTCCTGGCCCCTTTTACCGTGGATATCGCCCACTTGTTTTGATGAATCGTTTGATTAATTTTTCGAATCTGGGCACCGGTAACGATTTGGGCGGCGATCTGCCGTTTGGCCAACTGCACAGCCGGGTTACGGATTGTTCCGCCCCTGGTCTGCATTACATTATTATGGTATAGCATCGGCAGCCGCAGCTTCTTCACCTTTTGGAACAACGCCTTGTCCATGCTATTCATCACATCGGCTAATTCCTCTGCCTCCCTCTCGGTTAACACGGATTTACCAAGCCGCTGCAACTTCATCTCGAGCATATCATCCAATGAACGGACCTCGGAAAGGAGCTGCCGTAAGGATGTTTTTTTGTCATGACTTTGGCCTTGCTTTTCCTCTTCCTCGACACTCCAGTTCATCGCAAACGAGCTGACACAGGCGTCACAGGCCAATAGCCCCGCAGAAGGAACGATGTCACACTGGGGACTATAAGAAATGACCGCCTCATGGAGCAGTTTGATCGGGGTGCGGATGCACAAATACCTTTCTGCCGGCACCTTCCTAATCCAGTCAGCATCACCATACTCTCCGTCTAAAAGCTTGGATGTAACATCCGCAATCGCAGCCGGGTCTTTGCCATATAACTGATCCGTTAAAAATTGTCCCATGGCGGTGCAGACACTGCAGCCGTCAGAGGCAAATACAAACAAGCATTGCTGGCCGGCAACTGACAGGGACAGCTTCACTTTGTCGCCGCAAGCCAGTCCTTCCGACTCGACAATGACGTCGGGCGCAATCATCACTGGTCTGGTATTTTTTTTAAAAGCAAACTGTTGCTTCACTACCATCTTTTATCCATCTCTTTCTACTAAAATGCGGATCCGAGTTCACGAAGGATATGAATGAAGTAGTCGACATCCTCGTCGGTAACCCCGATTCCCCAGGACAACCGGTTTAAACTCACCTTGTTCAGTTCCCTTAGTGTATTCTGTGAACACATATGACCGGTTCGGATGAGGATGTTCCGCCTGCTCAACTCCGCCTCCAGGTCATGCGAATGGAGTTTGTGAAAATCGAACGATACCAGGGCATGGGAATGCTCCGCCCCATTCGGGACCAATTCCAGTGTATCCAGGTCCTCCAACGCGGTGGTCAGGCTGCGATAAATGGAAGCATTTCGTGCCTCAATGGAAGCTGACCCGATTTCCTCGATAAAATCACAGGCTTTACTCCATGCATAAGCCAGTCCCACATCAAACGTCCCAGCTTCAAATTTTTGATGGCCGTCCGCCCATTCCTTTTTATGGCCGCCTGCACTCCACACCATTCCGCCTCCATACATAAACGGCTCCAGCTGCGGTACCCATTTCTTTTTTAAGAAGAGTCCTCCAATGCTTTTCGGTCCATACATTTTATGGGCGGACAGCGCATAGGCATCTGCTTGATATTCACTCAAAGATATCTGTTGGTGGGCTGCAGCTTGGGAGATATCTAAAATTAACGGTGCCTTCTCCTGGTCAGCAAATGCTTTAATCCGTTGATAATCCAGTTGATGGCCGGTCACATTGGAAATAAGCGACATACTGACCACCTTGACATTTTTCCCTGATAATGAACCGAGCAGCTCATATTCCAGACCCCCATCCTCCTTGAGCGGCAGCTGAACAATAATCGCTCCGGTTTCCTCAGCCACTTTTTGCCACGGCAGGAGGTTGCTATGATGCTCAAGTGACGACAACAGGATGATATCGCCCTCGGCCAGCTGGGAGGAAAATCCTTTGGCTGCGATATTCAGCGACTCGGTTGCATTTTTTGTGAAAATAAGCTCATAGTCGGGACCTGCTTGGAAAAATTCGCCCACTCTCGTTCTACTCTGTTCTAAATAATCAAGTGCTGTCACCCCCAGCCAACTGCGATTCCGGTTGGCTGATAATCCAATCTCTGTTTGATACTTGACCCAAGCATCGACAACCGAATCCGGCATAAAGGTTGTTGCGGCATAGTCGAAATAAACCAGATTCGGTTGGTTCCGGTAAACACTGAATAACTTTTTTCGTTCATCCGTAGTAGTTGCCATATGATTATCCTTCCATCTCATTCAACACGTCAGTGATTTCTTTCATGACCGTTTCGGCCGTTAGCCCGTTAAGGCACTGGTGGCCATTCTCGCATAGTCCGCTCCACACATCGTCACAGCCGCATGGAACGCCTGAGGTAATCCCTTTGCCAGCTCCATACTTCCATACCGAGTTAACCGCAGCGGAAGTCGGGCCGCAAATGGTAAAGGCCGGAACCTGTTTCCAAGCGGCGATATGCAGAGCGGCCGAATCATTGCCAACCACATAGCGGCAATGTTTAAAAATATCCAGATATTGTTCCCAGCCGGTCACGACTTCGATTTTGATCGTGTCCGATTCTAATGGACTGAATGTGGCCAATAAATCGGTCTCTTCAGGACCGAGCAGCACTCTAACCTGGTCAGATACAGCGATTCGCTTGATCAATTCAAGGTAATGCCCTGAATCCCAACGCTTTAAAATCCCTTTTTCACTGCTTCCGGGGATGACAGCCACCTGATTTTTCCGATAATCTTTAAAAGGCTTGCCCAATACCGGGTCCAGCCTGCCAAAGTACGTTTCAGCAATGACAAAATGCCGTTCCATGCGGTTGATTTCCCGCTCGTGGATGTCGGCAATCGTATTGTAAAAAAGATGCGCCCCATCTTTTGCCGTAGGCTTGGAACGGCCCACCCGTACCGGAATTTCACAAAGGCTCCCAAACACGCTGCTTTGAAACACCCCGTGCAAATCAAGGTACACATCATAATGTTTGTTTCTGACCTGGTAAACCGTTTCAGCCAATGGTTCACAATTGCAAATTCTTGTGTTGTCGACATGGTCATCAATCGGCATCAGCCTGGGCTGTACAATCACCTCATCAATATCGGGGCATAATTGGCAAGTTGCCTCCATCTCCGGCAAGCACGTAAACCCGATAAAACACCCGGGATGTGCCGCTTTAAGCGCCTCTATCAGGGGAAATGTCCGGATGATATCCCCGTGATTACGCAACTGGCAAATTAAAATCTTCACACTTACTCTCCCTTCTGAGAAAAAGTAGATAAAATGGGCTGCCTGCATTATGTTATCCGTTCAAACAATTTACGTCGGCCCCAGCTGTTGAAGGACTCCTTGAGTGATGTTTTTAAAAGCATGCAACTGCTCCGGATGAAGCAAATCCGTCAGCACCTCATACGAATCATTTAGCTTTTGTTTCACTTGGCCCAGGCCGATCTCCTTCAGCACAGCAGCATTGACGTTCTTATTTTTTAAAGAGTATTCAGATAATTTTGTTACCACATGATAATGGTTAAGCGTCTTATCAGGCGAGTGCCCTCTTAAATCCTTTTCGGCTATCTTGCGAATACGGTCATACCATAATTCAGAAGGATCCATAATCTGAACCGTCCGGTCGAGTGGAGCAAAAACAGCTGAATGATGATGCGGCAGCTTGTTCACTAGTAAAATATCAATTTTTAAAAATAGCTCCTCCCCCGCTTTGAAAAACAAAGTTAATACGTCTTGGCCAAAGCTATTTTGATTGAGATAAATAAAATCCGCATCCTGCCATATTTCGGAATAGATGGCTTCGGTGTCCCCGGCATCCATTGCCAAGTCAATATCTTTCAATGGATACTCGACATCACCAGTATTCAATATGTAGCAAAGGCCGCCCCGGACCACATACTCAAATTGGTCGGTCAACTTATAGAGTACCGTTAACATACGTTCCGGAATGGATGGATAGCTAAAGCGCTGCAAAGGATATTGATGTTTATCATAAAACCGGTGATCTAACATTTCCATTCCTCCAAATTCAACAGAAGGCTGTGAATCGCAATATTGCCGAGATTCGGTGTATGGAATGCCTTAATGACACCCGGATACAATAAGTCCTCCCTTTTCACCTGATAGGAAGTCATGGAAGGACGAAGCTGCAGCTGTGCCCTTCTGGCAATCGCCGCCAAACTGCATGTGCTGTTCGGTCCTTTCGCTACCCAAAGCAGAACGGCCGGCTCCCCCCAGGAATGGGTTTTTTCATTTAACGCGGACCGTAAGGATTCAAACCAGGCTTGGCCGCCATACAAACAGGCATGGAGGACCTCATTAAAGAGTAACTTCTCACGTTTTTCCACCACAAAGCCATACTGTGCCAGATAGTCATGGAGCTGGAATTCCTCATGAAGGGCAAACGGAAAGACCAGCATCGGCCAGCGCGCCGGAACAGCCTCACCCAAGGAGTTGGGAATACTGATTTCCCCCAGCAGCGTCCATAAATAGGTATGAAATTCGTTTGGCAGCTGCGTGACATCATAAGGCATATCCTGATAGATGGCCTTCAGCTTGTCCAGATCCTCTTCTACTTGCTTGGCGGATGTGCATTTACCAGTCAAGAGCTCCAGTGCCTTCGTCGACACATCCAAATCCAGTAAAAACTTTGCTGTTTCCCCCATAATCGTCATCCTTTAACCCTCCATATAGTGGGAGATAATTTCCTTGATTCTGTTCGTTACCGTATCCCGATCGGAGTGAGCATTAATGTAATGAACCGGTATTTCATGGTTAAACCGCTCGATATACTTCTCGAGCAACACCCTGTCACTTACCATACTTTCCATTCGATCCATTTCCCGCAGTGGACCCCGATTCCGTTTCACGACCCGATGATGCGCTTCATCGGCGGGAACTTCCAGAAAAATGATGGCTGTCGGCCGGACAAATCCCTGAAGCACTCTCGAAATTTCGTCCCACGCCCCTTCGAAATCCCCGCATGTTTCCATATACGCCCCAATGTTATAGTAAAAAGTCGACAAGATCCCTCGTGACATCAAGATAAAATCCGCGTTTTCCTGCTTCGCTTTTTGCAGGGCCAACTGGAAATCAATCGAAATAAACAAGGGATTCATCCATGGGGCTTCCACACGGATTTTTTCCCAGCGCTCTTGGTCGCCATATACGGACCGCAGCATCATCCCAATGACAGAATCTGTTGGCAGCTCAATGAAATACGGTTTCCCAAACTGTTCTCCCAGTTCCTGGGTTGCTTTGATAATCTGCGTAGTTTTCCCGGCACCCGGCAGCCCCTCAATCGAAAAAATCGGCGGGTAATCATCATCCAGCCTAAACGGTTTATCCTCGAGAACAGCCTTTGCCATGGTATAAATTGCTTTAATGTCATTCATATTTCGGTCCCCTTCTTAGTAATGAGTTCCCCTAAAGCCGTTGGAATTCCATCCATATCACCTGATAAAACCTGCAGCAGCCAGTTGTTTTGTCTCTGAAGGCCGGGTGGAAACCAGGAAGGTTTCATAGCCATATTTTCTCTGGATGTACGATTCCACCATGGCAGTGTCTGCTTCACTCTTTAATAAAAATTGGGCGCTGCCATCTCCCTGTGAGCCGACCCCTTTTCCGCCATGGACAAACGGCTGGAGGAAAGGGTCTGCCAAGAGTTCATGCAACCGTTTCGCCTCTAACTCGACAGGAGAAAGGATGGCCACATAGCGGTCGAAAATCTGCTGGGCCTGACCCATCAAACGACCAATCTCTTCAATGTTCCCTTCTTTTAATGCGGCTGCGGCCTGTTGAACCATTTGCAGGTTGATTTTGCCTAGAGCATCATGCAAATGTTCATCCTGTTGATCGGCCGGATAAGGATAGTGGCTGTTTAAATCCGCTAAAATCTTCCTTGTATCCTTTTTCCCCTGCAAATCAACAATCAATATGTTCAAATCGATATCTGTATCAATCTCTTCGATAAAAACTTCATTTCTAACAAACTTCATGTTTACTAGTTTATTTCCACATGCACAAACTTGGTCCATTTTACCGCATTGTGACCCAATATCCCGTTCGGCTTGCCAGGCTAATTGCATTTCCTTTTCCACCGGCAAGTGCAGCTGATACAATTGGTTGGCAGCACGAATGACCGCCATACAGATGGCGGCACTGGAAGACAGGCCCTTCTTGATCGGCAAATCAATTTTATAACACTCCATCTCTAGTCCATCAATATCATAAAGTTCCTTGAGTATCCTCACCGTGGACACCACATACCGGCCCAAATCTGTTTTATTCATCTCCTCCTGCAATGGATTGAGATCCATACTGCATTCAATAAAAATTGGCAGCTTCTCTAGAGTACAATGGTAAATCAGGCGGTTACTTTTTCTGGCCTTCAGATAGATTCCTTTATTAAGCCCTAATACAAGAGCCGCACCGTCACTGATTTTTGGATTTTCCGTCTGATAGGAGGAGGCCCAGTCACTGTGTTCTCCCAAAATACACAAACGTCCGGGCATAAAAACGTCAATTGTTGCTTCATTCCATGTTGTCTCCATTTTTTTCGATAATCCTCTGTATGGTATTTGTTGTCGATAGGTTTTCCAATTTTTTCACAAAAACGGCCCGTTTGGCGAAAGGAGCTTCCGGAAGAGGCAGGTGCTTATACTCATCCCCTTTCACGTAAACATCGGGACGAATTTCATCGATTAAGCCTACGGCTGTGTCCTCATCAAAAATAATGAGACAATCGATCATCTCGAGACAGGCCAAGATTTCGCTTCTTTCCCTTTGGCTGTGAATCGGCCGGTTGTCCCCTTTGATACGTCTAATTGACGCATCAGAATTCAAGCCTACCACAAGCCTATCCCCTTGTTTTTTTGCTTCCCTGAGCAAATGAATATGCCCTGGGTGCAGCAGGTCAAAGCAGCCATTGGTAAACACAATCGTAAGACCTTGCCTTTTCCAGCTCTCAACGAGTGCTGTACCATATTGCCGATGAATGATTTTATTAAGGAAATGCCGGCTTCGATGATACAAATAACTCTCGGAAAGTAGGCGCTCCCTGGTCAACACCAGCGTTTCTTCATGCAATACGGCGGTTCTCCCGGCAATATTCATGACATTGGCAAAGGCATCTATATTCTTATGATTCAGACAATTAGAAGCAAACACAGCCAAAACAGTATCTCCGGCTCCTGTCACATTCACTGGATAAACCCCTGACATCTTGTCTTCAACCAATTGATCGTTTTCTATGTATAATAACCCTTCCGCTCCCATGGTGATCAACAGCCCTTTGGCTGACAGCTCTTCAACAGCCTGTTGACCCATCTCTCGGAGATTTCCTGAACAAGGAATAGGTATTGACCCAGCCAGCTTGAGAAATTCAGCTCTGTTGACAACATAATAATCGGCCCCCCTGAACTTTTTCCAGGTATCGTTTCGTGACGAGACAATAACGGGAATACCTAGTCCATTGGCGTGTTCAATCACGTACTGGCAAACAGCTTCACTGCAAGCACCATAATCGTAATCAGCGATGACAATCAGGTTGTAGTGCTCCCAGTTGAGATTCCTCAATGGGTCAAACTCGGTTATACTGATATCGTGTTTCTTGCATTGGTCGAGCCTATACAATTGCTGGTCGGCCACATAGATTCTTTCTTTTAAAAGGGTGGCCCTGTTAGATGGAAGAAGATGCTCCGTGCCAATCTTGTATTGGCTTAATAATAACTTGAGCTTATCTGAATCCCCATCGACTCCGATTGGTCCAATAAGGGAAACTTCTTCCACGAAACTTTTCAAATTGGCCGCTACATTGGCGGCTCCTCCGAGACAGTATTCCCGTCTTTGGATGTCAATCGTAGGGACGGCTACCCCGGTCGATGTACGATCAATCTGGCCATAGGTATATTTATCTAGGATAATATCACCGATGACTAGTGCTTTAATGTTATTTCCAAGTAATGAGATATCGGCTGCTCTTTCAAAATCGTTGTAATTAAAATATACCACTGCACGCCTCCGGGTAAATTCTCCTAAATTATTTATCTATTAATAGTTATACCATTATTTTTTTAAAATAACATTGTATTTCAGGTGTAAATTCAGATCCTTTTTCCTAATATACTCTGTCCCTGATTCAAGCATAAAGGGACGAAAGAACGGCGCTTAGACTTCTCAATGATTTTGGCATCAATTAGGAGAATAGATCCATTCCCATCGCCCCAAAACAAAAAGAGCCTAACCACCGTTAGGCTCTTCTCCTTCAACTAATGAAGTTGGCGTTTTTTGAAATATAGTACTGCTCCGGCAATGACAACTAACAATCCGAGCAGGAGATCATTATACATAGATGTCGCTGTCTTCGGAAGCGAATTTCCTTGGTGATCGGATGCCGATTGTTTATCTGTGGATGTTGCAGCATGAGATGCTGTTACATTAGCAGACGGTGTTCCGGCATTTGTCGAATTACCGCTAGTAGCCGCTGTTCCATTCCCGCTTCCAGAAGAAGTTTGGGTTCCCCCCTGAACCGGAGCATTACTTGGCTCATTGGCGAAGACCAATTGATAGATTTGAGTGCCCCCAGCAGCTTCCCCTTCTGCCTTAATGTTAGGAACCCGGTCCAGATATTGCTTCCCATCGGCAGGACTGGTAAACGTAAGCGTCACATTTGCATTGATTGGTGCAATTGACCAGTTTTGGTCAGCAACCGGACTGATGACACCTTTATCACGAATATAATCCATCATGATGTCACGGATTTCATCCGTTGAATCCAGCACAAGCGGAGCCGTTCCGTCCACTAAGCCCGGAAACTTCCCGCCGCCGCCGGCACGATAGTTATTGGTGACTACAATAAACTCTTGGTTATCCTTAATCGGCGTGCCGTCCATCATGGTAAAATTAATAATTCTGTGGGACGCGGCATTTTCCAGCTCACCTTTGCTGAAGTTATATCGTCTAGGCTGAGTAACATCGACCTGGTATTTTACGCCGTCAATGACATCATATAAATAGCCGGCAAAAGAGTTATCAATTAATTCTTGAGTTTCTGTTTTTGCAGGGTCAATCTGCTTAAAGTTGGAAGCCGAAAATTCCAGCCATTCCCTGACCTGTGCCCCGGTCATTTTCACCGCTTTGATCGTATTGTCAAAGTTGTACAAATCAGTGGCGCTCTTAATGGAAAGATCTCCTACAGGCACATTGGTATTATTTTTAAAAGGAGCGGCTGCAGACAGAACAGGAAGCCCACTCAACTCAGGTTTATTGGTTGAAATCCATTTTTTTGCGTAATCACTTTGAACTTCATTGATAAATTGTAAGCTGGCATCATCTACGACTCTGGCAAAAAAGCTGAACATTGGATTGGTGGTTTGTCCGATTTTTTCATTCACATAGCGAATGGTGGCCTCATGGAAGTCTTTAACCCCATCCACAATCACTTGGTCCAATGCTGTGTCAGCCGTAACAGGTGTTACTTTTGAAACCGCAGTTTGCTTGTTAACGGTCCATTTGCCATTTGCATCTTGAACCAAATCTAAATCAATCACACCTAAATGGCTGCCCCATTTTCCTGCTTCAACAGCAGGCACACCATTAATTTGACCGGTTGCATTATCAATACCTGCCAAGTTGGCAAAATCTTTACCCGGGAATACTTGATGGGCGTGGCCAAACAGCATCACATCAACGCCCGGTACTTTGGTCAATTGATAGACGGCGTTTTCAGCATCCGCAGTGTCCTCTTCCTGAATATCACAGCCAGAGTGAGCAATCGCAACAATAATGTCCGCCCCTTCTGCTTTCATTTGAGGAATGAATTTTTCCGCGGTCTCCTTAATCCCTTTAACCGTCACTTTTCCATCCAGGTAGAACTTATCCCAGTTCAAGATTTGCGGTGGCACAAATCCGATTACCCCGACTTTGACGGTGGATTCTTGACCGTTATCATCGATGATTTTTTTATCTAAGATTTTATAAGGGGTGAAATAATTTTTTCCAGTGACTGCATCGTAAACGTTGGCATTCACCACATCGAATTCAGCGCCCTGTAAAACACGGTTTAAGAAAGGTAATCCGTAATTAAACTCATGATTTCCCACAATCGCAGCATCGTAATCAAGACTATTCATCGCCTTGAACATCGGATGGACTTCGCCTGCAGGCAAGTTTTTTGCAGCGTAAGTCGCCAGCGGGGTCCCTTGAATCGTATCCCCCGCATCAAATAGCATCGAGTTGGCCGCTGTGCTTCTCGCTTCTTTGATGAGTGTTGCCGTTTTGGCCAGTCCATATAATTGGTTGTCCTTATCTTGGTAATAGTCATACGGCATAATATTGGAATGAAGGTCCGTGGTTTCCAATATCCGCAATGAAGCTGTGTTTCCACTGGCTTCTGCCTTTACACTGCCAGGAAAAATCCCGGCTGCTGTTGCGGCAAAAAGAAAGGCCACAACCATAGCAACAAACAAACGTCTTCCCTTTTTCAACTTTAATTCCGCCCCTTTTATATTTATGTTTTTACTATTACTAAAGTAATATATCAAATTGTAAAAATACTTTCAATTAAATATATGAACATTATTATATGTATTTTTATAAAATGTACGTATTTTTCGGCATAACGCAGGAATTCACCCACTAAAACCCGCGATTATATGTTAGTTTCCTAACAAACGTAAAAAACCAGGGAGATGGTACTTATGGCTAATTCGCCACAAGAACCGGCCCCCTGGTCACTATCGACTTATTTTTTGCCTATTGAACTTTTTCTATTGCCGAACCAAAGAATACTTGAACATTGGTCGTTCCGCCTGAGACGTTTTCAAAAGAGGAAGCCCCTAAAGGCAGACCCCAAAAACGGGCCTGGTCCTCTTCCAAGAGATCTCCAGTGCTGTTATACATAATTACTTGATAGGAATTTCCTTCGTCGTCCATTAGATGTGTGAGGGAAACCACTTCGTTATTATCCAGATTTTGCTCTTCTACAGAAATAACCGTCCCTTCGAACGATACTACTTTTTCGAAGTATGGAGCAGCATTTTTGTTTAGCAGTTTGTAGTTAACGGAACTGTCTGTCATCTGTTTGGCCTTCTGAACAGCCTCTGGAGTTTTGGCCGGGAACAGGGTATGATTTTTGACAATGAAATCATATGACACTTGATCCAGTTCCAAATTATCCTCCGTGATTGCTGGTAGGTCTTGAGACAATCCATATGCGTAAATTTCATCAGCCGAAGGAGTATCATCTTCCGCGTCTTCGGCCGCTGTCTCTTCTGTTGCCTGTTCTTTTGATGATGTGGTTTCTGAAGTCGTTTCTTCAGATGCCTTATCATCGCTGGATTTTGCTGATGTGGTTTTCGAGTCGCTGCCACAGGCAGTCAATCCTGCCACTAAAAGTAACGAAACCAAGAAAAATAAAACCTTTTTCACCTACATGGCCCCCAATATATATTTTTATAAAATTACTACTATATTATACCAAGAAATATTCCATATTTTACATAGGTAGGTGAAAAATAATAGGAACATTGTCATTTTTTATCGAATGCATCCATTTTTGCATAACTTTTGTACTAGGTTTCTAAATAAATTTATGCTTATAAAAAATTCTAATTTTATCCATTGTTTTTTTAATAAAATATACAGATATTTTAATATACTTTTTTAGGCATTAACCCTGGCACTGTAACCCTAAATAAAGAAAGACCGGATTCGTAGAGAAGCCGGCCCCAATTTTAAATCATCTATTTCACTTTGGCGGTTTTAAGCCACAAAAGCTGTCCCCTTAGTTTCCATGGTCAGCCTAAATAATATATTTCCTCCGCTGGTACCGCCATTCCTTGAATTGTTCCATTGTTATGTTGATTTCGGCTGTAAACAGCTTCATTTCCACGATTTCGTTTTCTACTGCAACTATGTTATGTTTGTTGTGTTGGATCTCTGCTTCAATCGTTTTTTGATAGGTTTGGAGCTGACCTTCGATGATTTGGTTTAAACTGTTCACGAAGGAGGTCATGTTTTGCATATTTAAATCCTTGTCACAAAGATCAATGATATTCGTCCGTAACTCCTCCACCGCGTTGATATACGCCTCGTACAGTTCCTGTTTCACTTGCCCCAACGACTTGCCTCCTAGGAGATTTCCTAAAAACCCTCCTAAAACGGCACCGAGCGGACCGAGAAAAGCAGCACCAATCACCGCACCGATCGCGGAACCCCCATTCAGTCCACCGCCATAATTAATGGAATTAAACCCATCACCCAGGTTGCTCTTCATGGCCAGCTGTAAGCTTGGAAGAGAATTTAACAATTGGCGCGGATTCGCCATGCTTTTGAACGGCAGGTTAGCATAGAGCTCTTCAAAGACACGGATAATGTCCTCTTGCAATCGCTGGACCATCCTGCTCAGCTCTTGGCTCCGGACTTTTTCAATCTGGGTAACGGCCGATTGGGATAAGCTTTCCGCCTTGGATTTAGCATTATTCTTTAAAACACTGTTGGAGGATACGGTTAAAAGCCAATTTTCAAAGCCATCAACGCTTGACAGTAAATTGCCATTAATGCTGTCGGATAAACGCTCAATATAAACATCCCGATGCGAATAAAAACTGTCATTTAGCGTATCGCGGATCTCCTCTTCAAACAGCTCGTAACTGACCGGTGCCACTTGCTGCACCTTCGTCAACTGGTCTTCAAATTGAACAATTTCCTGCTCGATTTGTGCCGTGACTTTATTGGAGAGCAGGATCGACTCCTTCGCCAGCTTATCCACTAATAGATCGAGTTGCTGGGCCTCCGCCTCTTCAAAAACCTTTTGAATCAGGCTGTGCAAGTTATCGATGTATCGCCAAGCCTCCTGGGATACTTCTGATTTCGGAAGGGAACATACCGGGTAAAGGATGACTTGTTCCACATCCAAGTGGTTGGCCAAATCGCGGCGGACCCTCTCGATCGTTTCTTCCGCGGCGCCTTCCCCATCACAGTCAAGGTCGTCATCGCCAAAGACCAAATCCATCTTATTCAAGATCACAAAAATCTTGCCGGCTTCCTCACGCACCATTTCAAGAATTCCTATTTCTTTTCCTTTTAAAGCGTTGCGCGCGTCCATGATAAACAAGGAAATATGGCTGTTCTCGACGACCCTGTTGGCAACGGCCGATCTTGCCTCATTTCCATTGAAGCCCGGTGAATCGATGAGCGTGATTTGTTCCGGCAAGGACGCAAGCGGGAAATAAACCTTTACTTTGTCGACCCACTGCAGCATAGGAGACCCTACCTGGGTGTGGGCGAACATAAACGATTGAACTTCAGGAAGATGTTCCTTCAATATCGCACAGGTGCCTGGAGCCAACCATGCAGGATCCACGACTAACTGCTCCCGCATATGACCGGACTGATCCCAGACCTCCATTCTTAGTTCCTCACCCCTGGAAATTTCCGTTGGCACTCCCGTTGCTTCTTCTTGAGTGGCAAAGAAAATATTCGTGGAAAAAAGGGAATTCATGAGCGTCGTTTTTCCCGCACTGGTTTCTCCCACCAGAGCGATTTTCAAAGATGGGGTGGTTGGCATTTGGCCCCTCCGAAACATCTGAAGGTCCTTTTCCTCCCTTTTGATATCCACAAGGGTGCGCAATTCCTTTTGAAGGTACTCTTTATACCGGTTGAGTTCGCCGCTTACTTCCGCCCGTTTCTGCTTCCCTTCTATCATTTTTTCCATCCGCAGAACAATCTCTTGCAGTCTTCCCATCACAGCTTCCGGCCCGTCTATTTCGACTTTTTCCAAGTCGTTCTTTAAAAACTGTTCCCCGAGCTCGTGCAGCCACATGAACGGGTGGTCTTTCGGAATACGGGATAGGCTTTCAAGAATCGCGCTTTTCGATGAAAGGGCGGCGCCTTCCCAGAACAGAAGCATGTCATCGATATGCCGGACAAAGGGATCTGTATGGCCGATTCTGAAGATCAGATCTTTTCTCCATTCCATTAGGAGGTGGAGGGCTTCAGGGATTCGGTTTAGTTTGATGAGACACTCCAGCTGCATGGCATAATAATATAGATTAGCCGAGCTTGGAGCTGGATCCTTTTCCCTTAACCGGCCAATGGCCAAAGAAGTGGCCAGACGATTCACTTTTTGCAGGATCAGTGCAGGAGATTGCCTATCGGTCCGTAATTTTGCAAACAAAATGCGGATGTTGATTTCAGCATCCTTTCCGGGATCCAAATCTCCCCAGAGTTCATCCGCTCCGAGGATGCCGCTGGTTGTCCAATCCTCCACTTCATCCGCTTGAACATTGGGCAGGTACTCCAGTTCGCTTAATTCCTGAAAAGCTTCCGTATATGCCAGATAATCGGATTTAAACTCCGGCGCATCCCCGGCAATTTGTAGGACCAGTTCAAATGTCGAGAGGTAATTATAATTTTCCGGTTCCGTGATGGATGAGGCTAAATTGGTGATGACGTTGATAAATGGTCTTATTTCCTCCTCCTCCATCTCCAATTCCCCTACGTAGGCCAAAACGGAATCCACCAATTTTGAAAGGGATGGCGCATTGTATGGCTCCGAAATTTCAATCAGGTTCCCCAGCACCTTTACTCCCCTGATATAGATGGTTTCATCCTGCTCAGCCAATTTCCGGAACGCCATGCACAGAGCTTCCACCATCTCCCCGTAATCCTGCCGGGCCTTGGCATAAATGGCCCGGAGAAGCAAATTCCTTACCGAGTTTGGGTCCCCCGTGCCCCCGTTCCATTCGGGTAAGTAACGGAGTGCCCCTTCATGCCAGTTGTACCAAATGTGTTCGAATAAAATGCTTTCGGGATCAAAATAAAGCAAATAGGAAATCCTTCTTGCCACATGAACGACCGCCTGGCTCGATTTGCCCAATAGATTGAGCGTCCTGGTAATCATTAAATCAATAATTCCGTTCATCGGGTCGACTTCTTTCCACCCATAAAGAAGCCGTAACGCCTCATCCAAGGAATTTTTCGAAATTAAGGAGTAAGCTTCCTGCAATTCCTCCACCAACACGGGAATCGGGTGTTCATAACGGATACCATGGATGTAGTCATAAACATCGTCCAAGGTGTCCTGGTCATGCAGCTGAATCCAGAACTTATCCTCTTCGCGCTTTTCGAAATCGTTAAAGGAAAAGTAAAGTTGGTTTTGCTCATAATATAGAAAACATTGCTTTACATATAAAATACTATTATAAAAATAGCCCTCCACCTCTTGGTCGAAAAAACCTATGCGCTTGTCTGTCAGAATAAACGTTCCATTAAATTCTTCCTCATCAGGCCAAATGGATGGACCCGTTATTTTAACCTCGACCTCCACGAGAAGTTCTTCCTCTTCCAATGGTTTCATTAGGTTGCGGATTTTGGGATTTTTGATTGAAAGCTTACTTATTTGCGTTTGCATGTAGTATTAGTCACCCGGTTCTAAAATTTTAAAGTAGTGGTGGAAAGGTCATCTGATGGATCTGTTGAAGCGGGTCGGCATGCCCTGACTGCAGGACCTGGTTTTGCCAATCCGCGTGAATACTGTGTAAATTTTGCGGTGTGTGGGAGGTGAATGTTTCGCCTCCCAACAGGTTATGCCCGCTTTGGCCGATGATTTGGTTATTCGCATTAAAATAAGTGTGACCGCCAAGCACGTTGGGCTGGCTCTGACTCGTCATTTGATTGTTCGCATCAAAATGGGTATGCCCGCCAAACACATTAGGCTCGGTATGCCCCAATTTATGGTTATTTCCGTCAAAACAATCCCTGCCCCCCATTACATTCGCTTCGGAGTGGCCCATTGATTGGTTGTGGGAATTGTAAAAATTTTCTCCGCCAAATAAATTGGATTGGGTATGTCCCGTCATTTGGTTCTGTTCATTAAAATAATTTTTCCCGCCCATGGCATTCGTTTCACTGTGTGACATTTGGCTATGGGAAGGATCAAAAAACTGATGCAGGATATCTGACATCACGCACGGCCCCCTTAAAAGATTTTTTCAGCGCTATCTTCATTCAAACTCTCTATGCAAGTCTGAAGCGTTTGCTGTATTTCCGCCCGTTTTTCGGCAGAAAGCTCGGTCATTTCCAACAATGGATCATCAACCGATAACTCAATTAACTTGGCAAAGGCAGAATTGTGGTCACGATGGAACGATTCCAGTGATTCCGTCATATTCCCGAACCACGCGAAAACCGATTGTTTTAATTCCCTTTCGTAGTAGGAAACCACTTCATTGATAAACAGCGGAACCTGCTGGATGAGTTCTTCTTTTACTTGTTCCTGTTGTTTGATGCGTGCGGTCGAAGACAGGACATTCCCCAAAGCGCCGCCGACGATGGTGCCAACCCCTGGAAAAATCAAGCTCCCCGCAATCGCACCGATTGACATCGGCAGCACATTCTCCAACAGCAGCCGGACAGACCGGTCCTGGCCTTGATTGACGTTTGCCGTCCAAACGGGCATTTCCACAGGGTTCCCCTGCGGCAATGCCAGCTGCAGGCGAAAATACTTGTCATATTCGCGGGAAACATGCTCCGAAAAACGGCTCATATACGTTTTAATTTCAGGGGCCTTGGCCTCAGAAAAGTGTTTGATGGAACGCTCGATTTGCAAAGGGACCACTTGGCTCCAAAACTTCTCCAGATTCCCTTCCTGCAGCCGGAGCTGATAGAGAATTTGATCCGTTATCTGATTTTTTAAATTCGTGCAGGATTGGGCCAACATCTCTTCCAACGTTTGGCGCCCTACGAGGTCGATACTGTTCTTGAGCTGATGAAACTGCGCTTCCACTTGGTCCTTCTTGCTTGCCAGTTCTTTCTGATACTCCAACAGTCTTTCCTGGTTGAGTTGGTGAATCGACTCAATGAAGACTAATTGTTCCCACAGAAGATCGGCAGCTGCCCGCAACCGCGCATGTTGGCGCCGAGAAAAGTTCTGGGACGCCTCATCCCGCAATCGGTTTATTTTGGCAAGCAGGTTCGTGTAGTCCTTATGCTCCTTGCCGGCTTCTTTCATCCGCATCACTTCACGGGCCGAATAAGGTATCACCGTCACGTCACGCTGAAGAACCTGCTTGATTCGTTCCGTCGCACCTTCGAGGGCCTCTTCCAGCTCGTCTTCATCCAGCCTGTCCGCCTTCGAAACCACAAAAAGAAGCGAATCAATCGAATAGCTTAACACCCGGGTCTGCAAAAATTCCGCTTCGGTCCGTGTCAGGGGGGCAGCGGCATCCAACAAAAACAGGGCAGCATCACAAAACGGCAGGATGTTATAGGTTATCTCAGCCCTGCTTTGCGAAATATCGTTGACCCCTGGGGTATCGATAATGGTGATTCCTTGCCTTAGGAACGGGTGGTTTAAGCGAAGTCGAAGGAAGTTGACCTTGGATTCATCGATGTCCCCTTCCGCACCGAAACGTCCAAGCTCCTCTTTGTTTATGGGGAAGGATTCAGGAGGACGGTCCTCCCATACGACTTGGTACGTATTTTCTTCGCCATATTCCAAAATATGAATGCACGCGGTCATCGGAAGGACATCGGTTGGAAGCAGCGCCTCCTCCAACAGGGAATTGACAAGCGAGGACTTGCCGCGCTTGAACTCGCCCAGTATCGCCAAATGGAAGGTTTCATGAGCGATTGCTTCCTCCACAGAGGCGAGTATATTTCTTGCGGCAGGATGATCCAGCCACTGGTTCATTTCCGATAATTTCTTATGAATCGTTCCTAATTCCATCATGGTTACAGTTCTCCCTTGATTGAGTTTATGAGCGCCAGCATGCTGCTTAATTCACTCCATTTTTCTTCGAGACGATTCCTTTCTGAGACGACGTTTTGACTTTGGCTGACAAGCTCCCTCTGCTTGAGTTCAGTGGTTTGGCGGATCGTTTCCAAACGGTTTTCCATTCTCTCGCGATAATGCCCGCCGATTGGGGCCACTTCCTTTTGCGCCAACTCCTGGGCCTCATCTTCCGCGTTGCGGATGATTTGTTCGATTTGGCCGCGGATGGTCGAGACAATCTTCACGCGCTGTGCCTCCAATGCTTTCGCCCGTTTTCCCTCTTCCCACTTGTTTCCCAATAAATAGGTCCCGGCAACTGCAGCGGCAATGCCGATTGGGCCGAACAAGGCAGCACCGATATAGCCCAGCGTTCCGCCGACAGCAAGGTTCAGCGCCACACTTTCAATTCCATCTTCCAGCATCTTCACGTCCTTAAACGAAACAAGGTCTATGAATCGATTATTCTCCAATGGCATGATCGATTGATTCGTTTTTACTAAGGAGCGGTTTTCCTGAAATAAATCGCCATACTTTTCTTGCAATTTGTCCCGCAATTCACGGCGGAATTGATTCATTTTTTGCAGCAATTCCTCCATGATGTCGCGAATTCCTGTAGTAATCATGGACTTTAAATGTAAAATCTCCTCATCCGAATAGCAATTTTCCGCCACTTCCAAGAGATTTTGCTGCAGGTTGGTAAATTCCTTCCGGGTGAACTGAATCATCCATAGTGAGAGCTCGGTGGTTTCTTTTTCTAAAAAAACTTGGAGAGACTGGCTTTTAACCTGGAGCTGTTCACTTTCTTTATACAATTTCTCAAGGCTCTTTGAGTAATCCTCTTCCGTCATGTCCTGCAGCGATATTCTTTCCTGGATGGTGCTGATGCCATCCGAGATAATGGAGTGGATTCGCTCGATATGATCCGGCATCCTGCCTTTGGCTGCTTGTTGGGACAAAAAGGCCAACAGCTCGTCTTCGAAATGGGAAAATTCCTTTTCCCAAGGGTTTTCGTCACGTTTGAACCTGGCTCGCAAACTCTCCTTAGAAGATAGTGTAAAGATCTTAGGGGATTCAATCATCGGCAGATGTTCCCCGAGCAGGCGGGTAACATAGTTCGTCAGCCTTTTGCTGATTTCCCCATTTGGCATCTCTTCCACTTCATCCATCCGATTAATGACAAACAGCAGTCTCTGAACATCGTTCGCCAGGACTTTTTCTTTTAGAAACCGTCTTTCGCTTTCTGATAGCGGCTGCTGGCTGTCCAATAGAACGATGCAAGCATCCGCCTTGGACAAATAGTTAAACGTGATTTCCTCTCGCAAGTCATCAAGATCGTTGACCCCTGGAGTATCAACAATGAGACAATTCCACTCCTTCAAAAAACCAGGATATTGGATCCGCACTTGTTTGATATCATGGGCTTGTTTGTTAACGGTGGTAACGTATTGGTCCAGGAATTTATTGACCTTTTCATCGGGAAGATCAATTTCGTCATATGTTCCATCCGAAAACTGGATTTGCAGTTTTTTCTCCGTCCCGCCTTCGATGACACTGATAGTGGCGGTGGTTGGGTTGACTTTTGACGGAAGGATGGGTTGTCCAAGAAGGGCATTAATAAATGTTGACTTCCCGCGGCTGAATTCTCCCACCACAAGCAAATGCATTTGCTCCCTCGAAAGGCGGTCTTGGGCTGCCTTTATGCGTCCCTCAAACCCGAATTCCCCGAGAAGCGGCACTAACCGTTGTAGATTATCTTCAATCTTATCTTTTAAGAACGCAAAATTTCGAACACTCGTGCTTGTAACCATAACCAACACTCCAGAAATATCAATTTAGTAAATTTATCCTAGAATACTTATTTTCACTCTCTTAATTAAGGGAAATATGACAAAATAACCCCTTACAAAGTTTTACAAACATATTTTATCACGGAGCCGCCAGAATAAATATATTCTTTTATTTGGAATTTCCCTAGGACTACAGGGGTAGCCACAGGGACTGTTTCTTAGCCTGAAGCAAGAGGCACAACCCTGATCCACCTTTTGGCCCCCCACTAGTTTTATTCCTATTTTCAAATAAATTTCTTACACAAATAGATCGCCATTTATTTATCAATAGAAGAAAGCTGCAAAATAATAAAATCTAGGAAAGAAGCAAGTGCCCAACATGCACTTGCTTCTTCAAAAACCGTGGGGACAGTCCTCCTAGTTTTTTTTCACGAACTGTCCCCCAGTTAGTAAAAAGGATTAACCACACTTTCGTGTTCCCGCAAAAATAAGGAGACCGCCCCTAAAACCCCTGCATTTTCCCCCAAGCGTGATATTTTCAACTCTACTGAACTAGGAAGATAATGTTCTACGATTTGACGGAGCCTTGGTAAAATAAAATCAGAGGACTTTAACACCCCGCCTCCCAAAATGATGACCTCCGGATTTAATAGACTGGCCGCATTCACAATGCCATAGGCGATATGCTCAATCGCTTCTTCCACTGCCACCAAGGCGACCTCGTCTCCTTTTATCGCCCATTCAAACGCCTCTTCCCCCGTAATCCCTGATGAATGGGACCTTTCGTACAAGGGATGGTTCGGATGTTCGCTTACTAATTGTTTGAGCCTTTCTCCAATGGCTTTTCCACCCGCTACACTTTCTAAATAACCATAGCGATGAAAAATGGGTTTAAATTCATTGGTCATGTGGTTTTTATCGGTGACCATATAACCCATTTCTCCTGCTGCATTGGAGGACCCCCGATATAGCTGATTATGGATAATAATGCCGCTTCCGATTCCGGTTCCGATGGCGATAAACAAGACATTTTCTTTGCTTTTGGCATTGCCGAGCCATTGTTCCCCAAGTGCCGCCACATTCACATCATTGTCAATGTAAACCGGAAAGGACAAGTATCGCTCCGCTTCCTTGATGAAGGGGTACCGCACCCAATTCAAGCTTGGCGCTTCCGCAATAACCCCGCTTGTTGTATCCGTAATTCCCGGCACTCCAACCCCCATTCCCAGAATTTCCTGTTCAGTAATATCATTCTTTTGAATGAGCAAACTGATTTCTTTTGCTATTTTTTTGATGATCCCGTTATCTAAATAGGATTCCGTAGAAAAATGGCTCGAAGCAACAATATGGCCCCCAAGGTCACTGATGATGATTTTTACCTTTGAGCCTCCAATATCGGTGCCGATAATATAGGCCGCTTTTTCATTGAAATAGAGTTGAATCGGCCTTCTTCCTCCCTGTGAGGTTGAATCACCGATGCCCTTTTCGATGACCCATTTCTCTTGGATGAGTTCATCCACCAATAATGAGACGGTCGGCTTGCTGATTTTCAGTTTCCCCGCAATCTCCGCCCTGGAAATGGACGCATTATTCAAGACGCACTGTAGGATTCTTTTTTTATTAAGCGACCTGATCTGCAGTTTGTTCTCATTTGCACTCATTTTGTATCACGGCCTTCATCAGTTTGTTGGGTTAGTTAGTTTTAATAATTAACTAAAATATAACTTATGGCCTTTTATTTTCACAATATTGTTTTTAAAATAATTTAATTATTTACGCAATCTGCTATTTCAATAAAATTAGGTAATTTTTACCATTTTGTTATTCCTAATTTAAATGTTATTTACAATTTTCTTCCAGCCCGTTTAATATTAGAACTGTAAGGAGTTTTTCTACGGTTAGTTAATCAACTTAACTAACTTAATGACACACTATGACTAAAGGAGGGTATAGGGTTAGGATTTTTTTATGACAATATTGGAGGGGGATACAAAGGTGAAAAAATTTTTCATGGGAATGTTATCGATTCTTTTAATTGTTTCCCTGCTGCCTCTAGGAACCTTTGCAGCTGAGACGCAGGAACCAGATGTGGATTTATGGAATGCCATAAAACCACTCGACACAACGGTTACCTTTCTAAACACAGGTGCACATCCTGATGACGAGCGAAGTGATTTTCTTGCCTATTTGTCACGGGGCCTAGGTGTAAAAACATCCAGCTTAATCGGGAACCGCGGGGAAGGCGGCCAGAATGAAATTGGTGATGAACTTGGAAATGGTCTAGGGATTATCCGTTCACGAGAATTGATCGAAGCCGCCAAGATCACCGGTGTCACGGCCTACCATCTTAGCCAAACAACCTCCGACCCGATCTTTGACTTTGGTTTTTCCAAAAGCCCGGAAGATACGCTTGCCCAATGGGGAGAGGAATTGACATACGAGCGCTTGATTCGCTTTATTCGTACTTACCAGCCGGACATTGTCATGCCTTCATTCAGAAATGACCCATCCCAGCACGGACACCACCGCGCCATGGAAATTCTGACTGAACGGTCATTCGAGGATGCTGCAGACCCAAATGTCTTCCCTGACCAATTAAAAGAAGGCCTATCCGTTTGGAAGGTGAAAAAGCTGTACCTGCCGGCAGCATCCAAACAAACCGCCACGACCTCCATTGAAATCGGCATGTATGATCCTATTTACCAAATGACCTATCCACAGCTTGGAGAACAATCCCGTTATATGCACAAAAGCCAAGGAATGGGCTCCGATATTCCGGCAGCACCAAGACAAGTGGATCTTGAATTGTTCAAAAACCGTGTAGGAAACCAGACTGACCTGTTCGCAGGAGTCCCCTATGACTTTACGGAATGGGCCAATCAACTTCCGAAAACTGAAAATGACTTGAAAGTTCTGTTTACAAAGCTTCAAGGTGAATTAGAATCGATCATTTCAGCTTACCCAAGCAGAGACCAAGTATTTGAAAAATCTCAGGATACCTTGAAATTAGTGCGCAACCTGCAGGATAAAACACAAAAGTCCAAGCTTTCGCAAGACCTAAAAAATGACTTGCTCCATAAGCTTTCCCTGAAAGAGGATCAGCTGCAAACAGCAAGCTTTACGGCTTCAGAGTTGGAAGTGAAGGCATCCTCTGAATTCAACACCCTGTCAAAAGGACAAACAACCGATGTCACAGTTAATTTGAAAAACAACGGCAAAAACAAACTGTTCAATGTAGGCGCCAATCTATTGGTACCGGATGGCTGGGATGTGTCAGCGGGTGACCAAGCCGTCAACTTAGCTCCTGGAGAGTCGAAGCAATTGACCTTCCAAGTGACGGTTCCGGAAAATGCCGACTACTATCATCCATATAAAACGCCAGCCATTCAGGCCAGCATCAACTACGAATCCACTGGCACCAAAATCAATCAAGTGAAGGATTTACAAGGCACCATTGCCGTCCTTCCTGATGTAGGAATTACCCTGTCACCAGAAGATATTGTCGTCAATACGGCCGACATCCAAGAGAATATGCCTGTTTCGGTGAAGGTGAAAAACTACCGCGAAGGTGCGACCCATGCTTCCGTTTCCTTGAAAGCTCCTGAAGGCTGGACGGTCAGCCCAAGCACGGCAGAAGTTGACTTTACAAGCCATTCGGAAGAAAAAGCAGTGGAATTCAAGCTAACACCACCGAAGGGAATTCAGGCAGGCAGCTTTAAAATCAATGCTGAAGCCGTGGTCAATGGAAAAACGTTTAATACGACTGTGCAGGAAATCAGCTATAAACATATTGGCACCTTCTATTATTTGTACGATGCACAATTGAATGGCGCAGCCTTTGAACTATTAAAGGATGATAGCTTGAAGATTGGCTATGTGGAAAGTGGATTTGATAAAGTCGCAGATTATTTGAATAACGCCGGGCTGAAGATCACCAAGCTGACAGAGTCCGATTTGAAAACGGCCGATTTAAGCCAATTCGATACGATTGTCGTTGGCATTCGTGCCTACCTATCGAGGGCTGACTTAATTGCATCCAATGAACGCCTCAAGCAATACGTTTATAATGGCGGGCACTTGGTCGTTCAATACCATAAGCCAAGTGACGGATGGAATGCTCAAACGACGGCCCCTTACCCCTTAACGATTGGCAATGTATCAATTAAGTATCGGGTAACAAATGAAAATGCAAAAATAACGGTACTGCAGCCAGAGTCTCCTCTATTCAATTATCCGAATAAGATTACCGATAGCGATTGGGATCATTGGATACAAGAAAGAGGCCTCTACTACCCAATGACATGGGACAGCCATTACGAAACTTTCGTCCGAATGAATGACCCTGGCGAAGCTCCATTTGATAGCGGAATCCTGATGGCAAAGTATGGCCAAGGAACCTACCTCTACACCAACTTGGTCTTCTACCGGCAAATCCAAGGCCAAGTTCCAGGCGGCTACCGGATATTCACTAACCTGATCAGCTATAGCGGAAAGTAGGGCTAGGGGACCATTCTCCTGGTTAGTCTCAAACAAAACTCCTCGTTCTGGTCATAAGAACGAGGAGTTTTTTAATTTAAGTCTCTGTTAAAGGTGAATGTTGATTTTATGGCATTAAAAAATAGGCGGACAAATTCCTGCTAATTCGGGAAATGCACATATTTCCCGACACTTTAGCGGAATTTTTCCTGTTAATCTATAGATTTCCATGATTTTAAGGCTTTTTAGGTTAGTTAAGCGGAAAATATCCGCCTATTTCCTTCACTAACCACTACTTTTTCAAAAAAAAACGGAATTCCTCCGATTAAGCGAATACCCCTGTCTAAAATCAACAATGAACAATAACTGAGCCAATCTTAAAAACCGTAGTCATAGTTGAATGTCATGATTAGTTATCCAGTTGAAATGTTTTCATCATTTCGGGAACTACGTTTTCGAGGAAATCATTGAGCTGGAAATCGTTCTCGATGTAGGGTGTGGCGGTATAGGAATAAATAATATCATGGTCTTCCGCCAGCTTCACTTCCACTCCCTCTGGGTTTAGCGCAGTCCATACTTGTTTTTCATACATATGGATACTTAACAATATAGGTTTATTAGAAGATTGGTAGTATACATTGATTTCACTAAACCAAGGATTACTCTCCTCGTATTCTGCCCGTTCAAATACCAACCGATTGACCCAGTTTTTTGGCACCGAAAAATGATAGCCTTCCGAAACATAAATGGTGGTGAGCGAAACAGGCTGTGAAATATCGATTCCATGACTTTTGAAAAAAGCAGCATTCAATAGGCTTTGGATATCCGAAAAAGCAAGCTGATATTGGAGCGTGCCTTCAGCAAAAGAGGCGTATTCATAGGGCGGGAAAAACATCATCAAGCCTTCCTTCGTGACATACACCTGCTTTAAATCATCCGGACTGATTTGCATAAACTCCCCCATCACGTCCAGCGTATGCAAAACATCCTGCTTAAGGATAAGGTCGCTAATCATCCGTTGGGTTTGCGGCGAACCATTAAACAATTCATTGGGTTCAACAATCTTCCCCTTATCTAAATCCACCAAGATTGGAACGCGCGACGGCATGCCATGCGCTGCCCCGCTCAAGTAAAAATATTGATCATACACAAAGCTGATTAGATGATCGTTTTGATAGCTGATTTTATACGTTGAATAGAACGAGGACGGCGCACTAGGATCCTCGTTGGTCATTTGACTCTCGTCCGCTGCGTTCGCTTTTTGCCTTAAGATTTCATTGATCTTCGCTTGGGCCATTTTGTCTTTCAAGCCATCGATTTGCGGATAGACAATATTGATAATTGGGTTCTCTTTCACAATCGACTCATCCTGAATTTGTATGGTTTGATTGATTGTTTCGGGTTTCATGGTAGGTTTTCCTGGTTGATTTGTGGTTTTCCCCGGTTGCACCGTTGGTTTTTTTGTCCCATCGGCAGGCTTCCCCGTATCCCCAACAGGTTTTTGCGTTTCACCACCGTTTTTTTCCGGTTGACTGTCCCCTGTTACGACCGGTTCTTCTGAAACAGGCCCTTTTTCCTGCCCACTGCTGCATCCCGCGGCAAGAAAAACGACCATTGCCATGAGCAATGCCCACTTTAGTCCCATCCTCTCACTCCTTTTTACATCCATCCCCCTATAAATATAGCTGCCTTCCCAATTTCTAGAATATAGAAATCTATTTTTATAAGAAAAATATCCTACAAACATGTCCTTCCCCAAGACGGGAGTGACTGGTGCTGCTCCTATCGGCTCATGAATAATGACCGATAAAAAAGACCAACCTATAATGAGTTTTAGGAAAAATCTGGGCCGTTTCCTCTAAAGGAGTTCACTTTAAGCTTATGGAAAATGCAAAGATCAGTGCTTATCAAATGTTCGCTCTTGTGATTTTATTCGAAATGGGCAGTGCGGTCCTGTTTGCTCCGGGGATTGGTGCCAAACAGGACGCTTGGATTGCCGTCATGCTTGGATTGGCAGGCGGTTTATTGGTCTTTATGATCTATTATCAACTCTTTAAGCTTTACCCAGGATTGCCGCTTACCAGTTATGTTCAGAAAATAACCGGAAAATGGCTGGGTCGGTTCATTGGATCTTTATATTGTTTATATTTTTTATATATGGCAACCAGGATCCTACGTGATTTCGGAGATTTATTAGTCACGACCATCTATACGGATACACCGCTGCTGGTGATTAATACATTGTTGATTGTGACCATTATCTATGGAATCCATAAAGGATTTGAAGTGATTGCAAGAATCGGTGAGTTCTATTTAATCGTTATTTATGTGATGGCCATATTGGGAATGGTTTTGATCCTTATCTCCAAATTAATTCATTTGGAAAATATCAAGCCCATCCTTGAAAACGGATGGAATCCCGTTTTCTGGGCATTTTTATCTCAAACCATCACCTTCCCTTTTGGTGAAATGGTCGTATTCACCACCTTTTTCCCATTTTTGAATGACCCAAAGAAAATCACAAAAGCCTGTATGGGCGGAATGCTGCTGGCAGGAATAAATATAGTCATTATAACGGTCATCAATATTTCCGTTTTAGGTGCAACCTTTATGAGTCGTTCCAATTTCCCGTTATTAACGACTATTAGTAAAATACAACTGGCCGATTTTATTGAACGCCTGGAAGTCTTTTTTATGCTTTATTTAGTGATTGCAGCCTTTTTTAAAATCACTCTCTTTTTCTACGCTGCCGTTCTAGGAGCAGCTGATATATTCAAAATTACCGATCCACGAAGGCTAAGTTTTCCATTAGGCTTTATTGCTTTGATGTTTTCCATGACTATATCGGCCAATTATGCCGAACAGATCAAAGAAGGCGAAAAAATCATTCCATTTTTTCTGCACTGGCCCTTTCAAATTATGATTCCAGTCCTTCTATTGCTCGTCGCTTTCATACGAAAAGCGATAAGTAAAACCAGCAGGACAGTGGCGTAGTGACTGCAGCCTTAACACAGGGACGCTATTCTAGTTTTTTCTAGAAACAAAAATGCTTTTTCTCTAGCTTCCCATGTTAAAATGAAGGAAAGATTTTTAAGAAATTAGGGATGGGTTATGAAGTTTAAAGAAAAAAAGAAGCGGAAGAAGAAAAAATGGGATGGGATTCTCGAGCTTTTTGATTTGATAGAGATCATTGGACAGTTGCTGTTATGGCTGGTCCGCGGGGCTGGCCATTTAATCACAAAAATATTTTAGGTCCTAGGTCGGCCTAGCAGTTCTTATGTTTTTCCACAAAGCTCCCTATAAATCATATGCTGAATTTTTTCCATCGAAGTGGTAAAATATTGAAAACCCATGATTCATGGAGGTAGTATATGACCGTCGAAGAAATAATGGAGAAACTGGCAGGATTAGGTTCTGAGCAAACCAAAAATACGTTTATCAACCACGGGGCGACCGGAAGCCTGTTTGGAGTAAAAGTTGGAGATTTAAAAAAGCTGGTCAAGTTCGTAAAAAAGGACCAGGATTTGGCTTTGGCATTGTATGACACCGGAAATTCTGACGCCATGTATTTAGCAGGACTGTCCGTCAATCCAAAATTTTTGACAAAAGAAACCCTTCAAAAATGGGTAAAAAAAGCAAACTGGTACTTGCTTGCGGAATATACGGTTGCAAGTGTGGCAGCGGAAAGTCCGTATGCGATGGAACTTGCCCGTGAATGGATCGATTCAGATAAAGAGATGATCGCAGTGGCTGGCTGGAGTACATATGCAAATTACTTATCCATCACACCCGATGAAGAACTGGATTTACAAGAAATCCGCAGCCTGCTGTCAAGGGCGGAAACAACGATCCATCAAGAAAAGAATCGGGTCCGCTATGTGATGAACGGCTTTGTCATTAGTGTGGGAGCCTATGTAAAAGAATTGCATGAGGAAGCTATCAGGGTCGGACATGCTATCGGGAAGGTCCACGTCAATATGGGCAAGACCGCATGCAAAGTCCCTCTTGCCGTCCCGTATATCAAGAAAATAGAAGAACGCAATAAAATTGGAGTAAAACGAAAAACCTGTATTTGCTGAAGGCCATGGGGACAAATATTCCGTCTCAAAGCCCATCACAACCGCCCCTTAAACAGGAAAATCTTATGCAGAAAAAGGCGCAATGGACGCTTATGCCCATTGTGCCTTTTTGTTTGCTGATGAATGAATGGAGCTTAACCCATTCCCATATTTCCCCTTTAACCAGCGGCCTGGTCCCGAACCTTTCCCGGAAGACTTGCGGTAAGCAAAAGGATCAGGAAGCCAATAATCAAACCGGCTGCCGCTACGAGATGAAATCCTGCTAAAGAGACCCGATCAGCGAAAAATAGTCCAAGCAAGCTTGACGAAAAAATCGTTCCGATATAGCGCGAGGTCATAAATAATCCCGATGCAATGCCCGTTTCTTCCCGTTTGACGAAGGTGTACAGGGCGGTTTGTAGTCCAAGGTTGTTTAACCCATTGGTACAGCCAAGTATGCATAACACAATAAAAATATAAACGGGAGACGTCGCTTCATGAAAAGTCATGAGCAAACCCGTTCCAAGTATCGCGGCAGCACCCCCCGCAAACAAGGCAGGCTTGGACGTCCCAGCCTGATCAATCCATCGGCCAGCGATGGGTGAGACGATCACTCCCATACCGGCAACCGAAAGCATCATGATGCCGGTGAAGCTGGCGTTATAATGCATGACCTGCTGCAAATAGGAAGGGACTCCGAAAAACAATGAGTAAAATAAAATGTTCACTAATATGTATTGCACATAGACCTTGCTCGCGTTTCGATTGCTCCGAAACGATAGGACATCAATAAAAGGATCCGGCCTTTTTGCTTCAAACCGATATAAAGCTACTGCCAATACAATAAACAAAACAGCACTGACCCAATTTGGCTCCCTCTCTAATGACAGTAAAAAGAACAACAAACTGATAAGCGTCAAAGAAAACAACACAATCCCCGCATAATCCAAGGAGGCATTTCTTTTAACCACAGGGTTATTAGGGAAAAATTTCAGCGTTAAAATAATGGAAAGGATGATAATCGGAAAGTTAATCCAAAAGATGGCTTCCCAGTCTGCCGCCCCAATCACCAGACCGCCAATCGTTGGTCCAAAAGCGGCCGATACGGACGAGAACATGTTTAAGATCGCAAACATCCGCGCTTGATTCTTCGTAATCTGTTTTCTTACCGTGGTCATCCCCGCCGGATAAAGCATGGAACTACCCACCGCCTGAATCATCCGGATCGCCACAAGACTCCAAAAGTTTGGAGAAAAAGGTGCCAATAGACAGGAAACCGCGACAAGAAGTAAACCGATTAAGAATAAATGTTTCCGGTTAAACGTATCACTCAATTTGCCCATAATCGGCTGCCCAATCGAACTTGTTAAATAATAGGTAGAAATAAGCCATGAGGCATCGACAAATGATAAATCAAACTGAACCTGCAGACGGGCTAAAGCGACTGAAATCATCGAGGAGTTCAGTGGATTTAACAAAATGCCCAAGGCTACAGCCCATATTAAAGGCATGAAACCATTCCCCTCCCTTTTTCAAATATTTTACGAAACTTCTGGATTCCATTTTACCACATGGCCCAGAACACTTCTTCTCACTCAACTTTTACCGCCCCCGTAGTTTTTCAAATTCATATCAAATCCGTTCAAAAAGGCAAAAACCCCTCTCAAAAAGTCTTTTTTAAATCAAAAAACCACAATTTCATCCGTTTTTTCCCGCCAAAAAAGAAAAAGCGGCGTTCGATTAAACTGTGGATTCCAAGTATCTTAAAGCTACCTAGGAATAAATCGGAAAGCGCGCGGTCCGGAAAAGGGCCAAATTGGATAACTTTAATGAATTGGTGGATCAGTACAACCCTATGATCCAGAAAATCATGCACTCGCTTCACATTTACCGAAACAAGGAGGAATTCTATCAAACGGCATTAATCGCCCTTTGGGAAGCCAGCAATGGATTTAATCAAGAAAAAGGCAGCTTCACCAACTATGCCTATGCCTATATCAAAGGGAGACTCCTGCTCGAGCTGGCCCACAACCATAAGTACGAGGCAAGAAACACCTATCCCAAAGAGGAGTATTGGGAAACCGTCCAGGACCAAAATCCCGGCCAGCCCCTTGATGCCCAAATCCTGCTTTCTTATTGCGAAGGTCTGTCAGAAAAAGAAACGAAATGGGTAGTCGGCGCCATACTCCATGATCAATCGATTAAAGATATTGCCGCCCAAGAAAACGTCTCTGTTTCCGCCGTGAAGCAATGGAAACAGAGCGCGCTGAGGAAATTAAGAAGACAACAATAAAAAGAGCCAGTGGGAAGGTTCTAGGGGACTGAAAAAGTCCAGCTCATAAAAAAGGAAGCTAATAGCCTGGAAGATAGACTGTTAGTTTCCTTTGTAGTATAAGATATTGCGGACATCCCCTATTTCCCTTAGGTGGCCATTTTCCTTCATCACGGGCTTTTGGGGGCCTTCCTATTTCCCCTGATGGATCGTTTTCCATCAGCTCGGGCTTTTGGGGACCCTCCTAACTCCCCTGAAAGCTCCTTTTCCTTTGGTTCGAGCTTTTGAAGACCCTCCCTTTCCGAAAAAAAGCCCACCCCCAATCTTAATAGGATGGACAACATTTGAACTTAAGCGGCCTGTTCTTTTTTTTTCATCTTTTGACCGCCTTTTCTTTTTTTAATCGGTGACAGCTTCCGCTCCAGCCAGCCCATCACCACATCAGCAATGACCGCCATCAAAGCGGTTGGAATGGCACCTGCCAGAATAATCGGTGCTCCGTCCGTGACATTGGTTCCACGCAAGATGATATCGCCCAATCCCCCCGCACCGATAAAGGTCCCGATGGTGGCAATCCCGATAGTAATAACCAACGCGGTCCGAAGCCCCGCCATAATCACCGACATCGCCATCGGCAGCTCGACCATCCATAGAACCTGAAACTTGGTCATCCCCATCGCTTTTCCCGATTCCAGCAGCGCATGGTCAACGTTGCGGATTCCTGTATAGGTGTTTTTAATAATCGGCAATAAAGAATAGAGGAATAAGGAAAAAACGACGGTGTTAGTTCCGAGCCCCATGACCAGCATGAGCACCGCCAGCATCGCCAAGGCCGGGATTGTTTGAATAATATTCGCCAGCGAAATCACCCAAGTGCTTAACCGGTTGTATCGCGCAATAAAAATACCAACCGGGATGGCGACAATCGCAGCAAACAACACACCATAAGCGGACATGAGGAAATGACGGTAAAACTCGACCCAGACATAGGCAGCATTTTGTGAGTAGTAAGAAACCATACCATTGAACGTCTCCATGAGGTCACCTCCTATTTTTCACCTTCAAAATAATCGTGTTCTTCTAGAAATTCCTTCGCTATAACCGACGGTTCCTTCAATTGGCCGTCAGCCTCATAATTCAATTCCTGCATTTTGTCGGTACTGATTTTTCCAGAAAGCTTCTGGAGAATCTTCTTTATTTCCGGATGGGCCTTTAACACGTCATTGCGGGCCACTGGTGAGGTATCATACGGCGGGAAAAACTGCTTATCATCCTCCAATACCTTTAAATCAAACGCTTTGATGCGCCCGTCGGTGGTATAGGCGAGAACGACATCCATTTTTCCATTCTTGGCTGCTTCGTAGACTAACCCAATCTGCATTGGAAAGGTCTGGCCAAATTCAAAACCATACTCTTTGACAAAGCCCTCATAGCCGTCCCCTTTCCGCTTCAGCCAGGAATTATCAACACCTAGTTTCAAGTCTGCAACAAGCGGCTGCAAATCGGAAACGGTTTTCAGGTTTTCTTTTTCTGCCAGCGCCCTTGTTACCGTAAACGCATACGAATTTTCAAAGCCATACGAATCAAACCAAGTTTGGTCAAATCGCTTTTGGAATTCTCGCTGAACAATTTTGAGCGCTTCCTCCGGGTCCTTGACTGGATCCATCGCCAATGCACCAGCCAGGTCTGTTCCGGTATAGCGTGTGGCTGAAATATCGATATCCCCGTTCATCATGGCCTCATGCTGGACAGTCGAAGAACCCAAATTATTCACCATTTCCACTTTCTCATCGGAATAATGTTCAATCATCAGCCGAATGATATGCCCCATAATTTGCGATTCAGAAAGCGCTAAAGTTCCTATTTTGATCGTATTATCAGTTGCTCCGCTCAGTCCGGGCAGCGAGCAGCCGCTCATTAACACAGACAGCGTTAGCACGCATGCTAGCAGTAAATGACTCCTTTTTCTCATATATGTGCCCCCTCCCTAAGCTGCTTCTCTCATCTTTTTCATTCCTTTAGGGGTTACCCAGCCTTCCACTTTGCCTAAAAGAAGATCGGTCAATAAAGCTAATATAGTAACAGGGACTGCACCTGCAAGAATAAATTCAGGCTGATACAGGTTTAATCCGCTGAAGATGTAATCCCCTAGGCCGCCGCCGCCAATAAACGAGGCCAAGGTGGCCCAGCCGATTAAATAGACAGTCGACAAGCGGATTCCTGCCATGATGACAGGAATGGCCAGCGGCACTTCCACGTACCGGACCCGTTCCCACCCAGTCATACCCATCCCGCGCCCTGCTTCAAGCAGGCTCTTTTTTACACCACTCACGCCCGTGTAAGTGTTTCTCAGGATAGGTAGGACTGAATAGAAAAATAAAGCAATAATCGCGGGGGTTTTCCCGACACCTAAAAGTGGAATAAAGAAAGCGAGGATCGCAAAACTCGGAAAGGTTTGGACCACCCCTAGCACCCCCATCACAAATTCCGCTCCTTTAGGAAACCTCGTCAACGCCACTCCAAGCGGGACCGCAACAAGAATGCCAATCAACGCCGCAATCAGCGAAATATATAAATGCTCCCATGTCTTGTATAGCATTTCAATCCCATTTGTGCTGAAAAATTGCAAAATGGTATCCATCACCGCTCCCTCCTAACCTATTTTTATGATTTCGTCTACGCCCCAAATCGAATCATAAACAATGTCTACTAAACTAGCCCTTGTGACAATTCCGACAAGACGGCGTTTGTCATCCACAACCGGAACATATTTCATTCCTATTTTTAAAATTTTTCGTACGGTATCCCGAACAAGGGTCTGTTTCTCGACGGTAAGGATCTCTGTTTCGACGACATCTTTGACCAAACTTGCCTTTTTCCGGTTTTGGTCAATCATTTCCACATCGATAAACCCTTGTAAAACCTTCTTTCCATCTACCACCAGCAAGGAATCGACACGGTGCTGTTTCATTAATTGAATCGCTTCGGATAAGGAGCGGTCCCCCGTAATCGTAACCGGATTTGGATTCATCACCTGTTCAACCGTTTGAATATTTGGCCTTGCCTGGACAAGCCGGTCTCTGCCGATAAACTCTTCCACGAACTCATCAGCCGGATTGCGCAGAATTTCATCCGGTGTGTCACATTGGACGATCATCCCGTCACGCATAATCACAATCCGGTCGGCCAATTTCAGCGCTTCATCCATATCATGGGTGACAAACACGATGGTTTTATCCAATTTCCGCTGCAGCTTTTTAAATTCCTCCTGCAGGGAATCCCGGGTAATCGGGTCTAATGCGCCAAACGGCTCATCCATTAAAATCAGCGGCTGGTCAGCGGCTAATGCCCTTAATACTCCTATCCGCTGTTGCTGGCCTCCGCTTAGCTCATGCGGATACCTTTCCAAATAATCGGGTGTCATGTCAACAAGTGTTAGCAATTCCCGTGCCCTGGCACGGCGCTTTTCTTCGGGGACCTTTAATAATTTTAAAACGAGGGAGATATTTCCCTGAATGGTCATATGGGGAAATAAGCCAATTTGCTGGATGACATACCCGATTTCCCTTCGAAGCTGGACCGGGTCGCTCTCCATGATGTTTTTGCCATTAATATAAATGCTTCCTTCTGTGGGCTCAATCAAGCGGTTAATCATTTTCATCGTGGTCGTTTTGCCGCAGCCGCTGGGCCCGATAAAACAGATGAATTCGCCTTTTTCGATTTCTAGGGTCAAGTCTTGGACTGCCCGTTTTCCCCCTTTGTACGCTTTTGAAACGTGGTCAAATTTTAACAAGCAAAGCACCTCCATTATTTTGGTGAGAAAAATCAAAATAATCTAAATTTAGTTTAAAGTATGTTTCGTAAAATAAAAAGTTTATAAAATTCACAAATTTTATAGAATTTACGTAAAATTTATAAGATATAAGGTTTATCATGGCTTTTTCGTAAAATTTCTCCTAATTCCTCCCAGTTCCTATTCCCCCTGCCTTTTCGAAATTATCGTAAATTATGATATAGTGACAACGAACATGGGTAATTGGAAGGGTGAATTCTTTTGGATGAAGGACCATTAGAGAAGATGAAACTGATTGAAGAACAGTTCGTGGAGAAAATTGCCGACAATATGCACACATACGGAATCTCGGGTACGGTCGGACGGGTGTTGGGCATTATCTATATGAATCGAAAGCCAATGACACTGAATGAACTATCAGAGGAAACCGGTATGAGTAAAACCCGGATGAGTCAGGTTGTCCGCGAAATGGTCGATTTAAATATAGCGGAAAAAGTGTTTGAAAAAGGGGTCCGCAAAGATTTATACAATGTAGAGCAGGATTATTACCAGACCTTTGTTTCGTTGTTCACTTCCAACTGGAGAAAAGCGATCCAAAAAAACAAACTGTTTGAAAAAAAGATTTTTGCTGAACTGAAGGCCATGCAGGAAAAAGAGACGTTAACGGAAGAAATGGAACAGAAAATCAATGAACTGCTTAAGGAAACGAAAGAATGGCACGATTATTATCAATGGTTAGCCCAGCTAATTGAATTCTTTGACAGCGGGGAAGTATTTAATCATATACCCAAGCCATAAAGAAAGACCACGGGGGCGGTTCTTGTGAATTTTCCCCACAAGAACCGTCCCCCATGGCCCTGAGCTCAAACTAGATAGCCGTCCACCCACCATCCACGCGGATTGTTTCACCTGTTATAAAATTTGCCATATCCGATGCCAAAAATAATACGGCACTTGAAACATCGTTGGGCTCTGCAAGCTTGCCTAATGGAATCCGGCTCAGCACCTCCTGATAAAAGTCACCATCCTCGAGCATCTTCCTTGTGAAATCCGTTTCGATAAAGGTTGGGGCGACAGCATTAACTTTAATATTATATTTGGACCATTCAATCGCGAGCGCCTTCGTCAATTGAACAGCTCCCCCCTTACTTGAACAATAGGCTGCCCGATTGCTGTACCCAACAAATGCCATCTGCGATACAATATTGATAATTTTCCCAGGGGTTCCATTCAGGATCATATACTCCCCTGCCTTCTGAGAGCAAAAGAAGGTACCTTTTAAATTCGTATCCAGAATTGTATCCCAATCATCTTCTGTAACTTCCAATACAGGCTTGATTCTATTTACTCCTGCATTATTTACAAGCACATCAATTCTTCCTTTTTGGGAGATTACCTGACTCACCATAGTATAAATCTCCTCAACCTTCGTCATATCAGCTGCCACATACAGGCAGTTTGGTTGAATCTGATTTAATTCTTCTGTTACGGTACGCAGTAACTGCTCATCTCTTCCCGTAATGACCACTTCTGACCCAAGGCTAGCAAACTGAATGGCGATATCTTTCCCAATTCCTCTGCTTCCCCCTGTAATGAGGACCACTTTCCCTTTCAGCTCTGAAAAATCACGCATATTTGTACCTCCCACCGATTTCATTTTCCAAAAAAACAAAAAAAGCCTGAACCCACCGCCATCGACCAGGCGATGCCAATAGATTCAGGCTAAACAAATCTATCAACCATAAGAGTCCTTTTCCCACACCAATGGAATGCATTTACCAAAGGGCTATCATTCTATCACTTTCATATTTTTGACAAATTATCCATTCAATAGCATTGAAATGTATTTCATTTCCAAGTACTGGTCCATTCCGTATTTGCCGCCTTCATAGCCTACGCCACTCTCTTTCCAGCCGATAAACAGCGACTGGGCTACCGTAGGCAGTGGATCATTCACTCCGACCATTCCTGATTCCAGCCCCTCGGAAACGCGGAATGCTCTTCCTAAATCATTTGTAAAAACATAGGAAGCCAAACCATAGTTAGAATTATTGGATTTTTCCAAAACCTCTTCTTCAGAGGAAAACGAGATGATTGGAGCCACAGGCCCAAAGGTCTCTTCATGACAAATCAGCATCGTTTCATCAACATTGCTAAGTATAGTAGGCAAGTAGAAATATCCTTTCAAACCTTCCGCTTCCCACTTCGCACCGCCCGTGACCAATTTTGCCCCTTTAGCAATGGCATCTCGGACCTGTTCGTCAACCTTGTCTAGCGCACGATCATCGATTAACGGACCAACATCAACTCCATCGGCCGAACCATTTCCCATTTTCAACAAATTTACCTGTTCAGCCAGTTTTTCTGAAAATCGGTTCAAAATCGTGTCTTGTACAAAAACCCGATTGGAACAAATGCAGGTTTGTCCGGCATTACGGTACTTGCTGATAATACAAGCTTCCACTGCCGCATCAATGTCCGCATCCTCAAAGACAATAAATGGCGCATGGCCCCCCAATTCCAAAGATACTTTCTTCATTTGATCTGCCGACCCTTTAAGCAGGTATTTACCGACAGCGGTTGAACCAGTAAAGGCAATCTTTTTCACCTTCTTATTTTCAAGGAATTCCGGTCCAAGAACAGAGCCGACTCCAGACACTAAATTCACGACCCCTGCAGGAAAACCAACTTCATCGAATATTTTAAAAATGGCAATTGCCGTCAGCGGTGTAAGTTCAGCCGGCTTCAGCACAATCGGACAACCTGCCGCTAAAGCGGGAGCAATTTTACGAGCAATCATTAAGGCAGGGAAATTCCAAGGTGTTATGGCGACCACGACACCAATCGGCTGACGGATGACCATTAGTCTTTTGTTAGGCGCTGGGGAAGGTAGCGTTTCTCCATAAACCCGCTTGGCTTCCTCACTATACCAGCGGAAATATTCAGCCGCGAAGAGCACTTCCCCTTTTGCCTCTTTCAAAGGCTTTCCTTGTTCTGCAGTTAAAATGGCTGCAATCTCATCTGCTCGTTCCACTAATTTCTCATACGTCTTAAATAGATAGACGGAGCGTTCGGCAGGTGTTTTATTTGCCCAAGCCTTAAACGCTGCATCTGCCGCATCGATTGCCACGGCGGCATCTTTCCGATCTCCTGCGGGGACAGAGCCAACAATTTCGCCTGTAGCTGGATTCAAAACATCTTTGTATTGTCCGCTGATGGCTTCTACCCACCTGCCATCTGAATACATTTTTTGATCATTTGTTAAGGTCAAACTCATAATCATTTTCCACTCCCGTCTGTTTTGTATTAATGTTATAACATTTACTTGAATTTAATGGTAAAATGAAAACGTATTCATGTCAATGACAAATAATAAAATATTTAGAATTTTCACCATTGACAAAATTTTATTGGTTGCTTTAATATTTGTTATAACATTAGAACTTAACAACTTCGATTCATCATCTGATTTTTCTTGCAAGCAAATACATTAGGAAAGGAGTAAAGGGTTTATTTTCGCAAACGCTTTCAGAACGTGGAACTTTATCTCTTAATACCATGAAAGGTGGGTTTCTATGAAAGAAAAATTGGTTATCCGATCGAGGGAGGATGTTATTAACTTTGTTAATGACAATCCGATTAAAAAAGGGGGACTATTGGTCATCCTGGTTGCACTTGGCGGAATTTTTGTGGATGCATATGACATTGTAAGTATCGGGATAGGGGCAGGCCAATTAAAAGAGGAATTTCACTTGAGTCCCGAAGGATTGGGTATGCTAACTTCCATTCTAGCAGTTGGGGCCTTACTTGGCGGACTGATTGGCGGGTATTACACAGATCGCTTCGGCCGAAAGAAAATGTTCACGGTTGACTTGTTGCTTCTCGTTTTTTCTGCTTTTGGCGCAGCGCTGGCCCCCAATTTCACCTGGCTGGTCATTTTCCGTTTCCTGATGGGCGTGGGTATAGGGTTGGATATGCCGGTTGCTCTTAGCTTTATTGCCGAGTACAGTAATACGCAGAAAAAAGGAAGCAATGTTAACCTATGGCAGCCGATGTGGTATGTGGCAACAGTTGGGACTGGACTCGTTGTATTGCCGATCTTCTTATTAGGGGTTGATGAAAACCTTTGGAGATGGGCGGTTGGTTTTGGTGCCGTCTTCGCTCTTTTTGTCCTAATCATGCGATTGGTTTATATGAATGAGAGCCCCCTTTGGGCAGCAAAGAATTTACCATTAGAAGAGGCTGCCAGAATCTTGGAAAAAACGTATAAGATACCCGTTGTGATCGAACATACAAGTTCAAATAAGAATGAAGGCCAGGAAAAGTATATTCCGTATACCGCTATTTTTACAAAGAAATATAAAATGCGCACCATTCTGGCGGCCATTATTTCCGGTACACAAGCCGTTCAATATTTTGCAGTTGGATTCTATATTCCTACCATTTCCCTCATTCTATTCGGCGAGGGAATGATTAATAGTATTACAGGAACCATCGTGTTCAACATATTCGGGATTATCGGTGGATTTACAGGTGTTTTTCTAACACAAAAATTAGGAATGCGCCGAATTGCCATCATTGGATACGCCATCGTTGCCGGCAGTTTACTCGTGATTGGGATTGCCAATGATGAAACATCTTTTATTTGGTCTTCAGTACCACTGGCCCTATTTATATTCGGCCACTCTTTTGGACCTGGCGCACAAGGAAAAACCATGGCAACACTCTCTTATCCTACTGAACTTCGCGGTCTCGGCACCGGTTTTGCAGAGGGAGCGAGCCGTATTGGCAGTATGATTGGATTCTTCTTGTTTCCAGTTTCCCTAGCCACATTTGGCCTTGCTAAAACATTTCTATTCTTTTCGATTGTTCCAATCATCGGGTTAATCTCTGCGTTAATTATTAAATGGGACCCAACGGGACTCGATATCGAAAACGAACACAAAGATAAAAATATAACTCATACAGCTTAAAAAAACAAAACGGCTCTTAGTTTAAATCCCTAAGAGTCGTCTCAAAAATAGGAGGTAATGATAATGAAAGCAGGTTTTATTGGTCTTGGAAAAATGGGCGGAGCATTGGCCCGCAATCTGATTCGCGCGGGATATGAAACAATGGTATACGACATTAATCAAGCAGCAGTCGAAAAAACATTGGCGGTCGGCGGAAAAAAGGCAGATACGCTTGAAGAATTGGTTTCGAACGTAGATGTTTTATTTACAAGCTTACCGTTGCCTGTGCATTTGACGGATCTATTAATAAACAAAGAGGCAATCCTGGGTCAGATGCAAAAAGGATCGATCCTGATTGACGTTAGTACCATTGATCCAAAGACAGCCCGTGAAATCAGTATCGCGGCCGAGAAAGCAGGCGTTGAGTTCTTGGCTTGTCCGTTAGGCAAAGGCCCTGCACAGGCGGAAGCCGGTGTGCAGCCGATTTTTGCCGGTGGAAAAAAAGAAGTGTTCCATAAGGCGGAAGAACTTTTGAACAGTATTAGTACATCGGTTGTCTATATGGGCGATGTGGAACAGGCAACAGCCTTTAAATTAATCAGTAATCTAATCGGAATGACGAATATGCTTGTTTTAGCAGAAGGATTGCAATTGGGGGAAAAAGCCGGGCTTGACCCTGAACTCATGCAAAGACTTTTGGCTGATACCGGGGCTGATTCCTTCCAGTTATCATTACGTGGACCGATGGTTTTGGCAAAAGACTATCAAGCTAAGTTTTCTATTAATCTAGCGCTGAAAGACATCCGTTTAGGCGTTGGCATGGCAGAAGATTTAAAACAGATAGCTCCTTTTAGCGAACTGGCTGCTGAATATTATGGTAAGGCAAGTGGATCCGGATATGGTGAGGAAGATTGTGCTGCTGTTTATAAGTTATTTGAAGAGAGTGTTTTGGCTTGAAGATTGTAAATGTAGAGCCCATTGTCATTGACCTCCCACTAGATAGACCCGTCCAGACCTCTTTTGGGGAAATGACCAGACGGACAAATGTGTTGGTTCGAATTGAGGCAAATACAGGGGAATTTGGAATCGGGGAAATTTGGAACAATTTCCCTTCCTGGGGAGCCCATGAAAAGGTTTCTACCTTAATACATGGTGTTAGGCCCCTTTTATTGGGTGAAGACCCTAGGGAAATCGGCAAAATAAATCATAAGTTATTTAAGAAACTGACTACTCTGTGTTTGCAGTGGGGCGCTGTTGGCCCTATGCACCATAGTATAAGCGGTGTGGATATCGCCCTTTGGGACCTTATCGGTAAACATTATGGCCTTCCTATCCACAAACTACTCGGCGGCAAAATTCATGAGGAAGTGGAAGTATATGCAAGCGGGTTGGGCCCTACACTTTCAGATGAGTTGGTCCTGAAGCATCAGGAAATGGGGATAACCAGTTTTAAGCTAAAGGTTGGAAAAGATACAGCTTTGGATCTTCAAAACTTAAAAAGATTAAGAGATTTGATTGGTCCCGTCGGTAAATTAATGATTGATGCTAATCAAGCATGGAACCGCCAATCTGCTATTCAAAATTTATTGCAGTTCACGCCCTTTGACTTAACTTGGATTGAGGAACCTATTCCATGTGATGATATCGAGGGGTTACGGTATATTCGGGAAGCCACTAGTATTCCTGTTGCTGCAGGTGAGAATATATATGGAAGAAAACAAGCCAGGAAAGCTCTTGAACTAGAGGCAGTGGACATTATCCAACCTGATCTAAGCAAAAACGGAGGAATTTCTGAATCTAAAATCATCGCTGAAATGGCGGGCAGTTTTGACCGCCCGTATGCCCCACATTATCTTGGCGGAGCTGTTTGTTTTGCAGCCAGCCTCCATTTTTTTGCAAGCGTCCCTGGAGGACTCATCCTGGAAATGGATGCGAATCCAAATCCATTTAGAGAGCAACTATTCACGAATCCTTTTATAGTCAAAGACGGAAAAGTGAAAATTCCTGAGCAACCAGGTTTAGGGTTCGAAATGGATCAGGAATTTGTAGACTTTTACACAGTGGATTATAAGCAAATGTAAACTTCTTCAAAACCAGCCCATTACCGATGGAAGGTATGGGCTTTCTTTGTTATCGTATGAAAATTTCCGGGAGAGTCTTTTTCCGAACAATCACTGAGTGTAAAATAATATTAAAAGTGACACATGTATAACTTATCACCTTAAACGTATTCTTAATGGAGGGATTCAAATAAATAAAATGAATGATTTAAAATCTGTATTAAATCATAATAGCCCCATCCCTTTACATCATCAACTGACTGAATATATACGGAAAGAGCTGCTCAATGGTCATTTGGTGGACCCATCCGGCAAACTGCCAACTGAACATGAATTGGCTGAACAATTCCAAGTAAGCCGGATTACAATTCGTTCGGCATTAAAAACCCTAATGGATGAGGGCCTCTTGGATCGAAAAAGAGGCAGCGGCACCTTTTTAAGGTCCAATCAATCGGAAAACTGGATTGGGGAATTGATGGGTTTTTCGGAAACAATCGAATCGATGGGCAATAAGGCTGGGGCCAAGGTGATAAAGAGTGGGAAAATATTGAACCCTCCTGCAAAAATAAAAGACCATCTTAGAGTAAACGAAGCATGGGAACTAAAACGCCTCCGCTTTGCAGATGGTGTACCGATTGCTATAGAACATTCCTACTTTCCCGAAAATATCGGAATAGAAATTAGCAAACATAAGGGGCTTCACGATATTCTTACCTATCAATATTTAGAGAAAGAATTAAATATTAAACCCCATGAAGGAAAACAGGTTATCAGTGCAGTAAATGCCAACCTCGAAGAAGCGGAATTGTTAAACATCCCCCAGGGCGAAGCCTTACTCTATATTGAACGCTTAACTCTCTCAATAGAAGGAGTACCCATTGAATTTCTACAATCCGTCTTTCGTCCAGACCACTTCCAGTATGTAGTGAAATTAAATCGAAGAGGTTAAAAAAGCTGCAAAAAGGCACAACGTTTGCTCGTTGTGCCTATTAATATGTTCCTTATTCTAGGATTTCACAGTATCCTCTTCTTCTATCTTTCAGGTTTCTAATCCGCCTTCGGTTTTCTTTCTTACCAGCTTTTTCAACTCCGCAATCCGGCAATATTAGCCTCCAACCATAAGTTATCACCATATTCTGTTCAACTGAAGGTCAAATAAACTGGACAAACACTCTATTTAAGGCATGAAACTAGGGTAAGTTACATGAAGGAGGAATGGGGATATTTCGGTTTTTGACAGTCCACGGGGACGGTTCTCCTGGTTTTTCCCACAAGAACCGTCCCCATGATTTTTTTCTAGAAAACAATGGTCTTATTGCCATGAACGATAATCCGGTCTTCCAGATGCCATTTGACCGCGCGCGACAAGACGCTTCGCTCAATGTTTCGGCCAATTTTTTTCAAGCTGTCAGCATCATTACGATGGTCGACACGGCCGATGTCCTGCTCAATGATCGGTCCTTCGTCAAGGTCATCGGTCACATAGTGCGAGGTGGCCCCAATCAGTTTCACGCCGCGGTTATAGGCCCGCTCATAAGGCTTGGCCCCAATAAACGCCGGCAAGAAGGAATGGTGGATATTGATGATCCGTTTCGGGTACTCCGTCACAAAGGCAGGCGTCAAGATTTGCATATAGCGCGCCAAAATCACGAAGTCGACATCATGCTCTTTCAACAATTCCAGCTGCTTGGCCTCGACTTCAGCCCGGATATTTTTATTGGCCGGAATGTAATAAAACGGGATATCGAGCCCTTCGACAACCTCTCTTGCATCTTCATGATTGCTGATGACCAGCGGGATTTCCACCATCAAATCGCCGCTTTGCCATTCCCATAAAAGCTCAAGCAAACAGTGGAGTTCTTTGGAAACAAAGATGGCCGCTCTTTTTACGCGATACACATGCATGAAGCTCCATTCCATATCAAACCGCTTGGCAATCCCCTCAAACTGCTGTTTCATTTTCTCTGCCTTCTCCATAAGGCCTGGACACTCGAATTCAATCCGGATAAAAAAGGTCCCGCCCTCCGGATTCGTGGAATACTGGCTGGATTCCATAATGTTGGCATTGAAGGAAAACAAAAAATGGGAAATGGTTGAAACAATCCCAGGCTGGTCGGGGCAGCTCACCAATAACCGGCCTCGATTCCGATTGCGTTCTTTAAATGACTCGATTTGTTCCTTAATATATGATTTCATAGTACAAAATCCCCTCATGATTGATGAAGAATATTATACATGAAATGTGATTTCTCGTTAATGATTTAGCGGAAAATTTTTAATATTCGCGGAACAATTCTCATGTTTTTTGAGGAATCAATCAAGAAAAAGGCACGAGAGCTATTAATTATTGTTAAAAAACGTGATTTTATATAATCATATTCACACATAAATAACATGTCCAACTTGTTAATACGGAAGAACTATTTTATTGTATTCTTAACGGACTAATACTTTTAATGGTAAAGGAGGTTTTCAAATGCTGCCGATTGAGAGGCAAAGACAAATATTGAGCTGGTTATCAGAAGAAGAAATACTCTCCATTGCCGAGCTCAGCAAGCGATTAAATGTTTCTGAAATGACCGTATATCGGGATATTAGGCCGCTGATGGAAGAAAATAAGATACATAAAACATCAGGCGGAATTTCTTTAGTGAATATTTTAAAAGTTTCACCCAACTCCTGTACCTATTGTCTAAAGGAATTACCAGATCGCCACCCTGTGCAAATCATTACTCACCATCAAACAGTAGAACAATTATGCTGCCCGCACTGTGGTTTACTAAGATATAAAGCGATTGAAAAAAATGTTTCGCACATTATTTGCCGGGATTTTCTCAGCAATACCACGATTAGCGCTAAATTGGCTTACTTCTTGTTGGGTGCGGATTTTCATCTAAATTGCTGCCAGCCACAGGTATTAACATTTGAATCATTAGCCTATGCAGAACGTTTTCAAAAAGGATTTGGCGGATACATATTACCATTTAATGAGGCAGTAAACGAAATTTCACTCAGAATGAATGGAGATACAGGCTGTGGCTGCCATTAATAGAGGAGGTGCAGGGTTGAAATGGATTCTATACAGTTACCTTCTTATTTTAGTCTTCGCTCTTTTTATTTTCGTTTATCCGTTGTCCGCTTATGCCCATGCTTATATCATAAAATCCAATCCTTCCGATAACGAAATCCTAAGCGAAGCACCAAAAAAGGTATCCATTGAGTTCGATGAGACCATCCAGCCTTCCTATAATTCCATTGAAGTATTTGAATCATCAGGGAAACGGGTTGATCAAAATAATGGCCGTGTAAGTGCCGATCATCCATCTATCCTTGAATGTGATTTGGCCGAAAATCTGCCCAATGGGACCTACCGCATACAATGGAGGGTTGTATCCAGTGACGGTCATCCAGTGGAAGGAGTCATTCCGTTCCAAATTGGAAATGAAGGTACAAACCAGTCTACTATTGACCGTCAAACAGCAGGCTATGTCCCTCAATTCGACTTAGTCCTAATCCGTTGGCTTCAATATATAAGCAACGCGTGTTTAGTGGGAGTACTCTTCTTCTGCCTCTTTGTTTCTGGTAAAGAATTAATCCAGGATTTATGGGTGTCGAAGGCTTTGAACAGGTTAATAAGACTTTCAGTCACCACGTTATGCATAAGCATTATTTTGGGTTTACCGTTACAAGCAACAATTGAAACGGGATTCCCGTGGAGCAAGGTGTTAAATTTCCAAGTGTTAATGGATATGGTAACAAACACCTCTTACGGGGATACATGGATCCTCCAAATCTCTTGTTTAATTTTGCTTTTCATAGCTGCATTTATCTTAATGAAAAACAAGTATGAACCCCTTTGGATTGGGATTACGTTTTTGATAGGAACCGGTTTGTTATTATCAAAGGCTTTTATCAGTCATGCAGCCGCGTCCACCAATCCAGGGATAACGATTACATTAGACTTCATCCATTTACTTTCCGCCTCCATTTGGATGGGGAGTTTAATCGTATTAGTCGCTTTAATTCCTCTTGTAAAATAAATAGAAACGAAGCCACTCTATTTGGATTCTATCCGAAGGTTTTCCAAATGGGGAATCCTTTTAGTCATTTTGTTAGCCTTAACGGGCTTTTTTAGCAGTCTTTCCTATATTCCTAATCTCCGGACACTCCTGACAACTGACTATGGACGAGTCCTGTCCGGAAAGGTACTCCTGCTGATGATTATGCTTGTTTTTGCAGCCCGCAATTTTTGGAAAGGGAAAAACAACGGAGAAAAAGGCTGGAGGGGCTCCTTATGGGGAGAATTGGCTGCAGGATTATTGGTTCTCATTCTATCTGTTTTATTAACCAATCTTCCGACTGCTATGGCGTCGCCTGGCCCATTTAAGGAAACCCATACAAGTACGAATAATAGCAAAATCACATTCGATGTGACTCCAAATGTGATAGGGGAAAATGCTTTTGTTTTATACTTGAAAGACGAAAAAGGTCAGCCAATCAAAGATGTTGAGCAAGTAACGCTTACCTTTACATCACTGGAAATGGAAATGGGCGACGATACGAAAACCTTACAAAAAGTCAAGGATGGCCAGTATGAAGCTAAAGGAATGAATTTTAATATGGCGGGTCGTTGGAATGTGCGTGTACATGTCCTTACCAAGGATTTAGAAACGATGGATACCGACTTTGAGGTATTCGTGGGAAGTCAATAAAAAAGGAGAGTGGTTTAGATGATACAAACCATGAAAAAGATTTCTAAAGTATTTTTCCCCACGGTATTAGGATTATTCTTGTTCTCAAGTGCGGCAAGTGCCCATGTGACAGTCATGCCAAAGACATCAACAACAGGCGCTTGGGAAACTTATACCGTTAAAGTACCGGTCGAGAAAGAGGTAGCAACCACGAAGGTGACGTTAAAAACACCTGCTGGGGTAGAGATTGAGTCTTACCAGCCAGTTCCAGGTTGGACCTATTCAGCTGAAAGAGATGCTGACGGAAAGGTTAAATCAATTACTTTTGAGGCTACGGGGGATGGCATTTTACCTGGACAATTCCAGCAGTTTTCGTTTGTTGCCAAAAACCCTGACCAAACCGGGGACGTCGCATGGGATGCGTATCAATACTATAAAGATGGCAGTATCGTGGAATGGACAGGAGAGGAAGGAGCGGCATCGCCACATTCTATTACTGAGATTGTTTCGGGAACGACAACAAACAACCAACATGCTGACCAATCTGCAACAGAAGACACGAAGAAAGAAGGAACGACCACAACTGTTACAGAAAAGTCCTCAAATTCTGTCCCACTGATTTTATCAGCTGTTTCGGTTATCCTTTCCTTAGCGGCTCTTGTTGTGGCATTTCGTAAAAAATAATGAAGAAAAACCTGTTTAACTAATGAACAGGTTTTTCTTCATTATTCTATGTTAATCACAAATGGAACCGTCAGAATATGTCCTTTGACGTTAAATTGACCCCAGACTTTGTAAATCCCCTTTGTGGGGAAATACGTCATGAAGACCACCTTCGGTCCCTTTGCTTTCGGGTACAAGGGATGGATATGCATGAACTGTTTGACATCTTTATCAATCGCTACGGCATGCCCCACCGTTCCTAAGTAGGACTGGAGGTCTTTAATCGGTTTATTCGTTGCTGCATCATCCAACGTGAAGTTCATATCGATATTTTTTCCTGCTTCAAGTTTCTCATCAAAGGAAAGAGTTACTTTGGTCCCGTCAATCACTTTTGATTTTGTAGTGTCAGGTTCAATTGGTACTGGATTTGCTGGAGTCCCCTGTACCGTCAGCCAATCATCTTCAATACTATAATCCTTAGCTCCGACTGGAGTCATTTCCGCAATGAGCTTATAGTCACCGGCTGCCGGGAATGTGGTCGTGATTTCAAATTGCCCATTGCCTTTAAAAGTGGGGTGAATATGATCGAAGTAAGACAGGTCTTTGCTGACAACAACCAAGTGCATTTTTTTCGTACTGACTGTCTCAAATTCCTTTATTGGCTGATTTTGTTTATCTTTTATAAGAATGGAGATGGTCACTGGCTGGTTGGCAGTAAGATTGTCAGGAACAGACCATTCTGATTGTGTTTCTTCTCCGCTGACCGGCTTCATATTCATCATTTGTTTTTGGTTGGTGTGCATGGGAACTCTGGCTGCATTACATGCTGACAATAGTAATACCATTAATAATAGGTATCCAATTATGAAACGTCTCAAGGAAATACCCTCTTTCGAGCCTTAAATAGGTTTTATATCTCCAATTTATCATACCCTTAGGATACTTCAACTACTAGTGGGTTGAGTGGAAGATTGCGTAACGACACAACCACTATTTTTTACGATTTTATAACCTACTAAATTTTGATTTTGAACTCTCAATCTAAAACGTATTTCAACAAATTTCCTTGCTGTGGAAGTTAATCAAACATTTAATTAACTTGGTTATTCTTCCCGCTGCCATAAGGTCTCTTAAAATTTCCCGGCAAATAATTTGTCATTTAAACAAACGTTTGATTAAACTCGGGCTCTTTTCTTTATTACCATTCTCCCTGACTAATGGAAAGCCGCGAAAAAGGTCGATTTCGTTTGTCTCTCTATTAATGACGGAAATTCCTCGTAGATTAATAGTTTAGTTTTTCTTTTCAGTGTGCTTCATGCCCATAAATTTCCACGAGAGAAACCGTTTACATTTTTGTCTTATGCGATAAAATGAAAGCGCAAACAAATAAGTATCCTTTTTGGGATTGTTATTGATTAAGCAGGCAAAACCCAAATCATATCTTCATAGGACGCTTGTGTCTTGTGTCGGTATGGTTTGGGTTTTTTATTTTTAGGCTCTGTTAAATTTTAATGTTGATAAATAATTAAAATTTTTAGGAAACCCTATTTTCAGGGTTTCCTCCATTCTTGTTCTACTAACACACCCATTTGAGTAACCATATTTTTTAATAACCACTATTGATTAGATGATTTCGTAATTCTTTCTGGATACGAAGCAAAGATTGAATATCTTCTTCAGGAATATTATCTAATGCGGTAAGCATTGCTTTATAAGAGATTGAATTCCTACTGGATGCCTTTGATACTTCCTCACCTTTATTCGATAATTTTAGCTTTACTTCCCTTCTGTCTTCATCGGATATTTCCCTTTCAACTAACCCCATTTTAACCAGTTTATCTACCCCAACACTAATTGTACTTTTTGATGATATAAGTCTTTCAGCTATCTCTTGCTGCGTTAATTCAGGAGATGCGTAAGCCACGGGGACGGTTCTTGTGGTTTTTTTCCGCATTGCCATCGGGAACGGTTCCCTTGGCTTTTGTTACAAGAACGCTTCCCCCCATTATTTTTCCCTTACAATCTTGAACATGTATTCGGTTTTCCGGTTTATGGTCGACGGCATATAAGACAAGGAGGAAAAGCCACTTCAAAGGCTTCATCATCAGGTAGACAAGACCGGCGGGGCACCTGGTTTGAGCTAAGGGGGCTATCCTCACTTCTTAATTATTGTTTTGTATGAGCATCTTCCTATCTGTCACAAGAGGGGGCTGCTCCAGCCACTTCTTTTCCACTACAATATCAAATGTAGCTTTTGCGTACAGCATTACCTCTCCTATGATCTTAGTATATTGTGTGGTAAGGTCGGTTCTCATTGTGACCGACATGGCATGGGAAATTAAACTGATGTCTACGGAATTTAAAACATTAATCATAGAAAAAATGAGTTTGTCTGAGAATGGTGACACAGTAGAGTCAGTCACTTCCATCGTCACCGTCACGGTCCCCAGAAGATCCTCTTCCTTCAGTAAATCATTGAAAAGAGAAATTTGTTTTTCACTAAGCTTTTTCCCCTTAAGAATGTGTTGTTTCAGTTCCTTGTCTTTGACTACTTGAGCAAATGCAATCATGATTAGAACTGAAAAGTAATTCCGCTCAATATTAAAGAATATCTCGGTTAATTCAATCGCATTCAAGGGACGCTTTTTTCCTAAAATTCCGGAAAGAAAGGATTCTTTTTGGACAAACTCAATTTCTTTTGGATAGACCATTTTCGGTGGGCGGTCATAGATGCCTTTGGACAGCATCATCTTGACTGCTTTGCCAAACAATTCAGTAGATGTATGTATACACTCCGTAAAAAAATCAAGCACATCCAGTCGAACATTGTTTGAGGCGGTATAACTAAAATTAATCATTCCTAACCGATTGGTCATATAAAGGTAACTTAGGGTAAATATGTCATTAAATAAAGGAGGAGCGGCCAAATTTAAATCCCCTTCTGAAAAAGCAGCAGGCAAAGGAAACCTTTCTGATAGGAAAATATTTTTTATTTTTTCTAACCGCCCTTTTGATATTTGTAGCGCCTCTTTTGCCAGTGGAATGATTTCCTCGTCTTGAAGATGGTACAAAAAGTAGGTAAGGAAACAAGAACTCATGCTTTCTTGTATATAGACACCCCAAAGACCACCGATTTCCGTGCAAGACAGTTCAATATTCGCCTGCTTTTTCTCCAAGGTTATATCCTCCCGCATATTTTTTTATAGTATTTCTTAAAGTTCTAATAAAAATGCTCGGGAGTCATATTACCGGCGATTTTCGCCCTTTTATACCTGCTTGCCGGCAATTTCCCATTGGATGTCCAGTAGTGCAAAAAAAAAAGCAGGAGAACTCCTTCCCGCTTCTCGCTTTATAAATTTTCCGGCAAGTGGCGTTTATACATTTCGATTGGATCTGAGTTCAAGTATAAGGCGGCAATGGTCTTTGGATGTGGCTTCGCATAAATAACAGGATAGTCCTTTTCATCAAATTCCTCTTGAACCGGAAACGCTAACTTTTCTCCATCAGCAGAAAATTGCGCATCAATCCCCTCTTTGTTACCTCGGGAGTCCAGCCTAACCCATTTATGAAGAGACTTTAAAAATAGGGCATTTAACGCGTGTATGCAATATCCTTTTTCCGGTGTATCAAATAACATCAAACGTTGGTAACAGAACCCTGTTGGGATTCCTTGCGATCGCAGTAAGGCTGCCAATAAATTCGATTTTGCATAGCAGATCCCTTCCTTGTACAGTAAGACATCCGATGCTTTACACGTCACACGGTTCCCTTGGATATCCCAAGAATGAGCTATTTCATCACGGACAAATTCAAAGGCAATTTTGGCTTTTTCTATTTCGGTTTGTGATGGATGAAAAAGTTCCTCTGCCTTGGCCCTAATGATCGGATTTGAATAATTCACTTCGTTCAATTCACACAAGTAATCGTCTAACTTCTCAGTTTCACATACCAAATGCATAACATGACTCCTTAACCTATTTTCTTCATCATGGACGCAACTTTTATATGTATACCATTGGGTTTTTGGACAACTTCCTCATCATATACACTAAATCCAATTGAAGTATATAGATATATATTTCTGGGCACATTAAGGCGGACTTTACAATAGATTACGGGTACTTCTTTTTCAAGTGCCAATCCTTCAAGAGCGTTTAGTATTTTCTTTGCGAAACCCATTCCTTGTCTTTCCGGGAGGACGGAAAGTCTATAAAAATATAAACCTTTTTCCGTGATTTTAAAACGAACCATTCCAACCGGCTGCTCATCCAGATAACAAATGAGTCCCCGCTCCCCTTGCATGAAAGCCATTTTAACGGATTCTGGGGTTTCTTCTAATGCACTAGAAGGCGGTACTTCCTCTTTATATTCAGAAAAAGCCTTGATCATCAATTCGTGTATAACGGGCGAATCTGAGATATCTGCATATTTTATCTCCAAGTTACACACACCTCCCACTCTTTTGTATTAATATACATTGAACTAATTATTTATTCAACCGCGAATTTCATTGACAACAGGGATGTTTTCTATGTTTTTTGTCCAGTTATCCCATCAGGCAAGCAATGCAAAAAAGCCCAAAAATCATAGGCTTGATGAATAAAAAACAAGCCACGGAACGGTTCCCGTGGCCATGCCAATAACCATGAACTTACTTGATTCTCATTTCCGTATCCGCATCGAAGAAATGCCCTTTGTTCATGTCAAAGGCAACCTCGATGGTTTGGCCCGGTATGATGTCAGTCCTGGCATTCACGCGAGCAATCAATTCCTGGCCATCGATGCTGGTATAAAGAATCGTCTCCGCCCCCGTCAGCTCCGAAACATCAATTTGGACATTCATTTTGGAGCCCGGATATACATCGTGCGTTGTCAGATCATCATGAATATCTTCAGGACGGATTCCAAAGATAATATCCTTCCCCTCATACTGCTGCTCCTGAAGCAGCTTCGATTTTCCCTCCGGCAGCGCAAAAGAAACCGTTCCGGCAACGAACTTCCCGTCTTCAAACTTTCCTTGTAAAAAATTCATGGAAGGCGACCCAATGAATCCTCCGACAAAGACGTTGTTTGGTTTTTCATATACTTCCTTCGGGGTCCCCACCTGCTGAATCACCCCATCCTTCATGACGACAATCCTGGAAGCCATCGTCATGGCTTCTGTCTGGTCATGGGTGACATAGATGGTCGTGGTCTGCAGCCGCTGATGAAGCTTGGAAATCTCTGCGCGCATCTGCATCCGGAGCTTGGCATCAAGATTGGATAAGGGCTCGTCCATTAAAAACACTTTTGCATCCCGAACGATGGCACGTCCCAATGCGACACGCTGCCTTTGGCCGCCTGATAGTGCCTTTGGCTTGCGGCTGAGATACGGCTCAAGCCCAAGAATTTTGGCTGCTTCTATTACACGCTGATCAATCTCGGCCTTGGGGAATTTGCGAAGTTTAAGGCCAAACGCCATATTATCATAAACGGACATGTGAGGATATAAAGCATAGTTTTGGAAAACCATGGCGATGTCCCGGTCTTTCGGGGCCACATCGTTGACTCGTTTATCATCAATATAAAAATCTCCCTTTGATATTTCCTCCAGCCCCGCAATCATCCGGAGCGTCGTCGATTTGCCGCAGCCTGACGGACCAACAAAAACAATGAATTCATGGTCATGGACGTGCAAGTTAAAATCATCAACAGCCGTCACTTTCCCATCGTAAATTTTATAGATATTCTCTAGCTTTAATTCAGCCATGTGTACCTCCCTAGATTATGTATGATTAGCAAAAAAACTCAGTACAGCATTTTAGCCCATAAGTATTGTCTTCTATTGTAGCAATATATGGAATCTGAAACTTCAGTCATGGAAGAAGATCTTACACTGTTTTCGAGCGTGGCAGCCAGGGAGGACCTCGATAACCATCCAAAGGAGCTAAATAGTACCATTACTACATAATTAAAACGACCGTACCTTAGGAAATTGAGTCTTCAGGGGAATTTGGGGATGTTCGAAGTGAATTTATTATATATAAAAAGAAGCTAACAGCCTAGATGCCAGGCCATTAGCTTCCTTCTCTTTAAACGACTTTTTCAGTGCCCTCAAACCGTCCCCATGGCCATCATTTAATTTTCCCAGTATCTGCGGGCACCAGAAAATTCATTGATATAGCCAGGGGTATCCAATAGAATAATCTCCACATTTTTAGATGCATTCGGGGCATGAATCATCAACCCATCGCCAAGATACATGGAAACATGGTGAACCGACCCTGTGCCGTTATTATAAGCAAAGAACAACAGGTCACCAGGTTGAATTTGGTCTTTCGGAATTTCCTTGCCATTTTTCGCTTGAACGGAAGAATCACGAGGAATGGTGACACCGAACGCTTTATGAATCGTATAGGTAAAGCCGGAACAGTCAAAGCCAAACCCGGAAACTCCTGCCCACAAATACCGCAGTCCCAAGAACTTCTTGCCGGTTTCAATTAATCCCTGTTGAGAAATTTTAGGCAGATCTGCCTCGGTTTGATAGACCGCAGCATCCTTTTTGCTGATAAATTTATTGCCATCATCCGGAGTCGCCACCATGACCACATCGCCAAAATCCTTCACCACCGGCAGCTTCGTATTAAAGCTGACCTCCATAAATGGATCCTTTAACGCCTTACCCTCATAAAGCCAGGCGGTATTGCTGGTCACCATAATAAAAGGTTGATCGGCTAATCCAACCAAACGCTCATCGTCCGTTAACTGTGTTTTCAGCATCCACCCCGGATAGCCCAACGAATTGCGCGGGGTCGGCTGTCCCTCTACAGCCACTTGAACCCAATCCCCTTCTTCTTGCAAGATAGTGACCTTCGTTCCGTAAAGTGCCTGCGTTTCCAGCTTTCCTGTCAGCCAACGCCGAATCTCGGAGTCTTCCATATTGGCATTCCACTGTCGCAAATCGACCGGATTGGTTAAGGAAGGTGCATCGATATCCCGAGTCTGGGTCTTCCCTTTTGTTGTCCAAAGAGTCGCTACGGCCACGTCAACATAGGCTGTTTTATTCACATCATTTGTTTCCGCATTGCTAATTGGCGTGGAACAGCCTAATAAAATCAATAAGGTTAATAAACAACTAATCCAGCTTTTAAAGTGCATCCCCAGTCCCCTCTCGTCTCTAAAAATTGCTAGTCCCAAGTCTGAAAACAATCAGTTGATAGTTTCATAGGTTATTTCCTTTAGAAATATGTATTCCACCCCGCTTTTTTGTTACATTTGCTGACATATTCATGATGAATAATAAAAATCCAGCCAATAGAAAGGCTAGCCTTTCCAATAACTGGATTTATCTACTAATCTTAATAATAATATATATACCATTTTTTAACAATACATATCCAGCCGTAAAAAAATAAAGCAGGGGGACATTCCCCTGCTTTACTTCACCAGCTTATCGTGCAAGCCATCCTCCATCAACCGCTAGGATGTGGCCATTCATATAATCAGACGCGCTGCCTGCCAAAAATACCACGACACCCATTAAGTCAGCTGGAGTAGCCCAACGTCCGGCAGGGATACGTGCAGTAATCTCTTCCTTGCGCTCTTCATTTTGGCGAATCGGTGCTGTATTAGCCGTCTCAACATATCCTGGAGCAATCGCATTAATCTGCACGCCATATTGCGCCAGCTCATTGGCAAATGCTCTCGTGATTCCAGCAACCGCATGCTTACTGGCTGTATATGGAGGAACAAATTTTCCGCCTTGGAAAGACAGCATCGAAGCGATGTTAATAATTTTTCCGCTCTTTTGCTCAACCATGACTTTGGCAACTTCTTGGCTCAAGAAATACACGGAATTGAGATTGATATCCATGACAGCATCCCAATCTTCCGCCTTGTACTCAAGAAGCGGCGCACGGCGAATGGTGCCGGCGTTGTTTACCAGAATATCAATTCGGCCATATGCCGTTACGCAAGCTGCAACAACTTCTTTGATCGTTTCGCGGTTTGTTAAATCCGCTTGGTAAAATTCCACACGGCGTCCTTCTCTTTCAATTAACTCTCTTGTTTCATCCCAGTTGGTATCATACGTTACCACAAATAGGTCAGCGCCTGCTTTAGCCATAGCCACTGCATAACCTTGCCCTAATCCCGTATTGCCGCCAGTCACAATCGCAACCTTTCCGGCTAGTGAGAAAATATCTAATGAGAAATCATTTAAATTCATAATTACCTTCCTCCTAATTCTATGCGGACGGTTCACATGGCTTGTGCTGTGAGAACCGTCCCCCATGGTTTCCTAACTTACTAAATCGCTTTCGGTTTTCGATCGTCGTTTTGCTTTTCTTTGGATTTGATGTAGTTTTCATAGCCTACAGTGTTATTGCCCCAAGTTTTTTCATATGCCCAACCAGTCAGCTGTTCAAATACTTGACGAGCTTCTGTAGTAGCTTTGGCTTTAGAACCGCCATTTTTCAAACGTTGAATCTCATTTAATAAAACAACATGGTTTTCTTTGGTTAATTTGTAACGGTAAGAAACGATTAAACCAGCAACTAAGAAGAACAGGGTGCCAAACAATAGAATGGAAAGAATCATCGTAATGGCGGAATTTGGCTGGTGAGCCTGTCCGGATACAAAGCCTGCTTCCTGCAAGGCCACACTCACCAAGAATACAGCTAGTGCTTGGGTTCCTTTGCGGATCAAACTCATAACCCCGGCAAACACACCTTCGCGTCTTTGGCCTGTTAAGGCTTCGTCTACGTCTGGAATAAACGCGTAGTTGTTCCAAGGAATAAAGTTCAAACCGCCGCGGCCCAAACCGCATATGCCGATCATCACAAAGATTAAAGCTGTATTATTGAGCGTTCCAGTCATTTTTAAAGCGGTGAAGCCAAGAATTCCTGCGATAAAGAATAATACAGCAGTCCGGAAAGCCGGAGCAGGATTCATTTTAAGCGTGATGGTAAGTGCAATCCCTACACCCACGATCTGCAAGATATACATAACGGTTAATAAGTTGGAAGCCAATACGGCACTTTGCATCAGAGCAAATACGACAAAGTAAGTAAATACCGCATTGAATACGTCCTGGCTTAAATATCCGCCTAAATACATGCCAAGATGGTGACGGAAGGTTTTGACCCGTAATGTCGAGAACAAATCAAGATAAATCTTTTGGACATTTTGTAAAAAGGTTCTATTATTGATGACTTTATCTTCAGGGATTTCATCAAAAGGACGTTCCCAAGTGTTTTTGTAAAGCATAACCAATACCACCATAATGATGGCAGTGAAAATCATACCGGAATACAAGAAAGTCATTGGATCATCTTTTCCTAATGCTTGGACAAGACGGCCTGGGATATACGCTGCGAATACAGCGGAAGCCTGGGCAATAAACATACGTGCACCGGTAAATTTGGAACGGACTTTATAATCGCTGCTCATTTCAGCGGCAAGCGTATCATAAGGAATCAAAATCATAGAATAAACAATTTCAAACGCGATATAAGTTAACAAGTAGTACCAGTAACCAAATCCGGAAATCCAGATGGCCGTATAGACAAGCACCAGTGGAATGGCGGCTAAGATAAAGAATTTCCGTCTTCCAAACTTTCGGCCCAATTTGGTTTTATGGAAGTTATCGGTAATATAACCCATGGTTGGTGCTGCAATGGCATCGACAATCCGTGCGATGGCGAAAATGGAACCCGCTTCTACGGCTGTCAGTCCACAGAAAGTGGTTAAGAAGAAGAGCAGCCAGGCGGCTGTTAACGCGAATGCGCCTGCCCCTAAGAAGTCACCCAACCCATACGACAAGTAATTAATGAATTTTGGCTTTCTCACCATTTTGTTTTCCTCCAAAGTTGTTAAAGTGATTTATGAAAAATAAAGCTCTAATCCATTTGAAATATTTTTTAAATATAGGAATTCAAAAACTCTGCTAAAGCTAGAATCGCCAATGATTGTCCATATGGCATGGTGGTGATGCGAATCTCTTTATAAAATTGCAAACTGTCGCCCATTCCGGTACCGACGGAAACTTTTTGCAGCGCGCCATCTTCGCCAATCTCATTTAAAATGGCCTTAACCGCTTTATTGGCCACTTCTTCATACTCTTGGCCGACATATCGTTTATGAACCGATTTCAAAATGCCGTAAGCAAAACCGGCAGTGGCAGATGCTTCTAGGTAAGAAGTCGGATCATTCAGCAACGTATGCCATAAACCGCTTTCATCTTGGAGATGAGCCAACGCTTCAATCTGACGGTGTAACGTTTCAATGAGGAATTCCCGTAGGAAGTCTCCTTTTTCTAGTTCTAAAATTTCGATAATTTCAGGAATAGCGATGGTAATCCAGCAATTTCCCCGTCCCCAAAGGGCTTCCGCATAGTTATGGTTTTCTTCGAAAGTCCAGCCATGGAACCAGAGACCCGTTTTTCTGTCAGCCAGATACTTGATGTGGATCAAAAATTGCCGTTTGGCCTCTTCGATATATTCTTTTCGGTTGAGGAGCTTGCCGATTTTGGCCAATGGCAGTACCGTCATCATCAAGGTGTCATCCCAAAGCTGATTTTTGTTTTCCGGCCCGTAAGTCATATGCTGCAATCCGTTTTCGTTTGTCCGCGGCATATCGTACATGACCCATTCAGCCCACGTTTCCAAATATGGAACGTACTTTTGATCTTTCGTATCTTCATAGATTAGTGCCAAAGTTAATAGCGGTGCCATCGTATTGACGTTTTTAGGCGGTACGCCCTCTTCTAATCTAGCTTCAAACCAGTCTTGGACGATGTTTAAAGCCTTTACATTTTTGGTTTGCCGCCAATATTTATAGATTCCATATAATGCAACACCCTGCGGCCAGTTCCAAACATGCCAGCTTTTATCATCGACGACAAGGCCGTCAAAATTCAATAAAAATTCTCCGGAATCGTCTTTGATTTGTGTGAGATTGTCCATTAAAACATCGATTTGGTTTAAAACATCTTCTCTTTTGATCGATAACTCAGTTTGAATCATACACACTCTGCCTCCTGAATTTTCTTGTTATTGAAGAATCACCCAATGGAAGGGTTTGCACTATGCCAGAAAAAAAACTTCCTCTAAGTCGACCGACACCGGACTATTGTCTGGATTCGTTTTCATTAATGGCTCCATATAAGCCCACCACTTTTGGCAAATATCAGTCTGGGACATTTGCTCCCATTTTTCTTCACTTTCTACTTCCAAGTAAGCAAATAATTTGCCAGACTCTCTATCTAGGAAAATAGAATAATTATGGGCGCCATGGGCCTTCAATTCCGCAGCCATCTCCGGCCAGAGTTCATCGTGACGGCGTTTGTATTCCTCATAACTGTCTTTATTGACATACATGATACTTGCTTTTCTAATCATTTCGTTTCTCCTGTTTGATTGGTTTTATGGTTACCATGACAAATTCCCACGAAAGATATCAACTAAATCGTTTACATTTTAGAGTGATCCCCTAAAATCTGATATTGTAATTTCCCTGCTAGCACCTCTTCCCCTTAATCTGAATCGCATGAACAGGGTTTGCGCATTACTCAGGTTACAGCATCATAAGAATCAAACTCTGCTCATCTTTTTAAAAACTTCATCCTGAAAAATCATTTTGAATGATGAGGATTTATCTGTATTTCAAAAACCTTACAACAACATCATAAAACAGGAAAGCGGTTAAAGCAACAAATTATTCTTTGATTTTGTTGGTTTGTGTTGTGTTTTACCAAAGTTGACACATTTCCACTTTTTATTATGTGGCTTTTTTTAGTTTTTTTTGCAAAATAGTAATTTTATATTTTCCTTTTTGTTATAATATTAGAATAACAGTATGAAACCGGTTACTAAAAAGGGAGGTCCATTATTTTGTTAGGCATTGAGAGACGGCAAATCATCACGTCCATTTTACAAAAAAATAAGAGGGTACTGGTATCAGATTTAAGAAATCAGTTTCATGTGACGGAGGAAACCATCCGCAGGGATTTAGAAAAACTAGAAAGAGAAGGAGCACTGACCCGCACCTATGGCGGTGCAGTCATCAATGAACATACTAATGTGGACCTGCCATTTAATGAACGAATTGACCTAAATTTAACCATTAAACAAGTGATTTCGCAGAAAGCCATCCATTACATCGGCGATAACGATTCCCTATTTGTCGATTCCAGTTCCACCTGTTTTGAATTGATTAAATTGCTAAACCAGAAGCGTAATGTAACCGTTATCACCAATTCTGTGAAAATATTAAATGAAATCCCAGGCCATGCCACAAGAATTGTTTCCACCGGCGGTGAATTGGTACCGCATTCATTATCATTGGTGGGGTCCATTTCCCTCGAGACGACCAACAAATATAATCCGGACTTCGCCGTCATCAGCTGCAATGGCCTTGATATGAAGAAAGGCATCATGGACTCAAATGAACCTGATGCCGAATTAAAAAAGCTCATGGTCAAGCAGGCAAGCAAAACCATGCTGCTCGTTGACCATACCAAATTTGACAATGTCGCTTTTATTAGTTTTCTAGATTTTCAACAAATAGATTACTTAGTTACGGATTTAAAACCAAGTGACCATTGGATTAAATTTCTCCATCAGAACAATATTACCGTGATTTACTGAGGTCCACAGGGGCGGTTGTAAATAATAGGACGCATGAACTCCTATATCAAAACTTCCAAAAACCACCAATAAAGTGTTGCAAGTTTTGAAATTTAGTTAGTAATAAGCCAAAAAACAGGTCGTAAATGATCAAAAATGGGTCGTTATTTTCGCAATTCGCTGTATTGAACAGAAATCCGATTTTCCGGTTTATGGTCGACGGTATAGAGCACAATTAAGAAAAACCATTCCAATGGCTTCATCATCAGGTAGACCAGGTCGGCGGACCATTTGGAGCGGATATGCCGGCTTAACGGGTATCCGTACCTGTCGTAAAAGGTGCGAATAGCTTTATGGAGGTTGGGTGTATATTCCTCGAGAATGTTTTCGAAGGCGTTGGCAACCAGCAATTGCCGGTTGACGACAATTCTGGAGCCTCTCCTGATTCCTGCCCGGACCGGCTTCACCCATTTTTTATGCCCTGCTGCCGAAACCGTGCACAGATAATGGCCGTCCCCCTCCACGACTTCCGGCGCGGGTGCCGGAATCCTGGAATAATGAAATGAACTGGTGTCCAGAAACAACCGGATAAAGCTGTCGGGCCGCTGCCCAAACAGAACCATCAGCAATTGGATCACGATGAGGACAGGAAAAAGGAAGACTGCCCATACGCGCGACATCTTTTGATAGTGGGATGAAATCTTGTATAGAAACAGCAAAACCGGCTTGTTGTATTCCGGTTCGGATTCGCGCATCCTTTCAAGAAAGTGATTGAGTGAGTCTTCTAACCCAGCAATATAAAGGAAGATTAACGACAAAAAGCTGACCTGCAACAGTGGGACAGAAAACGTCTCTCCGTCATGGGTGAATGCGGTATGGGTTAGGTAAATGACAGCCAATATAATATTTAGAATTATGACCGTACTGCTGACCACAAATAGAATGGGAGAAATCTCGTATTTTGAATGGATCAGCCAAAAGCTAAACATGCCGAAGATAAGTAACATAATTACGGACAGGACATGCTCACTAGCAAGTGAAGCGTATCCATTCGCTTTGACCCCGTTCATGGAGAAAATCCGCATCTGCTCGCCTGCCTCCAAGCCCATTTGATTGATAAAAAATCCGATCATCAACAAACAAAGAATAGCTCCAGAATAAATAGCATCAATGACCTTGGTTTTTATCGGTCTCTCGCCAGCCGCTTTCCGCTTCGCAAAACTCTGTAACATTCGAATAAAAGCATAGGCAGGAATTGAAACAAACAGAATGACCACTAACCACATAACAAAATTCCCCTCCCATTGTAACCATCTGCCATGACATAACCAGTTCCCCTGTCATGCCATTCACATTATTACATAGATACTCTTGGTATATATAAATATTAATACATAGACAATCTATGTACAACTTTTTTCGTTAACTTTCCTTAGATTAAAATGATTTCCCATGCTATTAAATTACTTATCATAACGATTATAAATTGTTATTTTTCTTATCATCAAAACTGATGTAATCTGATATCACCAAATGAGTTGTGGGGTGATAGAATGAGTGGGGAAACAGCAAGAGCCTTACGATCTGATGACCAGCATATCAATCAATCAAAATCAAAAACATCTGTTGGGTTATGGGTAGGGGGAATGGGATTTACTTTCGCTTTTGCAGCGGCAGGATATGTCTTGGGCATGTTGCCGGGCTTGAACCGGGTGGGACCGCTCGCTTGCTCCATTCTCCTGGCAGTTGTCTACCGGCAATTGGGGGGATATCCCGACAAACTCCGAGCCGGAATCGAATTCTCAGCCAGGTATTTCTTGCGTTTTGCCATCATTTTATATGGCTTAAAGTTAAATATGGGAGTGATTTTTAGCCAAGGATTCGGTCTGGTGCTCCGCGATGCCGGCGTCATTGCTTTTGCCATCCTGGCCACCGTTTGGCTGGGCAAGTGGCTGAAGGCGGATTTCTCTTTGTCGTTGCTGCTTGGAATCGGTACCGGCGTATGCGGAGCAGCAGCTATTGCAGCGGCAGCGCCGATCATGAAAGCAAAAGAAGAGGATACGGCAATGGGTGTGGGAATCATTGCTTTGGTGGGGACCATTTTTTCGATCACCTATACGATTATTCGTCCGCTTTTGCCGTTGTCTGCGGTGGAATATGGCATATGGAGCGGCAGCAGCCTTCATGAGATTGCCCATGTCGCTTTAGCGGGTGCCCCAGCAGGTCCTGATGGGCTGGCCATGGCTTTGCTGGCAAAATTAGGCCGGGTTTTGCTGCTAGTTCCTTTATGCTTTATTTTGATGTATTGGATGAAGCGAAAAAATGCCGGAGCTTTGGAAGCCAATAAAGTTGAGTTCCCATGGTTTTTGGTCGGCTTTATCCTCATGAGTTTAGTTGGCAGTTATGGATTGGGCCATTGGATTCCGGTTACCGAAGGATTCCAAAACGGCATTTCTACCGTGACAAGCTTTATCCTTTCCTCCGCCATGGTGGGCCTTGGACTCAAAGTCAGTCTCCGGGACCTACGTACGAAAGCACTCAGGCCGCTGCTTGCCATGCTGATCACTTCGTTTCTTCTATCGGTGATAACGTACCTTTTTTTGTAGAGGGGAAACCAACGGCAAAAAGCCAACTACTTTTTTAATAGCAGCTGGCTTTTCTAAACTATTTCTCATTGGTATCTAAACTAGCACCATTGGTTTCGATGACTTTTTTATACCAATAGAAGGAATTTTTCTTAATCCGTTTAAAGGTACCGTTGCCTAAGTCATCGGAGTCGACGTAGATGAATCCATAGCGTTTGGTCATTTGGGAAGTAGCGGCACTGACAATGTCAATACAGCCCCATGAGGTATACCCCATCAGCTCCACGCCTTCCTTGATGGCCAGGTTCATCTGCTCAAAATGAGATTGGAAATAAGCAATCCGGTAATCGTCTTTGATAGAACCATCCTCTTCGACAACATCCCGTGCGCCAATCCCATTTTCCACGACGAACAACGGAATCCGATAGTGATCATACAGGTCAATCAAAGCAACCCTGAAGCCGACGGGGTCCACTTGCCAGCCCCACTCGGATGTTTCTAAATAAGGGTTTTTCACGCTGGTCGTAAGGTTTCCGCCGACTTTTTCCCGGTCTTCCTCATGAATGGAAACGACTCGGGACATGTAATAACTGAAGGACAAAAAGTCAACCGGATACTTTTTCAACAGCTTTAAATCGCCCTCTTCCATGGCGATGTGGAAGTGGCTCTCTTCCCAATGATGGAGAACCCAGCGAGGGTATTCACCAAACACTTGAACATCGGCACTAAAATGATTTTCGCGATTCTCTTTTTGCGCCAATAAAATATCCTCCGGATGGCAAGTCTCCGGATAAGTGAGCGTTTTGGTCAGCATGCAGCCGATTTGCGCACCCGGAATGATCTCCAGAAGATGTTTTTTTGCCAGCGCCGCCGCCACAAACTGATGGTGAAAGGCCTGGTAGATGGCTTCTTCCGCTTCTTTTTTACTACTGTATTTTTCCTCGACTATCCCGGCAGTGGTAAAAGGATGGCGGAAAATACTATCAATCTCATTAAAGGTTAACCAATATTTCACGAGGTCCTTGTATTCTTCAAACACGACCTTGCAATATTTCACAAACAGATCGACCAGTTCCCGGGAAACCCAGCCATCATACTTGTTCACGAGGTATAACGGCATTTCATAATGGGATAACGTGACAAGCGGTTCGATGTTGTTTTTTCTCATCTCCTCGAACATGGAGCGGTAAAAGTCCAATCCAGCCTGATTGGGCTTGTCTTCATTGCCATTAGGAAAAATTCTTGCCCAGGCGATGGAGACACGCAGCACTTTAAAGCCCATTTCCCCGAACAAAGCCAAGTCCTCTTTATAGTGATGGTAAAAATCAATCCCTCGGCGTTTCGGATAATAGACAGTATCCTCTGTGGCCATCGCTTCCTCAATGTCCTTTAATCCTACATGCCATTGATTTTTATAGTCTTCTACCGGCACATTCGGCTTAAATTTAGCCACATCGGCAACGGAGATTCCCTTACCGTCCACATTCCAGGCTCCTTCTGCTTGGTTGGCAGCAATCGCGCCGCCCCATAAAAATCCTTCTGGAAAATAACTTTTCACCATATGTAATTCTCTCCCTTGTTAGCAAAATGCACTCTGAAAATTTCCTTAATTGGGAAGAAACTATTAACTAGTTAAAAATTATATCAAAATAAATAACATAAAAAAAGTTTTCACCTTTGATAAAGGAGGCGTATTCTTTTTTGTGGTGCACTATGCCAAGTGTCGATAAGCGAGAGGTTTCGGTTGATAGAAGGCTCCTTTTGGTTGATAGAATATCAAAATGCGTTGATAAACAGGTTAATTGGGTTGATAAACAAATAAATTGGGTTGATAAACAAATTCAAGTTGCTGGCCATTTTAAAAAAACTAACTTTAAAGAACAAATTACGCGGATAAACGAACCCTAGAAAGAACAGATCAAGACCCGAAGCCAAAATTAAAAGGGCCTGCCAGGATTCTCCCAATCTGCTCGGCGGTCTGACGCAAATTTTTTCGGGCAACTTCCGCTTGCATAGCAGTCTCTAAATCCATCGGGCCGCTTACGATCGTAAAATAAGCGGTTATTCCCGACTCATGTAAGGATGGATTCCCCTCTGAAACATCCCCAGCCAAGGCAATCACAGGTTTCCCATGCTTCTTGCCTATTGCGGCGATACCCGCGGGCGCTTTTCCCATCGAGGTTTGCCGGTCCAGTTTTCCTTCTCCTGTCATCACCAGGTCGACTCCCTGAATTTCCCCCTCCAATCCGGCGGTATCCAGAATAAGTCCAACGCCTGATTCCAGCTTGGCATTTAGAAATCCTGCAAAAGCAGCCCCCAATCCGCCAGCAGCCCCTGCCCCGGAAATTTGCTGCAGGTCTGGGCCTAATTGATCCTTTACCACGTTGACGAAATGCCGGAGGCCATGGTCCAGTTCGACGACCATTTCAGGTGTCGCCCCTTTTTGCGGACCGTAGATATAGGCGGCCCCATTCTCGCCATAGAGCGGGTTGTTGACATCACATGCCACCCGAAACCGCACGTTCTTCATTTTTTCAGGCACTGACCCCGCATCAATCTTCGCAATGTTTTTCAGCTCCGCTCCGCCAAATCCAACAGATAACCCTTGTTTGTTGAAAAACTTGTACCCTAATGCCTGCAGCATGCCGACTCCAGCATCATTGGTGGCACTTCCCCCAAGTCCGACAATGAGATCGTGACAGCCTCTTTCGATGGCGTCCATCATCATCTCCCCAACGCCATAGGTCGTGGTGCGGAGCGGGTTGCGTTCCTCCTTGCTTAATAACGGCAGCCCGCAGGCTTCTGCGACCTCGATTACGGCGGTCAATCTATCTCCCAAAATGCCGTATCTCGCCTTCACTTTCCGGCCTAATGGGTCTGTAACAACGGTGTTCGCAAAGCTCCCGTTTGTGGCATGGACGAGGGCTTCAACGGTTCCCTCCCCTCCGTCGGCAATGGGCACGGTTTGAATTTCAAAGTCTGGACTTGCTTGCATTAATCCTTCGGCAATGGCACGATTTGCTTCTAAAGATGAAAGGCTTCCTTTTAAGGAATCCATCGCTACTAAAATTTTCATGCTAACCCTCCCCCTTGACTGTCTTACAGCTTCTTTCATTATACAGGTAAACTCCTTCGATAGAGGCGTGGCCTTGTTTGACTTGCGGATAACTTTCTTTTACTTGCGGATACAACGCTCTTACTTGAACATAAGCCCAGTTTACTTGCGCTCTCCCAAATTACTTGCGCATAACCCGTTCTTTCTTGCGGATAGCTTTCCTCTACTTGAGGATACACCGCTCCTACTTGCACATAAGTCCAGTTTACTTGTGCTCTCCCAAATTACTTGCGCATAACCCGCTCTTTCTTGCGGATAGCTTTCCTCTACTTGAGGATACACCGCTCCTACTTGCACATAAGTCCAGTTTACTTGTGCTCTCCCAAATTACTTGCGCATAACCCGCTCTTTCTTGCGGATAACTTTCCTCTACTTGAGGATACACCGCTCCTACTTGCACATAAGTCCAGTTTACTTGTGCTCTCCAAGCTATTTGCAGATTAGCATAAAAAAAGGACGGTTCGAGTGGTATCCCAGCCACTCAAACCGTCACCATGGTCTTATTTAGAACGATACAAAGGATTGGCCACCCTAACCAAATCCCCAAAATCGTCTTTTAATTCTTCAAAAGCCGTTATGACATCTGCAGGAACATCCACATGGGCAAGATAATCCTTCCCGTTTGGCCCATATCCATCGGCATTATCCCATAATCTTGGAATCTCACCCATAAGCAATGAAATATACCGTTTGATATCCCACATTCCCCAAAGACCGGATGGCTCCATCACTAATTCTCCGTCTCTTACTCCAACACGAACATGATAGGAGGCAAAATTGATGATTTCAATCTCCGGATTGGGAAGATACTTTTTAAACGTAGCGTCCATCCGGTGCTGCATGGCCGCATCTTGGACGATCAAAATCGTCTTTGGATTTAGCTGATGCTCTTTGATCATCTCTAAAGCATACGTGACATTGTTTCCACAATTAGTCGAGTTTCTCTCAATGAGAATGTTTTCAATATTGTATTCCCGCCTGATATATTCACTCATTAAATCCGCTTCCCTTTTACCTTCCGTGACGATTTCAGGATAGGCATGATGCATGGCCTGTCGCAAACCCTCTGTGGTATGGCCTTCCCCTCCCACAATCATGAAGTTTTTAGCAATCCCGGTTAATAGAGCCCGACCAACCACATCACAGCCATAGGGAATGCTGCCGCCAAATAAAATCAGCAAATCTACTTGCGAAATCTGATACCTTTCTTCTAAAGCACAACTCGATAAAACAGGGATATCTCTTTTTCCAAGAAAATCACTTACTATATTTAAATTTTCCGCAGCCCTATATAAATCCAATGAAATACCTCCCAAGGATGGCCATGCCGAAAACTAACTAAGCCCGTTTCCACGGTTTATTCATCGCTTCTGTATTCTAATAGATCTCCAGGCTGGCAATCTAAAGCCTTACAGATTGCCTCTAAAGTGGATAACCGGATTGCTTTGGCCTTTCCATTTTTTAAGATAGAAAGGTTCGCCATCGTGATTCCCACCCTCTCCGAAAGCTCTGTTACACTCATTTTCCGTTTGGCCAGCATTACGTCAATATTAATTATCATCGCCATATTATTCACCTCAGACCGTTAAATCATTTTCAGATTTGATATCTATCGCTTCTTGTAAAAGTCTTTGGAGAACAGCAGCAAAGACCGCAATCACCAGCGGGGCAAAAACAAGCATCATCCCAATGACGACAACTTCTGGAGCGTCGTCGAGCTCGGCAAAGATATAGAAAAGCGGCAAACCGGCAACATACAGGCCGCTGATGGTGATGGCGTATTTTTTGATTTTCTTTAAGGAAATGACAGACAGCTCTGAGAATGCTTCATTTTTGTCGATATAGCTTAACAGTTTAAACGCCTGATACAACGCCATATAGAATGGGACCGCCGTTACAAACACGATGATGATAATGCCAAGTACGGCATAATCCCACCCTGCTAAGCCTTTGGCCACATTCCTGGTGACAACAGTCACCAAATATATGCATATAGCAAGAACTGGAGTTCCAATCACAAAAACGGCTAACTTTAAAAATAATGTTGAACCTCGTTTCATCATAACCACCTCGCCATTTTTTAAATTGATTATAGCAAGACGTTTATCGTTTTACAATAAATTTTTACCGTTTCAGGAAAGATAAAAAGCATTCCTCATCCAAAGGAATGCCCTCATTTCTAATCATGGATTGAGGTCACGCTTAAAACAAGCTAGCACCTCACATATTTACGTTTGAAGCCTAGCCGCCCTCTATCCAGTTCCTTTTGAATACTTTCGGAAGCTTGCAGAATACTGCTTTTTTTGCCCTCCCGCCTGATTTCGACCGGACCCATTGCCTTTGCCGTTTCAACCGCCTTTTCATGGAGCGGCACATACGAAATCGCGGCCGTGTAGATAAAATTATTCATAGCGGATTTTGTCCGGGCTGGAGCATCGTGAATGGTATTTTTCACCTGATCGAGCATTTCGGCCAGCTTGTCTGCATCAAATTCACGGTCCGGCCGATTTCCCAAAAGCCAGCAGTAACAGCTCCAGCCTGCCGACATTTTCAGCTCTTCCCCGCTTGCCATCCATTTGTCAGCAACCGTCTGCGCTATATCGGCTTCCGCCAAAGTCACGGCCACCACATAATCAGACAGCATATAAAAATAAGCCCCATCAATCCAACGCTCAAAATCCGCCTCCGTCATGGACTTTGGGTCGGCAATGATTCCGGCAAAATACATGGCATCATAGTTACCGGTGGCGTAAAGCTGCTCGGCCAAAGGCTGATTGAGCTTGATTTTCTTTGCCAGCGGCTTCATGGCACCGGTCGCCACACCAAACAGCGGTTCGTGGGCACCATTGCTTATGTATATCTTTTTCGTCCGCTCCTTGCCGAGCGCTTCCAGTTCCTGCATAACCGTTTCGAAATCCATTGGCTTGCACTTCCTTTCTTTACCATCCATTAGCCTCATTATACCATTTGTCCACAGGTGGCCACAGGGACAGTTCATATGGGTTCTGGCCCCATCGTTCTCCCGGGAAGCTTTCCACATAAAAAGGCACAACAATCGCAAATTCGCCTTGTTGTGCCTTGGAGATCTTCTAATGCCTTTGCTTGGCAAGTTGAATCAGTCAATCTCTTCCATTCCATGAGAAAAAATGCCGCCCAAATAGGATGCATGGTCAAGATACTGCTGGACAAAATCCTCTAAATCCATGGGGATACCCGTGTCTTCTAACCAATAATCGTAACTGATTGCAATCGTCCTTTTAATCAATTCATTGTTCAGCCAATAATCGGCCAGCTTATGATTCAAACCGGACAGGACCGTTTCAACTTCTTTCATACTGGTTATCTCTAACACCTTCTTTAAAAGTTGGTATCCTATAGTATATGCAAAATCAGCCAAACAGATGAGGTCCAGGACAGTTCCCCTATTTTTTCATTGCCAAAACCATCCCCCATGGTCTCAATTCCAATGTAACGAAGGATTTTTATCCTTTAATTCATGGAGTTCCTGCAATTTCGAGATCAAGAAGGTTTGAATGCTTTCTATATGGTCATGGTCCGACAAGAAGGTGACAAGTGATTGGTCATAGGAGACTCTGAACTCACTGTTCAGGTCTTCTGGGCCTTCTAATTCCCACCCTTCATGGTCACTACAAAACTGTTGAACCACTTGTAAGACATTCGGTTTCCGATTGCATCTTGGGTCGACCTCCATAAAAACCGTGACTAATGGATAATCGTCATCGGTTAACCACAATCCGCAGCCGACAAACTTCCAATCCGATTGGTCATTATATAGAACATAACGCCAAGCTTCCCGTAATTGGGATGCACGGGTGTTCCACTGCTTCGGCTTCCCAAACAAGGAGGTAAAAGTATCAGCTACTCGCCCGTCCAAACAATCATCCAGCATGGATTGAATCCTTCCCATATTTTGAATCGAATGGATATCAATCGGAGTGAACCTTCTATCCTTATTCAAACTGAATCCCTCCATAAAAAGCATAATTTGTTGACAGTACAAATCCTCTTCAAATTCTTTCATCCAGTGATAAATTTCGTACCATTGATATTGCTGACACCCGCTGCCGCTCGTCTGGTCCAGCAGCAAGCTGATTGGCTTCGGATCATAATATTGGGTTATGTATAGCAGATGGGCGTGATAGCCCATTTTTGCCTGTTCCTCTAAATGGTCGGCATAGCGCGATAATTGCCGGTCGCCTTCGCCGGAACCTAACTTATTTTCAATAAACATAATATGCCGAATGCCTTGTTCTTCGAAGGTAATCACCATATCCGGCCGGCTGTCCGTGAGATGGTCCTTTATTTTTGTATAGGTTCTTTGAGTAAACACTTTATGATGATCAATCGAGTCCAGCTTTTTATCTACAAATCTCTTAAGAAAACTACTTAACATTTTGGGATTCTCCAGAACCGGCCTAATCATTTCCGTCAAATAGTCTTCATAGGGATCATTTTCCGTTTTTCTGACCACCTCATACATCCTTTGAAACGAGGAACTCATGATGACACTTGCCTCCTAGTTCTTTAATATACAGCTTTTATATGTATTATTTTAACATTACTATAAGAAAAAACGATTAGTAGTTTCCTACGAGAAATAGATATATAGAACTAAAAGTAAACCTCAGCCATTTAAACACTGTTAGAATATAAAAAAGATTGTTAAGAATTCTTTGTGAAGGTTCATTTGAAACCATTGAATCCGGGATGGCCTTTGTTACAATTTACATGTAAACACAATATAAACAACAAATAGCTTGAATAATGAAGCGTGGGATTAAGGCTATTTCACCATGCTCAATTATTCACAAACTAACAGGAGGGAACGTTATGAAACTATTAGAAAAAGGCTACATTGGAAAAATGGAACTACGGAACCGCGTTTTTATGGCGCCAATGGGAACAGCTACCGAACCAGATGGTTCTTTTTCAGACCGTGCCATTCGCTATTATGAGGAAAGAGCCAAAGGCGGCACAGGATTAATCATCACCGGCGCCAACCAGGTTACCCTTGAGTATGAAGCAAAGGCTTGTAACGTAATAGATACAGCACGCTCCTTTGAGCAAATGAGCTTTTTGGCCGAACGCATTCACAACAATGGTGCCAAACTATGCGTGCAAATCACCCCTGGACTGGGAAGAATGCAATTGCCAACACGGGGCGGCACGCCATACTCCGCCAGTGAAAATCAATGTTTCTGGTTCCCGGATGTCACCTGTAAAGCCTATTCCGTCGAACAAATTCAAAACATCGTCCAAAAAATGGGCGAAGGCGCTGCCAAAGCAAAAGCAGCTGGCGCAGATGCCGTAGAACTGCATGCCTATGGCGGCTATTTAATCGACCAGTTCCAATCCTCGATGTGGAACCGGCGCACGGATGAATATGGCGGTGATATCCAAGGCAGAATGCGATTCACCCTTGAAATCATTGCCGAAATCAGAAAAACCTGCGGGCCAAACTTCCCGATTTTAGTCAAATTCACCCCCTATCACGGAGTGGAAGGCGGCCGTGAACTTCCTGAAGGCATAGCCATCGCCAAAATGCTGGAGGCAGCCGGAGTAAACGCCCTTCACATTGACGTAGGCTGCTATGAAGCCTGGTATAAAGCGATCAATACCGTCTATCAAGAGTCACCAACGCAAATTGACATTGCGGCGGAAGTGAGAAAATATGTCGATATCCCTGTCATGTCCCAAGGTAAGCTTGGAAATCCGGGATTGGCTGAAAAATGCCTCCAGGAAGAAAAAGCAGATTTCATTGGATTAGGCCATCAATCCTTAGCCGATCCACAGTGGGTAAACAAAGTAAAACGGAATGAAACCTATGATATTGTTCCATGTATCGGCTGTAACGAATGTCTCTTTGCCGGATTCTCCGGAAAATTCATTCATTGCTCCGTCAACCCGCTCTGCTTTAGTGAAGATTATTATCTAGTAACTCCTGCAACGGAAAGAAAACGCGTGCTCGTGGTTGGTGCAGGACCTGGCGGTATGGAAGCCGCCATCGTGGCCGCTGAAAGAGGCCTTGATGTAGAACTTTGGGAAAAAACCAATACATTAGGCGGAACATTGCTAGCCGCAGGCGGTCCTAAATTCAAAAAAGACGTAGCGGACTATGTAGAGTATTTAACCGGTAAAATTTATCGCAGCAACGTCAAAATTAAATTGATGAAAGAGGCGACAGCGGAAGAAGTGCTGGCCGGCCATTTTGACAAAGTCATTCTAGGAACAGGATCCCGTGCCTTTTTGCCTCCTATCAATGGCATCCATGACACAGATAAGGTCATCTTAGCGAATGATGTGTTAACTAACAAAGCGGCTTTCGGAAAAAATGTCGTGGTCATCGGCGGCGGTTTAGTTGGCTGTGAAGTGGCAGCCCATTGTGCAGAAAAAGCAGAGAATGTCACCATCATTGAAATGTTGGATGACATCTTGGTAACGGCCCATCATTGTTTGAATAACGATCAAGCCCTTAGGCAGCTGTTAAAAGACCGGGAGATTGCTACGATTGCCAATGCCAAAGTAACGCTTCTTTCCAATGAAGTGATGGAGTATATCCAAGACGAGGAACATAAAACGCTGACCGCTGACACCTATGTCATTGCTTCAGGCTTTGTTTCCAACGATGAGTTATATGATCAATTAAACGGCAAAGTCGACGTGGATAAAATCGGTGACGCGATCCATCCAGATAAAATTCTAACAGCCGTACACCAAGGCTTCCACATCGCACGCAGCATTTAAATCAAAACACAGAAACGGGTACTCGTGCCATCAAAAATGGAGCACGAGTACCCGCTTTATTTTAATAGCAAGTAATCCTGGGGTATCCCCACATAAACGCCTGATAAGTCAATACTTATGCAAAGAAGCCTGCATCAGGGGAATTCCCCTTCTAGCAGGTAACTAGTCTTTCACTTTCACCAGCCAAACGATTTCTTCATTTCATCATAATGAGTAACGAACCCAGATAGTAGGAGACCAAAAACAATAAGCTTTCCCCAAAATTCACTGAAATAAACTTTTGGACCATGCTCATGCAGCCTGTAAAAACAAGAAGAATGATGAACCATGCCCCAAGGAATAACCCTGCCATTTCCACAGTTCCAAGGAATGACCTATCTACATTGACACCCCATATGCAGGCTGCAATGGTTGACAAGACAGTAAGCAGAATCCACCATCTTGTAAAACTTCCCCAATTATCGCCTAATTTCCATTTCTTCCAATCCATACAGCTTCCCTCCCTTAAGAAAGGTATAGTATAGTACTCAACAATGGAAGGTGCTTTGGACTCATCCTCGAAAACCAAGAACAGTTCGACGTCCCGATAAATGAAGCACGTGGATCCGCTTTACTTCCAAACCCTTTTGAGCTGTAAAAACTCTTGGGCGTATCCCCAAACGGAAATAGGCGACATAATCATTTGGTAGGTCAAAACATAGGCAAAAAAGCCAAAAATGTTTTTCCTGATTTTTAATCTCAATTTTTGAAACACTTTTCGTTGGAAATGATACATGGCGTAGTTCGTTAATAAAGCCAATGGTAAAACAAATAGAATGGTTGCACCGACGATGTAATAATAGCCAAAGAACGCGAGGACTAATCCTGGAATCCAAACAAAGGTATAGACAAAATCCAAGTACGGAAAAATTAGGTTCGTTCCGGTGAGGTATTTGACGAAAATCGCGGGTTGGTTCCATGGCTTGACCCGTTTAAACGCTTCAATCATTCCCCTTGCCCAGCGGCTTCGTTGTCTTGCCAAATGGACGAACGTTTCCGGCACATCGGTAAAGGCAACGGCAAGGGGCTCAAAATAGACCTTGCAATTCATCTCGAGCATTTGCCAGGTGAGTACGATATCTTCCCCGATGGCATCATCCCATCCCCCGATGTTTTCAATGGCTTCACGCTTATACAAACTGAAAGCTCCTTGGGCCACCAATGTTCCTTGATAAAACCCTTGCAGACGTTTAATGGATGCAATGCCTAAAAAATAATCCCATTCCTGGATTTTTGTCCAATAATTTTTCCGGCTATTCCGTACAAGTACCGAACCGGCTACCGCGCAAATATCCTTCGGGGATGATACTAATCTCGATACCAGCAACCGGACAGCCGATTTCGTTAAAATTGTGTCGGCATCAAGGGTAATTACAAAAGGGGTATCCACCAGGGCTAATGCTTGATTAAGGGCAAAGTTTTTACCAGGCCTTTTTTCAAAAATAACCTGCAAATCAAGGTCTTGCTCCTGACCGACTTGCCTTGCCCTGTTGCCAGTCTGGTCGGTCGACGCATTATCGATCACAATGACTTTCATTTTGCCTTGGTAATCTTGCTCTGCAATATAACGGAGAGTGTCGACAATTCTGTTTTCTTCATCCTTACAGGAGATTAAGATGGAAATCGGAACGGTCGGCTGCTGGACCTTCAGTTCCGGTTGCTTATCAAAAAAAAGGCTCATGACCATGAACGCGTTTAAATAGCCAGGGATATAGGCAATCGCGGCGATGATCAAGATTGACGGAACGGTTCCTAATAAGCCGCCTAAATCGTTTACCCAAGGAATGGAGATATAAACCGAAAAGAGGAACCATATACAAGCAAATCCATGGCAAATCCAGAACTTCCAAACGACGGGAAGATAATATCTTGTTTTGGTTTTCATCACAAATTCCTCATTAAACTTCTTTATAATTTTATTGTTTACAACGCCATCCTAATTATCCAAAACAGACCAAGAGGACGGTTCCCATGGCTTTTTGCCACCAGAATCGCCCCCATAGGCATCTTATTCTGCATTACTTGTTTGAAGCGGCTGGTCTGCTAAAATGGTTTCCACTTCTTCATATCCTTCTAGAAAGGCAAAGTTGTATCTGGCAGGAAGCGCAAAAACATATCGATTATTTTGCCCCAGCACGGTTGGACCAACGGGTGCCGCGCCAATATGAAATTTCTCTTTTTCAAGTGAGGACCATTGCTCTAGAGTAAAAATCATAATCGGGATATCCTGTCTCGGTTTTTCCTCCGTCCATTCAGGGTGTCTGATTAATAGGATGGGACCCTTTTCGTTTACTTCACTTTGTTCATCAGTCGAAATTCCTTCCCATGCATCCGTTACAATCTGGTAATTGGCCCACGTTTTTGGCAACGCAAAGGTAAATCCATATTTTATGTTTTTATATACAATCGTTTCTGGCGATTGATCCTCCGTTTCATTTTGATTCACAGGATTTTGATCATTTTTCTCGTTGTTTTCATCTGAGGTAGTTTGTTGCCCTTGTTGGTCAGCATCAGGCCTGGATGGACGACCCTCATTCAGCGGAAAAACAAGAATCGCGAATAAGGCGATGGCGGCCACACTGGCCAAACCAACCGATATCGTTTTCCATATGACAGCTTTCCTCTTTTTCTTCTTTTCATAGGAACGCGCAAACCGCAAAAGCTGATCATGGATGGTATCTTGAACAGCTTTAGGAAACTTTTGATCAAAATCAGGCTCTGGCAATGCTTGAATTTTTCTCTCTAATTCATGAAAGTTCTCATTCTCTCTCATAGAGAAATTCCTCCTATCCTTTTTTGTAGTGTCTTTAACGCACGATGATAGGTGATCCTAACCTTATTTTCATTCCAATTTAAAATCGATGCCGTTTCAGGAACAGAAAGTTCTTTAATGCCTCTAAGGATGATGACATCTCGATAATTCTCTTTTAAAGATTGAATGGTTTGATACAGCAACCGGTTCTCTTCATGTTGTTGGATAATTTGCTCCGGCGTCTCCTTATCCGTTGGCTCCTCCAGGAACCCATTTATTTGCTTGATCCCGTAACGCTTCCTTTTCCTGATTTCATCGATCCCGACATGGCGTGCAATCGAATAAAGCCAGGTCTTAGGACTGGATTTTGCCTGATACGTATCAAAGCCCTTTATGGCCCGGATAAAAACTTCCTGCACCAGGTCTTCCACATCACTTGACCCGATGTAATACACCAAATAGTGGTATATATCTTTGTTGTATAAGTAAAACCACTCTGAAATTTTGCTGCTACTCATCAGCTGGTCAACTCCATTTTTCTTCTGACTTTTTTACTTATAAGTTAGTCGAAGCAGTAAGATAATTATTTCACCTTTTACAAATTTTCTGTATATAAAAATTTCCAATCTCCCCAGAATCTCGGGTACACTTAAGCTATTGGACTGTTATCATAGAAAGAAGGTTGATGAGGATGAGTTTAGTAGAAGTGATTGTCTTGAATCAGGAAGAGGCCCGGACAGCTGAAGCACACGGGGCCGATCGCCTCGAACTCGTGTCTGCGATGTCTGAAGGCGGCCTGACCGCAAGTTATGGAACGATCAAGACGGTGGTGCAAAGCGTGACCATCCCCGTCATGGTCATGGTTCGTCCCCATAGCTTTTCATTCGTATACCGGAAGCATGAATGGGATGCGATGAAAGAGGATATTAAAGTCATTCGAGAGCTTGGTGCGGCTGGTATCGTTTTTGGAGCGAACACCGAACAGAAGACAGTGGATTACGAGTTATTGGAAATGGTGTTAGAAGAAGCAAAAGGTTTATCCGTGACCTTTCATCGTGCCATTGACGAGGTAGATTCATTGGCAATCTGCAAGTCCCTTTGCGATTCGCCGTTTAAAATAGATCGAATCTTGACCTCAGGGGGTCAGCCAACCGTCCCCAATGGTCTGGATACGTTACAAAAAATGATAGAAGTATCGCAAAAAACAAATGGCCCCATCATAATGCCGGGGGGCGGTCTTAACGCAGATAATATTGGATATATTCACAAGCAACTCCAGGCCAGTGAATATCACTTTGGGTCTGCTGTCAGATTGGATGGGAATTTTAAAAATCCGATTCGGGGAGATGTAATCCAAACGATTAAGAAACTCGTAAACTGACAGGTTTATTTGAGATACATAATAAAAAGAGAAGTGCTGCGGACACTTCTCCCTGCCACCGCTTAGTCTTTCATGAAACCACCCTTTTGCTTGCAAGAGCGCAGGGTGGTTTTACTTTTTTCGAAAGAATGATCTTCAATTAAAGAAAAATATACAGTGTAAATTTACACCTTATTTTCGATGGGCATTCGTCCCCAGCCTTCACTGCTGGCTCACCAGTTTTTCTAAACCAGCATGGAGCTGCTCTACTTTGGAGGAAGACATTCCTACATTATTCTCGTTGATGGTTTCCGCCCGTTGATAGCAATCCATCGCCTGTCCTAAATGGCCGGTTGCCGCCAGTAAATCCGCAAGATCGACCAGCACCTCGCCGACTCCCGGATGGTCCTCACCAAGGTAACTTTCCCGGATATCGATGGCTGAACGATAATAGTCCTCCGCAAGCGGATAGTTTTCCAATTGAAAATACAGCCTTCCTAAATCATGGTACGAAGCAGAGAGGCTCGGATGCCCTTCGCCAAACTTTTCTTCCTTGATTTTGACCGCTTCAAGATAAAGCTTTTCTGCCTGTTCAAGGTCGCCTTCAAGATGGTAAACGCGGCCTAAATTGTTAAGCGGAATTGCCAAGTCCCTGTGAGTTCTTCCTACCTGCTCTTCCCGAATGCCGATGGACTTTGTCAGGTTGTACTTAGCCTCCTCCAGCTTTTCCAGCTTCAATTGAGACCATCCTAAGTTATTATAGGAATAAGCTACTTTCATATGATTCTCTGGAAAGTTTTCCAGCCTGACTTCCAATGCTTTACGATAGTGGGCTTCCGCATCAAGATCCTTGTTTTGAACCAAATAAAGTCTCCCTAAGCTGGTATAGGTTAACGCGAGATCTGCAGCACGCGGCCCCAAGTGATTGGATTGAATGGCTAGTGCCTGATGCAGTAGCTCTTCTGCTTTTTCCAAATTCTTTCCTTTAATAGAATACACAACCGAAAGTCTTCTAAATGTTGTTGCTAAATCGATATGGGAATCGCCAAGCAAATTCTTCTGGATCTCAATGGCCTCCACAAGCATTCCTTCAGACAAATCAAACCGCCAATAATCGTTATAAAGATAAGCAAGTTCCGTTAAATGTTTGGCCAAGAGAAGCGGGGCGGCATTTCCTTCCCGCAGGTCATCGACTAGCTCTTGATAAATCGGAATGATACAATGTCTTAATTTCAATTTAAAAAACGGAACGGTTGCCTGTTCAAACCAGTCTGTTACACGGACTACGTCGGCATATGAGCTCAAATGGTAATACGCTTCTGTTACATATTGCACACCCTCTGCTGCTAATTGACTCTCTGATATACTTTTCAACTGGTGATCATAGTATTGAAACAGACTTTCCTGAACGCGTTGGGTTAAGGTACCCGACATTTGATCTTGGAGGCTGATTCTCATCAGCTGGTGCATGTCCCAATTCTCCGTGTCTAACTTTTGTGTAAAAGAGAACCGGCATAAATCAGCAAACGAAGTGAGCGAATAACCCGTCTGAAACGTTGTGACCAAAAGCGTAAACAAGTCTTCATTAAAGGCACGCGGGATGGCCAGCAGCTTCAAGGTCTCGATTTCACTTTTATCCAGATACCTGATAAATCGCTCAAACACTTCCTTAGGAGTTTGACCGAAGTCTTCCTTGATCGGCAGCCGGTCAAATTTATCGATGATTTCTTCATAGGTATCCACGGAAATATCCAAATAATAAGGGACCCCGTGACACGACTCGATAATGGTTTGCTGCACCTGCTCATCCACAATATTGCAGGAAACGAGAAAACTCCTCACATCGATATCGGATAATTGTCCAATTAAGTGCTGCTCCAGTGCGTCCTTCCAATCCGCATCCAGTTCCGCCCAACGGAGTTTCTCACGGCCGGTGACCACCCATAATACCTCAGGTAAATGGGCCACCAGTTCGCGGACCCATTCATCTTGGGTATAGAGGTTCCCCTCCGTGCGTTTATTTTCCCAAAGAGCTTCATAGGTATCTAAAAAAATCACTACTGGAGAATTCTTTGCCGCTAACCATTCTCTTAGATCGGTGGCAAAGTACAGCGGCAGACGTTCCTTGATTTCATTCGGTTCGAATTGCTCCATTTGGATTAATTCGCTTCGAATCACGCTGTTTAAATATCTCGGTGCCAGCTCCTTGCTTTTCAAGGCAATCCCTAAGATTTTCGGCGCAATGCCAATCACTGGGACATCTCCTAAAGTGGAGATTATATCCGCCACCACTCCTCCTTCTTCTAAGAAAGGCAGGTTTTCCTTACTCGCCGTAATGTTGGGGTGTACTTTCGACCAATAGATCGAGTAGGCCAGTTCAAATAATGGAAACTTAATATGATATTGGGATTTAAGGTTTTTGCGCAATACGAAAAGGGCGGTATCCAAGTTACGGAAATTGGATACTTCAAAATCGATCACGGTCCACACGCTGTTCGGAAAGTCATCCTCTAATATTTCGCCCAGCTTTTTACGTAGACTGGTTTTCCCGATGCCGCCGACTCCATAGAATGATAGAACTTTGTATGTATCACTTTCTTTATTTCTTAATGCATTTAGAAATGAGGTCACGAATTCCTCGCGGTCGGTGAACTGCCTGCTGGCCGGGCTTTTATATTTGGACTGCAGGGTATATTTAGGCTTGATCATAATTGAACTCCTTTAATGCTTCCCTTAAAGCAAGACTTTCGGTTTAGTTACTATTTTTATAGTATTAAACTTTGTGCCTATTTTCCATATGAAATTTATTTACCAGAGTTGTGGTAAACAGGCTATCAAAAAAACAAGAAGATAGAACGTATCTCCTTGTTTTAACAAATTACATATAGGCCTCAAGCTTCTTAAACAGACATTTATTTTTAGCATTGGCTTTTTGAAATTAAAATTGGAAAACTGCTTGCTGCTCCGGTGTAATGTCCTCGAAAGTATCCGGATCAAATGTACTGCTAATAATGAACTTCAATGAAGTTAAATCCTCTGGCTTACTATTCGTGATGACCCCAATCGTGCCCTCAATTTTCGTCTTCCCGTAAAAAGTGCCATCAAATGGGTTCTTCTCCCAGATAAAGTCATTTCCGCTTGCATCTAATTGTTCCCCAGTATTCGTAACAAGCGTTTGAACTTGGTTCCAGCTAATATTTTTATCCTCTGTATTCTCAGCTGTATAATTCACTTGGATATAATTTAATTCCTTTGGCAATTCCGAACCACCGGTATATTGTAATAGGAAATCTCCAAAGTCTTTTCCTACATTGGTTAACTTGATGACTTTTAAATCCTGGACTGTTAGTTTTACAGGAGCGATATCAACGGTTTGATTAACTTCTTTGATCTTCATCAGTTCAGCCGTTGTCCCATCATCATCTGATGCTTTTTGCCCTACCTCTGTTAAAATAATATTCCCGCTTTCATCTTTTTGCGGTTTACTAACTGGTTTATTGGAAACCTCTTTTTGTTCAGCCGCTGTAGCTGCTTTTTTAGGTTCTTCAGATGCCTTTTGTCCGCTGCAACCAACAAGAACAGTTCCTGCATATATAAGCGCCGCAAAACCAGCAATAAGTGATTTGTTCACAATTTATCCCCTCCGAAAAGCTATATTAATATAACAATATCCGAAATATATTTTACACCTATGTAACAAATCTGTAAATATATTGAAAAATTTTACCACAGATACCAGTAGGAACCTCGTTAACTATTTTTAGCCCTTTTCATCCATCTCAGTCTATTAATCAATAATTAATACAGAGGAACCATCCTCACGCTTCATGTTTCATGTATACTAACCATAGACTTACATGAGTTGGAAATTTTAAAAGTGGGTGAAGGGGTATGTGGTTTGTTTTCGCGGTCGCCGCAGCGGTCTGTTTTGGTTTAAGGGGAATTCTTTATCATTGGACATCGCAGCGGCCGATTGATCGCAATTTATTATTGATGGGGGTCTATTTGTCCGGCACCATCATCACAGTGGGTGTGAATCTGTTCGTCCAGCAGCCATGGTCCATGGGGGCTCTGATGGGAGTACTAATGGGGATGTTCTCGTTTATTGCCAACGCCTCTATGTATAAGGGGTATGCCGTCGGCAAAGCCTCCATTGTCGCTTTATTTACCGGACTGCCGCCGCTTGTGGTGATGACGGTTGCCTACATATTGTGGCAGGAAGGGCTGACACCCTGGCAATTTGCCGCCTTCTTTATCGTCTTGATTGGACTGCTGCTGATTAAATACTCACAGGATTTAAGGCTCGGCCAATTAAAAGGAGTGCAATGGGGGCTGTTAACCATGTTTTTCTTTGGCTTTACCGATGTATCGGTGAAGCAGGCTACCTTATTCGGGGCATCTGCTCTGCCAGCCTTAACTCTCATGTTTGCAACCGGCAGCTTAATGTTCGGAACTTCATGGGCTTTGGTAAAGTCCCATGAAAACAAAGTACGTAAAGAAGTCGCAGCAGCAAGCGAATTGGTTAATCGGCAAGTGGCCACCGGTTGGACAATGGGTAAAACCGTGGGCTGGGGCATGGCGGTTGGGATCACCAATGCGCTCGGAATGCTATTGATTTTTCCGGCTTATCGGGACGGGATCACAGGGATTGTTTCTGCCATCGTCGCCTCCAATGTCGCCCTTGTCCTGTTATATGCCCGTTTCTATCTGAAGGAAGATTGGACCAAACGGGAAGCTTTAGGTCTGTTAATGGCATTTTTCGGTATCATCCTCCTGCGCATTGCTTCATGAGGACGTTGTACATGGGAAGGTCCTCCTGGCTTTTGGAAAATGACTCTTCAGAGAAATGAGGTAGGTACCCTAATGACCGTTCTGAAGGAGAAAAGGCCTTCAGAGGAATTAGGAAGCTCTCTCTAACGACCGTACCGAAGAAAAAAAGGCCCCTAGAGGTAATAGGGGATGTTCTAAATGAACTTAGTAAATATAAAAGAAGCTAACGGCCTATATTCCAGGCTATTAGCTTCCTTTTCTCTCCAGACGGACTTTTTCAGTGCCCTCGAACCGTCCCCGTGACCTCCAGCTTCATTCAAGCAGCCCATATTTTCGTTTGAATCTGGTTAAAATTTTTATCCAAACATCACCAAAGACAACGAGAAAGAAGACATTGGATACGGAATGCAGGGTATCAAATAAGGCACTGCCGGCAAAATAGGTAATGATTTCTTTCGAACTAATGGTTCCTGCCGATTGAGTAAAAGAGAAAAAACCCCATAGGTTCATGATCCAGCCAAATAAATAGCCCCAAACAATCCCAAAGAAGATTCTTCCCCACTTACGGTTCATCATGGCGGTATGGCGCAGATAGCCTGCTGTAAACCCGACCAAACCCCAAGAAACCATTTGCCAAGGCGTCCATGGGCCTTGCCCTAACACCATATTGGAAGCTAGCGCGGCCAGCGTACCAATCATGAAGCCACTTTCAGCACCAAACACATACCCAGACATCATAATCACAAAAGTGGTTGGCTGGACACTGGGGATACTGGCAAACGGAATTCGGCCGACAGCCGCAATCGCCGCTAAAACAGCCAACAGAACGAGTTCCCTGGCTTCCACATTTCTGCTCTCAAAACGGAAAAGCAAAAACAACAGCGAAACGGAGACAAGCGCAAAGCTTAGCAACAAATAATGATCCTGCCAAAATAGCGACAAATACAATAAAACCGCAAGCAGGGCTAGAAATATTACATTAACGAGTACTCGGTTAACACGCATAAACGCTCCGCCTCCTCCACCGTGAGAATCCTGTTGTCCGGAATATGGCGGAAAAGCCGTTGAATCATCGTGGTATAAAAGAAATTCCCCTTAAAAAAGTTTTCGGAAGTTTCTTCGGATGTGATGGTCCCTTGAAACATCATGCCGCATCTCGATGAATACCGGGCAGCAAATTCCACATCATGCGTCGACATTAAAATCGTAATGCCCGACCCATTGAGTTCCTGAAGAATGGCCGCCAACTGATGTTTCGAAACAGGATCCAATCCTTTTGTCGGCTCATCAAGCAATAACAATTCAGGCTTACGGATCAGCAAACAGGCAATCGCAGCCTTTTGCAGCTCTCCCCCACTCAAATCATGAGGATGTTTTTTCGTGAGATGGGCAATCCCCAGTTTTTCCAATAAGTTGTCCACTTCCTGCTGATCCATGATGCCCCACTGCTCCATCGTGGCTTCCAATTCTTTCTCAAGACTGTCCTGGATAAAAAAGAGTTTCGGATTCTGCGGCAGGTAGCCGATTTTGTTCACCAGCTCTTGGTTTTTCAATGCTTTAGATGATTTTCCTTGAAACATCACTTTCCCGTGTTTGGGCTTCAATATTCCCGTCAAAATTTTGAGCAGGGTTGATTTTCCTGACCCGTTTCCGCCCAGAAGGGAATAAAACTCACCCCTATTTAAGGTGAAATCCAGCTCATTTAAGACCATCGAATTCTTATCATAATAAAAAGAAACATTTTTTGTCTGGATGAATTCATCCCGGATGGCAGCCCTAGGCGTTAGGACTTTTTCCTTTATAGAATAGCGTTGAATCCAGCCTCTCCCCTCTTTTACGGTTAAAGGCAGGGTTCCCTCGCCATTTATTTTCAAAAATAACGATGGAATGCTAGGGACATAGGCTTTATAGGGTGAATCCCATAGATCCGTGAGAACCTGTCTTGAGTCGCCCTCATGAATGATTTCCCCCGCTTCCATCATGACAATTTTATCTGCTAATGGTAACACTTCCTCTAAGCGGTGCTCGGCTAAAATAATCGTGACCCCAAATTCCTCATTAATCCTGATGAGCATATCTAAAAATTCCCGCGCACTCACCGGGTCCAATTGTGAGGTAGGTTCGTCTAACAGCAGGATGTCCGGCTGCATCAGAAGCACCGAAGCCAGATTAATCAGCTGCTTCTTTCCGCCAGAAAGTTCATACGTTTTGCGAGATAGCAAAGCTTCTGCTCCAAAATAATGGACCATTTCAGCCACCCTGCTTCTCATCTCATTTGTCGAGAGACCAATATTTTCAAGACCAAACACAAGTTCATGCAGCACATCATCAGCAACCACTTGGTTTTCCGGATCCTGGAAAACAAAGCCAACCTCCTTGGATTCCTGCAAGTCACTGCCATTTATAGAAATCCCGCCCGATAACTGACCGTGCGGTTGAATTTCCTTTTTCAATAACCGTAATAAGGTGCTTTTTCCGGAACCTGAGGAACCAAAAAGCACAACAAATTGACCCTTTTCGATTTCGAGCGATAGGTTCCTGATTGCGGGTTCAGGTGCATCCGGATAAGTAAAAGTCATATTGTCTATTTGGATAACCGCCATCGGATATACCCTCCCATTTGAACGAACAGTGGAAAACTAATAAATAATAAATAAACGACGAGAATGATGGATTCAGTTGCGGAGATCGTCAATGTCTCCAAGATTGGGTAGATGGTTAAATAACCAAATCCTGAAATCCGGCCATAAATCACAACAGAACATAAGAAAAGCAGGTACACAAGCGCCATCACGTCAGATTTTTTCAAGATGAAATATTCATAGGTGGACCGTGAGCCTTGCCCATACCCACGCGCCTTCATGGAATCGGCTGTTTGGATCGCTTCTTCGAGCGAGTGAACAAGCAGCAATTGCAGGTAGAGCATGCCCGTTTTGGCTTTGTCTCTCCACCTGCCATGAGCAACTGACATTCCCTTACTCGTTTGAATGGCGGAAATCTCCTCTACCCTTCTTCTCATTAACGGGATAAAACGAAGGGTTAACATGAGTAATACAGCAAATTGCGGCAGAAACTTAGAAAATAAATACAATAATTTATTGGGGGCCATGACCTCATTATAGGAAACAAACAGTGCCATCACCCCGATTAAGAGCAGGGCATTGATGCCGCCATACAAGGCTGATTCCCCTGTCACTCGATGGCTAAACACAGTAAAAAGGACATGCTGGCCCCGCTCATTAAAAACGGGGTTTAGGATAAGAATGAATAACCCCGTCGTAATCATAAACGTAACCCATTTGGATACGCCTTTTAACTGATCTTCCACATAATTAACGGCTAAAATAACCAGGAATGCTAGGCATAAAAAAATCGGATGCTGCATGATGATAACCAAAGCTAGAGCTCCTACGTAGTAGGAAAATAAAACGAGTGGATGGAATCTCTTAAACTCGTTTCTCATCACTGATTCACCGAATAATCCTCGGTATATTTCCACTCAATTTGGTCATTTGCTTTCACTTGGGTGATTCCTACACCTCTTGAAAGCTTCGTTCCGTTCTGGTAGCAGGTCCAGCCGCTTTTCGGACCGTAGTCAAACTCATAAATATTATTGATACCAGCAACGTAAGCTGTGGCCCCGCTCCCGCTATAATCGACATTGGATTTCCCAATAGCATTAAACAGTACGTCCAAGATTGTATTACCCTCTTTAATGGTAACGCTTTCGGCACCCAAAATCGTCCCACGATCCTTTGGACCAATAATCGTAATCTTGACAGTTTGCTCTGGTGCTGGGCTTGTCGTCGTAACAGCAGGTGCAGTTGGCGTTGTTGCCGGCTGGCTGGCGGCTGCATTTGTAGTAGTTTGGCTTGGTTGGGCAACAGACGCTGCGGATGTACTACTACTGGCAGAAGCAGCAGGCTGTTTATTCTCTGTTGGAGTGGCTGCCGAGGCAGCGATTTGCCCAGTTTGAGTGGCATTGGTTTGTTCGGTTGCGGCTGTTGTTGTGGCAGCCTGGTCCTCTGCAGTGTTTTCTGCTGCTGGCTCGGTTGTCGCAGCCTTTTCTTCCGCTTTCTTTTCTGTTGCCGTTGTGCTCACGGACTTTTCTTCCGCAGTCTGTACATTTTCGCTTTTCGCCTCATCCTTCGATTTAGCGATGGAACTAAATCCGGCAATACCTACTATCAGGAGGAAAGCCACTATAGCAAAAATCAACTTTTTAGGACGGTTCTTCATATTAAAAACTCCTTTCTAAGAAAAGCGCAAGCGCCCTGGTCAGCGCCGTATGGCCTAGAGCCTCTTCAACTGAGATAAAGGAAACACGATGAGCCAAGCAACTACCTGAATAAGCTTCCAGGGCTTTGCGACGAGCTGAACAGCCGCCTCCTCGAATATGCTTTGGCGCAGGAGCAGGTGGCGAATCGATGTTGACTTATCGTAGGGCGGAGAGCGAAGGACACTAGGCGTTAGGGCGCTGGAGCTAGACAATTCTCAAGTTACAAAATGATATACATTCTTAAACTTTTTAAAATCCCCCCTCCACCTTGAAAGACAGAGGGATTTTTCCAACAATTAAGCGTTTCTTCTTCTAGTAAAATAAAGAACTACCAAACCACCAATGACTAGCAGCATCCCTGCAGCCAAGAGGTTCCATGTATTGGTAGCAGTCTTTGGTAAAGTGCTTCCTTCCTGGCTTCCAGCTTGTGTTTCGGTTTGCGCTTGAGTTTGGGTTTGTACTTGAGTTTGGGTTTGAGCTTGAGCCTGTGTTTGTGTTTGAGTTTGTGTCTGTGCTGTTGTTTGCCCATCATTAGTTGCGGTCTCATTCGATACTGGACTGTTAACAGGTAATTGATAAATCGATCCTTTACCATTCATAAAGCGCTGGTACGCTCCGACAGCTAGAAGACCTTGCGGAGTGGACATAGTTTCACTTGCATCCCCCGGCTTATAGCCAAATCCGCCATCTGCATTTTGAAAGGACATCAGATATTGCATGATACTCACATTATCTTTTGTAAATAATAAATCATTTGCATCAATTCCCAATGCCGATAATGCAATCACAACCTGTGCAGCCGAGTTACTGTTATCGACTTTTCCGGACAGATATTGGGTGGATAAATAATCCACCGCTTTCGTAATACTGTCTTTTACTCCTTCTTGATCCTTATAGGAAGCAAGGGCCGTAAGAACCATTGCCGTAACATCAATGTCAGTCGAAGAATCAGTGGCACTCAATGACCAATGGCCGTCTGACTGTTGAACATCCAAAAGCTGTTGGATTAATTTTTCCCTCGTCCAAACGGCGGAAGATGGGATGGTAAAATTACCACTGTCCAAGGCAATTAGTGCATAGACTACACCGTTGTTGCCTTGTTTGGTTACATCACCGTTATAGATTTTCTCTACAAGGTTATACCCAGCAATATTGGCTGGGTCCCCTCCTGCAGCTAGGATCCCCATCGTATATTTTTCTGCATCCGTAATCAGACGAAAATTTCCGCCTTTACTTTGAATCAACTGTTTGGCCGTTTCCAAATAACTGTCAGGAACTGTTTTTCCGGCTTGTCTTAAAGCGACAGCTCCCCACGTATTGGTATCATCCCAGTTAGAAAGCGTATACTGGCTGGCTTGGTCCATAGCAGTTTGAAGTTGCTCATTGGATATAGGATTGTTCGTTTCAGTATTTGAGCTATCATCGTTTGTTGGTGTGCCGTCGCCAGCTGCCGCTGTCGTATCCGTATATTGGAAGGTTAGTTGATCGCCGTTTTGAACGGTATAACCATCTGCTCCCGTTGTCGCGGATTCCCCATTTATGTAAAAACCCCAATATTTAGCGAAATCGGCTGTCCCTGCGAGACCAAGGATACTGTCGATCCATTTTCCGAAACTATATTGTGTATATCCCACATTCTCTTCTCCAACTGCAGCCACTAATGCATCAAAACCATTTTCATTATCTGCAATCGCTATATTTGTTTTCGGATAAAGTACTGCTCCGTTTACACCGATAACTGAAAGCGTCGCCTGCTTCACTGCTGTGGTGTCAGTATATTGGAAGGTCAGTTTGTCGCCTGCTTGGACAATATAACCATCTGCGCCCGTTGCCGCGGATTCCCCGTTGATGAAAAATCCCCAATATTTGGTGAAATCAGCAGTTCCTGCAAGACCAAGGATACTGTCAATCCATTTTCCAAAACTATATTGTGTATACTCTACATTCTCTTCCCCAACTGCACCCACTAATGCATCAAAAGCATTTTCATTGGTTGCAATCGTCACAGTCGTTTCCGGAAAGAGTATTTTTCCGTATTGGTCTACTACGGAAACCGTTGCTTGATTTTCTGCCGCAGATGCTGCTGTTAAGTTTAGCCCGCTAGCAAAGAAACCAAAAACTAGCAAAAGAATCATACCTACTCTTAATTTCGTATTCCGATACATTGTCCTCCGCTCCATTCTACAAATTCTCCATAAAAAAATCCCCCTATGGGAGGAGGAGGATGTATGGTAACAGTTAAGATGAAATAGGCAACTAAATCTTAACACCCTCCTATCCGCGTAGGCTATGGTAAGAAAAATAGGCAGGTCTCCTGGCTCATGTTCATCGCTTCCTAATGCCTTCCCATCGAATCCCGACAGTGGCTTGTGATAGGTTGCTCCCATTTACAGTGGCGGGACCGCGTTGGATTATACCAACTTCCCTTTTACATCATAGTGATGTACCTATTTTAAAAACTATTTTTTTATGATAATACTATTATATGTGAAAATTGACTTTTTTGGATATTATTTTCTACATTTTTACCATTTCCGACAAATATATGTTAGTAATTTCTAGACCTGATCCTGATTTAGATAGTTGGCCACCTGTTCGATTCCTTGTCCAGTGGAAACAGAAACAGTAAACACCTTCTCTGCCCCAGCCCAGCCATTTCAAGATAGATTTCAGCCTCTTGAATATCTTCCTTACTTTCTGCAAGATCAATTTTTGTCACTAATCCAATGACCGGCTTCGGAAAAATAGAAGCAAATAAAGGCGGAAAATAGTTCCGTTTCTCCGTACAGTCTTGTATCAAACCAATCACATCTGCATCAGCGGCCGTGACAGTAAGCGCATTGTAATAAAACCGATTTTCAATATACTCACCAGGAGTATCGATGGCATAGGGAAGTGTTTGGATGGCTTGAGTTTTTTTATATTCGATGGGTTCCCCATGGAGTTGCTGACATAGAGTTGTTTTTCCACAGCCCGTTTTGCCAATTAGAATCATTTTTCTCATCATGGACTCCTATGTTCTTGTAACCTTAGTGGCAATTGAAAAATTTAAGATGGCCGACAATCCTGAGATGACTTCTTGCAAGGCATACTCCACCGAAGAGATATCTCCTGTCATCACGACGGAACCACTAAATCGATCCACAAATCCGATCTCGATATTTCCTGACTTCATGGCAATATCTGCAGCAATGATGGATGCCTCGCTTGGCGTGATGGTTAAAATGCCAATCGCTTGGTTATGATTGCCTACGAGACCTAACTTTTTATACAAATCCCCATCAGGATTGGCGATGATATGTGCCAGCGTGACTTGTTTACCAGGAACATATTCTTGAATGACTCTGTCTTTTCTGTTTTCGTCCATTTCCACTACATCCTATTTTTTTATTATCATTGGCGCTAGTCATCTGTTAACAAAGGGTTACTTTTTCCCAATCAGCCATTTATAAACCAATCTTGGAAGCGGTCTTCTAATCCTGTTTTCCATACTTACCCCTCCTGATTTTTTACTTATGAATTATGCTTGATAGGCCCATTTTAATAGATACTCTAAATCTTCCTTAGTAACCCTTTTGGGATTGCCGGCGGTGCAAATATCCTTCAAGGCATCCTCTGCAAGGGTTGGGATCCAATTTTGATAGGTGTCTTCCTCAATCTTGCCATCTTTAAAGGTCTGCGGAATGCCTAATCTTCTATTAAGATAATGAACGGCTGTCGATAGGCTCAACACACCTTCTTCCAAGGTAGAACTGGCGAGTCCTAACATTTGGGAAATCTCTGTGTATCTTCTTGCCGCCTCTGAAGTTTGAACCGTTCCGTCACATAAACCACCATTATATTGGATGACGTAAGGAAGCAAAATGGCGTTGCTTTTCCCATGGGACAAATGGAATTTCGCCCCGACTGCATGGGCTAAACTATGATTGATTCCTAGAGTAGCATTGGTAAACGCAGCCCCTGCCATACAGGATGCCAGATGCAATTTCCCTCTCGCCTCAAGGTCTTCCCCGAATCGGTATGCCCGCAGTAGGTAAGTAAAGACATCTTTGATGGCTCGTTCAGCAAAAATATTGGTGAAATCAGTAGCCTGTAACGATACATATGCCTCAATGGCATGCGTTAACACATCCATACCGGTATCGGCCGTGACAGAAGGTGGTACAGACTTAGTCAGCTGCTCATCCAAAATAGCAATATCCGGATACATGCTGTCATCACTCAACGGAATTTTCACGTTGCGGGCCGTATCGGTGACGACAGCATAAGAAGTAACCTCTGAACCAGTTCCACTGGTCGTTGGGATGGCCACAAATAAGGGCCTTTTTACATTCAAGGCACCGCCAGCCTTGTTGTTTACCTGCTGGGCAAACAACAAGATGGCTTTGGCAGTATCAATCGGCGAGCCTCCTCCAAGTGCCACGAGTAAATCCGGCTGCACGGTCAAAAAGGCGGATAACCCTGCTTTCACGGTTTCTAATGAAGGATTGGGTTCTACCTCAGAAAAAATCGTACAGGAGGCATCCGGCAACAGCTTGGTAATTTTCTCAGCTGTTCCAAGCTTGACCATCATTTGGTCCGTGATGATTAAAGCTCTTTCAACATGAAGATCCTGTAAGGATTCTAGTGAGTGATTTCCATAATAAACTTTTGGCTTTAATAAGAGTGTATTCATCTGCTCTTTCCTCCGATGATTGTGCCATACCCATAAGCCGCATCATTTCCCTTTACATTAGTGAAAAGATGAACAAACTACAGAGAAAGATTGTCGTTGCCGGCGGATCGATATGGGTATCCACATAACTATTAAACGTATTTCCAATGACTTCACCCAGCAGTCCGGCAATGACGGCAAACAAGGCACCAACCAGAACACTTCCGGAAGCAATGGTCGCATAACCGGCTACAAGGGTAATATGATGGGTAATCGGTATATCAATGCCAAACTGCAAGAAAATTAGCAGGGCCGCACTGATCACAAAACCTAGGACATTGATTTGCGTTAGATCGACCAAGTAAGACACAACCAAACCAAAACCCAGTGAATAAACCAAAACAAATCCTAATGATTGCTTATTCGGGATAAAATGTCGTTTTTCCCCATTGGTGGAGGTGTACTTGCCGGTTAGTCCTGTATGGCCAAATAGGAAACGGGCAATTAATCCGGATGTAAAGACCGTCATCGCCACCGTATCGACCGGAATTTTCAAGTAAGCATAAAGATAGTTGATCAAATAGCCAATGATACCAAACATCCCGCCCACTAATAAAACCTGTAAATCATGGGTCTTATTCAAAGGGGTTAAAATATCGGCGCCGCTCTCTAATTCATGTTTATTATTGGCCGCAAATGCCGCAGCGGCAACCCCGCCGGCAAATGCGATATGCGGGCCAAATAACGTCCCAAATGTGATATCATTTAAAATTGTGGCGGGGCCGCCGGCAGAAAGGACACCTACCCCGATTAATCCGATAAATCCTGTGAAAATAAAGGCTGGCAGAGCTCCTAGAACCGCTCCAAAAATTCCGCCGCCAAATGCAGCTAATATTAATGTCCAAGTCATGTAAATGCCTCCAATGGTTTCGCTTTTTTAATAATTTTGTAAAGTGATATCTAGAAGTGCATTTCCTTACTGACTTCAAATAAATTCCTCTATCGAACAGATAAACCGTCAACCAGCACGCATTTTCTCCGTCTTGCGAAGTTTTTAGCTGAAGTTAAACCTTCTCCGGTAGGTCCCGCGATGGTAAAGGTAGTATAACCTTCTCCGCCCACACCAATTCCTGCAAAGGATGGCCCGTTTTTCACGAAAATAGTGGTTTGAATGGCTCTTGCGAATTTCGTGAGATTGTCCACATTCTTCGAGTGCATGATGGCCGTATGACGGAAGCCATGCTCTACCTCCACAGCCAGGTCAATGGCCTGATCAACATTTTCAACCCGGACGATGGGAAGGATCGGCATCATCAGTTCAACGGTGACTAATGGGTGATCTCCTTCTACATCCATGATGGCAACGCGTGTACCCTCTGGAACCTCTATACCAATTTGCTTTAAAATGTAAGCAACGTCTTTGCCCACATATTTTTTATTGGCATGCCCTTTGTCGACCACTAGATCGGTAAGCTTTTGAATTTGTTCCTTATTGGTAATATGGAAAGCGCCATTTTGTTTCATATAGAATACTAGGTAATCAGCAACAGACTCGACCACGATGACTTCTTTTTCGGCTACACATGGAAGGTTATTGTCAAAACTGCACCCGTCCACAATATCTTTTCCTGCTTTTTCAAGATCGGCGGTTTCATCCACAACAGCAGGAGGATTGCCTGCACCCGCACCAATGGCTTTTTTGCCGCTTGAAAGAACGGCCTTGACCACACCTGGGCCACCGGTTGCAACTAGCATTCTGATTTTTTTATGCTTCATCATAGTGTTGGCTTCTTCAATTGATGGATTAATCGTGGTAGAAAGCAAGTTATCTGGTCCGCCTGCCGCCACAATGGCTTTATTCAACATCTCAATCGCAAAAAGGGAGGTGTTTTTAGCAGTTGGATGAGGACTGAAGACAACCGAGTTCCCAGCGGCAATCATCCCAATTGAATTACAAATGACTGTTTCGGTTGGGTTGGTGGTTGGGGTAATTGAACCAATAACTCCATAAGGAGATAGTTCAACCACGGTTAAACCATTATCACCCGAACAGGCTTCTGTTTTTAAGTCTTCCAAACCTGGAGTTTTGTCAGCAGCAACAAGATTTTTTGTCACTTTGTCTTGGTAGTTGCCCATTCCAGATTCGTCGACTGCCATTCTGGCAAACTTTTCGGCATTTTCCCTCGCTGCTTGGCGAATCGCTTCTATTAAATGGCCTCTTTTTTCAAAAGAAAGTTTCACCAATTCTTTTTGGGCCATCTCTGCCGCTTGAATGGCCTCTTCCATGGTCTCGAATAAGCCATATTGTGGTTTAGCCGGTTCTTCTTGGGTAAAACTCATTTCATCCAATATTTTTTTAACAAGATCTTCTATTTTAAGCACATCAACAGCCATTTAAGTTACCTTCTTTCGTTGTTAAAAATCTTTAAGGCTTCGGCCGCAATGGTCATATCTTCCTCTACCGTCCCACCGCTGACTCCGATGCCTCCGATTATTTGGTCTTGAACTATGAGCGGATAGCCTCCGCCGAAAGTGACAATTTTATTTTGATTCGTGAATTGAATCCCATATAGCTCAGCACCTGGTTGAATGGCAGGTACCAGTTCATGCGTCGCCATTTTCAAGGCGACAGCGGTATAAGCCTTGTTTGCGGAAATATCCAAACTGGCAAGCAGGGAATCCTCCATGCGATGGATTAACGTGATGTTCCCACCTTGGTCAACCACGGAAAATACGACAGGAACGCCTAAACGAAGAGCCTTTTCCTCTGCTGCCTCGGCCATCTTAACGGCCAGCTGCAGGGAAACCGTTGTCATATGGACGTTTGAACCCTCCAATTTATCCATGACCTTTTCTTTGATATCAGCTACCAAATGATAGTAAACCTCTGCTCGGGCTAACATAAACAAGGTATCGGATAACCGGTTTACGTATTGGATAATCTCATAACGAACCGCAGTTTCTTTACTCAATTCAACGATTAATCGTTCCGCTCTGCGAATAATCGATCTCGACAAATGAAGCGCAGCCGAGGCCGTCGTTTCTCCTGGAATGATAAACTCATGAATCTTCCCAAGCTTCTCTTCATAAGAATCGATGATTTGCTCAAACCGGGCAATTTCTTTTTGGCCCACTTTATTTTTAAGGAGGTCCGCCCCTTTGTCATCACTGGCTAATTCCGCCCCAACGACAAACAGCTGCTTCTGGATCTCTTTAATGATCGTTTTTAATTCGTCTTTTTCGATTAAAGAATAAGCGACACCTAGGGAAGCATTGGCTTCATCAAGTGTCCCGTAGCAGGAGACTTTCTTGGAGTCCTTGGCAATCCGGCTCCCGCCTAGTAAGCCGGTTTCTCCCCGGTCACCTTGTTTGGTATAGATGCTCAAAACTCTTTACCTCCTCTACCTCTAACGAATCGACAATCGCCACAATCGCAGCATCTATGACGGAAGCAGGCTTATCGAATACATTTCCTGCTGATTTTCCTTTTGTCACCACTACATATTCGCCCCTGCCGGCTCCGACACTGTCCACTGCCACTTCGATTACCCCGGTTTTTTCCCCGCTGGGCTGGACTTTTTCCACAATTAACAGTTTCTTTCCGACAAGGTCATCATCTTTTCTGGTTGCTACTACACTGCCAACTACAATTCCAACGTACATCTTGGATCACCTTCTCAACTATCTTGTATAATCGTCACTCCGAGCTCTTTGGCAGTTTCAAGAGCAAGCGGACTTATAATAGAATTCTTAGGTATAGAGAGCGTTTCTTGCTTTTGCTTCGCTTCGATAATATCCGATCTTGCCAGGACCTTTTTCTTAAAAACTCTCATTTTCTGTGGCCGGTTAGGCTGCTCTTCAAACCGAGGCGAGAAGGTAAAGACATTCTGTTTAACGGCTTCGTATAAATCCTTTGCCTCGACCAGCACGGCCCCGTAACTTTCCAACGTTTGAAGATGTTCGTTCATGTTTTGTAAATAGGCTTTCGGTGCTTTATGCAACCCAAGTTGTTTTCGAATGGGATTTTGCATGTCACATGCATCCTTGGCCGCAATAATCGGAATACCTTCCATAATGACGTGGGACGCCAAGTTGGTGGACATGGTATCCGAAATCCCCACTGAAATCTTCACGGCTGTATTTAAGGTTAACGTCGGAATAATCAGGGCGCTTATTCCCTCGTAATATGGTTTTAATCCCTTCATCTCTTTTTCAACATGGATCGTGGAAACACCGAGTTGTTCCTTTATGAAAGCAGGTTTCAGAACATATTCAGCACTTTGAGATAAAAGGACATTTAAATCCCAACCGTCCTCCACGAGGAGCTTTAGCTGCTGTAAAGATTCTTCAAATCCGCTGGCCCCTCCAGTGAAGAGGACGGTGGCCTTTTTCATTTTCTTCTGCAGTCGCTTCAATACTTCTTCCACGATGCGGTCTAATAGGCCTTCAGCTTGCAAAATCCGTTCACCTCATTCCAAGCAGGATAGAGCAATGCCTAAAGGAGTGATTAATAGAGGGTGAGCCGGTTTGATGGTTGTAATGCCAATCTCTTTCGTAAAGACCTTTTCGAACTCATCAAAGCAGCTAGCACCCCCCACGACGTAAATTTCCTTCACGTCATGGCCACTGATATGCCTTTTAACAATCGAGGCCATTTTTTCGACGACCGGTTTAATGACAGGGAAGACTTCTCTTTGTCTACTAGGATCTTTTTTTATCTTTTCCGCTTCCTCAAAAGATGTTTTAAAACCTCCAGCAACCACTAGACTCATATGAGTTCCACCCGTTGGTTCATCCGCTGTATAAATGACCTCACCGTTTTGCAGAATACTAATCCCTGTGGTCCCGCCTCCGACATCCACAACGGCGCCATCGGTAATACCCAGTACTGCAGCGGCCGCAGTCGGTTCATCGACCACTTTGATGACGTCCATTTCTGCGGATTCCACCACATTGGCAATGGCTTTTAGGTTCCCGCCCACCGTACCAGGAGGGATGGCGGTGGCCGCATTGGTTAACGTCACTCCGAGCAGCGCCTCAATCTCACTCTTTAGCTTTCTTACAATTCTTACGGCTCCAACATAATCTACAACCAACCCATCCTTCACGACGGATCCAGGATGGGATGCACCAGCAACCGGATTGCCGGATTCGTCCAAGACAGATAAAACAATATTGGCCGTACCCAGGTCAACTCCGACCTTCAACTCCCCTTGATAGGGATTACTTTTTTGCTGGTTAACCAATTGGGCAAACCTATCAATATAGTTATTTACTGTTATAAGATCAATAGACATAATATCTCTTAGCCTTTCCTTATTTTCCCGAGCTCCCCGTTTTTCACTCCAGCGGCATTCGCTTCATCCGTGTCTAAATGCATTTCCAATCGGAATTTATCTGATACGCGGATCAGGACGTTTGTATAGATGGTTTTTCGCTCACTGCCCACCTCTACTTCGACCATTTCCTTATCTTTCAAATCAAATGCTTCCGCAAATTCAGGTGGTACATGAATATGCCTAAGGGCAATGATGACGCCTTCTTTGAGCTCCAATTTGCCGTTAGGGCCAACCAAGGTCAAGCCCGGCGTGCCTGTTACTTTCCCGGATTCACGTATAGGAGAAGCGACCCCCAGTTTGAAGCTGTCTGTTAACGAGACCTCCACTTGGGTTTTGCCTCTTACAGGGCCTAAGATTCTCACATTCTTGATTTCACCTTTAGGTCCTATGAGTGACACGGTTTCCTTGGCTGCAAATTGCCCGGGTTGTTTTAAGTCCTTCATTTTGGTTAATGGATAGCCTGTTCCAAAGAGAGTCTCCAAATCTTGTTTACTCAAGTGGATGTGCCGGTTGGAAATTCCGATAGGGACCAAGGGCTCCGCTTCCAGGTTTTGCAGTCTTTTGACAACTTCTTTTATGATTCTTTCTTGTAAACTCGAGCTGTTCGTCATTTCATAGCCCCCGTTATTTCACCAACATTGGGCCATGTGGAAGAATGTTTTCTACATCAGAGTGTGGTCTTGCAATGACATGAACAGAAATCACTTCGCCCACTCTTTCACTAGCAGCCGCACCAGCATCCACAGCCGCCTTTACGGCACCGACATCACCCCGTACCATAACTGTGACAAGCCCTGAACCGATTTGCTCAATCCCTACTAAGGAGACATTGGCTGATTTTGTCATCGCATCTGCAGCCTCAATGGCTCCAACAAGTCCTTTTGTTTCAATCATTCCTAATGAATCATTCATTTTCCGTTCCTCCTATTTCTTTATAATGAATGCACGTTGATCGTAAATCTCCTTTTTGTCTTGGGCATTTAGGATCATGGCATTGGTTGCAGGTTGCTTTTTTTACAATTTGCTCTGAAAAAATTTTCGTCTCCTCTTCCCGTGGCTCCTGACCATCGGCTGGTTCTTCTAGAATAGGAGGTGCTTCAAGGGCTGAATCCACCTCTTCAGGCTGATTGTCGGCCAATAAAGCTTCATCACCTATATTTTCATCATCAGGGATAGAAGCGGAATCGACATGAAGCTCTTCATCCGCTTTTTCCGTTCTTCCCTCAACCTGTACCTCTGGCTGTTCTGGCCTGCTTGCACTGGCAGCTGGGGCCTGTGGCAGTTCCTTTTCGTCCTTGTGAGCAGGTCCGACCGTGGATTTGGAGTAAATCATTCCTTCTAGTTCATCGTGCGGTCTTGCAATCATGTGGGAGCTTGCCACTTTAGAAACTCTTCTGGCTTGCATGCTGCCAGCTTCCAACGCGGCTTTAACAGCCCCAACATCGCCTTCAAACTTGATCAGTACCATCCCGCCGCCCTTTGTAAGCTCATAGCCCAACAGAGTGACGTTTGCTGATTTAACGGCGGTGTCAGCGGCCTCCACTGCTGCTGCTAATCCCACTGTTTCAATAAACCCTAATGCTTTCATCTCCTAAATTCCACCTCCTTTTGCCTTCTTTCCAATACCTGCCGGATCACTTCTTTCACAATCGCAGACATTTCCTCAGAGGATAGGGTTTCTTCATTCTGTTCGTGAATTTCATCGAAACTCTTAAACGGAATTCCCTTTACCAGCCGGGCAGCATTTGCTCCGAGCACATTCTGCTTATACGGCTCTTTATGATCGATTTGAAATAGCGGCTGTTCCTTCGGCAGCTTGGTATAATGAAGGATGATTTGCTCATCTAAACCAATTCCAATTCCTACTCCTAAGGGAGAGTCAATGGCAGCTTGATACCCGATCTCAACAGCCGTATCTCCTTGTGCTGCTTGCAGGTGGCAGGGTACACCTTCTTCTTCCATGCCATACAGCAAGGAATGAAAAAAGGAAGAATCATTCAGTTGTGAACTATAATAAACATGGATGGCTGGTGTCTCTTGACCACTGTTTATTCTCACTGAACTCTTCCCCCTTCATTTAGAACCAATATGAGTCCTGTAGCTACTGCGTTACGTGGACCTTCAAGCCCTCTAATATTTCCTCTGCCGGCTACAACACCATATTGTGATAAAGCATCTGTGACAAGTTGAGGAACTTCAAAATCCAGGGCGGATCCTCCTACTAACACAACAAACTCCATTTCCCGTATATTGCGGGTCGGAGAAACAAGAGTTAGTGCACGGACCGCATTGGTAACAAATACTTTCTCTTTTGCGCCTCTTCTCACAATCTTGATTTTTTCAACCGATTGCTCTCCTGGAATCGGAATCATATAGCCATCTTTCAGGATGACAACCCTTGCAAACACATGCGGTTCTAAAGGCTTCTCGAAAAACTGAACGGTTCCATCTTCATGGCGGATATGGAATAAGCTTTCTACTTTTGCAAGTGGATATTTTTTGATGTCTTCTGCCAGAGCCAGGTCCTCAAGACCTAATTCTGAATTAATCAGCATCGTCACCATATCGCCTGCACCCGCTAAATGGACGGATGTCGTTTTACCATCCTTCGTCATAATCGAAGCATCGGTCGAACCGGCTCCCATATCGACAATGGCAAGTGGTGTGTTCGTTCCCGGCGTGGTCAGTGCGCCTCGTACGGCCATATCTGCTTCAACCCCGCCGACTACTACTTCCACGTTCAGTTGGGCATGAAGTTCATCGGCAATCATTTGCATTTGCAATTTATCTGCCTTGACCATCGCCGCAATCCCTACGGCGTTTTCCATGGAGAATTCCTCTGCCAAGCCGCCTTTTACCTTTTTCGGGATAAACGTATTCACCGCCAACAGGTCCTGGATTTTGATGTCCTTCGGATGCTGATTGGTAAGCTCTGACATTACCTGTCTTACTCGTTCAAGCATTCCGCCGGCATTGGTTCCCGGTTCGCCTTTAATATCTTCAATCGGTGCGGAAGCGGTTAAGACTTCCATCATTTTTTCGGCGCCTTCATCCACATCTACGGTTGCCTTCTTTTTCCCGATCACATGGATTTTTCCGGCAGGGATACTTCTTGCTTGGACATCTCCCTTTGGTGTCTTGATGACAACAGCTGAACGATTTCCGATCAAGGCTCTTGCGATGGGAACAATCATTTTTGTTTCATCGGCACTTAAGTCGAATACAGTAGCGATTCCATATGGATTGGACAACACTTCGACGACTCCGCCAGGCGGTGCCACTTCAATCGCGGCCTTCATCCCGACAGGCACTTTTTCTAATAAACTTACTTCATCAATAATCGGGATTTTCTTGTTCACCCGGTTATTAATTAGAACGCCATCGTCTTTTTTAACAATTGCGCCATTGATTTTAATTCCTTTTTGCCAAGCTTGATTGATTCTTTCCGAAGCTTGGTTAAAATCTATTTCCTTATCAATTAAAACAATATACTCTTGGTTTCGATCAGCATTTTCTATTGCCTTGATATCGATGGTTACTCCAATGCCTAAGCCCAACCCTCCTGGAGTGGAGGGGTTGTGGCCGATCATCGTCGACTCGGTGATAATCGTCTCGGTGATGGTTTCCATGGCCACATCCCCTATTACAGGAGCTGCTTCATTAATTCGAATGAGATCCAAATCTTCTATGGTTCGATTAATTTTATTAAGAGCTTCTTTGATGGCAGCTAGGACACCATGGATATTTTGCCGGGTACCTTTAATACCTGTTGTATTGACAAAGCCACTGGTTAAAAATGTTACTTGGTTGTCAGTTGACACATTCGCAATGGCAACCTCTGTCGTGGCATTCCCAATATCCACTCCTGCGACCAATTTCATTAGCTTTACCTCCTGTTACCACACAGGGTCCATTAATCTTTTTTAAGTCGATCTCTCAGCTCGTAAACTTCTGCAGATTCACGCACCAATTTGGCATTCATCTTTGCTCCGTAAACTGTCTCGAGCTCATCAGCAATTGCCAATAATTCTGCTTTGGTAGAACGATAAGGTCTTAGAGAATTATAGATTTCAAGAATTCGATCGTCTGGAACAGCGATTAATTCTGCCGCTCTGCGAAGATTCTGCGCAAATGGTTTCCGGCCCATAGAATCAGCAATTTGTGCTTGCAATTCTAGAGTTTCAGCAGAAATCCGGACATCCTCTGGCCTTACCTCACCATTCATAACTCCAGGTAATGTGATATCATCCAGCGATTTGCCTGTTGGGGTTTGAATAAGCTCCGGGCGTTTAGCAGCAAGCGGGTAATCGGCTTTTGCCTCAACCTTTGCGCTTACTTTTGTCCCACCTGTTGCTGGTTGTACTAGCGTTTCGTTCGCTTCACCCATGGAGGACAATACTTCTTTTACGATTTGCTCTATTAGTAGTGTGTTCATACTGTTCACCTCCGTTATTAGTAGAACTTAACGTCTAGTTCGATTGTCTTTTTATTCCGATCCACATGTTCGGTTTCTTTAATATGCAAAAGTGCCGCAATGGCTTGGTATTTAGGACGGGCCATTTGGTCATTTCGGGTCGGCACCGGATTTGGTGACTCACCCTTTGCATATTTTGCTGCGTTTTTCCCAATGGCACGGAACGTATCGAGATCCAATAAAGGTGCTTGTGGGAAAAGTTCCAAGTTATTCAATGGCTGTAAATCTTTCTGATGGATGACAGTGGTTCCTTTGGATTGAATGCCAATACCGATTCCAGAACCGCTGAGTTTTGCTGCTTCATGAGCAACAAATCCAACATCAGATGTCTTATATACACGAATAATGCGAGCTTTTAAGCCTTCTTCTTCAATACCAGCAATGACTTCTTTTAAAAGATCTTTGTGAGGAATTCCCACAATGGTTTTGGTTTGATATTGGCCAAACGCTGGCGCAAGTGCAATGACCACTTCATCTTTTCTAGTTCCAACGGAGGCATTGCCTTTCACAACTAGTTCCAAACCTTTTGCGGTGTCGGCAACAGATGCTTGCTTAGGAGCAGCTTCGACCTTTTTGTCACCAGCTGTCATTTCAAGAATTACTTCTTCAATAATTTGACGAATTAATGTTTCATTCACGGCCACTTTAGGTACACCCCTTTCCGTTTTAGTTGATTTCTTCCGGTCTAATGGCACGAGGAATATTTTTGATTTCTTCCCAACGTGCTTCACTCATACGGTATCCTGTTCCAGGTCCCATATAATCGTTGACATCATTTACTGCACTAATGACATTAAAATCTTTATCAATAATCGCAGAAGTATGGAGATAATCTCCTGAAACCCGTTGTTTCAGCATATTTAAGACATTTTGGGCCACATCATCAAAGTTTTTATTTTTCAAAGCTTTGACAACTTCAAGACCTGTAACTCCGCGTTTCATAAAGTCTTCAGCCGCTCTTAAGTCTTCTACGACATTACGGTCTGGCATATCCTTACTGCCATGTGCATAGGTGGCAGCTTCGACTTCTTCATCGGTGACAGCAGGAAGTCCTAATTCTTCGAAGACCGCTTGTACTGCTTTAGCCGCTTTATTTCGGATGGCCACTACTTCTTCTTCTGTGACAGGACGCAAACCGCCATCCACTTTTAAGTCACGCTGCAATACGTTATAGTCATCAAAGTCTTCCGCATCAAAGTTTGAGCCTGCAAACATATTGTCATAGTTTGGTGTTGAACTATATCCTGAGAAAATAAAGTCTGTACCAGGAAGCATTTGCATCAAGAGACGGGCTGTTCTTCTGATATCAGAGTGAGAGAATGTCTGGTCATTACCAGATGCCACTTCCATATCCAGCATCGTCGTAATTAGGTTTTCAGCAAGTACTGCGCGGATACCGGATGGAACTCCTCCTGGTACACCGATACAGCTGATGGATCCATTTTGAAGACCTTGAGATCCGGCACCTTTTGTGATGAACACACAACGGGCTTCCAGATAAAGCATGGATTTTCCTTCTGCATAGCCCATTTGCACTTCTGAACCTGTACCAGATGTAAACCGCATTTTCAAACCGCGGGAGGCATAGGCTGAGGCAAGGAATGCCTTCGAATATGGAGTATCATCACCGTCAACAAAGACAGGCTCTGTACCATAAACAGAAACGGTTTCGGCATAACAAGTTAAACCTCTCATGCCCAATTGCAATTCAGTAGCTTCCTCAACAGAACATTGAGTTAAGATTCCACCGCGTCCTGTTTGTGCACCAATGAGCAAGCCTAAGGCGTTAAATGGATAATAACGAACGATCCCAACAGTGGTTTCTTGTTCGTCAAAGCCACGCAAGGCAGCTTCAGCAGCATCAGCGGCGATTTGGATTGGGTTATCTTTTACGTTAGTAACGTGACATTGGTTGGAAGGAGTTTTTCTGGCTCTCATTTTTTGAAGGGCCATCATCATTTCCACCACGTTCATATGTCCTAACACTTCGGTAATTTTTGCCGGTGTCATCGCAGTGGTAAGCGGGATGATGGTTTCCCTAGGAACATGAATGTCCACCAACATTTTGGCAAAATCAACGGAGTCAATTGCCATGGCTTCTTCTGATTTTTCTATATTAATCCCGTAATCCGCAATAAAGCGGTCAATGAAGTCAAATTCACTGCGGGTTTTTCCATCTAATTCAACAATGATGCCATTTTCGATTTTTATACTTGGTTTCGGGTCATTCGGACCGCTCATGGCAATTAAGCCAACTTCTGGCCATTCAGCAACGAACCCATCTTGGTTTACTGGACGTTCTGCTAATACTTGAAAGCGTTTGGATTTCATGGGTTACCCTCCTTTAATTTAAATGTAAGGAACTGTATCTGAAACAGGCTGACTTCCAAGAGTTCCTAGCAGTTTAATTCCAACTTCTCTAGCTGCGATTAAGGCCTGACGAACAGCACCTGAATCACCACTGAATGTCAAAATGACTTCGTTGGAAAAGCTAGTTCCTTGTGCAGGAGAGCTGTATCCGAGTACATCTACATTTGCCGCTTTAACCACGGTATCTGCTAAAACTACCCCAATAGCTGCTGGAGCCCCTACTACTAAACCAAACGACTTACCAATTGGTGCATTAAAGGCTTTTTCACATGCATAGCTTGCACGTGCCGTATATTGAAGTTCGATATGTCCTGCTTCGTTTCCGTACACATCACCAAAAGTACGGTCTAATTCTTTAAGAGCTACCTCTACAGCACGGCGGGCATCTGCCACGTCCTCTGCACCAAAGATAATTAAGGAACCATGGCCTGCTCCGCCTTTTGTATCACGGGCAAGTTCCACAGCCAAAATTTCTGTGTTGGTTGCTTTCACAGCTTCATCCGCTGCCAAAATTTGCGGGCCTGCACCTGTACGTGCACCGATAATTCCGATGGAACGATATTTTTTGTCCAGTTTCATTGCCTCATGAACACTAGAATCGACGTTTGCAATGACAAGGCCAATGGTATCGCCGCGGCCGGTTCCAACAAATTCAGTCAAATTGCAATACTTCTTTTCTTCGGTTTTAGGTGCCGCTTTTGGAGCTTCAACCTTTTTCATGACTTCTTCCATGATTTGCTCGATCAGTTGTTCTTTCATATTTCAACACCTCCGGTTTTTATTCTTGAACTAACTTAGGTAAAATGCCTTCCACTTCAGAGTGTGGTCTTGGAATCACGTGGATCGAAACAACCTCTCCCACTTTTTCTGCTGCAGCTGCACCAGCATCTGTTGCTGCTTTTACTGCACCAACGTCCCCGCGAACCATGACAGTGACAAGACCTGAACCGATTTTTTGGTACCCAATTAAAGCAACATTAGCAGACTTCACCATGGCATCAGCTGCTTCGACTGCCCCAACTAGGCCTCGTGTTTCAACCATTCCTAGTGCTTCTTTCATCATAGGGGTAACCTCCTAAATTAATTTTGCTAAAAGAATGATAGGAGACTGAAACAATACCCCCAACATTCCTTTAATTTTCTTTACACTCAAAATGATACCCCTTTCACAATCAACTTTCGTGATAGGATATTGGCATGTTAGGATAAAGTTTTGTTCAGTTGAATGGGACAGCCCAAGCAAAATTTTGTCGGGGTTCTGTTCAATAACGGATGTTTTTTTACTAGAGGGTAATTTTTTGTCCTGTGGAGGGTAAATTATTGTCCATTTCAGGTTTTGTATAAAAAACTGTCACAAAGAATAGCGCAAGCGCCTAGTCAGGGGACGACAGGCCTCCTCCAAAAAGTTAAAGCCTTTTGTTCGTGCAATGCCTATGCTAACTAAGCCTTCCTTGTGATGGGCTCCAACAGAGATAAGTGAAAACTCGCCAACTGGCAAGCCGTTAAGGAAAGGTTAATGCTGTTGTTGGAACCTGTTGATTGGAGCGGAAGGCGGCGAAGACTCCTGCGGGAGTACGGGTCAGGGGAGACCCCGCAGGCGCTAAAGCGCCGAGGAGGCTCCCCGGCACGCCCTAAGGTCCGCGAAGCCGCCTGGAGCGGAAATCAACTACCAAGTTTAACTTAGCCAAGTTAAAAAAAGACCACCTTTTTGTGAAAGGCAGCCGTTTTTATCCTATACGTACCATCGGCCATTGCCAATAGGAGTATGTTTCTTTAAGAGTAGTTCATTTTTGTGTTCCTTTTCTTTTTGCTTGCGATATTCCGACGGGGTCATCCCGTACATTTTTTTAAATACTTTACTAAAATAATTAGGCTCTTGATAACTCAAGCATAGAGCGATGTTCACCACCGGCATATCGGTCATTTCGAGTAATTCCTTCGCCCGTTCCATCTTTCTTTCCGTAAGGTAGTTGACAAAGTTAATATTTAATTCTTTTTTAAAAAGCTTGCTTAAATAAAAAGGGCTCAAATGGACAAATTCGGCCACTTCTTCCAACGTGACACCCTGTTCAAAGTGCTTCTCGATGTAATTGAGAACCGATTGAATCGCCTTTTTTTCCTGAATCGTGGCCGATGACATGATTTCCTCAAAAATCTCTTCCACGATGGCTGACATCGTTTGCTCGAAAGTATAGAGATCAATCGTTTGGATTTTCCCCATCCAATACATTTTTCTTTGGAGCTTTAGTCCTTTTTTTCGGCAGATGTTGGTCAATCTTTCGGCCATGAATTCAGCAGTGGCACGAATCTCCCTTGGATTCCGATCATTTAAAATATAAAAATGCTGTCCAATCTTTTTTAATAAATCTTTTGCACTTTTAAAGTCATCACGGAAAACAGAATCAATAAACCCGTCCATCATTTGATCCATGGTTTCACTATCGTGATCTTCTAAAATATGATATTGATTCACAATCTGGCTAATGTCATTTAAAGTGTATGGCTTTGTGAGAACCGTGTCTGCACCTGTTTCTAGCGCTAAGGGAATTAGGTCCATATCATCAAAATCCGCAAGCAGGGTAATATGGCCTTTCCCATTGCCATCCTTCATTTTCCTAAGGCAGTCCAGTATATTCATTCCAGGGATATTGCTATCAAGAAATATGATGTCAGGACGCAAAGAAGAAGCCAGTTCTAAAGCTAGATTTCCAGAGTCTGCCTCCCCAACAATGGCCGCATCCTCTATTCCTTCGATAGCACATTTGAAAGCCTCTCTTACCAGCGATTCATCATCGACTAAAAGAATTTTTTTCATTATGGGATCATCCTATCCTAGTATTTCGGAATCCTGAACTGAACAGTTGTGCCCCCATTCCTATTTCGGGTTATAGATGGTATATACTCATTTCCATAATGAAAGATTAAAATCGAATGGATATTTCTTAACCCAATACCCTTTAACTGTTTCTCCTGTTCAATCGAACTAATCTCCCCATTCAAAATACGGTCGATTTTATCTTGAGACATCCCGACACCGTCATCTGACACTTCAATCACATAATCTTCGTTTGTCGTATAGCCCGTGATGTCAATGCTTCCTTCTCCATCCTTTGGCTCTATTCCATGAACGATGGCATTATCCAAGACAGATTGCAAAATGAGGGGCGGGATTTTGATGGCTTTCATTTCTTCCGGAATGGTGATTGAAACTCTTATCCGATCGTTAAATCTTAGTTTCTGGAGTTTTAAATAGTTTTCAATAAACGCCAATTCTTCCTTTAAGTGAACAAGATGATGATAATGAGTCAAAATATATTTCATGATTTCCGACAATGTCACGATGACTTCTTGGGTTTTAGGAGCCTTTTCAACGATGGAAGAACAGGTGAGGATGTTCATGACGTTAAACAAAAAGTGTGGATTGATCACAAGCTGCAGGGATTGAATTTGTTTGTCTACCAATTCTTTTTCCAATTCCGCTTTAACCTTCAACTGCTCCAAGATTTGTTGATCTTTCGCCCGCAGCTCTTCTTGCACATAGCTCATGACATCTTTTTCAAACATATTGTTGATGACATAAAACATCATCTCAGCAGCGGCTTTTATTTTCTCATAGGTGCTGGTCGGTATTTTTTCAAATTCGGCTGCCATTTCCGGATTGTTCTGCCAGCCTGATGATTCTTTTATTAGATAATCGAGCTTGGCTTTATCTTTTTGGTTCACGTTTCCTTGCCCGACCAACATAGAACCCATGAGCTGACCTTTTACTATGATGGGAACAGAGATGTCTACAAGTCCAGCATGACATTTATACATATAAAAAGTCCCGCGTCTTGCTGCTTCCAAACCTCCATAGGCGTCACATTTATAACAGTTTTCCATCCATTCAGGGTCTTGGCGAATGCGGTTGCAAAATCCGGAAAAATTACTGTACTCTGTAATCGGATTTCCCCGAAAATCAACGGTTATAGCGGCGAGGCCTGTGGACTCTGCAAAAGAATCTTGAACCTTTTGCAATAAATCAATATCAATAATTTCTTGCAGATTCATAAAAGATCAGCTCACTCACATCAAAAATAGTATCTAGTAATCTTATTATAGGTCACTATCAACCTACACATAATCGTATTGAATGCATTTTCACCATATTGACATAGTTTTTCATTAGAATGATTTCCGCTCGAGGCGCCCAGCAAACCCGTGGGCGTGCCGGGGAACCTCCTCGGCGCTGAGTCGAGCTTATCCGCTCCAAATCAATAGAGTGTAAGAATTCAGCAATCACTTATCAGAGTCATTCATGAATACTAAATTAATACCAGCGCCTCTTCTGAAATCCTTACAACATCTCTTGCAATCATGACTTCCTCATTTGTCGGGATGAGTAATACTTTCACTTTTGAGTGAGGATAGCTAATGTAGGTTTCTTCTCCATGAAGGGTATTTAAACTTGGATCCCAATAAACCCCCATAAATTCTAATCCAGTCAGCACTCTGGCACGGATTGTGGAGCTGTTTTCTCCGATACCTGCAGTGAAGATAATCGCATCCACACCATTCATACGGGCAGCATAGGATCCGATATATTGTTGAATTCGGCTGGAAAATATATCGAGGGCCAGTGTGGCTCTAGCGTCCCCTTCATTAGATCTTGCTTCAATATCGCGTAAATCACTTGAAAAGCCTGTAATCCCTAATAAACCGCTTTCTTTATTTAGTACGGTTATGACTTCATCTGCGGTTTTGCCTGTTTTATGCATGATAAACGGAATGATAGAAGGATCCACGCTTCCAGAACGTGTTCCCATGACAACACCTTCAAGCGGTGTAAAGCCCATGGAAGTATCAATCGATTTCCCGCCTTGGATGGCTGCAATGCTGGCCCCATTTCCCAAGTGGCAAGTAATCAGCCGCAATTGTTCAAGTGGTCGGCCTAGCAGTAGAGCAGCCCTTTCTGAAACATATTTGTGGGAAGTACCGTGGAATCCATATTTCCTAATGCCATATTCTTGGTAGTAACTGAAAGGCAGGCTGTAGAGGTAAGAACTTTCAGGCATCTGTTGGTGGAACGCTGTATCGAAAACGGCAACGGATGGGCTGTTTTTTAATATTCTCTGAAACGATCTTATTCCCGAGATGTTGGCCGGATTATGCAGCGGCGCAAGATCAGAAAGTTCCTCTAACTCTTCCAGGACTCGGTCAGTAATTAAAGCGGAATCTTTAAATAGTTCTCCCCCGTGAGCGACCCGATGCCCTACTCCATCGATCTCGTCGAAGGAAGAGATAATCCGGTGAGAGATTAGTTTTTCCAATAGAATTTGCACGGCGATGTCGTGATCAGGGATATCAAGGATTTCCTGCTTTTTTTCCCCTTCAACCGTGATAGAGAATATGGAATTTTTCAAACCGATTCTTTCAACAAGGCCCTTTGTAATAACTTCTTCGCTCGGCATTTCAAACAATTGGAACTTCAATGACGAACTTCCAGCATTAATAGCCATGATTTTTGACATAAAACGCTTCCTCTTTTCAAATTGTTTTGATACTTCATAATAAACATCAATTTGTAAGTACTATATCATCCATATGTTCTTAATAACCCGGCAATTTGTTACCAATTTTCAAACCTTTTCATTCACAAGCTTCCAATGGGACGGCTCTCGTAGTTCTTTGCCACCAGAACCGACCTCCTGCTCCACTCAAGACGTGACAGGTCCAGGCATCTTTGCTACATTAAGGAAAAGGTGTTATTTCAAAAGAGGTACAAGACCGTGAATTCGCAATTGACAGCTTATATCACGCTGGTCTGCACGTCCGGCGTGCTTCATTTGTATTTGTGCTTATACGTATTTTTAAAGCGTCATCGGTATACAAATATCGCGCAATTTTTTATTCTTTATACAGGATCGATTACCATCTATTGTTTTGCCTCCGCTTTTGGCCTAATGGCGACAACACTGGAGCAAATGAAGTTTTGGACCACCATGGTATATGTCGGCATGCCGTTCGGACCGCCTTTGGGTCTATTGTTTGTCATGCAGTATTTGGGCATGAATATGACGAAAAAAAGAGGCATCACTCTTCTACTCATACCGTTCATCAGTTTGGTCATGGTGGCCACCAACGATCTCCATCATTTACACTATCGTGTGTTTGAGGTCGACCCCGCCTTGGGAGCTCCATTCATTCATCAAGAGATTGGCATATGGTACATCGTCCATGGCATATACACCTTCGGCTGCATGTTTGTCGCTTTTTTATTGGCTCTTTCCCGGTGGAAGGAAACAGCAAAGGTATATCGGCCGCAATTGCTTTCGTTACTGTTCGGGCAGCTCGTTCCAATCGTCACTGCATTTGTTTATTTAATCGGCTTGACCCCTCCCGGTTTTGACCCGGTCCCGATGGTCTTATGGGTTTCTTCCCTTTCCTATTTATGGTCGATTAATTCATCGCGATTGTTCAGCATTATGCCAGTCGCGAAAGACGCCATTTTTCATAGTATCAATGACGGTGTGATCGTGTTGGATGAATCCCATCGGTTAATTGAATTTAACCAAGCATGCAAGCGCATGTTTCCGCCGCTTCATAAATCCATGTTTGGAATGGATTTTAAAAAGGTTTGGTACCAACTGTCCGGAGACTCATTCCCTTCTCTATTGGCTACGGTCGCAGGTACTCGGGAAATACAATTAGTCACAGAAGATTCAACTCGTACCTATCAGGTACGTACATCTCATGTAAAACATGGCAATACTAGTAAAGGCTTATTAATCATTTTTACGGACATCACGCAATTAAAAAGATTGCAGGTAATACTGGAGCATCAGGCTTACTATGATGAGCTAACTCAAATTTTTAACCGCCGGGCATTTTTTCAAAAATGTGAGCGAGCGTTTGCTGCTGCCAAGAAAGCTTCCGCACCCTATTCGATTATTTTGATGGATGTGGATTTTTTCAAAAAAATAAACGATACCTATGGCCATGATGTGGGCGACCAAGTATTGGTCCATGTCGCAAAGGTTTGCCAGTCTCAGCTCATGGAAAACATGCTATTAGCCCGGTATGGCGGGGAGGAATTTGTTCTGGCCCTTAGAGGAAGTGCCTTACTAGCAGGTGAGCCGTTTGCCAACCAGCTGCGCGGGGCAATAGAGAATCAGCCCCTCCTGACGGCGGACGGATTGATTTCTGTGACGGTCAGCTGCGGGGTGGCCGAGGCCGCGAAAGACACAGAGGAAACACTCTACCAGCTATTAAATAAAGCAGATAAAGCACTATACTCCGCAAAACGCGCAGGGCGCAATCTAGTGCATGTACAATAATAAATAGGAATGGGAGTCGATTATGAATGGCACAAATCACGACAAAATTTAAAATCCTCAAACCGGCTAGCGAAGTATTCGAGGCCTTCGTGGACCCGGAGAAAATCGGGAACTTTTGGTTTTCCTCCAGTTCAGAAAGATGGGCACAAGGCAAAGACATTACAGTCAGATATGATGAATACAATGCCATCATGGCTATTAAGGTATTAGAGGTAACGGAAAACAAAAAAATTGTTTACTCTTGGGGACAGGAACAAAACGAAGAAAACACCGTGACCATTACGCTGACGGAACCGGAACAAAATGGTACAGTGATTGAAGTGACGGAAGCCGGGTTTAAAGAAGAAGGTCCAGAACTCGTCCATAAACTGCTCGAGCAAAAAGAAGGCTGGGTATTTGTGTTATCGTGTTTAAAGGTCTATTTAGAACATGGTGTGACGGACTTGCGTGGATCTTTAATTCATTAAACCACTAACATATTCGGAACCGCCGTAGGGGCGGTTCCTTTTTTTATTGCACTTACAACAATATTTATTTTATACTTTTGATAGTATGAATGATGGTAAATCCAGAAAGGGCTGAAGTAATGGAGGCAACAAGAGTCATGGGAGAGAAAGATTTGCAAAAAGCATTTCTTATTAGAAAAGAAGTCTTTGTGAAGGAACAAGGGGTACCATTAGCAGATGAATTCGATGAATTTGATACACTTGATGGGAAATGTGAGCACATCCTAGTCCATTACAATGACCTTCCTGTAGGGACGGGCAGATTAAGAGTGGTTGACCAGTTTGGCAAGTTGGAAAGAATTTGTATATTGGAGCCGTACCGCAAATTGGGGATCGGGAAGATTATAATTGGAGCTTTAGAAAAAATCGCAGCCGAAAAGGGAGTAACCCAAGTTAAATTGCACGGTCAAACCCAAGCAGAAGGCTTTTATAAAAAACTGGGCTATCACCCTTCATCCGATGTGTTTATGGAAGATGGCATTCCACATATTTTAATGGTAAAAAAATTAGGATAATCCTCAGGGACGGTTCGTGAGCACTTGGGAAATCCCTATTCCCCCTGAAGACTCTTCTCCTTCGGTTGGGGCATTGGGGGACCTTCCTATTACCTTGTGGGCTCTTTTTCCTTTGGCTCGGGCATTAGGAGGATCTTCGGCACATGAAAGATGTTTGCCACAAGAGCCGTCCCCATGGTTTTGAGTTAAGTTACTTGAAAACACATAGACATCTATGTATAATGGTGAACATGATTAAATATGATACAGCTTCAATGGTTGGTAAGATTAGGGACGCAGTGAACCATTTGATTTTGTCGGAGCTCGGTAAACACGGAGTGGATGGTATTGCCCCTTCACATGGGGATATTTTAGTAAGCCTATATGAAAAAAATGGCTTATCCGTAAAGGAACTGGCTGAAAAAATCCATCGCACCCAGCCGACAGTCACTGTTTTAATTGATAAGTTGCAAAAACTAGGTTATGTCGAGAGAATCAAGAGTTGGGAGGATAGCAGAGTAACGCTCATCAAACTAACGGAAAAGGGTGTCCAACTGAAACCTATTTTCCGTGAAATCTCAGAAAAATTAAATTCAGTCATTTATGGCGGGTTTACAGACACCGAAAAAGAACAAGTAGAACATTTATTAGAAAAAATCCTAAACAGGTTTTAATTTTTTTTGATAATATTCATAGATGTCTATTTAATGGAAAATTTTAAAAGATAACAAACAGGATAAGCTATTAAAAAAAAGGAGCGCAACATGATCCGATTTGAACAAGTATCGAAAAACTTCCCCAATGGAACCTTTGCTGTAAAATCTTTGGATTTGGAAATCAAGAAAGGTGAATTTTTTGTCTTAATCGGACCCAGCGGTTCCGGAAAAACGACCACATTAAAAATGATCAACCGACTTATCGAATTATCAAATGGCTGGGTTTGGATTAACGGTAAAAAGATTAGTGATTATGACATCAATGAACTTCGCTGGAATATTGGCTATGTCCTTCAGCAAATCGCGCTGTTTCCCCATATGACCATCGCTGAAAATATCGCTGTTGTACCGGAACTAATCCATTGGGACAAAGACAAGATTGCTGTCCGGGTGGACGAGCTGCTTAATATGGCCGGTCTTGACCCAAACGAATATCGAAATCGAAAACCCAGCGAGCTATCGGGCGGACAGCAGCAACGCGTCGGTGTCATAAGAGCCTTAGCGGCCGACCCGGAAATCATCTTGATGGATGAACCGTTTAGTGCGCTTGACCCGTTTAGCCGGGAAAAGCTGCAGGATGATTTGCTGGAAATCCAACGAAAACTGAAAAAGACCATTGTTTTTGTCACCCATGATATGCAAGAGGCTCTAAAACTAGGAGACCGAATTGCCCTGATGAAAGACGGAGAAATCGTTCAGGTCGGAACTCCACACGAATTCTTGACCCAACCTGCGAATGATTTTGTTCGGGGATTTGTCGGCAGCCGTCAATTATCGATAGGTTTGAATGAACTTATAACACCTGTACCGGCAGAATTTCTATCGAATACAATGACCATACCCTTCTCTACTCCAGTAGCTGTGGTATTCGAACATCTGGCATCGTTCGAGCAAATCGTTGTCGAGGACAATGGAAAAGCCGTCGGATTCATCCACAGACAACATGCACTTCAAGTGATGTCTCAATATTTGAGAGAAGGAGGGCAAAGTCATGAGTAATTTGATCAATGTCTTGTCGGACCGGAAATCTCAGCTTTTGAGCGCCCTTTTGCAGCATATAGAAATCTCGTTAATCGCGCTTTTTTTCTCATTGATTATTGCGATACCACTAGGAATTTATTTAACGCGAAAACAAAAAATGGCGGAATATATCATTGGTATTACTGGAGTGCTGCAAACCATTCCTTCACTGGCGTTGTTAGGTCTTTTGATTCCGCTTTTTGGAATAGGCACCGTCCCTGCTGTGATTGCACTCATCGCCTATGCCCTGCTTCCCTTGTTACGCAACACCTATACCGGAATTAAAGAAGTGGACCCCTCTTTGCTGGAAGCAGCAAGTGCCATGGGAATGAACAGAAGAAAAAGACTGCTGAAAGTCGAGCTCCCTTTAGCCATGCCTATCATCATGGCAGGCATCCGGACAGCGACGATTTTTATTATCGGAACCGCCACGATTGCCTCCCTGATTGGAGCAGGTGGTTTAGGTGACATAATTCTCCTTGGCATATCCCGAAATGATTATTCGCTTATTATTCTAGGAGCTGTGCCATCCGCTCTTTTAGCAATTCTTTTTGACTACCTTCTCCGAGGGCTCGAAAGAATTTCCTTTAAAAAGATCATGGCCGCCTCTGGTGCTTTCGCAGTGGTGGTCGTTCTCATCGTTGGCACGATGGTTGGCCCGGCACTGTTTCCAAAAGAGCAAAAGCAGATTGTGATTGCTGGCAAATTAGGTTCAGAGCCAGAAATCATTGACAATATGTATAAATTGCTGATTGAAGAAAATACCGATCTGAAAGTGAAGCTAAGAACAGGTTTAGGCGACACGACCTTTGTTTTTAATGCATTGAAATCGAAGGATGTGGATATATATCCGGAGTTTTCGGGAACCGCCATCGTCAATTTCCTAAAAGAGAACCCTGTAAGTACAGACAGCAAGGAAGTGTACACGCAAGCAAAAGAAGGTATGGCCAAAAAATATCACATGGCATTGTTATCCCCGATGCAATTTAATGACACCTATGCCATTGCGGTGCCAGAAGATTTTGCTAAAAAGTATGATTTGAAAAAGATTTCCGACCTGGTCCAAGTCGAGCAGTATGTGACAGCTGGTTTTACACCGGAGTTTACCGACATCCAAGATGGATATCCTGGTTTGGCGCAAACCTATGGATTGAATTTGAAGGTTGTCACCATGGACCCGTCTGTCAGGTATCACGCCATTCAATCAGGCCAAGTCAATCTGATGAATGCTTATTCAACGGATGGCGAACTGCAAAAATACCATCTGGTTGTTCTGGAAGACGATAAACATTTCTTCCCGCCTTATCAAGGATCGCCTTTATTGCGGCAGGAAACGGTAGACAAATACCCAGAGATTGTGCCGGTGTTGAATAAACTAGCCGGTAAGATTACCGACAGCCAAATGCAAAAAATGAATTATGAAGTCGGTGTTCAAGGGAAGAAAGCCGAAGATGTCGCAAGAGACTTCTTAACCAAGGAAGGTCTTCTGAAAAAATAACGTGTAAGGGGATTTCAAAATGAAAGCTGTTGTCTTGGAAAAACCCTGTGCCGCAAGTGAATTGGCGGTACAGGAAGTACCCATCCCTGAAGTAAAGCCGGGATGGGTGCTGGTCAAAATAAAGGCGTTTGGTCTCAACCGCTCGGAGATTTTTACAAGACAAGGGGATTCCCCGTCGGTAAAACTTTTTCGCATTATTGGAATCGAATGTGCGGGAGAAATTGAAGACCCTTCGGATAGCTCCTTTCAAAAAGGACAACGGGTTGTTTCTCTGATGGGCGGGCTTGGGCGTGAGTTTGATGGCAGTTATGCGGAATACGCCCTTATCCCCTCCTCTCAGGTCTATCCGATTGACCATGAGTTGGACTGGGCGGAATTAGCCGCCATTCCTGAAATGTATTACACGGCATATCGGTCTCTTTTTGACACACTCCGGCTTAAAAAGGGAGAAACTCTGCTAATCCGCGGCGGCACCAGCTCTGTTGGCCTTGCCGCCCTGCAGCTTGCAAAAAGCATCGGTGCTACTGTCATTTCGACTACCCGAAACGCAAACAAGGTAGAATTTTTAAAGGAATATGGTGCGGATTTTGTATTGCTTGACGATGGAAGTCTATTCGAACAACTTTTCCCGGTTTTTCCGAATGGCGTGAACAAAGTGTTAGAACTGGTGGGCACAACCACATTGAAAACTTCGCTAAGATTACTTTCGGAACAAGGAATCTTATGCATGACAGGAATATTAGGCGGAGAATGGGTGTTAGATCATTTTGAACCTATGGTGGATATTCCTTCCGGCAGGTATTTTACCCAGTTTGATAGCGGGGTCAATTTTAATAAAAAATCGCTGGTCGAACTCATCGACCATATAGAACAGCATAAAATGAAAGTGCCGATTGCACAGGTTTTCACACTGGATGAAATCGATAAAGCACATCAATTAATGGAAAGCAACGCGGCTAACGGAAAAATTGTGGTTGAAAATCGATCGTTTAGTATTGGAAAACTTAACTAGGAGTTGTATGGCATTGGTTGTAAAGACAAAAAAATATTCGCTTGCTTTTGCGATCCTTTTAGCCGTATTTTCTGCCATTGGCCCGTTCACCATCGATATGTATTTAGCTTCCTTCCCTAAAATCATGGGCGATTTCGAGACAAAAGCTTCGATGGTCCAGGCAAGCTTGACCTCTTGTATTTTGGGGATTGCATTCGGCCAAATCATCATGGGGGCCTTAAGTGATGTTCATGGCAGGCGGAAGCCTTTATTGATTTCGATGATTGTATATGCTGTTTCTTCTTTCGCATGTGCTTTCGCGCCGAACATGACGGTATTTATCGTTTTGCGTTTCATCCAGGGATTTGCAGGCTCCGCTGGGATTGTCATATCCCGTGCCATTGTCCGTGATTTATATAGCGGAATCGAACTGACCAAGTTTTTTTCACTCTTAACCGTCATCGGGAATCTGGCGCCGATGATTGCACCGCTTTCAGGAAGTGCCATTATTATCTTTTCCCCATGGGTCGGTATATTTATCTTTTTAGGTTGTTTTGGAGTCTTATTATCTGCTCTAACTGCCATGAAAATCAAAGAAAGTCTGCCTGTAGAGCGGCGTGTTTCTAGTGATTTTATCGGAATATTAAGGAATTTCAAAGAGCTGTTCAAACATAAGAGATTCATGGGATACGCTCTTGTTCAAGGCATCTTGTTTTCCGGGATTTTTGCCTACATTTCCGGAGCCTCATTTGTATATCAAAAAATTTATGATGTGACACCGCAAGTGTTTTCCTTACTATTTGCTTTGAATGGGATTAGTTTAATATTAGGGGCTCAAGTGGTGAAACTATTAGCAGGGAAGATTAAGGAAGATAGTATTCTATTGATTGGACTAGTATTAGCTTTTGTATCCGGGACGATTGTCCTGATCGAAGTTTTTGTGCATGGTCCGTTAATGATGTTAGTCCTTGCGCTTTTCTTTTTAAACGCTGCAATCGGTATTACTGGTCCGACTTCTTTTACATTAGCGATGGAGTCGCAAGGGCACATCGCAGGAAGTGCAGCGGCACTCTTGGGCGTCATGCCAACCTTATTAGGTGCTGTCACTGCCCCGCTGGTGGGGATTGCAGGTGAATATTCGGCAGTGCCATTCGGAGTGATCATTTTCACCACGAGCTTGTTTTCGATCATTGCCTATGCAGCCCTGGCTAGAAATGGTAAAACATCGCCCGTTTCCCAAAAAGGCCAGGTATGATAAAAAGCCCACGGAACCGAGGGCAACGAAAACTGTTTCAAAAAAATGGAAGGACTCTTATAGGCTACTATGGGACATTGGGGTGCAAAAAACCCGGCAAACTGTCCCATATTGGCCTTCTATGAGACATTTTTATTCTATAACACAAGCAACGTGTCCCATATAAGTGTTCTATAAGACATTATTGTTCTAAAAAACTAGCAAACTGTCTAATAAAAATTCTTCAGTGTTTTGGACGGCTCTCATGGTTATTGCTGCCACAAGAACCGTCCTCATGGTTTTCCGAATTAGTTTGTAATCTCCCGATAAAACTCATAGGCCTCAACATCTGTATATCCTTCATGCACCACTTTACGAACAGCCTGAATCATGGCCTTCGGGTATTCAGATTGGAAGATATTTCTCCCCATATCCACACCCGCCGCTCCGCCTTGAATCGAATGATAGGCAAGCGTAAGGGCTTCTTTTTCCGGCAATTTCTTGCCGCCTGCCACCACCAATGGCACCGGACATGCAGCCGCCACTTTTTCAAAATCCTCACAATAATAGGTTTTAACGATTTGCGCGCCAAATTCAGCCAGCATTCTTGTCGCCAACAAGAAGAATGGAGTCGTCCGCTCCATTTGTTTGCCAACGGCAACTACACCCAAAGTGGGGATGGAATATCTTGACCCCAGGTTCACCGCTCGGTTTAACTCCTCAATCGTTTCCTTTTGTCCGTCGGAGCCGATAAACGTTTGAATCGCAATGGCACTCGCATTCATCTTAATGGCATCCTCGATATCCACCACCATGGATTCGTGGCTAAGATCATCTTGAAGAACACTGGATCCGGAAGAGGCTCTTAAGGCAATCGCCTTATTATAGCTGGGCGGAACACTGCTGCGAATGGCGCCTCTTGTGCCCATTAAACAATCCGCATAAGGGGCCAATCTCGGAATCAGCAAATCTAATCTTTCCAACCCAGAAGTAGGTCCCATAAAATAACCATGGTCAAAGGCTAACATGACTGTTTTACCCGTGTCAGGGTTAAAGATTCTCGATAGGCGGTCCTTCATCCCCCAGTCATAATGATTAGCCCCTTTGACGTGGAAGTCCCCATTATTGGCGAACGGAACACTCTCAAAGAACTCCTTTGCATGCTTGTTGCCAACATTATCTGCCATTTCTTCCTCTCCTTTGATTCTATGTCAGCCGCTTCCCTATAACTATCTAAAAATCGTAGTCTTTAGTATTATCTTTCGTAAACACAATCCGCTCCGGCAGCACGATAATTCCTGAATCATCTGCCGTATAATCGTAGCCTTGAACGGTGTTCGGCTCTACTTTGACAGAACCCATATCAGGAACATCTATAGAATCGCCCACTTTTAATTTATTGCCTTGGGCCAACCAATAAGCCACATAAACGGCAAGGGCACCTTGATCTTTTACATCCCATAAACCATGGTTGTTGATCGTTCCGTTTTCAATAAATTGGCGCATGGAATTCGGTGAAGCAAAACCGGTAATGATGACATCATCCGCTTTCAACCCTTTATTTTCAGCCGCCTGTGCCATGGCTGGAAGAGCGGTAGAATCCGGGCAGATGACCGCATCAATATCCGGATAAGAATCCAAAATACTTGCCCCTACCTGCAAGGATTTTTGTTCATTGGCATCACCAAATTGAGTCGTGACCACTTCCCATTTTGGATATTTTTCCTTAATGTATTGGTTGGCCGCTTTGACCCATGAGTTTTGGTCGGGGACAGTCGGGCTGGAATAGAACCAAGCAATTTTTTTCGCATCATTGGGGTTATCCATTTGCTGGGCCGCCATGTCTACAAGCATTTTACCCAAAATGTCCGGTGTACCTTGGTCCACATAAACAGAACGATACTTAGGGTCGACATCCGAATCCCATGTGACCACTTTCATTCCGGCGTCCAATGCCTTTTTCAACGCTTGATTTAAACCATCAGACGTGACGGAGGAGATGGCGATGGCATCGGCACCGCTATTCACCGCACTATTAATGATTTGGACTTGGTTGGCAACCGTTCCTTCTGGGGCGCCATCGTACTTGACTTTAAAACCGATTTTCTTGGCCATTTCCTGGGCACCATCGTTACCCGATTCAAAGAAAGCATTCCCTGTCATTTTGGGGATGAAAACCACCTGAATATCTTTTGCATCTTTCTTTTTGCCTCCGCCGCCGGAAGCATCATCCTTTGATCCGCAGGCAGCCACTACCAACATCACGATTGCCACAACACTCCATAGTTGAAAAGATTTCAATTTACCCATTGCAGCTTAACCTCCCGTATTTTGTTTTTGGGAAACGATTCTTTTAACATTCCATCTAAACTCCGGATTGACCCCCAGGAATGCGACCGACACGATGAGAAGAACCCCTGTGGCTAGCCCAATATACTGGGTCGAAACTCCCGCCATTTGCAAGCCAATCTGCATAAATCCCAAAATGATGCTGGCTAATGCGGTTCCCACAACACCCCCTTTTCCTCCAGTAATCAAGGTTCCCCCCAATACAACGACAGTCAGAATAGGCATCAGATACTCAGCGCCATAATCTGCCCGTGCACTGCCTAAGTAGGAAGTTAACACCACCCCCGCAATCCCGGCACTCAACCCTGACAAGATGTACGTGCTGGTAATGATTTTTCTGGTGTTGATGCCAGAATACTCAGCCGTGTTGGGATTAATCCCTGTCAAATATAGATATCGGCCATACCGCGTGCGGTGCAGCAGGATATAGGCGATCAAAAACATCATGATAAATAAGATAACAGCATTGGGGATTCCCAAGACATCCCCATTGGCAATCTGGCTAAACCCTTCCGAAAAACCGGAAATCCCTTCATAGGTACTTACCCCCGACAATCCCACCAGCACAATGGCCATTCCGCTATATAAAAGCATGCCTCCAAGAGTAATCACCATGGCTTGAACTCTTCCATAGGCAATCAGGACGCCGTTGAGCAGTCCGCATAACCCGCCGACTAAAACCGCACAGAAAACGGAAAGCCATATATTCAGGCCAGCCACTTGGGATAACAGACCCGTAACAACGGAGGTTAACCCAATAATGGAGACGCCTGATATATCGATTCCTCCTGTAATCACGACCAATGTAACAAAGAAACCAATGATCGCAATGCTGATAAAATCATTAAAACTATTTAACAAGATGGTGATGTTCCAGAATCTAGGGTTGATCATTCCAAACACGATGATTTCCAGCACAATTAAGGCTAACAAAGTAAGGTTCCATTTGGGGATTTTCGTTAACATGTCATGTCTCGGCCTCCCTTCGAGAAACTCTTGCATTTAACCGGACCCTTTTGGCCTTTTTACTCGCAGAAAACGCAAGGAGGGCATCAATGACGACAATGATGATTAATAAAGAACCCGAAATCGTATCATTCCAAAAGGCGGGCACCTTCATATAAACGAGTGCCGAGTTAATCGATGTTAAAATGATCGCACCCAAAGCAGCTCCGACAGTGGTTCCGATTCCGCCAATCAATGACACGCCCCCAAGCACACACGAAGCAATAACGGTAAGCTCAATTCCTGCTCCAGCATTGGTGGAGACGAAGCCCACTTGACTAACAAAAATCAACCCGGCCAAGGAGGCACAGACTCCGGAAATCACAAAGGAGTAAGCAATATATCGGTTGACCGGAATCCCCAAGGAAACCGCTCCGTCTTTGTTGTCACCGATCGCATTGTAATACCTTCCCTTGCTGCTCTTAGATAGGTAAACCTGAACCAAGATAACTCCGACAATGACAACGACAGATAATAGATTGATTCCAAGGATGTCTTTATTCGAAAGCTCTTTAAAGGCGGCGGGAATATTCTCCACCCATTTTCCATCTGTATAAATGACTTGGACCACTCTCGTAATGGAGAGGATCGCTAGTGTCATAATGAAGGAAGAAATTTTTAATTTTATGACCCCAAAGCCATTAATGAGTCCAATGCAGACCCCAATCAAGATGGCCGTAAGGACCGCAAGAAAAATATTTCCCCCTTCTCTTAAAATCGTTCCACTAACGGCGGCACTTAAGCCCAGTGTTCCGCCTACAGATATATCCAAATTGCCGGTTAATAAAACAAACGTCATCCCCACGGCAAGAACGATAAATAACAGGCTGCTTTTCAGGGATTTATCAATATTCTGCAACGATAGATAGTCTGTGTTGACTAAACCCACAATCACAAAAAGAAGGATTAAAAAGATAAAAGTTCTAAATTCTCGTTGTTTGAAAATTTTCAAAAGGCTAGTCATGTGACTTTTCACTTCCTTCAAATGCTCCAAAAGCTGCTTTCATCACATTCACCGCATTAATTTCATCCAGGCTCAGGCACACATGGCAAGTCCCTTGATACACAGCATAGATGCGGTCACTGATTCGTTCGATTTCCTCCAAGTCAGAAGAAATCAGCAGGATGGAAAATCCTTGCGTTTTTAATTCGGTAATGATGGAATAGATGTCCCCCCTGGCCGCAGCATCAATTCCCCTTGTCGGTTCATCCATGATGATTAATTTAGGGTTCATGGACAGAGCCCTGGCAATCACGGCCTTCTGTTGGTTCCCTCCCGACAGTGATTTGATCTCCTCCTCCAGCGAACTCAGCTTAATGCGCAATCTTTCAATATACTGATTGGCAACTTGTTCTTCTAATCTCTTCTTCGTAAAAATGCCGTGACGTTTAATAATCTGTGAGGTGATGTTATTTCGGACAGAGCTGATGGAGAAAATGCCATTTAAAAAACGGTCTTCAGGGATATAGGCCAGCCCGCTGTTGATCGTTTCTTTCACGGACAGATTGGTGATGTCTTTTCCATCAAGATAGACTTTGCCGCTCTGGACCGGATTGATTCCATAAATCGCTTCAGCAATCTCGGTTCTCCCGGCGCCGACAAGCCCGGCAAGCCCCACCACTTCTCCCTTATAAACTTCAAAACTAATATTCCTGAATCCATCGCCCGTCATATTTTCCACTTTAAGAATCGGTTCTTCCCCAACATGATAAGATTTTTGTCTTTCAAACTGATCCTCCAAGCGGTTTTCATTTCCCACTGGGAGCAGACCTTGAATCAGCATTTCCTTCGTAAACTCTTCGACCCTCCCTTTCAGTGTGACTTTGCCATCCCTCAGAATCACCGCATGGGTCGATATGCGAAACACTTCATCCAGACGGTGGGTAATATAAAAGATTCCTACCCCGGAATTCTTTAACTGCTCAATGACTTTAAAAAGCGACTCTGTTTCAGAAAAGGTTAAGGTCGACGTCGGCTCATCCAGAATTAACACCTTTGATTCCCGTAAAAGCCCTTTAATAATCTCAAGCTGCTGCTGCTCGGCGATACTCAAGGTGGCGGCCAGCCGGTTCAAATCCAGTTTCCAGCCCAATTCCTTGATGAGCTTTACCGCCTCTTGTTTCACTTCATATATATCCTTTTGAACTCCAATCGTCAGGTTCTGTTCAACGGTCATATTGGGAAATAACAGCGGCTCCTGCGGCACTAAATAAATCCCTCTTTCATGCGCGGCAAATGGGCTTAAATGGTCGGCCTGCTCACCGTTAATTTCAATCCTCCCGTAATCGGCTTGGTAAATTCCCGTGAGGATTTTCATTAAAGTGCTTTTTCCTGCCCCATTCCCACCTATAATCGATATGACCTCTGACGCATTCAACTCGAGTGTAACCCCATCCAATACCGTGTTCCGGTTGAACGACTTGCGGATATTTTCCAATCTGACTAAGTTCTTTGGCGCCTTCATCCTACCACCTGCCTTAGTACCGTATTGCAACCGCTTACTTTTTTTATAAGTCTATTACTCCTTTAGACATTTTATTAACGATTAAACATATTATTAGCTATTAAACTTTATCCACTTTTGATGGCTCCATATTTGAGATATATGAACTAGGCATAATCCTCATGACACCCTTATTACAATATATAAGGGCTGTGCTGTTGCTTTTGTTTTGCCCCTAAGCAAAAGTAACACAATCGTTCGAACATAAAATTTTTGTTTTAAAAATAAACTGTAGAGAGTGAAGCACATGACATATGAAAATAGCCTCATGATCAAAATCGCCTGGAAATATTACATGGAAGGAATGACTCAGAACGACATAGCGGATTCTCTCCATCTATCGCGGATGAAGGTCATTAAGTATTTGGAGATCGCAAAGGCCAATCATATTATCCAATTTAAAATCAATCTGAATAATTTGGTGGATTTTGATTTGCAGCAAAAGATTAAGCAGAAATATGATTTGCAGGATATTTATATCGTTCCCTCCTCTAATGAAAACTTGTTGGACAGTCTGACAAAAGCCGCTGCCCACTATATTGAAGACAGAATTACCAGCGATACCATGATTAATATTGGCTATGGGGAAGCCGTTTCCCGAACCTTGAGCCACTTAAACATCTCAACGAAGTACAAAGTCACGTTTGTCTCTTTATCCGGCGGAGTGAAATTTTACATTCCAACCGTCATCGACTCATCATCCGATTATTATACCAATCCCAACTATCACCATTACATTATGCCAGCCCCGTTATTAACATCCACAGAACCTCTCGCCAAACTGTTGGTCAATGAAAAACCAATCAAGAAAATCTTTGAAATGATTCCTTATTCCACCATCACCGTCATTGGCATTGGAGCCGTTAACGAGCGGGCCACCCTTGTGAAGGAAGGATATTTGAACACCAATGAGATGGAAATCTTCAGGTCAATGGGGGCCGCGGGAGATTTACTTAGCCAATTTTATGACATCAATGGCAAGGTATTAGATCTTAAATTGCACAAGCAACTCGTCAGTACCGATATCCAATTATTAAAGTCCCTTCAACATGTCGTGGCTGTTGCGGGAGGATCTGAAAAAAGAGAAGCGATTATCGGCGCTTTAAAAGGAGGATATATCGATGTCTTAATTACCGACGAAGCCGTTTCCAAAAGTCTAATCGAATGAAAGGCTCCCAATCAATTGGAAAGGAAGAGGTGAAAAGATGGAAAAGTACTTAATGGCGATTGATGCCGGAACCGGAAGTGTCAGAGTCATTTTGTTCGACACCTTCGGCAATGAACGGTATGTCACACAATCCGAATGGACCCATAACGAAGATAAACGCTATCCAGGTTCGATGGACTTTGACATCGATAAAAATATCGAAACCATCATCGATTTAATCAAGGAAATTTTAGCAAAAAGCAACATCGTCCCGGAAAACATTGCAGCCATTTCCACCACAAGCATGCGGGAAGCCATTGTCCTCTATGATGAAGACGGAAAGGAATTATGGGCTTGTGCCAACGTGGACTCTAGGTCAAATGATGAAGTCGCAAACCTTTATGCATTAGGAGATACGATCGAAGCAGATATTCATCAGGTCTCTGGCCAGACTTTTTCACTGGGAGCTATCCCGAGGATCCTTTGGGTGAAAAATAACATCCCGGAAACGTATGAAAAAGTGAAATATGTGACGATGCTGAACGACTGGATTACCTATCGCCTGACCGACGTGATTTCGGTTGAACCCTCGAACGGCTGCACAACTGGCCTTTTCGATTTGAAGAAAAGGGCGTGGGATCCAAGTATCCCAGAGAAAGCGGGCCTTAGGGGTGATATTTATCCGATTGTACATGAGAGCGGATCGATCGTTGGCCGAGTGACGGAAAAGTTTGCCGCACAGACTGGATTGAGCACGCAGACCTTAGTGGTGGCCGGGGGTGGCGATGCTCAATTAGGGTGTATCGGCATGGGCGTGGTCAACAATGGGGATGCAGCCGTACTGGGCGGGAGCTTTTGGCAATATGAATATACAACCGAACATGTGGAAATCAATGAGCAATGCAAGGTCCGGGTGAATTGCCATGCAATTCCAAACACCTGGCAGTATGAAGCCATCGCCTTCTTTCCAGGGTTAATCATGAGATGGTTCCGCGATACCTTCTGTGATCTGGAAGCCTACCTTCAGAAGGAAACCGGAGAAAGCATTTATGACCAGATGGAGAAAAAAGCCCAAAGTGTACCAGCAGGCTGCCATGGCATGATTGGTACGTTTTCTGATAAAATGAACTACTTTTCGTGGAAACATGCGGCACCCAGTTTCATAGATTTTAAGTTTACCGATTCCTTCAATAAAGCGACCTTTTATCGAGCCATTATGGAAAATGCCGCTCTGGTCACAAGGGGGAATATTGAAAATGTCACCAAGGTGACGAACCAATGGCCGGAATCGATCGTGTTTGGAGGTGGCGCTTCAAAAAGTGACCTATGGTGCCAAATTTTGTCGGACGTTCTGAATGCTAAGGTTAAGGTGCCTGTTGTAAAGGAAGCGACAGCCCTTGGCGCGGCCATTTGTGCAGGAGTGGGAGCCGGCATTTATGATAGTTTTCAAGATGCTATCGACAAGGTCGTAAAATTTGAAAAAACCTTTGAACCAACGGAATCGAACCGCTCCATCTATGATGAATTGTATAACAAGTGGGAAACCATCTACAAAGTGCAACTGGAATTGGCTGACCAAGGATATACAGAACACATGTGGATCGCACCAGGCCTATAAAATATCGAAGGAGAGAGACAACATGACGGTTATTAACGAGAAGGAAAGAGATTACCGGTTTGGTGATTACGGCCCCAAGTATTTGCTTAAAGGCCCCAGAATGAATTTTGGTGTCGTGGTCCTGCAGCCAGGACAGGATTTTACCGCCCATTATCATAATTTTATGGAAGAGAACTTCTATATATTAGAAGGTGAGCTGGAGATTCATATCGACGAAGAAGTTTTCCAATGCAAACCAGGGGATTTTGTTCATGTGGAACCAAAGAAAGTCCACTATTTAATTAATAAGGGAGACACCGTCTTTAAAGCCGCTTTTATGCTGGCGCCTTATCAGGAAAAAGACAAAGTCGAGGTGGATTATCGGCCCTATAGTAATTGATATTCTTCAATGAAGTTATCATCCCAAGAGTAGCCCAGATCTGACTGGGCTACTCTTGGCGCTAAATGGTGCAGTAGAACCGGACTTCTTTAAAAGAGCGGCAGCTTTTCGAGGAAGATGATGTCGTCGCGGTTGGCGGCGTCGCCTTCTGCAAGGATAGCTGCTTTGGCGGCGATGATGCCGCCTGCTTCTTCGACGAGGTCGGTTAGGGCACGGAGCGATTCTCCTGTGCTGATGACATCGTCAATAAGTGCCACTTTCTTTCCTTTTAAGAATGCAGCATCCTTTCCATCTAAACAAAGAATCTGCTCTTTTTGGGTGGTGATGGACACCACTTTATGGACCAGCGGATCCGCCATATAGGGTTTTGTACTCTTTCTTGCTACAACATAACGATTCATGTCCAGATGTTTCGAAAGTTCATACACAAATGGAATTCCTTTGGCCTCCGCTGTCACAATCACATCGACAGGAGGCAGTTTTTGGGCAAGCAACGGCGCCGCTGTACTAACGAGCTCTGTATCTCCTAAAATAACAAAACTGGCAATGCTTAGCTCGTCTGAAATCGGAATAATAGGCAGTTCTCTGGTCAGTTCTCCTAATTGCAAAGTATAGGTATTCATTTTATCCCCTCCTTAAAATCCAAACAGCTTCATTAAAAATTCAACCATGACACCAGCAACCATCCCAAGGAACGGATCGGTAATGGCCGTGACAACCATCGTTACACCGCCGATTACACCAGAACCTGCTCCCTCTCCAGTCAGTGAAGCAATGGCACTCGACGGCAATGTGACAATGGACCCCAGCACGAACAAGAAACCCGCGATGGAAGCACTGGGTACCACTCTGCCGATTTTAGGAAGAAGCCCGGTTAGAAGGATGACGGCCATCAATCCCATCATTAATACTCCAGACCAAACCGGATGCGGAGCACTTGAAGTGGCAGATATAATAATTTCCACTGGCGCTCCTCCGAAAAACGAGGATACCATATCAGCCAAACTGCTAATAATGGTTAAGATATCTACGTTTACATCCTTGCCGGCAATCTGTTCATTCACGTTTCCAAAGGCAATATTCGCTCCTATATTTAAGCAGGCGATTGCCAGTGCACCCCGAATCACCATGGGATTGATCATAAGTTTCTGCCTCACAAATCCCTCTTTTGGTCCTTCCGGTTTCGTCCCAGCTATTTGATTTTTGTTTATAAAATAATGCACAATACTCGAAAGAATCACAGATACAGTAATGGTGTAAACCAGATCCTTAGTTGCCAAATAGACCAATAAGGCACTGATTAGGGAACTGACCCCGATTACCCGATCACTTTTTAACATATCCCACGCGACTTTGGTCAGCATGATACCAACCCCCGCCATCATGCCGCTCGCAATAACGGGACCAATCCAATCGATAATCTTCTCCAAAAGGCCGAACATTCCGACGATTAACATAATGGCAGCCCCAACGAATATGATTGATATTCGCTCGCGCATATTTTTACCCAGAGTCCCTGCTAGAGTAATGGTTTCCGCTTGATAGGAGACAACAGCAAGATTGCCAGTAAAGGCATTCCCTGCTGCGCCCACCATAAAGGCAAGAGCCGTCGGCACCGAAGCAAAGCCAAAAGCCATCGCCAATAGACCCTGAGGCAATCCATTTAAAACCCCGCTCAGAGCCGCTAAAATATCCTTCCAAATTTCCAAGTTGTTTCTCCCCCTTGCACCTGCTCTACGGGATCACAACCATTTGCCGCCTATACATGGATCACAAATACAACAAAAAAAGATTCTATAATAAATTCAGCAGAATCACAGTTTGAGAGTTGCACTCCATAGTAGAGCAATTTACGGTCGCTCCGTAGAGACTCCTGAACCAATTTTCAGGAATATATGGTGTGTTATTTTTTCTAGCATTCTCTTACAACATAACAATTATGCTATGATGCGGTTAACACTATAACCTTTTTTATATCACTTTATAAATTTCAAGTCAAAGAAAGTGGAAACTTTTCTGACATAGTTATAATTTCAACAAAATCCAATAAAAAAAGGGCAGAACCCTAAAAAGACGTTTTTAACGACCTTTTGGGCAGCCCTATAAAAATTATGCTGATGTTGTTGGAGTGTACTTTTCTTCTAATGTCTTCTTTAAAAATGCAGCTACTTCAAGCATTCCGTATTTTCCAGCTTTTGCTTCTGCATCCGAATTATAGTTCGTGTTGGTATTGATATCGTACGTGAAAATTTCGCCATCTGCATTTCTGATAAATTCAATTCCAGCCACATGAATCTGATTTCCCGCTAAAACCTCTTTATATTTTTCTAGAATTTCGTCCTCAAAACCTTCAATGATTTGGAACTTAGGCTTCTCTTCGACTTTTTCTCCTACCGGGCAGAACAGGTCGCCAATTTGGCAGGCGTCCGCTGGGCAAAGTTCAAATCCTTCCGAAGTATCTACCTTAACAGCATAAACAAAGTTTCCGCCTACAAACTCACAACGAGTGATGTAACTTTCAGGAGATTGGATGTATTCTTGAATAAGCGTAATGCCATCGACAGGTTCTTCGAAAGTCGGACCTTCCACATACGCTTTTAAAGCATCGATACTTTGGAATAATTGAACACCTAAGCCTTTTCCGGCACGGTTATGCTTCGTAATGAACGGCTGTCCTGCAAAGCTTTCAGCCGCCTTAATAATGTTTTGTTTTCCAACCGCCGCAATCGTTTTTGGAGTCTTAACTCCATACTTGTTTAACTCTAAATATTGTAAAACCTTACTCACTTCCAGCTTTAGAGCGCTCGTTCCATTTAACACCGTACGGCCATGCGCTTCAAGCCAAGCCAATACCTGCCCAGTAAATTCCGCTGCAAAACGATGGTCGCGTGTATGAGAAGAAGCACTCATCCGGCTATAGAAGATCCCTTCTGGTGGTTCTGATGATAAATCTAACGTTCCTTCGTCTAAATGCCATTCTTCATAAGGAACACCCAGTTCCTCTAACCTTTTGGTTAAATGGACGGTCCACTCACTATTTTCATGTATCACATATACCTTGCTCATTTTTACAGCCCCTTCCTAGTTCTTTATTAAACTACGTTTTTGTTCCACTAATGGCATAACCTGCTTGGCAAAGCGTTCCATTTCCTCTAGTTGTGGTGAAAACTGTAATAACAATAAGTCTAAGCCAGTTTCCTCGTATTGTAAAATTCTTTCAGCTACTTGTTCTGGAGTTCCTACTAAATTCGGACGGAGGCCACGATTGGAAACTGAATAATCCTGCAATTGGATTTGTTGTTCTAAATGTGATTTGGTCGTGAAATCTTTAAAGCCAGCATATCCGCTAGAATCCTTCACCGTCGTAATTTTTTCAAGCTCTGCCAGAGCCTCTTCTTCAGTATCGCGGCAAATCACATAAGCGGCCATTCCGAAAGAACGAAATGGGTCATTGTCAGTTTGTTCACGGCGTGCCTTCATATCGGTGATTTTTCGATCAATCTCTTCAACGGTTCCACCGTGCATCACATAGGCATCACATTTTTCGGCAATGGTTTGCTTGCCTTTTTCACTTTCACCGCCTGCATAAAGAATCGGGTTAGGCCGTTGCACAGGTTTCGGTGCAAGCTTCGTGTTTTGTAAATCGTAAAATTGACCAGTGTAATTGAACGTTTCTTCTGTCCATAACCCTTTAAGAACATCGATAAACTCTTCGGTACGAGCATATCGCTCATCATGTTCCGTAAAAATGCCGCCATATTGGCGCGCTTCTTCAGCCCACCAAGCTGAAACCACGTTTAGCGTAAAACGGCCGTTGGAAATTTGATCAATATTGGCGGCCATTTTTGCGGCAACAGCGGGGTTATGAAAACCAGGGCGAATTGCCGTCATAATTTCAATTTTTTCCGTCACTGCTGCCAGCGCGGCCGCTGTGGACCAAGCTTCAAGAGAATCATGTTCCGGTCCTTTAATATCATTTAGATATAATTCAGCTATTAGAGTTGTCGAGTATCCCCATTTTTCAGCTGATTGAATGACGTTTTTCGCATATTCAAAGGTGGGCGGCATATTTTCGTCTTCCACATTTCGCAGCCAGCCTCCAAAAATCGGTAACCAAAAACCATATTTCATTTATATTCTCTCCTCTATTGTTCTAATACTCTAGTTTTCCTATCATTTAAGTTGGATTTTTATTTAAATAAAAAACTCTCCTCCTAAGAAGAGAGTTCTTTAACCCTCTTCTCATCTTTCAAGCGATGTGCTTGATGGAATTGGCACAGTATTCATAAGAACCTGCTGCCGAGGCTTCAAAGGGCCAGTCCCTCCACCTCTCTGGATAAGAAGAAAAATGTACATTCAACTTGTTAATTATTATAATGCGATAATAGTTCAAATTCACCAAATTGTCAATCAAATATTTCTATACTCTAAGTATCTATGGTTTTCATGATTTTTTGCCACTTAACCCTATTGACCGTACCAAAGCAAAAAGGGTCATCAAGGGATTTAGGATGGGTCTCTAATGACCGTGCCGAAGGAAAATGGACCTTTAGGGGAAATAGGGAGGTCCATGATAATTAATTAGAAAAGAAGCTAACAGCTCAAATACTAAGCTATTAGCTTTCTTTTCTAAGGCCCTTTTTTCGAACTGCCCCCTGTCATTCTATTTCCTTTTTGCCAAGCGAATGACATTCCAGGACAACTTAGGAAGCACAGCCGAAACCTTGCCATCTTCCAACTTGGCATTCCCATTGGAATGTGGCGCGACAGGTGTTCCTTTGGCTGAGTTGGTTAACTTTATGTCGGCATTTTCAAGAACGATATGTTCCATGACTTCATATCCCTCAAAATTGCGGATATCCACATCTAACTCTAAACCTTCTTGCAAGTGGCGGTTCACAGCAAAGATGGTCAGCTGTTCCTGTTCCTCATTATAAACAGCAGTGGACTCCAGGTACGGAACATCGGTGAAATCTTTGCTGTCATATTTCGGGCTGGAGATAATCGGATTCAAGGCAACACCCCTGCCATAAACAGAAGCATGCATGTAGGGATAAAAAATCGTCTGCTTCCATGCGACTCCGTTATTTTCTGTCATAATCGGGGCAATGACGTTCACTAATTGGGCGAGGCAGGCAATCTTCACCCGGTCCGCATGCTTCAACAGGGTAATCAGCATGCAGCCCACCAATAAGGCGTCTTCAAAAGTATAAATATCTTCAAGCTGTGGAGGGGCGATGCTCCAAGGTTCAATCTTCTTGTCCGACTCATGGCTGTGATACCAAACATTCCATTCATCAAATGCGAGATTAATATTCTTTTTGCCGCGCTTCTTCGCTTTGATATAGTCAGCAATCGCAATCACGGAACGAATAAAATCATCCATTTCAAGGGAACGGGCCAGATAGTTGGCGATATCATTTTCACGATTCCCGTAATACTGGTGAAGCGATATGTACTCTACATGATTGTACGTATGGTCCAGCACAGTGGCTTCCCAATCTGCAAATGTATTCATCGTCCGGCTTGAGCTTCCGCAGGCAACCAGCTCAATCGTCGGGTCGACCCACTTCATGACTTTTGCGGCTTCTTGGGCAATCCGTCCATACTCGACCGCATTCTTGTGGCCAATCTGCCATGGCCCATCCATTTCATTGCCCAGACACCAAGTCTTGATCCCATGAGGCTCTTTTACCCCGTGTGAAATACGCAGATCACTATAATACGAGCCTCCCGGATGATTACAGTACTCAACAAGATTTCTGGCCGCATCAATGCCGCGGGTTCCAAGGTTTACCGCCATATTCACATCCGCATTAACCAGCTTGGCCCATTTCATAAACTCATTCGTGCCAATTTCATTGGTTTCAATCGTGCGCCAGGCCAGTTCCAAACGGCGCGGGCGGTTTTCCACCGGGCCGACTCCGTCTTCCCAGTTGTAACCGGATACAAAGTTGCCGCCAGGGTAACGGATCAACGGCACCTGAAGTTCCTTGACCATTTCCATGACATCCTGCCGGAAGCCATTTTCATCAGCCTGGGGATGCCCCGGCTCATAAATGCCGCCATATACGGCACGGCCTAGATGTTCAATGAAGGAACCATAAATACGGTTATCAATCTCCGAGATTTTGAAATCTTTTTCTAAAATCATTTTTGCTTTCGTCGCAGACATGTTGATTCTTCCTCTCCTATTCTGATAGATAAGCCTAGTAACTTAGTAAAAAAAATATCCTGTTAATCATACAGTTTCAATAGCACAGCGCCGTGTGGCGGCAACGTTTGCTCCACCACATCTTCTACCTCGCCCATTTCCTCTTGTTTCCACAAATCTCTCACTTTTTTTCCGGAGAAAAGTTGGAGCTGCTCTAGTGGAACATGGAGTGTGGCCGTTTCCTCACCTACATTAAATAATGCTAAAAAGGTATGATCCTCTTGGCTCTTCGCTGTCCATGCCACATGATCACCCTTGCGAAAGACAAGCCGATTATCATGACTATGTTGGTTTACTTCTAACACCTCTTTATGGGTTAACAAAGATAATGTCCATTCATCATTGTCACGGAGTTCACCGCCAAACATGAGCGGAGAACGGAAAATCGACCATAAAGTCATCATGGTGATTTGTTCCTCTTTCGTAAATTGTGTCCACTGTTGTGTTCTGCCGCCCTCGACTGAACGGATTCGAATATGCCCAAGTGGCAGCATATCACAGTCAGGCCAGTGGCCAGGCCCCACATATTCACTCCATTTTTCACAGTGCTCGAACATCTTGTATAACAGGCTCCACTCATCCCAAAAGTCGTCCGTCATCCGCCACATATTGGCGTTAGTCATGAATTCGTCTGCATACTCGAGCGGTGCTGGACCAGGTGACAGGCTGAGGACTATTTCTCTTCCGCACTTTTCAATGGCTTGGCGGATCAATTTCAACTCATCCTTATGGAAGTGATAAAGCTTGGACGCGGCAAGGTCATCTACTTTTACAAAATCCACTCCCCATTGGGCATACAGCTGGAACAAGGAATCATAATATTCTTGGGCCCCTTCTTTCGATGCATTCACCCCGTACATGTCTGTATTCCAAGGGCAGATGGAATTGGAATGGGCCATATCTCTCGCTCTAGCACGGGTCCCTAATATCGGCATATTGGCATGAACGGCCTGACGCGGAATCCCACGCATGATATGAATTCCGAATTTTAATCCCAGACTGTGAACGTAATCCGCTAATGGCTGGAATCCTTTCCCCTCCGCCGCCGAAGGAAATCGGTTTACCGCCGGGGTCAATCTCGAATATTCATCCATTTCCAGCGGCACAAACGGACGATAGGCCGAGGAATTTGCGCCAGGTTCATACCACTGAATATCAACGACCACGTATTTCCAGCCAAAAGGTTTAAGATGTTTTGCCATATAGTCAGCATTCCCTCTGACTTCATCCTCTGTAACGGACGCCCCGAAACAATCCCAGCTATTCCAGCCTAATGGCGGGGTCTTGGCATAATTATGATGTTTCATCCGATAATATCCTTCCTGTATGAAGTCCAAAGTCCATAAGGAAAATTCCCATGGCCTTGGTGTACACACAGAATATTCGGCAAAAGTGATATAACTCCTCCATCAAAATGAAGAAACCATACCCGCGGTGTTCATCCCTCTTTCCTAATTCTTGATTCACGCCTATCGATTAAGTCTTTTCTTTACGCCGGCAGCATGTCCATCTTTCAATCTATTCCCCTCCTTCAAAATCATCTAATAAATGACAAATCATGAACAAATTAAACGTTTAATTAGATTTTACGTTATGCCTGTAATCATTGGTTTTCTCGGAATTCGCAGCTAAAAAAGTTGTCAGTTAAACAAACGTATGATTAAATTTTGTGATAATCCTCCTCTTATTTAGGTTTCTTCGCTATCCCTCCTAAAAATTTTGGCGAATTCCGGCCGCACCTTTTTTGTAAATAAAACAATGATGGATTAGAATAATATAAGATGGAAATAGGGAGGGACAAACCATGTTTAAGAGTAGCAGCGTAACGATCGTAGTCGATGATTTAACAAGAGCAGAACAGTTTTACGTAGAAACCCTCGGATTAAAGGTTCAATTTAGAGTAGAAGGACATTTGGTGCAGCTCGAAGCACCGGGGTTGGCCATTGGACTTGTACATCCTCGCGAGGGACAAGATTCAAATCCTGGTAAGTCAGGGAGCATCCATATTGGATTGGAAGTCGAAGAATTGGATTCAGCAATCGCGCTGCTAAAATCCCGTGGTGTCGAGTTCCAGCCAATTATGGAAGAAGAAGCCACCCGAATCGCCTACTTCAGCGATCCTGAAGGGAATCCCCTTTATTTGATTGAATTAAAAGCTGGCCCTGCCATGTAGTGCTAAACAGCTGGGAAAATCCCAAAAATGGAAAATGCCGGAAATCGCCGGTAAATAAAAACCATTCCTTTTAAAGGACGGTTTGAAAGAGCAAAACAACTCTGCGGCGAACGGAACTAGCAAAAAAAAGCAAACTATTTATCCACTACCCATCCAATCAGCAGCTTCGGACGGTTCTCATGCTTTTTTCACTAGAACCGTCCCCAGCGCACCCTGTTTCGTTTAAGCTGCCTTATCCACAACCTTCGTTTTCAATTGGGCACCTTTCCCTTTACTATTCACAAACCATATTCCCGCCAAAACTAATAAAATTCCTCCCAAGGTTACGATGCTCAAACTCTCATGCAAAAATAGCCATCCAGACATGACACCTACGACGGGCACAAGCAGTAGAGAAGTCGATGCTTTGCTTGCTTCCGTAAGGCTCAAAATATGATTCCACATCACGAATGCCAGCGCGGAGGCAACAATTCCGGAAAACAGGATATAAACCGACGGCATTACACCCCAATGCGCTTCCCCATGTTCAAATGATAGAGAGTAGACCAATAAACCCAGCGCTCCAATGGTCATTTGCCATGTGGTAAATTGCACACTATCACAATGCTTTAATTTCAGTTTAAAAATCAAGTTGGCCACTGCCCAAGAAATAGCGGAGCTTAAGGCCAGTAACACTGCCCAGACGTTTCCCCCTAAATGAATATCCATCGCGAGGAATAAACCAGCGATACCCAGCACGATTCCGAACGTCTTTCTTGGTGTCAATTGTTCATTAGGAATCCACTTATGGGCCATAATCGATAAAAACAACGGCATGCTGTAAGTCAAAACCGAAGTAAGACCGGCACTGACATAGTTAAGCGAGATTTGAATAGCGATGTTAAAATAGGTGGTTTGGAACAGTCCGCAGAGGATGACCCACTTCCAATCCGATTTATTTGGCAGGGGATTTTTTTTCATAAAACTCACGCCAAGGAGGACGATGGCCCCCGTCAAAAATCGCAGTGAGGCAAATAGGACGGGAGGAAAAGCGCCATTTCCCAGTTTCATAATCACAAAATTAAACCCCCATATCAGACATAGCATAACCATCGAAACATTCATTCGGTTGACCCTCTCTCTAGTTGATTTTTTCTGTATATTCATTACATTCAAAAAACACTTTACAACTAGAAACAATTATTGTCTAATATATAAATGTCATACTATTAAGTCGGAAAACGACTTAATCGGGAGGAATCAATGCGTGGAACTGCGTCAGATCGAATATTTCATCGTTGTGGCAGAAGAGTTGCATTTTGGGCGTGCAGCCATGCGCTTACAGATGACACAACCGCCTTTAAGCCAGCAAATTATCCAACTTGAGAAGGAACTAGGAGTCAAATTGTTTGAGCGGTCAAAGCGTCATGTGGAGCTGACAAACGCGGGAAAGGTTTTCTTGCAAGAAGTTCGCCAAATCCTTCCCCAACTGGAGCGGGCCAAGGACTCAGCTTTAAGGGCTCAGATGGGAATGCATGGCCGGTTAGTGATTGGATTTGTTGGATCGGCAACATTCGATATTCTTCCCATCATTGTCCGGGAATTTCAAGAACAATTTCCATACGTGGATTTGAATCTGCGCGAGATGCCTACTCCCATGCAAATCAAGGCATTTCACAAAAAGGAAATCGACATTGGCTTTGTAAGACCCCCTGTGGTGGATCCGCTCCTGTCACTTTTGTCTGTTTACCAAGAGACTTGTGTCGCCGTGGTGCCGAAGTTGCATCCGCTTGCCCAACGCGCTTCCATAACAATGGGAGATTTGAGCACGGAACGATTTATCTTAGTGGAGAGGGAGGTTTGGTCGAGCTGGTACGATGATATACTCTCGAAATGCCGTGATGCCGGGTATAGCCCGATCATCCGTCAAGACGTGAAAGAAATACAGACAGCGGTGGGGTTAGTGGCAGCAGGACTGGGGATAAGTATCGTACCAAGGTCCACCGTCAATTTACACGTTCGGGACGTTGCATACGTAAGCATCGAGGGAGTAGCCCCGCGTGTAGAAATGGGTATCGCCTGGCGGACAGAGGATCATTCTACCATGGTGAAACAATTTATCGATACCGTCACACGTCTCATATAGGTCCTGCGAAGGAACAGGTTTTCCGAAAGGTCATTTTCGTTGGTGGCGGCTGAAGGATGATGAAAATTCATGTATGAAAAAAGAGAAGTGCTTGTTAAACTGGCACCCTTGTCAAGGACACTATAAAAAAAGAGATTAAGCAGCTAAAAGATGATCCCTATATTGAATAGGGGTCATTTTTTCTAAATTCCATTGATAGCGATAATTGTTATAGTAAACCATGTAATGATTTATTTTTGACTTCAGTTCCTTTAATGTTCTTGCAGATTTATAATCCACATCATCCTTCAGGTGGCCGAAGAAGGATTCTTGAGGGGCATTATCCCAACAGTTGCCTCTTCGTGACATGGATTGGCCCAAGCCATATTCCTTTAATAGCTTCTGGTATCTTGGGCTTGTATAGTGACTTCCTTGATCCGAGTGGATAAAGGCCTCTTCATGGATTGTAATTTTCTTGTTATTCATCAATTTATGGATTGTCTGGGTGGCGATGTCCAGTGTGATGCGATCAGACACATGGTAAGCTAGGATTTCATTGGTGGAGGCGTCTTTTACGGTCGACAAATAAGCCATACAATTCCCGTTATATGGAAGATAAGTGATATCCGTAAGTAACACTTTTCCAGGGATTCCTTGTTTGAATTCCCTGCTTAATTTGTTTGGGACAACTTGATGTTCTTTTGTTGCTTTTGCGATTTTTTTATAAGGATTGGGTTTTCGGTGAGGACAAACAATTCCATATTTCTTCATAATCCTCCGTATCTTTTTACGGCTGAAGTTAATATCAAACTCATTCTCCAAAATCATTTTAATGGACCGTGAGCCTTTCTTATATCCCCGCCGATTAAAGGCCTTTAGGATGATTTCTTTCGCTTCGAGGTCCAATTTTTCCCTTGCTTCCCTGGCAGAGGAAGCCTTTAAGTAGCTGTAAAAACCGGAACGTGAGACCCCTAGGAGATCACAGAAATACCTGGTCATCCCCTTGAATTCATGTTGGTCAATAGTCTCTTGGATTAAGTGATATGCTTTATTCGGGTTTAGATTTTCGCTTGCGTTTAGCAGCCTCCTTTCTGTCGTTTCGTACTTTTTTAACAGCTCCACCTGTCCTTCCAGCAGCTCGATTCTGGCTTTTTGCCTTTCAATCACTTCGGAGGGTGTGAGCTCACGCTTTAAGGGCCTGCCGGAAGCCGTTTTCCTCGAATCTGTAAGCCCAATCAAACCATTCTTATCATAAGCCTTTTTCCACCTGTGGGCTGATTGTTCAATTCGTTTTATTCCAATCATATCAACGTTGAAGCCGTTCTCCGCAAAAATCTGACGAGGGAGTTTGCCGGCCAAATATTCATCTATAAATCTATTCTTAAAATCGTCTGTATAGGTAATAGACCGCTCACTGACACGGTGTACATTTGGATTCTTTTTAAGTGTATTTATCTCTGTAATTGAAAAAGTTATTTTACTCATGTTGTCCCCTAGTCCCTTAATTCTGAAATTCAAGTATATAAAAAATACCTGCAGGTGAACACTCTTTTTTTCAAGTGTCCTACCTGCAGGTACCATTGTATGTAACACTCCTCCTGTGTTTTTTACTCTTTAGCCGCCGGTGAATAACAGGTCTTCCTTTACGATGCATCTTTACTTCCTATTCTTATTATCAAAATTTTCTAGCCACTTCTCCGCAAAATCGACCGCCTCTTTAAGGGGAAAAAGGCGGCAATAGGCAGAACCCACCTTACCGGACAATAGTTTATTTTCCTGTTCGAAGTCGTTCCCCAGATCCTCGAATAATTCCTCTCTGAACTCTAAATCTTCAAATTCCTTCCAAACCCTTTTTCCTTCCACTTGAATAGGTGCGCCCTTGCTTAAAACTTTCCGATAAGGAATCCTATATTCGGCAAGATGAAAACAGGTATTGCTGTCAAAACCCGCTCCCAGCAATAACACATGGGAATCAAGATGATAAAGTTTTCCAAGGGGAGATTGTTCGCCTAAACCAAAATGGAGGCTTTGGTGGTCGATAATGTTATGTTTATCTTTCCCCCAGGCGATAAAAGAAAAGTTCGGATGGCTGCTTCTGATAACCCCAGGATAGGTCCTGAATACTTCTACTATCCTCCCCAATCCACGGGTGACAGGCGTATATTCTTCATGATAGGCCGGCATGGTTTCTCTTATCACATCCCACCATTCCTCTGGAACGGGAGGGTATTGCCATTCGGTTGGATCGGATAATTCGACTGACTGGGATGGCATCACGATGGTCCCCTCATCGGTCACAACATCCATTAACGCTTGAATAACCGCAACCTCTCCCCCATTTACCCATCCAATGGATGACAAGGAGGAATGGACCATGACAGTCATTCCTTTTGTTAATCCAAGAGATCTTAAATCTTCAGCGATGGATTGTCTAGTTCTTGGCAAACTTGTACTCGCAATTAATGATTTCATTTCATGCATCTCCAATGTTAATCTATTAAAAAACTATAATTCTAATTTGGTGACCAATTTTAACATGATAATGAAGTGCGTGCTTATTCTAATCGGCTGCAAGCCTTGATATTAAGGTTAATCTAGGAAATTTATCAATTGTTTAAAAAGGTTAAATCAGTAGCATCCGTTATATCTGTGACTTTTCCCTTATCAATATCCACCCCGTAACGTCCATTGGTTGAAGAATGCCCAGAGACCAAAGTGGAATATCTAATAATATAATAATCGTTGTATGTTTCTTCGAATTGCACAAAATGATTTTTGTCTTCTACCAACTCGTTTTTACCACGCAAATATTCTTTGACCAAGGAAACCGCCTTATTTTGATTGGCTTCTTCAATGGCTGCTTGATTCTCGGCATCTCCATCAGAAGACGTATCATTATTTTTAACCATTTCAAAAAAAGTACCGCCACCATATAAAATCAGTTTATTCTTAACGGGTGTAATGAAGGTAACTGTGCAAATACCATTTGTGTCCGTTGCATCAAGCTCAGTAACAGAATCTCCAGCAATACCAAGCTGGTCAAATGTCACTCGGTATTCAGATGGGAAGGCGCTTTTCGCAATCACTCTTTTTTTATAAACAGGATTCGCTGCCACGTTGTTCATATCTTCGATTTTGTCTCCGAAGCAAGTGGCACTTTCCTTTGAAAACGATAATGGCTTCCCTGTTAACGCATTGACATCGTCTGTGCTATAAGTTCCCGCGGGACCAAATGCTATGACTTTCTTAATTTGCCACTGGCCATAAAAAAATTCTTCACTTTGATTATTCTCGTTTGAACCACTTGTGTATGCGCTTGAAGCCTGCGTGTTTTGAATGGTTGGTTTAGATTGTGTTGGATTCTCGGATGTATGATTGGATGTTGAACTATTCTCCGCTTTACTGGATGTCTCAGGTTGCGATTGATTTTGTGTGGCTTTCCCCTCAGACGAAGTTCCACACGCTGACAACGTGAACAATAAAACGCCGGATAAAATGGTAGAGATAAAAGTTTTCAATTTTAAAACCCCTTTCACCTTACCCATTCTACCAAAACATGGCAGCTCCATTAAAGATAAATTTTATTTTTCCTCCACCTATTTACCTAGTTACAGACCTTCCTCTAAGAACAGGGGGTAAAAAAAATGGCTATCAAATTGTTTGATAGCCATTCTCTGGGACCTTATTAGGACGGATTTATATTCATTTTTAGCTGCCGATTTAAAGGGCGTCGCACCGATTAGAACGGATACTTCATATCATTTTCTTGGACAGAAACCCATTTTGCTTGTGTCATTTCATCCACAATCCATGGGTTGCCAAAGCGGCCGATCCCGCTGCCTTTCATACCGCCAAATGGCGTATTGGACAAGCAGTTAACCGTTTGGTCATTCACATGTGTCATACCGGCTTCAATTTGAACAGCCACTTCTTCGCCGCGTTCTAAATCGCTGGTGAACACAGCAGAACTTAAGCCATAGACTGTATCATTCGCCAGTTCAATCGCTTCTTCATCAGAGGAAGCTTTGATGAGTGACACCACTGGAGAGAATAATTCAGTTTGGGCTAAATCGCTATCGTTTTTGACATCGCCAAAGATAAATGGTGTCAAAACATTGCCTTCGCGTTTACCTTCTAACAACAATTCATGGCCCGCCTCTTTTGCTTTTTCAATATAGCTTAAGGCTTTGTCCATTTGCACATGGTTGATCAGCGGTCCAATGACAGTGGAAGGATCTTTTGGATTGCCATAAGGAACTTGTTTGGCACGTTCCACAAACTTGCGGGCAAATTCATCATACAGATCCTCATGAACGATAATCCGGTTAATGCTCATGCAGATTTGACCTTGGTGCAAGTATTTCCCCATGATAGCTGCGTTTACCGCTTGATCGATGTCAGCATCTTTCAACACAACAAATGGGTTGTTGCCGCCAAGTTCCAATGCGGTACGTTTCAACAATCCACCGGCCACTCCGCCAATATGCTTGCCAACTCCGGTTGAACCTGTAAAGCTGATCAGTTTGGAATGTAGGTTCGTAATCATGGTATCGCCGATTTCAGGGATATCAGTAAGGATGGAGTTGAACACACCTGCTGGAATGCCAGCTTCTTCAAATGCTTTGGCAATCACGGAGCCGCCGGAAATACCTGTTTGAATGTCTGCTTTATGGACAACGGCATTTCCTAATGCCAATGCTGGGGCAATGGTTCTCATCGATAGATAGAGCGGGAAGTTGAACGGGGAAATAGATGAAATGACACCGAGCGGCAACCGGTAAACCTTGTTTACTTTACCAGGGATGACAGAATCAACAGTAGTAACTTTGTTCACTTGATTGATCATTTTTAAGGACTCTTCTAAGTCGGCAATGGAAAAGGCAACTTCTACACTGCTTTTTAACACACTGCTGCCGGATTCAGCCACCAATACATCGACAATTTCTTGTTGGTGTTCTTTAAAATAAGCAATGACTTTTTCAATGACAGATCTACGAAGTTCAGGATTTTTCGCCCATTCTTTTTGTGCTTTGTTGGCAGCTTCGAAGGCAGATTCAAGTTGTGCTTTGGAAGCAATTTTAATACCGGCTATTACAGTATCGTCGAATGGATTTAAATCGTTGTAGACACGGCCGGTTTCGCCTTCGACCCATTCGCCGTTAATATAACTCTTGGTTAATGAAAGATATTGAGTCATAGTGGGTTCCTCCTATAATGAAAGTTTAATAGAATTTATAACTATACTAAAATAATAATTCCAATCATTTATGATGGACCTCTGTTCACAAATTTGCAACATTTTAGCTTTAAATAGGTCTTGCAATTATTGGAGAGTAGAGTTTTTAGTGGTTCAGGGGTCTTTAATCAATGGGTTGTGAGAGTATCAAGGGCCTATCCGAGAGTAAAAGAGGATGAACCGAGAGTATTGCAGCACTATCCGAGAGTAAACTCATTTTTGCCACCAGTAGTTACTCCTCCCTTTAAATACTGGTTTAAGGTGCGAAAAACGGAAAGACCAGTTTCAGCAGAAACCGGCCTTTTTCAATGGAAAAACCACTTACCCTTAATTTTCTAATGCCTTATTAACTGCTTCCATAGCATGAATCACAGCAGTATCAAATAATGGAACTTCAGAATCCTCTGGTTTCACTAGCAAGCCAATCTCGGTACAACCTAATATGATTCCTTCCGCTCCCTGATTAACTAAATTCTGAATCACCTTTTGATAATATTCTTTAGACGTTTGTTTGATTGTCCCTAAACATAATTCTTTAAAAATAATATCATTGAGAAGTTCGATTTCCTCTTGATCCGGAATCAATACCGTTATGTCGTCATTTGCTTCGACTCTTGATTTATAAAAGTTATCTATCAGCGTATATTTGGTTCCTAACAAGCCAACTTTCTTCAATCCTTGTTTCTGTATTTGATGGACCGTCGCATCCGCAATATGTAGAAGAGGAATATTTATTTTGGCTTCGATCTCCTTCACAACCTTGTGCATTGTGTTTGTGCAAATCACAATAAATTCCGCTCCCGCCTTTTCCAATGACGACGCGGCGTCTCCAAGAACCATGCCCGCACGTTCCCAATCTCCATCTGCTTGGTACCTTTCAATTTCGTCAAAATCAACGCTATATAAAATACACTTCGCTGAATGCAATCCGCCCAATCGGTTCTTTACTTTTTCATTAATCAATCGGTAATACTCTGCCGAAGACTCCCAACTCATGCCGCCAAGCAATCCTATGGTTTTCAATCCCTTATTCCTCCTTGTCAATTCTTCATTTATTCTATAATTCTCCCCATCACATAAGTACTGTAGTAATTTCCGTCCGATAGGATCCGATCATGTTTCATTAGGCCTTCCATTTCAAAACCAAGTGTTTTATACAGTTCAATCGCCTTTAGATTCGTTTCCAAAACCATTAATACAATCTTTTTAATGCTGTTGGCGTCGGCCCAGGCAATGCTTTGTTGCATGAGATTTCTTCCAATGCCATAGCTCCAGTAATCTTTCAATACCCCCAATCCGAATTCCACCTTATGGGAGAAGCGCTTCAAATCCGAACCTTCGCATCTCGAATAGCCCACTAACCTGCCATCCACTTCGGCTACCAAGCATAGGTGTCTGGAATGGTTCGTGTCATTTTCGATCATTTTTTCAAACTCCGCTTGGCCGATAAACGCCTCCCCCTTTTCCCTGTCCATATTTTCGGTCTCTCCATCAATCTGCAATCTTAATTCGGACAAACTTTCCGCGTCACTTTTCCCAGCAGACCGGATTATGTAAGTTAATCCTTTTATATTGAACTCTTGTTGGCCAATCAACATGCAAGCCACTCCTATTCGTATGAAGTTAAAATAGTTGAGAAAAACATATCCTATTGGCAGCTTTATGTAACTTGCTGCGGTCACTTACTAAGGAATATTTAGGTAATTACATTTTACTATATGGCATGCGGACTATTTTAAAAGTATTAAAATTTTTTAAAAACTGCATTTCTTGGCCGCTCTTGCAGGCACCATGATGAAGTAAATTTTATGGTACACTTATAATAACGAACACACCTAAGGGAGGAATTGGATGGGTACAAACAAAAAAAATCAGCCCAATAAGCTAATCATGATTTTTCGAGGATTATTAGTGATGATCGGCGGATTCATCGCCGCATACGGACTGGAAACCGTTTTAATCCCCAATAACGTATCAGATGGTGGGGTGACAGGCCTTAGCATTGTCGGTTCAGAACTATTTGGACTCCCATTAGGCGTGCTAATTGCCGTCATCAATATCCCATTTATCTGGTTAGGATATAAACAAATCGGGAAAAGGTTTGCGATTAATTCCGTCATCGGAATTGCCTCACTAGCGGTGGGGACAAGCCTTATGCATCACACACCAGCGATTGTCGAAGGGGACACGCTGCTCGTGACCGTTGTTGGCGGAATTATTATTGGTTTTGGCATGGGCTTAGCCTTGCGTAACGGCGGCGCATTAGATGGGATTGATATGCTCGCCGTGCTGCTAGCCCGGAAATTACCGTTCGGGACAAGTGACTTCATTCTTTTCTTAAACGTCTTTGTTTTTATTGTCGTTTCTACCGTATTCGGTTTACAAGGCTCCATTCTTTCGGCCATTGCCTACTTTATTGCCTCTAAAGTGATTCACATTGTGGAAGAAGGTTTAAGCGGCTCGAAAACCTTTATGATTATCACGTCGGAACCTGGACTAATGGTAGAGACCATACGTGACCGTTTAGGCCGAAGCGCGACTTATAAAGAAGCCTACGGTGGTTTTACTCACGAAAGGTTTAAAGAAATCACCTGTGTGATTAACCGTTTAGAAGAAACCAAGCTGAAGGAAATCATCAGTGAAATTGACCCCAAATCCTTTGTTACCGTCTATGACGTAGCAGAAGTTAAGGGCGGTAATTTCAGAAAGAATAATATTCATTAGAAAATTCCTTGTGAACCATTACACTCAATTGCGCGAGACCGTTCACATGGTATCATTCAGCCCTAGCGAGAAGACCAATTGAAGTTTTCAATGGTGCTATGGCTTTTTTCTTTGAGGACAAAGACGCGACTATACTAATTTTCAACTTGCCTGCAGATAATAATGCAAACAAACTTTGAAATGGGTGTTTACTCTGCGTACTGCATTGGGCCTAATCCTTTTATTATGCTGCTGGAAATGGGGGGATTGGAAAAACTGGAAGAAGTACTATCCAACCATTTTATATATGATAGCCAATCAGTTTCTATATATCTTCTTTACAGACGGGCATTATTTCCTTTGGAGAATGGAAAATGAGCATTTTTTATTAAACCGGACATTTTCCGTTTTAGTAGCTGCCTTTGTGATTTTTCCATGCGTGACCATATTGTATTTGTCCCATTTTCCAAAGACCCGATTAAAGCAATTCTTGCACATAACTTTATGGGGTCTTATTCTTTGTTGTATAGAAGGAGCCATGTATTTTGCCGGAAATATAACGTATGATCATGGTTGGAATTTCTTGTGGTCCGTCGCTTTTAATTTCCTCATGGTAACCATGCTGCTGTTTCACTACTTCAAGCCGATTCCGGCTTGGTTGCTTTCTTTTATCTATATAGCTTTTTTTGTCCTCTATTTTCATGTACCATTACCCGAACATTAAATTAAAACCATAGTTTCACACCTATCAACTAAGCTATGGGGTTGAATAAAGAAGGAAATTTGGTTAAAGAATAAGCTGAAATCGAAAAGACAAAATTTCTTTGGGTGGTTACGATGAAAAATCAAAAATTGATTCTACTTGCTTTGCTGATTCTGCCTTGGTTTTCGTTACCCCTGCTTGGTAGTAAAGCATTCAGAAGGTTTCTTCCCACTGCCATCTTTATGTGTACCTTCACGAAAGCCTTGGATTTTTACGGAGAAAAGAAAAATTGGTGGAAATTTCATAAAGGGATTGGACCTTTAAACAGCATGAATTTCATGAACTTTGGCCCTTATTTCATGACCAGCTTATGGATGTTGAAATTAACTTATGGAAAGTTCCCGCTATACATCATGACTAATACTATTCTTCATATGATATTTATCTTAGGGGGAATCAAACCGGTAAAAGAATTTAATATATTTTCATTAGAAAATTTATCCAAGGTGAAATACTTAGGAGTTAATTTCATAAGGGCTTTGATTCTTTATGGTTTCCAATATATATCGGAACCTGCATATAGGAAGAACTTAATATATAAGAAGCTATTTTACAAACGTTAATGATATAAGCCCGGCTGCAGGGGATGTTAGGGGCTATCCGACAGTTAGAGAAGTTTATCCGACAGTAGCAGGAGCTTATCCGACAGTTGGAGAGGTTTATCCGACAATAACACGGGCTTTTCCGACAGTTAAAGGCGGAAACTTAATATATACTAAAAAAGAGAAGTGCTGATAACACTTCTCTTTTAGGTGTGCCTAAGCACAACCTTTATAGGGTCTCCCCATTCGTTTCAATGACCTGTTTATACCAATAAAAACTGTCTTTTGGAATACGCTTCAGATCTTTCAAGTCAAATTCTTCCCGGTCGACATAGACAAATCCATATCGCTTTTTCGAGCCTTGATGTGTGCTGACCAAGTCAATGGCCGACCAAGGGCAGTAGCCGAACACATCCACACCATCTGTTAGGGCAAGTTGGATCTGTTCAATATGCCTTCTCAGGTAATCGATTCGATACGGGTCGTGTACCTTTTCGTCTTCTTCCAGTTTATCGAAGGCACCAAGCCCGTTTTCTGTCACAATCAACGGAAGGTTATACCGGCTGAAAATTTCACGAAGGGTTGTCCGGAAACCGACCGGATCAACTTCCCAGCCAAAGTCCGTTTTTGGCAAGAACTCGTTCGTATGACCTTTGTATACGCCTGCCTCACCAATAGCCATTTCCTGGTCCCCTGTACTATTGGAATCCAATCCGTCACCCGTGCTCTCTGCCACGGTCTTCGATGTATAGTAATTGAAGGCGATGAAATCAGGCTTGGCATTCCGTAGAATCTCCATATCTCCTTCTTCAATGACTGGCGTATAGCCTTTTTCCTCCATATAGCTCCATGCAACATGGTTATACCGGCCAAACACGGCCATATCGAGATACAGCCAGTTCCGGATGGCATTGAAGTTGTTGGCTGCCAGCACGTCTCCTGGTCTAGAACTTGCCGGATAAATGTAGGAAATGTTTGGTGCCGGCCCGATTTTTGCCTCTGGAAGCATTTGGTGGCATAAAACCATCGCTTTTGCCTGTGCCAGAAGCATGTGGTGGTTTTGCTGGTACAGCTCCTGTTTTCCAGCGTTATTTCCAATAATGGCAGAACCATGCAGAATCATCATGTTCTGCTCATTAATCGTCAGCCAGTATTTCACACGGTCACCATAGTGTTCAAAAAGGGTTTTGGCATAGGATTCGAAAGCTGTGATGGTTTCCCTGTTGGACCAGCCTCCCTTTTCATGCAGCGCAAGCGGCAGGTCAAAGTGGTACATGGTCACAAGCGGCTCAATCTTGTATTTTAACAATTCATTAATCAGATTGTCGTAGAATTCGAGGCCCTTTTGATTCACCTCACCCGTGCCATTCGGGAAGATCCTGGACCATGCGATGGAGAAGCGGTATGTCTTGAATCCCATTTCCGCAAGCAGCGCCACATCTTCCTTGTAATGGTTGTAATGGTCGCTTGCCACCTTGTAATCGGTGGTTCCCTCAGGGATTTTTTTTATATCGATGACTGATTTTCCTTTTCCGCCCTGCTCTGTCCCACCTTCAAACTGATAGGCAGATGTAGACGCTCCCCAAAGGAAGTTTTCTGGAAAGGACTTTAATTTCTCATGTTTCATCTTGTTTTCCTCCTATTCACTACTATGATGTCTAAAGACAAGGCTGCCTCCAAAACAATTGTTAAAAAAGAAAAAACCTAAACTATTTAGAAAAAAGGAGACAAGAATCCCCTAGTCTAAATAATTTAGGTTTTGCCTGCTTGAACAGTAACAATCCTAATCTAGTTCCATATTTTCATTATAACAATTTTTCTGGATAAACAGAAATACTTTTCCGTACATTAGGGTAAACAGCCACTGGTTCAATGACTTTTTTCAAACAGCAGAATGAACTTAAATAGCCTAATTCCTACCTGTTAAAGCATTTCTATTCAAATAATAGGTACATAACTAGTCCAATAAACATAAATTCACATAGACTATGGATGTAACTCGGCAAATTTATACAGCAGACTGTTATCAGCATATTTAGTTTGAATATCAAAAGTGTTTTCTACCAATGAGCCTAAGTCCAATAATATGGAATATCACGAATCCGTAGAACGCCTTTAGCAATTCCGACATAAGGGACTGAAAAAAATGCCTTTTCAAATAAATATTTTTAACTTTAAAATCAATTCATTCAATAATAACTCCAATATTTCTTTAGGACCTTCTCTTCAAAACAGCCATACAGCTAACAGTAAATTGGTAGGGGGAAATTTTGTGTTGGGTGATTTTTCGCCCGCAAAGTCTTGTTCTTTTAACAAGTTTGTTGATCCTGACATTAGTGACCAAGGTCAAATCGAAAACCCCTCTTCCCCAACTTCGGACCAAACTTAATTATAGAGAGAGTCAAGAAATTCCCCCCTATTAATGATGCATACTTCCATCTTGGAGTGTGCTTTTCTTATTCCATTAGTTTTACCAATTTCGCTCTCCTTTTTAACACCATATTACACTTCTATCTTATCCTGTTTGTTTCTCAAAAAATTTTCTAAATCTATTCTGAAGTGAATGGAACCAAAGATTCTAGGGAACATTTAAGGAAGAATTCCTACTCATTTACATTAATTTGGAGGTATTAAAATGGTGGCAAAAAAGAAGGACAAGTTCTCCACTTATTTAACAAACATGTCTATCAATATAAAAGAGAGTGCCTATTTTTTTGCTGATTACAAACTTAACAATGTCAGCGACCTGAAGATTTTTGCTGAAAAGATGAAGGAATTTGAATCAAAAGGGGATACATTTGTCCATGACATCATTCAAGAATTAAATAATGCTTTTATTACCCAAATTGAAAGGGAAGATATTTTATCCTTGGCCATGAGTATGGACGATGTTCTGGACGGCATAGAGAATACCGCCTCTCTTTTTGAAATGTATTCCATAACACAAGCTGACGAATATATGCTTCAATTTGTCGAAGCCATCCGCAGCTGCTCAAATGAAATAGTAACGTCCATTGAGTTACTTTCATCCAAAAAATTACTTCCGATTAGGGAGCATGCGATTAAAATTAAAGATATTGAGTCAAAATGTGATGGACTTTTACGTAAATCGATTAAACACTTATTTGAGGTCGAAAAAGACCCCATTCGACTCATTCAATACAAAGAGATATACGAAGAGCTTGAAGATATTGCGGATTACTGCCAAACGGTGGCTAATACATTAGAAACCATTATTATGAAGAACGTCTAATTTATTCGGAAGGAATTCAAGTGCGGAGGTTTTCATGTTAATCATCCTCTTACTTGCCTTAGCTTTCGAAATTCTTAATGGCTTCCATGATACGGCATATGCCATTGCCATGTCTGTTTCAGCTTTCCTTTAGAATAATAACCTCAACAAAAAAGGCGGTTAATCCTTTTTGGATCAACGCGCCTGATAGTTTAAGTGAAAACCTTTTTGCTTCGATTACATTGCTTTTACCGTATCAGCTACACTCTCATGCTTAATATTCTTTACATCAAAGCGTAATAACTTAAAAGTGAATTGCAATATAAGTCCAATGCCAAATACAGATATTACTGTACCTATGCCAACCTTTGCACCTAACAGCCAGCCAATAATAAGAACGGTACATTCAATTAAACCCCGTATTACTCCTATGGGCACTTTGGGCATACGCTTTCCAAGTGCAACCATGAGTGCATCACGGGGTCCGCAACCGAGCGATGCCCCCATATAAAAATAGCTGCCAACGCAGATTACAACTTGTCCTAACAGGAGCATTAGCAATCCAAGCCAAAAGTTCGACATCAAGGGAACAATATGGGCAAATTGAATCAAATCCACAAACTTTCCTATGAGGATCGCATTAAGAAATGTGCCAAATCCAATTTTTTCTTTTAACGCAAAATCAATGGCAATGATAACAAAGCCAGAAACGACAACGATATTACCATACGATAGATGGGTCAGATAAGCTCCCCCCATACTGAATGCTTCCCAAGGGGCTAAGCCTATGTTAGCCTGTATACTTAAAAAAGAGCCGAGTGCATATAAAAAAAGTCCAAATATCAACCTAATTGTTCTTTTCACATAGTTATCTATAGTAGAATTCCCCCTTTCTATTCATGATAAAGAAGCATAACAATATGGACATCTTGATTTGTTAAGTTCAAATATTTATGTTTGCAATTGGCAAGAAACTGTATTGCTTCACCTTCTTGCAAATGAAACATTTTGTCTTCCACTTGTACACTGAAAACGCCCTTCGTACAGATAATATATTCCCTGATACCTGATTCATGGCGCTCGGACGCACGTTCAGAATAGGGAGCAATTACATGGCGGAATATTTCAAATTTTTTATTTGGGTCAAATTCAAATAAAACAAATAATTCAAATCCATCCCATGCAGAATAATGTTTAACCGTATCATTTGTAGCAATAGATACTTGAGGCGTTTCCGTATGCGTAAGTTGAGAGAGTGGAACATTAATCCCCTCACATATCTTTTCCAGGACAGATATTGTCGGACTTTTGGTGCACCGTTCGATTTCACTCAACATACTCTTGCTGACACCAGTTAGTATAGCTAGATGATCTAATGTAAGATTTCTTTCTTGCCGAATTCTTTTTATATTTCTACTAATAGTTTCACTTGCTGAAATCATACGCACCTCCGCAATACTATAGGAAATTATGTCCACTATAGTGGAGATTTCATTTATTTGTCAAGTATTCCTTGCCATAACGCTCTCTTTCATATGGATTATGACCATAATGTACAGTAGATTTATAAAGTGCACATTGTTCATAAAAGGCAAATTGAGGGAAGCCATAATAGCTTACTTATAAGTTAATATATCTTCAGCAATCCTCTAAAACATAGCTAAATAATTAGATGTTAAGTAATTAGTAAACTACATTCTCCTTGAATGTCTCATTTCACGCTTTGTCCACGAACCTGTAAGTTAGTGGAATAAGAAAAAGGAGCAGTTAGTAACCACTCCTTTCGCTCACTATAAACTCGGAAGTTGAACCTGACCTGCCGGCCCTGCTCCTTATTTTTTCATATGAATGCGGCGGTTGCAGCCATATAAATTGATAGATAATCACACATTCAAGACATACTTTTCGATTGCATAAGCAACACCGTCTTCGTCGTTAGTCAATGTGACAGCATCGCACAGTTCCTTCACCTGATCGTGGGCATTGCCCATTGCAATGGCTAAACCTGCCTTTTTAAACATCGGAATATCGTTTTGTTCATCGCCAATCGCGATCGTATCTTCCAACGGAATATGGAAGTGTTCGGCCAGTACTTCCAATCCATGCCCTTTGTTTCCCTCACTATGCAGGATGTCCATGCCGATGGGCAAAGAACTCGTCACTTCGACCCCATCGATGGAAGATAAGTAGTCTTTCAATCGCGTGGTTTGTTCGGCTATAAAACTCAAAACATAACAATTTTGCACTTTCATGTCCGGATTGCCCAGTATCTCATCCGTGCTTTGGAACAGATTCTGCCCCAATTCATTTGGTGATTTGCAGAATTTTTTATAATGGTCGTTTTTCACGAATTCTTCCGGCGCAAATTCCGAAGAAATCATCTGCTGGAATCTTGTTTCCCAGTCCTTAGGTGCAAAAACCCCCTGGATGGTCGATAGCTTATAAGGGAGAAATTCCTCGTCCAGCTTGTAGAGTATTTTTTCATTTTGCCTGCTGTCCAAAGAGACCAAATCGATCATTTTTCCTTCCACAAATGTGGCGTTTCCGTTGGAAGTACCGATAGGGCATTCGATGCCATATTCATACAGCAATGAAGTAATGCCTGTGATATGCCTGCCAGACATGACCGCAACGATATGCCCCTGCTCCTGAGCCTTCTTAATGACATCGACCGTGCGCTGACTGATCTTACTTTGGGAATTCAATGTCGTTCCGTCCATATCAATCGCTATTAATCTCATCTTTTCCTCCTTGCCATTCTTATAAAAGATATTTTTCGGTAATGGATAGTTTTTACCTACCATTACCCCTAGTGTTTAAAAAAAAGAAAAAACCTAAATTATTTTGAAGAAGGGTTACAATAATCTCCCGGTCAAATAATTTAGGTTTTGCCTGATTGAACAGTAACAATCCTAATCTAGTTCCATATTTTCATTATAACAATTTGGCGGGGGAACAGAAATGTTTCTATCCGCACATTAGGATCTTGGTTCATGATTACAGGCATTATTCTTCTAAAAGTGACAAAGGAGGAGCTATTAAACGTTTAATTAAACATCACGTAAAGCCTGAAATAATTGGTTTTTTCGGAGTAAGCAGCTAAAAAAATTGTCAGTTAAGCAAACGTTTGATTTAATTTCCCGAAATGCCTGTCAATTAAGAGTTTCCACAAGGAAATCGTTATAAAATTTGTCAGTTAGTCATCGTTTGGTTAAAAAGGTTACCTCTTAATCATGTAACAAATCATTCCGCTCTTCAGCGATCACTTTGATATTAAATTTATCTTGCAGCTCTTTCTCAATCTCATCCAAAATACTCATACATAAATTCTTCTGGTTCCTTCCCGCTTCAGTGATAAACACTCATCAGATAGTCGAATAACCCAGCCACTAGCGGCCAAATCATTTAAAATAACGGATAATGAATCTTTTCTAATATTCAAATGCTCTTGTATTTCTTTTTGCGTCATACCATCGCCCATATCCCATAAACATAACAAAACGTTTAAGGTTTTTAAGCAGCTGACTCCTTCACTTCAAAAGGATATCTAATACATGCTGGTGCATGATGGTTATTTCTATGTTCATATCCTTATCAAAAAAGGAATCCCGTCATATAAGGATGAGCGGGATTCTTTTTTCTACATAACTTGTAGCCAATGCTGTCTACAAAAAGTGAAGCACTAGAAAGGTACCCATGTTCTCCCCCTACGATCTAAATGAAAAAACAAACGAGGGTCATCCAAAGATGATCCTCGTTAACTAGTTTCCTATTAAAAATTTTATTCACAAGAACCGCCCACGCGGCTCTCCATACCTTTAGTTGCTCGGTCGTTTGAATGGCCACCAGTTGGCGTTGCCAAAGTTTTTGACCATGACTGGAACAAATAACGGCAGGATGACAAAAGCGTATAGAAGCAGTCCTGTTAGAATGATAGAAGCGATTTGCACTAGGGATAACATTCCCGAAGGCATCATCGCGGCAAAAGTTCCGCCTAAGATAATGGCGGCCGAGATAATGACGGTACCCATTTTTTTCATAGCCATGTGCATCGCTTCGCTTACCGACAAATCCTTATACTCGTTAAACCGGTCCATCAAGAAAATACTATAATCTACGCCAAGGGCCATGAGAATAACAAAAGCAAAGAATGGAACGGCCCAGCTGATGCCCGTATATCCAAAGAATTTCATAAATATCACTTCGTTAATCGACATCGCTGTATAGTACGTAATAATCAGCGAACCAATCAAGTACGCCGGCATTATGATGGAACGGAATAGGAAAATCAAGATAATCGCGATTCCGATCAGCATGTAAACAACCGTCCGGGTATAGTCCTGATTGGACACCGATTGCAGGTCTTTATTGGTGCTGGTAATCCCGCCTACAGCAACCACGGCATTTTCCAGTTTCGTCCCTTTGATCGCCTGCTTCACCCCAGACTTAATCGCATCAACCTGGTTAATTGCTTCATTGGAGTACGGACTTTTCTTGAAGACCACATCCATCGTCATGACTTTTCGGTCCGGTGAGAAATAGGTATCAAGCACTTGTTCAAAGTCCTTGCTCTTCAGCATCTCCTCCGGCAAATAAAACGCCGAAGTCACGGACAATCCATCGATATAATCTTGGGCAGACGCCAGGCCATCAGAAATTTGGTTGAGACCGTCCACACTTTGGCCAAGACCGTCTGTTAATTGAGTCATTTGGTCGTCAAGACCGCCGAAGCCGTCCAGTAATTGCTGCTGCCCTTGATTAATTTTCGAAACACCGCCAGTCACATCCGGGAACTTATCAACAATCTGGCCTTGACCGTTTGCCAGCTGGTCCAGTCCAGCCTGTTGCGCAGAAATGCCATCGATGACTTGCTGAAGCCCTGGCCCAAATGCGGCTTGGCCCTCGACGATTTTTGCGTAATTTTCGTTGGCGGTATTGATTCCCGCCGTAAGCGGCGCCAGTCCCTTATTCAACTCTGTAAGAGTACCGGAAAGCTGGGCTAACGGCCCCTGAGCAGCTTGGACTGTCCCTTTGATTTTCCCATATTCCGGAGAATTGTTGATGCCTTGGTATTCATTTTCAATGGTGGAAAAATCACTACTCGTGATTTGCGAGAGACTGGAAGAAATCCCGGCAATTCCTTGCCCCACTTGCTGGTACCCACTGTTTAGTTTGGTTAAATTGGTACCTGCTTCTTGGTACCCTTTTAAAAGTGTTTGGTGGTAGGTTAACAGCTCTTCCGCTTTGGACTTCGCCTCCGCCAATCCTGATTTTATCTGGGTGGAGCCCGCAGAACCTTGCCGAATTCCACTCTCAATTTTCGCTAAGTTGGTTTGAATTTCAACCAAGCCTGATTGAAGATCCTTTGTCCCCGTGACCAATGAACCAATCCCATCGGTCGCCGTTTTTAACTGCGGAGACGATTGAACCAGTTGATTCTCGGCCTGATGCAAGCCATCGCTGATTTGGTCGATGCCGTCCTTCCCTTCACCGAGGCCTTCACTCAAGGTTTTGGCTTGTTTGGACACATACAAATCCTCAATCGGCTCACCTACCGGCCTAGTGGCTGAACGGACTTTGTCGACTAAATTAACTTTTTCCAAGTTCGCTGAAATGTTTTCAACCACATTCAAGTATTCTAGTGAATCCATTTTTTCATCGTTCTTAATGACCACCTGGGTGGACATCGCCTCACCAGGGCTGAAGCTATCGGCAATGGCATTAAAGCCTTTAATCGCCGGGATATCGTCGCTTACCTCTTCCAGGGAGTTAAACGAAAGGGTTCCCTTATGTGTCACAAGGAATGGAACACAAACTACTGCCACAATCAGTAATGCCAGCAGTGGTCTGGCAAGCGAGAATTTGCCTGCTGCCCCCCACAGTTTGTTTTCCCCATGCTCTGCCGCCTTTTTCGATGGCCAATAGATTTTTAGCCCAAGCACCGCCATGAAAAATGGCACAATCGTAAATAAAGCAATCAAAAGAATCGCGACACCAACCGCAACAGCGGCAGCGGATTGATACAATTGGAATTGGGAAAATCCAATGGCCGCAAAGCCGATCATGACGGCCAATCCGCTAAAGAATACCGTACGACCGGCATTTTTATAGGTGGCAACAATCGCATCGGCAATCGACTCCTGCTGTCCCACTTCTTCTTTAAATCGGCTTAACAGCAAAATACAATAATCCGTTCCGATTCCGAATAACACCGCGACCAGGAAAATCTGCGTGTAACTGGAAATCGGAAAGTCTACTTTATCCACTAGGAAGGCGACAATCGATTGGGAGGTCAAATAACTGAATCCAACCGTGATTAACGGAATAAACGGTGCGACTACCGAGCGGAAAACAAGCAGCAATACCGCTAAAATAAAGACGACCGTAATTCCTTCTGTTTTTTTCAAGCCTTCCTGCGAGCTGGTCATCAAGGCTTCATTGATCAGCCAGCTGCCTGTATAATAGTGGTCGACTTTGACATCATCGACGGTTTTATAAAGCTGTTCCCGAAGCTCTTTATCCGTGATGTTCTTATTCCACGTATGTTTAATCGAAACCATGATGGTTTTTCCATCTTTGGATACGAGTTGATCCTTAAGACTTTTCTCGTTAAAGTGAGTGAGAATCTCCGTGATGCCCAGCTCTTTCTTATTATCTTCCAGCTCACGGACAGCCTTCTCCGCTTCTGCGATTTCTGCACTCGTCAGTGTTTTATCGCTATGAAAAACAAGCGCCACCGTTGCGATATCGCCAACGTTCTTTTTCGCTTGGACCTCATCCATTATTTTTCTGGCCAAGTTTGAGGAATAGCCTTCAGGAACGGCAATTTCCCCTTTTTCCTTCACCAGGTCGCCCATGTTCGGCGCAACGAGGAATAACCCAACCGCTACCGCAATCCAGGCGGCCAGCACAACCCATTTCCCTTTTAAAATTGCTCTCACCGTTTACTCCCCCAACATCTCATCTTTGGTTGCCAAAATGATTCGATTCAGCTTTTCATAAGTTTGAATAAATCTCTCAATTTCGTCCCGATCGAATTGCTCGATAAAGGAACTCACGAGCTGATAGATCCGCAGCTCTGTCTCACGAAATAAATCCCTTCCCACATCGGTTAAGGTAAGGTACACGACGCGCCGATCCTGTTCATCGCGCGTTCGCCGAATGAATCCCTTCTTTTCCAGCCGGTCAATAATCGCCGTAATCGCACTCTTATTGACAGAAAACACTTCGGCAAGCTCGGAAGAAGTACATCCTTCCTTCTGATCAATATACCGTAGTATGTAATGCTGATCGTTGGTCAAATCATCTCCCATCTGACACTTAATCAGCTGCCCGCCATTTTTCTCAATGGAGAAAGTAAGATGAAGATACTTATCCACAATCTCTTTAATCTGCGCACTATCCAAAACTTGTTCACCTCGATAACAGTTAACCTATTGAACTATTTTACCTGTTTAAGATATTACAGAGGACAGTTGTTTGTCAAGAACAAGGAAGAACCAGGGAGTCGGTTCTCCTGGCATTCATCGCTACAAAAATCGCCCCGTCCCCAAATAAGCCAGCAGAACCGGTCGTAGTCACTTAAAATCTTGTTACGGGTCCAAGCCTCTCTACGAGACCGTATACTCTGAAAAATGCGGTTTTGGGTCACGTAGACTGCCTCTACGTGACCATATACTCTGAAAAATACGGATTTGGGTCACGTAGACTGCCTCTACGTGACCATATACTCTGAAAATTGCAGATTTGGGTCACGTAGACTGCCTCTCTGCGTGACGGTTAGTGTTATTCTGTGGTTTTGAACCGGCCCCATGACTAAAGCATGATTGGAAAAGCAAAGGTAACGAAAGCGGCCCAAAGTCCGTAGACCGGCAAATATTTCGTAACGGCATCTTGGATAGTGGAAATTCCAGATTTGTTTTGGAGAAAACGCAGATAGGAGAGCATAATCCAAATTAGATTTGCCCAGATAAGTATGTTTACTCCTAAAACAGCAAGTCTATTAGGGGTAATCCCATAAGAAGAAAGTCGGAACACGATGGCCGACAAAGCCACACTGTCAATGATAAGCGCAAGAACAATTAAGGCAAAGTTCACATAATCTGATATGTTCTTTTTCTCGTCTGAGTCGCTTTCAGTAATAGAAAATATAGTAACGGCCAATACACCAAGGAGTATTCCATTGAAGGCGATCAGGAAATTGCGGTCCAAGAATGGATTTTTCCCGACCCATATAACCGTTATAAGATAGACCAACAATGTGACCAAAACAAGTGGACTAAAAATTTTAGCTAGATAGGGTGTAATATTCTTAGCCAGTTTAAGATTCATTGATACTAGGAAGGCCGCCACAATAGCGAGAGCGGCTGCACCAAATAAAACGACATTACTAAAATAGAAGTCTTCTATATCCAAGCCAACAAAGCTAAATAACTTCATGGTTAATGCTGCTAGCACCATTCCGCTCACTGCCATGCTGGCGTAAAGAATACCATATTCCAAATTAAACTTAATATAGGATAATCTTGCACTGCCTTTTGAATACTCATTCCCTGTATAGGCAAGCCCTGCCAATACCCATAAGAATATGGGAAGGTGCAAATAGGAAAGGATCATACTGTCTTTATCACTTAATGGCAGCATATTAAGATAAACCCCGGGAATGAGGAACAACGCTACAAGGGAATAAATAACACTTTTTTTCGGAGTATTATTGTAAACAAAATAGGCAGCAATAAAGGGAATGACTCCAAAAACCAGGTTAATGGGAGCAATGGCTTCCAGTTCGACAAAATGGAAAATGATCCTGGTGCTGATCCCGGCCAGAAGAGCTAAAATGCCCATGAATAAGAAGCTTTTTTGAAGCAAGGAAGACTTTTCTTTATTTGTCCTCTCCTTGAAATGCAATCTTTCATACCAAACTCCAAGAACTTGAGAATCGGGATTTTGTTCCCAGACTTGTAAGAAGGATTTCTTAAAAGCTCTCGGGTCTTTTCTATATATCCTCTCCAGCTCATGAGGGTTAGCCATATTTTCAATGATCAAACTGTATATGTCCATAGTTATACCTCCTACAATAATTGTGACTTTCAGTTTTCTCCACAATGTTTAACTTTCACTTTTGTATTCTAAAATATCTCCTGGCTGACATTCTAAAGCCTTACAAATTGCCGCTAGAGTGGATAATCGAATCGCTTTTGCCTTTCCATTTTTCAAAATAGAAAGGTTCGCCATGGTGATTCCAACCTTCTCCGAAAGTTCTGTAACGCTCATTTTTCTTTTTGCTAACATCACATCAATATTGATTATGATCGACATTGTTATTCACCTCAAACCGTTAAATCATTTTCTGATTTGATATCAATTGCTTCTTGTAAAAGTTTTTGGAGAACTGCCGAAAAAACGGCGATAACCATAGAGGCAAAAGGAACAATCAATCCGATAAAGATAACTCCTGGTGCGTCGTCTACTTCCGCAAAGATATAGAAGAGCGGCCAACATAGTACATGCAAAATACTAATGGTGATGGCACTGTATTTGATTTTCTTTAGAGCCATTATGGATAAATCGGAGAAAGCATTATTTTTGTCAATATAGCGCAAGAGTTTGAAAGCCTGATACAAAGCAAAGTAAAAAGGGATCGCCGATGCATCAAAAACGATGTAAACAAGATATTTTATCAAATCAAACTCTGGAAGCAATTTTGCTGCAAGATTTGCCATCTCAGGTACCGCAAAGATGCACAGAGCAAGAACTGGGACTCCTAAAAGGATAACAGCTATTTTTAAAAACAAGGTTGTTACCTTTTCCATAAAAAGCACCTCACCTATTTATTATGATTTTGATTTTAATACAATATTTATCGTTTTACAATAAACATTTATTAAATTTAAAGATATTTTTATTGTTTAATTTTTATCTATGTAAAAATAAAAAGCATTCCTCATTCACAGAAATGCTCCATAGCCAACTGTCCTTTACTTTAATAACAAATTAACCGCCACTTTAGCAATTATGTTCTTTGACGCTTAATCAATCGTGAAGAATCCAAACCCGCTCTCCCTATTTCAACATAAAACAATTTCAGGGATATCGCCCGTTCCAGTCGCAATAGCGTACAATCGGAGGTTTTGCGCGCAAAAAGGCACAACTAGCGGATAATGGCTGGTTGTGCCTTAGCTGTTAGATATTTTGGATTTCATTATTTCGCACAGAACCGTTTCAAACAGATAAAGGACAAATTCTATTATTTGGTACCCTATAAAGGCTTTGCGACCGTACCGATGGTTTTTCACAGCGTTCGGTTCGTTCATAATAGGCAATAAGCTATTTAGTCAGGTGTGCTTAATCCGGTACCGCGTTGACTTTATGAATGGAGTCATCTTCAGGTTCCTTCCAAAACTTAGTTAAAGCGACCCCTAGCGCTACGACAACAGCTGCAAAATAGAAGGGGTAGTTAATATCCATATCAAATAAAATTCCCCCTAATATGGGTCCACTAATGTTCGCTAAACTGGTAAACATCGAATTCATTCCACCCACGAAGCCTTGTTCCTTGCCGGCGATACCGGAAAGATAGGATGTAACAGCAGGCCGGAATAAATCAAATCCTACAAAAACAGTAATGGTCACAAGGAAAATAAACCAATAAGAATGCACCATGGTCATGAAAAAGACGAGAACAGCTGATAAAACCAAGCAATATCGGATCAGTCTAATTTCGCCCCACATTTGGGTGAGCCGATTAAATAAACCGACTTGTGCCACTGCGCCAACCAATGCCCCACCCGTGACGACAACAGCGATTTCGAATGGCTTAAATTGAAATTTGTGGTCCACAAACAAACTAAAGAACGATTCAAAAGCAGCCAATCCAAAAGAGGCAATAAAAATTAAAATAAACGCAAAGAAATATTGAGGCGCCAACATCCGTTTCAAGCCCGTTTTACCACCAGTAGCGTGTGGATTCGTAGTAGCTGCCGCGCGTTCTGGCTCAGCTATTAGGATCAGCGTCAGGATGGCAGCAATGGTGCCAAGTGCACCACAAAACAGAAAGGGGATTCGCGTCCCAAATTCCGCTAGAAAGCCGCCGATACCAGGGCCGATAATAAATCCGGTGCTGATGGCGGCTGACATATACCCGAGTGCTTTAGGGCGGGTATCCAAACTCGTGATATCAATAATAAAAGCCGTAACTGCCGGCATAATGAAAGCCGCGCTAATACCGCCTAAAACCCGCGAAACCATTAACCATTCAATTTCACTGCTGATTCCAAACAAAAATTCCGAGATCCCGAAAATTAATAAACCCATGACAATCATGATTTTCCGGCCAGCTCGATCGGCGGCTTTCCCCGCAAAAGGGGAAACAATCAATTGCGAAGTGGCAAACGCGGCTGTCAAATAACCGACGGTTGTTCCGGTTATGCCTAACTCTGCCATAAGCCTAGGCATAACCGGAATGATGAGACCAATTCCCAAAAACGCAATGAATAAGTTCGTTAATAATAACCCTAAGGTGACTTTTTCCGTTTTCATCTTCTAGTTTCTCCTTTACAAAGCAAATGACTGAACTCTGTATTGGCTTTTCATTTACAATTTTTATCCTAGTGTATATAGTTACTATATAGTCAAGGATGGTGTTAGAAAATGAGTAAAAAGATGGGGAAGTTTTTATCGACAGGTGAATTTGCAAAACTATGTAAGGTAAACAAACAGACTCTTTTTTATTATGATCAAATTGGTCTGTTGTCCCCCATCGTGAAGGATGAAAAGGGATACCGATATTATTCTATTCAACAATTAGAGGTATTCATGGTGATTGGGTTATTGAAGGAGATTGGCATGTCTTTAGGAGACATCCAACAATACATGCAAAATAAATCGCCTGAAAGTTTTTTGAGTTTAATGTATCGAAAAAAAGAGGAAATTACAAAGAAGCGTCAGGAAATGGAAGCGAAGGAAAAAATGATGGAAACTACCATCGAGTTAATGAAACAAGCATCACAGCTTGACTTCCAGGACATCACGCTCGAGGAATTACCAGAGGTGACTCTTTATTTAAGCAGGAATATCGAGAATACAGCTGGTGATGATTTTGTCAAAGTCGTTTCCGATTTTATTGATGAGTTATATGAATTACATCTTGATACAGGCTATCCAATCGGCGGTATAACCAAACGAGAGCAAGTGTTAAAAGGAGAATTCACGAATTATAGCTATTTATATATAGAGCAGCCCGAACCGAAGGCAGGTCATCCGTATTTTAAATCGGTGAAGGGAAGTTTTCTAATTGGCTACCATATTGGGGATGAAAAAACGATACATAAAACGTATAAGCGGCTGTTTGCAGAGATGGAACGGTTACATGTATCTTTAGGAGATTATGTGTTTGAAGAATATGTGTATGATACGCTTGTCAAAAATCGCAAGGAAGATTATGTGACCAAAATTATGATACAAGTGAGGTAAGGGGACGGTACTTCCGCTTCAACTGGTTTATCGGATGTCAGCTACGCAACAAATTCCTAGGTTGCTTGAGGATGTGTCAGGTGGATTTGAGTTACGTGCGGCTGCTCGATATCGATTGCAGCGTCGGGGGAGTCTCCTTAGCCCCGTACTCCCCCACCCACGCACTGTATCAATAAACAAATAACATTAGAACGGTGGTAATAATTCCGACCCAAATACTTAATAGAAAACAATATCCCATGATATGACGAATATGAAGGCCAACAACACTTAGGATTGGTAAAGCCCAGAAAGGCTGGATTAAGTTAGTCCAGGCATCCCCCCAGCCGACTGCCATGGCGGTTATAGCCGGGTCAACCCCGAGATGGATTCCTGCCGGAACTTGAAGCGGACCCTGCAACGCCCACTGCCCTCCCCCAGAAGGAGCAAGCATGTTAACCAGTCCGGCAGTCCAATAAGTAAAAATATCAAACGTCTCTTTGCTGGCAACCGAAGTCATACCATTAATAATTTTCTCAGCCAGCCCAGAGCTGCCGAGAACGGCAATGATCCCCGCGTAAAACGGAAATTGAAGAATAATAGGAGAAATAGCTGAAGCGGCCTCCTTGAACGCTTTAGCATACTGGAATAACGATTTATGCATAATCAATCCAAGCGACAGAAACGCAAGGTTGATCATATTTAAGTCCAAATCTTTTCCCTTGCTGAACTCAACCACAAGATAAACGACCCCAATTAATCCGGTGATAATGCCAAGGAATGGGGTGTTTTCTAATCTTCTTGCCGGAGTGGCCGCTGTTTCAGCCGTTAATGCCTTCTCCTCCACTATTTCTGGATTTTCAGGTGATGTGTAAGAAATAATATCCTTTTTCGGTGCCATTAGGACGATAAAAATGGGAATGGTTATTAAAAGGGCAAAAAAGATAATGATGGTTCCTGGGTTGAAAATTGTTTCCGATGTAGGTATGACTCCCATCACCTTTTCGAGAAAATGGCCTTTTGTCGCCACCGTAAGGCCAATTGAGCTGGATAAGCCGGCCGTATAAAGTACCGTTGGAGCATAAGCGGATGCAACTAATAGAGGAAAATGGGCAGTTTTGTTTCGTTTCCCGACTTCCCTCGCGATAATCGCTCCGACGACCACAGCGAGTCCCCAATTTATATAATAGGCTGCGGAGGATACCAAGAAAGTAAGGATATAGGCTTGGTTAGCGGTTTTAGCCCTGGACGCCAGGGCTTCCAACATGCGCCGGACAATAGGAACAGAGGCCAGCGTCATGCCGGTCATCAATAAGAGCACCATTTGCATGGTGAAAGCCAGATAGACCCAGAAACCATTTCCAAATGATTGAAACAATTCAACCGGTGCAGAGGGTTTTGAGAGGAAACCAAGCAAAAAGACAAGAAGAGTCATTAATACAGCAATTACAAAGGCATCAGGAAGATACTTTTCGACTAATCTCGACACCCGATCCGCTATCCTGTTTAACACGAAATCACTCCCCTTTGCTCAAATTAGTACATTCTATCGTTCGAACAGAATGATTATGACAAATTGTTTATGTGCCAAAGGGCTGGTTCTTATAGCGAACAATCGAAAGTTTAGTGCGCAAATAGTATGTAGCTGAGACTGCGGCCACTAGTAAAGTTTTAAAATCAAGGGGTAAAAATTTTGTTCAATATTAAACTAGTTACTATAGAGTTAAATTTAGAAAATGGCAGGAAAACCCGAAGGTGAAAATATGGACCATAAGTGGTTGGATTGGGCAAAACAGCTTCAATCTATTGCACAAGCTGGACTAACTTACTCAAAAGACCTGTATGACATCGAGAGATTCCAGCAAATACGCCAAATGAGTATGGAAATCATGTCACAATACACAAACACGCAATTGGAGATTATTAATGACTTGTTTGCAAATGAAACAGGTTATGCACACCATAAGTGGATATTAGAGCGGTCGTTTTTCAGGATGATAAAATACTCATGGTAAAAGAGAAAATGGATGGTGCCTGGTCCTTGCCTGGGGGTTGGGCTGATATCGGGTTAACCCCAACTGAAGTAGCATAGAACTTTATCAAGCCACTACATTGCAGTGGCTTGTTATCTGTTCAAACTCCCAGGTCTGTTAAACTTGATACACGAGAACCGTCCCTGCGTTCCAAATCTCTTAAACATGCGACACAACAAACTCCGCATTTCCGTTAATTTTATTGGCACCTATCCCGTTTCATATCCGATACGGACTGAAAACATAAACGTATGTATAAATTGATCCGGTTTTGCAACCCAGGTCATTTTGATTGATAGGATGTTGAATAGTCGTTGTATGTTATGCTGGTTCACACAAAGTTGATTACCGTTGCAAATATGACTAAAGTTATATAGAGAAAAAGGAAAATGCAAAAGCCACAACAGAAAAGTACCATCTCTACACGATTGCCATCAAGGAGTCCTTTACATTGTGATGCACAAGAACCATCCCCGTGTTTCACTGGAACGGATTAGGAGGAATAGAAAATGCAAGATATAACAGAAAAATATAGCAGGAACAACTTTTCTTTATCGAAAGTACCCTATCTTGAAATGGAATTTAATGATCACACCGTATTTTTATCAGATCGTACCTATCAAGAAAGAAAAGAAAAACTGCTTGAAGCGATGAATCAAAAGAAAATCGATCTCGTTTTTATCTATGCGGACCGGGAACATGGCTCCAATTTTGAGTATTTGACAGGTTTCATTCCCCGATTTGAAGAAGCATTATTAGCCATAGAGGCTAACGGCATGGCCACATTATTCCTGGGTAATGAAAATCTAAAAATGGCCAAATACTCTCGATTACCGTCGGAACTTGTTCATGTCCCTTACTTTTCTTTACCAAATCAGCCTATGGAAAATGAAAAAAGTTTTAAAGACATGATGGGAGATGCCATTGATTTTAGAGGAAAAAATATTGGTATTGTGGGCTGGAAGGTGTTTACGAGTCAATATGAAGATAATCAGCAATTATTTGATGTTCCCTATTTCATTGTAGAGACCTTACAAACCTTAGCACAGGAATATTCTGCAAAAGTATTCAATGCCAGCAGCATTTTTATAGGCGAAAACGGCGGCATTCGAACCCTTAATAACGCAGATGAGATTCACTATTATGAATTTGGTTCAAGTTTGGCTTCAGATTGTGTACTGGAGACAATCAACCATATAGAAATCGGGAAAACCGAAACGGAATTGGCCTCCCTCCTATCAAGATTTGGGCAGCCCCATAACGTCACAACGATCTGTGCCACTGGCGAGCGCTTTACGAATGCCGTTATTTATCCGAGAAACAAAGCCGTAACGCTTGGCGATAAGTTTTCGATTACCACCGGCTATAAAGGGGGCTTAACCAGTCGGTCTGGGTATGTCGTAAGGGAATCGGACGAACTTCCAAATGAGGTTCAGGATTATTTAGAAAGAGTGGCGATCCCTTATTATTCGGCTGTAGTGGCGTGGCTAGAATCCATTAAAATCGGGATGACCGGCGGCGAATTATATCAGGTAATCGAAACGGTCTTGCCGAAGGATCAATACCATTGGCATTTGAATCCGGGTCACTATGTATCCGATGAGGAATGGCTATCTTCTCCTATATATAGCGGGTCCAATACGGTTTTAAAAAGCGGCATGTTATTTCAAGTTGACATTATTCCATCGGTTCCCAATTACGGAGGGGCCAGTGCAGAGACTGGAATCGCGCTGGCTGATGAAGAATTGCGGAAGGAAATAGAAACTACCGATCCAGAGTTATGGGAGAGATTTAGCAGGAGAAGAAACTATATCGAAGAGGTATTGAATATCAAGCTCCATCCGGAAGTTCTCCCTTTATCCGATACCGTAGGATACTTTCGACCGTTTTTGTTAAATAAAGAAAAGGCGTTATTATTTCACCCATAAGCCTAAAACAGAGCTGCCATTACGGCAGCCCTGTTTACACATAAGGCTCTGTTATAACGGAAAGTTTATTTCACTGAGTATGAAAAATAAACGGTAAAATTCCGTCTAAGTTGGGAAATACCCTTATTTCCTTAAATATAAAGGAAGTTTTTCCGTTTATATGATCCAAGTCTTTGGATTTTGTCTTATTTAGAGTAGTTACTCGGAATATCTCCGCTTATATTTGCCTTTTAAGCCTCCTCCATATACCTTAAACGGAAATTCTCCGCCTATGAATTCTCGTACTCACTTGAAAATCAACAATGAATAAAAACAGAGCCTACAATATGGTAAACTTTAAAGGCGAAGGGGGAGAAAAAATGCGACAGTCAATCATCTTTGATATGGATGGGACACTTTTTCAAACAAATAAAATCTTAGAAATATCTCTGGACGACACTTTTAATAGATTAAGGTCTCAAAACCTATGGAACAGCCCTACACCTATTGAAAAGTATCGTGAAATAATGGGTGTACCTCTCCCAAAAGTATGGGAGGCATTATTGCCGGATCATTCAAAAGAGACTAGAGAACAAACAGATGCCTATTTTCTAGAAAGACTCATTGAAAATATCAAAAGTGGCAAAGGGGCATTATATCCGAATGTAGAGGAAGTTTTTCGTTTTTTGAAAGAAAATGGTTGTTCCATTTACATAGCAAGCAATGGATTAACGGATTATTTGGAGGCCATTGTTAGTTATTATCATTTGGATGCTTGGGTGGATGAGACGTTCAGTATCCAACAGATACAATCGCTGAATAAAGCAGATTTAGTCAAAAAAATCATCGGAAAATACCATCTTACCAATGCAGCTGTAGTCGGTGATCGCCTTTCGGATATAAAAGCGGCTAAAGAAAACGGTCTAGTCAGCATCGGATGCCGTTTTGACTTCGCACAGGAAGAGGAACTGGCCCAGGCTGATATCGTTATAGGCGGTTTAATAGAATTGAAAACAATTATACCCAAGTTGATGGATTCTCAACCTTAATTTACATAAAAGGACTGCTTTTTGGCAGTCCTTTTATGGCAGTTTCTTAAGTTCTCAACTGGGGAACTTAATGTACTCTATTATTTTTTATCACCACATAAAAGTTTTCTTGATTTCAGGAGGTACCGGTAATTCTCCATAAACTTTGGCTTTGCCGGGAATGGTTGATTCATCCCTTTTACTTTCTATCACACATACCCAATCCTGCTCCATTCCATGAGTCGGGGTTTTTACTTTTAGGACATCCCTGTAAAGATCTAAGCTGATTGCTTGATCGGTGACAGCATTCTCTTGTGTATAGCATTGGCCATCTCGGGGATTAAACCACCAAATTTGTAAGTCTTCTGTTTTTAATCTACTTAAATCGACCGTTTCTTCTCCGCCTGAAGGGAAGTATAAACAAGCAAATTTCCCCTCCCTCTCTACACAGGCCTGGATGTGTTCATCTGTCACATCTTCCGGCTTCTCCTTTTGATCCATTAGCAATTCCTGACAAGGAATACATTGACTTAAGTCTCTAGATTCCAAAAAGTCACGCAGAATTTTCATCTGCCATGCGCCAGGCTGGTCCAAAGCTTCAAACCAAGAATATCTTCTGAAACCGTCTCTTTCTTTTTCCGAAATCATCCAGCACACGGATGGATGCCCATAGGTATGACCAAAGGACCCAGCGAACAAGCTCCAGTAGGCACGTTTCCGTACCATCCATCCCCCGTGGAAATCCGAACCAATTGGCCAAGTGGTTGGCATTTGTTCATAGGCAGGTTCCCCGTCAAAAACCGGCATAGGGTTGTTTCTATTATAATCATTTTTGACAAGTACATAGTTTTTCGGTGTTAAGCCATGCCCTGATTGAATCATAATAAAGGAGATCCAAGCTTCCTCATCTGTCCAATATGACATGGTGGAACATTCCCCAGTTTCTGCTTCATGGCAGGCATGATAGGTGATGAGCAGCTTCTGCCAATCAGGGTCCTTTTCATTATGTTTCAAGTCCTTTTGAAGCACTCCGTTCGCAAGACCCTCAGCCATTTTCCGCCAAACATCCTTGTAATCGACGCCAAGATGAATAGGCTGCCTGTCCCCGCCTAGACACCAAACAATATTGGTTCTGTCTTTATAGCGATTGCCAATCCATTTACCGTATTGATAGGCATTTTCCCCCGTCACCATTTTCTCCGAAAACTCGCCTATCCAATTATGGCCCACCACAAGTTCTCCCCAGACAGGCAGTAAAAGAACATAAAATCCATATTCCGCCGCTTTGTCGATGATCCAATCCAAGTACTCAAAATATTTTTCATTCGGAGTGGTCAGATTATCATTTAGTAAGGCCTTTTCTCCAGCTGGATTCCTCATTTCCCTATCTTGCTCCGGATCCAGTGCACAAATTTGCAGGACAGTAAACCCTTGGGATTTTCTTTTTTGCATCAAGTATTCTGCATCGTCCCACTTTAATCTTTGTACCATTGTCCAATCCGTATCTGCCAACCAGATAAACGGTGTGCCATCCTGATGGGTGAAATATCTTCTATTCTCTGAGATTTTTAAAGGTTCCACCTTTTCCTCCTCCTTAGATAAAGGCTATTAACGACAGGTCTAGCGGTTTTTCCAAGTGTTCAGTCGCTTATAAAAACTATTAACGACCGGTCCAGCGATTTTTTCAAGCGTTCGGTCGTTTATTGAGGCTATTAACGACCGATCCAGTGATTTTTACGAGCGTTCGGTCGTTTATTGAGGCTATTAACGACCGATCCAGCAGTTTTTACGGACGTTTGGTCGTTAATAATAGACAATAAGCTGTTACTTTCTTCTGGTCTTCTATTAGCGATTTAAAGTTTTTTCTCCCCAATAATTAACACATCTGACTCAAACCCATGCATATCAAAAACGGTTATATCGTCTTCAAAGGAAGCGCTCAATTCTCCAAACCGGCGATGTTCTAAATCGATGATGGTGAACTCGTAATCTTCCAAGCGCTGATCCAATTTTAGGACGGTATTCACCGGTACATAAATGGCAACCTTCGTTAAATCCTGGCTGCCGGAAACTCTGATTTCCTCCGTATTTTTTAACACGAGATTTTGAGGCTGCAGGTCATAGAGATTAAATAATTTGAATACCTTCTTGGCAAAAGCATAATCCCAGGCCCCTTCAAACTTTAAGGCATCCTTCCAATCATAGGGTCTGTCGAACGCTTCGCCTACAAGGCCAAAACCTTTGCCCTGCTTGTGCCAACTCCAAATCCCGTGAGCACCATAAGTAACACCCGCGCTAGCACCCGATAACAAACTTTGCCAGGCTGCTTTCCTCACATCAAACCGATTAAATCGCCCGTATAGATTTCGGCTATAGCCCATTTGTTCATAACAAGGCTCCGAATTAAGGGAAGGCCTTTTGACTGGCTTGTTGTTAAACTCTTCTGCGAGTTTGTAGGACATGTTCTGGAATTGAATATTATGGCCCGACTGAAACATATAAAAATCTAATTGTTCACTATTTAAAAACTCATCCGGTATATCCATCAATCTTCCTCTTATATGAAGAGTAGTGATACAATGCGGACTTAATTGTTTGATGGTATGTAAGGCCCGGGAGTAATATTCTGTGGCACGTTCTGTTGGAAAATCCGTATCGCCGCTCACCACATAAATAGAATCATATTTTGAAAATCTTTCTCCTACATATTTCACATAATCTTCCACTACGTCTAGCGGCATATTATTCACATCACTAATTTGCGATCCCCATGTATCAGGCACATAGTTACACCACAATAGCACGAGGGCCGGGACAAACCCTTTCTCCACCGCCATGGCCACCATCTTTTCAGCCCGTTCAAAATAAACGTCGTTTCTCTTATAAAAATCGAAAGAACCATCCTCTTTGTAGGCAAACGGTTTGATCGTCAAATCCGTTTCACTGGCATCCCACTGTTGGAGCAGATTGATTTGGAGCACATTAAAGCCTTGTGACTTTCGATAGTCGAGATAATAATTCCATTCTTCTAATGTGGCGTTGGTAAAGGCACTCCACACGGTATCAGCTAGATAAAAGAATTTTTCGCCTTTTTCCGTTTCTAAATGCTGTTTATTTTTTGAAACTCTTAATTTTACCAAAGATGTTCACTCCTCATTGAATAGTGAAGAAGGAAGATCGTTCTTGAACGATCCCCCTCCCCTGCTCTGTGATTAATATGTTGGTTCTATGCTGCGTTTTTTTCAGCTTGTTTGGCATCCATTGCTTTGCTATGGCCAAATAGGAATGTAAGGATAAACGCTGATGCCAGCGATACCACTAACGATAAAACAAATCCATAAAATTGGGAAGAAAGACCATCAGGGTTAATGAACATTGGGATCCCAAAAATACCACCTGAGGCGAATCCTCCATACATTTTAGCACCGAAGAATCCCGCTGTTGCACCACCGAGGCCTCCGCCAATACATGCCATGATAAATGGACGTTTAAGCGGCAAGTTGACACCGTAGATGGCCGGCTCGGTAATTCCTAAAAATCCAGACAAGGCAGCTGTGGTAGCTAACGATTTTAATTTCGTTTGTTTTGTTTTGAAAATGATGGCTAAAGCGGCACCAGTTTGAGCAAAAACCGTACAATACAGCAAACCGTTAATTGGGTCGTGACCAATAGTGGTAATATTGTTGATCATAATCGGGATAAACGCCCAATGAAGTCCGAACATAACGGCAATTTGCCAAATTCCAGCCAGCAACAGGCCTGTAACAACTGGGCTTAATGAATACAAGCCCATAGCACCATCGGCTAATAATTTACTAGCATTAACAGAAAGCGGTCCAATTACAATAAACGATAATGGCACGATAATGACCATAAGGAATAATGGAACAAAAATCATTTGCAAGGATTTCGGTATGACTTTCAAAAGCACTTTCTCCAGTTTAGCTGTAAAGAAAGCTGCAAGGATAATCGGAATAACGGATTGCGTATAATTCATCAGGACAACTGGAATGTGAAGAAACGATAACGAACCGCCAGAGCTATAGAGTTCAACCATCGTAGGATAAACAAGGGTAGCCCCGATCGATGCTGTAATATAGGAATTCGTTTTAAACGTCTTACCTGCTGAGAATCCTAGCAGAATCGGCAAGAAGTAAAAGAATGCATCAGAGGTGGCATATAAAACCTTATAAACGCCCATTTTGTCCGTCATCCAGCCAAGGACGGTTGCAGCCACTAGAAATCCTTTTAAAATACCGGCAGCAGCCATGACGCCCATAACAGGCATAAACAAACCAGACATCAAGGATACAAACCTGCTAAATAAAGTCTTCTTTTCACCTGAGTCATCTGTATCAGTATCATCTTGGGCGGTTTCTTTTCCTAATAATTTCGTGACTTCAGCGTAGACACTCGGAACTTGGTCCCCGATGACCACCTGATATTGCCCGCCACTTTTGACCACCGTCATGACTCCGTCGATTCCTTTGATCACGTCCGTGTTCGCAAGAGACTGATCTTTCAGGTAGAATCTTAAACGGGTGACACAGTGGATGACGCTTTTGATATTTTCCTGCCCGCCCACTTCTTGAACGATTTTTTTGGCAAGTTTTTGATAATTCATTTTCAATCCTCCAATCAATTATATAGGGATTTTGAATAACAACATCTGCATAGTGAATACGTTTGCATTTTTACTCTCATAATCTAGAAAAAGATTCACTTTTACCTAATACACCAAACACAGAGTCCTTCCAGCCTTGATAAAACTGATCTCTTACCTCACTAGCCATCAACGGATAAAACAATCTGTGTTCAGAGGGCAGCTGAACAATTTCGTCTGTGGATTTCCAGATGCCTGCTCCTAAACCGGCTAAGTACACAGCGCCCATTGAAGATAATTCGGCTACTTGTGAAGCCGTTACTTCTATATCCAGCATATCTGCTTGATACTGCATCAAGAATCGGTTACGGGTTGCTCCCCCATCCACATTTAAACTTTTTATAAGAATGTTAGATTCGGTTTGCATCAGTTCAATGACATCTTTCACCTGATAGGCGATGCTTTCTAATGCTGCCCGGACAATGTGCGCCTTGCCTGTATTTCGGCTCATTCCCAAAATCGCGGCGCGAGTATAAGGATTCCAGTAGGGGGCTCCTAAGCCGACGAAGGCAGGAACAAGATAGACGCCTTGATTATCCTGTAAGGAATAGGCCATATCTTCCGTCTCTTCCACCCTCTCAATCAAGCCAAGCTGGTCCTTCAGCCAATTGATGACGTCTCCCGTACTATTAATAATCCCTTCAAGTGCATACTCTACTTTACCATCTAATCCCCACGCGATGGATGTCACTAAACCATTGGTTCCATTTACCAAGTCCCCTGTGTGCATCATCACGGAGGTGCCTGTTCCATAGGTGGCTTTAGCCATCCCTGGTTCAAAACATTTCTGGCCAAACAAAGCGCCTTGGGAATCTCCAATGACACCAGAGATGGCTAGGGCGGTGAACGGAAGATCGGGGTCCTCCGTTACACCATAGAGATCATTGGAACTTTTCACGACAGGAAGCATGGTTCTGGGAATATCAAACATCTCCAATAACTCATCATCCCACTGTAAGGTCTCAATGTTGAAAAGAAGTGTTCTGCTGGCATTCGAATAGTCCGTTGCATGAACCTTTCCAGATGTCAGTTTCCAAATGAGCCAGCTATCAATCGTTCCTAGCAGCAGCTTGCCTTCTCTTGCTTTGTCTCTCCCACCGCCCACATGATTCAAAATCCAGTTAATCTTCGAGGCTGAAAAATAAGGATCTGCCTTTAAGCCGGTTTTGGATTGGATTTTTTCTTCGTACCCCTGTTCCTTTAGCTGTTGACAAAAATCAGATGTTCTTCTGTCTTGCCAAACGATTGCGTTATATACCGGGATTCCGGTTTCCTTATCCCAAACGACAACCGTTTCTCTTTGATTGGTAATCGCTAAAACTGCCAACTCTTCTTGCGAGATGCCAGAAGTTTGAACCGTTTCCTTCAATAGTTGTTTAACATTTTCATAGATTTCAACCGGATCATGCTCGACCCATCCTGTCTGCGGATAGTGCTGTGTATGGCTTTTCGAACACTTATGGGTGATTTGCCCTTTTGCATTCACAAGCAGCACTTTTGTTCCGGATGTACTTTGGTCAATCGCGAGGATCATTTTTTCCATATGATTACCTCATCATTTTCCAACCATTGTCATGGCGATTTTCCTTACATTTTCCACACTCAATCCGTAATACTCAAACACTTCAGCTGTTTTTCCGGCAATAGCTGGTTCATCCGGCAGACCCAGAATCTTGATTGGAACCGGGTGGCTTTGCGATACCACTTCTGCTACCGCTGAACCTAAGCCGCCATAGATGCTATGTTCTTCGATTGTAATAATCTTTCCGGTTTCCTCGGCTGCTTTTACGATTGCCTCTTTATCTAACGGCTTAATCGTATGCATGTTGATCACTCGGCAATCAATGCCTTCCTGCTGAAGGGCTTCCGCAGCATCTAATGCAATTCGGACGATCTCACCCGTGGCGATGATGGTAATGTCATTCCCCTCTTTCATCGTAACGGCTTTACCGATTTGAAAATCGTAATCTTCCGAGACATAGCAATCTTCAACTGGATTGCGTCCAATTCGAAGATAAACTGGCCGATCGTATTCCACCAAGGCTTCCATCATTTTTTTCGCTTCATGGCGGTCGGCCGGCATCATCACATCCAAACCAGGAATGGCCCGGGTCACGGCGATATCTTGAAGAGAATGGTGCGACATGCCAAGCGCGCCATAACTAACACCGCCGCTAATGCCGATTAGCTTTACATTTGTACGGGAATACGCGACATCTACTTTAATCTGCTCGATACTTCTCATGCTTAAAAAACAAGCAGGCGACGCCACGAATGGTTTTTTACCGGAAGCCGCTAGGCCTGCAGCCACTCCCACAAGATTTTGCTCGGCAATCCCGACCTCGACGATTTGCTCCGGCAATTCGCTGCCAAAGTTCGCAAGGGAAGCGGAACCTCTGGAATCACTGGTTAAGACTACAATATCTTTATTTTGTTTCGCTAAATTTAATAAAGTCTCACTGATGGCTTGACGATTGGCGATTTTATTTCCTTTCGCACTTTTTAGAGCAACGTGACTCATTGCAGCACCTCCAGTTGCTTTGAAAGTTCTTCCATGGCTAATTGATATTCTTCTTGGCTCGGTACGTGATGGTGCCATTTCGCTACATTTTCCGCAAAAGAAATGCCCTTGCCTTTGACGGTGTTGGCCACAATCAGGGTTGGCTTTCCAGCCGTTTTTGGCACATTCTCCAATACATCGACCAATTGTTCGATATCATTTCCATCGACCTCGACCACTTCCCAGCCGAAGGCCCTCCACTTATCGCCAAATGGTTCAAGGGACATCACATCTTCCGTACTGCCTGTGATTTGCAGCCGATTCCGGTCAATGATGGCGACTAAATTATCAAGCTTGTAATGGGAAGCTGCCATCGCGCCTTCCCACACGGAACCCTCCGCTTGCTCGCCGTCTCCCATTAAGGTATAAACACGATACGATTTTCCGTCCATCTTGGCTGCCAAAGCCATGCCAACAGAAACCGGCAGGCCGTGTCCCAATGCACCTGTATTCATTTCTACCCCAGGCACCTTATTGTTGGGGTGGCCAATCAACCGGGTATTAAACTGCGAGAACGTTTTTAGTTCCTCTTTTGGGAAGAATCCCTTATCCGCTAAAATTGCCCAATACGCTTCAACCGAATGCCCTTTGCTTTGCACATACCGGTCGCGGTCCTCCCATTTCGGGTTTTTGGGATCCACATTCATAATGTGATAGTACAGAACGGTTAAGATGTCGGTACTGGAAAGAGAACCTCCCGTATGACCGGTCCCCGCCTCATAGATCATCGTGAGAAGGTCCATGCGGATTTCTGTTGCTTTTCTTTTTAAAAACTCCATATCGCTCATTTTATTCCACCCCCATCATTTATTCAGGTCGCTTCCACGCAGCCAAGCTCTAATTTCACTCTCTGTCGGGTCAACCGGGTCCGGGTTCAAACCAGGAATATATTCGCACGCTTCAAACAGGACAGGGATCACGTTGGCATGGACACCTACGGAATGATGAATATACGGACCTTTGACCAATTTTTCTTCCCATAATGGCCAATCATTGACTTCGACCCAAACATAGGAACCTCTTGTGAATGGCCCTTCGATTCCTTTGGCTTTTCCAAGGAAGATCGAATACTCGCCATGGTCGCCGTCAAAACGGGCCAGTGTCATGTCCCCACCCTTAATTTTCCCTTCATGCGTGCCTGGAGAATGATCATCAAACAAGAAATGCTTATTTAATTTGGGCTTTTCCTCCACGCTCATCGACACCGGAAAGTTTCCACAATGGAACAACAATTCCCCATTCGGATTTTCAGGATGGCGGACCGTGATATCAGCAAAGAAGGTTGGCAAGGTATTCATCGTTGCCGCTTGCACCATAATCGAAGTAATCGCTCCATGAATATCCGTTTCACAGGTGACCGGAATTTGTTCATCGGTTAAAATCGCATTGGCCAGACAAGGCATAATTCCGATCAGATCCTGTAGAGCCGACCAGCATTGGATGGCAATCGCTGTACTCCTTGTATCTGCTGCCAATTGCTTCATGGCTACTTTTAAGGAAGCAATTCTGCGGACATCCTCTTCTGTAACCGAACTCCAATCCAGCTGCTCTTTAATATAACGGATGGCCGAATCAAGCTCTGGGCTAGAGGTTTTTTCGACTTTCAGGGTTGCCTTTTTCAACTCATCAAGGGTGATCGGATGAATTTGAATCCCGAATGTTTCTAATAACTCTCCTTCATTGCAAATGACAGACCAGAAATCAGAAGGTCTAGTGGAAATCTGCAAGATTCGTAGATTGGTAAAATGCTTGACGACATTGGCTGCCGCAATAAAGTTCTTGAAACCGCGTTCAAAAACAGGACTATCCACACTAGAATTGGTGATATAAGTGAATTTGACGTTAAATCGTCTCAGAACCTTACCGGTTGCAAAAAGCCCGCATTGGGTATCGCGAAGACGCATTCCATCTTCCAGCGGCGACTCGTCCCTAGGTCCCCAAAGCAAAACCGGTTTGCCGATCGCCTTGGCAATTCTGGCGACAATGTCTTCTGTTCCAAAGTTGCAGTGAGGGAAGAACAGGGCATCGACTTCTTCGTCTCTAAACCGTTTGATGATGGCTGCCTCTTCTGACCTTTCGAACAGCAGCCCTTCATCATTGATCCCTTCCAAGTCGACGATTTCCATTTCCAGGCCGAAGCTTTCTATTTTTTCTCTAATTAAATGTTTGAATTTCAACGCATCTTCTTTACTGAATACAGATCTCCTAGTCGGAGCAAATCCCAGTTTGATTTTTTCCATACATGATGCCTCCAGATAAAAAATCACTAAACTTTTTAGCTTTTCCTTTAAAAAAATCGCTTTCAACTGACTAAACTTTTAGAATTTTAGTTCCTTAATCAGAATAATAGCCCGAAAGATTATGACAGTCAATATAAATTCAATAAATTATTTTAGTCATTTTTGTGGCATTTTTATTAAAAACAGCTAGAAAGTTACTATTAGTCCATAAATATACCGCTTTTACTTCATATTTTCTTAATACTTAAACGAAAAAACTAAATAAACAACTAAACAAACTAAACTGCAAGTGGTATAATAAGAAAAAAGACGTTTAGATAAACAAAAATATTATTTTAGTCGGGTGGAAAGGCATAATGAAAATAGATGAAATTGCTAAACTGGCAAATGTTTCAAAATCCGCTGTATCTTTAGCGCTGAATGGAAAAAAAGGGGTTAGTGAAAGTACTCGTGAGAAAATCCTAAAAATAGCGGAGGCAAATGGTTATATTCCGCGCCCAATCATCCGGGCGGAACCATATCCTCAAACCACTTCCAAAATATTAAGGTTTGTGGCTGTCACCAATGTGGGGATTGTGACCGATCAATTTCAGTCACTGCCGTTTTTTACGGAGTTAATCAATAACATTCATAACCAAATCGTTTCTAGTGGTTATTCCTTACTGGTCTCCCCTTTACATGCTGAAAACCTATATGAAGAGATTTCAATTTTAGAGGGCGAACAAAAATCCGCTGGTATCTTGTTGTTGGGAACGAATTTAACGCCAGAAGAAATTAAAGTGATCGCAGAAGTGCAGCCGAATTTAGTGGTGGTAGATACCTGTTTTGATACAATGAATACGAACTTCGTACTCATGAACAATGTGTATGGAGCCTATCAGGCCGCACAACATTTAATGAAGATGGGCCATACTGAAATCGGATATGTAGAATCCAATATTCGAATGTACAACTTTGATAAGAGAAAAGAAGGATTTTTCCAGGCCCTTACGGAGAATAACGTAAACATAAAGGAAACCAATTATTATTCCATTTCGCCTACGTCCATTACTTCTCAGGAAGACTTTATCGAAAAGATGAAGGACCGTAACGAACCCTTGCCAACCGCCTTGTTCTGCGAAACGGATTATATGGCCATCAGCGTCATGAAATCACTCTCAGAGTTAGGCATTCAAGTGCCGCAGGACATTTCGGTTGTAGGATTTGACGATATTGTCGAATCGAGGGTGATTACGCCTGAACTAACAACCGTCCAAGTAAAAAAGGACAAGATAGCTTCATTAGGTGTCGAGATTTTAATTAAACAGATTGAAAATCATGACATGGATAAAATAAAAGTCTATGTGGATACGGAACTGATTGAAAGGAATTCATGCAAAGATCAACATTCATAAGACCGAAAGATGAAAAAAAAGTTAACGGGTTCTGTTTCCTATCATAAACATTAAAAATGCAAGTTAAAATGAGTGCCAATTTGTATATCAAATTGACACTCATTTTTTTCGGTTTAAAACCATTTGTAATGATATTACTTAAATAGGAAAATATATACTAACGGAGCAGGTTAATTGAAGAAGGGAACACTTTAAAAAACCAATACGCAATAAAAATGGTGCTTCACCACTGTGAAAGCACCAATATTACGCACTAATCCCAAATACGGATTCTTGGAACACCTGCGGTTCTTAAATAATCTAATAACTGACCAGTATGAACAGATTCGTGATATGCAATGCGTAGGAGCATATCCCCCAAGTCTCTTATGTATCCTGCATCAGAACGGTCAATCTTAATATTTGTTAAGTCTTCTTCAGAAAATGATCTGATTGTATTTATGAATTGATTACGATAGGGTTCGGCAAATTCCAATTCAGAATTTACAGAACTAAAAGGTCTGTTTTCAAAAGGGGAATTAAAAACGGATAAACTTCCTTGATTTTTAAGTGCCAGGTGATAATAATGTTCGCTTTCCAGTACGTGCCTTACCATTTCTAGACAATTCATTGCTTCATTATCTGGCTTCCAACTTAGTTTTTCTTCAGGAATAGATCTCCAGACTTTTATGCTTCTTCTTCTAACTTCATTTAAGTTTAAAATAATTAATTCTATTGAATTCATAAAAGCTCCTCCTTTGATAAGCATATTATAATTATACACGAATAAACGTTCGCGCCATTCTGAAGGAGGAATATTTTACAATATTTAGTTGTACTTTATACGAACGGTGCAAGAGAAAAAGGTGCGATTTAAAGGATTGTTTCATTGTTGTTGAGCTAGCTGGCATTTATATGTAGTATAATTTTCCTCAGTATTTAACGTAAGTAAAGATACGAAAAATGCCATATTTGTATCTTTGTAGACGCATTATATATAGTAAGTAATTATAGTTATTAACGTTAACAAACATAGGACTTTACTTGGAGGGGTGGATATGAAAGGCTTGCATGCCAATGAAACAACGTCTTCAGCCTTTCAAGACCAAACGTGCCCACGGAGGCTCCAAGTCTGGTCCTTAAATGCTCTTCTATGGTTACATGTAAACATAGATAAAAGGTACTTTCTATCAATCTTTTTAGGACTGATACTATATATAAGGAGCAGTTTAGTTGAATAAGCAATGAGAAAAAATTCAGGAGGTAATTTTATGGTGAAATATATAAATTATACGACAGAACCCCCTATTAACTTTGACCAATTACTAACCCTATATGAATCTTTAGGATGGAATTCACTTAAATTAACAAGTAATGATTTGGAACGAATGTGCAATCAAAGTTGGTACGCCATTTACGCATTTGATGAAAAACAATTAGTGGGTATGGGACGTGTTATTTCAGATGGTGTAATTACTGGAGTAGTTTGTGGATTATGTGTTTTACCAAGCTATCAGTACGAAGGAATCGGCAAAGAAATGGTGAATCGAATAATTCACCATTGTGAGCAAAATCGGGTAATTCCTCAACTAATGTGTGTGGAAAGTTTGGAACCATATTATGAAACCTTTGGGTTCAAAAAATTTACCATTGGTATGTCCAAAAATATAAATAGATAGATTAACTTTCTTCTTGAACTAACGGGGGCGTTCGTATTATAAGGTTAACCAGTTTTTACTGGTTGACCTTTTTTTAATAGACTCTATTATATCAGTAGCCAGGGTAGGACGTACGGGTGCGTGGGGCATTGATCCCGTCAACTAAACTGTCCGCCCCCTACTTGTAGAAACATGTTTGAGGCTGGTTGGGACGTAGATCTCGTATTACAAGCGAAGCTATGATACTTCAAGATGGAATAGGGGTTACTGGTAAGTAATTTGAGAGAGGAAGAGATAAATTATGAATCCAGTAGTTGGTCTGGATGTTTCAAAAGGGGAAAGTCAAGTTCCAGCATTTTTAGATAAGGGTAAGCCTTACAGAAAAAGTTTTAAAGTATCGCACATCAATGAGGCATTAGATTCCTTACTTCATTTTTTGAAAGAGGTAGAAAATGAGTCAGGGATGGAACCGACGGTAATATTGGAATCAACTGGACATTATCACGTTCCTATAATTCAGTTTTTAGAGGAACAGAATTACTTGTATATTATGGTCAATCCATTACTGTCTTATCAGGCAAAAAAATCGAGTTTACGAAAGGTGAAAACAGATGCGATTGATGCTTTTCACTTATGTGAGCTGTATTACAAAGAAGACTTGGAACCTTATAAGAAAAGAGGTATCCAACTCTTAAACCTTCGTAATCTTACTAGACAACATGAAACAATTACGGGGCTATATGTGCAAGCTAAATTACAGTTTCATGCCATATTAGATCAAGTATTTCCTGAATATAAAGGGAGTTTGGAGATATGTATTCGAAAGTCTCTTTAAATACTTTATTGGAGTTTAATACGTCCGAATCTGTGTTACAAGCTGGGGAATGTAATTTAACAGATAAGATTGCGGGATTATGTTTAACTCGTTCAGAACGTTGGGCACAAGAAAGGGCGAAGAAACTGATTGAAGCAGCACAGCGTAATCCATTCAAAAGTACATTATATCAAAGTCATTTGATAAGTCTTGAAATGTATATTCAGTACCAAGAGCATCTATCAAAGTTAGAAGATCAAATAGATGCCCTTGCAGGAGAAATTGAAGAATATAAGATTATCCAGTCGATCCCTAGTATCGGAGAAAAAATCGCGGCAACGATTATTTCTGAAATTGGAGAAATCGAAAGGTTTAATCATCCTAAAAAACTAGTTGCTTTCTCTGGAATTGATCCAAGTGTACATTCGTCGGGTAAATTTACAGCGACGGTAAATCGGATCACCAAGAGAGGCTCAAGTAGATTGCGTCATGCCTTATATATGGCTGTACTTTGTGGGATTAGAGGCTCTCGTAATAAGAAGCTCAAAGAGTTCTATGATAGAAAGAGAGACGAAGGAAAACCTTCTAAAGTAGCAATGATTGCATGTACAAACAAACTTATTCATTGGATTTATGCCCTACTAAAACGCAAAGAAACTTTCCTCGATTTGGTATAGGAGATTCAATTAAGTAATACATAAAAAACCTTCCAATACGGATGAGGAAGGTTATTTGGCATGAGCATTTTTAGTATATCATTAACTGTATAATAATTTTATAGAAAAATATTGACATCCTATTAGCTGGTTAGTGTAATAATCAACCCCAAAAGTGCATATTAAAAATAGGCTCAGTGTTAACTGAGCCATTTATTTTTTATTGCAGAAACGTCTACAAAAGGCTGCACAATCTGGGCTGCATTTTCGATTGCATTTTCAGGTTTTGTGATTGGAAACGGATCCCATTAAAAAATTGCCATCTTTTTTTGCCATCTTCCGTGGATAAAAAAAGAACAGACCGAACGAATCCGTGTGTTCTTTAACAAGATTAATGACCAGCCACTTTCTCGAGACCTCCAGGCTTATTATGAACGGCCATTTGATCAAGGAGTTTATGACTTTCTTTATTTACTCCTTTTAGATTCACCTTAACACCGTTTTGATGGTATTTGATGACCACTTTATCAATGGCACCAACCGCCGAGTCATCCCAGAGATGGGCATTCGATAAATCTATTTCAATTTCATGGACGTCTTCTTTATAATCAAAACTGTTTACAAAGTCGGTTACGGAAGCAAAGAAAAGTTGGCCCGAAACATGATAAACCTTTTTATGAGAACCCTTTGCCGAGAGACTGGTGACTTTTACTTTCGAAATCTTTGAGGCAAAGAAAACGGCACTTAAAATGACGCCAATTAAAACGCCCAGTGATAAGTTATTTGTTATCACCACCGTCATCACAGTCACGACCATAACAATCGTATCCGTCATCGGCACTTTTCTTAGTGTTTTAAAGATTGACCAATCAAACGTACCGATGGAGACCATAAACATGACACCCACAAGAGCTGCCATTGGAATTTTCACAAGAAATCCTTGTAGCGCTACGATGAGGGTTAATAAAAAGGCACCGGCAACAAATGTGGACAATCGGCCTCTACCGCCGGACTTCACATTAATGACCGTTTGTCCAATCATGGCACATCCAGCCATCCCGCCAAACAAACCAGAGACGATGTTGGCAATCCCTTGTCCGCGGGCTTCTGTGTTTTTATCACTATCGGTATCCGTCATATCATCGACAATAGAAGCGGTTAAAAAGGTTTCCACTAGTCCTACAACGGCGATGGACAGGGAATACGGAAAAATAATTTGTAACGTCTCTAAGTTCAATGGAATGTCTGGAATCAAAAATACAGGCAATTTTGCTGATAAATTCCCCATATCTCCTACCGTACGGACATCACTTCCCGTAAAGATAGAGATGGCTGTAATCACGATTATCGCCACTAATGGCGAGGGAACTGCTTTTGTAAAACGAGGAAGAATATAAATAATTGCTAACGCCCCTGCCACCATGGCATACATTTGCCAGGTTGCACCTTTGAACTGAACTAATTGAGCCATAAAAATCAAAATGGCAAGCGCATTGACGAAACCAGTCATAACCGAGCGAGGAACAAATTTCATTAAACGCCCTACCTTCAAAGCTCCCATTATGATTTGGAAAACACCCGTTAAGATAGTGGCTGCAAGTAAATATTGCAAACCGTGGTCCTTCACTAATGTTGTCATCAATAAAGCTGTTGAACCTGTAGCAGCCGAGATCATCCCAGGTCTGCCGCCGACAAAAGCAATGGTAACGGCAATACAAAACGAGGCGTATAAGCCGACCATTGGATCGACACCGGCAATGATGGAAAAGGCAATGGCTTCCGGAATTAACGCCATGGCAACCACGATTCCCGAAAGAATATCCCCCTTGATGTTGCCAAACCATGAATATTTAATTGTATTTACATTCAAACGAAGCACTCTCCCTTTGTTTTTGTGTTGACTTTCAACTCTCATGAAAGCCGGGGCCGTTGTGAACAAAACAAAGTATAAAGGAATGTGACAAATTTGTGAAACGGCATGTAAACGGACACAATCGTCCTATCCTTACGTATCCTCACTTTTCCATCGATATTCAGCATAAGCCTACTTTTATTGGAAATCCACTGGAACTCAAATTAGGAAAATGAAAAAGCCATAGTAATCATATTGGGTGTCCTTGGTCAAATCAAAGGAATTCATAAAACTCTAAGAAAGAGGAACACTAATACAATTAGATTTTTTGAATAAAAACAACCAAGGAAAGGATTGCTATGAAACGTATACTTTTATTGGTTTGTCTCGTGTTTATTTTCTTTCTAGCTGGCTGCGGTGGGAGTCAAAGTGAATCAAAGGCTAGAGATACTGTAGAAAACTACTTAGAATTGAAGAAAAATGGGGACCTGAGTTCCAGTGAATATATCCGCTATACGTCTAAAGATTTAATAGACGTTTTTAATTACAAGTATTTAAACACCTTAAAAGATACGGAGGAAAAGTACACTGAATCCGATAATAAAGATGAGTTTGAGGCGTTTTATGCTTTACAACCAAATGACAGCCAAACTAATCCTACATGGGAACAGTACGTAGACCGGATCCATGATAAATTTGGAGACGATGACAATTATTTCGTTTCTGAGAATGGTGACAGCATTGAAGTTACAAGTAATAAGGATAACACCAAAAGCTATACATTCCTCTACGATATGGAAATAGCCAATATGGGCGGGAGTAAAATCTTTAAAAAAGTGGAGTTTGATGTGGATTATGATTATACACTATGGGATAGCGATAAAGAAAAATATACAGAAGGATTTCTTATTTCGGCCATCCGTATAAGATAACAAAAAGAGAGCAGAACCTTTTCGGGAGGATCTGCTTTCTTCTTATGTTGCAAACTATACCATAAAACCAAAAGTGTTCTTGAAGACATTTTTGCTCTTGAAACCTATTAATTTAACGTTAATAGGGCTTCAGATGTTTCGGTCCCTACGCGGCTACGTCTCGTTTAGTGAATACTCCAAAAGCCAATAAATGAAACACAATGAAGTAAATCAGCAGCATGATAACAGAAAATCCTACTGTCATCCCTTCGACTAATGGGACGCCATCGATATATTGATTTAAGTCTGTGTTTGCAAATAAGCTATATTTCGCCCAATCAAAACGCGTTGCAATCAATGAGGTGACTTGCCCGCCCACCATTAACAGGAAGATTGACAAGCCCACCGCCAACGAGCTGTTCCGGAATACGGCGGAAATCATAAAGGCCATCGTCGTGATCATCATGACATCTATGGACGACAAGAAATAGGTCTTGATTAAATAGAGAAGCATATTTTGCTCGATGACACTTCCATTGGAGTAGGCAAGATGCGCAGGATTGCCACCACCTGTACCAAATAAAGCGAATCCCAAAATCGCGGCACTGCCAAATAAAATCAACATCATCAGCAAGCCAAATAAAATCACTGTCAAATATTTGGCTAAGAGGATTTTAGATCGTTTGATGGGCCGGATTAACAGCAGCTTGACCGTTCCCCAGCCAAATTCGCTGGCCACAATCCCTGCCGCCACAATGATGGTGAATAAACCGGCAAACGAAATCAGCGCCGTGCTGTCATTAATGAAGCTCCACCCTGTTGCCTCATTTTCAGGCGGAATTTTATGATCCAATCGGTATTGATTGATCGCAATTTGCCTTTGTAAATTTTTCTTATACGTACCGGCTGTTGGGGGCAGCTCGCTCATTTGTTGTTGATCCTGTGCGATTTGCTGCTGGACTTGCTGTTCCCATTGAGCATTCGCTGTTGGATTCGGGTCGCCATAGATCTTGTTTAATGTCCCTGTTGCGATGACGGCCAGAACCAGCAGCCCCATCATCACATAGGTGCCGGGACGTTTAAATATTTTGATCCATTCATTAACAATCAAACTAGGCATGAACCTTTTCCCCCTGTGTTGTGACTTCAAAGAAACGATCCTCTAACGATTTGGCCATTGGTTTCACTTCGAAAATTCGAATTCCTTTTTCAATGAAGAATTGAATCATGTCCGGGACCTCTTCTTTTTCCAGGTCGATTTCAATTCCATTTTCAACCTTCTTATAGTTGATATTAAAGGTGTTTAGGAACGCAACATCCAAATCGACCTCGAAGAAGTATTTCTGTTTACTTTCCTGTACATAATCATGGACCTGCTGAATGTCAACGAGCTTTCCTTGTTGAATAATCGCAATGCGGTCACACATCATTTCCATTTCCGATAAGAGATGGCTGGATACGATGACAGACATCCCTTTTTCCTTGGTCAATTTTTTCAAATGATCACGAATTTCTTTAATTCCCGCTGGATCAAGGCCGTTGGTTGGTTCATCAAGAATCATCACCTTTGGATCATGAAGCAGGCTTTGGGCCAATCCCAATCGCTGACGCATACCCAGAGAATAGGTTTTGACTTTGTCATGGATTCGCTCCGTTAACCCCACAAACTCCACGACTTCATCGATTTTTTGCTTGGAAATGCCCTTGACCATCCGGGCATATTGCATTAAATTTTGATACCCGGTTAAAAACTTGTATAGTTCGGGATTCTCGACAATCCCGCCAATATGCTGCAGGGCATCCTCAAATTCAGATTTCACATTATGGCCGCAAATTAAAATTTCACCGGACGTGATTCCCATCAGGCCGACGATCATACGAATCGTCGTCGTTTTCCCAGCACCATTTGGTCCCAAAAAGCCGAATACCTCTCCTTCTTGAATGGTGAAGCTTAGATCATCGATAATTTTTCTCCCTTTAATCACTTTTGTGACATGTTTCAATTCCACAACAGGATTACTCATAAACGTTCCCCTCTCTTTCTGCCATAGTCGATTTAAACCACTCCAGCACGGACAGCCCAGACTCTTCTCTAAGGTCTTCGACATTTTTCTGTCCGATGATTTCCCCATGCAAAATGACCATCGCCTCATCTAAGAGCGGTTCAATTTCATCGATTTCATGCGTGGCAATAATCACGGTCTGCTCATCAAAATTAATATAGGATAATAGACTTTTCACAATCGAATCGCGCACCATGGGATCCAGGCCGGAAAATGGTTCATCCAGCAGCAAGACCGAAGCCTTCCTCGCTAGGGCCAGAACCAACTTCAATCTGCCGCGATTCCCCTTGGACAATTGTTTTATTTTTTTGGCAGGATCCAGTTTCATGTCCTGCAAAAGCTGCTGTGCCTTGTTGGTATCAAAATCAGCGAATTGGGAGGCATAAAAGTCCACCATGTTTCCCACGGTAAACGAGGGATAAAACATATCAAGTTCCGTTAAATAAGCGACTTTTTGGCTAATTCTCCGGGTCACTTGTTCGCCGTTTACTTCCACCTGGCCGTGGTCTGGATACACGAGCCCCGCAATCATTTTTAAGGTCGTCGACTTGCCGCTGCCATTCGGCCCGAGAAGCCCGTAAATTTTTCCGGTTTCCAATGTGAGGGAAACATTTTTTAAAGAAAAGTCTTTCCCATACCGCTTCGAAATGTTCCTTAGTTGAATGGTCACTCCTGCTCCCTCCTTAAGAATTGCTGTAAGCCCTGGATGATTTCCTCTTGGGAAAAACCAAGCTCTTTCATGCTTTTGACAAATCCCCCAATAATATCGGTTTGCAGCCGAATCTTTAATTCTTGCAAGACCTGTTCATTTTCTGTAACAAACGTCCCCTGCCCTCGCTTTGTTTCCACGATCCCCATCCTCTCCATCTCACTATAAGTTCGTTGAATGGTGTTCGGATTAACACCTGACTGAATCGCCATTTCCCGTACAGAAGAGAGTTTTTCTCCTGCTTTCAATTCGCCTCTTACAATTTGGGATGACAGATGGTCAGCTATTTGGATATAGATTGGTTTAGATGCCTCAAATTCTTTTGCCATCACCGTTACACCTCGACTTTTCTGTCAAGTAACCAACAAGAAATCAGGAATAAGCCGATTGAAAGGAGAGTATAGGTGAGAAGTCCAAGTACCGGAATATCCATTGAATTCAAATTGATTTCCCAGCCGTCCTGTCTGTAGGTATATTGGACCCCCGCCAATACGGGTATCGTCCATTTGTGGACGATTTCTCTGAGTAATTCAATTTTTTCCAAAAAGGTAGAAATCGCATTAAAGAGGAAAAACAGCAATAGAAGCGCGAGCCAACGCCAACTTTTAATCGCTTGAAATTTTCCCAACGAGTGAAAGACAGTCCAATAAAGCATCGCCCAAAACGATACATATAAACTGAACAGAAGCAATCCGGCATTGAAGATCATCGTTCCGGCGGACAAGTCAAATGATTCAATATGAATTTGATTCTTGTAGAATTGATACAGCACCAACCCGACGGCCGTTATATAAACTTGTGCAGCCACTTGATAGAAAAAGCAAATCAGTAGTTTCGATAACAACAACGCCTTGCTGCTTTGCGGATTATACAGCCATAATTGGGTCTTTCCTTCCAGCCGAAGCATGGACAATAACATACACGGCAGGAAAACTGCGTGAAACAGCAGCACCAGGACGACTGCAATCGGGAGAAAGGAAAGCGGAGATTCAAAATAGACCTCCAGTGCCAGCGGCAGACATAAAAAAGTGGAAATAAGAATGATCCAAGAAAAGAACCAAACCTTGGAAATAGCAAAGTCCTTTTTCAACAACCCCTGAAAAGCAGACATCTGCTTAAAACCTCCTTGCGTATTAGTGTTCTATTTAGATAGTACACTAGTACAAAGATACACGTCAAGGGCGCCAGTGGAATTTTTATACATAAAAGAAAGAGCTGATAAATTTAGGCTGACCATACTAAAAGGAAAAAGCTGCCTCATGGGCAGCTCAGGTCAGAAACAATGGCAATAAAAAAAAGCAGTGTATATGAGAACCTTCCCATCCCCTGCTCAACTTGGCATGTTTTATGTACATCAAAAATAAAATAATAAAGACCGGACATTTCTCCAGGAGCCATTCCCCCGGTCTTTGGCAGACTACGCCGTAACAGGCACTGTGAGAAGGAGATGTCCATGTTTAAATTTTTTTCATTTCATAAGAAACCACCTGAAAAGTCCAATAAAACCGATCCCCTCCTACTCTCAAAACTCGACCGGATTATTCAATTGCTCGAGCAGATTCAAAAAGAAGAAAGCAGCAAGAATATTCATTTCGACCATGTCCAAATTGACTATCTAGAAAACATTACGTTTCGGCTGGATAGTCTAGATATCGACGAATTGAGCGGAAAACTCATTATTGGGAATCACATTGGGAGCACAGAAGACCTCTCCGACCCGCTAATTTTTAAAATCAATAAAGAAAAAGCCAAACAAACGACAATGGAAGAAACGGCCGCACAGGGCCAGGAAAAAATGACGAAAACCGAAAGAGGCTTTCGTTTCCGCCATGATTAATAGGACTTCACATCGGAAATCTTGATGTCCTGATCCTCTATAATGCCATCGATCACATCCTCGTCATGGGTGGTATTGACATTATGCAGCAGCTGATTATGATTTCCAAATAGATGACCTTGTGTATAATTAGACTTTTGATGTGCGTCGATTCCCGCCACATGTGCATTTCCAACAAAGACAGAACTGCTGGGCTGCATCGTATTCACGTTGACGGAACCCATCGTTAAGCTTGAGTTATCATGGTCACCGGAATTCTCCACCGTAATATTGATATCGCGGTCATCAATCGGAGTATCAATAAAATCAGGGTCATGTAAAATCGAGACGCATTGGTAAAGTAGATTCGACTGTCCGCTTATTCTGCCAATCACGCTATTTTCTTTCCCGTGGGTGCTCCAGCCGACGGCATGATTTTGTTCCCCGATAAAAATCCCCGATTGCCTCTGCATATTTTGGACATGGATATCTCCCAGAAAGTTAAATTGGGATGAAGGTTTCATCGCCTGATCACCACACTTCATAAAAATTCACGCACCGTAACGGCTCAAGTTACTGTACCTTATGTGTTTTAAATCAGGATGGTGACGAATGCCTAACGATATACGAAAGATTGTGTCAAACGCCCATTCGCTGAATAAGCTGATCATGTAAGGAAAGGAGCTAGGCGCATGATTGACATTTCGTTCAGCAACATTTCAGTAGATCACCTGGGTACTTCTTCTGGTATTTTTATCGGGAACCAAAACTCTCTTAAAAATTTCTCATGCGAAGCGGAAATCAATGAAGCATTTGGAAGCTTAGCCGGAAATGAAAATAAGCTCACCCATAATCGCATGATTCTCGACAAAGAATTAGGAGAGGATGAATAGCATGTCTTCCCCCATTTTATCCCCCACGTTTCACATTGGGTCAATCCGAATCGGCACCATCGAGGGGGCCTCTTGCTTTAGTATCGGGAATAATTTTATCGAAGACTTAAAAAATACCAAAAAACATAACCAGGGATTGGGCAATATCCATGGGGACCGGAACAACCTTGCTCACTCTACTGCTTCGCTAAGCAGCTATGAACCTTCTCCTCAGAAAAAGAAATTGATGAAAAAGGAACGAATGGAAGAAAAACTCGGAAAAAACAAACAACAAACCCCTGCTTGACGATGGGTTTGTTGTTTTTAATTTATATTTAAATGCTCTCATTCTTACTACAAATTCCCACCGATGCTTGGCTTGAAATCTTGGTCAAAGATCGCTCCGTCTATAACCTCAAAGCTATCTGCAATATTGTTTACATTGGCCATTACTGCATTCCCTACGCCATACATGCCACCCATGTTTAAATTATATTTCCGATTGGCATCCATCCCTGTCACGACCGCTTCACCGACGAATACGGCAGAGCTTGGCTGTGTCGAGTTGATATTTATAACCCCTAAATTAATGACTGAAGGCACCCCATTGTCCTCCTCTTTTATCTCATTCTATACCCATCTTATGTTGGAAACTTTTTTCCGTGAAGAAGGGCCGTTTGACCATGGGCATATGCTTTCGAACATGTCTTATTACCTCTGAGGGCTTTTTTTCATTCGGTACGGTCGTTAGGAGAGCTTCCTATTTCCCTTAAAGACCTTTTTTCCTTCAGCACATGTAAAAATGGTACTAATTCATCTCCGTACTGTCTGTATGGCGTAAGCCGCTGAAAAGCAGGACTGTGCCTCGAAACGTACCCCCTAAAATTAATCAAACGTTTAATTAAAAATCACACCAAAACCTAACAAACGTTTGTTTAGTTTGATAGGAATCCTTGATTTATTAAGCTTTTTCATGAAATCTATCCGTAAATTTTGTCAGTTAATCAAACGATTAATTGAATGTAAGGATAGACCCATAGAATAAAGGTTTTCTAGAGATAAATGGCAAAAAATTTGTCAGCACAGCCATTTCTCGAAATCACCATTCTAAAAGTCATTTACAAACTTTTCAGACAATATTTACATTGCCTTAACTCTATGAATTTGTCTATCCGTTATAATTGGAACCGTTATCCATATCATAGGTATTTTGGAAAATAAAAGGAGGAAGATATCCCCTACCGAAGGTTTCTTTAAAAATAGTAAAGTTTCTCCGTTCAAAATGGTGATTCTACAAAAATCCGAGAGGAGTGATAGTGTGTTTTTGTTCCCTAAACAAATAACGAGTCCTATTTATAAATTTAAAGTATTCAAGATCATATTGATTTCAAGCATTCTTCTTTCTCTGTTTTATACGAAGGCAGTTGCAGCGGGGGTTCAGATGACAGAGCCTACGGGGGTGGCGGAAGACAACATTCATTTAAAAATCATGACCTTGAATACGGCAGTTGGCGGCCAAAATTCCAGCCCCCAAGCTGTAGCAGAAGCGATGAAAGCAACAGGTGCCGACATTATCGGCATTCAGGAGCCTTTTGGAAGTGCAGAGATTTTCAAACAAATCACCGGTTTTTATTATAGTGATAGACTCGCAGTGTTAAGCCGGTATCCCATTATCGATAACGGGCAAAGAGACTATGTTTATGTGGAAGTTCAACCTGGAAAAGTGGTAGCCATTAGTAATGTGCATCTGCCGGCTGGTCCTTATTGGCCCGACCAATTAAGAGACGGGAATGTCACGCCAGAAACAGCGGTCGCAGGGGAAAATAACAGCCGTATGAAAAATTTGGAGAGCAGGTTTGAAACGCTCCCTGCCCTAGTTGCGCGAGATGTACCGGTTTTCTTCACAGGAGATTTCAATAACCCATCCGATTTGGACTGGATCGACAGTGTGAAAGACCTCCATTTGGGATATGCAGCCCAATGGCCGGTATCCCAAAAGCTTCGATCACTAGGATTCCATGATAGCTACCGGGATATCTATCCTGACCCGAAAACCAAACCAGCTTTCACCTATACACCTGGGACACCCATTGGAACAATCCCACCAGGTACCATGCTTGACCGAATCGACTTTATCTATGCAGGAGGAGCAGCCAGAACGTTAGACAGTAAAATCGTTGGGGAAACAGGTCCATATACGGATCTTGCGATGGATCCGTGGGTATCTGACCATCGTGGCGTCCTTTCCGAATTTGAAGTCACCCCTGCCCCTAAGTCCGTGTTAGAACAGGATCCTGCACCTGTACATGCAACCCTTACACCGGATAAAAAAACCTATCGGCAAGGGGAAACCATCAAGATTGATTATACGGAATCGACAAGACAGTTCGATATCGTTGCAGTTTATCCTGAGGATCAAGCACCCACTACACCTGCCAAAGTTTTCAAATATACAGCATTGGACTCCCAAACCCTTGCTGGTCCAATTAAGCCAAATGGACAAGTCACTTTTAACTCGGCCGCTTTGCAGTCTGGAACGTACAAAGCCTATCTGCTGGCGAATAGAGGATACGGTTCGTTAGCTGAAACCACCTTTACGGTAGAAAAAGGCCCGACGATTACATTAAACAAAACCAAGACAGTACCTGGTAATCCGGTAACAGCAGCCTTCACGGGATCATCTTCCCCTACTGACTGGATTGGAATATTTAAACAGCAAGAAACCGGCAGATCGGTTGGGGATGATTTTAATTCATCTGACACAGAATCAGATTTTTCCATCCAAGGGGCGGTGAAGCAGGATGGAACTCTGCACGCTGCAACCAGGAGTTTTGGTGTCCAGCCTGACGGCCAATACGATAATTTTGCCATCACCTTTGATGTGGCCAACTACACCTCATGGGGCGGCTGGTTAGGATTTGCGTTTGGAATGCCGAAGAAAGATTCCAATTATTATGATGTGGGTTCCAACCTGTTCTTTTTCCAAGGTGACCAAAATGCAAGAGTGATCAAATATGATAAACCAGGCGGAACGGCATTGGGCTTTAAGGCGATGGGTTCAACCTACCAATTGAACACGAAACCGGAGACTTTGAATGTGAAACTCGTATTGGATGATGGAAAATTAGATGCCTATTGGAAATTGCAATCGGAACCTGCTTCTGCACTGGCAAAACCCAAGGCATCATGGACCGGACTCAACTACCATCTTGGTTATATGAAATTGGTTGTAGATGGAATTCCGAACGTTTCTCTCGACAACATCATGGTCTATAAAGATCCGAACCACTTGCAATTAGATCCGAAAATCGAAGATGGAATCAATGCACCCCTGCATATTGTGATTGGACAGCCTTATACCCTTGAATACGGAGGTTCAACGAGCAAGACGGACTGGGTCGCACTAACCGACACAAACGGAACTTATCTGCAGGGGGATGCGCCGCATTGGAATTATTTAAGCAACAATGCGCGAACGGTTCCTGCTGAACTTAAAAAGTCGGGAATCGTCACGTTTACAGCCGAACAGACAGCACAATTATCCCCTGGGCCGATGCAGGTAAGATTTTATCCAAACAACGGCACGGGAGCAGCGAAGATCATTGATGTGGTGGCGGAAGAACTGGATCGAACTAAAATGCCATGGAAGTATGTAAGTTCCAATAGTCAGACACCTGGTCAAACACCTGTTGAACTGGGATCTGTCACATTTTCAGAGACAGAAACCGCTGGATTGGAACCGGGCGGCGTGTACACCGTGCGTCTAATGTCCAGTGACAGCAATACGGAAATGTTGGATTCGAAGATGCTCACCATTCAAAAGCCTCCGGCTGCCCCCACCGTTACGGTAAAGCCATCCGGCTGGACAAATGAAGAGGTCGCGTTCAGTATTACCCCTGGTGATGATCCAGGGATAAGTAAGACGCAGTATCGGTTGAATGGTGGAGAATGGCAAGAAGTGAGCGGTTCATTGCCTACGATTAACACGGAAGGAATCACCACCATTGAAGCTCGTTCCATCGACGCCGATGGTAACATCAGTAAGCTGGGAACAGCTGTGGCAAAAATCGACCGGACTGCACCAAGCCTAAGTTTATCAGGATTGTCCGATGGAGATAAGGTTTTGATGGGCTCACGGGTACCGGTCTCTTGGATCGCAGCAGATTCCGGAGCAGGCCTAAAAAATGATGGAAGCGGCTCGGTTATGGCGGACACCCAGACACCAGGCCAGCATACAGTATCTATCTCCGTTAGTGATCTAGCTGGAAATACGACAACGAAGACCCTTACGTACACAGTCTACAAGTTTAGCGGGTTTATGCCTCCTTTAAAGGAAAATGATTCGATTAAACAAGGGGCTGCGATACCTGTTAAGTTTAAACTGACGGACGGCACACAATCTACAGGAGAGGCAGCTGCCACCCTTCAGGTCGATTCAATGGATGGTCATGCGGCAGGCAATTCATCTGTGGGCAATACGTTTACCTATGATACGGATGCTGGTGAGTATCACTTTAATTTAAAAACAACAGAATTATCAAAAGGTGCACATACGATCACTGTAGCCATTAAGCTCGGGCCATCCGAGATCAAAAAGAGTCTAACTCTTTATGTAAAATAACGAAATAAACAAAAAGGATTTCAAATTTTTGTTTAGCGTCATGTACTGCCATAAGAGGAATAGTTTGGCCACACGAACCGTACGAAACCACTGAGAAACACTTCCAAATAAATGGAAGAACGCTATTAAGCTTCTATGGGACATTGTGCTGCAAAAAAGCCAGCAAAATGTCCCATATAGGTCCACTATGAGACATTTTTACTCAAGAGACATTCAAAGTGTCTCATATAAATGTTCTATAAGACATTTTGGTTCAAAAAAAACACCAAACCGTCTCCTATAGAAAAAGCTTTAAAAACAGGCATTAGAACTTGCCATCCCTAATTATATAGATAAACCCGAAGATCTAATTATTACAGCACACTGGAAATCGCCCTTTTATAACAGAATATTTTTGAGTATAATGTATATATAATAAAAAAGAGAAGTGCTGGTAACACTTCTCCCTGCAGCCTCTACCGTCAGGGTGGTGGTTGTCTGTACTAAACCTTAGGTGAACCACCCTTTTGCTTGCGACGGCGTAGGGTGGTTTTCTCGTTTAAGACGTGTCTCCGAAAGAAATAGGCTATTACTTCCCGCACAATGCCTTTCAGAATTTCACGAATGAATTCAAGAACTATTTCCGTGATTATCACCTCCCTTCCCTCATAAATCTGGAAAAGAAGATTGACAACCTGGCCACCCTCACAATATTCAGCTGCAACTCTATTCTATCATTTTCCATATAGCTAAAAACCTATCAATCTTCGACAAAAGTCGGGTGATACGTGGCATCGGGATCAAGCCTTCGACCATTTCCATTAACTAGTTCTATTATCCTACAAAATGATACAATTAAAGATATGAATAATACATAGGGAGAGGATTAGAATGGGCTGGTATGATTTTTTGAATAACAATCCAATCGGACAAACTTTTAGCAAGGTGGCATCTTCGGCAGTTGATCATGTGGATAAAAAGGTACAAAGCGGCTTTGACAAAGTGGAAAAGAAAATTGATTCGTTCGACAGAAAAGGACAGGCTCTCGGAGGGGCCATCGATAACATTGGGATAACCGTAAAAAGCACAATAACTTATGGGGTAGACCGCAATCACATTGATGAAATCGTTGAAAATAAAAAAGTCTTAGACGAAACACTGCCTAAATATATCAAGGAATCCTCTCATTACAAATCAGTAAGTAAAGTGGTGGACATAGCCGGCAAAATCACCAAAACTGTAGATAAAGTGAACGATTTTAAAAAATAAAAAGATTTTATGGCCAAACAAATACGTGTTGGAAGGTTGAGAAAACCAACAATAGAAAAGGGAAGCTGTAAATTTTTCAGCTTCCCTCTTTTATCAAAACAGTTATAGTAAAAGGCGATTACCAAAGATTAGATTTGAGCTGCTACAAGGAATCCTTCTGCTGTTGCATCAATGATTCTTCTTGGTTGATTCACGTCACCGATAGTTTCCACGCCTGGATAAATGGCTTTTAGCTCTTCTACCAATTGGTTGTTTGGTGTGTAACCTGCCGCAATAATCACATGGTCCGCTGCGACTTCCCGATCTTCAAGGACAACTTGCCCCTGTTTAATTTCCATAACTTTTGCATTGGTAATGAGCTGAACGTTCCGTTTGGCAAGGAATGCAAATAGGTGCCCGGCAAAAGTAGGCCCTACGCCATTGCCAATGGCAGCCGCCATCTCGATAATCGTGACATTTTTGCCTGCTTCAGAAAGGTATTTAGCTGTTTCCGTTCCCACCAATCCGCCGCCGATGATGGCAACATTCTCTCCTACTTCTTTGCCATTGAGTACATCCTCCGCAATCACCACATGGCTGCAGTCCGCACCTTTAATTGGCGGAACTGTCTGGCGTGACCCGGTGGCGACAATGACATGGTCAGGTTCATAAGAAGCTATATCCTGAGCAGAAGTGATGGTTGCTTGAACCACTTTCACGCCTAACTTGGCTACTTCACTTGTTAAGAACTCTTTATAAAGAAGGAAGGAGTCTTTTTCTGGCGGTGCAGCAAGAATATCAAATTTCCCTCCAGCCTCGGTTTCTTTCTCAATCAGCGTGACATCATGTCCACGGAGGCTGGCCACCCTGGCCGCTTCCATTCCCGCTGGACCGGCGCCAACGATGACGACTTTTTTCGGTGCCGCCGCTTCCGTAATATTCCGTTCTGCCTCAAATCCTGCTCTGGCATTGACCAAGCAAGTAACACCTTTCCCTTGGAACACGTTATCGATACAGCCTTGGTTACACGCCACACAGTAGCGGATCTCTTCGTATTGTTGATTCTTCATTTTCACAATCAGTTCTTCATCAGAAATCAGACCACGGCCAATGGCAATCATGTCGGCCTCGTTATTGTCCATAATGGATTCAATCAGTTCAGCACTGTTCAATCGGCCAGCGACGATCACCGGAACATCGACGATTTCTTTTAATTTTTTGCTAAAAGGAATCAGGAATCCTTGCTCAATGAACATAGGCTGGATGGTGTATTCAACAGAATCATAGCTGCCTGCTGTTAAGCTGATGGCTTGGGCACCTGCTTGGACGGCTTCTTGGCAAATTGTGATAACCTCGTCAAATTTCAAACCGTCTTCCAAGTATTCGTCCGCACTAATCCGGATGGTTACCGCCGCTTTGTCACTGAACTTCTCAGCAATTTCACTTAGAACGGCCATCGGGAAACGCATGCGGTTCTCCAAGCTGCCACCAAACTCGTCAGTTCGTTTGTTGCTATGTGGAGATAGGAAGCTATGGAGCAGGTAGCCATGGGCAAAGTGGACTTCAATCATATCGAAGCCTGCTTCAACCGAACGTCTGGCTGCTTCCACAAATTTATCTTTCATTTCATAAATCTCTGCTGTTGTCATTTCACGAGGGTCGTTGCCGACAATTTCACAAGGAATGGCACTTGGAGCGATTGGCTGGATGCCGGTAATGTCCTCTGATGCTTGGCGGCCGGCGTGATAGATTTGCGCGCCGATTTTGGAGCCTGCCTGATGGATGGCATCTGTCAGTCGCTTTAATCCAGGAATAAATTGGTCATCATAAACGCTTAGCTGGGTCGGCAGTCCTCTTCCCTCGGGAGAGACTCCAACGGATCCAGTCAAAATGATACCGACTTCGTTTTTGGCTCTTTCCTCAAAGAAACGGATAATCCTTTCGTTCACCATGCCTCCAGGAGCGGCTAATCCATTCTCCATTGGGGCCATCATAAATCTATTCTTTATCGTAATAGGTCCTATTTGAATGGGGGTAAATAAATCTGACATTGTAGGGTCCTCCTTTTGAAAAACAAATAACTTATACACTGATTGTAACTTAGATATTGTGAATACATTCACAATAAAATTGACAAACAAAGGAGGATTCTGTGAAGAAAGTGTGGCGAAGATAGGAGGAAAATGCCGTGGGGACAGTACTTAAGATTTTTTTCCCTAAGGACTGTCCGCGTGCTTTTGTTCTTCTCTACCAATCCCATCTCTTCCAAAAAACGGTGCAATCAAACTTTCTCTCAAAGGTATCCTTAAGTGTCCAAAGGAAGTTGTCGGCATTTTCAAAGTCACCAGTTATACATCCAGAACTAAATTGATGGCAATTATCCATCAGCAGATGATAATCTCTTCGATTGCCCACCATATCAAGCGCCCTAGAGCCTGCACTAGAGATTCCTAACGCATACCCAAATTCATCATGACAAGGGAAATAGATGGCGGAGTCGACCGTTGTAATATGACCGGTAAATCCTTTTAAACCTACCTTTTCAATTTTGCCTTTCCCATTTAGCTGGACAATTTCGTTGTTGCCTACATAGATGCCTGAATGTTCCACAGGACCTAACTGACAATACACCACAGAGCCAAAGGCTGGTTTACTATCATATTTACTATTTTTACTTTTTATAGCATCGTGTGCTTTCATAGCGACGTTTACCGGAACAGTAGTTAAAAGAATTCCATTTTCTTTATGGAACTTTTTTGCCGAAGATACCTTTTTTTCCGTTATTTCACTAACCTCTTCAAATAGTCCTTTTAGACCTCCACTATTGCCTAAACCGCCATTGGCAAGTCGATTCCAGAACCCCATAACTACCATCTCCTCTATCAAATTAATCATTCTTAGCTTATTAAACTAGTTCTGTAGTAAATATCTCATCATCGCAATAGACACAATACCCTTTTCCGTTTCTAATAGGTACAGGAGAACAACAATCTGGACAAAGGGCCATCTGCCCTTGATCCATTTCCTTTTCTAGTCGCTTTCGGGCTTCTTCTTCCGTTGTAATTGACCCCTTAACCAAATTTACACCGCCACACCTTTGGCATTTTGATGCTGAATTACTGCATAGTGAATGGCAGTCGGTACATTGTTTCATTTTTATTGGCATACAAGCCATCTCCTAAATTTGAGTATAAAGTACTATACGAATCCAATAGGAAAAAGTTCCCTATTCCTCAAAACTTGTTTCTGCGAGCGGGTTGCTATAAAAGAGAAAAGAGCTGCGGAAGTCAATTGTTGTAAAATATGAACTTGCTTAGAAGGCAAAAAAGGCGGGTAGGCCGGATTCAGCAGAAACTGGCCTTTTCTAGTGGAAAGTATATTAAAAGTTTAGAAGAGAAGGGGTGAACGCTATTGGAGCAGGTCATTTCGCTCATTAGCAAAAATTTAATACTATATGTATTGAAAAGCTTGAATGGCCACTTTAGCCACAGGACAGGACCGCATTCAATCCTGTTTTTGCATTCTATACTGATAAGGTGACATACCCGTTATCTTTTTAAACACACGCCAGAAATGGACGTTATTGGTATACCCCACCATATTGGCGATTTGATTCACTTTCTTGGTCGTTTCATTTAAATATCTTTTGGCCTCATTGATACGGATGGCATGCAAGTAGTCAATAAAACTGCACCCCGTGTATTTTTTGAATAATCGGCTGATATACTGCTCATTTAAATGAAAATGATAGGAAAGTGAACCAAGCGAAATGTCATGCGCATATTCATTGTTGATAAAAGTGATAATCTTTTCAATTTCGTTTTTATTTTGATGGTGTTCAGAAGCTTTCGCTGTTTGTGGGGGACATGCCGCCTCTAACAATCTGTTACTCTCAATTAATAATAGGGACAACAAAGATTGAAGGTACATCTCCCTTCCCGTTAGATTTTTTTGATACTCCTCGAATAGCCTCATTATCATGCTGTTGATGAATTCTCTCTTGCTTGGAGGAATCGGCAGAATATGCGGGCCATTTTCAAAAAGAGGCGCTAACAGGACCTGTTCGCTCTCATTCAAAAAACTCTCTCTAAAGTTAACAACGATTCGCTCATACGGCTGATGATTCTTTAACACCGTTTTATGGATCACATTTTTATCGATAAAAACTAGATGTTGATTCTTCACCACGTACTCTTCTCCATTAATGAGGTAAATCCTTTCCCCTTTGCACAAATAATAAATTTCGTAGTCCTGGTGCAGGTGGTATGTGGTCATGGATGGACCATCCCCAATAAAACGATCCATATAAAAAGGCCTGTCACGTAAAGAAACACTTACCCTTTGTACCAACGATCCATCCCCCCAGTTCCATGAGTAATATTTACCTTTTATTACATATTAATCCACCTATTTCCTCCCTTTAACAAATAATTACTACTTTAATACCACTCCAATGACGAAATAGTAAACGTTTTAGTAAAAAAGTCGCCCTTCCTTTGTTTCATCCGAAAATGTAAACATTATCGGATCATGCAGACAAAATATGTAATAACGAGGTTGCTATACTTATATTGTTTAGGGCTTTAATGGGGTAAAGTTTTTGGTCAGCAAAAATGAAAGGGTTTGCACAAGACCCAGCGAAATGAGGTCGTCCCTTTAAGGAGGTGTGGAGGAGAAGCTTCTCAGTTCGCAATCCAGACTTACATACATTTAAAAATGACAGGAAGGTGTTTCTCAATGAAATGGAAACAAGCCGTGATAGGGGCTCTAGCTTTGTCCCTTATTACCTCACCGTTTTTGATTGGTGGAAATGGAGTAGTGAAGGCAGCAGAAATCGATTCGATTCCCAATACAACAAGGTATATCAAAGATTATGACAATAGTTTTCTATCCGTCTCTGGTTATGCCTCATTAGGGGTGAATGACCGAAGCCAATACATCGATACCCCCTATTATCGCCAGGTGAAAACCGAAAGAGAATTTTTACAGGCGATTTTGGATGCACAGGCCGGAAATGTGAAAGTCATCGAAGTGGCGAAAGATTTGAACTTTGGTTGGAAAAATTTAAATCTTAGTTCAGACGAAGCCAAAAAGTATCGGTTCATCACCAAATATCGGGATCCACAGTATGGATTTACCAACCCAAAACTAGCTGCCTCCGGTGTTTCACAATTAAAAGTTGATGGTGTCGATGGGTTAACCATCTTTTCCAAAAAAGGGAAAACCATTCGGTCCGCAGAACTGAATTTGCAAAGATCTGCGAACGATATCGTCATCCGAAACTTGAATTTTGATGGAATGTGGCAATGGGATGATACGGGTAAACATAAGGAAGTGGGCTGGACCTATATCAAAATCAATGGGGCTAATAATGTATGGATCGACCATTCTAAATTTACGATTGCAGCCGATGGATTAATTGATACGGAGAACGGCGGCTCCAATATCACCATCTCCTGGTCTGAGTTCGGGTTGCCGGGAACTGAAAATCCGTCAATTGATAGTGATATCTATCAAACGATTCAATTTATGGAAGAAAAATATGTGGCTGGTCAATTAAATACCGATAGTGTGTACTATAACATGAGGAATGGCGGAGCGACCAAAGAAGAGATTATGGCCTATGCCGCCTATCACAGCAAGGTCCATCTAACGGGATCTGGCGACAAAGACTATGTGAACTATGTGTCGGGCAGTGGTTTGGATTACAAAGATGGCAATCAAAGAATCCGGCTCACGCTTGCTTATAACACCTATACTAATGTTGGGCAAAGGGTACCTATGATCCGCCAAGGCACGGGCCATTCCTACAACTTGTATCTAGACAACTCCACCCATTATGACATTTTGGAAAAGGTCCCAGCGATTGCTGAATTTGGAACCGATCAATTGTCACGGGCACTGAATGCCCGAAACGGCGCTTCCGTTGCAACAGATACCAGCGTTTTTAATGATATTAACGAACCGATCACAGGCGCTGAAATTCAAGGATTGGATACAAATTACATGGAGGCCCCTTGGGATACGTTATTCCATAGCGCTTATAACCGCAATTTAATAGTGAACTCCCAAGTCACCAATCAATACGGGACATATACAGGAAGCAGCTGGGACAACAATGGAGAAAACCTGTTTACGAAAGGATTCACCTGGTATGACAAGTCCACGATTGGAAATTGGGCATGGTCCTCTCATATTGTCGGAAGCGAAATGATGAGCAAAATGAATCCTCCATCTGAGCCATTTAGCTTCGAATATAGGTATAATGAGCGTTTGCCTTATACCTATACCGTGCTTCCTTTAAATCGTGTGGTGCCAACACTTACAGAATATGCGGGTGCAAACAAGGTGAATTTGAGCCCAATTGGCTGGTTAAAGACCGATTATAGTGCTAAGGGAAATAACTGAAGATAAACTGGTAACCACCGGGACGGTTCTACCGGCTACTTGGCCACTGGAACCGCCCTATGGTTCTATTTTGTCAGTCCATTGATTTCTTCGATTAGCTTTATAATGCCTGCGGTTTCCTGGAGGGTAACGGGAGGACAGCCTGTTTGGAAAAAGTTTACGATGTTCTCTAGTAAACTCGCATAATAGGGCTTTTCTTCCTTCCACAGCTCAATGGAGCAAGTATCATCTTTCGTGTGGAGAACAGCACCGAACCGGGCATGCCACTCGTAGTCTGCTTGAAGGATGACTTCTCTCCCATTTGTAAAAGAGATGAAGAGTTGTTCGTAGTTTTCTCTCGTTTCACGGTGAAGCCCCTTGACGTCCAGCCCAAATAGCGTCACCATCATTTCCAGCAGATGGATGCCATACCAAAAGTAGCCCGGCATCGCGTCCTGCAGCGGCAATGGCCCATAAAGATATCCTCTCTCGAACTCTAGCCCTTCTGCCTTAACGACCGCTTCCGCAAAGCGCAAAGAAGAAGAACTAAAAGTCGGTGTACCGTACTCATTAGCCAGACGGATCACTTCATCCATCTCCGCACTGCTCAGGACAATTGGTTTATCGATAAAAATCGGTTTTTGATAGGAAACAAGTTTCCGATACCACTTGAGGTGATTGCGTCCATCCACCGTGGTCAATAAGACTGCATCCACGGCTGACATCATTTCCTCCAAATCCTCTGTCAAAAGAACCTCGTACTTTCTTGTCACAATGTCCCGATACTGCCCTACCCGATTATGGCTTAAGGGAAGATCCGGTGAAAAAGCAGGGATGGCGTGTGTTAACTGCCCGCCAGACACATGATACGGGTCAGTCGTATCATTTAACAATTTCGTAAAAATTTCACAATGCGACGTATCCAGTCCCACCATGCCGATCTTCAAACTCTGACTGGAGAATAGACCAGAAGAACGGTCCCCATAGTTCTGATTCAATCAACATCTCCTCCGTTCTTAAAGGCAAATATCTGTCTTGGGCGACCACGCCTTGTAATTTTTTCCATTCCGACAACGTGGATGAGGCCGGTGTCGAGCCAGGATTGCACGATTCTGTGGGCGCTCCTTGTCGTAATACCGAGAATACCTGCCATTTCTTGGGCGGTAAAGCTACTGTGTCCTTTACGCTTCATCATTGCTATCGTTTTTTCCAAATGGGTCGCATTCATACCCGTTTCTTCGGCTTGCTGCAACATCAGTTTATCTGTGACAGATAAATGGTATTTTACTGGGGTGACCAAATCAATCGGGCCGAACACCGACCGATCTTCACGGACAATAAAGCTGCAGCCCCCGCCCTGGTCCACCGCTTGAAAAAGCGCCAGCCTTGCATGTGACCCGGCCTCAATCGGAGTTGTCCCAAACCCGATTCCGATTGATAGATTCATATTCAGCCTGTGTTTGGCAACTTCCAAAAGTGGAAGATACTTATACCCTTCGGTCACCCGTTCAAATGTGCCACGTTGGGTGACAAATAGATATTCATTACCGCTAATCGCCGTCAAATACCCCTCTATTTGTTCTGCAAAGTCGAGGAACATCCGGTAGACATCTTGATTCCTTTTTTGAAGTTGATGTTCAGTGTCAAATTCCTTGAATAGGGATGACGGGTTGTCGATTTGGATCCGGCCAAATACAATCTGAGTCTCCTTTTGCTGCCGTTGAGTAGTAGCCAGCAATAAGCGTTCTAGTGAAACAATCATGTCCTCTTCGGACGGCTTCAGCCACTCATTAAGGATCCCTTGTGCCGTTAACCGCTCGCTCACGATTTTTATGCTCGTAATTACCACTCCATCAGGATGCTCCGCGGTATTTTGCACATGGAAATTGACTATTTCATCGAGGTCCTCTATGGAAATTGTCCTATCATATAAGTCAAACTGAAACGTTTCCTCCAGCGATTTTTTCACCAACTCAACGTGGCGTTGCTGCAAGCCATCAAAACTTACATACTGGATATCCCGTTTTTTACCCAGCCTGTACAGGGCCTGATACAGCCCTGCCCCTTTCAAAGGAATATAATGGGAAGACAGGTGGCCGGGAATTTCATTTTTTGCGACTAAATAAGGGATTCTTCCTGAGAAAAATAAACAATCCACCTCATCCTGGAGTGTCCGGACAAACTCTTTGCTGTCTATCAACCGATCGGACAGCCGGAAGATGGGTTGCAGTGAAGGAAACTGTTCGAAACATCTTTCCAGCGATTCACGAATCCATGTGGGGCCAATCACCCCGACCTTAACCATTGTAACCATTTGTTCCCCCCCATCCGAAGGAAAGACACACCAGTCCGATGTGCCCTTTTCGTCCATTATACCGTTTGTTTAGATAAAAATGATTGAACAAATTCATCGTCATGCAAATGCGGGTATGCTTGATAAACCCGGCTGATTTCCTCAGATTGACCAGGGCTTAATACCTCATGTGCCGCCAAGCACCAATTGCCACGCAAGAGACCTTGGCGCGTGAGTACCTCATTGATGCCAGCAATGCTTCCTTTGAAGGAATTCTTGCTGTCGAAAAAGGCAGCATTGGCATCAGTAATTTGCTGGGCCAGCAGCAACCACTTCTTGTCAATGAAACCTGACTGACGTGCCAGCTTAATTTCATCAAACATCTCGACCACTTGTCGGGTCCAAACCGCCCAGTGGCCCAGCAACCCGCCGACAATCGACTTTTCTAGATTGTTAAACTGGTAAGTGGAAAATAAGTCAATCACGATATTATCGTCATTACCGGTGTAAAGTGCAATTTCCTCACGGCGGCTCGACTCACAGACGGCCTTGACGACATCAAGTGTTTGGTACCGGTTAAACGGAGCCATTTTGATGGCCAGCACACCCGGAATTTCTGCAAACTCGCGCCAAAACTCATAGCTGAGTACCCGTCCGCCGACCGCTGGCTGCAGGTAAAATCCAAACACCGGCAGGACTTCCGCGACAAGCCTCGTCCGCTCCAATAATTCTGCTTCAGAATAATCGTTTAAGCCACCATTGCTTAACAAGGCCAGGTCATACCCTAACGATTTGGCCACCATCGCTTCCTGAATTGCTTTCCCCGTAGGCCCGCAAACACCCGCTATTTTTAAAAATGGCCGGGTCAATTGGGCCGCGTCAATCTCTTCTGCTGCTAGACGAAGCACCGGTTCATACAGTTGAAAAGCGGGGTCACGGATTTCAAACTGGGTGGTGTGAACCCCGACAGCCACTCCACCCGTTCCCGCTTCAATATAATAGCGGGTCAGGCGGCGCTGGCTTTCCACATCCAATTGTTTGTTCTCCGTCAACGCGAGCGGATGTGCCGGAATGACAGTGCCTTCAAAGAGCAGCGCCTTTTTTTCCTGCGAAAGCGCCATTAGAACTGCCCCTTTCTTTCCTGGAAATGCGTCGGTTTGTTAATCGTTTCCCCATCATTGGCGACCCATTCTGCCGTCCAGTTAATCATCTCGCGAATCGAAACCCTTGGGTACCCGAACAGTTTATGGGCCTTGCTGGAGTTGTTCAATAAAGCCGTCTCGTTCTCCACCCCTGCAAATACGGGTTCGATGCCTAACAGCTTGCCGAATTCCGTTGCCAGCCAGCGGACGGAAAGCGTTTCAGGGCCGGTGACGTTTAGAATCTCCGGTGGCGTATTCGCAATCACCAATGAGCGCAATGCGTACTCATTGGCGTCCCCTTGCCAAATGACGTTGACATGGCCCATCGATAAATCAATCGGCCTTTGATGGAACACCGATTTGGCAATTTCATGCAGAACCCCATAACGCATATCAATTGCGTAATTCAACCGGAAAATCGCTAGCGGAGTCTGGTCCCGATGGGAAAAATAAGTAAAGACACGTTCGCGGCCCAATGACGATTGGCCATATTCCCCAACCGGGTTCGGCGCTACCGATTCATCGCAGCCCCCACGCAAGACAGGAACGAGCGGGTAAACATTCCCGGTCGAGAACGCCACAATCCGTGCACCCTTGAAATGTTCCGCTACCCTGCCAGGAAGATACGTGTTCATTGCCCACGTGAAGTGCTCATTTCCTGTCGTTCCGAATTTGTTGCCCGCCATATAGACGATGTTTTTTTCAAAAGGTAGGCTGTTTAACTGTTCTTCGTCCAAAAGGTCGGCTGCAATCGTTTCGATGCCTGCCGCCTCCAGCTCCTGCTTTAATGTTCCGGAGGAAAACCGGGAAACGCCAATCACCCGTTTGGAAACCCCGGCGGCATCGATCGCACGTTTGGCCAATTTGGCAAGCGTCGGTCCCATTTTGCCGCCCACGCCTAAAATCAAGATGTTCCCATCCAATCGTTTCATGTCTTCAATCAATGCATCGGACGGAGCCGACATAAATTCTTCTAGTTCATCTACTGTCCACATACTTATGTCTCCTTTACGAGAAGAATATTGTTTTTAAGTTGTTGAAAGCCAAATACAAGAGGACTAACAGACCAACAATTCCAAGCAGGTTGCTCAGCCACTTATTTTTCAGCTCGCCCATCACCTTGGCGTCATTGGCCAAAACAAGAATCGCCACGGCAATGAACGGTACGATAATGATCGTGATTGCCTGGGCAAAAATAATCAGGTTTAATGGCGCCGAGCCAAAAATCAAAGAGACAGCGGAGCCAAACAGGATGACCAGCACAATCAGCAGCTTAACCGTTTTGTTGGACAGACTATCCCCCAAGCCAAAGCCGTCGGCAAGCATGGATCCTCCAATGGTGGCATTCCCAATCAGTGAGGAAAAGGAGGCGCCAAACAGACCAAGCATAAACACGAAGGTCGACCAAGACCCGAACGATGGCTCCAGCGCCATCCCCATTTCTGTCGCATTATTCACAACGATTCCCTTCGGTTTGAGAATGGTTGCGGCTGTAATCATAATAAGAAAAGAAATAAAGCCAAGAAGGAAAATCCCAAGGAACGATTCTTTTCGCCCCGACTTCATGTCCGCCATCTGCCAGCCTTTTTCTTTCACAAGATAGGATTGGTAAACGGCGCCGACAATGGAAAAGCTAGTGGCAAACAAAGCTATGATAAGTCCAATACTGCCTTTTGGCATAACCGGCACAAAGCCCTTTGCGATATCGGAGATGGAAGGTTGAACGAGGATGACTGTGATTAGGAACGCAATCAGCATAATCGCCACAAGGACCAGCATTAATTTTTCGAGAATCTTGTAAAACTCCTTTGTATACAGAAGCGCAATACCGATAACTGTGAAGGCAATGATCCAGATTTTCGGGTTCATGTTGGTCATGCCCGAAATTGCAATACCGGTGCCGATGGCGTTTCCGGCTTGGAAAGATGCGGTGACTAAACAGGAGCCTATGCCAATAATTACGCCGGCGGCTTTACCCCATTTCATTTTCATGGCAGTAATAAAGCTATCTTTAGACGCAATACCGACCCTTGTGCTCATTTCGGTGTACGCCATCATGAGGATGACGGCCAAAATCAATGTCCAGATCAGCTGGGAACCATAAATAGCCCCAATTTTAGTTGACAACGTAATGCTGCCCGGCCCGAGAACTAATGCAGACGTGATAAGCGCTGGTCCCAAGAAACTCAAAAAGCTCTTTTTTTGCGTGGATACTACATGTGATGTTGTTTTCGATTCTGTCTTCATTCTACTTCCCTCCTATAATTTTGACTTTTTTGAATATTACATCTTCATTATACTGAGGACTTCGAATTTGCGACATGTCTTTAAATTGTCCTTAATTCCTGGTGTTCCATTGATACTCATAAATGAATTTCAAAAATAAAAATGACCTGTGACATTCCACAGGTCATTCTTACATTTATCATAAGGTAGTTTACACTTGTGACACAATAAACTCCGCATTCCCGCTAATTTAATAGGTGACAATCCCGTACAGCAAAATAAAATGGGTGCCTTTGTGAATCTCAAATGACTTTCCATCAACTGAGATTTCCCCAGCCCCATCAATCACACTTACTTGCAAGAAATCATGGTCAAGTATCCGGGTCACTTCACCATTTAATTTACAGTGATAAACCGTAAAATATTGCTCCTCGACAAGCTTCTTCTCGACTAAATCACCAATCACCACTTCGTTTTGCTCCACAACCGCATCGGCATGCGGCACGGTGGTTACTTGTTTTGCTCTCTCCAAATGCAGCTCACGTTGATTGCCTGCTCATCCGACCGGTCATAATCATAAACACGGGAGATGATGTCAGAACTCTGCTGGAGCTCCGGAACCACAATTCCCTTCCCAATCGCATGAACCATTCCGCTTGGGACGTAAACGAAATCCCCCTTCTTTTACTTTGACCTTTCTAAGCAGCTTGTCCCATTCACCGTTATCGACCATCGCTTCTAACTCTTCATTTTAGTTCGGGTGGTGCCAGGCACCTGTATTAAACCGGAATTGCTCTCAATTTTTCTTTTTCAACTTCAATTGCTCTTTTAATTTCCTCAATACCATATTTTTCTTCTAGTATTACTCTTCTAAAATAGTTTTTTGCATTGCTGTGATTGAATTGTTGAAATAATACGTTTACAGAACCATTTAGTAAAGAACCAGCAATAGGAACAAGCAATCCAAGTTCTTTTTCAACGATAGTAATACCCAATCTCTCAGCCACATTTGTTATCAATCTCACAATACTTGGGACTTGCTTCTCTAGGATTTCAGCTGTCATATTTCCAGCATTTTTTAATAAGAACTGTTTAGCATCCCTCATTTCTTTAAATACTACAGCCTTGACTCCCAGGAATCCTTCATCCTGTGTTGATGCTGTAGGGGCCATTGCAGATAGTAAATGCACAATATTAACAGGGTCAGAAGAATCGTATCCATAACTGGTTGCAACTTGGTTAATATGGCGTGATAAAAATATCATGGAGGCCGAAACATCGGCAGCCACTATAGCTGGTATGGCTAATTGAGCAAATGGTATTCCTTCTGCAAGTGTTGTAGCTAATCCCATAACTGCTCCTTCAAGCCCGACGAATAACGCATTACTATATTGGTAGGAATCAGCTACTTCATCCATAACTTTCATGGGCACTACTTGGTTACTAATATCCTTTGTACTTTCAATTGCAACATTTCTTTTTCTATATTCTTTAATAACATCCTTTTCACTAATTAGTGTATTAGAAATGGTAATGGTTTTTTTTATACCTTCCTCTACGGCAGAATTTACGGTAGTGGTAACCTTTTGGACAATTCCAAATTTACTATTGTTAGCCAATTCCATAATGGCACCTACTGGTTTTCCGGCCATTTCAAGTGCCTGTGAAACTATACTAGGCTTTTCTTCATCTCTTGCTATTTCTTTAATTATTTCGTGTTCATATTCTTCCAACTGAATCATAACTGCCTCCTGCTCCCGTTCATTTCGATTTTTTTACTAACAATTCAATAGTCACATCATACTTATCATTTATAGGAAATGGAGAAGCTTGCAGCTGTCAACTGTACCTATAAAGTTGTGCCAAGCACAGATATTAGTTTTATTCACTTAATGCAATCGCTTGATCAATATCATCAGAGCTCCGTTCAAGGGCATTTTTGCATTCAACCAGCAAATTATAATCATAATGCTCCATTATTTTCGGATAATTGATAACCACAAATTCCACTTCATCCATAGCGCTCAAAATTTCCTCATGGGAATCTTCCATTTCTTCAGGAGGCTCAGTAGCCCGAATATCGGTTATAGCTACATCCATTTGCCGAAGGGCATCCTTCATTTGCTCAATCCAATCTGGGTTTGTCATGATAGAATCATCCGCTGCCGCGTCTCCATTTAATGAGCCAAATTGATCGAATGCATCACCCAACGAGTTTAGGTAATCGTTCATTTCTTGTTTATAGCTGGTTACATCATTCTTTTTTTCTACAGCCGCCGCGCTATTCTTTGTTGAGGTAATCTGCGAAGATAGAGAGCACCCTACTAAATTAGATCCTACAAGCATAAGAAGTATCATTAGTTTATTTACTTTCATTTCAACCACTCCTATTTATGAAAAAGCCGGGATTCAAATAATTGTTTGGTTAGAACCGAAGGAATGATAGGGTAGATCAACATTTGTGCTCCTATCATAATAATATATTGTCGAACAAAGAGGTTCGACCCATTTTTCATGTCCCTCAAAACTTATTTTAACAAATTTCTCTGCCTTTGGAATTAATTAATCATTTGTTTAAACGGGCCGTTAGACCTGTCTCGAAAACATCCGAATGGAAATGATATAAAATAATTGAGGTTTAAATACATGTTTGATTAAATCACCATACATACCATTTTGTTTTAGATAGATATAGAAAAGACCTGTGACAAATCACAGGTCTTTCTTACTTTTATCATAATGTGGCAACGAAGACGAGAGCCAGGGTTATACATGCGACACAATAAATTCCGCATTTCCGCTCATTTTATAGGTGCCAATCCCGTACGGCACAATGAAATTGGTACCTTTCTGAATTTCAAACAATTTTCCGCCTACAGAAATCTCCCCAGCCCCATCAATCACACTTACTTGCAAAAAATCATGGTCAAGGGTACGGGTTACTTCACCATTTAATTTCCAGTGATAAACCGTAAAATATTGCTCCTCGACGAGCTTTTTCTCGACTAAATCACCAATTACCACTTCGCTTTGCTCCACAACGGCATCGGCATGCGGCACGGTGGTTACTTGTTTCGATCTCTCCAAATGCAGCTCACGTTGATTGCCTGCCGCATCCGTCCGGTCATAATCATATACACGGTAAGTAATATCGGAGCTCTGCTGGGTTTCCAGAATCACAATTCCCTTCCCAATCGCATGAATCGTTCCGCTTGGGACATAAACAAAATCCCCAGCTTTCACTTTGACCTTTCTCAGCAGTTGGTCCCATTCACCGTTATCGACCAGCGTTTCTAACTCTTCTTTTGAGTTGGCTGTATGGCCCAACACAAGCTCGGCGCCCTCTTCGGCACTCACCACATACCAGCACTCCGTTTTGCCGTATGGGACATTCTCCACTTCCCTGGCAAACTGGTCGTTGGGATGCACTTGCACAGAAAGGTCATCTGCCGCATCCAATATTTTCACTAGCAATGGATATTCTTCTTGATTTCCTGCCGATTTATGAAAAAGTTCACCATGGTTTTCCCACGCTTCCGCTAACGTTTTTCCCGCCAACGGTCCGTTTTTAATCACACTTGGACCATGTGGATGGGCAGAAATCACCCAAGCTTCACCAGTGTGGTCTGAAGTAATGTCATAGTGAAATTCGGTTTTTAACTTCTTGCCGCCCCAAATTCTTTCTTGGAAAACCGGCTGTAAAAAAATCGGTTCTTTATATACCATTGAAATAAATCCTCCTATACGATACCCTTTAGCATCACCTGTAATCAGTACAATTGATAAATGGATTACAGGTGCCACAAAACACTCCTATACCTTATCATAGTTCCATCCGACTATCTACCTCGTTCACACGAATGCACAGCAGCCTTATTAAACTCCCTGTTTCAACGCTTGATGGGCCAATAGAAGAGCTCCAGTAATCCCCGCATCGTCTCCTAGTCCGGGACTTACAATATAGGTTGAAAGCTCTGGTAATTTAACGTAATCATTCACAAGCTCCGGCAGGTACTGATAGACATAGGAAAATACCTGCTTTTGCTTCATTACTCCCCCGCCGATGATGACTTTTTTAGGCGAAAGAATCAGTATATACTGCATAAGCGCTTGAGCCAAATAGTAGCCTTCTAATTGCCAAACATCCTGCCGTTCCGCCAGCTCTACTCCCTTTTGGCCCCACCTGGCTTCAATTGCCGGCCCGGAGGCCAGCCCTTCAAAACAATCCTGGTGATACGGGCAATTCCCTTCAAATCGGTCGTGTGGGTGGCGCCTAATCAGGATATGTCCCATTTCAGAATGGGAAAGTCCTTGCAGCAAGTTCCCTTGGACAATCGCACCGGCACCAATACCGGTACCAACCGTCATATACAAACAGCTGTCCAATCCTTTCGCCGCACCCAGGGAAACTTCCCCTAAAGCAGCCGCATTCACATCGGTGGTAAATCCGACCGGGACAGAGAAAGCATCTTGAAAGGTTTTGACAAACGGGTAATCTCTCCATGCCAATTTTGGAGTTGAAGTAATGTTTCCATATGTGGCGCTTTCCGGGTTGACATCAATCGGCCCAAAAGAACCAATCCCGATTGCTTTGGCGGGATATTTTTTAAAAAAGGCAATCACTTTTGAAATGGTTTCTTCTGGTACAGTGGTGGGGATCTGAATTCGGTCCATAATCTTGCCCGTTTCATCTCCCACCGCACAAACAAATTTCGTTCCTCCAGCTTCAATCGCAGCTAACATATCCATTCCTCCATTGTGCCTCAGGGGTGAATCTCGTCCAGAGCCGTCCCCACGGCTTCTCCAAACAGGTTATATCTCTTATCATAAAGAATGTTACCTACTCCCGACAAGCAATACTCTGCCAATCTGCTCCGCAGTCCGCTGCAGATTTTTCATTTGCATGGATTTTCCATCTTGAATGCGATTATTCAAAAGCATTTTCACAATTGAGGTAATATCTAGACTCATAGATTTTGATTAATAATGTAAAACTATCTCCTTCCACTGTCGATAGTGCATTAAATAGAATTGAAAAATTCTTTATCCCAGAAGCAGAAAATCTGACTCTTGATCCCCATAAAACTTCTTGGACAAAGCATGAAGAAGAATAATTGTCACAATTTCTAATAAACAAATTAGGTAATATTGCCGATAAAGCAATAAACATCTAAGATGAAATAAGAGGTATTTTTTAAAATTAGGAGGTTGCGCAAATGCAGACAGAGACAGAAATAAAGACTCCAAAACTGACCTTTGAGGAATGGGTACAAACGGAAAAGGGAATAGATATGGAAACGTTACGCGAGGAATACAACCAAAATGAACTAACTCGTGATACCCTAAATCGGTTTGTTAAAAAGTTAAAGAAAAAATGGTTTGGAACAACGCTAGTTTTTCGATTAGATAGTTACGAAACTTTTACGGATAAAGCGGAGATTCAAAGATTGAAAGTGACAGCGCAAGTTATGAAACCGGCGGAAGAGGGTTTTGTTCCGTATGATCACCCCCTAGACCCGTTAAACATGTGGGTTGTGGAGTCCGTTATACAAGAAAGCCGCTTTAAGGAACCATTAAACCCAGGAATGCTGTTTTCTGCCTCCTACAAGGGTGCTTATGATGAACGGCACCTGAATGAATTGATTACCTTCGATTTGAGTACCTATCAGGAAATACCCTTGTCCTTTTACAACCTAATCCATTCCATTGGGGGGCCAGTGCTGGTCAATGCGGCAGAAGATCACTTCGGGAATGACTTCGAAAAGATGTTGGCTGAAAGATTTTTATTAACGTCCAGTTCTACTTTTCTGGAACTAGAACAAAAGGACAGAGAATACACACAAAAGGAAATTGACTTGATTAAAAGGGAAAAAGATTACCAAGAACGGGATAAACAGCTAAATGAACAGGAACAAAAGTGGACCCGCTTGTTAAATCGGGCCAAAGAGCTGCTTGTCCTTGAAGAACTGGACGAGGAGATGGAATCTATCCCAACCTTAAAGTGGGATAAGAAAAATCAGGTTAAGCTGCTTCAAAGTCTCTTATACCATAATTCAGATGATAACCTTATCTATGACGAATTTGTGATTGAATCCTTTCTAAAAGGATTGCAGTCTAATATTCTCGTTATTTTGTCCGGGCCTTCGGGTACAGGGAAATCGAGTATTGTTAACGCCATGGCTCAGGCCATCAAAAATGCCGTTGTCCGGATGATCCCAGTCCAGTCCAGTTGGACCGATACGCAGGACCTGCTCGGTTATTTCAATCCTATTGAAAAACGTTTTGTGGCGTCCCCGTTCTTGGAAGCCCTTGCCGACGCAAAAGAGAATCCGGACCATCTTTATCTCCTTTGTCTGGATGAAATGAACTTGGCCCATGTGGAATATTACTTTTCAGAGTTCTTGAGTGCACGCGAACAGAAAAAGCCGTCCATCCGCTTGTACAGCAAGCGTTATTTTGATGATGCCGTTAGCTTGGTTGAATCGGACCATCAAGGTGGTCAGGACAAAGAAAAATGGTTGAATGCTGCGGAACTAATTCACCGCTACCCTTATGAATTTTTCATACCTGAAAATGTTCGCTTTATCGGGACTCTGAACATGGACCATACAGTGAAGCCTCTCAGTCCAAAGGTGATCGACCGAAGTCTAATTATCGAGTTGAACCATATACAAAATGCAGAAGAGATTGAAAAAGAGTTAAAGGAAAATGTACAAACTGGAAAAATTGAAATGACACTTGAGCAATTCTCGGAGCCACAGCAGCCACTGGAAGATGTGGAATCTATTGCAAAAGAAATTATTATCTTATCGAAGGAGCTGGAAACGATCCCTAATATCCGCTTAAACAGCAGGGGTTTAAAACAGTTGATGCAATTCCTTGCCCGATTTGAAGCAGTTGAAGACCGGCAAATGGACGAACTCATCTATTCCAAAATTTTGCCGAGAATCAATATTTCAAGAAGAGAGGAAAATGATTATCAGCTGGTCCGGAGTTTTGCTGACAAACTTGTGAATTACCCCCAGTCCCATGATAAGCTTCAAAAAATGCTGAAAGGAACCCGAACGGTTCAATTCTGGTGATGATGATGAAACTATATCAAATGTATGTAAAAGAAAAAATACCGTCCAATCCATTTTTTAACTTCCTTTTTGAAGAGCAAGAAATCGAAGTAGGTGAACCGTTAGCGTACCAAAACGAGTTTTTCATCATGAATGAATATAGCAGAGGCGTTAAAGGGAGGCTGATGCGAATTGGTGTATATGCACCCCATGCTGTAAAAGTCGTTATTATATCCGACGGTATGACTTCAGAACTTGTTGAGTCCATTACTAGACCCGGTTATTGGTATGAGCAGGCAAGTGGTTGGTTTGAAAATGGGTACCTGCAAAATACCGAAAGCTGTTTTGGAATGAATGCTTGTGGACAGTGGAAAGTAAGGGTATTGGGGAATGACGGGGAAACGTTAGAAGAGGAGAAGGTCATTGTTATTCCAAGAACCATGAGCTACATGCAGTATCAAACCATGCAAGCGGAGGTCAAAAACCTGTTTGAGAATTTATCAAAAAACCTAAACGAAGGAAGTTTTCTAAAAGAAGTTCAGATCAGCCTTTTCCCGCTTGAACCGCTTTTAACCCTAATCGAAGAAATGAAAATATGGCTCAAACAAATTTGCGCACAACCGGCCGAGCGCCTTACCCGCATCAGAAATAAGACAATACGGTCACAGATTACAAAATGGGACCGTGACACCTTTATCGAGGCATCGTTGTTTCCGTTCCGGAATAGTTTGTCGGCACCCGTTTCCCAAAAAGAAACTTCTATCGATGAACACCGGATGATCCGGTTCATGCTGGAACACATGGGAGAACGTGCGCTACAGGAAAGGCTGGTGGAAACATCAGCACTCCAACATTTGCAAACGGAGTTAGCAGCCAGGCTGGAAAGCCAGAAAAAGATGGGGGCATCCCTAAGGAAGCATTCCGAAAAACGTTGCCAATCGATTGAAAATGATATCGAAATCATCGCCCAGCGAAAGGATAAATGGCAGAAATGCCAAGAAATAATACAGGAGTTTTTAGATGAACCTCTGTTTACGACGGAACCCCTTGAAGTCGATTTGACACATCTGTTTATACACGATCCGATTTATGGTGTCGTTTATGACCTTTATGAACAATTTGAAGAAATGACACCAAAACTAGAATCGCAAGAAAAACAATTTATCGATAGTGTGATGAACTCCCCGCGGCTCTATGAAATCTGGGTATTGTTACAATTAATTCACCAGTTGGGCAAGCTAAAAGTTCCCGTTTCTGGTGTCCGTAAATCCTTAATGGAAAAATTTATAAACGACCAAACGATTAGCGGCTGGGTTTATCGCTTCCCTTATGATCATGAACGTGGAGAAATGTTTTTGTATTATGATAGAGAACTCCAAGTAAGGGACGTCGGTACCTTCAAACCTGATTATCTACTGTTCTATCGCAAGAATAAAAGTGATAAGTGGCAAGGCCATTCATTGGATGCTAAGTACAAGCCATACACCGAGATGCCTCACAACAAGCTGCAAATGGATATGGAGCATTCAGGCCGCCGATATTTGGATCGGATTACCGGAGCCAATCTGACCATGAAAAGTTCAGCACTGGTTCATGTCGATATGAACGCGACAAACTGGAACGTTTCCAACAATGGAATCTATAAATTGAGTCACTTTTCAATAGTACCTGGAGCCCTGGAAAACTTGCAAATTTATATTAAGCGCATCTTCCATTACTTTGGTCATCAGCACCAAATTTGCCCAAGCTGCGGGGAAAGTGTCAAAATGATTGATGGAGGGTTTAAACAAACCTATATATGTCCTCATGATGACGAGGTTTGGGTTTCAAATATATGTAGATACAGAAGGAGTCATGGTGCAGGTTATATAGATAGATCCTTGATGAAATATTCATCCGGCAATTATAACACGCAAGTACGAGATGAATGGGATGTGTATTGTCCAGTCTGTAAACGTGATGTTAATGGTAATATACTTAATCTTGACTTGTATGGACATTAAGTTATGAATGGGCTGTGGTGAAGACTAGCATTACAATTCTCTCAGATTTTGTTATGACAATCGAATTTTTTGCGACATTATTACTTTTATTTAATTACATGTCAGGAGACATTATGGTGACAAAGTACACAATTGATGATTTATCCAGAATGATAGATCATACAAACCTAAAACCTTATGCAACTCACGATGATATGAAGAAATTATGTAACGAAGCGAAACAGTATCATTTTAAAATGGTCGCCATCAATCAGGCACAGACAAAACTTTGTGCCCAAGAGCTGGACAACACAGACATTCATGTTGGGGCAGCCATTAGTTTCCCGCTTGGCCAAACGACCATTGAAGCAAAAGTAGCTGAAACAATGGATGCCATCCAGAACGGGACAGATGAAATTGATTATGTGATCAACATTTCGGAGCTAAAAGAAAAAAATTATCATTATATAAAAGAGGAAATGCAGCAGATTGTAACGGTCTGCCGTCACCATCACGTGATATCAAAAGTCATTTTTGAAAATGCCTACTTAACAAAAGAAGAAATAATAAAATTGTCGGAAATCGCCAGAGACATACAGCCTGATTTCATTAAAACTTCTACAGGTTTCGGGCCTAGTGGGGCAAAAGCGGAGGATGTTAAATTAATGAAAGACATCGTTGGCGATGCCGTAAAAGTGAAGGCTGCCGGTGGCATACGCGATGCGGATACGTTTATTTCTATGATCAAAAATGGCGCTGAACGTATTGGGTGTAGCGCAGGGATCCAGATTATCGAAGAGATTAAACATAGACTTGAAACCGAAGGCAAAGAATATATCGAAATTTAACAAAACATCCGTCGCATTTAAAAGGCTCCATTCATCTGGAGCCTTTGTCATAGATATAAACCGGTGCGGGGACATGCAATTTTCTTCCCTTTACCCTAATAGTTCTTCCCCACCGCATAGCCAATCATTTTGATATACTCCGTAATCGTCAGCATAATGCTTTTATTGTTGCTCCACCACCGTTTGGGGGTAAAATTCCGGTCCTTGGCCCCCGCATAATAAAGCTTAATAGTCGTATCCTTAAACTCACGGTCAAAAATCATTTTGACCCTTTTCATGTGATAATTAGAGGAAACCACGATGGCTGTACTAAAGTTATAGGGTTGAATTACCTGCTTGGTAAAATGCGCATTCTCATAGGTACTATCGGAAAGGTCCTCCATGATAATTGCCTTTTCCGGAACCCCGAGCTTGATGGCGTGCGCCTTCATTAACTCAGCAGCCGTCACATCATTGTAGACAGGTCCGCCGGAGATGACAAAGTACTTTCCGTATCCTTTCAGATAGAGGTCCACTGCCTTTTCCACTCGTTCCCCACGGTCGCCGCTCAACACAATAATGGCATCTGACTTCCGTATCGAATCATCCACCAAAAGAAACTTACCGGCATTGATCACAAAAACAACCAACAATACTAGGACAACAACAGCAAATCCTATGAATATAGCACTACGTCTTCTCACAAAATTCCATCCTTAGTTATGACATTCCTATTGGTATCATAACCTAAAAGATGATGAAATGGGAGATGTTTCCGTTTCTCAACTTCATTCTTTTTTTCATTTGCCTATCTGTCAAAAAGTCTTAAAAAGTTACAATGGAGGAACGAATTAAACGTTTGTTTAAACATTGCGTAATGCCCAAAATATATGGCAATTCCGAAGTAGCCAGCTAAAAAGATTGTCATTTAATCAAACGTTTGAATAACTTTGTGCTTATCCTTCATTTATTCATGTTTCTTCTCTTTATTTCCCAAAAAATATTGGCGAAATCTCAGCTATTATGTTCCAAGTTTGTATCCCTTCGTCAGCTCTCTACAATTTTCATAAAAACTAATTCAAACAAACGTTTGATTAATTCGAGACGCAGCCTTAATGCATATATTACTTTTAGACCATAAAAGCCAAAAATTTTGTCAGTAAAACAAACGTTTAATTTAATTGGCCTAAACGCCTGCCACTAAAGCAATTTACACATCAAGCGGCCAAAATTTTGACAGTTACACAAACGTTTATTTAACATCAACTCTAGTTCCATCAATATTGAATTTCAATTCTCAGAGGTTCGCAGTCAACCTTCTCCTCCCTTCATTACAAGCTGTTTTATGAAAAAAAGAGAAACATCACCGTGGTTGTAATAGATGGTCCCCTCAGTGAACACGATTCATTATTTCAACGCATTTACTTCTTGAAGAAGAATATTGTCTGTTTCCTTATCGATATATTTTCCGGATTGAGCCTCTACCATTAATATAAAATTTCATTTGAGCCATACTAATAGTTGTGTGAGATCAGAAAAATCTATTGGACAAACCAACGCAAGATTTCTTCTGCCTTTTCCACAAAAAAAGGGACACTGATTTTTTCAGTACCCTTTTTTTAAGCCTTATTTGTGTTTTAAAACCAACTAATCGGAAAGCGAGATGGAATGAATCGTGACAGAATCAGGAATGAAACGGGATCAAACGAGAGAACAAATTGAAAAGCATGACAAAAGGAATGATATTGAATTGGGCAATGAATTTCGTATCGGTAACACAAGTTCACAAAGCCAGAAAAAGAGCGGTCGTCAAGCCAATAAAAAATAACCCTATTTTTTGAATAAACAAAGCAGCTTGTCCGGTTACAGGAGCAAGCTGCTTTTGGAATGAGACGGAGTTACCAGTAGTACCCGCGTTCTTCTAACATGGATTTAAGAGCCGCAAATACCTGTACAATCCATTTCCAAAAAGTGAACTTTTTTGCGATAAACATCGTAACACAACAGTTAGGTATGGTTATCCGACAGTTGAAGCGGTCTATCCGACAGTTGGAGGAGCTTATCCGACAGTTGGAGCGGTTTATCCAATAGTAAAAGGATTCCTATCGATTCTTTTCTTCCGCCACCCCTGGCATGACAGGCAGCCAATAAAAAGAGGCCGACTTGAGTCAGTCAGCCTCTTTTTATAATTATTTACCAGTTACAGCTGTATAAGCGTTGGCTTCACCGGAACCAAAGTATGCGTCATGCCCCGGTTTGCCGTAATCTAATGCCGTCTGTTCGATAAGAGCTTCAACCTGGGCTGGTTTGTAATCCGGATGGGCGGCTTTGATTAATCCGGCAATCCCTGCAACCTTTGGAGAAGCCATCGAGGTTCCGTGCAGGTATGCGTATCCTGGATGCTCAGGGTCGATTGTCGTGAAATATGGCTCTAAATACGTTGGCCAAGTGGACAATGCCCGATAAGTGAAATCACGGTCATCTAAATTTGCCGTTTTGGCATATTGGGGGCCATTGTCTCCGCCAGGCGCTGCTACCGTAATAAAACTATTTCCATAGTTCGAATAGAACGCCAGCTGATCCTTTGACCAACTATTTGAAGAAGAAACCGTAATAACGCCTGGAAGGCCTCCTGGTGTTTCAATGGTCACGCCCTTAAATACAAGGTTGGTATCGCCATAGTTATCATTCAAGTAATCAGTAAGTGATTTTTTATCCGCGTAGTTTAACGACTCATTGCCAGCAGATGCCACAAGCGTTACATTGTTTTGAACGGCATACTTAATGGCTCGTTTCCAAAGCAGTAGATCGGCAATGTCAGAATAGCTTGTACCGCTGAACTGATATTTTAAGTTATCATATCCGCCGATGGACATATTCACTACGTCGACTTTATCTTTTGCCGCCTGAATCATAGCGAGAACAATTGGGGCAGTTGGGGCACTGCCGGAGCTGTCAAATATACGATAGGCTCTGATACCCAAATCCGGGCCGACACCCTTAATTTTTCCGTTACCCGCAATGGAACCGGCTACGTGTGTACCATGACCTTCACGATCCTTTACATCGGTTTTGTCACCTGTTTCTGATGAATCATCTCCATTATAGCCGCCTTTAGGAACGAAACTTTGTCCGCCTACATAGTTTGCTTTCAGGTCAGGGTGGTTTGCATCAATCCCGGTATCGATTACTCCCACAATGGCTTTATGAGTAACCTTTCCATCCTTTTCGGTGCCCCCAGACTCGATGGCAAAAGATTTTCCTTTATTGGTTAGATGCTGTATGTCCCACTGCGAATTCCAAAATGTACCATCTGCATCAGGGGTGAGGGTAACAGCCTTTCCATCTGCTGCCGCAGGCTGTTCGTCATCCAGCTTATACCTCATTTCCACATTGGCAGCGCTGATACTAGAATTAGATTTTAGATTGCTGAGAAAATTAGGATCCGATGAGCGGACTTCTAATCCGCCAATTTCCGGAATGGCAGTGATGACCTCGCCACCGGCCTTACTGATGTCTTGCTGATAGGTTTTTGGCAGTGAAGTTTGATTGTAAGCAATAAGGTAGGTTTTAGCAGATGATTGTGCAGAAGCTTGAAGGTTGAGAGAAGATAGAGAGATTGCTAGAATACTGCTGGCTACGATCGCGATACCCTTGTTCCTTTTTTTCAATAAAATAACCTCCTATGCAATTTATCCAACATCTCCATTTTAAAGCATGTACCATTTTATGGAAATCATAACTTCTCGATAAATAACGACAGAAGTGACATAAAACAGCCTTTTATTTTACACTTTAACGCGTTAACTGAGCGGGGACCTGTCCCCCATCCTACATGTAACAGGGATTGAGGATTCAAAAACAGCGATTGATTGGCAAGACAAAGCGAGGTTTTTAGAGCCGACAATAGGAAGTTTTGCACGCAAAAAGGCACAACTAACAGACAATTGCTAGTTGTGCCTTAGCTGGTTTCTTGGTTGAAAATCTAAACGATTATACTCCTGCCGTGATGCCACCATCTGCTATAACGGGAGAGCCTGTTAGTGCTGAGGAATCATCCGAGGCTAGAAATGTGGCAACTTTTGCTATTTCGATAGGTTTGATTGGTCTGCCAATTGGTTGGACGGATGCTAAATCCTTAAGAACGGCTTCTCTTCCACCAAATAATTCAGCATGTGCATCATTGAAGGTTGTATCTACCCAACCAGGGCAGATACAATTTACCCTAATGTGATCTTTTGCATAATCCAAGGCCATCGCTCTTGTCAGCATAAGAATAGCTCCCTTAGAAGAAACATAAGCTGTAAGCCGCGGTTCTGCTACAAAACTATTCGCAGACGCAGTATTAATGATGGACCCCCCGCCAGATTGCTGCATAATCGGAATGACATGTTTGGAAACGAGGAATTGGGACTTCACGTTTACATCCATTGTTTTATCCCAAATGTCTTCTGTTAATTCGGTTACGGAACCAGGAATGTTAACGGCCGCATTGTTGCATAGGACATTAATATCACCAAATTTCTCAACCGTAAATTGAACTAACTCTTTTACATTCTGTTCGGAAGAAACATCTGTTTTAAAAAAATAAGCATGATGCCCTTCTTTCTGTAATTCAGCTTCTAGGACTCGTCCTTCCTCCTCTAAAATGTCGGCAATCACAACACTTGCTCCTTCTTTGACAAAATCTCTTACCATTGCTTCGCCAATTCCTCGAGCACTTCCCGTTACAATCGCTACTTTATTTTTTAATCTCATTTAAAAATTCCCCTCTTTATCTTGTTTTTTTGGACATCATTGTTACATTTTATAACTCTCAATAGATGGACCCGCCTGTTTGTAACCTTTTGATTTAATAAAACCAACGACTGCACCAACAAATATCCAGGAAATCCCTACTATTTTTGTATTCATATCAAATCCTGTCCAAACAAAGGCACAAACTGCAAAACCAATAAATGGGAACAAAAGGTGATAGAAAAAGCCGTGGATTCCCCGTTCTTTTTGCTTAAAGAAGAAATAAACAATCACAGAAAAATTCAGGATAGTGAATGCTGTAACGGCACCAAAGTTGACGAACATTAAAATCGTTCCAATTGGCACAGTTAAGATAAGGACTATAGATATAATCATGGATAACAAAATAGCATTTGCTGGTGTTCTAAAATTAGGTTGAATTTTTCTTAGCCATTTAGATCCAGGCAGAAAATTATCCCTGCCCATGGCAAATAAGACACGAGAAACCGCTGATTGAACATTTAGTGTGACAGCTAGTCCAACGGCAACAACATTAATAATAATCATGGCAACATAGAAATAATAACCGCCAATTTCTCTAGAAATATCAAACATCGCCATATCTGGATTCAAATTCATATATTTGGCATGAGCTAATGAAGCCATATAAGTTTGAATTAAAAACAAAAGGGCCGTTGATACTAAGGCAACAACTGTTGCTTTTCCTACAACTTTTTTAGGTTCGTTAACCTCTTCTGCCAATGTGCTAATGCCGTCAAAACCAACGAATCCTAATAAAATCATCGAAGTAGCAGCCGCGATAAAACTCCAAGATATATGTTCAGGTTGTAAAATAGGAGATATTGAGAAGCCTCCAATTCCTAGACCCTCGATAAAGACGTATTTTACAGCAAAGCCTAAGAATAAAAGTAAAGCTGCAATTTGTAACCAAAATAAGATTGAGTTAACCTTCGCATTTAATTCAATTCCACGAATATTGATGAGGCCTGTAAGAATGATAAAGACAATGGCTAATAATTTTGTATTGACCCCCGGAAAGATACCTGTCAGCCATAAGCCTGAAAATAAGCACATTAATGCTGGACACAATATATAGTCAGATAGGATTGTCCATCCAGTCAAGAAACCAATATGAGGATTCAAGCCTTTCCCAACGTATGAATAGACGGAACCGGCAAAAGGAAATTCTTTACTAAAACGAGCGTAACTCAAAGCGGTAAAAAACATGAGGATTGCACCAATTAAATAGACTAATGGAACCATCCCATAACTTGCCTGCGCAACTGAGCCGAAGACCTGATAAGGAGCTAGCGGAGACATTGTAATCATCCCGAAGATGATTAAATTCCTCATAGTTAGACTCCTTTTTAATTCTTGTTTTTCTTCTTGCAAAAAAATGACCTCCCCTTCGATGAAATTCCTACGGACACATTTAAAACAACTATCACTATGTAAAAATATTTAATATATATTTGTAAATAGAGACTGTTTTAAATATTCACAAGAATATGACTATATTACCATTTATTATCACTTATTACCATATAACTTCATAACATACCCAAATAATAATACCTCGCTTGAAGACCTCCAGGGCGATTATCCTAGTTTATTAGACCCAAGCAATTTTTTTGTAAGGAAATGCTATATTTAAAATCCATACGAAGATTTGATATAATTTCGTGACCATTATGGACAACGGACTCCAAGTCACAGGGATTGAGATTTCAAAACAGCGATTGCATTGGCAAAGCAAAACGGGCTTAAGATTCCGATCTTTCATGGTTCCGTAACCGATATGACCTTTGACACCAAACTGTATGATGGCATCTTTTGTTATGCGCCCCCACACATATTGAATGAACAAGAGAGAGCGAAGTTTATTTAATATTGCTATGACAAGTTAAAGCCAAATGGTTATATGGTTTTAACGACGAGCGCAAAAGAAGCCCCCATGTATGGAAAGGGCAAACAACAATATCCAGATGGTTAACCATATTCGTTAAATCTTTCACTCGTTCCTCCGCTGTATGAACTCGTTTTGGGAAAGCGAGACTCCTTTTAGGTATCGAATGGCATCCATCAAGTTGTACTCCGGATTAAATATAAACCCTGTATAGTAATCAATATTGTCATTGATCTGTCTTGCCGCACCGCCATACTTTCGAACCAAATTCTAGGCGTATTCACTTCTCCCTTTGCTGTTGGTGTCCTTTAACGCGTTAATCAGACGGGGGCCTGTCCCCCATTCTAGTAAAGTATTAAAGAACCTAAAAATATTAAACGATTATCTTAAAATTTTGAATTCAATGTGAGAGCGTTAACATCTATAATGATGATGAAAAATAGTTAGATACGTTAATAACAGGTGGAGGAGGATCATCATGGTGTTCAAAAAGTTTTTAAAACTGGCTGGGGTTTCTTCATTGGCAGCTTCGCTGCTGTTAGCTGGCTGCGGCAAAGATAACTCGTCCGCAAGCGGAACAACCAAAGAAAAGGCACCAAAAACTGAGTCAAACGAAAAGGTCACGATTACCTTTTGGGATGATAACGCTGGCCCACAGCGGACCCCGATATGGGAAAAAATCATTAAAGACTTTGAGGCAAAGAATCCGAACATTACCGTTGATTATGTCGGATTGCCGAAGGATTCTTCAAAGTCGAAATATGACACGGCCATTGCGGCAAACGATGCCCCGGACGTAGCCATTGTCTACCCGCAATGGATCCCGGAATTTGTCATGCGCGGCGCCTTGCTTCCACTAGACTCCTATTTTAATAAATGGGACGGAAAAGGAAAAATTGACGCAGGTAGTATTAAGTTTAACAAGGATATTGCTCCCGATAAGAAATTATATGCGGTTTCCTTTTCCCAAAACCAGGACATTCTTTGGGTACGCCCGGACTTGTTTAAAGCAGCCAATGTAAAAATTCCACAAACATGGGATGAATTCTTTACTGCCGCCGAAAAAATGACCGATCCATCCAAAAATGTCTATGGATTTACCATTCGCGGCGGCGCTGGCGGTTCTTTCCAATTACAGCGGATGATGTACGCTTATTCTGGAATCACAGACTATATGAAAAACGGCAAGAGCACGATTAACGATCCAAAACATGTTGAGTTTTTAAAGAAATACTTAGGAATGTATAAAAAATACACTCCGCAAAGTGATATCACGGCTGACTATAAAACGATGATGGGTACCTTTGATACCGGAATTGCTGCAATGGTCCAGCATAACATCGGTTCCTACGGGGAAAATGCCAAGGCATTTAAACCGGAGCAATTCCAGGCCATTCCGTTACCTACATCAATGAAAGGCAACTATGTAGCAGAAGGCGGCAATACTGTCGGACTTGGTATTTTTAAAGGGACAAAACATGCGGATGCAGCGTGGAAATTTATCGCTTTTGTCAACTCCAAAGACAGTCAAAGCTATTGGAACCAGCAGGCAGGCCAAATCCCTACCAACGCTGATACGTTAAAAGAAGATTGGGTTACACAGGCTCAGCATATCCAGACGGCAGCCAATGTCTATTCCAATCCAAAAACAAAATTATATATTCCTCCATTCTACCTTCCGGAATACAGCACAATCCTGAACACTGTTGTCGACCCAGGGGTTCAGGAAGTATTAAGCGGGAAAAAGACGGTAGAGCAATTTTTGGATGAGTGGGCCGCTGCCTTGAATGAAGCCCAGAAAAAATACGACGAACACATGAAAAAATAATCATTCCGAATGGGAGGCTGTCTTCACAGGCGGCTTCCTATTTCCATTTCTTTTAAAAAAGGAGCCACAAACATGAATCGGCGTGAACAATTATTTTCCCTGCTTGGCGATTTGCCTGAACCAACCGGCGATGTCCATGCAAAAAAACTGAAAGAAGAAGACAAGGGCAGTTATATTTTAGAATCTCTATTATTAGACTTGAACGGGTTGGAGATGGTGCCCGCCTATTTTGCCCGTCCCAAAACGGCAACCGGACCGATGCCAGTTGTAGTCTTTAACCACTCCCATGGCGGGAACTACCATATTGGGAAGACGGAATTGATCCGCAGCAGTGATTATTTACAAAATCTATCCTATGCAGAAGAATTAACCAACCTGGGTTACGGTGCATTGTGCATTGATATGTGGGCCTTTGGGGAAAGGCGCGGCTTGTCCGAGCATGAAATGTTTAAAGAAATGCTTTGGAAGGGCCAGGTGATGTGGGGCATGATGGTGTATGACAACATGAGGGCCGTTGATTATTTGGTATCAAGAGAAGATGTGGATTCCTCGCGGATTGCGACATTGGGAATGTCCATGGGCGGATTGATGGCCTGGTGGCTTTCTGCCCTTGATGAGCGCATTAAGGTGTGTATTGATATTTGCGGTCTGGTGGATGCCCAAACATTGGTGGCCCAAAAGGGGCTGAACTATCATAATTTCTATTCCTATGTTCCGGCGTTGTTGAAGTATTTCCAAACCTCGGAGATTCAGGAGTTAATCGCCCCCCGCCCTCACTTGAGCCTGGTTGGCGTCCAAGACCGGCTTACCCCTTTTGACGGAGTAAAGATTATTGATGAGGCACTAAAGGAGAAATATGAACAAGTAGGAAAAAGTGAAAACTGGAAATTAGGTCTGTATGGCTGCGGGCATATTGAGACTGCGGGCATGAGAGCAGAGGCTTGCGACTTTCTTCGAACCCATTTATAAAAGCCGGTAATGGTTTTTTCGGAACCATCCCGTTATGAACATAGAATATCAATCTACTACTATACCAGGCACCGGAAGGAGAAAATTTACGATGAACGAAACCCATTTTCCTGGAAAGCAAACTTGGCAACCTGTTCTGCAATATACTGAAGAACTCCACCAAAAATGTACACACGAGGCCTCTTCCCCCTTTATTTATCCATGGGAGGAGATTGGAAGCGGGTACTGTTACGGGCCAGCATTCGGCCATTGGGACATTATACATGAAGTAATGGATGCGATTCACACACGGCCATTACATGCACGTCAGCAGCTCCTAAACAATCTTCATAATCTTTCATGTGACGGATTTCTTCCCGGTGTCATTTACCTGACAAACAATGAAGTAAGATGGGGCACCGACCAAACACACCCTCCCGTCTGGATTGCCGGGGTAGACCGTTATGTGGAGTTAACGAAAGATGACTCATTGATGGAGCCGTGCTTTGAGGCATTGCAGCGTCAGGTTGGATGGTTTGAACGTGAGCGTAAGGCGGACGGGGAAGGATATTATTATACCGATATATTGAACCATAAATGGGAAAGCGGTGTAGATGACGGAATCCGGTTTAATGATACTTCCATGGGGAAATTTGCCTGTGTGGATGCCACATCCCATGTGTACTTCATGTATCGGACTTTGGAGAGATGGGCAGAAAAACTGGGGTATGCCAGTTCCAATTATCGAAGCCGGGCAGATGAGTTGCAGCATTTCATTCAAACGAAGTTATTTGACGAAGAGTCCGGATTTTTCTATGACATCTGGGCAGTGGATGCTCCGGAAAAACGGCACCTCTGCTTTGAAGGAATCTGGCCGTTGGTTGTAGGGGCCGCATCCCCCGCACAGGCACAACGGGTGATTGATGAACATCTCCTGAATCCAAACAAATTTTTCACCGATCATCCGATGCCAACAGTAGCGATTGATGATCCGGGTTTTGAACTCCGCATGTGGAGAGGCCCTTCCTGGAACAGCATGACCTATTGGGCGGCACGCGGTTGTATGAACTATGACAGACGGGATGCTGCCAAACTCATTCTGGAAAAAGCATTAGATGCGACGGCCAAACAATTTGAACGCACCGGTACGATTTGGGAGTTTTATCATCCGTTTTTGGGAGAGCAAACCGAATTAGCAAGAAAGCCCTATACGGAATTTAATCAACCTTGCAAAGATTACCTAGGGCACAATCCGCTTATTGCAATGGCTTACCTTTGGTTGGCATGCCAGTAAAGGTTCCACAGGGGTTCTACGGGGAAGGTTCTCATGGCTATTGCTAATGGAACCGTCCCCCTTGGCACCACGCTCTATGAGACAGTTCCGCTCTTGAAACCAATCAAACTGTCTCATATGGGGCTTCTATAGGACATTTGAAAAATAAAATCCGGCAAACTGTCCCATAAAAGGGCTCTATGAGACAGTTCTGCCTTTGAAACCCACCAAACTGTCTCCAATAGCTATCCCCCACTGGCACCGCCGTCCCCATGGCTCCAAGCAGGAGAACATCCCTGCTTCATTTAACAGGAAGATTTACGATAACCCGCGTCCCTTCCCCTTCATGACTGATAATCCGAATTTTGCCTGAGTGGGATTGAACAATCCATTGGGCTATGGAAAGCCCTAATCCGGATCCTTCTAAGTGGCGGGTTCTTGCCTTGTCTCCCCGGTAATAGCGATCAAAGATATATGGGATATCTTCCTTCGGTATCCCAATACCCGTATCCGCTATTTCAATGATGGCGCGCGAATTCTTCACACCGCTTTTAAGGGAAATCACACCATTTTCCTTCGTGTATTTAACGGCATTGTCTAATAAAATAACAAACAGCTGCTTCAGCCTCTCTTTATCTCCCGTTAAGGAAATGGGAGAAAGCTCCGCAGCTACTCCAATATTTTTCAAATCGGCTAACGCTTTAAAGTTCTTTACTGCCTGATGAAGAATGTCATCCAGCTGGATGGCCTCATGCTGCAGCTGCAATTGGCCAGAATCAGAACGGGCCAAGGTCAGCAAATCGGTGACCATCTTTGACAGATAATTAATTTCCTGGATGGACTGATGAATCGTTTCACTTTCCTGTTCGACACTATGATTGGGATGGCGAAACAAGTGTTCAAGATTTAGTTTTAAAACCGACAGCGGTGTCCTTAGTTCATGCGAGGCATCCGCCACAAATTGCTGCTGCTTATCCCAAGATTGCTTGATAGGGATTAACGCTTTACTGGCCAGGTAAATCCCCGCCAGAATGGCAATAAATACACTTAATAACGAACCAAAACCAATCACCATCAATAAATGGGAGAGCATTTCCTTTTCGTGTTTCAGGTTATAGACCACTTGAATTTTCTGATAGGGAGCATAGTTTTGATTATCGGAAACCGAGATATTGATATACCGATAGGATTGATCCCCAATAGCCGCCGTTTGCAGCCCTTCCTGATCAAGCAGACTGGAAAATGGTTTCCTCTGCGCCTCCGAAAAGGAGTTCGTTGGAACCACTAGGCTTTGCTTCGTTCCCTTCTTCCAAAGGATATAGACAAACCGGCTATTTTCCTCCCGTTCCGGGTTGAATTCCTTGTCAATTCTCTCTCTTTCGCGGAGCAAATGGCTTTTCTTTTCAGTAAGGTTTTTATCCACCTGGTGGTACAAACTGTAATACGTATAAAAATAAATAAGGGCGCCAAAAATATTTTGCAGAATAAAAAAAACGAGCGAATTCAGTATGACAAGCCGGCGTTTTGTTTTTTTAAACATAGATCATACTACTCCTTCAGCATATATCCCACACCACGGACCGTCCGAATCAGGTGTTCATAGTCAAAGGGGGCTAATTTTTTCCGTAAATAGTGGATATATAAATCAACAATGGCGTCGGTCGTTTCAGATTCAATTCCCCAGATGCGTTGAAATATTTGATCTCTCGTTAAAATTTGTTCCTTATTTTGAATCAAATAATAAAGCAACTCATATTCTTTGATCGTCAACTTTAAAACTTGGTCACCGATAATGCCTTCATGCTGAGTGGTATCCAAAAGGATGGGCCCATAGGATATTTTCCCTTCCAGCCCGATTTTCCCTGCCCGGCGCAGGAGTGACCTGATTCTGGCTAAAAATTCTTCTGTTGCAAAAGGCTTGACGATATAGTCATCTGCCCCGTAATCAAGTCCCTTCACCCGGTCCTCAATCCGATCCTTAGCCGTTAGAAACAAGGTCGGGGTTTGATTTCCTTCCGTCCGCAATTTCCTCATTAAGGTAAAACCGTCCATTTTCGGGAGCATAATATCAAGCGTGATCAAATCATACTCACAGGCTGAGGCCAGCATATACCCTTCTTCGCCATCTTCCGCTTGGTCCACTTCGTATTGTTCTTCCTGTAAAATGGTCGAAATAATTTTTCTTAACGGTAAATCATCTTCTACAACCAATACTCGCATTCTGCCCTGCCAACCCCCTTAAGGATTTTCAACCACGATCGTCTTCCCAGCATTTTGCCGATACATTATCTACTAATCACTCTCCGAGAAGTTTTAGATCGCATCTGCCTGCGTTCTGCTGCTTTCGAAGCCGATAACTTTTTCCAATAACTATAGATATTCCCTATCATCAGCCCGATAAACAAATACGTCAAGCCGCCGAAAATGGCGTAGACGATAATTCCCGTTACGGCTGAAAGAATGCCGAATACCACTTGATTCTGATACTTGGCCGGTGAGGTAGGCGGATCGGTCAGCATAAAAAAGCTAAAGAACAGGGCGGCGTTAATAAAGGGTGGCCGAAATGCATCTGCCGCTCCCCCGATCTCCAAGGCCCCCATAAGCAGGAGTAAAAGAAAAAACGTCCCCAGAAAGGCAAACACTTGAGGAAATTTATTGACCCGCTCCGTTACCAGGTATCCTCCTATTAAAAGAATGCCGATCATCCACCAAGGAAGGTCTCCAAATGCTCCCCACCAGCTCTGCCCTGTATGAAAAAGAAAAATCGATAGCAGCAAGCCAAAGGCAGCCGGATTAAAAATCGGTTTCTTCTTATAGACTAACAAATGCTTAGACAGGATGGCCATTACCGAGGTCCCTGCCACCATATACCACGGGGTGGTGAAACTTAAAACCAAGGATATAATCAGGCCTGTAATGACCGTACTATCCTTGCTGCTTTTTCGATTATTCAGCCTGCAGTATATATAATCTGCTGCATATGCCGCCACAATGGCAAGGAGACCATTCATAATCCCCATGAGTGTGGCGGATCCAATCGAAGCGATGATGAAAAAAGCTGCGATGATGATGGTCACATATCCCTTTGGCGTTTTAATCCATTTAGCTGTGTTCATTTAAATCCCTCCCGTTCTAACAAGCTGTAAGTCAGGTGTAATCCATATTCCTTGTAAATTGGCGTCTTCCATTAACTCTTTTCCTTTTTCCCCGCCAAGCAGGAAGGAGGTCGTTGAAAAGGCATCCGCCATCATGGCGAATGGGGCCATGACGCTGACACTGACCCATTGGTTGGGTGATTGCTTGGTTTTTGGATTCACAATATGATGCAAGTCAGCGATTGCCGGATTCCTCCGCTCGTAACTTCCTGATGTGCAGATGGCTTGATTGGTGATTTCGATGGTATCAATCAACTGATCTTTTAGAAACGGATGCTGAATCCCGACTTTCCACGGCTTCCCATAAAAATCGACCCCTCCGGCAAACAGGTCACCGCCAGCGTTAATGAGAAAGCCGTCAAACTCCTTCAATTCCTGGGCAGCCAAATCAATGGCAAAACCTTTCGCGACAGCACCCAAATCGATGACCAAAGGTTTTTTTAACCATAAGGTACGGGTTTTCCGATCCATAACGATGTCTTGATACGAAACCTCCTCGGCTGCAGGGCTGTCCACTCGTTCTCCGGTTAAATAATGCAGGTTAAATCCGTTTTTCTCCATCACTTTCCCGACCGTGGGATCGAATAATCCTTCCGTCATTTTGGCCATTTCGATGGCAAAATGAAGCGGCTCGAATAAAAAGGGGCTGATTTCAACGGGTGTGCCGACATTTTGGCAGGCCCGCATTAATTCACTTGAAGGGCTAAACCGGCTGCAGGCTTGTTCCACTTGGTAAAAGGCCTGAAACGCCCGATTTATTTTTTCGGCCGCTGCTTGTTTTGATTTTCCTGTAACAACTTGTATATCGACTACAGTATCCATATACAATTTGGTTTTTCTCATGGTTTTCCCTCCTTCTCCGCCCTATGCATTTTGGGCTTGATTCAGGGCTTCTTGCACCGCATCTTGGAAGGCTTCCGTGCTATAGGTGGCCCCGGATACATTTTGTACTTGCGCGCCTTGGTTCTGCAGGACCTCATCCGGCAGCCCTACTACATCACGTTCCGAATAATGCATGGCAAAATCACTGATTTCCACATCGGTGATTTGATCGTTTTTTATGGTTACCTGTACTTCAATGGAGCCTCGGCGATTCATTCCCATGCCGGTAAAAGTTCCGTCTTTATACCGTGATTGGGTTTGCCTGCTGCTGACGTCCGTTTGTTTGGAGGTTTGGCTGTTTGGTTGAACAAAATTTGCCGTATATGGTTTCGGCAGCCCATCGGCCGCCTGCGTTTCTGTCGTATAATACCCAGCGGCATAAACCGCTGCAATGGCCGTGGAACATAGAAGTACCCATTTTTTGTCCATTTTTTTCATCTCATCATCCTCCTATTGGATGGCTGAATTCTTTTCACTCATTCAGTCTAACTCGGGAAGATTAGAATTTTCTTAGAAACAGGGGGATGGTTCTTGTGCGTTAAAGGTAAAAAAGAAGCAGGAGAACTGTCCCCCGCTTCATGAAAAAGAGAGTGTCACAAAAAGTCATACGTTGGGGACACCTCTTCGAATATTGTCGAAATAACAAGCAGCACATTAACTATGGAAAACAAAGGAAAAATGTCCTATAATCTCTTTAACTAGGAATTTAACACTACCACGATAGTATAAAAGGAGGAGAAATAAAAAGAAGAGTTTGCAGAACACCAATTGATTTAAGGCGAAGCAAGATGGAGTCTATAGATGAATCAATTATAGAATACTCAAAGAGAGGATTGGTATGGAGAAATTTAAGTATCAATTGGCTTTATTTTTAGTTCACATTATGGTTGCCATCATTATAGGCTCAATTTTGACATTATTATGTTATATTGCAATACCTAACTATGATTATCATAACGAAAAAACAACTTTGGTAGTTGTGATATTTTCCATCATCGGTACTGCTTATGTATTCAAGAAAGGTCTGGTATGGATCTATCCATCACGCGGGAATGAGTAGTCCGATAGTTTACCAGCAATATGTCAATAATAAGTCTCCTACATTACGCACAAAATATTCATAATATTCAAACACCTATACTTATTCTAAAGGAAGCTCAAAATTATGATAACAAAAGAAAACACGACAAGTTTAGAAGAGTATTTTCGACCCTATTATGATGGGATCATTGGAAACACTCAAACATTTATATCACCTTTTGGACAAAAGAGGATTTGCTACGCGGATTGGATTGCAAGCGGTCGTTTGTACCAGCCAATAGAAGAAAAGATTGCACACCAGCTTGGTCCTTTTGTGGCAAATACACACACGGAAACGAATGTAACGGGTAAAGCCATGACAGATGCCTATCATTCCGCAAAGGAAATCATTAAGAAGCATGTTAATGCAAATGCAGATGATGTATTACTGTTTGAAGGCACCGGAATGACAGGAGCTATATGCAAGTTACAACGCATTTTAGGATTATCGGTCAATGAAGGCTTAAAAAATAAAATCAAGGTAGATCATTCGGATCGACCTGTAGTTTTCATCACCCACATGGAACACCATTCCAACCACACTTCCTGGGAAGAGACTTTAGCCGAAGTTGTGATTGTCCCCCCAAACGATCACGGGGATGTTTGCCCTGATTCATTGGAAAATCTGCTGAAAAAATATAAAGAGCGCACGATTAAGATTGGCTCATTCACTGCATGTTCCAATGTGACAGGAGTTCAAACTCCCTATTACGAATTAGCCAAACGGATGCACAAATACCATGGTTACTGCTTCGTGGATTTCAGCGCTTCTGCACCATATGTATCGATGGATATGCATCCCCAAGATACGAATGAAAGATTGGATGCCATCTTCTTTTCACCTCATAAATTTTTAGGGGGTCCAAGTTCATCTGGAATCGTTATTTTCAATAAAAGGCTTTACCAAAAAGAAATTCCCGATAAACCTGGTGGAGGAACTGTCAACTGGACAAATCCTTGGGGCGGCAAATCCTACATTGATGATATAGAAGTACGGGAGGATGGCGGGACACCTGGATTCTTACAAGCCATTCGTGCAGGTTTGGCCATTAAACTAAAGGAAAAAATGGGCATTGAAAATATAAAGAAGAGAGAACAGGAAATAATTGAAACAGTATTTAATAGAGTACACAATAATGAAAAGATAACGTTATTAGAACCAGACAAGCAGGTGCGATTACCCATATTCTCTTTTTATGTCAAAAACGTTCATCATAATTTAATCGTGAAATTATTAAATGACGTTCATGGTATCCAGGTACGTGGCGGTTGTTCGTGCGCTGGTACCTATGGACATTATTTGTTAAATATAACTCAAGATTCCTCTAAAAGAATAACAGATGAAATAGATAAAGGTAATCTTATATTAAAACCAGGTTGGATCCGTATTTCATTCCATCCAACAACCAAAACAGAGGAAATTCACTACGTATTCGACTGCGTCGAGGATGTCATTGATCATATCAAAGATTACAAAGAGGAATACTATTATTGTCCTGAATCAAATGAATTCAAACATAAAAAGGAACTGAAAATGAATCTACAAATCCATGAATGGTTTGAACTTTAAAATCGATTTGTGGCCATAGACCCATTTAAGAACAGGACCTATTCACTTGCCAGATTCATGAAAGAAACACCCGCTATGGCCGTAGCGGGTGCCTTTTTTTTTGAATTCGATTGCTTATTTCGTCAACGCATTGGCTTCTTGAACAAGAAGTTTAGCGGTTTCCTTATCGATATGCTTACCCGATTGAGCCTCTACCTCATGAACAAATGCAGACAGTTCATGGTCCTCTAGTTTTTCTTGAAGGCTGCTTGCGATCCCAGCACGATCGATGGCCCCGTTCTGAGTGAAGGATGCCACCAGTTCCTGTAAGGCAATCACTGCATCCTGGTCAGCCGTGTAGCCTAAACCATATTGGAAAAGTGAACTTGTCGGTACAGGACGCAGAAACGAAACTTCCGGCAAACTGCCATCTGGTTTTCTAGGTGCTGATAATTGAGCCGTATCCAGGCTGACAAAATTTTTGTCAGCGATTTGCAGGCCGCCATCGATAGTCCAAGAATTATTCGCGACACTTTCTGGCGGATTATGATCATCCCGCATTAAGACGCCCATATAAGAAATGTTATTGTGCAATACTTCTCTATAACCTGGGATGTTGTTGATATCCGTCGGGCTTACGCGCTCCAGCATATTGAAGTTCGCATTATATTGCGGGTTGCCATTATTATAGGCCGTGTTATTCGTCCAAGTGGCCGCTTGCCCTGGCTGATGGTTCGCATAAAAGCCATTCGCCCCGTTATTAACAGCTAAACAATATCTCACGGTATGAACCGGCACCGGATTTGGGATTCCCGTTAAACTATAAGCATATCCGCCGACTTTGAACCCATTTTGGTCGCCTATCCCATTCTGATTCCCCCGATTATCAAAAGACCAGGAATGATCATACAGCACGGTGCCACGTGAAGTGATGCTGTCAAACCCATCATCACTGTTATGCCAGGCACGGTCATTAATGAACGTCACATCATCTCCATGTGCACCAAAACCATCCGTGTTTCCTGCCGATAGGTCAGTTGGTCCAATGTTGTTATAAGAATCACTGTTAATCACTGTTCCTGAACCATGCACATTAAAATAAAAACCATTGGCTTCATTATCATGGGCCGCCATATTTTCAAAATTGGCGTTGCCGCGGATATTAAAAGCTTCGGATTGCTTTTGCGGGCCGACTTTCACCCCAATCACATCAAATCCTTTGAAGGTAAGACCCTTCGCTACAGGATCGATAAAGAAAGCAGCCACACGTCGGTCGGTTGGCACATTTTTGAAGTCAAAAACCGGTCTTGGATCCCCAGGATAGGCCTCATAGGCGATCCCACTCTTCGTAAAATTATTCACATAATGGTAGGTATTATCGGTTTTTGCACTTGTAAAATCATCATAAACACCGCCGCGAATATAGACCGTATCCCCAGGGGAAGCGGCTTCTTGGGCTTTCATGAGGCTTTTGAATGGTGCATCAATTGTTCCTGGATTGCTATCACTACCAGTTGGAGAAATATAGTAAATACTAGCTGTCGCTGCCTGTGTTGTGACAGCACTTACCGCATGGGATACCGGCGTTTCCTCTGCATTTGCACTAACCGCACCTGTCGTAATCACGGTTGCCAGCATACAGCCGGTCATCATCATACTTCCAATTTTTTTCACAAAAATTTCCCCTCTCGCTAATCGATTCTTCCAAGTTGAACCGTCCTTGCATTAAACGTTTTATAGATTTCTAGTCTTTCAGATAGGCTACAACAGGTTACTGATAAGTCGCCTCCTTTTGGCATACCTCTTCCCCATGCCTGAATCCATGCAGCGCCTATTCTATCCGCTTAAACGGGCCACCTCCAAACCGTAACCATCGTCCCTGGCCATCAATCGATATGATGGGCGCATGCCCACTAAGATGTCCCTGTCTTTATGTATTGGACTTTCGCAAATCCAGTTATATGTAAACGGTAACAACGAATATTATAGACTCAATTTTTGCGAAGTCTGTCAGAAACGGCCGCAGAAAAAAGGGCTATTTTGTTTGATTCTGAAAGAATGAGTCGAACCGTATATCCAAAGACCCACTTCAAAAGCAAAATCCTACTTTATGCCTCAAAAACTAGTGTAATTTTCCAATTTTTCATTGTACTCTCAAAAACCTTGTAAGAGTTTCTGCCAAAGTGCATGCCAAGCCTATTCAAGAAAGATATAATCAAGAACATGAAATGCCCGATCATACAAATTCCCCAATTTTTAAAATTTGTTCAAAAATAGCCCAATAAAAGCGCTTGCATTATTCTGATAATTGGGTTATCTTTTTGTTATAACTTAACGTGTTAACCGGTTATCACGTTAGATTGAATAACCAAATGACGGTATAGCTATACCAGGAGGATGACTATGGGTGACCCAAAATACCTAACCATTATCAATGACATTAAGCAAAAAATCAGCGATGGGACATTCAAACAAGGGGAAAAAATCTATTCAGAGGGGGAACTAAAGAAAAAATATAACGTCAGCAATACCACTGTTGTCCGCGCACTCCAAGAACTGGTCAGCGCCGGACTGGTCACAAGGGAGCAAGGGAAAGGGACCTTTGTCAGCAAATCAATTTTAAACAAGGAAGTCATTTTTAACGAATACTCCCACTTTCCCAATGACCAAATTGTCGATTTTAATACCAGAAAAAGAATTAGTGCCGAACGCACAGAAGTCCTCTCCATCCAAGAAATCAAGGATGAGCGAGTCGCGGAGAAACTTCAAATTCCGCCAGCACAGCCGATTGTCCATTTCGAAAGAATTCGTTACATAGACGATACAGCATGGGCGATACAAAATAACTTCATCGCCAAAAGCAACTTAATGAATCTTGATCTATCAAACTATGAGGAATTCACTTCCCTCTCGGAAAAAATAGACCAGCTATATGGCATCAATATTTTGAATGAAGCGATGAAAGAAACCATCAAGGTCGTATTCCCTCCATCACAAGACATCCAAAGAAAACTGCAAATCGGGGAACTGCCCGTCTACAAAATAGAACGAATCACCTTTGTCCCGGAAACCAAGCCATTCGAGTATGTAGAAACCTTTATCCGCCATAATCACTATTTCATCGAGATTGAAAAGAAAAAACAATAGAAGGAGCGGACCCTTATGCAATATATTTTGGCCTCACATGGCCAGTATGCCGTCGAAACGAAAAACAGCTGCGAAATGATCACAGGCGTGCACGATAACCTCCATGCCATCGCTTTTACCCAAAGCATGGGGGCGGAAGATGTCAAACATCAATATGAACAAATCATTGAAAAGCATGCGGAAGAGGACATCACCATTATCGTCGACATATTAGGCGGCACTCCCTGCAACGCAGCCATTATGCTAACCGAAAAATACAACCAGATCACCATCGTTTCAGGATTATCGCTCGCTTTAGTCATACCGCTTATTTTGGGCGAAAGCCTGGAATTAGCAATTGCTGGGGTGATCGAAACGACGAAAATACTCACCACGGAAAATGACAGCCAACAAAATGAAACTGGAGAGGAAGAGGACTAATGCCGAATAATGGAATTGTACACGTAAGAATCGATGAACGCTTAATTCACGGACAGGTTGCCACCATGTGGACCAATACCATCAAAGCCTCCCGCATCATGATTGTCGATAACAAAGTCGTCAAAAGTGAAATGGAAAAAATGGCCCTAAAAACCGCCGTTCCCTCAGGAGTCAAGTTAAGCATCTTAACAACAGCCGGTGCGGCTAAAAATATTTTGGAAGGAAAATATGCTGATCAGCGGGTATTCCTCATTGTCAAATCCCCTGCTGCCTTGCGTGAATTGATAGATGGCGGTGTGGAGCTGCCCCAAATTAACGTCGGAAATATGTCAGCCAAACTAAACTCCAAGCAAGTTCGGAAATCTGTCAGCGTGACAGAGCAAGATGTGGAAGATTTCAAGTATCTCTCAAGTAAAGGCGTCCACTTCACAGCCCAAATGGTTCCTTCAGAAGACGCTGTCAACTTTATGGAACTGATTTAAGCTGGTTGAAAAATAAAGGAGGAAAACAGAATGGACTTAGCTGTTTGGCAAATCATTCTTTTGGTTATCTTGGCCTTTTTATCGATCCTTGATTCTTTGTCACTCAATATCGGCTGCCAGTATCCCGTGATTATCGGCACCTTTGCCGGCTTCATTATGGGCGATGTCACACTCGGGCTGGCAGTAGGGGCTACCCTTCAATTAATGGTACTCGGTGTTGGCACCTACGGGGGTGCGTCGGTACCGGACTTTGTCACAGGAGCCATTGTAGGGACCGCCTTTGCGATCATTTCCAATCAGGATGTGGAGTTTGCCATCGGGATTGCCGTGCCAGTGGGACTTCTCATGGTACAGCTCGATGTATTAGCCCGCTTCACCAATACCTTCTTCCTGCATCGCATCGACAAAAACATCGAAGAAAATAATATCGCAGCCATCAAACGAAATGTTATTCTTGGGGCATTGCCTTGGGGCTTATCCCGTGCGATTCCTGTCTTTATCATGCTGGTCTTCGGTCAGAATATCGTCGACTTTATTGTAAAAGAAATGCCTAATTGGCTGATGGGCGGCTTGAAGGTGTCAGGCGGGATTTTACCAGTAGTCGGTATCGCCATCCTGCTGCGTTATTTGCCGACAACAAAATTTGTTTCCTATCTAATCATCGGCTTTGTGGCAGCTGCTTACCTAAAAGTTCCGATGTTCGGGGTGGCCTTAATCGGTTTGGCTCTCGCGATTATGTACTTTAAGCAAAATTACAACAAACAAATGGCTATGGCTGGGGGCTTAACAGCAAGCACTATGGGAGGGGAAAATGAAGATGGCGAATACGAAGACTGATTCAGTGAATTCAAACGCAATCACGAAACGGGATTTATGGGCAGCCAACGTCCGCTGGCTGCTCTGCAGCCAGATTTGCTGGAATTACGAACGGATGATGTCCACCGGCTATTTATACACGATTTTGCCAACCTTGAAGAAGCTCTACAAAAAAGACGAAGACTTAAAAGAAATGATGTCGATGCACAACCAATTCTTCAACACCAACCCCATGGTGGGCGGCTTGATCCTCGGGATGGACATGGCCATTGAGGAACGGGAAGGAAAGGAATCGAAGGAAGTGGTAACCGGCTTAAAGACAGGATTAATGGGTCCCTTTGCCGGTGTAGGCGATACGATTTTCGGCGTCATCATCCCGACCATCTTCGGGTCCATCGCTTCTTATATGGCATTAAAAGGAAATGCCACCGGCGTCATTTTGTGGGTAATTGTCAATCTATTGATCATTGGTTTACGGTTCACCCTGCTCCCTATCGGCTATAAACAAGGGGCAAGATTAGTAACCGAATTTGCAGACCGCTTAAATGCCTTAACGGAAGCGGCGATTTTACTTGGGATTACCGTTGTCGGAGCCCTCATACCAACCGTCATCAACGCCAAAGTGCCGTTTGTTTATAAGTCCGGCGAGGTCTCGTTAAAAATTCAGGATATGATTGATCAAATCATGCCGTCAATGGTCCCTGTCCTTCTGGTGGGACTCATCTATGGACTGCTCGGCCGGAAAAAAATGAACTCCACCAAGGCCATCCTGCTGGTCATGGTGTTAGGTATTGTATTGTTTAACCTTAAAGTATTAGGCTAATCATTTTTCTAAAAAAACTAGTTACAGCTGGTGAAACGGAGGAGTACAAAAAATGGGATTAGAATTTTTTGATAAAGCACGGCAATTGACAGAGGAATTAGAAAGAACACAAGCGGAAAACATTCATAAGGCTGCTGAAATTGTGGCAGAAGGAATCATGAACGGCGGCATCACCCAAGCTTTTGGCAGCGGTCACTCGTATGCCGCAGCGATTGAAATAAGCGGCAGAGCGGGCGGACTGATTCCCTCTAAGGTGATCATGGACCCGGCCGGCGGCATGTATGAAGCGATTGAAGGCGTTGGGAAAGTATTAACACACAAGGTACAAATTAAACCACATGATGTATTTTTCCTCATATCCAATTCGGGTCGCAATCCAATGGGCATCGAGCTGGCACAGTGGATAAAGGAACATGGCAATAAACTGATTGTCGTCACCGCACTCGATTCTTCCAAAAAATCCAGCTCCCGTCATTCATCGGGCAAGTTATTATATGAGTTTGCCGACGTGGTTTTGGATAACCGATCTGAATTTGGGGATGCAGCATTGGAAATCGATGGATTAGAGACGAAAGTTTGCGGGACTTCTTCCTTCTCCGCCACCTTGCTGTTGCAGCAGACGATGTATGAGGCCATTAAAATTATGGTAGCGAAAGGATATAATCCCCCCGTCTACCGCAGCGCCAACATTGACGGAGGCCCAGAATACAATACGGCGATCGAGGATGAATACGCAGACCGGATTTTTCATATTTAATTTCCGGGATAAAGACGAAAATCGGAACACGCTGAAAAGGCACAACAAGCAGATTTGGCTCGTTGTGCCTTTTTATGTTCCGGCTCTTAAAAAGGTACCTTTCCTAATCCAGACCTTTCAAGCTAGAACAATTAGTATTAAGTTCATTTATTTATTTTTAAAACCTAGTCTTTCAGATATTCTATAACCAGCCTCTATTACTAAATTCTTTTTTCTTTCCAATCCTATTCCTGATATATGACTAGCAAATCCGGATATACCTATTGCAGCTATCGCTTTTCCGGAATGGTCATATATAGGAGCTGCAATACAACGTATACCGACTGCAAACATTTCATCATCAATGGCATAACCGTTCATTCTTACTTCATTTAATTTGTTCTTAAATTCTTCTGGAGATGTGATAGTTTTTTCCGTACTCTTTGGTAACCCGTTTTCTGAAATAATTTGATCAATAAGAGTTGGAGATAAATCACTTAATAACACCATGCCCGCAGCGCTCAAGTTAGCATGCAAAAGAGAGCCTAATTCAGCGTACATAGATAATTGTTTCAGTCTTTTAATGTGCTCGATATACATCACTTTGCCTTGGAATAGAACTCCTAATTGGACATATTCATCCGTTTCATCAGATAACCATTTCATCACAGGCATGGCTTCAGAGCGGATGTTCATTTTAGAAACCTGTTCTAATCCAATCCTCATGAGACCAATTCCAATTTTCCACTTTATCGATTTTTCTTGAGTAGTTTTTTCAACAAACGCTTTTCTTTCTAAAGTAGATAAAATCCGGAATGCAGTGCTTCTTGGTAAATTAGTCATTGTTAATATTTCTTCAAACCCTATTCCTGAAGGATCCTCATAGTCGGACAACAATTCTAAGATTTCCAAGGTTCGCTCTACTGCTGGGATCGAATTTTTATTCTCTTTAATACTTTCCTTAGCTTCCATATAATCTTCCTCTCTGAAATGATAGGAAATTCGGTAAGTATTTTATAACATATCCTTCTTATAGCAAATAGGTCTTTACCTATTAACATATATTGTTCAAAATTAACTTACCAATAAAATCTTATATTAGTAATTCGGCTGACTCTGTTATCATCCTATCTATTCCCTGTTGTCTTTTATATAATGTCTTATATACTTTTTGGTAAACACGATTGTAATATTTATGGTTGATTTCATTCGGTTCATAAATCTTCTTCTTGATTATTTCTAAATTTCCACTAACTATTTCTCTGCCAATAGCTTTTGCCCCTAAAGCAGCTGCTCCAAAAGGGACTAGATCTTTATCGTCAATCGCTTCTATTCGTATGCCTAAGATATCTGCTTTACATTGCATCCAGGGTGAATTTTTGGTTCCTCCCCCCATTGCAATGACTTTCTCGATGTTCCCTTGTTGTGCATATTCAAGTACTAATCTAAACTCATAACAGATACCTTCAACCACTGCGCGACATAAATCTTCTGTTCGTGAGTTTATGGATAATCCCCAAAAACTCCCTTTAGATTCTTGATTAACCTCAGGAATAACGCAGCCTTTTATATGTGGCAAGAATAATACTCCATTACTTCCAACTGAACTTTTATTTACTAGGTTAGTAAATTCTAAATAGGTCTCAGGATTGGGATCTTTATTTAGTATAACTTTAATGGCCCAATCTATTGTCTCTCCACCAGAAGGCATACTCCCTAATTTATAATAGGCATTAGGCAGGACATGTCGTCCAAGTGTATAGCCATTGTTATGTCTTGTATCCCCAAAAGTTTCTTGAAATAAACATACAGACTCCGTGGTTCCGATTGATGCAACAATTACATTAGATTGTTTTGCATCTAATCCTGCACAGCCCACCATGTGATCAAATCCGCCAGTAACCACCACTGTTCCGGGATTAATCCCCCATATGGTGGATATCTCAGGTAAGATTTTTCCTAAAATCTGCCCTGAAGGATACACTTCAGGAAATAGTTGTCGATCAACTCCAGCAAGCTTTATCAGCCTTTCACTCCACACCAATTTTTGGATGTCAAATGCCATGGTACGTGATGCAAGAGAATAATCCATTGATGCTACCCCAGATATTTTGCGCGCAAAATAATCTGATAAACAGTGCCATTTATCTGCTTTTTGATATACATTTGATTCGTTATCTTTTAGCCATTGAATTTTTAAAAGACTATATATATGTTGTACTTCCAGGCCAGTTATCTCATAAAGCTCTTCAGTTGGGATCAATTCCCTCCATTGATCAACTAGTTTTAGAGTTCTTGTATCATACCACGCTATAATTGGAGTTAATGGCTTGTTAGCCTGATCTACCAACAAGCCAGACTCACCTTGACTACTAAAACCAACAGTTGCAACTTCTAAGCCTCTATTTTCAATCTTCAATAGCTCTCTAATGCTTTTTGTAAGTAATTCCCATAGATGATCAGGATCATATTCAGCCCAGCCTTTATGGGGAAAATTTGATGGTGTGGGGAAATGTGCATAATCTACCAAATCACCAATCTCATCAAACAAGGATATCTTACAATTTGTAGTCCCCAGATCAATTCCTAAATATAGCAAGCAGTTTTGCCCCCCCTTATTTTAAATAGTTATCATTATTCAATTTGGAAGCCCTTAAAATATATATTCTTGATTGAAGCGTTTCTATCGAATAATGAGTAAATGTAACTTCGCCTGGTCCTTATAAAATAAGAAGAAACAGATTATGAAACCTACTTATGCTCTAACCATTATTCCGCATTCTAAGGCGATCAAGAAGAACAGCAAGTACGATGACTCCACCTTTGACGATTTGCTGCCAATAATAATCGACATCCAACAGTGTGAGGCCATTTCCGATAAAACCCATTATTAAGACCCCAACAATGGTCATCTGAATCTTTCCAACTCCACCAGTAAAACTAGTCCCACCTAGGATGACTGCTGCAATAGCATCCAGTTCTATTCCGATACCGGCATTAGGTTGACCGGAATATAATCTGCCTGCAAGTACTACTCCAGCCACCCCTGATAACAATCCACTAATGGCATAAACCTGCAGTATGTTTCTTTCAACTTTAATCCCAGTAAGTCTCGCAGCTTCCTCATTACCACCAATAGCATAAACATGTCTTCCAAACATGGTATATTTAAGGGCTATAAATATGATAACGTATACAAATACCATTATAAAGACAGGTGTTGGTATTCCAATGATGTTTCCAGAACCGAAAAACTTAAAGGTGGTTGATGAAAGAACGATAGGGGTTCCTCCACACAATACATAGGCTATACCTCTTAGATAGGTCATGCTTCCCAACGTTACAATAAAAGGAGGAAGTTTTGTATTGGCAATAAAAAATCCATTGATTAGTCCAGCAATATATCCTATAACCATTCCAATAAACATAGCGAGGAATACATTTGCACCGTTCTCTACCAGCATGACAGACACTACACCAGATACAGCCAGGATTGAACCTACAGAGAGATCAATTCCCCCCGTTAAGATGACCAATGTCATGGCCGCTGCAATAATGGCTGTGATGCTCACTTGTTTTACAACATTTAACATATTGACAGTATCTAAGAAGTTGGGTGCCATAAAGGAAAGGGCTATAAATAAGACAATAAGGACTAAAAACATTCCTAATTGATTCCATATTATAGACATGGTAGATCCTATTCTACTTTTTGTGACGGGGGCAAACTGTGTTTCTGTACCACTATTCATATTAAACTCCTCCCATAGCATAATGCATAATTTTCTCTTGAGTGGCTTCTTGCTGTAACAAGTTGGCTTTTACTTTACCTTCATGCATGACTAATATTCGGTCACTAATTGACAGTACTTCCGGTAACTCTGATGAAATGATTAATACCGCTAATCCACTATTTGCAAGTTCACATATTATTTTGTGAATCTCAGTTTTCGACCCTATGTCCACTCCTCGGGTAGGTTCATCGAGCAGTAATACCCTTGGTTTAATGGATAACCATCTTGCAAGTAATACCTTTTGTTGGTTACCTCCACTTAAATTAACAACCTGCTGTTCCATATTTGCCACTTTAATATCTAAGCTTTTGATAAAATCAGTTGCACTATCATTAATCTTTGCCCAATCTAGTAATTTTAATTTTCTATAGTTACTCATCTGTGCCAGTAGAATGTTTTCCTTGACTGACATATTTAAGAAGAGCCCTTGTTCTTTACGACTCTCTGGAACATGCGCAATGCCATGTTTTATTGCATCTTGCGGGGAGGATATTTTTACTTTCTTGCCATTAATAAATATGTCTCCTTTAGAAATGGGTTCTAATCCAAATACGGATCTAACCAACTCTGTTCTGCCCGCTCCTACCAGTCCTGAAATCCCAACGATTTCCCCTGCATGAACCTTTAAGGATATATCTTTTAGTAATTTATTATCTGATAATCCCTTTATTTCTAATACTGGAGTTTTTTCCTTTGCTTCTTTACTTTTTACTATGGTCCTTTGAAAAAGTTCCTTCATTTCACGTCCAACCATCATGTTGACCAAATGGTCAGGATTTGTTTCTGAAATAGGATATGAATCTATAAAATTACCGTCTCTTAGAACTGTACACCTATCTGATATCTTAAAAATCTCATCCATCCGGTGAGATATATAAACAATAGCTACTCCTTGCTTCTTTAATTCCTGAATGATGACAAATAATTTCTCTATTTCTTTATCTGTAAGCAAAGCTGTCGGTTCATCCATCACTAGGACCTCTGCTTTAATAGATAACGCCCTTGCAATTTCTACCATCTGCTGTTGAGCAACGCTTAGAGTGGAAACATATGCTTTCGAGTCAAGGTTAGATCCAATAGATTCCAATATCGCTTGAGCCTTTTCATGAACTTCATTATATTGAACAAATCCCAGCTTGTTTTTAGGATATTTTGTACCCATCAAAATATTTTCTCCAATTGTTAAGTTTGGAGAAAGATTTAGTTCTTGATGAATCACGCTTATGCCATGTTCACGTGCTTGCATGGGATTGTTCCAGTTAATTTGTTTATTTCGAAATTTAATAGTTCCTTGATCAGGTTGGTGGACACCAGCCATTATTTTCATTAACGTAGACTTTCCTGCACCATTTTCACCCATAAGGGCATGAACTTCTCCTTCGAACAGATGAAGGTTTATATTCCTTAACACACTAACACCTGAAAAAGATTTTGAAATCCCCTCCATGCTTAAAATCTCATTTAGACCTGTAGAGTTATACTTATCTATAGGTGATTTAACCACTGCCCTAACACCTCTAATCAATAAGTTTTAAATGATGCGCTTCTTTATGAAGCGCATCACCGCAATTTATTATTACCAACCTTTATAGCTATCAATATCATCTTGTGTAATCAGGTCAACAGGAACTTTAATTAACTTATCAACTTTTTCGCCATCTATAACTTTAAAGCCTGTATCAATACCCGTCTTCACCATATCAAATGGATGTTGTGCAGAAGTTGCATAGAATTTTTTCTTTTCTTTTAATGCTTTTTCTCCATCTGGTGAGCCATCAACACCAACAAAGAACATTTCGGAATCTCGGTTTGCCTGCTCTGCTGCAATCTGAGCTCCAATGGCAGAAGGGTCATTGATGGCGAATACTGCATCAATTTTACCTGATGGGTTTGCTTGTAGTATGGTTTCCATGACAGTTACGGAGCCTTCACGCGTCCCTTTACCATTTTGTGTGGCTACTATTTTGATCCCAGACTCATCTTTAATAGCTTCCTTAAACCCTGCTAATCTATCATCAACTGCAGTATTCGGAACTGCCCCTAGAACTACAACATTTCCCTTTCCATTTAGCTGTTTAATAATATATTCTCCTGCCAACTTTCCGGCAAGAACATTATCGGAAGTTACAACAGAATCTACTCCGCCATCTGCTCCTGAATCTACTGAGATAACTGGAATGCCAGCACTTTTTGCCTCAGCTACTGCACCTGCAATACCCTTAGAGTCAACAGGGGCGAGTATAATCATACTTACTTTTTTGGCGATCAAATCTTCTATTTGTGATGTCTGCTTCGCAATATCATCATCTGCACCCACTACAATTACATCAGCCCCATGTTCTTTAGCACCTTCTTTAGCTCCGTTTGACATGGCTACAAAAAATGGGTTACTTAAGTTTTGTAATGAAACTCCAATTGTGACCTTACTATCTTTTTTGGTTCCTCCCGCCTCATTCGTGCTTGAAGAACAACCCGCAATATATAAAAATACAATGAAAACCAAAGTCAACAGCAAACCTTTTTTCATATACTTCCCTCCAATGGTTAACGAATAGTAATGACTAAAACTAGATAAGAACTTTATTGAAGTTTTTTGCTTTTCCTTCTGTTTGAAACAATTCAAACTTTGACCTTACTAATTCCTTTGCAGCCTTTTGTGCTGCCTCTAAAACTACTAAAGGCTCATATACACTAGGGTTTTCTTCAATCAAATCAACAATGCCTTTATGAAACGCATATTTAAGTTCTGAGGCAATATTTATTTTTGAAATGCCATTTTTTATACATTCTACAATCACTTTATCTGGTGTGCCTGATCCCCCATGAAGCACTAGAGGAATATCCACTTTACTTCTAATTTGCTTAAGCCTTTCAATGTCAATTCTCGGTTCTCCTTTATACAAACCATGGGCAGAACCAATCGCGACAGCTAAGGAATCAATTCCCGTTTCCTTTACAAAGGTGACAGCAGTATCAGGGTCAGTAAGTTGATCCAAATCAAGACTATCAACATGGACGTAATCGTCTCCTTCTGCTCCCCCAACAATCCCCAGTTCTCCTTCTACAGGTATTCCAACTGAATGGGCAATTTTCACAACCTCTTTTGTATTGTATACGTTTTCACTAAACTCGTATTTGGAGCCATCATACATGACCGAGGTGAACCCATATCTCATACTCTGTACGGTAGTCCCAATACCATCTCCATGGTCAAGGTGTAAAACGACTGGAACACTAACCTTATTTGCCAAAGTCTTTACAATATTCGTTAGAACTTCAATACCTGCATACTTATTTTCCACAGGGTGAATAGCAACAATTACCGGGGCCTTAACCTCTTCCGCAGTTTCTATGACTGCTTTACAATATTCCAAGTTACATACATTAAAAGCTGGAACAGCATACTGGTTGTTCATTGCATCATTCAATACATCTTTCATACTTACTAGAGTCATTCTAATTTCCTCCTATTCTTTTATAACAACGAATCTCTTACAACTTCCAAACAATCTATTGATAGTTCATGTAGACTGTTTTTTTCTTCATATAACCATCAAGGCCATATTTACCATCATCACCCCCAACTCCACTATTACGATAACCGCCATGAAATGCATGAAAACTTTCCGGACCAGATCTATTGATATAAATTTCGCCGAAATCAATATGATGAACTGATTTCATAATCTTTTTGTAATCATTTGTAAACAAGTAAGCCGATAAGCCAAAGCTTGAATCATTCGCCATTTCTAGAGCTTCTTCAAAATTTGAAAATTTAATAACTGGAATAACAGGACCAAATACCTCTTCCTGGACAATTTCCATATTTTGTTTTACATCCGTTAATAGGGTAGGCGGGTACCAATATCCTCTTTGGAATTCCCCTTCTTGAAGTGGGTTTCCTCCAGTTACGATTGTCGCGCCTTGATCACGAGCTTTCAGAACCATGTTGTGTATTTTAGTAAGCTCTGTTTTATTTACTTTTGGTCCCAGTTGCGTCCTAATATCCATTGGATCGCCTATTTGAATGTTCTTAAGTTCTGCTTCAAATTTAGTAATGAACTCATCGTAGATATCCTCATGAATATAAGTTCTTTCATTACAAATACATACTTGCCCGCAATTTGCCATTCTCGAATCAACTGCATGTTTGACTGCGAGATCCACATCTGCATCATTTAAAACGATAAATGGTGCTTTACCGCCTAGTTCTAAGGAAACTGGGATAATATTTTTGGCTGCAGAAGTATATATATTTCTCCCAGCTCGCACAGATCCTGTGACAGTTATATAGTCAACTCCTGAATTGTTAACTAGGGGAACCCCAACTTCCTCACCTGTACCGGTAACGACATTTAATACCCCTTTTGGCAAACCCTCTAATTCAAACATTTTAGCTAATTCTAAAGCGGATATAGGTGTTTCCTCATGTGGTTTTAAGATGACTGTATTACCTGTAATTAATGCAGGTGCTATCTTTCTCGCAGGCACAGCCAATGGGTAATTCCAAGGGGTAATTCCTAAGACTACTCCGTGCGGAACCTTAAAGATTAGGACCTGCTCGTCTTCAAAACTTGAATGAAGAATGTCTCCCTCTATATGTAAGGCAGAATTCGCAGCGTACTCTAGCATAAAAATTGCCCCTTGTACTTCCCCAATAGCTTCCTGAATGGGTTTTCCTTGCTCTTGAACTATAACCTTTGCCAAATATTCTTGATTCTTTTCTATTCTTTTGGCTGTCCTTTTAATAATGGAAGCCCTTTCTAAAATATTCATAGAAGCCCATGCACTTTTTGCTTTATTAGCCTCTTCAACTGCCCTTTCTGCTTCCAGCCGGCCTCCTCTAGGAACTGAAGCAATGACTGATTCATTAGCCGGATTTAATACCAAAATTTCTTCTCCGTTTGAGCTTTGATCCCACTTTCCGCCGATATACATACCATACTTTTTCAAATAGTTACCCCTCCTATAATCAGTTTCATATATGGACTGTTAGTTCCATTTTTACCCATGTTATTTCATAAAATTTCCTTTGTCAATATGAAAAATGTAAATTTTTTGATTATTAAATAAATATTGACATTTAAATCACCGTTTTTTAAAGTTATATTTGAAACTTAGAATTTTATATTTGAAACTATTCGTGAACTAAAAATCGGAGGTTCTTTCATTGTGTAAGACTTTAATAATAGCTGATGATTTAACAGGTGCAACCGATGCCGGGATACAGTTTGCCAAAAAGGGATTAAAAACAGAGGTGATTTTTGATTGTAAGGATCTTACGGAGGAATCAAAAAAGTCTGAAGCAATCGTAATAGAAACTAATAGCAGGTCGATATCGAAAACCGAATCATATGATCGTGTAACAAAAATAGCAAAATGTATTAGAAGTAATCAATTTCACACGATTTACAAAAAAATAGATTCATCCTTACGTGGAAATATAGGCCAAGAAATTGACGCAATTCTAGATGAACTCCATTATAAAGCAGCGTTTATAGTACCATCCTTCCCCAGTAATGGGAGAACAACTATTAATGGTATTCACTTTTTGAATAACATTCCGATTAATCAAACCGAAATGGCAAAAGACCCGGTGACCCCTATTAGTACGGCTTCCATTTTAGAAATTCTTAAAGAGCAATCAAAAAGGAAATGTCAGTTAGTAAATCTTACACAAATAAGAGGTGACTTCAATGAGTGCAGCTCGATTATACTTAATGCAATAAATAATCGAGTGGAACTATTTATTTTCGATGCTGAGACTGACAATGATTTAATAAGAGTAGCAGAACTTATATCTAACTTTAAATTCAAGGTTTTAACAGTAGGGTCAGCAGGGTTAGCTAAATTTCTTTATCATAATCGAAATGAACAGATAACCAAAATAAAAATTAATAATCCTACTAATCCAGTCATATTAGTATCAGGAAGTGCCTCAGAAAAGACACATCACCAATTAACAGAGGTAAGTAAACTGGACTACGTAGAGTCAATAGTCATCGATCCCCTACTTCTATTAAAGTCTCCTCAGGAGAATGCAATGGAGAAAAGTAGGTGCATATCCCTTATAAACCTTTCTCTTAATGCTGGAAAAAGTGTCTCCTTTCAAATGAATTCAACTCATGCCCATATACAAACCTGTCAGGATTTAGCTAGAGGGCTAGGTTTAGATAATACAGCGACTTCTAATTTCATCATGAAAAATATGGGGGAAATCATTACACAGGTTTTAGCATTCCATAAAATAAATGGCCTAATTTTAACAGGGGGAGATACCGCCAAAGCTATTTGTTCAGCAATGGAAATTAACAGTATTGAACTATTAGATGAATTCGAACCTGGTATCCCAATTGGAAGACTTCATGGTGAAAGAGTATTTTATGCCATTACAAAAGCCGGTTCGTTCGGGAATTTATATTCTTTAGTTAACGCCATGAACTATTTAACAGGAAGGAGAAATTTAAAGTGACTAAACCAATCATTGCAATTACTATGGGGGATGCCTCAGGAGTTGGACCAGAAATCATAATGAAGGCGCTTACCCACGAGAGGGTATATGATATATGCCACCCTTTTGTCATAGGCGATTTAAATATTCTTCAAAAAGCGAAGGAAATCATTAATTGTGATCTAGAACTGCGTAGCATTGAAATGCCAAAAGACGTTTCTTATAACTATGGAGTAGTTAATTGTATAGACTTAAATTTACTTCCTTATGACCTACCATTCGGTAAAATATCTGAAAAAGCCGGAGATGCTGCTTTCCAATACCTAAAAAAAGCAATTGAACTATCACAAAAACAACAAGTTGACGCTATATGCACGGCTCCTCTCAACAAAGAAGCCTTACAAAAAGGAGGACATTTGTACCCTGGACATACAGAAATTCTGGCTGATCTAACAGGGTCCTCTGATTACGCCATGATGCTATCCTCCCCCAAATTAAAGGTGATCCATGTAACTACTCACACTGGACTAATTAATGCTGTGAATATTATTAATCCTGAAAGAGTGTATAAAGTCATCAATTTGGCTCACCAAACGCTTGAAAATGCTGGAATACACAAACCGCGAATTGCCGTTTGCGGGATAAATCCCCATGCTGGAGAAGGCGGGTTATTCGGTAATGGAGAGGAAGAAGATAAAATCATCCCGGCCGTTAATCAAGCAATCGAAGAAGGAATTAATGTTGCCGGTCCTCTTCCTGCAGACACTTTATTTTTCCGAGCAGTACGTGGGGATTTTGATATAGTCGTGGCTATGTACCATGATCAAGGGCATGTACCTATTAAGGTTTTGGGTCTAGAATCAGGAGTTAACATTACTGTAGGTTTGCCCATTATTAGAACAAGTGTAGATCATGGCACTGCATTTGACATAGCAGGCAAGGGGATAGCAGACGAAAATAGCATGTTAGAAGCTATAGTTCAAGCTAAGGAACTTGCGCATTACCATTAAGAACGATTTGCAATGGGATTCAGGGGCTGCTGATAGCCGTCCCAGACTCCCTAACCGCGAGGACACAGGCGCATTCCCCCACCTTTTGTCGACTTGTTCATGAACTCTCGAGTGCAAAAATAAGGGGAATGTCCTGCTTGGCGGTACAGAAGGCAAGATGTAGTGCAAAGGCCGTTTTGCCCATGCTCGGACGCAGCCACAATCCCAGGGACTGAACGTGACAGTGATTGTCCTTCTCAGCTGATCGGCGGCGTCGAAAGCCGCCCGACAAACTCCTGATTATTTCAGATTTAAGGGAAAGCGGCTATTCTTCCGGTTTTGGGATTTTTCATTTCCTGACTCTCTAAATAGTCAGCATAGCACGATAATTGCCAGTACCTGATCACTCTGAAGAATCATTGAGCATATTTCAATTCTATGCAGCTTTAGTCTTGTTTCCCTTCTTTCTATTACCTGGATACAAAACAAACAACAGAATGAACCATAGAGGTGTCAACAACAAAGCCGGACGTGTTTCTTTTGCAAACAGCATAATAACGAGAATCACGGCAAACAACGTCAGGACGACATAATTCATGAACGGGGTCAACGGTGCTTTAAATTTGGATTTGGCGTGCAACTCGGGACGTGTTTTCTTATACCGTACATGACAAACTAGAATAACCCCCCACACCCAAATAAAACAAATCGCACTAATGGTGGTCACGATGCCAAAAGCTTGTTCCGGAACAAGTTTGCTCAATAGAGCCCCCACTGATAGGACAAGCGTGGACATCCCTAACGCGTTGCTCGGTACATGATTTTGATTCAGTTTTGCTAGATGGGATGGCGCTTGATTATTTTTGCTTAAATTAAATAGAATCCGGCTGGTGGAAAACATCCCGCTGTTACAAGCGGAAGCGGCAGACGTCAATACGACAAAATTAATGATCCCTGCTGCAACCGGAATGCCGACCAAACGAAACGTTTTGACAAAGGGACTTTCTGCCGCATTCAGTTCCATCCACGGGTTCACGCATAACAAGACGATGAGAGCACCGACGTAGAAAAATAGAATCCGTAAAGGTATTTTATTAATGGCAGAAGGGATATTTTTTTCCGGATCGGAGGTTTCCGCTGCCGATACCCCCACCAATTCCACACCAACATAGGCAAACACGACCATTTGGAAAGAAAGCAAGAAACCTGTGATTCCGTTGGGAAAAAGTCCTCCATGGTTCCAAAGATTTTGGACCGTTACGTTTCCGGCGTCCGTTTTGAATCCCATCACCAGCAAAATAACCCCAAGCACGATCAATGCGACAATAGTGATGACTTTTATCAGGGCAAACCAAAACTCTAACTCTCCGAAAAGCTTGACCGTCAATAAATTGAGTCCCAATAAAATGATTAAGCAGATGACGGCCGGTATCCACTGGGGGATGTCGAACCAATATTGGACATAGACCCCAACCGCAATCACATCAGCCATGGCGGTCATGATCCAGCAAAACCAATAGGTCCATCCCGTTACAAACGCGGCCCGAGGTCCAAGATAGTCTTCGGCAATGTCTGTAAAAGACTGATAACCCGCTTTAGACAACAGCAGTTCCCCCAGCGCTCTCATGACAAAAAACACGGCCATCCCTACGATGAGATAAGCAAAAATGATAGATGGGCCTGCCAGCTGTATCGCTTTTCCCGATCCCAAAAATAATCCAGTTCCAATTGTGCCGCCAATCGCGATTAGTTGAACATGCCGATTGGCTAAATCCCTCTTTAATTCTTGTTGTGCCACTTCTGTCTCCTCCTCAGTATGAAGTTACTGTTTTGATACAATGGGCAATAAAAAAAGAGACTGGGTACTCTCCCAATCTCTTAAGTCATAAGAATAACAAATAAGTATTTGTATGCTGACGAATATCAGCACAACAAATAGATATTCAATACTCTTCTGTCCTTTTGCCTGAGATTGTGAACCCTTCGGCGCCGCGGATTACCCGCGGTCTCTCCAGAAGCTGCTCCTGCTATAGTGTGATCCATAGCCATCATAGCCTGCTAATAATTCAATTTTAAAATAGTGCTCATTATTTCTAAATAATTTTTAATTTTAGTAGTTGGTAAGTGTTTTGTCAACAATAAATCATTTCACACACAAGGATCTCATTCATTTTTATACTAGAAAACGATAAATTTGAACGTTCTGTGGCAAACAGAGATTTATGGTGACCTTTTAGGATCAACCATTATAAACGTCACTATGATTGAGAGACCCTATTGCTTAAATTAAGGGATAGTAAGCATCCACTTAATCAACTTAATGAAATGGGGTCTTTTTGTTGAACATTCCACAATTAAAAATAGGTCATATGCAGCCGTTGGTTCCAATCATGCAAGGTGGTATGGGGGTAGGAATTTCTTTAAGCGGACTCGCATCTGCCGTAGCGAATGCTGGGGGAATAGGAATCATATCGGGAACTGGGATTTCTGTCGAAGAAATGAGATGGGAAATCAGAAAAGCGAAGGACAGTATAAAGGATACTGGCTATATTGGCGTCAACGTTCTTTTCGCGATGAATGACTTTGCTGAAAAAATGAAAGCAGCCATTGAGGAAAAGGTAGATTTCATTATATCAGGTGCTGGCATTTCAAGGGATATGTATGCTTGGGGCAAAGAAGCGGGCATACCCGTCATATCGATTGTATCTTCCGCAAAGCTGGCGAAGTTGTCAGAACGTCTTGGTGCCGCAGCAGTGGTGGTGGAAGGTCATGAGGCCGGCGGACACCTTGGTACAGACAGACCTTTGTTTGATATTTTGCCAGAAGTAGTGGAAGCTGTTAAGATTCCGGTTATTGCGGCAGGAGGAATTATGACGGGAGAGGATCTTGCGAGAGCAATACGAGTGGGAGCGTCTGGAGTCCAGATGGGAACGAGGTTCGTGGCTAGTGAAGAGTGTGATGCACCCCTATCCTTTAAAGAAAAATATGTACATGCCGAGCAGGGAGATACGATTTTAGTCAAAACAACGGTGGGTCTTCAGGGTCGTGCCATTAAGAACCATTTTATTGAACTGATTTCGGATGATAAAAAAGTCAAAATTAAAAACTGTCAAGATTGCTTAAAAAATTGTTCTTATCGTTTTTGTACGCTAGATTCTTTGATTACAACGATGAATGGAGATTGCGAGAATGGTCTTGTTTTTGCCGGAGCAAGAGTCCATGAAATCAAAGATATTCTACCTGTAAAAACCATTATCAACAATATTATGAGTGAATATCAGGCTTGCAGCTAAAGTAAAGGTACCTGCTACCTAATCGTACATGCGATTTGGTCAGGTACCTTTTGCTATATTAGCTTTCATAATTTATGAAGAAAAAAAACAATCCTATGCACTCATCCCACTATCGAAAGTGTATTTATCTCCTTCTGCGGTTTGAATGATGATATTCCAAGAAAATAACGGTTGATTGTTTTTAATAGTAAATTCGCCATCAATAAATACATGATGAGAATCAAAGTTTTCTTTAAATTGTGGTGCTTTTTCAATTGGCACGTGAACTTGTCTGTTGTTCTCACCCATTGCAATTGGGAAATGCTGTTTGTCCGCATCATAACGCCCAATAGATAGTGTTGATAATATAGGAGAAACATAGAATATAAACAGTTGCAAGCGCATTTCAATATCAGTCCTTCTATCAGCAAACGCAATCGAAGATTTTCGCATCTCTTCTTCAATTTCCTGCTCCAGATGTTGCTTATGCAATTGATACTCTTTCGCAAGCTCTTCCTTCTGTTGTTCATTTCTAGAGATGATTTCCTCTTTCTCTAGTGTATAATTCTTCGCAGCTTCCTCAATCGCATTTCTAATTTCTAGTATCAATTGGCGATCTTCCGCAAGTCCAGGGTAAAGAAGGAAGCGATCCAGTTCTTCTTTCTTCTTATTTTGTTCTGCTACCCTTGCCTCATATTGTGCTGTTGTCTCAAATTCTCCCTTTTCACCAGCAAGGCTACGATAATATAAGCTTTTAATCTCATCAATTTGCTTGTTGTATTGTTCATCAAGCTGAGCCATAACAAGTTCTAATTCGCCCAATTTTGTGTGATAGGCCTCTTCTTCTTTGGCTAATTGATTTTTCAATTTAATGGCAGCCTCATGATCGTTACTTGTATTGTTTGTGTTTAACAAATTGATAATATCTTTCCTAAAGCGCTCTTTTGCAGCTGAGATAAGTTCTTTTCTCTTATTCTCCTTTTGTTCCTGCTCCTCACGCATCATTCTTCTTTTTGCTTTTTCCACTTCACGCAAATTCTCTTCTACTTCAGCTAATTTGATTCTAATTTGATCTTTTTGAAAAGGGTCTGACGTTTTATATAGCGCGCTAGTCAAAGTTGACTTTGTTTTTTTCAAGCCTGCTTCGCCTAATTTGTTTAATCCCGCCATTCCTTTAGAAATGAACGATTTTTCATACATTTGTTCAAACAGTTGCTGGGCAATCACCATATTATTTTTAATGACAGCAATTTCAAAGGCAGTATAACCATTGTGATCTTTCGCCCCGATATCCGAGGTAGGAATAAGAGCGGATGCTACATCTGTTTTCCCTCTAATTATGGCATGCATGAGTACGGTTAGACCCATTTCATCTTTATCGCTATTTATACCCTGAAGCAGTGATCTTAACCTAGTAACATCCGATTGATCAATTGCCTCAAACACATTGCGTTTTCTTTCCTTTTGCTCTTTTTCTCGTCTTTCTTGCATTTTTTTAATCTCGTCTCTTACAATGGCTAGGTGTTTTTCAGCCTCTACCTTGTTTATATTACACTGAATAGCTGCTTTAAAATCACTCTCTGCCGTTTCATATTGTTCAAAATTCTCGTAACATAGTCCACGAAGGAAGTAGACATTTTTCATGGATTCGTCTAAAGCTAGAGCCTGGGTAAAATCTGCAATCGCATTTTCGTATTGCTCTGTTTCTTTATAAGCAAAAGCTCGATTAAAATACGTTTCTGGACGGTTGTCGCCAAAATGAAGGACAGCTGTCAATTCATCAATTGCTTCTTTCCAATGATGAAGGTTAACACGAATAGAACTAATCTTTTCGGTAATTTCTTGCGTATTTCCACCTTTCCTAGCTGCCAAAAAGTCTTCCAATGCATTTTCAAGACTATTCAACTTGTAGAAGCAGTCGCCTCTCATCTTCCAAGCTTTTGCTGCATTTTTGTTCGTACCCAATACGGCTGTAAGGTCTTCTATAGCCTCATGTAATCGATTTTTTTCCATAAAAATCTCTGCCCGAAACAAATACAATTCATAAGAATCATTATTGAATTTTAATGCATTCGTAAATAATTCAAGGGCTTTATTATAATTTTTCATTTTGAAATAACAATACCCTGAATATCCAAAGATTGTTCCATGGTCCGATTGTAAGGCTAATGCAGCATTAAAATTCTCAAGGGCAGAAGAGTAATTATTACGTTCCGCATAAACCAATCCTAATCCAACAAGGGCTTGTCCATTACTATGATGATAAGAAATGCTTGCTTCAAAAGCATCTAGCGCTAAATCAAAGTACCCTTTGCTGAAATAATCTTCCCCAATGGAACACAGGGCCCTTGCCACAGCTTTACATATTTCCTCTTGATTCGTTCCAATGTTTAACAACTCTTGAGCGATTTCAAGCGAATCATTGTATTTTCCTATCGAAATGCAATAATCTAGTTTTTCAATAAGCTTTGATATGTTTATATGGCCCGTCCTCTTTTTTGCCTCTTCGCCTAACACATCAATCGTATATTCCATTTCCCGATAGTGAATAATATTGCGAACCATATCTAATAATACCTTTTGATCGGCATACAATAGCTCGACAGTTTCCTTTACACTGCCTGTAATGACGGAGTAAGTAGACCCACTTTGATGGGTGATAGAATCCATTCTAGTAAAATCAATAGAGCCAGCACTCTTTTTATTCCCTGTATACAATCCAGTATAAGTCAGGATAAACCCTTCCTTCGCGCTTCCAAAAACCGTATTGTCGTAGAGGGCTACAATATCATCAGCTTTTACAGAATAAGCATATGTTTCTTTTGCATTATCTATTTTTTTCTGAGGAATGGAGCCTGTAAAAACACCATTTCCCTTTAATGCCTTTGCACGATCCTCAAGATAGGAATGAAAATTCGTTCCTTTATATATTTTTTTATTATCATCATAGGAATTTATTAATTTCTTTCTATTTATTTCAAACATTGCTGGTAATTCAGGGTTGAATTCCTCTTTCTTTTCACCTGCTATGTCTCTATGCAATTTAGTTAAACCATTTTCAATTTCAGTTTGCTTACTCTCCTGATAAGTTTCAACTTCAAGCGAGGAAGCCAATTCATCTTTAGTGCTGTCTATATTCCGAAGATAAAGGTCATCCCCGAGCACCGCCTCAACTTCCATTTGAAGCTGTTTTAAAAATGCTAATAGGCCGTCTGTCTTTAAAGATGAAACAATATTTAACTCAAGGTTCTCACCTAAGCGGATTTTTTCTTTTCCTTCTTTTCTAATATTCAGGGCAATAAATTGCTTCCAAAGGAGTGTACATGGTTGTTTGGTAAATAAATTTTTCCAGTATATCCCTGAAGTTGTAATAGCCAAGCCTTCTTTCGCACTGCCCCATAACGTTCCATCAAATAAGGCATATAACGTATCATCACCAGAAATTTCATAGTGCGACCGTGCATTGCCTTCTTTTTTACTAGGAATTCGTTCTCCAACATAATAATTAGAAACGTTCGAATAACTGTGTAAAAAGTCCTGCAAGTCATGAAACTGTATCATGAATATAAGCACCTCTCATTGTTGTAATAACTTTTGACCACTCACTATTCATTTATTATAAGTGAATCTGAAAAATCTCACTACAGCATTTTCCATTAATCGTCACTTTTCTATGTCATTCGATTTATTTTTATCTGTACTAAAAGCGGAAGTAACAGAAAGTGGGGAATACTTTTAAATTACCTACTATATGATAAATAAGCCCTCGATGCCAAATCGTAACGCACCGCGGACTAAGATGGGATGATGATTTTTGTCCTTTCTCTACTTCTAGTTCATCATTTTACTATCTTTGTAGTTTTCTTACAGGAGGGGTATAATGGAACTAGAATAATTAATAATACGTTAACGTCCTCAACTCATTTTATTTCAATGGTAGTAAGGACGTTTTTTTATTTGGATTAAATGAGATTTCAAGAGATTGTTATACTAATACATTTAAGGAGGAGACAGGGGATGACATTTTCTACTATTAACTGGGCTTTAATCGCACCACTAATTGCCATTCAGTTTATCTTAATTATTGTTGCGTTAATCGATCTCTCCAAAGCCGAAAAAACAAACGGACCACGTTGGATGTGGGTGCTAATCATTGTTTTTATCAACATTTTCGGCCCAATTTTGTATTTTATTTTTGGAAAAAAGCATACATAAATCCATATCCTTTTAGAGGGAGGGCTGAAAAAGATGAAGTTGTTAGAAGTAAAGCAATTAACCAAAACCTTTGACAAGCAGATTGCCGTTAATGACCTATCTTTTTTAATCGAAGAAGGACGCTGCGTGGCTCTTATTGGGCCAAACGGAGCGGGCAAGACGACGACACTAGAGATGCTCGCAGGACTGCTTCATCCAACAAACGGATCGATCGCGTTTTTGGGGAATGAGACAGCCGATTATCGTGCCCAAATCGGTTACTTGCCGCAGCAACCCGTCTTTTTCCCTTGGATGAATGGACTGGAGTTCCTCCTATTTACGGGACAGCTCTTTGGAATGCCTAAAACAAAAGTATCCAAACGGGCCAATGAACTTCTTGAACTCATGGGCATTGCCGATGCCAAAAAGCGCAAGATTGGCGGCTATTCAGGAGGAATGAAACAGCGGCTTGGAATTGCCCAAGCATTGATTCATGAACCAAAACTGCTGATGCTCGATGAACCGGTCTCCGCCCTGGACCCTGTCGGCCGCAGGGAAATTCTTGAGATGATGAAGATGCTAAAAGGGAGTATGACCATTCTGTTTTCGACCCATATCCTTCACGATGCCGAGGAAGTTTGTGATGATATCATTTTGATTAATAAAGGGACTCTCTCCATTGCAGGTTCTCTTGAAGAAATCCGTAAAAAGTACCAAGAAGACGTTATTGTCATTTCGGCGAATGAAAATTTAGAATCATGGGCGCGTAGTATTGAAGCGTGGGATGTAGTCTCAAAGGTGGATAGTAATAAAGGCACCGTCAAGATATTTGTGAAGGATGTTCCACTGGCAAGAAGCCAGCTTTTGGCTGAAATGACTGTAAAAGGGCTCCCGATAACAAGTCTTACAATCGGTCAAACAACGCTTGAGGACCTTTTCATGAAGGTGGTGGGAAAATGAACACGTGGTTTGTTCTATTTCGAAAAGAATGGCTTGAAATGAGTCGAAACTATAAAATCATCTGGATTCCGCTCACCTTTATATTATTAGGTCTTCTGCAGCCCGTAACAAGCTATTACATGCCAGAAATCATGAAAAGTGCGAGTAACCTTCCAAAAGGGACGGTTATCAAGATTCCATTGCCTTCAAGTGGGGAAGTACTCTCACAGACCTTGGGTCAGCTCAACCAAATGGGTGTCCTCATCCTTGTTCTCGCATTCATGGGGATTGTTTCCGCTGAACGGAGAAGTGGCATGTTCAAAATGATCTTGGTTAAGCCTGTAAGCTATACTTCGTATATCACCGCAAAATGGGTAAGTGCGCTTCTTCTTAGCCTTGGGTCAGTCATCCTTGGCATGCTGGCGGCTTGGTATTATACAGAACTATTGATTGGTGACTTCTCGTTTATGAAACTAATGAGCGGGACGGGCCTCTTTTTTCTCTGGATTATCTTTTTATTAACCTGTACCGTTTTCTTCAGCAGCCGCCTAAAAAGCAGTGGGCTCGCCGCAGCATTTGTACTATTATTGAGCATTATTTTGTCATTATTGACATCGCTCCTAGAGAAATGGATGAAATGGAGTCCTGCTAAACTAACTAGTGCAGCCTCCGAACTTTTTTCAAACGGGAAGGTTGAGAGTCCGCTTCTCCTCCCGGTGATCATTACAGGGCTGATGATCATCCTGTTCATTTATCTTGCAGCCTCTCCTAAGAAAACCGATTAAAAATGAGATTCTTGAAATTATTAGCATAATAGACAAAGAAGGTTGTCCTCTACTCATTGTTCAGCAGAGGACAACCCTCCCATGATTATTAGGACGAGCTATAAACTGAGGGAATTCTAGTAACATATTAGACCGGTATATGTTTCCCTCCGAACCGGGGGATTCAACTTGCGGATAGGCACCTTTCATTTGAGCAAGATCAATACTTTAGATACAAGGACCAGAGCCCCGCTTTCAACACATTCCGAATGCACTGGTCCCTCATCCTCTAACTTAAAGAATTTTATTTGCCCTCGTTAAATTCGCCATCTCAAATAAATTGGCAATCGGGATATGCAATCTGGCAAACCGCTGATCATCCGTTGCTCCTTTTTTCCAGCGATAATAGAGCTGCTGCAAGATGACGGCAAGCTTATAAAAGCCAAATGTCACATGAAAGTTGATCGCCTTGATGTCGCGGCCGCTCACCCGGGCATACAGTTCGGCCATTTCCCGTCTTGAAAAAAAGCCCGGCTGGTTGGTCACCACCGAAATGCCAAAATCCGGATCGCTCCCTTCTCCCCAAAAGGCGAGAACTGCGCCGATATCTGTCATCGGGTCACCGATTGTGGCCATTTCCCAGTCCAGGACCCCTTTTACGATGCCAGGGTCATTCGGATCCAAGACCAGGTTGTTTAGTTTAAAGTCGTTATGGACAATAGTCGTGTCATCCGTTGGCGCCATATTCTTAATCAGCCACGCCTCCAATTCCTTTACCCCACAAAACTCATCTGTTTTGGACATAGCGTTCCGTTTAATCCAACTATGGACCTGCCTTTCCAAATACCCTTCAGGCTTCCCAATGTCCAGTAAGTTGGCCTTTTGGTAGTCTACCTGTTGAAGCTCCACCAAACTATGAATGATCCCTTTTGAAATGGCCGGTCCAACCTGCTCAGATGGTCCGTAACAATCAGGCAAAACTTCGTTAATCACCACACCTTGCTTTTTTTCCATTAAGTAAAAGTGCTTCCCCATGATGGCAGGATCTTCACTGTATAAGTAGGGTTTTGGAGCAAGCGGGTAAACCTCATGAAGTTTTGATAGAATCCTATACTCGCGCCCAATATCATGAGCCTTTGCTGGAATTTCACCAAACGGCGGCCTTCTTAACACCGACTCCCAACTTCCAAATGACAGCAGGTACGTATGATTGGAATACCCTTCGGAAAACTTCTTGATTTTCATGGTTTCATCCGGGATGTCTGGAATCGTTTTACGGATCAACGTTTCCAATTGATTCCAATTGATATATTCATGATCAATAAGTGTATTTTCATGTTTCATAGACCTTGCTTCTCCCCTCTTTCCCGATCAACATGGTTTCATTCATTAAAATAGCCATTCTTCAATAAAGCAGAAACGAATTGACTAATCTGTTCTTTATTATAGGTTCCTTGTGGAGAAAACCATTTATAGGTCCAGTTGCACATTCCTAAAATCAATTGAACCGCCACTGTGGGATCTATTTGAACAAAATATCCTTGCCCCATGGCCTCCCTGTAAACATCCGTGATGGCTTTATAATAATGATTGATCCGCCTTACCGTTTCTTTGGTAATACTTTCAGGCAGATTTTTTTGTTCTTCAAAAAAAATCCCCATCTCAATTTTGTTATCTAATATGGCAAGCGTATGCTGCTCGATGATCATATGAAACTTTTCATGGGCCGGTTTTTCAAGGATCAGTATTTCACTTAAATAGGTCTCCGCACGATTCAAAACATTTTTTAAAATAGTTTCCAGGATTTCATCCTTGCTTTTAAAATAATAATAAATAGCAGGGTGTGTAACATTCAATTGAAGGGCAATCTCCTTCATACTGGTATTTCGATAACCATTTTTAAAAAATAGTTCACTTGCTTCTGCAATTATTTTTTCTGCTCTTATAGCAGGAGTACCCTTCAAGATCATCCCCTCATTTCTCTATAATTTATGAATCTATTTATCCAATAATCACATAAGCTTATTAATTACTTACTGGTTAGTAAATGACGAGTTGATATTAAATTAACATTTACTTCCTATTTTGTAAATTATTAATCATCCCCCGTGATTAGGTCCTTTTCAAAAATTTAATCATTGTATACAGAATAATCAATAAATTAAATTTACAAATTTTGGGTGTGGTGCTATTCTTTACTTACTGGTTAGTAAATAAAAAGGAAGGAGCTTAAATAAGTATGAGTATGGATGTAACGAAAAAGGCTCAGTGGTATCCTGATGAACAAAGTGCCGTATTGCTGGATAGGACGGTCGGAGACTATTTTGACGAGCAAGCAGACCAATTTTCAGACATGCTGGCCGTCTGTTATAAACCGTATCCGGAATTCAATATTCCGGAAATTCACTGGTCTTATAAAGAGTATCAAACGAAAGTGAACCAACTTGCTAAAGGGCTGATTGCAGAAGGTTTTCAGTACGGTGACCACATCGCCGTGTGGGCCCCCAATATTCCTGAGTGGCCATTGCTTCAATTAGCATCCGCGAAATTAGGCTTAGTCCTGGTGACCGTCAATCCCGCTCTCCGCGCCGATGAAGTGGAATATGTATTAAAAACCAGTGATTCCAAAGCTCTCTTCTTCCTATCAAACTTTAAAAACCGAAACTTCCTGACAGATGTTCAAAATGTCGTGAACAGGATTCCACTGCTGCAGAAAATCATCACTTTCGACCAATTGGAAGCGGATACACTTAATGAAGATATTAACCATTCCTCCTTTCAAGACATTTATACAAAGGGCGATACGGTTTCAGACAGCGCTTTAAAGGAAAAACAGTTATTAGTAAGGCCTTCTGATGCTTTTCAGATTCAGTTTACCTCAGGTACAACAGGTTTTCCTAAAGGAGCCATGATTACACACAGAGGAGTGCTCAATAATGCAAGACTCTCAGGTCTTCGCTGGAAGTTAGGAAAAGGAGATATCTATTGCTCCCCCCTTCCATTTTTCCATACGGGAGGAAGCGTGATTAGTATTCTTTGCGCGATCGCCGCAGGAGCCTCTCTTCTTCCAGTCCCTTATTTTACCGCAGCGGATTGTGTGGATATTATGGCCCGATTTAAGGCAACCCATTTCTTCGGTGTACCGACCATGCTTCATGCGGTAGTGAATGAGTTAGAAAGAACAAACGCCCGTCTACCCTCACTGCGGGTTTTCATGAGCGGAGGCGCCCCGGTCCCTCCTACTACGCTGCAAAAACTCGAAAAACGATCCAGCGGAAAAGGGGTCATTCTGATGGGTATGACCGAAACGAGCCCTCTTTATACACTGGGCTCACCAGACGACTCAGAAGAAAAAAGACATCATTCCACCGGTAGGCCGCTTCCGCATACGGAAGTACGGATTGTTGACCCTGTGACGGACGAAGTAACAGACTGTCATACCCCTGGGGAAATCCAGGTTCGAGGATACCTGGTCATGTCAGGGTATTACAAAATGGAAAGCCAAACAAAAGAAGTCCTAAGTCCAGATGGATGGTTCAGAACCGGTGATATCGGGATGATGGATGATGAAGGGTATTTAAATGTGATTGGAAGAATCAAAGATATGATTATTCGCGGAGGCGAAAATATCTATCCAAAAGAAATAGAAAACATTCTTCTTCAACACCCTCAAATCAATGATGCTCAAGTGGTTGGTGTTCCAGATGAATATTTTGGTGAAGTGGCAGCAGCCTGCATCAAAAAAAATAAGGATGATACTTTAACGGAAGAAGAAATCATCCATTACTGCAAAAGTAAAATGAGCCATCAGAAAGTGCCAAAATATATCTTTTTCATTGATGAGTTTCCGCTGACTGCCAGCGGGAAAGTCATTAAGATGGCGCTCAAAAAACAAGTCATCGAGGAACTTGGAATCTAGTTTTTTCAAACAGGAGGAATCACTATGGATTATAAAAATATAAAACTATCAGTGGATAATCGAATCGCTACCATCAGCCTAAACCGTCCGGAGCGCCTCAATGCCATCACCAACGAATTATTATTTGAAGTGCAAGCAGCCGTATTAGAAGCGGATCATAACGAGGATGTTCGTGTCATTGTTTTAAAAGGCGAAGGGAAAAACTTTTGCGCCGGGTACGACCTCGACATCATTACAGAAGATGAAAGCAACAAAGACAGCGGAGGGAATGGTGTTTGGGACCCCGTTCATGACTATACCTGGATGTCCAAAAACAGCAATGCCATGATGAGCCTGTTTCGCTGTTCCAAACCGGTGATAGCCCAGGTGCATGGTTGGGCTGTAGGCGGCGGCTCGGATATGGTGCTTTGCGCCGATATAATTATTGCTTCTGAGGACGCCCATTTTGGATACCCGCCTACCCGGGTTTGGGGAGCTCCGACAACCCCCATGTGGATTGTCCGCTTAGGAATGGAAAGAGCCAAAAGACTATTATTTACGGGTGACTCAATTAATGCGGTAGAAGCAGCCAAAATTGGGATGATTTTAGAAGCCGTTCCTCGGGACCAGCTAGAAACAAAAGTCAATGAACTGGCCAATCGTGTAGCTCTCCTTCCTACCAATCAATTAAAAATGATGAAGCTATATGTAAATCAAATGTACTCAAATATGGGATTAGACACCACCCAATCCTTTGGAATCCTTTTTGATGGAATTGCCCGGCACACGCCTGAAGGCATCGCATGGAGGGAAAGTGCGATTACAAATGGAGTGAAGCATGCGTTAAAAGAAAGAGATGAAGCATTCAAGGATTATAGTCAGAGGATAAAGAATTAAGAACTTCTGAGGCAATTATGATTATTGGGGAAGAAACAGGGTCAACAGGGACGGTTGGTTCGCAAGGTTTCGACTAAACCGTCCCCTCTGGTTATTAAAAATACATTTCGGTAATTGAACTTAGGATTTCTGACGTACCGGTGCTTGTAATGGGACAGCAAATTCTTCTGGAGCACCTAAAGGAACTAATGAAGTTCCAACTGTCGTATATCCAATCGGGGCAACTTGTTGGGCTTTGCCTGCCCCACTGCCAATTTGAAAAACTCCAGAATTGGTAATCTGTCCTATTTTCAACACATTGATGTCAAATGCTTGTTTAAAATGTTGATTCACTCCAGTCACCTCAAATTACTATATGCCCAAGAGTTTGTTTGGGTTCCATAGGGGTTTCAAGGTAACGGTTCGAAACCAGTGAAATAGACAGCTTTTTCATGGGTCAACCGTCCCCCTGGCTACCTTCTAATGGTGACAAGCACCGTAATGACAAAAATAACCCCGGTATCTAAACCGAGGTCATTTTATGACATAAAATTATATCAGCCCTACAAGATTGCCATAACATTCAAGGATAGCTCTGCATCGAAGCACAAAAAACCGTCCTCCCTGCTTTCACTCATTCAGCATAAAGTTAATGAATTTGTGGGCCCCCTCGACATTTTTGGCTGTTTTCGGGATGACCATATTATCAAACCAGAGGTTGGACCCTTCCTTCGGAACCACATAATCCAAATCTTCATATTCGGACATGATTTCGGAAGTGTCCCCCTACCAGACCAAGCCAATAAATAGTTGCTGATAGCAGAGGTCAATTTGCGTACGGAACTTTCAATAAAGGTAAAAGATGCTGAAATCGTACAGCATCTTTTACCTTTATTATTCATTATCGCTAACTTGTGCTTTAAAATCCTCAAAAGATGTATCTGTTTTGGTTACTTCCTGGTCACCCATAAATGATAATGTTGTTTTATCATCTGAAAGTCGGATGAACAGTGGGGAACCTAGAGATAAACCATTATCATAATTCGCATATTTTTCGGGAAGGATTTTCGTGACTTTTCCAACAACTAGGTCCTCAATCACATCTGTAATTTCCATTGAAATATCAAATTGGACGTCCCCTTCATCAACTCCATCTTCGAAACTGACCGTGATCACATCTTGATCTTTGGTAATTGTGTAATAATCAGTATCATTCATCCAGTTTCCAACCAGATTCACTGGATTCACCTTATTTGAATTATCTACTTTGCTTAAGGTAACAGGTTCACCAAGCAATTCAAAATGCAATTCTTCCTTGTTCCCTGATAACTCAAATTCTACTTCTTTACCTGGCCCCAGTAAATCCGGTATCATTTCCTTCGGCATCGTTAAATGATCCGTATTGGGTGTTTCGATGATGGTAGTATGGATGGTATTTCCTTCACTCTTCGATGATTTCAGCTGTAATTCTAATGCTCCTAGTTCATTTTAGGTATACGTGTCGTCCTTTTGAGTAATAGAATAATAGGAACCACTTTTATCTTTCCAATAACCCGTTATTTCAGGCGAGTCTGCATCTTTTGTTTCCTTTGCCTCGGAGGCTTGCCTTATTTTTTTCATCTGAGTTTTCATTGGTTGAAGCATCATTCCCACAAGCAGCTAAGGCTGCTAATAGAACGGCCATAAATAGGAATCGTATAGAAAATTTCAATTTCCTGTTATCCCTTTAAATTAGTGGTTTCATTTGGTTCTTTAGTCATATAAGCACTAACAATAAACGTAATTATTTTCATCAATAGGTAAGGAACTAAAGAAGCATAAGCTACATAAATCAGACCATATTTAATCCAATCCCATAAACTTCTAGTTTGTTCACCGAAATAGACCCCATACTCTACTCCCTCGATTGCTTCAACAACGTAAGGATACAATCTAGTAGCCATTGCCCAGCAACCTATTAAAAATAAGACATTGCAGAACTTGGAAGTACCCCTTCCAAGAATCATGAACAAAAATGCAAGGAAAAAACCTATGTAAACATAAATCTGGTAATCCACTGAATAGGCCACGAGAAACTGTGTACATAACAGGGCTGCCACGACTAAAATAGCGCCAATGATGAATAAAACAAGACCAAAACCTGAATCTTCATCATCATCATTATCTTCCTCGTCAACCCAAATTCCGTATCGATCTTGTACATAACCTCTATTTTCCAGCTCGTGACCTGCTTCATGATCTCCATTACTATCAAGTCTCTCTAATTCATCATCTGTCTTGTTGAAATAGTTAGCCATACAAACCCCCATAATGTTTTTAGCTCCATGGGGACGGTTCTCATGGTACCCCTCTAGAACGATTCACACATCTTTTATGCCTTCGGAACTGTCTCCATCATTTGACGTATTCCCTTATTGTGTTTCTTCTTTATGATATTCCATCAATTACTGGCGCAGTTCCTCTGATTTAAATCCTTTACAAAAAGTTATGTTGTTTGATTTTTCTAGGATTTTAATAATCTTGTTTAAACTAATGGCAAAATACCCCGGACTACAATCTTTATAAAAACTTTGGTACATTATTTTATTTTTACTATACCTAAAAGTAGATTCACCCCATGCTGCTGATATTTTTAGATTTCAATTCTTTTTTCATTACTATGATGGAGGCAGCTGATACAAGCACGGCAAGACCAGCCAAATAAAATCCATTATCCACAATCAAATGGTTTCCATCATATTTATTTATGTATCCTAGAATGGTGAACATAAGTATAAGGCAAACCGCAATATTGATAATATTTAAACGATATTTATACTTTTTGGCATATCCAAAATAACAAGAAATTACTCCTAAAAGTGGTAGTGTAAGAAATAGCTTAAATGCAATTGAATAGGAATGATTAACAAATTCAGAAGGTTTTAAAGGAAATGCGCCAGTATAAACCCATGAAGAAAAGAAACTCAAAAATAGTAATACTCCACTAATCATTTGTAACATATGTTTGTTGTTCATTTTTATCCCCCACTTATTCTCCTAAGCTCTTCTTTCTCAATTCTTCTTTATCGATGCTGCCTTTTATTGTTTCATTGCAAAGACCATCCTCATCATATTATGTGAAAATTTTACCATATTGACACTTTAAATTGTTACAAAATAAAAAACTAACATTTACTGCACAATGTGATGCCTTGTGGAACCCCCACTACAACCTCCTTTATCCCAATGAGATTCCTTTCTGTTTGTATTTGCTATTACAGCTTTTTGAATCCTGTTAAAGAAGCATCGAATTTAAAAGGCTTCACTAAAACATCCCCAAAAAATAAACTCCATTGCACAAGCAGGCCTAAACTCACTAAGCGTCCACTTTGTTTACGAGATTATCAAGAGATTACTAGATGATAAAAGGCACAGGATCCTTTAATCCTGTGCCTTAATCACTTCCAGTTAAAAATACAGATTAATCATCTCGGGTGACTCGACAGGCTCTACCACATCTCCACTTTATTATTAGAGAAAGGAGTTGTTGCAGCAAATCACCATTCACACCTTTTTCTCTCTTCTCATCTTGAGGAATCTCCAAGTCGTTTTGGTAACAATCTTAATTCGGCATTTTCTTCATCATTTAAGCGGCTCAAAGCATCCATCACGCCAAGGATAATGGCACGGTTGGAAGTTTCTCCTGTTGTTCTATCCGAAGTTTTTCTTCTCTTTTTACCTGTCTCCTCGTCAATGAGGACATACTCATAGGAACTTGGCTTACCTGGTTCATGAAAAAATTGACGGCCATGTACTAATAGTGTAATTTCCCGTAACAAGTTTATCATAATCTTCTTCTTCTCTTAATTTGCCACAGTACTTTTTATTAAATATTGATACTTTTAATTTTATTTACCACCTAGATTATTGTTTGGATTTCCGTCTGGATTACTTCTGATATACCCATTGACGTGTGTGCCATCGCTTCTGTAATATCCATCTACATGGTGATAACCCGGACTATCACCATAATTATTGTTATCACCTGATGGAACACTGGCATCATAATATCCATCATCCCTTGGTGCAGGTTCACTACAGTTGTAAGTGTAATAACACGGAGGATGTTTTTCCTTTTGACTTTCTTCAACGGTATGAATAAATGCCCTAACACCGTATGTTATCACTACTCCCCAGAACACAAAGGATGCTGTGATTCCCAATGCCACAGTTATTCCTTTTTTATTGTACTTGATGGCTGTAGCAGCTTTTACTACTAGATTGAACAAATTATTGTAGCGAAACAAGAGAAGCATAATTAGGAAAACAATAAGAATAATCAGTAATAATATTTTCATTGGATTTACTCCTTCTTCACTTATCCAATGGCATCAACATGACACCAATCAAAGTTCGAACAATTAAATTAGTGCCACCATCGCAACTAGAAAACTGACTTTAATTGTAACTTCTGTTATATTTTACGTGGTAATATATTCAGACATCATTATACGCTAGTGTCAAAATTTTGAGCAATATTTCACAAAGGAATTTGGTTGGGGAGATTCATCATTTGTGCCTTTTTAACTATCGGGCGGTTATATATAGTATCAGTCCTAAAAAGATTGATAGAAAGTACCTTTTATCTATGTTTACATGTAACCATAGAAAAGCATTTAAGGACCAGACTTGGAGCCTCCGTGGGCACGTTTGGTCTTGAAAGGCTGAAGACGTTGTTTCATTGGCATGCAAGCCTTTCATATCTACCCCTCCAAGTAAAGTCCTATGTTTGTTAACGTTAATAACTATAATTACTTACTATATATAATGCGTCTACAAAGATACAAATATGGCATTTTTCGTATCTTTACTTACGTTAAATACTGTGGAAAATTATACTACATATAACGGCCCCGTTAGCTGAATAAGGAAAAATTCTAACTTTCCATGTTCTGTCCCTCTCCTCTTGATTGGCACGTGTATTCATTGAATATCCATGGGATTTTTGACTGTATATGTCTAATGGCTCACGGCGGATATCTTGGGCATAATACAGTTTATATACATTAGAGTTGGGATATTATGAGGCTAAGAAATGGAGATTTTTATACAAATGTTTTTACAAATAAGTTATATAGGCTAAATGAAGATGGCGATAGCAACTGGTACTTGAGTTTGCGTGATGAAGAAGGCTATCATGAATCAGAAAAGATTTCAGGGCGTGATATGATTAGATTTTTAGAGGGTGGGTATAAAAAAAGCAAATAAAAAAAAGCTACCCATTTCTGTCAGGATACCTGTAATCAGATGCTTTTAGTGGAAAGTCGGTAATACTTGAAACAATATAAGATATTCCCACTCTCTACCAAAGCACTTTAAAACTTTTATTCAAAGAGAATAGGAGAATGTTTGATTATGTGATACACTTTGTTTACCATTTGATTTACTTGTTTACATGTGCCCTACTCATTCGTGAGTGGGGCTCCTTGTTTTAAAAGAACAAATAAAAAACAGACTCTATGAAGAGCCTGCTTTATTTGTTCTTAATTATTAAGCTTTACGCACGTTAGCTGCTTGAGCTCCACGTTGACCTTGCTCAACGTCAAAAGTAACTGTTTGACCTTCGTCTAAAGATTTGAAACCTTCGCCTTGGATCGCTGAGAAATGAACGAATACGTCTTCTCCGCCTTCACGCTCGATGAATCCGAAACCTTTTTCTGCGTTAAACCATTTTACTTTACCTTGTTCCATTTTGTTTCCTCCTGCAGTGTGCTTTGCACACAATGTGTTACTATCCTTGCACTCAGTGATCATCAAGACGAAAAGTTAATCTTATACTATCCTTTACACCGAACAAAAATAATTCTTCTAAAGTTTAACATTTTTTTAAAGTATTTGCAAGAAGACCTAAACACAACCATTTTTGCAACTCTGTATTTTACAATTAGTTTGGATTGTGAACCTCTCTCCAATAAATTGGAGAGCTTCTCGTTTCATTGAGTCGGCTATTGCCGTCCTCTCCACGAAGGCTAGTTCCTAGCCCAAGACATTTTATGATAATAATTCTATTGCTCGATTCAGTATATTGATTCCGGCGATTCATTTTAAGGTCCAAAATAGGGTCGGAAAGGACTTTCTGGTGGATATTCCTCGGAATCTACGATAACCTAAATAAACGTTTAATGAATATCGACCCTCTAATAAGTAAAAGTGAAACGCGAGAGGCCCCTATTTCACTTTATCTAGCAGCCAATTCTGAACATCGCATGTAACAGTTTCTTTCACACCAAATTGTCCTATTGTTCCAAGTATTACTCCTTTTCCAATGAGTTTACCACTATGAACGGAGATTGCGAGAATGCTCTTGTTTTTGCCGGAGCAAGAGTCCATAAAATCAAAGAAATCCTACCGGTGAAGGCCATTATCAACAACATTATGAGTGAATATCAGGCTTGCAGCTAAAGTTAAAAGGTACCTGTTGTTGCACATAGACTATATTCCGTGTTTCGCCTGAACTTTTTATTTGAATTCTGTACTAGGCACCAAATTGGAATTCTCCTGGCTGGTGCCTGTCACCCATTATCTTAGTAATCGGTTTTGGATTTTATTCCAATGTCTTTTTATCTGTCGATAAATGTGGCTTTCAATCTTATCATTTTTTAAAAAGACATCATGGGCTCTTTTAGCATAGGAGATAAAATTCCCATAGCCCTTATAATTCTTACCTAAGTGTGAATATAAAGAATATAATTTCTTTCTGCCAACTTTCTTCCCTAGTCTGATACTTGCACCATTAATGGATGTAATTTTTTTGTAAGTCCGGTGATAATACTTAAATAAGCTTTTTTCCCGAATCTTTACGGCCTTGCCGTCGAAAGTAAATCCTAAATAGTCCAATTTAGACTGATTACTATATTGTGAATCTGTATAAATCCTATTATTAGAGTAAAACAGAGTGCTTGTCTTATCCGCTCCCATGGTAACCCTGTTTTCTTTTACTTTTTTCGTTATAAAAGATACATGATCCTCTTCCCCATCTCTCATTGGAATCACAAGAATTATATCGTCACTGTATCTTCTATACATCCCTCCGCGGCTTGTTGCATACTGATTTAATGCTTGATCCAAATCTAAAGCATAAATATTAGCTAACACTGCACTTATAGCCGTACCTTGAGGAATTCCAACCCCAGAAGTGTTTTTCTTTATTTCCACCCGTTTTCGAAACTCTCTAAATTCTGGTGGAGTATAGTACCGGTCTGGACTGTTTTCTTTATGAATTCTCCCTTTAGCAAGGTCCAAATCCTTTTCAATATCCTCTTTTTCGACCCAGCTAAATCTAGTAATATGCTTAAATACATTCCACCAATCATGATCTAATCTTTCTTTCCCCAATACAGCCATTAGCTTCTCTTTTAATATTTGATGATCCAGGCTATCAAAGTACTTTGAAAAATCAGATACAAAAATAAAGGCCGAAGATTGATGGGTGATAAACTCGATTACTTCAGCGGCAAAGTGGATATTGCTCTTTCCGTCCTTATTATTTCTATAAGCTATAGAAGCCTGATCAATTCCTTTATCTCTACAAACCTTATTATAATAACAGTTTAATCGGTCGCCATAGTATTTAAAGATATAGCCGTCCATATGGCTGGCATAATAAATTTCTCTGGCTTTTGGGGCTGATAATCCTTTTTCCTTATGAAATTTTCTTGTAACGATTGGATAGTGGATAAATGGATAAAAGCTATGTCTAGCAATATAGTAGGGGTTCTGCAGGTTTTTTATGACGGGGTCGGTGACTGAGATTCTTTGATCAAAGTGAGGAAACGGTTTAACGTAATACTTTTTATAGTTCATTTTATATTTTTCCATAGTTTGAGTGAGCTTAAAGGGCCATGTCACTGCAGCTGTTAGACCCTTTGAGCTTAATCCCTTTCCGTATGGTGTTCCATACGACTGCGACTCATGCGATATGGTAAACTTAATGTGGATTGGAGTAGAAATGCCTATGCCTATGCCTATGCCATGCTTATGCTTTATGCAGCTGGTATGCCAGTTTGCTCTGCAAGTTCATGAAGCACTTGACAAGCATTCATCCACTTCCCCGCAGCCTTACGCCCGGGCTATATTATTATATAAATTTTTCCAATTGATTGCAATTCTTATATCTTTTCCTGCCTAGTTACCCTTTCTATTTGAATACAATAAAAATATCCCCAAAGAAATGGTAATAAGCAACAATCCCAGATCCAAAATATTAAAAACGTTGAAAGAACCTGCAAAGAATAAATAAACAATACTGCAAGTATTGATAATAAATACGATCCTAAATAACCTGTTTAATAGCCGGTCAACGTTTCTGGACCTTTCCATTTCCTCTTCCGTCATTTCATCTTCGTACTCAAAAAATAAATCTATTAGTTTACTTTTAATTTTCTCCCTCAATCCCACTACATCCTCTCCTTCAAATTTGTGATGATAATGCCCCGATTCCTTTCATTCCATATCTTCCATTTTAGTACAATTTTACTAATTAACAATGAAAACATAATTGCTGATTGATAGAATTTTCGAGATAATAAAATCAATTGGGAAAATCCGTAATATGAACTGCTTGGAGGCAACATTCATGCGAGAACTTGGAACAGTGAAATGGTTTAGGACCGATTTAAGATATGGATATTTATCCCGGGCTAAAGGAGGAGATCTCCACATTGATATGAATGACGTCCAGTGTTCTCCTTCCCTGCTAAAGACAGGTGAAACCGTATTATTTGAAATCGAGACTAAAAAGGGGAAAGATTCGGCACAGAATGTAACACTATTCAAATTAGAAAATGATTTATCTGAATTAAAAAGGTGGGCGGACGCCCCTGAAACGTACATTTGGAAAACGGTATTACCCCACTACCTGGAAAAATTGTCCCGCTCTGAAGCCGTTGATTATATTTTTGAAAAGCTGCAGTTGGTATCTGCAACAAGTGAATATAGTATTTTAATAAGTTTATTGACAGACGAAGAGTTTCTTTCTCATTTTGACCTTGTAAAAAGTCTTGCTAGTCCTGATGAAATAACGAAACGTTATGCCTCTTTGCTGTCCAATCACTCTGCAGATGCTCTTCCTGACGATTTTCACCTTTTGTTTATAGAGGCATTTCGAAATAATCCGTATCTTATTCAGCCGTTGAATCTTCTCCCTCTTTCGCTGTATAGAGATTGGGAGGAACTGCGCAAGGCCATCCCCAATGTGCACAAGGGGCCTTTGCTGATTGAATTACTGAAAACCTATGATGCCCGGCATCCACAGTGGATTCAGGAACTCGTTGAATCGATAAAATTACCGCTTGGAGCGATCGATTGGGACACCGTCCCGGACGAAACACTTCTCGATGATCGGATTTTCAAAATGGCACCAGCAGAAAGGAAAATTGTTAGGCTGCACAACACGGAATTTTCAAAAGAAAATTCGCAAATCGCAGCCAAATGGCTATACTCCCAAAAGTACTACTCTGACAAACAAAACTATGTAAATAGACTTCCGAATTCATATAAAAAACATAAGCCGTTTTCAACCTATTTAGATACGGATGAGTTAGTGGACGTGCTGTGGGAAGACTTCCTGCATTCACCGATAGAAACCTGGGCCAAATTGGCCAACGAGGTAAAAGTTATGGTGATTAATCGGTTTCTAAAGGAAAATATCCTGCCGGGACAATTAGAAGAACTGGGTCAGCTTGAGAAGGAACCGCAAATCAAAGCCCTTCTGCTGCTTGCGTGGGCAAAAGATAAACCTGAGGAAAAGAAAAAAGGCGCCTTTAAAAGAGCGCATCAGTATATACAGGATGACTTACTCCAACAGGCCGTAAGCTCTAGTAAGAAGTTAAATATCTGGTGCGGCCTTCCAGACTGCCATTATAGCGCCTTGTCAAAGGTGCCTTATTGCGAGGGGAGACAAACTAGGGAAGACTATGATTTTGCAAGTACAGTCTGCCCAAGAGCGCACATTTGCGAATATACCCTTTCGGAAAAGGAAGAAAAGGGAGCACATACTGATGCCAATCTAAACTTCCATTGGAAGAACTGGACATTACTTGAAATTTTGTCTGCATGCGGGATTACACCAAGTCTGGAGGAATTAGAAAAACCAGAGCAATATGTCAATCGACTTTCCGGATGGGTCAACCGACTCGAAGAAATACGTGACCGTTTAAAGTGTTCTAAATGTTTTCAAATGATGGTTAACAACTTTAAATATTCACGAAATATAGCCAGATACAGTTCGACGATTGTTTCCTGCCTTGAGGGTCATCCCCATGACACGAACATTTATTTAAATCACTGCTGGTGCTGTCATAAAATAATAGACAGCCGGGAAAGCAGGGCACGCGTTGATGGAATATACCTATGCTCTCATTGCGGTGCAGGTCCTTGGAAAAGTCAGACATATAAAGTTGGTGATATTTGTCCGAAAGAATCAAAAGATGAAAGACACCAGCGGCCCATGAAACATGAAGGAAACGGAAAGTACCGCTGTTTGACCTGCAATCATGTCATTCAAAAGATTTATAAATAACCAACTTTTTGTGGTTTATTGGTGGATACAAAAAGTTGCGTTTTATACACGCGACATTACACATCATAACCAAAAAGATAGGGAAGCTCACAATGATGAGCTTCCCTTTATTCTAATACTTCTTCCTGAGCGAGTAACCAACCGTTTAGAATTAAAAGACTTAAAAAATGACAAAGGAAGAACGAAATAAACGTTTGTTTAAACATGGCTATTTGCCCGAAATAAATGGTTTTTTTAGAGTAAGCAGCTAAAAAGATTATCATTTAACCAAACGTTTGATTAACTTTGTGCTAATCCTTCATTTAATTCCGTTTCCTCTCTTTATTTCCCAAAAAATATTGACGAAATTTCGGCTATATTGTTCCGAGTTTATATCCCTTCGTCAGTTCTCGACCATTTTCATCAAATCAAATTCAAACAAACAGTTGATTAGTTTGGATCGCGCATTGATGCTAGTAGTGCATTTATAGGTAAAAAGCCACAAATTTTGTCAGTCAAACAAACGTTTAATTTAAATTGCTAATGATCTACTTCTAATGGCATTTGCCAAAGCGAAAATGCCATTAGATATGAAAAAGACTGTCGAATTACCGAATACTCTTTCCATTTGTTAATGATGATTTCTCCTTTGTTGTTGAAGAGCCTCATTAACGGTTTGAGGAGGAATACCTTTATTTGATATATCATGAAACCGGCCAATAGCAATTAAGATGGTACTTACGGAATAGACCATAACATAGTACCAACCCGAGTGATCCTTTTCTGCTTCTTCCTCTTGCTCCCTAATCTGAGTAGCAAAATCATCATCAAATTGTTCATGATACTCCAAACTGTTTTCATAGTAATCACCTTGGTTAGGGTCATCAAAAATGTGACGTTCAATGGGTTGGCCATGGTTTTCTATGTCAATCGCGTTTAGGTAGTTCCAAATTTGTAGGAGTTGGTAATTAATCCGATATTCGAACGTTTCTTTATTATAGTTATCATTCGTATTCAGAATGAGAAATTGCATAATTAAGGCTATAAATAATAAAGAATAACCCCATATCTCACATTCCTTTGCCATACGATCCGTTAATTTTATTTTCTTTATAACACTCGTGATTCCCCACGCAATTAATATGATAAGTCCAATGACACTATAAGCCTCTTCCAGAAAATTAAATTTTCCTGAATGTAGAACAACGGTTAAGGTTTCAATCCATAAAACAAAAAATATGAGCATAGAAGTAAACATGAGTTTTCTATGTGATTTATATCGAAACATAATAGCAATAGCGAGAAGAACCAGCAAACTGGTCAGCTCTGTCAATATTTGTTCTTGAGTGCGTAGCCTGTCCCATTTCCATATTTGATCGCCAAAAAACATGGCTATTGTATACCCTAAATAAGGCAATAAAATTAAAAAACTGCCTAAAATAAAACGGTTGTTAAATATCTTTCCCACTCTGTCATTTCCCCCGGTTAGTATATGGTGCTTCAATAGAGTCAGTTGTAGATTATAAGTTTATCTGTGACCTGTGTTCCTATTTTCTAACAAGCGTATCCTTAAACAGCGAATAATTCTCCTTGCCTCGTTCACGGCCGATTCGAATAACTCGCTGGCCAATCCGCTGATAGCATTGTTTTAAGGTATGGATATCTCGAAACGGATAGTGTGGCGCGAGCCGGTCAATTTTTGCCAGAAAGTCTTCTAAAATCCGGCCGTTATTCCGATTGGTAATCTCGGTCACATTATAGCTAGTTCCGTGGATCGCCCCAAGTTCATAGCCAAAGTTATCGATAAACAAATCTAAAATCAGTTTTTGAACGAACTCTTTGTGCAATCCCGATTCCAAGCAGATGCCAAGATCGTCTTGGTAACGAACGGATTGGCATTCGGTGATAATAATCTCATCGACCCTGCTCTTCTGCTGCAGCCACTCATTCTCTATTATTCTATTCATCTCCGCCTTCGATAGCGTCCTCTTTCCAAACCAATCAAAAAGTCCCATTCCGATGCCCCTATTCTGTTTTTTTGATCAATCACAATGGATGCAAGTCACTATTGACCAAATACCCTGAAAGAAGTGTGGTCATATGTACAATCTTATAATCCATTCTGCCTGCTTCTATAATACCGTAAACACCGTGATAAGAGCAGATTGGCCGTCCCAACTTTTCTAAAAAATTTGACGAAAAGACCAGTCAAATTTTTCACAGAAACGTCGTAGTCATCTATCAATCTTCGACACAACTCGGGTGGTGCCAGGCATTTAAACCACACGGTTAGAAAGTTCTAGTTATTTTGTGGGATTTTATATACAATTTTTAGAAAATTATGTAGAATATCATGGTAGCATTTTGCTGCATTTTGGGGTTTTATGGAGAATTTGGTCAAACATGTATTGGAGGGGTATGGGAGTGAAGAGTAAGCAACGATTGAAAAATGTACGTTTTTTAAGTGCACTTATAGTATTATTAGGCGTTCTTTCCGGGTGTGACGCTGTGTTTCGGGAGGCCTCCGGGACCTATCTTTCGGATGAAGATACGTTTTTTTTGCAAAAGGAGACTGGGGATGTGACAGAAACGGAAGTCAATAATTCTGTACATCATAATGTCGATCCCGTTTCAACAGTAGGTGGATTTATTGAGTCACCACTGAATGGACAGCATGTTTACTGGGTACCTAGATATACCCAATCGAATGATGGGGCAACCTATTTCGACTTAGAAACGGCTGTTGGACGACCAACAAAAGTCCCAGCTGCTGCATCCGTCAATCAGCTATACATCAATCCGATGGAGCCAAATCAGGTGTTGGTGTCGATTAATGTACTAGATCATAATAAAAAAAATGTCGATGGCTACACACATGTTTTTGTCAGTGAATCGCAGCCGAAGAATAATATAGCATTCTATGATTTTGATTATGGGTTTGGCCATGACTTTGGTTTACCCGTATTACTTTCTGCGGAATCAGAAGATACGACTCCTATTGAAGAAGGATGGAGAACCGGTGATGCAACGTCTACCATTTTTGGACAGTATCAGGTAGATTCCAGTTTCTTTGATAAATTTTCGAATGTGTACAATGATTCGTTTTATAATCATACTCCAGTCCTTAATCCATTGCTGGACAGCCTGGGAACAACTTCCACTCCTAAGGATGGAGTGACCGCCGTTCTAGCCAACATCAACAGTGATGTCTGGAGTCAAGGTAGTTTTTCACTAGATTTACAGTCTGGCACCAATCCTTTTGCCACCTTAGCTGTTTCTTTACCAAAACTAACAGCAGCCGTTAAAGGCAACGGTACGGTTCAACTTAGCTGGCCTGCTGTTTTTGGCAATGTGCAAGGGTATCACATCTTCCAGGATGGAAACCAAATTGCATCCGTTCCAGGAGATGCAACTACTTTTGACGTAACAGGCCTAACCGTAGGACAGACATATAATTTTACGGTAAAGGGTGTTGCACAAGTGGATGGTGCACCGGTCGATACGCTCCTTGCCTTGTCAGCGTCCCAACTGGTAACCGATGTTACAGCGCCTGCGATTACCTTGAAAGGGGACAACCCGCTCACGGTTGAACTGGACACTGCATTCGCTGATCTAGGTGTGTTAGCGGCCGACGATGTTGATGGTGATTTGACAAACCGGGTAACCGTAACAGGTCAAGTGGATGGAAATACACCAGGAGAGTATCAACTGGTATATAGTGTGACGGACAATGCCGGCAATAAAGCTGAAGCGGTACGGACTGTTAAGGTAGTAGATAAAAAGGCCCCAGTCCTTACACTAAAAGGGGACAATCCGCTGACCCTTAATCAGGGCAGCACCTTTACGGACCCAGGATTCACCGCTTCTGATAATTTCGATGGTGATTTGAATAGCAAGGTTACCGTTACAGGCCAAGTGGATGGGAATACGCCAGGTGAATATCAACTGGTATACAGTGTGACGGACAATGCCGGCAACAAAGCTGAAGTCGTACGGATGGTTAAAGTCGTAGATAAAAAGGCTCCAGTCCTTACACTAAAAGGGGACAACCCGCTGACCCTCAATCAGGGCAGCACCTTTAATGATCCAGGATTCACCGCATCCGATAATTTCGATGGTGATCTGACAAGTAAGGTTACCGTTACCGGCAAAGTGGACGTGAATACTCCCGGAGAATATGCTCTTGTGTACCGCGTGACGGACACGGCTGGCAATAAAGCCGAAGTAACACGCACCGTTAAGGTAAAAGCAATTGGGGCAGCCAAAGATACGGAGAGCCCGCTCCCTCTAACAGCAACTAACCAATACAACTGGCTGCTTGCCGGCGGCGCTCTTCTTCTCGCTGGAGCACTACTGAAAATCAGGCAATTAAAAAGAAGAGTGTAACCAATAAAAAGTGCCGGACTTGTTTCGGCACTTTTTTTGCAAAAGAATGAAAGCATCGGTGCTAAAACCGATGCTTTTTTATATGCGAATATGGGACAGTTTACGCTTCCATTTTATAGATTTGTCCCCCATATGAGAACTCTTTAGGAAGTTGATTACGGTCTAATATTTTTTCTATCACCTGTCCTTTCCACCCATCACTCTATATATAAAAGGTGAAAGGAGGTGAGGCGAAATGGCACAAGGATTACTTGAAACCACAAAGCTTCGTTTAGTTTTTCAAACCGGGATGGATGATGAAGGCAAGCCAATCGTGCGGTCAAAGACATTCAGCAATGTCACAAAGGCTGCCACAGTCGACCAGTTGTATCAAGCTGCCAATGCGATCTCTGTTTTGTGTAACGACCAGTTAAACAAAATCGAGCGCAATGACAGTTCGGAAATTATCGCTTAATGACTCGGGGGAAATCTAACGATAGGAGGTGAAAAAAATGGCTAAGACACTGGAATTGGAATTTGGCACAGAGTTTGGAAAAACAGCCCGGATTGCAGTCGAAAATCCGAAAGAGCCGGTCGACGAAGAAGTCATCAAGCTATCCATGGCGCAAATCATTGCTTCCGATATATTCGTATCATCCACTGGCAAGCTGGTTGCGGCGAAAGGGGCAAAAGTCATCGATCGCAATGTCGTGGAATATGAACTCGCATAGGTGCAAAAAAGGAAAGGCCGGCTTCCCCATAGAAACCGGCCTTTTTTATTAATAGTATAGTAGTGAAAGGAGTAAACGCTCGTGGTCACCCTATACTTGCTTTACCGGATGGAGGCAAAGGATTTAAATAAACCCTACTCTCATGGTGTCAGGATGCGAACCGGCGCGGCTGTCCTGATTGAGCCCATCCATCCTTTTCATGTCCTCATCAGACAATTCAAAATCAAAAATATCCGCATTCTCTATGATTCGATGTTCTTTAATCGACTTTGGTATGGTCACTACCCCGTTCTGAAGATCCCAGCGCAAAATAACTTGAGCAACCGATTTCCTATATTTTTGGGCAATCTCCTTTAGTACAGGCTCATTTAAAAGCTGCCCTTGTTTTAAAGGCGACCATGCTTCTAATTGAATTCCTTCCTTTTGACAATAAGCAAGCAGTTCTTTTTGCGTTAAATGCGGATGGAATTCCACTTGATTGACCATTGGTTTCACTTCTGAAGAACGGATTAAATCTTCCAAGTGATGAATTTGGAAGTTGCTGACCCCGATGGCCCGGACGCGTCCCTCTTTGTATAGTTTTTCGAAAGCTTTCCAGGTTTCTTTATACTTGTCGATGCCAGGCCAATGAATCAAATATAAATCTAAATAATCCAGTCCGAGCTTGTTAAGACTTTGATCAAAAGCTTTTAGAGCAGATTCATACCCTTGGTCCGTATTCCAAAGCTTTGTCGTGATAAACAACTGTTCGCGGGGAACGCCCGATTCTCGAATCGCTTGTCCGACTCCTTCTTCATTTTGATAAAAGGCTGCCGTATCAATACTGGTATAACCGTTTTGGATCGCTGCCTTAACGGAAGAAATGACCTCATTTCCATCGTGAACTTTAAAAACTCCTAATCCCACCCATGGCATCTTTACACCATTGTTTAATGTAACCGTATCTTTTTTGTTGTAATCATCATGTCATCCTCCAATTTTATTCATTGTTGATTTTCGAGTAGGTATGAGAATTCATAGACGGAGAATTTCCGGCTAAGTTTGTAAAGGAAGCTGAAAAAGCCGATTTAAGCGGAGATATTCCGCTTAACTGCTCCAAATATAACAAAATCCAAAAATTTGGATTATATAAACGGAAAAACCTCCTTTATTTTTAGGGAAATATGGGTATTTCCCAATTTAAGCGGAATTTTTCCGTTTATTTTTCAAACACCTAAATCAATATATGCAGAGCCTTCTAATAAACTCCTATTGCCTATAAACTTGTTACAAATTATCGAGAATTCTGATTTCTGTTTTACAAATGAAAACGCATACAGTATGATGAACTTACACAATGTTCTTAATTGTGATATTCAATGTACCAGCCATAAAAACAAAAGAGGGAACCACCATGTCCAATGTTCAATCGCTAGAAAGAGCCCTGACTATTTTAAATAAACTTGCGGAATATCCCGATGGCCTCCAGATTGCAAGACTGTCTGAACAGGTTGGTTTAACGAAAAGCACGATACATAGACTATTAGCCACTTTATCCAGCATGAACTATGTCGCAAAGGATTCCGAGACAGACAAGTATAAACTTGGCTTACAAGTTCTTTACCTATCAAGAAACCTATTAAATAACAACAATATCATCGCCATCGCCAAACCGTTTTTGGAACAACTGTGTCAAGAGGTAAACGAAACCATTCACTTGTGCATTGAAGACCAAGGGCAGGTTATTTACATTGATAAAATCGAAAGCAATCAGCCCGTTCGGATGTATTCCTATATCGGCAGCCGGGCCCCCATGTACTGTACCGGAGTCGGAAAAATATTACTCTCAGGGATGAATCCCATTCAATTGGACCAGGTGATCGCCAACATGAACTTCCAGCCAAAGACACCTACCACGATTACATCGAAAGAGGAATTGCTCAAAGAAATTGAATTAGTGAAAGAACAAGGATATGCCCTCGACGATGGAGAAAATGAAGTCGTTCTCCGGTGTATTGCTTCCCCCATTTATGATCATAAAGGGAATATCATTGCCAGTTTTAGCCTATCGGGTCCTACGAACCGGGTGACAAGGGAAATCATCCATGACAAGTTCATCCCGATTATGAAACACTACAGTTTGGCCATTTCCAAGCACTTAGGATATTCGGTTCCTAAGCCAGAAGGTATTCTCTAAGGGGATACCTCTTTTATTTTTGGCACTGTTATCATTGTTGATTTTCGAGTAGTATGAGAATTTATAGACGGAGAATTTCCGGCTATTGTATATATAGGATGCTTAAGAAACAGATATAAGCGGAGATATTCCGATTAACTGCTCCAAATAAAGCAAAATCCAAAGATTTGGATAATTTAAGCGGAAATGCTTCCTTTATTTTTAAGGAAATATGGATATTTCCCAATTTAAACGGAATTTTTCCGTTTATTTTGCAAACACAGTACAATCACCATTCAGTTATAAAAGAGCCTTATTTTTAATAGCGGTCCATGAAAAAGTAAAGAAAACCAATTGGTCTTCTTTACTTACGGAATCACTTGACGACGCTTTTTTCCATAAATGCTTCCAAACCATCCCGGTCAGGTAAACCATCGTTATCCCCCGGTGCCATAACGGCAAGAGCACCTATTGCAGCACCGCGCCTCACAGCTTCTTGTATAGAAAGTCCTTCAAGAAGTCCACTCACGACACCGACAGCAAATCCATCTCCGGCACCAACCGTATCCACGACTTTTTCAACAGGGAAAACATCTGTGTAGAATGGCTCTCCTAGTGAACTCGTAAATGCCCCTTTGGTTCCCAGTTTGATCACCACTGTTTTAACCCCGGCGGCATGATAGAAAGCCGCAATCTCTTGAACGTCGCTATATCCCGTGAGCAGCTCCGCCTCGCCAATGCCTGGCAGGACGATGTCCGCACGGCACGCCAAATCATTGATGACCCGTGCCATCTCCTGTTTGTCAGGCCACAACCCTGGACGCAGGTTAGGATCATAGGATATTTGCACCCCTCTGTCCCGGGCCTGCTTCATCAGTTCATAGACCATCTCACGGCAGCCTGTGGACAGGGCTGGTGGAATCCCCGTTAAGTGAAGATGGTCGAACCCATCCCAGTCAAGGTTGGCAATAGTCTCCAGACTCATATGAGAAGCAGCCGAACCCTTTCGTAACGAAAACACTTCCGGATCTCCTGATAATACCTTTTGCTTCCATTGCATGCCTGTTGAATAATTAGCATCATAGCTCACGTATGTAGTATCGATGCCATTCTGCGTTAAAAATTTTTCAATGTTTCGGCCAAATGGGTCATTTCCCAATTGGGTCATATAAGTGACCTCATGGCCTAACCGTGACATACCAATCGAAAAATTGACCTCCGCACCTGCGACAAAGCGGTCAAACCGTTCAACATCCTCTAGGGGACCTTCCTTCTCTGCTACAAAAAGGGCCATGGGTTCTCCCACTGTTAATATCCTACTCATCATAATCCTCCTTCCATGTTAAAAAAGGGGCTGTCCAATAAGGGGTTTACTCCTTTTTTAGACAGCCCCTTGCCTGAATGATCAAGCAGTGGCTTTCTTTGAAGCCAATGATGGGTCACCTTTTCTCTTTTTCATATACTGAGAGTAGTACGCTGTTAAAATCGGCACCAAAATCGATGTGACAATAACAGAAGCGGCCACCAATGCGGTTGCGGATTGAGCAACATCCATAAATTCAGGTTTCATGCTGGCAATGATCATTGGGTTGGCTACTGCGGCTCCAGCGCTACTAGAGGCAGCTAGTCCAGCGGTTCCGTTCCCGCCGCCGATGAATTTATCTGTCAGCATTAAAGGAATGCCAGTGATAACAATAACGATGAGACCTAGCAGAATTCCAGCTAAACCTGTTTTGAGAATAACAGAAAGATCAATCGAGTTCCCTAAGGCAAAGCCAAAGAATGGAATCATGGTAGTGGTTGCTTTACTGAAAAATTCTCGTAAGTCTTGATCCAAGTTTCCAAGAATAAAGCCAATAAGGAAAGGCAAGACAGCGCCTACAAAAGTATGTGGTTCAAATGCTGCTAAACCAGTGGAGCCAAGAATCATCATGGTGACAAGCGGGCCAGATTCTAGTGACATAAGAACAAATGCTCCGGCTTCTTCTTTAGAGCCGTATTGCTGCATGATGGAAGCATAAAGGCCGCCATTGGTCATATCCATACAAGAAATGATTGCAAGAACGGAGAATCCAGCAAAGAAGCCTGACTGTATTCCGGCTGCTGGAATAAATAGGGAGGCCACATAAGCCACGATCCATGCAACCGCTATCTTTGTTACGACAAGAGTACCGGATTTTCTTAAGACCGTACCAGTAGCTTTAATATTAATGCCCGCGCCCATACAGAAGAACCATACTGCTAAAATTGGTACAGTACCGGTCATCAACCCGTTGGTAAATGAGCCGAAATACTCGCCTGATTTCGGAGCAAAGGTGTGAATAATCGCTCCTAAAAATAATGGAACCAGCATTAGACCCCCAGGGATCTTTTCAACCGATTTTAAGATTTTCATAGTTGTCTACCTGACCTTTCATTGTTTAATAGTAGAAGATTGTAATAAGTGTAACGGGTAGATGTTTTGTTGATTCATGCTGTTCTTTTGTTCCTTCAGTGAGTTGAATCTAGCAGCGGCTTCTGTTAAAGCGCTTTCCATTTTATCCTGCCCACCAGCACAGATCCAGATTTCTGACTTCTCTTTTTCTTTTTTGCTATTTTTGAGGCAAGCTGCAGCTTGTAAAAAAGTGATCGACCTCGTATCGGAAACTATATCGTTCCACATTGTGGTACGCCGTTCCACATTTTTATTATAGCGCTTACATAGGCAGATTACCAGACTAATAATGTAACAAAATATTGAACAAATCCTTCGCCTAAAACGGAGCAGTGAATCGCTTTCATTTCCGTATTTTTTTGCGTGCAAAACTTCGATCTCCTGCTTTAAACAGTGGCCAATTCTTTTGCTTCGTCTATGATTCTCTTAATATTTTCAAATTGTTCTTCCGTTAATTGAATGGCCGGCTCTTTCGTAAATGCTGAAATATCGAGACCTTTGGCTTTTACGGCCGCTTTGATTCCTGTAATGAATAGATCTGTCGTATCATAGAGTTTCATCAAAGTAGAGATCTGCTTGCCGCATCTTTCCACAGTGGCAAAATCTTGATTCTCATAGGCTTCATGCAAGGTCACAAATAACTTAGGCTCAACATTGGTTAACCCACATAAGACCCCATCCCCGCCAGAAATACGGTTCACGATATAATATTCATCAAATCCGGATAGAACGGTAAAATCCGGTCTTTCCTTTTTCACTTTTTGGATCACTTTTCGAGTGTGGCTAATATTGTCAACTGTATCTTTAATGGAGACAATATTTTTATATTTCATCGCTAATGTATAAACTAATTCCGGAGTTAAATCGCTTCCTGTTCTTGCAGGAAAGTTATATAACATAATTGGCAGATTGACGGATTCTGCGATTTTTCCAAAATATCGTTCACCTGCTGCTTCCGTTGGTCCAAAATAATAAGGGGATACCACCACGACGCCGTCTGCGTTTGCTTCCTCACAGTACTGCCCGAATTCGATTACTTCTTCCATGTTCGTGCCGCCAATCCCAACCAGCACAGGAACTCTCTTATTTACTTTTTCTACAGCAAAATCAACCAGCTGCTTTTTTTCCTCCAAGCTGAAAGCAAAAAACTCACCAAGACTGCCAAAGAATAGAATCCCATTGATGCCATTATCAATTAAATGGTTTATATGCACTTCCATTTTGGGAAAATCAAACTTTCCGTTTTCATCCAGTATGGTAATGGTTGGTGTAAAAATACCTTTAAACATCTTCATCTCTCCCTTTTATTTTTACATAGAGCGGTAAACCTTTCTGATCATTTAGCAGAAGTTACATATCCCGCTCGATGTGAAATTCTCCTTGCCAAGTCCACAATTTCCTTCTTCGCCTGCTCCTGCTTCATTTCAAAGTGACTCACAGGCATGGTGACACTCACAGCAGCGATGATTTCATTTTCAACATTTCTAATGGGCGCAGCAACACAGGTAAATCCCTCTACCGCTTCCTGGTCTTCCAAGATGTAACCATTCTCCTTCAATGGAGTCATTTGCTCCCAAAGCTCCTGCAATGTTTTGACAGTCTGAGCTGTTTTAGGTTCAAGCTCTTTCCCAGCATATAGGGCTTGAAGTTGCTCCACACTATATTTGGATAAGTGAACCTTCCCCATCGCGGTGGCATGTGCAGGGAACTTCATTCCCGGATCGGTGGCCAGTCTTACAGGGGATGTGCCTTCTTTCTTGGCTATATACAAAATATCTGTACCATCTAAAACCGAGAGCTGGAAGGTTTCGTTTAACTTATTTACGCTCGTAACCGCTTCTGTTGAGAATGTACCAATAAGATCAAACTGGCTAAAATATAAGGCGCCTAATATTCCCATCCTCATTCCCAGAGAGTAGGTATCATCCCTTTCCTTCTTAATCCACCCTAAAGTTTCTAAGGTATTTAACATGGAATAAAGAGAGCTTTTATTGATCTTCAATGTATTGGAAAGATCAATCAGCCGGTATTGATTGGGCTTGTTGGCGATGATGTCTAAAATGTTTTCTGCTCTTTCGATGGCTGGAACCCAATACTTTTTATCCACTTAGAAAACCCTTTCATTTGTTTGGTTTACTATAGTAAACCAAGTTTTATTAACTAAACCAAGTATAGCACAATTTTTTCATCTTGTATAAAAATTTTTCCGTATTTTTTGGAGATATTATGGTTAACCCATCCCGTCAAACAAGAATCATCGTTCCTGACACCACCTATTTTTTCTCTCACCTGTCCTTTTTACCTATAAATCTATATATAAAAGGTGAAAGGAGGTGAGGCGAAATGGCACAAGGATTACTCGAAACCACAAAGCTTCGTTTAGTTTTCCAAACTGGGATGGACGATGAGGGCAAGCCAATCGTGCGGTCCAAGACGTTCAGCAATGTCACCAAGGCTGCCACTGTAGACCAGTTGTGGCAAGCTGCCACTGCTCTCTCTGTTTTGTGTAACGACCAGTTAAACAAAGTCGAGCGCAACGACAGTTCGGAAATCATCGCTTAATGACGTAGGGAAAATCTAACGACGGGAGGTGAAAAAAATGGCAAAAACACTGGAATTGGAGTTTGGCACAGAGTTTGGAAAGACAGCACGCCTTACGATTGAAAATCCGAAGGAACCGGTCGATGAGGAAGTCGTCAAGCTGTCCATGGCGCAAATCATTGCTTCTGACATATTCGTATCGAGCACCGGCAAGCTGGTTGCGGCGAAAGGGGCAAAAGTGATCGACCGCAATGTGGTGGAGTATGAGCTTGCTTAAGGTGCAATAAACGGAGAGGCCGGATTCAGCAGAAACCGGCCTTTTTTATGAAAAGATTAGTAGAGAAAGGAGTGAACGCTCGTGGAACAGATCATTCCGCTCATCAGTGAAGTGGGCTTCCCCATCGTGGTGACCCTTTATTTGCTTTACCGGATTGAGTCAAAGCTAGATTTAGTGGTCCAGTCGATCCAGAGTCTTCCCGAACGAATGAAGGGATGACAAAGCATCCCGGCAAATACTTGTTTTTAGTCTATGGCTGCTGCTTTTTGGGGAAGGTAGCCATGATGTCTTCTTAAAAAAACACCTTGAATAAAGCCACCGAAAAAATAGGCCAAAGGCTTTGTGTCTTTGACCCTTCTTTATCAATTAAATGTAGATGTAACTATAAACAGCTCTGATTCTAAACTTTTCGCCTGGGTAAGATATTCCTCTATTTCTCCTTTAAATCGGTTCATGTCTTCAAGATTATTTTGGTTATAGAAGGAGGCTGTTAGCTCTTTGATGATGTTATCGGCAATCGCACTCGATCTTTCTCTAAATATCTCGGTCACATATTTATAAAGAACAAGTTTATTCTCGTTCTTAAAGTTCCGAATCGTCTCTGCTATATCATTAGAAGCATTTCGCTTTTCACTTTTTATTTTCAAAACTTTTGTTTGCAAGACCAATAGTTCCCTATGTACCATCCTTGTCAATTTCCTGAAACATGGCTTCCGTCTTTTTTTGAAAAAATTTGAGCATCTCCTGTTCAACATTATTCATAAAGTTGTGATACACCTTTGGCATGCATTCAAGCAGCCTATTTTTTTTCATCGATATTTCGTCAGTAATATTTAAATACTGACTGCTTTGTGCCTGGATAAAAATCTGCTCCTTAATCAAGGCAATTTCCATTTGGTCTCGCGTACTGGCACTCCTTAGCAGTGCATAACTTTCTTGTACCGATGAAATCAGCGATTGTTCAATGTTCGCTCCCATTTTCGGATCCACTTTTTTTGATTACAGAAAATATGGATTGAAAGGCTTCCAACTCCAAAATTTCTCTTTGGTATGAAATAACCAACAGTTTCACCTCCCTATTGCTAAGGTTACTTTCCGAAGGATTGATGAAGTAGGTTTTATCATCTCTTTTACTCTTATAAAGGTTTTGCCCGGATTTTCAAGCGCATAGTTTAAGCTTACAGCAACAGCAACCGAGGCCAAGCAGCCAATCCAAACGGGTCCTACGACTAGCCCTCCGCCCCGCCGGACACACTCGCACCTTTCCTCCCATTACCAACGCTTCCTGCTTGTTCTCACTCTTTACCAATGAATAGATTAACCCGCCAGCTGCAATAAGAAATAATACTGGATTTCCACTTGAAATAGACGACAAAATATACGCCCCTGAAAGCCGGGACACTGCTGCCGGGTCCTGCCTTTTTCCTACTAATAACGTGGATCGTACAGCAATCGTTCCTCCTAATAGCTCCGGACCGTTCACAGTCAAAGCATCTACTAAAAAGGGTTTAGAAATTCCAAATGGTTGAACAAGTTGAGTGAGCGCTTCCAACTCGTTGGATGATAATGAGAAAAACGGGTTATCCCCGGAAACTGATGCCACATCCCTCAGCAAATGTTCTCCTGCCTGCAAGAATTTTTTTCTTAATCTAGAATTGATTATATTCTACAAAATTCTACATATATTTATTTTCATCAGCCTTTTGATTAATATATGAAGCCGGATTTTTGTTAACGGTAACTATGTCATTATATATACTAATTTCATGTGTAGTATGTCATAAAAGGCTGCGGAAAGGCGCCTCTAGTCCTAGTAATCAAAACAAAATAAGGGACACTGATTTGTATTCAGTACCCTTTTTCAAACCTCATGTGTCTTTTATAAACAACTATTTGGAAAACGAGATGGAATGATTCGTAACTGGATCAGGAATGCAACGAGACCAAACGAGAGAACAGGCACCATCCAAGGAAATTCCAAATAGGGTCATGATCCTCTTGGAGGTCACTATCAGCCCTTAATGGAACAAGATCCTCAAGTAACTAGAAACTTTTTGGATAGTGCCTGTCACCTATTTTGTTAATTTTAAATTACACGTAATCCACAAACTCATAGTGAAAACTTTTCATCCTTTCATGGGGAACAATAGCATCAATTAAAATAGTCGGACGCTTGGTTTCTTCATTAACTGAAATGACTCGACCATTTAGTTGATACCCCTCTTTTAATAATTGAAAAAAAACTAAGTTGTATGGTTTTGGAATGTAACCTACTCTAATAAATTTATTAGTAGGATCTAAACCTCTACCGCTTTTGTATCGTCAATGTTAGTTGGTTCTATTCTTAAAGCTAAAGGATCTCCCATTGAAAACATTCGATTATTTTGCATTGTGAAAGTCCAACCGGAACCGGCAACTTCACCTTTGTAATGAATCTTATTCCCACAGATTATGATCGGCTCTAAGAATGATAATGAATCAGTAGCCAATTGACCTTTAGTAATCCGTAAGTATTCCCAATCAACATCGTTACTGTTATCTAACTGATGTTCTCTAACCACCATCTTGAAGATGTTCCGATTCTTACTTGGCAATCTTCTTTCAAATACGGAGAAAAGCTTAATGCTACGGTAAATCTTATTTAAATCATTTAATCCAATAAAAGGTGTAAAGCCCTCCTTTTTTGCATCTTCCACAAAATTATTATTATATTTAAACATATAACCTTCATTATCTTTTTTTAAAATTCCCACAAAATAATTTCTTTTGGAAACTGGACTTTGCCATGATACTAACAATTTATTTACTTTTAAATTTTCACTCATATTAATTCCCCTCACTAAGAATTCTATCTCTCCGTGTTATCAAAATTTTATAGACTAACTCTTTATGCGAATCAGACATTACGACTTGAGGGATATTATTAATAATATTAAGTATTTCTTGATTAGTTAAGGATTCAATTTGGGGTATATAGTCCTTAATTTCGGGGTGCTTTTCCGTTACAAGATCATAAAAAACAAAAATATTCATTCTTTTTTTATGCCATATTTGCCCCCACCTGAGAAGAGTAGTTGATTTACTCCCGTAGATATAGGAGCTAAACATATTTGGGTCCCTCAACATTAATTTAACCTTTTGGGTTGGAAATTCTCTTCCTAGTGATGAAGAATTATCATATAAAGGTGCGAATTTATGTTCACCAGTTTTTTCATTACGTATAACACCAAAATTATCTTGATGACGATCAGTATTTCCTATTAACGTGTCAAAAATAATCATTTTGAATAATTCATCAATTATACAATATTTACTGAAAAGCCGATAAAGCAAATCAAAATTATATATTTCTTTCTCTCCTTGTAATATATCCCGATTATACGTTTGGTCAAAATCCATTATCATATCGGCGCCTTCAACCAAGCTCTCCTCTTCCTCATTTATGAATGACCAGCATAATGAGCCATGGATTTTATTGCAATCTAAGACTTTTTGTGGATCTATACCATAATAATCAATAACATCAGAAGTTATATTTAAGGCAGCGATATCAACCTTATGGGTTTTGAATCCAATAATTTCCCCGATTCCACTACAAATTTTTTCTGACCACGTTTCCCCACTTGTTTCTTCTTTGAGGAAATGGGTAACTTAAACAATGCTAATTGATTATTTAATATAGATCTGTACCATCGCTTTTCCTTTGAACCGGAAACGTTTTTATTAACAAACTTCCACTCTGAAATGTCAATAATTGAATTTGTCATAAATACCTCTCCCAAATTATTCTCTTCATATATATAAACAACAGCTAACTATTTATATGTACTTCCCCAATATTTCCTCCACTTCAATTATGACATCAAATTGTGTTTTACTCATTTTTTACAGAATAATTGTTCTTATAAAGTTATTCAAATTACGTGTCCCATTCTAACGGTCTTGGAAGTAGGGGCTCAATTGTAAAGATGAAAAAACAGTTTAATTTGAAGATCAAAGTTAAGAAAGGTATGGGGGGTGGTCCCTATGAATTCGAGTAAAGCCACCCGCTTCTTTGATGTGATACTGCGATCTTCTACATCTTGTTTTTTTGGTAAAACTGTAAAAATTTGTCATCTAGGTCAACTGTGATATCAGCCGCTATTTCAATTAATCTAAATAATGCCTACTGATGCAAAGCGTGTAGTTCTCTTATTAACTCATCTCTCGACCATAGATATAATTCCTTTACTGCCGTATTACATTTTATCTTGTATAGTCTCATAAATAATTTAAGGACAATCATCTAAACAGTCTCCTCCTGAGTCAACCTTTTTACTCATAATAACTAGCAATCATTGCATATATTTTTTCTTGATCTATTTCATGTAATTTTTTTGATAAACACCATCATATATTTTTATCAATATCACACCACTAAAGAAATACTCAATCACCTATATTATACCAAATTCAAATAATGTCCCATAATTTTCAATGAAAGGAGATAAGATAAATGTGGATCTCAAAAGAAATATTATCCTGGAAAGGGGAAGTTGACTCATCTTTTCTCAATGAACATGATATTCGTTCCTATCAATTATGGAGTCATGCTGAAAATATATTAAACAATCATCATGATGAGCTGCATTTAGCCGACGCCATTTACGCGCTTATTCGCTCCGTGATTAGAAGACTTGAAGTTCTTAATGAAATCCACTCATTTCTAAAAATAAATCCCCCACTTTTTCCAAAGAAAACATTAGAACAACTAAGTTATTTAGGAATTATTCGCCCACTTCTTCTTGAAAGGCTGATAAAAATTAGGAATGAAATCGAACAAGATGATTTATCACCCCCAAGTATTAATCAGTGCAGTGAACTACTTGATGTTGTTTGGTACTTTTTAAGGTCAACGGATTCATTAGTTAAAAATCCCCCTAACTCTATTACATGTTATCCCAAATGGGGACAAGAGGAAGAATGGATTAGTATTCAAACGGGATATAAAGAACATTGGAATATTATCGTTAGTGGAAAAATACCAAGTAGTCTAGTTTCAGACATTTACAAAGTTGGATATTTTAGAGTAGAGTGTGTCGAAAGATTTAGGGTTGAACATAATAGAATTAGTTTTTTGAATGGACTTATTTCAGACACTGAAATTGGAACGATTAGAAGGATTTACAAAAAATTTTTTATTGAATCTTAGATCAAATATCATTCATTCACATCTATAAAAGAGAGACTCTTCCACAGAAACTATAAAAGTTAGGCTCTCTTTGTGCTTGCAAGTCACCATCAATGGTCCAGGAATTATTCGTTACACTTTCAGGCGGATTGTTATCATCCCTCATTAAGCGCCCATATAAGAAAGTTATTGTGCAATACTTCTCTATAACCTGGGATGTTGTTTATACCAGTCGGGCTTACGCGCTCCAGCATATTAAAATTCGCATTATATTGCGGATTACCATTATTATAGGTCGTGTTATTGGTCCAAGTAGCTGCTTGCCCAGGCTGATGGTTCGCATAAAAACCATTCGCCCCGTTATTGACAGCTAAACAATACCTAACAGTATGAACGGGCACCGGATTTGTGTTCCAGTTAAACTATAAGCATATCCGCCGACTTTAAACCCATTTTGGTCGCCCATCCCATTCTGATTACCCCATTATCAAAAGACCAGGAATGATCATACAGCACGGCCCCATGTGAAGTGATGCTTCAAATCCATCATCACTTTTATGCCATGCACGGACATTAATGCTTCCAATGCTCTTTGTCTGAAAGGCAAATAGTAATATCCATTTTCAAGCATAAATATTAATTATCTATCTAAATAGAAAGATTTACAAAAGCAGGAACATTAGAGGAATTATTTTCCTACTTATAGAAGACATAGAGATAATGATTACGATTTCAATTAAGAAAGGAATTATTGGATATCTGTCTTGGTGTCAACTGAACGGTTAGCTTACTAGTGAGACTTTTCTTATTTTGTCCTAGATAAACACCCGATGGAATTGTTTTAATAAATTCTCAAAGAATTTGTTGATGAAAAGATATTAGGTCCAGTTAAGCAATCCTTAGAATGAAACAAAAATGAGATACCCAGAACAGGAGGAAAAGTATGGAGCGTTTAGAAACAACCCGAACAGCCAAGAGAGAGGAAGTAAAAAAAAGGAGATTCAACAAGTGGGATATAATAATAGTTATTCTAGTTTTTTTAACTTACGTAACATGGAAGTTTAACGGTGGTTGGGATAAAATCACATTAAAGAACACTATTGCAGGCATAATAGCAACTATCTTTATTGTTGCAGCCTATTATTTCTGGAATAGACCAGCCAAAACTAAAAAAGGCAAGGACATAGATAGACTACTATCTGTAGGAGTAATACTTCTTCTGTTTATTATTGCTTGGAATTATAACGGTTTAAGACCTTCTGGAATTAACGGTTGGACTCAAAGTCAGTTTGAAGATGAATTTAGAACAATGTCAAATGGAAAGATCGATATAAATGATAGTGAAATATCACAAATAAAAGGTGATATAGCTCTCTATATGGCTAGATGGAATGGCTTTAAGATTTCAGCAAAAGTTCAAAATAACCATTTGGTTCTACCATTTATGGTTATTACACCTCCTGTTGGCCAAATGAATGAAATTTTAATAAGACAATATGAAGAATTAACTCAAGACTTAGTTGGAATCGCTGATCCTCAACTATCTGTAGAGGATAGACAGTTAATTATTCAAAATTCTTTGGATTTTAATAATCAAGTACAAAATGGAACAGATAACAACACCTTGAAAAATGGAATCAGTTATGAATTAAAAGGTGGTGAAAATCCAGAATCTTTTCTCTTCTTTATGGCACTTGAATCAAAATAACCCTAGTCCTAATGGTAGTAACTAGTAATAACTAAGGAAAGTGAGATGAAAAATACAATACTATTAATTCTTATAGTAACGACAGTTGGATTTCCAAAAGTTTTCTTCCCAAAAAGGATAAATGAGACTTATAAGATTGAAAAGAAAAAATCAGGGAAGCTGGGTGCAAACCACTTCCCTACTATTGGCAGAAAAAAACCAGCAAAGTGATGATAACCATCTTGTGATAGATAATTCCATTTTACAATGAAATTTGAGGCCCTTTTCTTATTCGCCAAATATGATATCAATTATCCCTTTGGTAATTCTCCCACAATCATTAACTGAACTATGTGCAGATTTCTGATTGTCTACCTGCATAAGCAAGTTCTTTTCAATAATTAAGTTCTTAATCTCCTGCCATTCCATAGTTTGCGCCCTTTGATGTTCTTTTAAGTACTGAATCGTATTCTGATCTTCCTCCATGTGATTCCGGTTCAAAACAATCAGCGGTTTGTTTGAGTTCACCGCCTCGGCAATCGTGCTCCATCCCGCTTTCGTAATCACCAAATCAGAAGCTGCAATAAAATGCTGAGATTCCGTGTAATCCTCTGGAATCTTATAGACATTGTCCTTATGGACCTCCACATTGCTCGATACCACAAAAATACAATCCGGACTATCCCATAAAGGCAACTCCTTTAGCTGATCCATAAATATCTTCATCCCTAATCCAAAATAAACAATCGTCTTCGAACCGGTCGGGTCTAGTTCAACTCTTAACCTTTCCACAATGTTCTCATCATACGTACGCGATACAAATCCAAACTGTTTTTTCGTACTCTGCCCCCAATCGGGTTTATGGCTGGCCGCAAGTGCAAAATGATAGTCCATCAGAGAATATAACTGTTTTAGACCCTCAAGCTTGTCTGCCTCAATTAATTGTTTATAGGCTGTATACCAGGTGAAATTTGATATCCAATAGACGGAATCCCCAATTCTTTTGCGACTTTGAAAGAGAATCCGACTATGTCAGAAAGAATGGCATCATCACCGGTACGTAGGCAAAACTCCATTTCATCCTTCATCAAGATATCTAGTGTTTTCATGTATTTTTCATAAGTAAGATTCATTCTTGTGAGATCAGTCCCCAAAGAATCTTGTTGCAATATATAGCCAATATCCGTGGATACCTCTCTATACTCAACCCTCGGTTCAAGAGCTAAGGATTCCTTCATAAAACCAAGGGCATAACTATGGCAAACAATGACCTTGATTTCATCAGACTGCGCCAACAGCTCTCGAATAATGGCCACACTGTGGGAAGCATGGCCGTAGCCATAATCAGAAATATAATAACTAACAGTTTTCATCTCATCACCCACATTCGCAAAACTCAGTCTTTCCAGCAGCCAAACCTTAAACTTAAAGAGACACCTTTATGGTAACCAAATCTCCTACTTTTGCACGATCCGGCAATATATCTTTAGGAAAGTTACTAATGATACCATTCATTTTGATCACAGCGATATCCCCGACAAAACGGTCAATCACTCCGGTCACACCATCCCTTTTATTTTGCGGAGGAGTTCCTGCCTCATCACCAGAAGGCAGCAGTTTCCCGATCGCCTCTCTCAAATCCTCCCGGTCAATTGGTTTTCGAAAGTGGAGTTTCGCCCCCAATTTCTTTGCATTCTGTATATCCTCAGGGTCCGAATAAGCGCTTATCGTGATTACCTGCTTGGTATAACCATTGGCGATTGCCCTGCGAAAAATTTCGATCCCATCCATGCCTGGAATCTTGAAATCCAACAAAATTAAATCAATGTCTTGCTTCTCCAGAATCTCCAGGGCCTGTTTGCCATTGGCAGCTTGAAAGGTCTTATACCCCTCTTTCGTTAACATTTCGTTAAGCATGATTCTAATACCAAATTGGTCGTCGACTATTAATATACTTTTTAATTTCTCTTCTCCTAATAAATTATCTAAGTTCGGTTCCATTGTACTAGATTTTTAACTGAATTTAAGGTTATCTTTCTCTTTAATGAAAAAATGTTAATTTACCCTTTTCCCCAGATATCCGTAAGCCCGTATTCAAACAACGCATATAAAACAGCAGCAACTCCTGGTACGATCAAGGTATCAATTTAAGGAGGTGCTTTTCATATGCCGCAACAAAAACTAACCATCGTCCCCGTCAAATTACATACCGATAACTGGATAAAGGTGACGGGGTGACAGGCACCATCCAGATTTTGGATGATACCTGTCATCCTTACGCCTTTAAGCCATTTTCGATGCTGATGGACAGCAATTTGGAGAAGATGTCATTTTCTTGTGTGCTGGTGCAGATGTTGTTGAAGTTGATGAATAAAGTGTTTTTTTCGCCATCTTCCTGTTTAAGTTTGAATTTGATATATGGGTAATGGGCCACATGGGCGAACATCCGGTAGAGGTAGTCAGGCGGGCAATCCTTGTACTTGCCGATTTCCGTAAATAAGTTTGATATATTAATATCGGTAACAGAATGGATATTGTCATGGTTTAACTTATCAAGCGACACCGCCAACTTCTCCTTCAAGTCCCTAAATTCGGGACTGCGCCGCTCAGCATCGTATTTCAGCACGTAAGTCAACAGATGCTGCTCGTAGGGCAATACTTGTTGCAGCTCCTGATGGAAATAGGACCTCATCATAATGATAAAAATAAACGCAACGTCTTCCTCATTAAAATCCGTTAACCTTGAATGGGCCGTCCAATTACGGACCGATTTTGCCACAGTAGAAATACAGTTATTAAAAAGCACTTCCCGCTCACGCACATAATCCCGATATGAGGCCTTCGCCGCTTCCCATGGGTGGGTAAGCATTTTGACGATTTGGACATACAAATCCTTTTTATCAACCGGTTCCCGCACCGGCAACAGCATCCTTAGCGTGGCAAGCATATCCCTGAAGTACTCAAGCCCATACCGGGCACGGATAACGCTGGATTTATAAGGAAAAGAAACCGTCCCATCCTCATACCACTGTTCCTGATAGTCCCGCAAATTGTTAAAAGAATAGAACTTTAACATCTGCAGATGGCTGGTGCTGTCCAGCAATTCCTTTTCCAATGCCTTGATATACCCTTCCTTGTCCCTGTCATGCCGATAGTCGTCGTGCAGCCTCTCGATATTGGCGGCATTTTCCCGCAACATATAATCCAATCGGTCCATCCAATGCTGGCAGCCCTGTATCATTCCATAGCGCAGCTGATAATACCCACTTTCGTCTTGACTTTTAATCCAGCGGGTGAGATTGGTCTCTTGATCACCACTATCAGGCTTCACCTCGTTTTGCGCCTTGCTGAATTGATTGCTTTCAGGAATGTTCACTCCGGCTTCTTTAAAAGCATCAAAGTTTTCGTTAATATGTTCGGCATTTTCCTCCTCCGTACTTTTTTCTACCATTTCCGCTTCCGCCATCAAGGAAATCACCTTATCCTCCGCCTTGGCCCATGCTGAAGCCTTTAACATATTTTCCAATTGGCGATAGTGGGTAAAATCCACCCTATCCTTCAAATTCGCCAGCAGCTTCAGGGCCTGGCCGCTTTTGGCCGTGATGGTTTCCCTTAACTCCTCGAGGGGCTGGATAGGTAAGCTTGGCAGGTTTTGATAGCGATAGTCAATATAGGCGCTTAAAAAGCCGATGCGATTGGGCGAAAACCCCTCATACAGGAGGGACAGATACAGGTAAAAACCGCCATACCCGCTTTCAATGTGCCGCAGTTTATCTTCGGTCACAATCCGGCGCAAATACGGTTTATACCTGTCATCAATGTCCCCCTCAATATCAACATCCAACAAAACCAAATCATATTGCTGCCGTTTGGCCGGATTGCTGATGGCTTCCAGTGCCCCGTTTAAGCTGCTTGTAAAATCAATAAGGTCCGGATCCAAGCGGTACATTGCACAAAAACTTTCTTTAGTTTCGTTATCATCCACACAAAGGACTCTCACGGTTTACTCCCCCTTTAATAAATACTGATCAATGAGCATTTCCACATAGAAGCGATGGTTTTCCCCGTGGCCGGTTTGAAAGACGGTGCTGTCGTCACGGAGCAGATCAGCATGCAGCATCTTGAAAATTTCCTGGGAGGCCAATAGCCCGCGCTGGCTTCCTGAGAACCCCGAAGTTCCCTGCTGCGGTCCAACGCTATTCTCAAAGCGGATCGCCAAAAAGTCATAAAACTCCTTTTGCGTGGAAAAAAGCCGAATGTACACAGAATCCTCACTGCGCTTTGAGCCGTAGGTAAACATATTGATGAACAGCTCCATGAACCGGGTAATCAGGAACGTAGTGACGCCTTTGTTTTTATCAAGGCGCACTTCCCGCCAGTTGTCATCCATGCAAATTTCAATGGCGAAGAAAGCAGGGTCCTGGTTAAACCACTTGATCACGTCCGGTTCTTGGACACCGGAATCATGGAGAAACTGCTCAAAGGCTTGCGACCTTTTCGAAAATTCAATGCCGGAATCCTCGAATTGCTTCTGAATAAAGCGGATCCGCTCATTTTCTTTTTCAAAAAACAGCCGGAACAGGGTCCGGTTCAGGGCATAATTCAGGATGTAGCGGACATCGATGCCTTTTTCCTTGTCCGTGACAATTCCTTCCCGCAAGTAATGGCGCAGGCGGTTGCGCGATTCTTTGCTATAGTCGGAATGGGTCAGCTTCAGCATTTGGCACTCATTCCCGGCCAGCACTTCATCATTATAGGCCCGCATCAGCGCAATGTATTGCTTGCGGTAGCGTTCATCCCCCATCAAGGCCTTGGCGGCATGATAGACCAGGTCCGGCTTCAAGATGTTGGTCCACGAATGCGAAAAATCGTCCACCATTTTCCGGTTTTTATGGTTCACCAGCAGCAATTCCTTGTTCAACCGCTCCAATTCCTGCTTCTGCTCTTCCAATTTCCGCTTTTGTGCCTCGAGCTTTTTGTTTTTCGCCTCGAGCACCTGCAAATAGTTCGTCCGCTCTTCCATTGCCTCCAGCAGCGTGACAAACTCAACGTCCAGGCTTGGCAAGTACTCGTCATTCTCGGGGAACTTATGAAACAGGTCGCCGGCGTTGCCCAAACATTCATTGATTAGCGGAAGATGTTGATCAATCGTCTCATTGATTTCCCTTGGACTGTATTTCCTAACGAACAGGCTTACCAGCGTATAGTAATAGGGAATACTGTACTCCGGCTGTTGTTCCATCGCTTTCTTCCATTGCCGGTTGCGGATCAGCTCGAGATAGTCGACAAAGTCCTCGTCATCCAGGTAGCAATAAACGTTCTCCCGATAGAACGAGCTATCGAGCTTACACCGCGGATGGTGGTCCTTGATTAAATGGTTGAATACGGCAAAGGCCGTGACCGCCTCATTGCAGTCGTCCTCTTGATTTTCCCACAAATAATCGGTCAGGACATCCGTCATTTCCAGCACGGATTCGTGGTCGAAGGCTTCCGAATCGGACCGCATGTTCGTCGAAAGGCTCTTGGCGATGTCCAGCATCGCTTCGTACACATCCATACCGCTAATCGGGGACGCCTCCTTCATCTCAAAATACAGGATGCTTTCCTCCCAAGCATCCAGCAATCTTTGTTTGAACCCTTTAGCGGCACTGCCCGTTGTATCTTGAAATTGCTTCAACAGGCTGGAAAAAGAAAAATCCAATTCCAGAGAAAGCGGCGCCTCGATTCTGAATTGATGGACCAAAAACAAGAAGCGCCTGGCTGCCAACTGGACCTCGCTGACCAGTTTCTCCAATTCACGCAATTCTCCGTTCAGCCCGCGTGCGGCAGCTAGTTGGTTTTTCAGATACTGCCGGACCAGGCCCGTTAACTCGGCAGCCACGTTTCGCGTGGAAGCTTCGGTTACCTTATCCTCCCGATAAATTTCGTTATAGTAGCGGGTGACCACGTCCCTGATCTTTTTTACAAACAGGTCGGTTTCGATTTCAGGCTTCATCATATGGGCGGTGTCCTCCGCGATGATTTGCTGATAAACGTCTTCTTCGTGATTCATGTTTACCACCTCGTAAATGGAATGACTAAATCGTTCGCTCAAATTTTTTTAAAAAATCTCAGCGAGTGATTCAGGCTAAAGAGGTTCCAATGCCTCCCACCTCTTTAGTTTCTGGCTTTATTCTTGGCCATGGCTTAAGCTGCCCGTTTAAACAGGGCCACACGTTATACAGGTAAACTGTTTTTCGTCTTTTTTACTTTCTGTAGAAGGCCGCCAATTTCCTGCTAACTATTCCAATATAACAATAGATTTGATTGTGCGGCCTTTACTAGACTTTGGCGGAGAGCTGGGCCCAAATGCCGACGACGGCGTATCGAAATCTGCCGACAAAGTGTAGCAGGAGTACCTCCCTCCTGCACACTAACAGGCCCTGTCCATAATGTCGCGGAGCAATCGGCTGCGCCGGGCGTACCGTTTGCTGCCGATAATCCAAAGCTTGTCTTTGGCACGGGAGACGGCAACGTTTAACCGGCGCGGGTCGGAGAAGAAGCGCAGCGTGCCGGCATTCCGGGTAAGACAGAAGATGACGATGTCGGCATCCTTTCCTTGAAAGGCATCGATCGTATCAATCTGGATACTCAACCGATCATAGCCATCCCGCTCTAGGGTTTTCCGGAGGGTCCTGACCATTGGCCGGTAGGGCGAAATAATCGCAACCGAAACCTTTTCCTTTGCGGAACCGGAATCCGCACCTTCCTCCGCCGCTTCCGTATCACGCCCTGCGGCATCCGGATTTTCCACTGCGGCTCCTGCATTTTCCTCTGCGGCTTCTGAAGTGGCATCCGCCGCTTCCCGTGTGGTACCCGCTGCTCCTGGCGTGGTACCCGCCGTACCCGACAGCGCCAGATTCTCCCGCTCCAGCAGAAGCTTCACCTGCTCTACCTCATCGAGATTGACAATTCGCCCCCCTTCTTCCTCCGGCCACCTGGAGTCTGTCGGGTAATCCACCCATTGAATGCACCCGGGACTTGGCCGGTCCAACCCGTTTTCCAACCCGCCTTCCTCCCGGTAAAAGCAATCGCTCACGAGCTTCCCAATTTCATTGGTCATGCGGAACTGCTTGCGCAGCATGCTATAGCAGGAACCCGGCATACGCTGAAACAGGCTGTCGATGTACTTGAAGTCCTGAATATCGAGGGCATCCAGCTCTCTCATCGTTTCCGTGTCTTCCTTGCAAAACAGCGGCGGCAGCTGTTTGGGGTCACCCACAAGAATCGCCTTCTTCGCCACACTCATCGGCAACAGGACCTCCGGCAAGGTCGCTTTGCACACCTCGTCGATGACGACGTAATCGAACGGCTCATCATCTGGTCCAAACGGAAAGGCCCCCATTCCATTGCAAGTGATGCCGACCACCCGCTTGCTTTGGATTAGCTGTTTTTCCAAAGCGCGCCGCTTGACCGGGTTTTCATTCGAAAAAACCTCCCGGAGCATGCCCCTGATGTCATCGCGCACCCCTTTTTCTTCCAACTGCGCAAAATAGGCTTGCAAATAAGCATCCGTCGTGGACTGCTCAATTTGGTCGGATGGGTCGATTTCGCGGTTGCGGATCCGCAGGGCATGAAACTCATCAAGCATGTCATACAACTTATCCATGACATTGTTAACGGCGATATGAGTTTCTGAGCATACCAGAATTCGAGACTGAGGTTGGTGCATTAAGATTTGCAGGCAAATCTCTGTGATCACTGTTGTTTTGCCTGTGCCGGGAGGTCCCTGGATAAGGCAAAGCAGCTCGGCGGAAAGCGCCTTTTTTACCGCCTCCTGCTGCGGCAAATTCAATTTCCGATTGTAAAATTCAAGTTCTTGCAGGGGTGCCTCGGTCATCCCTTCCGGGTAAACGAACGCCCCAACCAACAGGGGATTCACGACTGCTCCATAGGAGATATCCGTCAACGCGCTAAGCTGGCGGCTATACTTGACCTTCGTGCCGAAATCGCCCTTTTCCTCACAATCGGCAATCAGTGTCCCCAGAAACCGCGTCCAGCTGTTCACATGCTCCGTCCATGTTTCCATTGCCTCAGTTCGATCCATTCGAATCCCTCCTCAAAATCAGCGTAATGCTGCGTTTCAACTCTTTGAGCCTATCATCCTCTTTGTCCAGCTCATCCAACACCTGGCTGATCAGGAGTGGATGCTGAAGCACAAGCTGGTCCCCCTCCACCTCCTCCGGAAACAGGATGGAAACCTCCTCGCTGCAGCAGCGGAACAACTTCTCCACCAAGGGGGAATAGTCAATCACACCGGTCGATAAATCGATGGAAAGGAGCTGATCATTGACCAGCCGTTCCACTGCTTTGGCTACCACCGGCTCTGAAAAAATGTAGAGGACATCCGCCATGTCCCGAAGAGACGCACTTCCCAGGCCCACCAGGCGAAAGGCTGCCTCCTCCACGGGTGAATAGCGGTCACTAAGCTTGAAGTCGATCGCGGACATTCCTTTTCCCTCCCATCAAGTAGATATCCAGCTGCTTCAGCTGGTCATAAACCATGGTTTCACGCGCTTTCCAATGGCTTAGCTCCTGCCCGATTTCATGGAGTTTCTGTTTGAAGGGCTTGATTTCATTGAACGGTCCATTCAACTCATTGAGCTTGGCATGGATTCGCTCTTTCTTCCCCTTCAACCATTCCAGGTTATCGAAGCATTGGCTGTCATAGCACTTCTGGATATCGCGCTTTACCCCTTCAAGCCTTTCGAAGCAGGAACGCCGCTCTTCCTTCAATTCCTGATAGCGGTCATCCGGGTCCACTTGCTTGAGCTGCTCCAATACCTCCTTTTTTTCCGCGTACAGGGCATTTTTCGGAACTTCCCAGCATTTCCTGATGGCACATGCCGTCTCTTCCAGCTGCTCCATTTGGCCCGAGATGGCCTGATTCATGGCCTGGACCTGCTTGGATGCCGCGCGGGCCGCCGCGCCCGCCGCTTTTTTCCGCTTTCGGAACAGGGACTGGTTGCTCCGTTTCATGCCAATCGCCCATTGGATATACTGGAGGTCCTTCAGCAGCTCGTTTTTGGCCAACACATAAGTGATCAGCTTATTCAAGGAATGTAGCTTGGGGCCGGCGCCTTCCTCCTCCTGGACCACTCGCTTCAATTCCTGCAGCTTCCGGAGCAAGGCAGGGTCCTTGGAATCCGGGATGTCCTGGTGGTGCAGTCTGGCCAGGTCAAGATAGGGGCCGATATCCGATTGGGCGGCCAGGCTCTCCTTCAGATCCTCGAGCTGCTTGATATCTATATCAATAGACCGGATCAAGTCTTCCAGCTGCTGTTGCTGCTGCCGGTACTGCACCATGGAAAATTTGAAGAACTCCTTGTACAAAAACAACTGGCGCTTCTTCATCTCCTGTCCTACATAAAGGACCAGATTCGGATACACCATCTGAAGGAATTCCTGGTCCACCTTCAGCTGGTTTTCCAAATACCGCTTCCTTTCTTCGAACTGCCGGTCAAGCTTCCGTTTCTCCCGCTCAAGCTGTTCCTGCCGCTCCTCGATTTCCTCCTGGAGCTGTTCAATATCCCTCTCGGCCCTGGCGGCCTCCCGCTTAAGGGAGTGATTGGCCAAACACCGGACAATAGCACGGATGATCATCAACATTCCTCCTCGCGTAAATAGTGTAGGATGTCGTGGCGGTCCACATAGGAAAGGGTCTTCAGAAACCGGTCCTGACGGATCACCCGCTGGATTTTCTCCACCAACTGCCGGAGTGCCTGGTGGTCCGATTCTTCGGAAACCTCCTTGACCAGATTCAAGTAATAGTCAAGCGCCTCTTGCCGTTGCATTTCCATCCCCAGCTGTTGTTTATGCCGGTTTTGCGCCTCCTCGAGCGCCGAGTATGAGGTGGCGAGATTTCCAAAGGCAACCGAGTAGGCAGCCGTAAAACGCCGGAAGTCACCGCCAATTTCCTGTTGAAAAATACCCCGGTACTCCTGAGCCAGTTGCCTGCGTGCCGAAACAAACTGGTCCTCCAGCTCTATGCAGCGCCTTTCATGCATGACAACCATCCGCTCGTGGGCCTGTTCAAACTCTCTGTCCAGATTGCCCCTCGTCTCTGCCACTTGCTTCCGCACTTGTTTGATGACCTTTTTCCGCTGGTTATATTCGGCCAAATCGCCGATAATGTTGTACATGGGAATCAGGTCCTTGAACGAGAATTGGATTTCCGACAAGGAGGACATTTTTTCCACGAGCTTTAATTGCTTCATGCGGGGGTTTAGCGTCGTGGACTGCATCACCTCGTCGATATCCTGCTGCACCCGCCGGAACGCATCCTTTTGGGCACCGGTCACGACCGCACTAGCGCCCAAACCGGCGATCAGGCCGCCTATGGCCCCGCCAACAAGCGTTCCGAATGGCCCCACAGCGGTTCCGATGGTCGCGCCTAGGCCAATCGCCGCCGACATCCCCATTTGCGCCCCGGCAAATGTTGCCGTAGAGGTAAACATGTTTGTGACGGTATTGCACAACAGGTCATCGCCGTCGATTTTCCCATTCACAAACCGGTATAAATCCTTGGCAAAATCATAGAGCGTATTGGCGGCGGCCAATCCCGGCACGGACTTTAACCCGGTGGCCCCAAACAGTTCGGCCGCCACAAACAATACGCCTCCGCGCCCGGCCCCATCGGCCGTTCCCTTCAGGACATTGACGATGGATTCTTCAAACTGCTTGGCGGTGAGGTCCTTGCCATTCAGGCAGATATCGGCCACCTCCGAGATGGCGGCACCCAATGCGCCTGAAATGGCCCCCGCTTTCACGGCCGTCTTAAAATTCACCCAGCGGAGCTCATTCAGGCGTTGCTGTTTTGCCCCATACTCAACGTTGGACTGCTTCGCGTTCTGGACCATGTCCATCGCTTCATCCGAGGTCATCGGCTCCGATTTCACGGTCCGGCCGCGGAACTGTTCCTCGATTTGTGCGTATTCAGGTGTTTGGTCGGCGGGCCCCAGCTTGTTCGTGTCATACTGATCCAGGTGCCTCATGGTTTTCGTACGGGACTCGTACACTTTGGCCTGGTAGTCCTTGACGTTCGGCTGCTCCTGCCCCAATTGCTGCCGTAGGGAAGGCCGGCTTTCAATGAGAATGTCCGTCGTCATGTCATGGGCCGATAAAACGGACCCGTCCGCCAACACATCATTGCCGATATGGGCCTGGATATCTTTTTTAAAGAGGCCTTTGGCCGCCGCATCAATGTTGAACGTGCCTTTATGATGGCCCTCAAACACAAACCCCTTTAATTTATCGTCCGGAAGGCCGCTGATCCCGCCATCCTTTCTCCGGACCGCCTCCAGCATGATTTTTTTATAATCGGCAAAGGCCTGTTCCAGATTGATGACCCGCATTCCTCCAAGAGCCACGGCTGATATCCCGGACACATCCTGTGCTGTTTTTTCAACGTCCATCCCTTTGTTCGCCAATCAAATCCCGTCCTTTCTTTCCTCAGTAATTGTTATCCTCATTATAGACAGAAAAATCCCCCCTGAGTCCGCCACAACTAGGGGGGATAAGCGCTCTTATGTGTAAAAAAAGGCTGTTTATATTGCTTTTGTTTTTTGGTGAAGAATACGAATGTTCGTTCCAATATTTGGCAATTTGCATTACCGACCGTTCTGTTGCTTTTTCTGCGAGTTCGGTCGTTAATCGCTTGCTATTAACGACGGTTCCGGCGGTATTTCTGGGAGATCGGTCGCCAATAAAGGCTATTAACTACCGTTCCGGTGATTTCCCCCCGAGAAAAGTCGTTAATAAGGGTTATTAACGACTGTTCTAGCGGTTTTTTCATGCGTACGGCCGTTAATAAAAAAAGGCGAATTTACCCATTTTTAGGTAGAATGCTTTTATAAAAAAAAAGCCACTACAAAGCAGATTGTCACCTGCTTTATAGCGGCTTGAATTTGATGGTTTGGTTGGCTTATAACACAGAAAGATTGATAACCCTACTCTAACGGATAGCCCGACGCTCCCTAAAAAAGCAAGCGGCAAACACTCTTCACTCGCCATACCGCTTTAATGCATCGATGGCAGTCTTCTGGAGCATGCGTCTCAGTTCCTCAGGTTCTTTTACGACCACCCGTTTCCCCAGAAATCGCAGCTTCTGCAGCAAATCATATTTTTCCGTCTCCCGGTAATAGACGATAATCTCGAAATGATGCTCTTCTTCGTCATAGACAATTTCTTTGTCAAAACAGGAAAAAGCATAGAAAATACGGTGGCGATGCTGATCGACGGACGATTCATCCAGGGTCTTCGGATTTAGCGCAATCGTCGCCTGCCGCTTCCCCCCGTCCACCAGCTGTTCTGCCAACCCCAGATACGCCCGATACTCCGCTTCACTGCATTTTTTCCAGCAAATATCCAACAGATGGGGCAAAGGAGTCGAAATCAGATAATCCACATCATGTTGTTTTTTTACCCAAAGCACATACCATTGTTGTTTTTGTACATAAAATTCAAGCTTATACGGAAAGCCCTCTGCCCCCTCTATCACGTCCCCATCATTCAGCCGGTAGGAAAGAAGGAAGGCCTGTTTATTGGCCATGCCATGGCGAAGCCGCTGGTGAATCGAGGCAATATCGTCTTGCTGTCCCAGTGGCTTGGAGGTTCCTTTTTCAACAATGAGGGAAGGGTCGGATTCTACGATTTCAGCTAAGAGTGGCTCCAATTTTTCCATTGTTTCTCCTTTGAAAAACAAGGTCGCCGCCTCATTCTGCAGCGCGGCTTTGAGCCAGCGCTTTTCATGGTTGGAGATGGGCAGCATGAACTCATTCGTGTCTCCCATCATTTCCTTCAGGCTTTTTTTCAGCTGGTGGCTATGAATTTTTTCAAACATCAGCATACTCCTCCGCCAACAGTCTCCACTCCGCGATCAACTCTTCCCGCAAATCCTTCGGGGCCACTACCTCGGCACTCGAACCAAAGCTCCGAATCCACGGCTTGATCTCCCGGGTTCCGTTGACCTGGATTTCATAGAGGAAGAAATCCTCCCCCTCTTCGGTAATTTTCCCCCACTGGCCTTGCCGCTCCACTCTTTCGCGGATAAAATTCCGTTGCGGCTGGGAAGGTTCAAAGTAAAATTTCACGTGGACCGTTACGGGCGGATCCGTGCCCAATAGCCAGCTCTTGTCCAGTTGGCCGGTGATTTGCCCGGCCGTCCATGCAGGCAACTCCCCTATGCGTTCACCGAGCCCGATGTCCGCGATTCCTTCCAGCTTCAAAATCCGATAGCTCTCTTCCCCTTCCTTCACGCCCAGAAAATACCACCGGCCATATTGGTGATCATAGAGCAGGCGTAAAGGAATGAGTTTCATAAGCTCCGGCTTGTCGGGCTCATCGGTTGCAACATGGGCCCGCTTTTTGGCATCCTTCGGATAGTAGCGGAGCTTTACATATTTGTTCCCCTCAAGGGCGTATAGCAGCTGCATGCACTTATATTCATCCAAAATTCTGCCGAAGTTGATGTACTTGTAGGAATATATATCCAGCCTGGGGGCTGCATCCGCCGCTTGGCAGGCCAGATATTCTTTTACGATATCAAGCAAAAAGTATCCCGGCACCGACAAACTGGCCGTATTGGAGACGTAGTGGACAAACCCGTACAAATCCAGCAGTTCCCCGGTGGTGAGCGCCTCGAGAAGACGATGGTCGAGTTTATATTGGTAGGGCTTTTTCGCCTTCGTTTTATAAACGACCCCCAGCCGCTCCAGTTCCGCAAAGCTCCGGTCGAACGATCGGGAAAAGGCATTGTCGACCACCAGGTGATGACGCTTGTTTACCTCCCGGACCACCTCTTCCTTCGTCATCGCCTTTTGGGACAGCAATGAAAACATGTCGGTGAGGCGCTCCAGTTCAATCGGGCGAAGCGCCTTATTTTGCCGGTAGAATGCCATCAACACATTTTCGTTATACTGGTAGGCATCATACTTAAGCCTGGCATAGCTGAATTTTTTCCGCCTTGTGGACTCCACATAATCCGCTTCAACCTGCTCCTCGAGCTCTTGCTGGAATCGCGGAAAAAATTTATCGTAGAAATATTTCTCCTTCATACCCAAGAGACCAGCAAGCTGCTTCTTGTTATAGGCGTTCCCCTCAATAAATAAAAACCGGAACATCTCTTCTTCCTTCCGGAAATCCACGGTCAACCGCCCTCCTTTCCTCCAGGTGACAAGCACCGTCCAAATACTGGAAGGTGCCTGTCACCTTATGTGGTCCATGCTGCCCTTGAACCAGACTTCCCCGTTTTTCGTGTAAAACTCCCCATATCCCAGCTTGATGACGGGTTTGCCGTCGAAGTATATCCAGGGGTCCGCATCCAATTCCGGGGTCCTGATGTCATCGGACCATTGGGGCACATGGTCATATAGCATATTTAGTTTTTCGATGCTTCCCTTCACTTCGCCATGAAACCTCAGGTGGCCTTCCTCATCATAGAACGACCCCACCCCATAGGGGTCACCGTCCTTCATCTCTCCCTCATACCAAAGATACTTCCGGTTCTTGGTCATATCGGGAAGCTCCGCGAGACGCCGCCGGGTTTGCACAGCCTGCCAACATTCCCTCTGGAAGTGGTCCGCATCGGTCGTTTTCGAAACGTCGGGTTCCATCATGAAAATCCTGCCCTTACCGTCCGGGACATTATCCTTCCACTCGCCCACATACCACGAAAACGGGATCCAGTCATAGATATAAGGGTCCTCCGTATCCTCATTGGCACGGCCAAACCTCTTAATGCAGTAGCCTAAGCCGGAAATGGCGCCTTCTGACCATTCACCAACGTAATACGAGCCGTCCGGATAATAGGCGCTCCCAAACCCGTCATATTGCCCCTGCTTCAGCTCCCCCTCATACGCTAACGACCCATCATGGTAATAAAATTTTCCTTGCCCGTGGGGGAGGCCGTCCTTCCACATCCCTTTGTAGAGATTCCCTTTTTTAAAAGTATAGGTGCCCAATCCGCGGGGAATGCCTTCCTTTTCTTCCCCCTCGTACCACTCGCCATCGGCAAACCGGAAGGTGGCGGCATCCCCGTTGCGGGTTAGTTCCGCCTCTTCCCAAACCGGATTCATCTCAAAGGAATCAAACTCAATAGCATCCCCATCGATCAGCTCCCTTAGATAATTCTCTGTGTTTAAAAAACGGTTCATGACAGCATCCCCTTTTTCCAATGATAGATGGATTCCTTTGCCAGCGACACCCCGACCCCGCAACACGCTAAACCCCAAAGCCGTCCCTACGTTAAACCTGGCACCCTTCAGGCTGCAGCAGCTGTTCAAACGTCCGTATGTATAATTGCGTGAACAAATCGTTCTCCTTCCGCTTCTGGAAGATTAGCCGGTTGATGAAGGTGTAATCATATTTCACATTGATGATATTCGCTTGGAAGCTCCCAAAACTAATTGAACACATCCCATACCAAAGCATGATGTGCAAATCATGCACCGTACAGTCGTCCAGATCTTTGCCGATATCCTTCAAGACATCATAAAGATTGACTGACATCGAAAGATATACTTTTTCCTGCTTCTCATAGTGCCTGATCATGCGCTGACGGAGCTGGTCGAACTGCTGGTTCAATTTAATCTCGTTGTTTTGCAGGCTTTGCTGGAGCCGGACCTGTTTCTGTTCCTTCTCCTCAGCCGAAAGTGGTTCCACTACCTGTAGAAGAATTTCCTCGTAAGGCACAACCGGAAAGCTTTCCGTTAAGTTATTCAAGCGGAAATAGCTGCGCAAGGCGACCAACAAGAAAAAGGCCACATCACTTTCGGTAAACTCGATAAGCTTGTTATGGGCACTCCAGTTCCGCAGCAACTTCATAATCGAAAAATAAGTGCGGTCCTTATAGCCCTGTTCCTTGTCACTGTCGACTTGGCTGTACTTATTGACGGACACGGCCCCTTCCCAATCATGGGCGATAAACCGGATGATTTGCTTATAAATATTCTTTTTCACAGGGCCGTCCGGTTCATGAAGCGGCAGCATTTCTTTTAAAGCCAGCAGCAAGCCTTGGAAGTACTCCTTTGAAAACAAGCGCTCCCCACGTTGATCTTCCTGCTCGTCCAGGTCCCGATTCTTCTTCGGCAGATAAAACGCCCGCTCAAACCGCAGAAAGGAAGGATTCTCATCCATTTTTTCACACAAATACTCGCAGGCACTAACCACACCGTAACGGAGCAAGTAGTAGGGGGTTTGCCGTTCCTTTAGCCAACCTTTGAAGTCGTTAAATTCCCCCTTCACTTCCTTGTTGTACCCATCAGGGGATTTAATCCCTGTTTTGGAAAAGTTCTCATCCCATTTCCCATAAATATCTTCATTTTTAAAAGAAGACTCCGAAAACTTAACCAGCCGTTTTTCCGTGTCCACCACGTATTGATACGCTTCCACGGTGTTTCCTTGCTCGACAGACGCCATAAATCCATCGGCAATATCGGCAAAATCGGGCTCATCCATGAACTCGTTGATTTCGTCCAATAATTCCCCGTATTCAATCCAAACGTTCTCCTTATGGAATCCATGCTCCTCCAAAAAACGGCGCAACACGCTGAACCGCGTTTCCTCCTCCGCATATTTGTAACCTGTCAGGAAACACACCCGATCCCGGGGAAACCCTTTATGCAATAAATACAAATACACGTAAAAACCGGCATTGTCCTTCAGCTCCCGTTTGCCGATATCTTGGAACTGCCGATTTGGATGGAGGTATTCCCCCATAATCTTCTGGACTTCCTCCGATTCCACTTCACCAAGCTCCAGATTGATATCCAGCAAAACCGTATCGAAAGTGCCGTACTCTTCTTTTATATACAACAACGCATCCGCAAAATCCCTGACCACATGGACATACGTTTGATCGAAATCGTATTTATCCATCGTCTGGCGCCCGGAGTCAAAATCCTCCACCCATAAAATCTTTTTATAACCCGCCATATTTTCTCAGTTCCCCCCGTGCAATCAATAAATTGGCTTTTAGCATAAGCTGGATTTCATAGTCATGCTTCCGGTTCTCCGTCTCCATGAAGGAGGTGGCAAACTCCTTATTAACATCCCGGTTGACCATCTCCAGAAGCGACTTCATGGAATCCAAGCCCTCTTCTGTTCCCGAACTGACCGGATAGTCCGGCTTTTTATTTCGAAGGGACAGTGCCAAAAACGGCGTCCCGTTTATGTTGGTCCCCTCCAGGCTGACCGAAATGGCATCCCCCTTGGATTTGCTGGCGTAAGTGAAGGCATTGCGGAACAGTTCGGTAAAAATCTCAATCAGAAGCGCATAGGCTCCGCCCTCCTCCTTGAGGAGACGGACCAGCGGCCACGGTCCGGCGACAAGCGTTTCTATTGGGACAAGCTCTTTTGAGACAAACCCCAACAAGTCCCCCTTCTCATCCATCAACAGTTTTCCCAGCTGTTCCGTAATGGGGCCAATATCCACTCCCTGTTTTTGGAATTCATCCAGTATCCGTTGATCCCGCTTCGAACGGGTCCGTTCGTCCGAGAAAAAAATTTTAAACAAGACGATTTCCAGGCTATCGCGGATGACCTGTTGAATCGTTCCCGCCTCCTTGTCTTTGGCGGCAGCAATCCCTTTTCGCACATGGAGCTGCACTTGATGGAAGTCATCGGAATGGCGGAGCTGGAGCATGACACTCTGCTGGCCAAGAAGCGTCTCATTTTGGTAGGCCCGGCGCAAAATCATCGCCTCATTTGAAAATTGCCCCACTTCCACCAGCGAATTGACCACCCTTTGGATGGTGTGCGGCAGCAGCAAATTGGACCAATTGTGGGCATACCGTTTGACCATATCCTCATTCCTTTGCCGTTGCTTCTCCATCTCCTTATTCAACTCATAAATCATATGGGCCGGGTCATGGATGAAATCGGGACGGTAGCGGACATATTTTTTGGAGAAGCCTTGCTTCCGATTCTCAGGCGCCAGCAGGTCATAGTACTTCATAAACTGGCGGTAATCCTTTAGCGCCGAAAAATACACGGCCATGTAATAGTCCAAAAGCTCATAGCGGCCGCCTGCCTGAATCGCTTTTTCCATCTCCTTCACGGCCCCCGCCATGTCATTCTCACAATACAATGTAATAGACCGGACCACAGGATGGAGAACTTCCCGGAACTCGGTATCCTTCACAAGCTCCAATAAATGGTCAAAGGGCGGGGCGAACTTGGCGCTCATCGCTGAATAAAGGCGCGGTTCTTTTGCCGATTCCTTCCGTTTTCGATTGGGTACGTAATTATCTTGCTTGGCATTCGAAAAGTTGTACGCAAACGCACTCATATAGGAGAGCAATGCCTCCCGGTCACGCACTTCCGTAATAATGTCCACGAGAACATGAACCGCTTCATAAAACAAATTCCGTTCCAAAAGCACGACCATCTTCTTTAACCGAGGATCCTCAGTATGAAAAATCAAATCGTTTCCCCTCACTTTTTTAATCTATATTCATGTTATCATTGTGCCGTAAAAGCCCAAAGAGAAAACCGCCACAAGAAGGGGGAATGTCCAGTCTGATTAGGATTGGCCCCTTGGGCACCGGGGAAGAAGTCCTATAGTAAGATTATAGCAATTAGTTTAGTTGAAAAATATCTCAATATAATGAAGCCAAAAAAGGGATGGTTCGCTTAATCCTGACCGGATACACGAACCATCCCTCAACACATATGAACTTCCCATAATTCAGGTGGTGCCTGCCACCTGGTTTAATCTGGATGGTGCCTGTCACCCTAAATAGTATAAAAATTTTTCCGAATTTTTAGTGGATTTTATGGTTGAACCATTCACCAAACAAGAGTCATCAAGCTCGGTACCACCTATTTTTCCTTCCACCTGTCCTTTTCACCTTTAAATCTATATATAAAAGGTGAAAGGAGGTGAGGCGACATGGCACAAGGATTACTCGAAACCACAAAGCTTCGTTTAGTTTTTCAAACTGGGATGGACGATGAGGGCAAGCCAATCGTGCGGTCCAAGACATTCAGTAATGTCACAAAGTCGGCCACTGTTGACCAGTTGTGGCAAGCTGCCACTGCTCTCTCTGTTTTGTGTAACGACCAGTTAAACAAAGTCGAGCGCAATGACAGTTCAGAAATTATCGCTTAATGACGCGTGAAAAATCTAACGATGGGAGGTGAAAAAAATGGCAAAAACACTGGAATTGGAGTTTGGCACAGAGTTTGGAAAGACAGCACGCCTTACGATTGAAAATCCGAAGGAACCGGTCGATGAGGAAGTCGTCAAGCTGTCCATGGCGCAAATCATTGCTTCTGACATATTCGTATCGAGCACCGGCAAGCTGGTTGCGGCGAAAGGAGCAAAAGTGATCGACCGCAATGTGGTGGAGTATGAGCTTGCTTAAGGTGCAATAAACGGAGAGGCCGGATTCAACAGAAACCGGCCTTTTTTATTAAAAGAATAGTAGAAAGGAGTGAACGCTTGTGGAACAGATCATTCCGCTCATCAGCGAGGTGGGCTTCCCCATCGTGGTGACCCTTTATTTGCTTTACCGGATTGAGTCTAAGCTAGATTTAGTGGTCTCGTCGATCCAAAGTCTTCCCGAACGAATGAAAGGGTGATGCAACATCCCGGCAAAGACTTGTTTTTACTCTATGGCTACAGCTCAATTTGAGGTGATAGCCATAGAGTGGAAAACAAAAATTGTCGGGGCGTAATAAGCAACGTCATTGTCCTCATAGTCTCTTCAAGAAGAAGATGGTTTAACCACACTTTTAACCTTTCTACTCTATTAATTATTATTTAATGAGGTGACAGAACAACCAACCTCTATAAGTCTTGACCTTCTCCATTTGGAATTTAGAAAATTGAAATTCAGCGGATCCCCAGGGATTAAAAGTTGGTCATCATAGCGTTACCTGGCACGTCCTGCTTCTTCTTGGGGAATTATGTTATCATACAAAAATAAAACATTTTGATGAAGCAAAGACTGGCCAGGGTGTGGAGTCACCACCCATAACACGAGTTAATTTACCACGGGCAATTTAATATAAGTCTTTGTAGCAGTATAGGCTTAATTGTTTATGCCAGCAGCTTTTGGGGGTAGTTGACGACTTTTAGATAGATGTTTGCTATTTGAAAATTCTTAGGATATAAACTATATATTTGGAAGGATATAACTTTATATTGTCGAAATATAAATATATGAAAAGCGAAAAAAGTGTAAATTAACAATTTCATACTAGACTTTTTTTATTTTCTTAGTTAAGATTGTCGTTGATATCTTACTTTAACGGTTATTATTCTATGACAATGGGCATAAAGATTATTAACCTGTATTAAGGGGAGATATCCCATGAAAAAGATATATAATATCCAGGATTTTAAAAAAGGGGTGAGGCATATGTCCAAAGTAAAGGAAGCAACTAATGCAACTAATCCAGAAGAAAAAGCTAAAGAAGTTCTTGCAAATAATACTAATGGATCAATCCCGGTGAACCCCGTAATTATTGCGCAGAATAATCATATAAGTGTTAAATATGCTGAATTTACTGAACCAAATATTTCAGGAATGCTTGAAATCACTAATAATGATGAAGCTACGATATATGTGAAGCATAATGATCATACCAATAGAAAAAGGTTTACTATAGCACATGAATTAGGTCACTATTTTTTACATTATACAAAAAACAATTTATATGTAGATCGTGAACTAAGTTTCTTTAGAAATAACCCTGACTTTTCCTCTAGAGATATTGAAATAGAGGCCAATAAATTTGCGGCAGCTTTATTAATGCCGGCTGATCGTGTTAAACGAGAATGGGAAATTAGGAAGAACCCTACTGTTGATGAGCTTGCTGCTCTTTTTGGTGTATCTATTTCCGCAATGGGTAATCGTATAATTAACATCGGGATAAATAGAGGATAATTATGATGGGAAATCCTTCACCAAGAACAGATATCGAGGAAAAGTCAGAATTTTTAAAGGAAACACTCGGGAATGTTTCTGCATCTGATGTAGAAGTAATTAATTCCTACCAAGCTGCTCAAGATCAAAGCTATAAAATAAGAACAGTAATTACAACATGGAAGGAACAGCAAACACAAGAAAGAAAAATGCGAAGAAATATTGCTTACTTTATCTTGTCTGCTCTTTTTATAGAAGTAATTGCTGGAAATGTTTATCTTTGGAACATTGGTTCTGGGAAGCTTAAATTATCTGAGTGGGTAACAAACATCTTTTTTGCTGGGTTGTTCTCTCAAGTTGCTGCTATGGCAACTATTGTTATAAGAAATTTATTTCCAAAACCTCAAAAAGATCACTCAGCATCAATAGCCGAATTAATAGAGAAACTGTAATTTACTAGCTCATATAATCTAAAACTGAAGACACCTGAATTTGATAACATTCAGGTGTTCTTTATCCTTCCATAAAAGGTCTGTATTAGCTCGGTGATTATAATAATACTACATAACGAAATGCATATCGGTACTATCAATGGTCATTTATTCAAGAATTCCATAATTTTTGGTAAGGGATTATTATTTATCTCGGTCTCACTTAGTCTTAATATCCTGTACCCATTATCCATTAAAAATGAATCCCTTCGTCTATCCTTTGCTTTTTTCTCTGGTGCGCTATGCCAACGCTCACCATCTGCCTCAATAATCTTTTTCCCATTATGAATATAAAAATCAACTATTGAACGGCTTATGATAAATTGCTCTTCAAACTCAACACCTATCTCAGTAAGAACATCTGCAACTTTTTGCTCCAATGATGTTCTACCTTTACTTCCCGAGAGACCATCAAGTAATCTTGTAACATATTCTGGGTCATTTGCCCATTTGTACTTTGAAATGTCTGATAATTTTTTTCTGGTGGCTTCTGATAACTTCCTACCAGTAAACAATTCAGATAAGTGCTGTTTATGTTTTTCAGATAATGGAATTCCTTTTCTATTTTCTGATATTTTCTTCTTGGTTTCTTGACTGTGGGTTCTTCCATAAAAGGGATGATTCTCTCCCTTTATGGCCTGGGATATTCTTTGCTTGTGATTATAAGTTAGTTTTCTTCCTTTAAAGGCTGCGCCAATTTTTTGCCTTGTTTCTAAGGAATGTGATGGACGGCCCGCCATTTTCTGTTGGAATGATAGGTCACTTGCCCAAAGTTTTTTTAAAGTAGCCGATATATTAGGGTTCTTTTTTCCAACTAAGCACGCCGAATAACATTCATGAGAACAGTACTTTTTTGTTTTCCAATATTCCCAAGTTTCCCTTTTTTGCTTTGAAAATGTAATACCACAATTTTCGCAGGTTTTTTCGTTCGGTATACCCACATTTTTTTTTAGGTTAGAACATACCTTACTGCAATAGACTCTTCCCCTTATATGTGAAGGGGACCTTCTAACAAGTTTGCCACATGATTCACAGACTTTTGTTTCTCGCATATTGATTCCTCCAAAATTACTCCTTAATAATTGCCGGGAAGAAGATACCTCCGTTTGAGCACAACTAGTACAAATTAATTTTATGCGAGATTATCTTCTAATAAACTCATTTAAAATAAGTTTTTCTATTAATCCGAAGGAGCCAATCGACGAAGAAGTCGTCAAGCTATCCATGGCGCAAATCATTGCTTCTGACATATTCGTATCGAGCACCGGCAAGCTGGTTGCGGCGAAAGGAGCAAAAGTGATCGACCGCAATGTCGTGGAGTATGAGCTTGCTTAAGGTGCAATAAACGGAGAGGCCGGATTCAGCAGAAACCGGCCTTTTTTATGAAGAGATTAATAGAGAAAGGAGTGAACGCTCGTGGAACAAATCATTCCGCTCATCAGCGAGGTGGGCTTCCCCATCGTGGTGACCCTTTATTTGCTTTACCGGATTGAGTCTAAGCTCGATTTAGTGGTCCAGTCGATCCAAAGTCTTCCTGAACGAATGAAAGGATGACGCAACATCCCGGCAAAGACTAGTTATTACTCTATGGATGCTGCTCCTTTTGGGGTGGCAGCCATTTATAGAAAAAGCTCGGCTCCCCATAAAAGCGGCAGCCGAGCTTCCTTATTTAGCAATAAAAATCAACGAGCCGCTGCCTTTTTTCTCCTATTAACGAAATAGATAATCGTCAACAGGATGAAGGCGCCAAATGAATCGATTAGGACATCCCGAAACGATGCGACCCTTCCAGGCATAAACGATTGATGGTACTCATCCGTCATCGCATAAAAGGAGGTCATCCCCCATGCCAAGATATAAGAGAACCGTTTCGCTTCCAGTGATTTAAACAATAAAAACGCAAGAATGCCGAACGCAAGAAAATGGGTTGATTTCCTCACCACTAGATTTAAAATATCAATCTCCTGGCTATCTGTACTTGGCGTGGTGATTGCCTTATGTTGCGTTTCCACTACTTTGTGGATTGCTTTTGAGGTGTTTTCCCCAGTAAAATAGGGCAGCTGCGTAACGCAAAAAATACCTATCATCCAAACAATCGCCGCTATTACCCACTTCTTCTGCTTCGTCACTATGCCATCCCCTTGCTGCCTAATTGTCTGATTCCTCATCCACATCATCTGTTATATCGTACATCTTTATCTTCATTCGAAAGCCTTCATATGACATAATCATCTTGCCAACTTCCTCCCACGTGAAAGGCTTGCCATCGATGATAACAAGTGGCGTACCGTCAGAAGTCTCATCATGCTCAATATAACCTATTATCTGATCACCTATCATGGAGTAGTAAGCGTGTCCATTCGGGTAAACGTTGGTCCCTACGTGTTGCTTGGCTAGTCCTTTTCGTGTTTTTGCCATTAATTTAGTAAATAAATCTAGCTGATCACAGTCTAATTCACCATGTACAGCAAATCTGTAGCCAAATTCATTCGCTTCCGCTGCTTCCAAGTAGACTCCATTGGGATGAATCCGCCGATCCACATGAAATGTCCGACTCATTCCCTGAGCATCCTTCCATGAAAAAGTATCTGGCAGCTGCTCTAATTTCATATCAAGCTCCTCAGCCATGAGTTCATTATAACAATTAGAACATAAATGCATGCTAATCGATTCCATACCTAATACAATCTTCGCTTCAGCTAATTCACAGCGCTCACACAAATTCATGTTGTCACCTGCATCGTTTTCTTCCATTTTACCATCCAGCCATTACCGGTACCAATCCAAAACGGAATCATCATAGTGTTTTGCCATTTAAACAATCGATTGATTAAATAGGCCAAAAACCCCGGTACAAAGGAATTATGAACCAGAAATACAGATGAATATTGTCATATAAATAATTGTTTGTTTTAAAAGGCGAAAAGAGCCTTTTTAAAAAAGTTTTTTCTAATTTTCTTATCTGGATTTTGTCGAAAAATCAGGTAATGGCTTACGGATTCTCCTTGTTTTCAACAAATGCCGAATGAAACTTGAAGAATGATGTCTAATGGAAGGCATCAGGAATGAATCAAACATTTAATTGATTCCGTAAGATTCATTGGTACAGCTGACTTTCACTCGATTAAAAGGTATGGAAATTGTCATTTATTCAAACGTTTGTTTAAAATTGCCACAAAGTCGCTTGGCTGAAGGTTTCTCCCCCCATTAATAGAGGCGAAAAATGGCACTACGATTAGGTGATGCCCCCTTAGGTAAAACACCAGTATTGGTATCGATTCAGAGTCTTCTCGAACGAATGAGGGGACAACAAGTAACCCGGCAACTTCTAATCTAGGGCTGCAGCCCCTCTTGGGGGAGGTGCTTCATGTTCAAAAAAGGCCTGAAATAGGCCAATAAGTTTATTTAGGGACCAGTTCTCAAGAACAAGGATGTGGAATGTCTATTTTTCCAAGGTACATTATGTCAATTAAAGAGTGTCAAAACAAAAATTTTTATTATAGTGATATGATTAGAAGTGCATCTAAGAATAGATTTATAGGGGGATCATATGAAAAAGGGTAAAGTATATCTATTACTTTTACTAGCATCATTATTCATTTCAGTGGTAACAGGGTGTGGAAATACAGAGACTAGCACCCAAAAAGAACAACCAGTTTCGAGTGAAGAAGGAAAAAAAGCGAAAGCAGAAATTATGGCAAAACTACAAGATGCCAAAAACTATAATAAACAGATTGAGGAACAAGTCGGATATTTAACAAGGGAAGAATATACTGATTTCAGTAATGATGTGAACCTGATTGCATACGGAATCGGTACTGAGACTAGAATTGAATACAACGATGATGAGGATATCCAAAAGTCCTTGGACACCCTGGATGAACTGGTGAACCAGCTTTCTGATCAAGAAGCATTAAAAGCCAAAAAATTGATGAATTCTAGCCAAGCCATATACACCATAGCTATTCAGGAGGACCTAAATAGTGCGATGAAAGCAATAGATTTAACAAGTAGTGATAATAACTTGAACAGTTTTATCAGTAACAGTAATCAACTTACTGATTCTAGTGAAATCACAAAAGAAGTCGATTCTACCATCGATTCGATTAAATCCGAAGAATGGTTTTTGGATAACGTAAAAAAAGCGGCTGCTAAATATTCCACCAATTTCTCAGATAAGGAATTATCGTTACTGAATGGGACTACGGACAGCTTAACTTCGTCAGTGAATAAACAGATTCATATACTAGAACAACTGAAGCCAGGAGCCATTGAAGATGGGTCTTCGCCAGACGAACAACTGAACAGTGCGATGACCGATTATAATGATGCGGAGACAAATGTAACGAAATTAGAAGATGGTCTTAAACTAAATGAATAGGGAGTACTAGACAGAGAGGAGATTTCCTCTCTGTTCTTTTTGGAAGAACAACCTCGATATAAAAGAAAACACTACCGACTAGGATTCCAGAAATAATTTGAATAAAAGGTTCCCCCTTCAATTAACTAGAGCGTCAACAGGGATATCCCCCTGATAAGACCACGTCCCTCTGCATCACAAAAAAACAAAAATCAAATTTGAAATAAAAGAATACGTTTTGATACCGATTTTGGCTTTAAAATTGATTTTTTGTGATTCGCTTAACCCATTCTGTAACGAGATCCTGTATATACCGGACATGGGCAAACCACTGAAGGGTGGCACCATATATGGGGTTATCATCCTAGTCATCTCCATAGCCTCCACTGAAGCACAAAACCATCCCTCAGTTTCAATTGTCAAAGATTTGTCAAGAAGCAGCGCGAATAAAGTCGGAATTTGTACTTTAGTCCGTGGAATCGCTTACAAAACTATTGTTAAATAATGTCGGGAGGATAAAATACATATTCTTTTAGGAGTGGATGATCCATTGACGACTCAAAAAAGTTATTTTGTCGAGAGAAAAATGATATTAATGACAGGGGAATATAATCCATTCGGAAAGCTGTGCACCCGGGTCGTGTCCGGGGCTTCAGCTTTTCTTGTAGACCGGACTCCGTTGCAGCTTTTGGACGATACGTTAACATCCATCGGTTTTGACTTGAAAGGTGCTGTCACTGGGGCCAAGTCCATACTGGATAAGAAGGCCAAATGCCCAATTATTGTGAATCCCTATTTGGGGATTTGCCTGTTTCCAACTGAATCTCCCCAAAATGCAGATTGCATTTGGTTTAATCCCAAACATATCGTGAAAACCACTGGTTTCGGCAAAAACACCGTAGTAGAAATGAGCAACGGCTACACGATGATCGTGGATTCCAAAGTAACGGCCTTTAATGACAAAATACAAAAAGCACAACAATTACTCACTCTATCAGCCAAAAGAGGCATCCATCCAAACGCAGCCATCAACGATCACACTCCAAAGAAAAACGATCCATTCACCAGAGAGAAATCCGGAAAATATCCGTTTGACCAATTGGAAGAAGAGCAAAAGTAAAGGTTCCAGCAGACAACTTCAATGTTCAAAGGAGAATGCATATTGGAAAATTCCCCAAATGTTCAGTTCGGAAAAGCCCTTAGAAAAAAGCGAAAGGACCTCGGACTGACACAAGAGGAACTAGCAGATCGTTGCTTGCTGGATCCCTCCTACATCAGTTTATTAGAAAGGGATCGGAAAAAACCAGGCTTAAATACCATCATTATCCTGTCAAGATGCTTTGAAATAAAACCTTCAGAGTTCTTCAAAGAAATCGAAGATGACCCTGAAAACAACTGGTTAAAAGATATCGGTTTAACGACAGCACCAAGTACTCAGCCCTCCACCTGACAATAAGCACTTAATTTTTTTTATATTGCTTTTTCAAAGGGTGGGACCGGCATGCAAACGCCAACTAGCACCACCCTCTTTTTTATGGCATTCTATTATGACTTCCAGGAGGAAAATTTATGAGCAAATTATTAATTGACGAAGCTCCCATCATGATCATCCCTTCCCTTGCTGCAAAAATTGGCCTGAACGAAGCCATCGTGCTCCAGCAGATTCATTATTGGGTCCAAACGAGTTCCCATGTGATTGAAGGGAAAAGATGGATTTACAATACCTATAAGGAGTGGCAAAAACAAATGCCATTTTGGTCAGAAAGCACCATTAAACGAATCATTCTTTCACTGGAAGAGCGTGGGTTCCTGCTATCCGCCAATTGGAATAAGATAAAGCTGGATAAAACCAAGTGGTACACGATTGATTATCAACGGGTGGAATCACTTGCGAAAGTCCCCGCCAGCGACACAACACAGTTGCAAGCGGAACCGGACCCTTTCGAGATTTCCGTACCATCGTCAGTTCAAGCTGACCCATCGGAGATTTTAGAATGGGCCATAGGAGAAAGCGAGTTGACCCAAGCAATACCAGAGATTACTTCAGAGATTACAACAGAGAAAATACTCCCTATTGTCGACATTGTCGACTACCTCAATGAACAAACGAACGCTAACTACAAATCAACAACCAAGAAGACCCGACAGCTAATTAAAGCCAGATGCAAGGAAGGCTTTACCTTGAAGGACTTTAAGAAAGTGATTGACCTCAAGACAGTTGAATGGCTGAATGATCGCCATATGAGCCAATACCTAAGACCAGAAACATTGTTCGGAACCAAGTTCGAAGCCTACCTGAACCAAAAATCAACAGGGACTCCTTACTTCGAGCCATCCCGCGGTGTCCCCATTACCGCACGAAGAGGCACTACGTACCAAGAGGAGGATTTTGATTTAGATGATTAAGCGGGAGACATTTGAGCTATTAAAGACGATTAGCAACTTTTATGAGCAGTTTATCGTGAGTCAGGAAAAAGTCGACCTGTGGCATGAAGTGTTAAAAGCCTATCCGTCCGAAGAGGTCCTGGAAAACCTGTTTGCCTTTGTCAAACAATCACCTTATCCGCCAAAAATAGCCGACCTGCTACCGAAACCATCGGGCGCTATGACAGTCCCTAGCGCCGGCGAAACCAAAATCATCATCACCACCGGACAGAAACCGGCATGTGAAGCGGTGGTTCAACGGGAGCTGGCCCGCATGAGAGCGATTTTGGGAATCCAACGAACGCAATAAGCTGAGGATGCTTGATCCTATCTGAGAAAAATCACAGGACATTTTCTAGCATTCTCATGCCTAACAGGAGGTAAAAAACATGGAATATGTGACACCAGATCCCTCTGCATGCTTCAACCAGGAAGCGGAGGAGGCGTTCATAGGGGCGTTCTTTTTAGAAAAAGAGTTAGTGAAGGAAGCCACGATCAAACCGGAGCAGCTCTATTTATCGAATTTGCGGTTTATCTACTCCGTCATCCGCAGCCTGGATGAGAAAGGAAAGCCAATCGACTTTATTTCCTTTATCGACGAACTGGGAGCCGACCGCCTGCAAGAGCTTGGCGGAGTCAGCTACCTGACACGGCTGGCCGGGGGTGTGCCATCCACCGCCAACTTTCACTTTTATGAGCAGACCATTCGAGAACATGCGCAAAAACGAAAAACGGTTCAGATTGCCTCCCGCCTCATCGACGAGGCTAAAGGCAATGATATCCGCAAAACCATCCATAATGGGATTCAGGAGCTGATGGAGATCCATGACTATCTAACTGACGAGGACACGGGCAGCATTACCCCTTCCTTGGTCGATTTGTTCATGGACTGTGAAACAGATTGGGGCGACATCGTTGGCATCCCATCCGGATTTTCCAACTTGGACAAACTGACTGGCGGCTTCCAAGAATCCGATTTAGTGATTATTGGGGCGCGTCCGAGCATGGGAAAAACCGCATTCGCCCTGAATCTTGCCTTTCGTGCCGCTAAGCAGGACATCAGCCTGATTTTTTCCCTAGAGATGTCAAAAAAGCAGTTGCTGAAGCGGATAGCCGGGTTCTCCGGCTTGATTGATAGCCGGAAGTTGAAGAACCCGAAAAAAGATTTTCATGAGGAAGATTGGCAGCATTTGACTGAAACAATCGGAGCACTATCCAAGCTGAACCTCCATATCTTTGACCGGGCCGGGATGGATATCTCTTATATTTGGACAAAGGTCCGTAAAGCTCGACGAGAGTATGGTCAAGACCGTAGAATGCTGGTCGTGGTTGATTACCTCCAACTGATTGAAGGCGACCGAAGCCTCAAACAAAACCGACAGGCCGAAATCAATGAAATTTCAAGATCGCTGAAAACCATGGCTAAGGAACTAAACGTGACAGTAATCGCCTTGTCCCAGCTGAGCCGAGGCGTTGAAAGCCGCCAAGACAAGCGTCCGATTCTATCGGACCTGCGGGAAAGTGGACAGATTGAGCAGGATGCCGACCTCATCGCCTTCCTGTACCGGGATGATTACTACACGAAAGATACTCCATACCGGAATAAGGTTGAAGTAATACTTGCCAAGCATCGTAATGGCCCGACCGGTACCATCGAACTTGGCTTTCATAAGGAATTTGGTTTGTTTGCCCATTTGGAGACCTGAATTCATTGGGATGGCTCTCCTAGCTTTTTGCCAGGCATTATTCCATGGTTTTCCGGATTCAACTGGCGGATCACGCACGCTGAATTGCGGATAGAGGAATTCAACTCACGGGTAACATACGCCAACTTGCGGACAGGCGGTTTGCATTTGCGTTATAGCAAATAAAATGCTGTCTCGCCACCCCTTTTTTCACTATTTTTTCATAAAATCTCGAAATGAGGACTGTAGCCTGTAGAGTGATACCCCTTCTAATTATCTAATGGTTTTAAAAAGGAGGATTTCCTTGGCCATTTACATAGGTAATGTTTTAAGAAGGCGGCGCAAAGCCAAAGGGATGTCACAAGAAAAACTTGCCCTTGAATCCGGTTTGGATCGCTCCTATATTGGGGACCTCGAAAGAAATGAAAAATCTCCCTCTCTGGATACGGTCTATAAAATCTCAAGAGCATTAGAAATATTGCCTCATGAGTTTATTAAAGAAGTCCACGAAGCCGGTGAGGATTATAACCTATCTGAAGATGAAGAAGATTAGCGAATCCATGGGGGACAGTTTCCCTGGCTTAATGCCACAAGAAACGTCCCCCAGGGTCTTTATGTATGGACTACTGGTCATCTAAATCAAACGTTTGATTTTATTTGCTGGAAACACTGATTTCTAAAGAGAAAACCCCGGATCCCGGGTGCAGCTATTGTAATTGGCTCACCTGTTAACCGCCAGGCAGCGGAATTATTAATTCGTATCATTTTCCTTACCAACTTTTACTTTGCGTTATGTATCCCTGCTCGCAAATCGAGAACTTTCCTTTTCATTTCCCATTTTTTGTATTCCGGCTCCAAGAAAATCGTGAGCAATTCTTCAATTACTTTCCTACTTTCAATTAGATTAGAAGGAAGGGGAAAGAAATAGATTGTTAGCTTCCCTTGATGTTCTCTTATTTTGAAAAAATCAGAGCGATAATCGGTTCGGATATCGATTTTGTTCATATGCCGAATTAATCGATTAGCTATGTTCCTTCTGCTCTCTCCGATATAAAGAATGGTTTTTTGTTTGGCGACCATATAGATTCCACCTACCCCTTTTCCTACCTCTTCACGAATCTTTCTTTTTACTTCAGCAGATTGCTGGCGCGAAGACTTAGTATTTAGAACGATATTGAATGTTTTCCAATTATGATTGGTTATAGGATGTATCTCTAGTTCCGTTAGAACTTTTTCTATCGCCTCTTTTAAATTGAAATCATTATTGCTGACAAAATCTGAGCTAGTCATTTTTAAAGTTTTATCATTTGCCATGGTTTCTTCGGCCCTTCCGTTACTATTTGTGCCTATATTTTATTATTGAAAAAAAGGTTCCTATAGGAACAAATTTTAGATTCTATGAATATTATATTGCTTCGGAGATAGAGTTTTACTTTTATAGGCCCCTTTAGCAAACCCCTTTATGATCTTGATTAACTTTCGTATGTTATCCGTATTGTCAAAGACAAGCAATATCATTAAAACTTTGTTTAATAATACCCTAAAGACAGGATTATCTATCGTCCATAGTTATCAGTTAAATAAAGCAACGGTTATTTACTCTTTTATACGTGCAAAACTTCCGATTGCCGTTTCCCCCTAGGTATTGTAAAACGGATAGTAAAAATTAACTATTTCTAATATACTATTAATTGGGCAATAAGAACGAGTCAGTCTGGAGTAAGGAAGAAAATTGAATAAGGAGAACAGCAGATGATTTTAATTCTAGTTAGTGGGGCAGCCGCATTGCTTTGTCTCTATCTCGTAGTAGACCTATTGAAGGAGGAAAAAAGGCAATCTAGTGACGGCAAGAACGATTCCTCTATTGGCGGTCTGGCTATCGGTTTCCTCATCTTTGCCGGCATGTTTGTATTTGGCAAGTAAAAAATGCATTAAACGGCAATTAAAAATGTATCCACTTTGCCAACATTCATTTTAAGCTTTTAGTAAAGATTCTTTATAGCGATGACTATCACCATTGAACACTACTAGGTGAGAATGATGAATCAGTCGGTCGATGACTGCCTCCGTCAAAATGGGATCACCAAAGACGTGATTCCATTGACCAAACTGAAGATTAGTCGTGATAATAATGCTCTTTGCTTCGTAACACATCGAAATAACCTGGAACAGTAATTCTCCACCTTGTTTATGCAGCGGTATGTAGCCCAGCTCATCAAGGATCAGGCAGTCCAGCTTCTCGATTTGCTTAAACAATTTAATAAGTGTTCCTTTTTCATTTGCTTCAAGAAGCCGATTTACCAGCCCTGCAACGGTATAGAACTTTACTGACTTGCCAAACCTTTGTATGGCATTTAAGCCAATCAATGTTGCCAAGTAAGTTTTGCCGGCACCCACTCCGCCGTAAAAAATGGCATTCTCCTGTCGTTCAATAAATTCCCCGTTTAATAGACTGTCCTTAGTCATTCCTGCCGGAATTTGTACCTCATTCCAGTCAAAAGGCTTGCCCTGTACTTTTGGAAGTGTAGCCTGGGTTAATAGTAGATTGGTCCTGCGTTCTTCACGTTGCTGGAGTTCCGCTTCAAAAATCTTTAATAAATACTCCTCATGGGTCGCAGCTTTTACTTCATGGAAATGCTCTTTAATCCAGCTAAGCTTTAACCTCTTTGCGTAGGTCTGAATTTCCCCGTTCATTATGCATCGCCCCCTTTATGAAGCTGATCATAACGATTGAGCCCTCGCGTTGCTTCAGGCAGGGAAGGAAGCGTCATTTTCGGTTTTATTTCTTTCCGGATTCCACGGCCATTGATAAGCTGATAGAATACTTGTTTTATGGCATCCACGGAGGGATGCCCGTGTTCAGATGCGGTGACAAGCGCTTTTGTTATAAGACTGAAATCATGCTCTTTCAAAATTAGCGATAATAGTTTCAATGCTTCTGACTTTTCTGCCACAGTACAGGATTGAAAATAGTTTTTCCATTCTTCCGGCAGCTGATCAAAGAAACTGGTGTATTTAAGTGCCGTAGGGCGTTTGGCCATTAAGTTCAAATAAGGCTGCCACTTCATTGATTTTCGATATTGACCATAAAGCCTTGAATGCTTAACTACTAGAAGATTCTCCTCATTCAGAATCTCCACCGAGTTGTATGAAATCTTTACGAGAACCTCTTTTAGCGCGTATCTCGGCGAAGTCGAATATAGATTGAGGTCCACCTTCACATAACCGTATTTATCAGCTTTTAGGGTCTCATATCTTACACATTCGTATTCCTTTGCCGGTAATAGTAAGAAGGCGGCCTTATCCTCCTCAAACAATTCAGAAATTACTCGATCCTTCTGATAATGCTTCCTTTGACGATCTTTCTCGGCCTTTCCCCATAATTCCTTATTTAACTCATCTAATTCAATCACATGGAGCCCTGGTAGAAGAAAGTTATTCCTAACATACTTGACCATTGCCTCCACATGTCCTTTTTCATTTCCGCTGGCGGGGTTACAGAATTCACATTCAAAGCCGTAATGTAAAACGAAGTTTTGGAATTCCTCTGTTAATTGCCGTTCCCCATTTGGCAATATTTTTTTAACGGCAGGTGTGAGATTATCAAAGCGAATCGCTTTTGGCACTCCTCCCATATAATGAAATACTCTCTTTAAACCTTCTAGGAAACACTCTTTATTCTGTGAAGGAAAGACTTGAAAATAAAAGCCATTGCTATTTGGAAATGACATCACAAGAAACGGAAGAACAATTTCATCCCCTCCATAAATAAATGGGGCCTCACCAAAATCCACCTGTGCTGTTCCAGGAATGGACTCAAGTGGTAGTGCTGCTTGATCCGCCTCGTTTACTAATTCTTCTTTTCTCCTAGAAACATAATCACGAACAGTTCTATCAGAACCCTTAAAATCATACTGATCTTTTAACAAATCCCATATTCTCTTAGCTGTTCTACGAAACTTCTTTTTCTTCTTTAAATCCTCCTTAAGCCAATCGTCAATTATTGGCTTCACTGGCCCTAAAACCTTTGATACTCTTGTTTGTTTCTCCTTCGGCTGTTCGTTAAAGTCTTCCTTATCCGCATACTTCTTAACTGTTCTGGGATCTAATCCCATTCTTTTAGCTACATTTGAATACCCGCAGCCTTTATTATTAACCTGTTGTCTGATATACTTGATTTCGGCCACTGCCAACATCTCCTTAATACCTCCTGCACGACTTTGTCCCAACAGGAAGTGTATGTGTATTTTGGAATGTTGACAAGTGGTTTTTTTAATTTATGCAGGCCCCCGGGGGCCTGCATAAATTAAGTGCCATACCCTACATATTTAGAATGCCATAAACAGGCATGTTGGTCTATGGCATCTATAGAATAGGAACCCCTGATGTCGAGAACAAACTGACCAATATCATAGTCTCAGCGAATGAAATATACGAAGACTACAGCTCGAACGAGGTTTCAGCAGAAAGCCGATATGATGATAATGTTGTCGAAATCACCGGTGAGGTAGCTAAAGTTAGCAGGACCTGGCTGATGGGTACTATTCTTCAGGAAAGCACCGTTTATCTAGACGGAGGAAGTGGCTATATCCACGTAATCGTACAAGACCAACATAAGGGCGAAATCACCAATCTAGCAACTGGTGATCTCATTACCATCAAAGGGAAGGTGGATGGTTTCAGGGGCGGCGGTCTAATCATTAAAAAAGGATCGATTCTACCAACCAATTAAAAGGAAAATAAGCGCAAGGATTTTAATAAATTCAAAGTATGGCAATCGTACTTTATTGCTAGATATATCAAACATCCCATCAAAGCCCAAGGAGAAAATTTAATGAATAATCATTTAGAACCAGAATCCACTCAAACTAATAAAAGACCCTTCTATAAAAATAGTCTGAAGAAGTCTTTAAACAGTTAGTGGATTACTATGTAAGTGATGATGAGAATTCAAATTCACAAAAATATGGAACTAGTAACGGAATTACATATGTACAGTTAGATCGAGAAAAAACGAATTACAGTTTTTTTATGACGTCTTTACAATAAGATTCAGCAAATTAATATTTATTTAAATTGAAAGCTCCTATCAATACACAATGTAATAAAGAGGAGCTTTCTATTATTGTATAAGCGTAAAGTAATCCTCACCGGACATTCTGAGGGGGCTATTTTACGCTGGTGACACCACAGGGACGGTTCTACTGGCTACGTTACCACATTGGCAGTTCTCGTGGCTCTTTTGCTTTCGAGGCATTGATGGCGCAGGGACAGTTCCCACGTCCAACTATACATCAGTTGATAAAAAGAACCACAAGAACCGTCCCCCTGGCATCTGATCTATTGCTTCTCAAGCCCGTTAACATCGATGAATGGTGTTGCGCCTCCTGTTACACTCGGGAGGCGTCCGTCCCATTTTTCCAAGGCTTTTTCCTGGACCTCGATTTGTTTCAATTGAATTAGTTCTGGGGTGACTTCTTGTTTCTTTAGCCGCAGCGATTCAGCTTCAGCCTGGGCTTGTGCCACCTTTTGCTCCGCTTCAATTTTGACTCTTTCGAGATCCCGTTGGGCGCGCAGGGCATTTTGCTCTGCGGTTTGTTTCGATTCAATGGCTTTATTAAACTCTTCACTAAACGCAAATTCCTTAATATTAATATCCTCAAGCAGCATATAGTATTTTGTTAATTTATTCGCCAGTATTTCCTTCACTTTCGCTGATACCTCGGGACGTTTTGAGATTAATTCCTCTGCCGTGTACTGGGCGGTAACTGCCTTCAGTGCTTCGGCAATAGCAGGGTCCACAATGCGGGTGCGGTAATCCATTCCAATTTCCTGATAGAGTTTATTGACCGCTTCGGGATCAACCGAATAGTTGACCGCGACCTTTGTTGTGACCATTTGAAGATCCTTTGAGGATGCCGACTGGGAACTTTCCTCCTTCTGAACCCGAACCTCAATTTGTTGAACGGATTGGACAAATGGTATCCTAAAATGAAGACCCTCCGATAAAATGGTCGGCTTAACGGCTCCCAATTGCACCAGCACACCCCTGTTCCCAGATTCGACAGTGGTTACCGAAGCAAATCCCACAACAACAATTACTAACGCAATGAGACCAATCATAATCGATTTTGTATATTTCACATCGTACCCCCCCTTTAAAAATTCCCACCATTAAACAAATATGAAAACAAGAGCGACTTTATACACACAGTCATAAAAGGGCATCAACAACCTGCTTAAAACACAAACTTCCATGGCCATAAAGTACCTTTCCACTCTGCTATATCATCTGTTCCTTTCGTACATCTTGAACTAGAACTGAATGGATTCCCGTCAATAATAACCAGTGGTGTATCCTCGGAAGTCAATTCAATGGTCAGGTACCATCCCTAATCAGAATTCGCTGTAAACAAATGATTAATTAAATACGCCAAATAACCCGGTACAAAAGGATTTTGCATCTTAAATAGAGTAGAATATCGGCAATCAAACAAACGATTGTTTAAAACGGGGAAAAGCCCCCTCAAATTGAGGTTTTATCTGATTTTTAAATCCATATTTTGCTGAAAAGCTAGGTATTTTCGGACCAACCATTCTTGTTTTCAACAAATACTGATGAATCGTAAGAAATGTTGTCTAACGGCAGCCCTCGAAAATAAAACAACCATTTGATTAAATTTGCCGGATGCACGGGTATAGAAGACCTTCATTCGAAAAATTGACATGAATATTGTCAGTCAAACAAAGGTTTGATTACAAGTGCCACAAAGGAGCTTGGATTAAGGTTTCCCCCATCTTAGCATAGGAGAAAAATGTCAATTTATTAAAGTTCACTTTTCTATTCGGGGCGGGGCTCCGTTCCCAAGTAAACTATGACAATACTTATCCTTTCTCATCTCTTCCGTACCTTCATAAAAACCAAGCAGGCTGTTCCTTATTCATAAAACTCGGAGGAATGATTCTGGAACTTTTGTATAGCGGGAAGCTGCTCCATGGATAGTATTCCGGCCTTCTGACCATTTTGGCTTCAACAGGATTCAAATGGATGTACCGGCTGACATCCAGCATCCCTTGTTTGTCTTCAATGACATGGTCATAGAACCGTTTCTCATAGACATGGCCCGTTAAGCGGTACTTCGTATTATAGTAATTGGCGTACCGTTTATTGACGAGTGACATCAATTTGGAGAGTGACACCTCCGAGCTACGGATTTGCAAGTGATAATGGTTGGTCATCAAGCAATAGGAGGCGATTTCGAATCGATAGTCCCGATGGAGTTGACTGAGGATATGGAGAAAGGCCTCAAAATCAGATGCGTTACGAAACAGCGGGTCACGACGATTGCCCCTGCAGACGATATGATAAAACCGATGGGGGATCCAGATACGCTTCTCACGTGACATATCAAGTTTCCCTCGCGACACTCTGTTGTTTTTGGTAGCTCCAGCGCCTTAGCGCCATTGCTTCCCAGATGGCTTGGTCGGAAATCTCTGCTTCCCCCGCCAAATCGGATATCGACCTGGCCAGCCTAAGGATTTTGATTTGCACCCGATTGCTCCAATTTTGCTTGGCTACCACATTTGTCAGCATGTTTTGCTGGTTACTCGATATTCGGCACGTCTCCAACAGAATCTCAACTGGCACCTTCGCATTGGTAACTTCTTGCTGATAACGCTCGTATTGGCGTTCACGAGCCAATTCCACCAATTTCTTGATTTCCTTGGAAGACTTGTTCCGAATGATGGATTGATTAAGGTTAACCGACTTTAAGGATAAAAGGATATCAATCCGGTCATACACTGGACCTGACAAACGATTTCGATAGGCTTGGATTTGTTTGGAGGAACACGTGCAATAGTGGCTGGCGGAGCCAAGGTATCCACAGGGGCATGGATTCATGGCACCGATCAGGATAAAGGAACAAGGATAGGTCACCGTGGAATGGGCCCGGCTGATCGTCACCTCGCCTGTCTCCAGCGGCTGCCGCAGCATATCCAGTGTCTTTTTGGGGAACTCTGCTATCTCATCTAAAAATAAAACTCCATGATGGGCCAAAGAAATCTCTCCCGGCCGAGGTGTGGATCCGCCGCCAATAATCGCAACAGATGATGCCGAATGATGGGGGTGACGATACGGGGTAGGATGGATTAATTTCTCACCCGCCAATTGGTATAAGCTCATAACTTCGAGCTGGGATTGATTGGTCAGCGAAGGCAGAATTGATGGAAAGGTTTCCGCCAGCAAACTCTTCCCACAGCCAGGCGGACCGCTCATTAACACATTATGCTCGCCAGCCGCAGCAATCATCAGAGCCCGCTTCGCCTGCTCATGACCGATTACATGGGCGAAATCCTTTAAAGGACGATGCGAAAACTGTGGTATAGGAGCCTCAGAGACCGCCGCTGGAATCAATGTCAAACTTTCCTGCCCCTCTAAATGCTGTACGACTTCTTCAATATGTTGGACCACCCGACAGTCTAGTCCTTGCAGCAGTTGGATGGGAATGGATGGGTCAAAAGGAAAATAAACCTTTTTGAGTCCGAGGCTTTTTGCCGCAGTCAATGCCGGCAGCATCCCTTCCGCTTTTACCACTGTCCCATCAAGAGACAGAGCGCCAATAAACGCCGTATCCAAAGGAATCTCGCCTTTAATAAAATTCAGCTCTTTTAAAGCGGCAATGGCAATCGCCAAATCAAACAACGGTCCATTTTTCTTCTGTTCCGCTGGCGAAAGATTCACCACCACCTTTTGGTCCGTCACGTCGGCATCAAACCGGCTCAGTGCCGCAATTACCCGCTCCCGTGACTCTTAACGGAGGCATCAGGCAACCCAACAATCACCATTGACTCCGTGCCAGGCGTAATCCTCACCTCCACCTGAACGCAGTAGCCTTCTAACCCTTTTAAGCCAATACTTGACACCTTCACAGTCATAAAACAACCTCCTGGAAAAGCCTCGTATTCTTAAATCTGTAACCTGCAAATAGCAATGGGAATTCTAATTAGTGAAGAGAGTGAGAAAAAATGATAGGAATCGTTAGAAAGGAGAAAATCAGTTGAGGAATACTATATACGGCAACCTAAGACTACACCCCCATTCTACCACTTCCCGTACAGCTAGCAACCATGCATTCTTCGACAAAATTCGCATTGTTCGGGTGGTGACAGGGTGGTGACAGGCACCGGAATTTTATAACCGTCTAATACCGGACAGGCAATCCGTCAACTTCCGGCCATTTTGGAATAGCAAATTTTTTATATTTTCCCTTTATATATAGAAGGAATCACAGTAATCGCCGTGGAATTATACCATGGTATAATTCCACGGCGATTACTGCATATTGAAAAATAACAAACTTTCATTCTACAAATCTCGACAAACTTCGGGCGGTGACAGGCACCGAAATATGTAGTTGTAACACCTTTCTTGCTGTAGCTAATCCTCCTTTACAAAAGCCATGATTAACAGACTGCTGGGCCTTTTGTTTCTTTACCGTTTATATTCTCCTGTTTTTTTGGTTTGCCCTTTGTTAATAGTTTATTTGCTATTTAGCATTAGCAAGATATGGTATAATATGATTGTAATAGACATAGTTCGTACGAAAGGGCAAAGCCGTTGAAAGATGGTGGCGCAAAACTATAGGGGCTACGGTTCTTGAAACTATGCCAGCCAGGTGCCGAATATGAAGCCTTCCTGCGAATTATGGGTTTAAAAAGTTCAGGAGGGGTACTATGTTATATTTTCTTGCAGGATTACTTGTCGGGTCCACTTTCATTGTTTTGATCATGAGTCTTATGATGGCAGCAAAAAATGGTGACCAGCAACTAGAAAAATTCTATAACCAGAATTTAAACTGATTTGTAGATCGACTCAATGTATACACATTAATGAAAACGGTTACAAATTATGGCGTAGCTAAAAGAATTGAAACCAACCTATATGGGAGTTGATTTCGATGGACGAGCAAGGGAATTTTCTAGTTGGGTTAGTATGGGGCACTTCTCTAAGTGTTCCATTGTGGTTAGCGTTTTTCGGCTGGTTGAGGATCATATTGCATTTTATCTTATAATTTATATACATAGAAAAGGCTCGGCTGCCACTCATTCGTGGCAGCCGAGTTTGAATAAGTACCGGTTAACGAGTCCTTGCCTTTATTCGTCTATTTACCAAATAGGTTATCGTCAAGAAAATAAAGGCACCAAATGAATCGATTAAAACATCCCTAAAAGAAGAGACTCTTCCTGGCATAAACGATTGATGGTATTCATCCGTCATCGCGTAAAAGAAGGTAATTAGCCATGCCAAGAAATAAGAGAATCGTTTTACACCCAGTGACTTAAACAATAAAAATGCAAGAAATCCGAACACTAGAAAATGGGTTGATTTTCTCATCATTAGGTTTAAAATACCAACCTCCTGATTGTCTGCACTTGGTGTACTGATTGCCTTATGTTCCGTTTCCACTATCTTGTGGATTGCTTTAGAGGTGTTTTCCCCTGTAAAATAGGGCAGCTGCGTAAAGCAAAAGATACATATCATCCATACAATCGCCCCTTTAGCCCACTTCTTCTGCTTCGTCACTACACTTCCCCCTTGTTGCCAAACAGGGAATCTAATCCCCCATCATCATATTATAAACAGCCAACAGGCCTTCATACAGGGAGACCTACGTTTATCTGGGCTGTTAAAAAAAGAATTTCATTATCTATGTAATGTATAAAGTTGTAATTCAAAAAGAGGAAGGACTTAAATCTCCTCCCTCTCATCATTTCTTCCAAGGCTCACTAAAGTATTATACCAGTGAAACCTCTAATGTATTTACTGTTTCTCTACCAATGGAATCATAAACAATTTTAGCTTTCTTCGCACTTGTTAAATCATAGCAATTACGACCATCAAGAATGATAGGGTTCTTCATTAACTTGCTATATTGTGATAGATCAAAGTCTTTGACCTCATCCCACTCCGTAAAGATAAAGCAGACATCAGCATCTTTAATTGTCTCTTCAATAGTTGGGCAATAAGTAATCTCGTTAGGGTATTTCTTCTCAAAGTTATCCACGCCTACAGGATCCCATGCTCTAACATTAGCGCCATCCTCCAGCATAATAGGGATATTAACTAAAGATGGTGCCTCTCTTAAATCATCCGTACCGGGTTTGAACGTTAAACCAAGAACGGCTATATTCAATCCTTTTAAACTATCAAAATACTTACGAGACTTCTTAATTAATTTGAGTTTTTGGTTTTCGTTTACATCAATTGCAGCCTTAATTGTTTTCAACTCATAATCATGGAAGTTAGCCAGCCAGTGTAAAGCCTTTGTATCCTTCGGGAAACAAGATCCACCATAACCAATTCCTGAATTTAAGAATCTATTCCCGATACGGCTGTCATACCCCATTCCAAGCGCAACATCATCAATGTCCGCACCAATGATTTCACAAAGGTTAGCAATTTCATTAATAAAAGAAATCTTAAGGGCTAGAAAATCATTAGATGCGTATTTAATCATTTCGGCACTTTTGCGATTCGTTACGACAATAGGTGCCTCAAAATCTTTGTATACTTCCCGCAGTACTTCTCCAGCTTCCTGATTTTCTACTCCAATAACAATTCTAGATGCGTGCAAGGTATCCCGTACAGCTGTACCCTGTGACAAAAACTCGGGATTGGAAGCAACTGATACCTTAACGTTATGAGCAAGGTTGTTTTTAATCAAGTCCTCCACTTTATCGTTTGTTCCAATCGGTACAGTTGATTTCACAACCACTACACAGTCTTTCTCAATGCTTTGGGCAATTTGTTCCGCAACTGCATACACATACGATAAATTAGCAGAACCATCATGCTTTTCAGGGGTTCCAACTCCAATAAAAATTACATCAGCATCTTTATATGCTTCCTTATAATTAGTGGTGAAGGTCAGTTTATTCATATTTTTTACCATTAGTTCATCTAAACCTGGTTCATAAATAGGGGAAACACCAGAGTTCATCAAGGAAACTTTCTTCTTATCTATATCAACACAAGAAACAGAATGCCCTTTTTCAGCTAAACACACACCTGTTACTAAGCCGACGTAACCAGTTCCAGCTACAGCAATTTTCAATTTAAATTCCACCTTTACTAGAGTAAGTAAAAAAATCCAGATGGGTTCAATTCACATTTTAGAATACAAATTAAATCAAACAAAAAAATAACAAATATTATTAATAACCTAACTTTAGCAGAGTTATATAATAGCTACGAAACTTCCACATTTCTGAACAAGGATTTCTATACAATTGATTCAATGTACTTGGAAGTTTTAAATCATTGGTTCCAGGATAGATTAATATAAAAAGGGAAAGAACTTAGTCCCTCCCTTATTTTATAAGATCACTTTTGCTTTTGACTTATTAAAATGATTAATGACATCATCCCATTCAAAGTAAAGGCGAGTGAAATCTTCCTCACTAATCCCCATTCCCGTTTGGACCTCAATAAATTCTAACTCCGAAAGTCCTTTAATGCCGTGTTTTTTTCCTGCTGGAAGATGAATAATGTCCCCTGCTTTCACACGAGTAATATAATCATCTAGGGCTAATTCACCTTCTCCACGGACAATCGTCCAAACTTCATCCCGTAAATTGTGGTAATGATAGCTGGAATTTTTTCCTTCATGGATGCATATTCGTTTTGTAACCATTTCGTTTCCGTCATCATATTGGGTATAATCCAGTACTCGGGACCAGCCCCAAATTCGCTCTTCATACATTGGGGGCTGGTTGAAACCACCAATTAAATCTTTAATTTTCGGGCTTGAAGCCTTATCGGCAACCAGAATCCCATCAGGACTAGCTGCTACTACAATGTCTTTTGTTCCAATGACAGTTACTGGGATATCGAGTTCATTAATTAAATGTGTATTAACGGAATCTTCACTAAGGACACCCTTACCTAGTTGTAAAGTAGCCATTTCTTCAGTTAATGTATTCCACGTTCCAAGGTCTTTCCAATAACCATCGTAAGGTAGCGCAACAATATGTTTAGCTTTCTCTACTACCTCATAATCAAAGCTAATCTTTGGAAGAGTTTTATATTCCAATTCAAGTCTATCATAATTAATTGGGAATCCCTTTTCCTCTAATATATTTATAATATAATTTAATCTAAATGCAAACACCCCACAATTCCATAGAGCACTCTTTTCTATAAGAGATTGTGCCATTTCTTCACTTGGCTTTTCTGTAAAGTGATTAACTGTAAAATAGTTATCTTCCTGAACGGCACCTTTAGGAACTATGTAGCCGTATTTAGAGGAAGGATATGTCGGTCTAACTCCAACTAAAGCCAAATCAGCTTGTGAATTTAGTAGCACATTCTCAAGTTCCTTTACCTTCTCAAAAAATCCAACCTCCACATAGGGGTCAACCGGTAAAACAACAATCACTTCATCTTCAGATAGCTCTTGAACAGAATATAAAAAAGAGGCTGCTAAAGCAATAGCCGGAAAAGTATCACGTCTTTCCGGTTCAATGATAAGAGGAACATCCAATCCCAACTGACTATTAATCATGTCTCTTTGCATTTTAGATGTAGCAATAACAGATGAATCAGCAAGACCCACTGTTTTTAACTGCGCCCATACACGCTGAACCATGGATTGCTTTTCATCATTACCTTCTAATACTCTTAAAAACTGTTTCGATCTTGTATCGTTTGATAAAGGCCATAACCGCTTACCAGATCCACCTGAAAGCAATACAAGCTTCATATTATCCCTCCACAAAAAAACAGGCCATATCGACCCGTTCGTAACTGTTAATTTAAATAATATTTACGTGACAAGTACTAGGATACATTTTATCTTTAATTTATTCTTTATAGTTCTTTTCAAACAGCCAAGCATCCCGACACATGGTCAAAATATCCCGCTTGGCTTCCCAACCTAGCTCTTTTTGTGCTTTTGAGACATCGGCATAACATTTAGCAATATCTCCGAGCCTACGGTTTACAATTTCATATAGAATTTCAATTCCATTAGCTTCTTCGAAAGCTTTCACTAACTCTAGTACACTAGTCCCCTGGCCAGTACCTAAGTTATAAATGTGGACTCCTTCAGTAAGGTTATCCAGTGCCGCTACATGACCTTCAGCTAAATCCATCACATGAATATAATCGCGAACTCCAGTGCCATCTACTGTCGGGTAATCACTTCCAAAGATTCTTAACTTTTCTAGTTCCCCTTTAGCTACTTTGGTTAGATAAGGCATAAGATTGTTAGGTATTCCATTAGGTGCTTCACCAATCAGTCCACTCTCATGTGCCCCCACAGGATTGAAATATCTCAGAATGGATACAGAAAAACCAGTATCTGCCCTAGCTAAATCTGTTAAAATTCGTTCACAAACTGCTTTTGTTTCACCATATGGATTTGTAGTTTGCAAAAGATTCATGGTCTCTACAAATGGTACTGAATTATTTCCATACACCGTTGCAGAAGAGCTAAAAACAAATTTATTCACTCCATATTTTTGACAGACCCTGGCAAGTACGATAGTACTAACAATGTTATTATAATAATAACTTAAAGGCCTTTTAACTGACTCACCAACAGCCTTTAAGCCTGCAAAATGAATAACACTCTCGATATCATACTTTGAGAATATTGCTTCTACAGCACCTTCATCCGTTACATCGATTTCATGAAAAGATAAATCCTTATCAGCTATTTGTCTAACTTTGTCTATAGTACTAGCTTTACTGTTGCAAAGATTATCTACAACAATAACGGAATACCCTGCCTCTAGCAAAGCAACACAAGTATGCGAACCTATAAATCCTGCTCCTCCAGTAACAAGAATATTCATTACTACCCTCCTAATTTATAGTCTTCTATAACTTATAATAATCTATAATTGGAACATTTCACTTGTAATGGCAGAAATTAAAACTAAAAAAAACGAGGGGTTCTCCCTTCGAAAACTGCTAATGCCATACATTTTCCAAGCCACTAAAACAGCATTTTATACTATCAATCATACGTTCAAAATACTCTTATATAATCTCCAAAGCGTCCCTTTAAAAATGTTTATTAACATGTCCTTAACCTTCACATAGGAACCCCCACATGCTAATATTTTTTTATCCGCATTGTTATCAACACGTCCATAAATATATATTTTACTAAATGAAAAGAGCTTAATGAATCCTAAACAATTAAAAAATCTTACGTAAACTTACATAATATTTTTCGCCTTTAGAAGAAGGATACCAATCTTAATTATAAGATCACTACTTTACGCACCAAAGTATTCTTTTAAATCCTTGCCATAATATTCTTTGTACGGTTTATCTGGATCATAAAAAACCAAATTTTTATGATGTATTCCCCTTTCTTCAACGGGAGGTAAAACCATATAGTCCCCAAAATGAATTCTGAGACATCTATCATTATTACACGGTATACTTACATTTGTATATTCAAATGGCACTTCCGCAGTATTAGTTACATCTTCAATTGGGTATTTATGAATACCCCTTTTTGCAAAGTAGGGTAATGAAGGAGTATCCACACATTTCGTATTTGAAAAAGAATATTTTTTACTTAGGTTTTGAAATTGACTATATAAATTCTCAATCTTCCACAATCTTAATATACTTTGAAGAAATTTATAAACAACCTTTTTATACCATCTCTTTGGAACATTATTATCAGAAGCAATCTTAAGCAAAAGATACATCCTTTCCATTGCCCTCAAATGTTTTTTTCTTTCTAACTCGTCGTCGGGGGTCCCATCAAATGGGTAGATTTCAATAAATATACCACCATTTATTTGTTTTCTATCATCATCTCTTATTATCCCTGTAGTTTCTGAATTTCTAATCCTTAAGATTCCACCACAAAAATATCCCTTATCTGTTAAAGGGGTTTGTAAAAAATATGGCTCTTTTAGTTCTTTTGTTGCAACACTGACAAACTTATCATAGTCTTTTCTTAACATTCCTATGTCTAGGTCATCATCCCATGGAATAAAACCACCATGTCGTACAGCACCTATTGCTGCCCCCCCTATAAGAAAATAGCTTAGATTATATTTTTCACATATATTTTTAAAGACTTCTAGTGTATCTAGTTCAACTTTCCAAAGTTTTTTTCTTTTTTCATCTACCCAATATTCATCTCTATATTCAGAATTTATAAAGTTGCTATCCATAATTACCCCCATTTCTCAGAACTATTCTCTTTTAGATTTTTGAAAAATTGTATGAATGATTCTCTTTTATAAATTAATACAATAGCAACTAACAATATCAAACCATACCTCCCAGTAAAAAGTATTTATATGAAAGACTTAATAATATTGTTATTCCAACCATTAAAAGTGTTAATATAATGACTGCCCTAGGAGAGAATATTATGTATCCTTCTCTCTTTTTCACAATATACTGGGAATACGCATAATGTGTAAATGTAAAAATAATATAACAGAAAAGCGTTGTATAACCTGCAGCTACATAGCCAAACAACTTAATAAAAAAGTAATTTAATACAACATTAAGAACTGCTCCAAAACCTGAAACATACATGGTAAATTTATTTGCTTCATAATAATATTCCACATTACTAAATAATCCATACATTAATATAAAGAAAGTACTAGCTGCAACTGGTGGAATTACATATACTGCTTCATAGTATTCCGAACTAGCGAGAACTTTCACAACTTCTGGTGCAAATGCTATAAATAATGCAATAGGTATCATGATAACAACCATTATCTGATTAAAATACTCTCCAATTGTTTTAAAGTCTTTTTGTTCTAATTTCCTATATTGCCATGGAGTAATTGCGTTATTTATACTTGTAGTAACCATAGTCATCGTAAGTCCAATATTATAAGCAACACCATATATTCCGGCCTTATCTAATCCAGACATTTTTTGTATCATTATTCTATCAGATGATGATAAGATATAAGCAGATATATAGTGAGGAATGAGTGGGATATTAAATAATATAGCGAATTTTACATATTTCCATACAATAAAATAATTTGCCTTTCGTATATTATTTATATAAATAATTAACCCGAAAATTAAAGTAACCAATATACTCGAAAGAATACGTGCCGTTCCTTTTTCCTCTGAAATTAATACTGCAATAACACCAAATACTGAATTTATCAATAGAATAATGATCGTAACTAGCACTACTGATTTATATCTAAAGTCATATCTCTGTCTAATTGTCCATAAACTGATTGCGGGACTAGAAACTAATTCTAAAAACATGCATAGGGTAACAAATGTTGACAGGCCTGTTATATTATTAAACTAAGTTCCTTAAAGGTAAATATATAACAAATAATATTAATGTTAAAATTGTAGTTATTGACTGCATTGAAGCAGTATAATCATCTTTTCCATTTCTATATTTGGACATACCCTTATTAAATACAGCATAATCTAGCCTAAAACTTGTAAATATCGCAAAAATGTTTAACCAAGATATATAGATAGTAAACTCTCCAAATTGGTCAGTTGTAAGTAACCTGGTAAAAATTGGCGTTGTAATAACAGAAAAACATTTTTGTAATATGCTGCAAAACAGAAACCACATTGCTGCCTTCATTGGTAAAGGCATTGAATTATATTTAACAAATACTTTTGTAAGCAAAATAATGTCTCCTATCACTAATAGTGGTTTCAACAACCCCTTTTTCAGTATTTATTATATCTTTCCCTTCTATAGAAGATTTGCGAACCTGAACTTTTAATTTTTTGCTATTATTTACTTTTGTTGGACTAATTATTTTTATGTCCTTAACTTGCCGCCCTTAATTGCGTACTACTGGTTTTTTTTGTATATGGAAAATAGACAATCTCAACATCTTTGTCTTTAAAGAACTTTTCGTATCTATTAAAACGTTCTGAACCTTTATAATCACTCCCTACAAATAGATAATGGTAATGAAAATCATACCATGCGTCACAATCTTCTGGATAGGATACAATTACTTCATCTACATACTGAATATTTTCCACAATCTCCATTCTTTCTTCTAACGGTATATATGTTTCTTTTCCTTTCCATGTACCACTTTCATGAACACCCACAATAAGGTAATCACAATATTGCTTTGCATTTCGTAACAAATTTAAATGCCCTATATGAAATAAGTCAAATGTACCACTTAGGTATCCTATTTTGTATGCTGGCCTTTTATTAATCCGTTCATTCTTTACTTTATATTCATAACTATCAATACCAAACTGAATTGGGCTAGTATTGTAACGCCTGATTACATCTTTATAAACATTTTCATAATCTGGAATAAATTTTATCTCTCGATTAAATAACTTATCTAATATCGTATCGGTCAAGTTATCTAGCAAACTTAGATTATTAGTCCCCCCATGAAACTTTGTTCCTTTTAAGAATCCTGGTGAAACATCTAATATCCTATTCGAGGAACCACTTACAGATAGTTCTATATTAACACTTTCTATGAATTTTGCTAAAGCAGCTTTGGTAGCGCCATAAACGGAATACATCGGAGATGATAGATAACCTGCGATAGAAACCATTACACAAGTATAAAACTGCTGCCCAGAATTTATTTGATTATAAAAGTGTTTGATTAAGCGTATGGCAGATAGCTCATTCACCATTACCATATTTATTATCTCAGCATCAGTAAGTTCCTCAAAGCTAGATACTCTTCCAAATCCTATTGTAATTATTAAAGTGTTAATATTATCAAGTTTATACAAAAAGTCAAAATCTTTATTTACAAAATTGAATTGATAAAAATCCGTTTTATTTTTAAATTCCTCTTTTAAATCATCAGATATATCTGAAAGTTTGGGTGCACTTTTCCCAACAATAATGACTTTATCATATCCTTGCCTTAATAATTTGCATACTAAAGCTAGACCAATACCACTACCTCCACCTACAACAAGTGCATTTCCCTTACTCTTCAACTCTTTTTTATCCTCACTCATATGTTTTAATCCCCTCAATATTTTACTAATAGAATATTTTTTGGTTTATAACAATCCTTAATTCTTCGCTATTTTAAGTATATTCATGTACTCCTAAGGGGCCATTACTACTTTAAGAGATCCTACAATAAAAATAAGATATTCATTAAGTACTTTCTTTCATTAAATTTTTATAGGAATACAAATGAACCCATATTGGAATGATTATTAGCACAGGATAAAATTCCCGAGATTGTGCTAAAGCAGTATTAAAATACAAAATTACAAAAAGAATTTTAACAGATGATTTAATATTCGATTTAATAATTGGAATAAAAATCCATATTAAAATAATAATAAAAGGAAGTATTCCTAAAGCAGCCCCAGTTTGCATTATTTGTGCTGCAAGATAACCTGTAACCTTAACATTTAGTAATTCATGTACTGAATCATAACCTATCCCAAAAGGATAAGTTAACATTGTTCTAATACATAGCAAGATTGTCCCCATTCTTGCCTCACCGGTTGTAGCACTTAAATCAAAGCCTCCAGAAGTGTTAAAAACCTTAAAAATAATTGCAGAATATAATAAGCTATTTTCACCACGCACAGAATAATCTATAAAGAGAGTAACAGCACAAGCAATAACAAAAAACATTAATTGACTATATAAACCTTTTTGTTTTTTTCTTTTAAAAGTCAAATAAAATAATAGCAAAACTGCTAATCCCATATAACCAGTAGTTGACTGGGTTGTTATTATTGTTATTATCAAAACAGTCAACATTTTAATTTTCTTTTTATTATTCATAGTTAATTTATTATCGAAAAATAATAGGATAAAAAATAGCAGAATTTAGTATCATTTGATAAATTCCAGGTTCTGTAAATATTCCACAATTACGTGTTAAATGATTTTCATTCAAGACAAAAAGGAAAAGTCCATGTGCATGGTAATGGTATAAAACAAAATCCGTAGATGATTTCCAATCTTTCCATGCTGATACGATTTCGTAATTAAATGGAGATAATTCAAATAGCTGCGGGAATAAAATACCTAATAGGAATCCTACTAAGCTAATAAAAGCCATTAAGGATACTAAATTAACGTATCTATATAAGAACTGTTTTACATTTATTTTAATTGCATGATATGCAACTAATATCATTGAGGCCCAGGTAAACCAAGTTGTAACGCCAACACCACCTAATGTATATAATCTAACTACTAAACAAGTAATTAATAAAAACAGAAGGAATCCCCAAATATGTTTGCTCCATTTATTGCTAAATAAAGTCAAAACCAAAAAGAATATTACAATAATATAATTATAATCATTCAAAAAATTGTGATATAAAGAGGATTGATTAACAATAAGCATTAAATAAATCAATGCATACTGAAGCCATTTATTTCTTTGTATATTAATTTTCATTTTAATTTCTCCCAGCAATGCTGTTAGTTATGTGTAGCTTAATACTATTTTTTATTAAGTAATTTTATAGCTACATTTAAACAACTATCTCGTTTAGTAATTATACAAATAATTAATTTCACGCAAGATAAGTTTCATAAATACACTGAATTGAAATAAAGGAGACACATTAATTAATACTCTTCAAAAAATTACCGATTAATATTAACCAGTTCTTATAGTCAAATCTTTCTACTGCCGTTTTCCGTGCAGATAAAGATAATTCAACATATTCTTCCGTTGATAAAGAAAGTACCCTTCGAATAGCACTAATACAATCATCTACACTACTACCATTAAAAATAATGCTATCAAAACCATCTTTTAAATAATATTTAGTATAATCACCAACCCGACTTACTACAGGCACTACACCATGTGTCATAGCTTCTGGAACTTTGCTTGGAAAGTTAGCCAATGTCATTTGATTTTCTTCACGAGCAAGCAACAAAAAATTCATTCTTTGATATAACTTTATTAGTTCATCATATTCTAGCCAATCATGTAATATAATTACATCGTCTAAAAGAGCATTTATTCTTTTATCACTGATTTGTTCAATTATATCTCTCCCTACACTAGTAATATGAAACTCTAAACTTTCTAATTCTTTTTTACTAAGATTAGAGATAGCTTCTAACATTTCCTCCAATGAGTCCTTTATACCGCCATTTGCTGAATAAATAATTTTAATTTTGTTATTAATACTTCTTCCTAAAAATGGATATTCGCTAGTATCTGCCATAATTGGAAGACACATTACCTTACAATGTGCATTCTCATACTTTTTTGCTATATATTTACTAATAGGAAACATAAAATCGAGTTTCGGGAAAATACTACTATAAGTATATTCATAACGCCAGTATCGCCAGTTTAATTTGCCCTTTTTAAATTTATCAGATGAAAAATACTCTGTAACACAGGCACCTGCTTTTGCACCTGACCTTTGAGCCAACTTAAGTACCGGCAAAATATCTAAGCCATTAAATGTATACGAAATCAAGATATCTCCTTTTTGTACACCCAATTTCTCTAATCTATTAACAAAGTAAGTTCCTAAGCGAAAGTTAAAATCAAAGAAGTGACGGAACCTATTTTCTGGTAGTCGGATGTACTCAACACGTATTCCTTTAAATGAAATGCCTTCAGCCTGTGCCTTGGATCGTGCGGGAATCAATACAACAGGCTCATAACCAATAGCCATCATAGCTAGTGCCAAGTATTGTATATAATTGGATGTTGCTCCTTTTCTCGGGAAGTCGAAGTAGCCATAAATATATGCTTTATTCTTAGTTCTCTGTTTTACCAAGTTCATCCCTCCTTCACTAGATACAAGACATCAGATGCAAATTTTTTATAATTCTTAGTTGCTTGGAAATTTTCCAACCAGAAATTACGTGTAGAGGCACGTAATTGACAATATTCTTCGTCTGATAGTCTAGCAATATTCGCAATTGAAGTAGCTAGCTCTCTATCGGAAAAATCTAAGCTTAACAACGATCCACTTACCTTGTCTACTACAATTTCAGATGTCCCCCCCACATTTGTTGCTATTACTGGTATTCCATAAGAAATTGCCTCCATTATTGACACAGGTAAACCTTCTGAAGAGCTCACGTTAATAAACAAATCAGTAGGTATTTGACTATAAAATTCATATACATCCGAATTTGCCACAGCACCTGTAAAATGAACCTCAGTTCCCTCTAATTCAGCAGATGCTTTATTTTTCAAAATATCAAGGAGCTCTCCACCACCAATGTGGGTCCATGATAATCTGTATCCTTCCTTTTCCAAAAGTTTCAATGCATCAATAATCTTATCCACTCTCTTAATAGGAACCACCCTAGAACAAGATACAATATGCAATCTCTTATTTCTATTCGTTATGCCTTCTCCATGGTCATATGTTCCTAAGTGGGAAGTGATAATCTTATTTGTATAAATGGGGTATTTTTTCTTAAGATGATAACTACCATTATTTGAACATGTAAAAACACGATCAATATTATCTAACAAGAATTCACGGCGAGGCAAATAACCACTTTTGTGATAGTTCTCATAAATATCAAAACCATGGGCCCGAGAGACAGCCTTTACGGGAATACCTATTTCCAAAAAATAGTTTTTTATCTCCACTGTTACACGTGCGCCAATATAAAACCAGTAACTGTAAACATATATTTGATCTTTCTGATTAAACCTGATTTTGCTAAGATGATTTATTATTTTCCTAGCTTGAGCTTTAGCTGCGGATTCAAAATATGCATCCCGAAATTTATGCTTGTATTTCCCATCATATGTCCACATAGTTAAAAGAGCTTTTACGGCACTCATACATTTCCTAATTAAGGTATTCCCTGTTTCGAAAGGTATAGTTGTTACGTTCTCAGCTATAATTGGTCGTGTCTGCTCATCTCCAACTATTGCATCGATTGGGAATATGAAAATTTTATCGAAGCTGCTTGAAATCTCCTGTATCTCGGTTTCTAAGAACGTTTCTCCAGCTCGATATGGGAATTTAGTATCAATTAGTATAAGGTATTTCATATATAATCTCCTGGTAATCTTAATTCTTCTGTCCTCTGTTCAGATACGTAGTTTTCTTTATAGCCAAGTATCCAATCCTTAAAGCTTTTCACTTACAAAACTTGCAAGGGAGTCACGCATAGCTTGTTTTTTACTTTCAACATCCTCAGACTTAATTAGATATTGATCAATTACATCATTCAAACTTGGTATATTCCTTCCATCTTTAATTATATACGCTGAATTTGTAATTCCGAATCCGCTATAGTAATCATCAAATTTATAGCCACTACCTGGAATGGAAGAAACTTGAATCCGCATATTTGGAATATGAAAACTATCAGCAACAACACAACCATGTAAGGAGCTTGAAATAATAATATTACATTTCGCTATATCGTTTATTACTTTAATAGGGTCTTCGCGAAGATTAATAATTTTCACAGACTTATTCATTTTTAAAAACCCATCATAAATTCCGTTCTCTTTAAAAATATGCTCTTCCTTATAATGTGGGATGATACCAAGTTCGTACTCCTTATTTGGCGATTGTTTAAGAAGATCTGATGATAAAATACCACCATCACATAAGACCGGAGAAATTTTTTTTCCTAGGGATTCTTCTATAACGCTCTGTGTAAGAGCACCTCTAACTGCTATGAAATTGACATTATTTCGAATTAGCTTTAATTTTCGTCCCCTGAAATCTTCTAATAAACCTGTTCCCCAAACAGCGTATGGATTTTTATCACCAATACAAGATACCCTTTTCACAGTATCTTTAATAGTATTATTAAGGTTTTGATGCTTCCTACCCCAAATTGCTCCTCCACAACTGCCTATTCCCATTATTTCGAACCGAGAAACCGATTCACAATGTTGTACCTCCCTACCTGTTACCATAGGTACGATATATTCATTTAATAAATCTCCCATATTAGGTAATTTTGCATAGTATAATTTAATAGGTTTCATTAAAGTATCTCCTTTTCGTTCCATCTGCTAATTTTATTAAGTTAATAATTGAACGTTCCTTCAAAGGATGTTTATACGTTTCACAATTTTTTTACTTATGCTGTCCCAATTGAACTGTTGTATTACTCGCTCTCTTGAAAGAATCCCCATATTTTGATTTAAATCTTTCAAACAGTTCGCCATCGCATTGTAGTCGTCGCAAAGAAAACCAGTAACCCCATCTTGTATAATGTAATCCGGACCCGGCGCATGACGTGCTATTACAGGACATCCTTGGTACATTGCTTCCAAAATACTCATACCAAAAATCTCATGTCTATTTAAGTTTATAAAACAATCTGCTGCCTTATAATAAAGATGGATTTCATGATTTGGTATACTCTCAATCAGCTTAAAACGGTCTATTAATCCATACTTTTTAATTTTAAAAAGTAATTGATCCTTTAAACTACCGTTTCCGATAATTGTTAAATAATAATTATCATCTAGATAATGTAATAATTCTGCTATATCCATAGGCTGCTTATATTCTTCCAATCGTCCAACAAAAACCAATATTTTTTTTTCATTGGGTAAACCCAACCTTTTTCTTACTATAATCTTGCTTTCCAATACTTGAGGAATAACATCAATATCAAGACCTACAGGGATAACCTCTATGTTCCTAACACCTTTATCATTTAGTTGTTTTTTGACTTTTGGCGTTTTAACAAAGGTAGGATATTTACTAAAATAACGAATATTTCTTCTCGAAAATAAATTCATAATAAACCTTTTTAAATTATTGTCGCTGTCACTATATATAGTTCCAACATAGTTGTAAAAGTGAATATTATTTCTTTTACAATACTTCATAATATATGGAGCAAATATCTGATTATCACTTTGCAATTGTAATATATTAATATTATATTCGGATAGTATAGAACAGTCGAAGAAACCATGATTAGCAATATTCTTCGCTGGTAGATAAACAATACAAATATTTTCGGATATAATTTCTTCTTTTCTTTCTTTTAGTGATGAATCCAATAAAAATATATAAATATTAAACCCTTGCTTAGATAAACCTTTTGCTAATCCAAGCTCTTGGAGGTTATAGAAACCCTTTTGTCCACTTATTCCACAATATAGACGTAGTATTCCGAAGTTCTTAACATTTTGTTTAGTCATATAAAAAACCTTCACTATAGTTATCTGGATTTTTAATAGTAGCTTTGATCTTGTTTTTCATTCCTATTTTGATGTAGTTTGTATATATTTATAAATTCTTCTTAATATTTGGTAATTAACGTCTGATGAATAATTCAAATCAAACTGTTTTATAGAAGAATCAACCATATCATTAAATTTTTTAATAGTGTTTCTAAGACTTTCTACAGAATTAAATTTAAATTTTAAACCTGTGACTCCATCATTAATAACATTACCTACATTTCCTATATCACTACCTATAACCGGTGTGCCGGTAGATAAGCTTTCTACTATAGTCATTGGGAAGCCTTCATACCATTGTGTTGGCAGAATCAGCGCTTTAGATTGTGCAATTATTTTCTTAACCTCTGTGTTTGGTACATATCCATAGATTTTTACATTATCCAATTCATGCTCTTGTATAAATCTTTTACACCACTCTTCCTCTGGACCAGTGCCACAAATAATCAAGTCCGGGCCCTTAATTTCTTTCCAGGCTTCAAGTAAAAGTCTAATTCCTTTCAATCTATCTAGGCGGCCAGCAAAAATAAACTGATTCTTGCGTTGTTCGTATGGAACACATCTTGTATGGGATATCACAAAATTCGGTTTAATAAATACTTTATTCGGATTAATAATTTGTCTTTTCCCTTTATTTATCATTAACAATTTTTCTTTATTAAACTCAGTCAAACAGATAAAGTTTAGCTTTTTATAGGTGCCTAATAATCTATGAATTTTTAATGTAATAACACTTGCAAAAGATTGAAGGCGGCTTCCTCGATAACATCTAAACTTTACTGCACAATTTAGCCCCTTACTTACACACAGCTCACAAATTTGACCATTGCCTGTGTGATCTTCACGATAGAACGTTGCAGCAGGACAAAGTAACCGAAAGTTATGAATAGTTTGAATTACAGGGGTTTTACATGCAAAAGCCGCATAGTAAACAGAAGGGGAAATCAAACTCAGTGTATTATGAACCTGAACAACATCTATGTTTTGCTGTTTTATTATTTTCTTGACTTCTCTATACGTTTTTAAAGAAAAAACTGTTGTAAGTGGTAAGCACAGTTTTTGTAACAAACTCATCTCATGTAACTCTGAATTTTTACGACTATAAAGAATTACCTCATGTCCTCGGTCTTCAAGTAACCGTTTTTCATTTGCAACTACTGTATCTTCTCCACCAGGGATTTGATAATAGTTGTGAACAATTAAAATCTTTGGTTTTAATAATCTTTTCTCCATTCTCATTTACCTCTTATCATTGCTAGCCAAATAAACTTTGTGTTAGTGTATAAATATCTCTCAAATAATCTCCTTGGTTCTTGGATTAACCTAAATAGCCACTCCAAATTATACTTCTGCATCCAAAGTGGGGCTCTATCAATATTCCCGGCAAAGTAATCAAATCCGGCACCAACACCAATCATTAATCCAGCAATTCTTCCCTGATGTTCCTTCATCCATCTTTCTTGCTTTGGTGCACCTAGTCCAATCCACACAAAGTCAGGTTGAGCCTCATTAATCAGGTTTACAATTTCCTCATCTTCGCTATCATTCATCGGTCGAAAGGGTGGACTATAGAGTCCCACAATATCAATTCCTGGAAAGGAAGAAGTTAACTCATTAAAAAGTTTCTTTAAAGTGTCTTCAGTCGAACCATAGAAATAGTGACGATAGCCTTCCTTTACTGAAATCTTGAACAATTCTTCCATCAAATTAGGACCGGCTGTTCTGCTCATATTCTTATACCCTCGTTTACGTCCCACTGAGCTAAGTGGACCACCATCTGGAATAGCCATAATCCCACCATTCTGAATTTCACAGTATTCCTTATCCTCGTAAGATGTAACAGTGGTGTGGACATTGGATACACATATATAATTTCCAGCCAGAAGGTTACCAGAATTATTTTTTACATTTTTCTTAATAAAATCGAGAAGCCACTCCATATTTACTGCAGCAACTTCGACTCCAAGGATATTACAGGTAGGTATTAAAGACTTATTTACCTGACTCTTGAAAATAGAGTTTGTATACCCTGTACCATTTGTGTTACCTTTTTTTTTCATGCTTTTTCACCTGTCTATTTCTTTATCAATTATTATCCAGTTTTATAAACAGCAAACCCACTAATGAGGAACATTAGTCAAACGCACATTTGTAAATGAACAAAAAAGACAGAAGTGAATAATAAATATATGTCACTTCTGCCTTAGGATTAATCAAATATCTTCTTTATACGCTCTTCTTTTGACACTTTGTTCATATCAGCCTCAACCATTATACGTACTAAATCATGGAATGGAGTTTTGGTTGGATTCCAACCTAATAGAGTCTTTGATTTTGTAGGGTCCCCTAATAACTGTTCTACTTCTGCAGGACGGAAGAAATGCGGATCAACCTCAATAATGACTTCACCTGTAGATTTATTAATACCCTTTTCATCTACACCCTGACCTGTCCAACCGACCTCAATACCTACATGTTTAAATGCAATTTCGGCAAATTCACGAACAGTGTGCATTTCCCCAGTTGCAATAACAAAGTCTTCTGGCTTATTATGCTGAAGAATCAACCACATACATTCAACGTAGTCCTTCGCGTAACCCCAATCACGAAGAGAATCAAGGTTCCCTAACATTAACTTCTTTTGTTTACCCAGAGCAATGCGAGCAGCAGCAAGTGTAATTTTACGAGTTACAAATGTTTCTCCACGACGTTCTGACTCATGATTAAATAAAATCCCGTTTACCGCAAACATATTGTAAGATTCACGATAGTTCTTTGTAATCCAGTAACCATAAATCTTTGCTACACCATATGGAGAACGCGGATAAAATGCTGTTGTTTCTTTTTGTGGAACTTCCTGAACCTTACCAAATAGTTCAGATGTTGAAGCTTGATATACACGCGTTTTTTCCGTTAAACCTAAAATACGGACAGCTTCAAGGATATTCAGAGTTCCTTTAGCATCAACATCTAATGTATAACCAGGCATATCAAAAGAAACACGAACATGAGATTGTGCAGCTAGATTATAAATTTCATCAGGTTGAATCTCACCAATTATTTTTGTAATGTTTAAAGCATCGGTCACATCACCGTAATGAAGATGGAAGTTGATATTGTTTAATAATGCATTAGCATCTTCTTCAGTAAGAATGTCTTCTAAACGTTCTTGATTATAAGAAGAACTGCGACGGATAATTCCGTGCACCTCATACCCTTTTTCTAATAAAAACTCTGCTAAATAAGAACCGTCTTGTCCAGTTACACCAGTAATTAAAGCTTTTTTCATTTTTTCCTCCGTTGTATGTTAGTTTACTTTTGTAAGTTCATTTTCTAAGTACCAATGGTAGGCTTTCGTTAATCCTTCTTCTAGAGAGGTAGTAGCTTTCCATCCCAAAGAGTTAAGCTTGGATACATCTACTAGTTTTCTTGGTGTTCCATCTGGTTTTGAGGTATCAAACTGGATGTGTCCATTGTAGCCCACAACTTCTTTAATCTTTTCAGCTAGCTCTTTAATTGGCAGGTCATCACCAACACCAATATTCACAATTTCATTACCGGAATAGTTATTAATTAGGTAAACGCAAGCATCCGCTAAGTCATCTGAATATAAGAACTCGCGTAATGGTGTACCTGTTCCCCAAACTTCAACGAAAGGAGCATTGGTTTCCTTTGCTTCATGGAACTTACGAATTAGTGCTGGCAACACATGTGATGTATGCAAATCATAGTTATCATTTGGTCCATATAAGTTGGTCGGCATGACCGAAATATATTCTGTACCATATTGACGATTATACGATTGGCACATTTTTATTCCGGCAATTTTCGCAATGGCGTATGCGTCATTAGTTGGCTCTAATTCACCAGTTAATAAGTACTCTTCCTTTAAAGGCTGTGGTGCCATTTTAGGATAGATACAAGTACTTCCTAAGAACAAAAGCTTCTTAACATCATTTCGATAAGCAGCATCAATGATATTTGTTTGAATTAATAGGTTATCACGAATGAAGTCAGCTGGATATTCATTGTTGGCTACAATCCCACCAACTTTGGCAGCTGCAAGAAAAACATATTCAGGCTTCTCTTCTTCAAAGAAGAAGTCTACGGATTGTTTATCTCTTAGGTCTAATTCTTTACTTGGCCTATATACTAAGTTAGTATATCCTTTTTCTTCTAATTTTCTAACGATAGCAGAGCCAACAAGACCACGATGGCCGGCTACATATATTTTGGAGTCTTTGTTCATGATTTAAATTTACCTCTTTTCTAGAATGCATTCTTGGACCCGAATAATACGAGGACCGTTTTGAAAATAATTTTAATATCAAACAGAAATGAGCGTTGGCGTATGTATTGGAGGTCCATATCGACCATTTCCTTAAACCCAACACTGTTTCTTGCGCTTACCTGCCAAAGGCCGGTGCAACCCGGGGTGACCATTAATCGCTGTTTATCATATTCTGAATACTCAGCAACTTCTCTAGGAAGCGGCGGACGAGGACCCACCAAGCTCATATCGCCCTTTAACACATTGAATAGTTGGGGTAGTTCATCAATGCTCGTCTTCCTGATAAACTTTCCCACTTTCGTAATCCGTGGATCATCTTTCATTTTAAACATTGCACCGCTTACCTCATTATATTTTAATAATTCAGCCAGCTTTTCCTCAGCATTTGAAACCATTGAACGGAATTTGTACATCTTGAATTCCTTGCCATTTAACCCAACACGCTTTTGCGCGAAGAAAACCTTCCCTTTAGGATCTTCAATCTTGATTAAGATGCCAATAATAAGCAAAAGAAGACTTAACAGGATGATTCCGCAGGAGGCGCCGATCATATCAATTAATCTTTTAGAGAATAAATAGATCTTTCCGTTATTCACCGGAATACTTACTTTTTCTTTTTCTAAATACACAGCCTCTTGATTGGCAAACTCTGACACCCTCGACCCTTCCCTCTCTCTATACAGTTACTTTTTCTTTTTCTAAAGAAGATACTAGATTGCTAAGGTATTCCAGCATCTCGTCATGAAGGTCTTCGTGCTGCAGGGCAAACTCAATGGTTGTTTTAACAAAACCGAATTTCTCTCCTACGTCATACCGTGTTCCTTCAAAGTCGTAGGCAAACACACGTTGAATTTGGTTTAATTGGTGGATTGCATCCGTTAATTGAATCTCTCCACCAGCTCCTGTCTCTTGACGGTCTAAGAACCGGAAAATCTCAGGTGTCAATACATAACGGCCCATAATCGCAAGATTGGAAGGAGCCGTTCCTGCCTTTGGCTTCTCCACAAAGTTTTGCACTTGATATCGGCGTCCTTCTCGGGAAGAAGGGTCAATAATTCCGTAACGATGTGTTTCGTTATCAGGAACTTGTTGTACTCCAATTACAGAAGAAAAGGTTTCTTCATATTGGTTAATCAGCTGCCGTAAGCATGGTGTGTCACTTTGGACAATGTCATCACCCAGCAGGACAGCAAACGGTTCATCACCAATAAAGTTGCGGGCACACCAAACTGCATGTCCAAGCCCTTTTGGTTCTTTTTGACGGATATAATGGATATCTGCCAGATTGGTAGAGTATTGTACCTTATCCAACAGATCATATTTACCTTTTTCTAGTAGATTTCTTTCTAGTTCCGGCGCAAAGTCAAAGTGATCCTCGATTGACCGTTTCCCTTTACCTGTCACAATAATAATATCCTCAATACCGGAGGCAATCGCTTCTTCTACAATGTATTGAATCGTCGGCTTGTCCACAATTGGCAGCATCTCTTTCGGCATCGCTTTAGTTGCGGGTAAAAACCTTGTCCCGAGGCCTGCTGCCGGGATGATTGCTTTTCTTACTTTTTTCAACGTTAGCCCCCCTATAATTTCTTTCGTTTTTCTAAATAATGTGGCAAAAAAATAAATACCTAATGGAATTGCAAGTGCTTTCACACTTATTCTTTCATTAAGTATTTATCTTTGTTAATTAAATGGGCATCTAACCCACCCTCACATCATGCTCTTGACGACATGCGTCTAAGGTCTTGTTTCTTAAGACCCACAGCATGACCGAGTGCCCCCATTGATAACGGACAGGGAAGCCTCGCCGATCAGGTTTCTTGCAGCCTGATAGATGTATAGTTGTCAGTCTATTATTCTTAAGCTGTCACTATTTATGCTTGAATACTGCAACTATCATGCCCTTGAGGCAATAACATTACTGTTTGATTGAAGGCTGGTTATCTAGAAAATTTTATACCATTTCTTCTTTTGTATCTGATCGGGTGATTCTTTATGCACATACTGGCCTCTAATTACCAACTCTGCATTTTCTGTTAATAAGTAAACCAGATCATTTCCGTAATTTGATTGGATAGTATCAAAAGCCTGTCTCATTCTAAATTGACGGCTGGCCAGATTATGGGCATCCGAAGCGATAAAATGAGTGAGATTTGCTTCAATAAGCTGCAAGGTAAAATTCTTAATCTTTTTTCCGAAATCCCCGCATATACTCGCGGCGGTCGCTTGGGTGAATGCGCCTTTTTTCACAAGCTGATAGAGAATCTCGGGTCGTTCTATAATTTCTTGATTTCTCTCTGGATGGACGATGATGGGGATTAGTCCGTTCATCTGCAAATCATAAAACAACTGCTCCGTGTATCTCGGAACATGGCTTGAAGAAAATTCAACCAACACATATTGGGTGCCATTGATTGGTTGAATCTCCCCCGCATCATACCCTTGCAGCATTTCACCGTAAATACGGGTTTCCTGCCCAGGTAAAATCTTTAAATCTATTTGTTCGTTCTGTAATGCCTGATTTAAACCTTCTACTCTGCTAATAATAGTCTGCTTTGGGTTTTCATACTGATTATTTAAGTGGTGCGGTGTTGCCACAATCGTATGAATCCCTTGTTCGACTGCTTGGCGGGCCATTTCGATACTTTCCGACAAGTCTTTTGCCCCATCATCAACCCCAGGCAATATATGACAATGTAAATCGATCAAAAGCCCCACTCTTTCCATAAAATTGTCAATTTCTATTACATCTCCCATGGTATCACTGACAAAATATCCAGTAAAGGGGAAAATTTGTCGAATTGTGTCAAATGCGGTTATTTTGTACCATAATAGTAGTAATAATCGCTCTTTTCAACCTCTCGGTGGTTTAAAACCACTCCCAAAAGCTTGCTTTTGGCTCCTTGCAACAGTTCCTTACCTTTTTTGGCTTGTTCCACTTCTGTCTTTTCGCTGTATATCACTAGAATCGAACCATCCACTAGATTGGCTAATATTTGCGGGTCCGCAACAGCCAGTAACGGCGGTGTGTCAAAAATAATATAATCAAAGTATTCTTTAGCCTCTTCAATGAACTGTTCCATTGACTTAGAACTTAACAGTTCAGCCGGATTCGGCGGTATCGGGCCGCTAGTAAGGATGAATAAATCTTGTTCTTCGGTTTCAAGGATTGTTTTCTCAAGTGTTTTCTGTTTCGTCAATACATTGGTAAATCCAAATAAATTATTCACACCAAATGTATGATGGACCGTCGGTTTGCGCAGGTCAGCATCGACAAGCAGTACCTTTTTCCCAAGCTGGGAGAAGGTCACTGCCAAGTTGGAAGCCGTTGTCGACTTCCCTTCTCCAGGTCCGGATGAAGTGACCATAATTGCTCTCATTTCACTATCTACTGAAGAAAACTGAATGTTGGTACGAATCGTCCGGTACTGTTCAGAAATCGGTGACTTAGGTGCGAGTGCCGTAATCAGTTTTCTGCTAGGGTCGGTTGATTGGGATTTTCTTTTTTTTCTAAGAGCCAAGGGTCTCACCTCTTATTGCTGATTTTCTCGCGGCGTGGCGTGCTTTTAACTCTTCCATTTTATCATCGTCAATTTGCGAGATTACCCCTAGAATAGGCAATTCCAGTTGTTTTTCGATATCTTGTTCGTTTTTAATGGTGTTGTCCAAGTACTCCAGCAAGAATGCCAGGCCTACACCAGCCATTAAACCGACCACTATTGCAATTGCTACATTCAATAAAGGTCTCGGCTTGATTGGGGATGAATTGGCAGGCACATCAGCCCATGCCAACACGCTTACATTATTCACGTTCATGATTTGAACAATTTGTTGTTTAAATACTTCCGCTGTTTTATTGGCAATGGTTGCAGCTGTTTTTGGATCCGGGTCCTGTACGGAGACGTTGACGACTTGGGAATCCTTTTCACTGCCAACTGTGATCTTTCCATTTAATTCCGAAGTGGTCATATTCAAATCAAGTTCCTCTGCCACTTTATCCAAGATGGCCGGACTTTTAATAATCACGTTATAGGTATTAATGAGTTGAAGGTTTGTTTGCACTTCATTTGTGCTGTATAAAGATTGGTCATTTTTTGTCTGGTTTACGAGTATTTGCGTAGAAGCTTGATAGATTGGGGTTAAGAAAAAGTAACTGACCACGCCACTCACGATGGCCGCTATAAGGGTTATCGACACGATTAAAGATAATCGTTTTTTCAGGGTCTCGAACAACTCTTTCAAACTAATAGTCTCTTCCATTTCGTCCTCCTGGGTACATAGATACAAAACATTTATAATTATAACACAATTTGTCGTCTTAGTACGAATACTGTCTAATAAAATCACTACAATAATTATTAAACTACTTTTTTTGACAAAATTGAAGGGCTTATCCCCACATGGTGGATATTACCTTATGTCTAAAGATACATGAAGAAACTAGTGAATTTGGCATTATTTTCTGATAACATTTGCTATAATAGATGTGCAAAAGTTTATGGGGGTCTTAATACATGCATAAAATTCTAACCGTGTTACTCGGCATCGTTTTTATATTTGTTGTGATTTTCGGGCAAGTCCATTGGAAACAGCAGATCGCCTCATCATCCAGCAGCGTGACAGATGCTGTTAAACAGGTGTCGGAAGCTACAGAAGATCAAGACAAACAAGCTGAAACCAGCCATGCTGACTTGCTTAAGTATACTTTAAACTGGCCAGCTGAAGCATTGGTAATTTTTAAGCAGGCTTTGGAAAAGAAACGTCCTTACAAGATTTTGTTCGTCGGTAACGACGCTTTTGGAACAGAGACCACTGGCGCTTATCCGGCGGTGAAACAGAAGTTGGTGGACACGTTTGGCGAGGGTACTGTTCAGGTGTCTATTAGAACCTATAAAACTACTTCTACCCAGGTTTTGAGCAGCGGCAAGCAAAATGAAGTGGCCGCTGATGCTGCCGATATGATTATTTTGGAACCCTTTATATTAAGAAACAACGGGTTTCTCAAAATCGACAAGACTATTCAAGACATGACGAAGATGATCGAAGCGATACATACGAAAAATCCTAAGGCAGTGGTGATGCTGCAGCCCTCCCATCCGCTGTACCAAGCGAAGAATTATCCAAAAGAGGTAGCGGAGTTAAAGAAATACGCCGAGGAAAATCAAATCCCATATCTTGACCATTGGGCCTCTTGGCCAGATCCTAATACTGTTGCTATCAAAGAATACTTAACCGCCGATCAGAGTGCCCCGAGCGACAAAGGGTATCAGGTGTGGAGCGATTATCTTATTAAATATTTGGTTAGCGAATAAGCGGGCTTGCCCGCTTATTTTTTTGCATGTAAAAAGCTGCCGAAATGGTTTCGGGCAGCTTGTGATTTATATATCATTTACCACCAGTTGCTGGAGGTCTATTTTTAAATATTCAATTAATTGTTGAACGGTCATCTCCGTTTCCGTCGAACCTTTTTCATATGCTTTTCTTAAAATCTCTGAAAAATCGACTTCTTCCGAGTGATTTCTCTGGGACAATTGTTCCACTTCCTTCCATTCTCCTCTCTCACGTCCTTCTATAGTAATAGATTCATAATTTTTTGTAAATATCTTTCCAGCTAGAATTTGTTACAAAGTTAGTAATTGTCGGAATTTGTTGGGAGTGTGGCTTGGAATTGAGGACTTACAATTTTATACACTTTTCTTTACTATTTTCCTAAATATAAGACCACCTAATTAGCAAACTATGGTAAAATATAGAGAATAATAGACTAATATGGGGTGATTATGGAGTGAAACCAACTGTCATTCGTGTCTTATCGACATCCGCATTGCTATCGATTGCTTATGCCGGAACGGCCCACGCAGCTACATACAAGGTTCAATCGGGCGATTCTTTATGGAAAATCGCCAATACATACCAAACAACAGTTAATGAATTAAAAGCATTAAACAACTTATCATCGGACCGCATTTATGTGAATCAAGTCCTTAATGTTTCAGGAACGACTGCCGCCGCTGCACCTGCACAGACACAGCAAACTTCCTCAGCCACTACCTATACGGTAGTTAAGGGAGATGCCTTGATTAAGATCGCCAATAAGTATCATGTGACAGTGGGCGAATTGCAGCAGTGGAACAATCTTTCCAGTACTTTAATTTATGCCGGACAAGTTTTGAATGTATCCGCACCTGGCAGTAGTTCATCCACTTCCGCTCCTGTTGCAGCACCAGCCACCCAGCCGGCTGCCGCTGCTCCTGCTGCACAAACAAGCACTGCAGGTGAATACACGATTGTCAGCGGGGACAGCTTGAGCAAGATTGCCGCAAAGTTTAACACGACTGTACAGGAGTTAAAAACACTGAACGGGCTGACCTCTGACCGGATCTATGCCGGGAAGACGTTAAAGGTACCGGGACAGACCAGTTCGACTCCCGCCGTCACTGCCCCCGCGGCCGTCACGCCGGCTCCAACACCTGTAGCCGGTTCGGAATATACAGTCCAGAGCGGAGATACACTAAGCAAAATCGCTGCCAAGTACGGAACCACTGTACAGGAACTAAAGACGTTAAATGGTCTTACATATGATATGATTTATGCCGGACAAACGCTGAAGGTGCCTAGTCAAAGTGCAGCTCCTACTTCCGATTCCAGTCTGGCTTCCCAAATGGTGAGCATCGCCACCAGCCTGAAAGGTGTTCCTTACGTATGGGGCGGCAGCACGCCAAGCGGGTTTGACTGCAGCGGATTTATTTATTATGTAACCAATAAAGCCGGTAAGTCGATTGGCCGCTACTCCGCCGAAGGCTACCACGCGCGCAGCTATTATGTCGACCAGCCGAAGCCCGGCGACCTTGTATTTTTCCAAAATACATACAAACAAGGAATCTCTCACATGGGAATTTATTTAGGCAACAACCAGTTCATCCACGCCAGTGATGATGGTGTTACTGTTTCTAGCCTGGAAAATTCCTATTACAAATCCCATTTTGAAAGTTTTAAGAGTTTTTATTAGTTACTGTTTCAACCCGGTACCAATAGTTGGTGCTGGGTTTTTTTATGGGGACCGAAAGGTCCGGCAATGACAAGATTTGATTTGAATATTGACCAAATTCAACCGCTCCTCTCATATTATCGGCACTTTTAAATAAAGACTGTGGCTTTCATTGGAACCTGCTTATCTCTTTGAATTAGTTTATCAACCCAATTTATATGTCTATCCACGCATTTCCCTATTCAATCAACCGAGTAGAACCTCTTATCAACCGAAATCCCTCTTTTATCGACATATCCGTAACTAACAGGCTCGCACATAGTTCAACTTTGATTTTTGGGGTATAATAATAAAATATGGATTTTTGGAGATAAAGGGGGCTTCGGCCTTGGAAATGGCATATGAGAACGAGATACAAGGCCTTGCGGCACAGCTGGCCGGGTATGTGGACCCGAACGACCCGGATGATGCGAAGTTAGTCCAAAGTGGGTTAATGTTGTACCGGCAAGAGCGGGTGAAACAGCTGCAGTTTTGGAAGGAATACGCCACTTCTACAGTTCAGGATGTGAGTCCTTGTTACGTGAAGCTCAACTATACGTTTTTGTCGGAAAGTTCGTGCTCTTGTCCGGTCGACGGATTTTGCCGCCATCGGATGGCGACCTTTTTTGCGGCCTATTCGCAGATCGGCAGTGTGACCGATTGGGTGTCCGAGTGGCGCGAACCGATGCGGGAGCAGGCTTCTTTTTCCAAATGGGGCATGCAGAAAGCGAAGGATTTGATCAAGGCGAACGGCGTGCTGAAGCCGGATTACAGCCGCTGGGTCCAATCATTCGAGGTCAGTTTTGATACGCTGCTGGCGTCGAAGAAGTACACGAGTGCCTATGTGATTCCGGAACTGTTCGGCATCTATAAGAAGCGGATTGGGGCTAGCGCGCCGGTCGAGCAAGAATGGCACTTGTTGTATGACTTGGTCAGCTCGGTGGTGTCGTTTCGCAAGCTGGCTGTGCTCAGCGAACAGCTCGGGCATGATGAAGACACGGTGCGGCGGGTCTATATTCATTTGTTCCATAACCTGATGGATGACATTGCGGACCTCACCGATAAAATCAGCGTCCAAACAATGCCGTTTGCGTTTGATGAGTTTATCGAGCGGCTAAAGGATGACACCTTTGAGGTGTTGACCTGCACGAAAAGGTTCGAACTGGAACGAATTTATGTTCATCGCCTGTTGTGGACGGAGTTGTTTAAAAACAAAGAGTGGCGCCAGGAAGAAGTATTGAAGATTGGCGACCGCCTGAAGAGGCTTGAGGAGTGGGAGAACCCGGTTCCGCTCGAGATTGCCACGGCCCATTTGTATTTCTTGCTCGGGAATGAGGAGTTGGCGCTGAAGTTTATCAACCGGATGGATGATGTAGTGGTGACGCCCTATCTGGTCTATTGGATCGGTTATTTTTCCGCCAGCAAAGTGTGGAGCCGGGCGTTCATGATGATTGAGCTGCTCCTGCAAAAGTTAAAAGGCTATATGGAGACGCTGGGTTCTTATCATAGCCGCTCCAAGTTCACGAGGAATGTGCTGCGGACGGTAGCACCCTATTGCGGAGAGAATGACCGGCTGGATTTGTATGAGCGGGTGCTGCTGGTGACGCTACCTTATAGTTTTGCTGAGTATGAGTATTTGCTGTTTGAGCGCGGGCAATATGACCGCTGGGGTGAGCTGAACGCGTTTGTCGGGATGAGTTTTCAGGATTTGCCGAAGGAACGGGTGAAGGTGGTTGAGAAGGAACAGCCGGAGGTCCTGCTCGGGCTGCTCCACCAGTCGGCCCAGCAGGAGATTGACCAAAAGAACCGCTCCAGCTACCGCCACGCGGTCCGCCATTTGAAGAAGCTGCGGACGTTGTATAAGAAGCTGAAGCGGGTTGATGACTGGGAGTACTTTATCGGGGAACTGCTTGATCGGACCAAACGGCTCAGGGCGTTCCATGAGGAGTGTCAGCGGAGTAAGTTGATATAAGGTAGACGGTTTTATCGTCTGTCCTGTGGGTGAAAGAGTTTTTAGGACTGTGGCTCTATCGGGTAAGTAAGTGCCTGCTATGTTACCCTAAACCTCTTTTCGGTGCTGGATTGGTCACGTAGATGCCTTCTACGTGACCCCGGGCCTCATTTTGGTACCGCTTCGGTCACGTAGATACTTTCTACGTGACCCTCGGCCTTTTTTTGGTGCTGTTTCGGGCACGTAGGCTCGCCTTCTATGCGTTCTGGAATGAGGCAGTGAGCGGAAAACGAAGCGGAGGAACCTTCCCCCGCTCTCCCCTATTTGCCGCAGCTGCTGTATTCCAATACATCCCCGGCCTCCGAAACTTTGATATATTGTGATGAACAGTAGATTTCTTTATTGGTGTAGTCATACAGGTAGACGGTTTTCCACGCAACCTTCTCCACGATAATCCGTTTGGGGTCCACTGAATACTCCAGCTTTTTTTCGAGAAATCGGACGATGTCCTGTTTTGTTTCAAAGGTCTGATTCACCTTATACCGCTGAATGGTTGTGTTAGGCCTATTTTCCACTGAACGAAAACCAAATGGGAATTTCTCTATTTTTATATAAGTGCATAGGCTAATTATGAAAATTAACAAAAGAACAAAATAGATCCATTTTTTCACGTGAAATCCTCCGTCGTTTCCCCATATTATGGTTTAGACCTTTGTTAGGCAGATAACATTTCCCGATTAATCATTTCTTTACTCACTCGCGATTCCCCTCTTTCTAATTTTGATAAGAAAAGCATTTTTATAAAGCATACTCTTTATCTAAACCTTTCTTATCAATTTTTGGTTATAATAAAGGAATATGGAATTTTGGAGAAAAAGGGTTCTATCCATCTGGAAAGCCCTCGGAGTAAGTTTATATTGATGGCAGGCATAGCCCTGCGTTTGGTGCTGGTTTGGTTACCAGTCACCTTCTTTATTGAATGGATAAAAGACCATTTTGTAATTTTCAAAGGGGTAAATGTAAAAGACATCCCCGAATAGAAGGAGCACGCAACACCATGCTAAGAACCAGGTTTATGAAATTACTGACAATCAAATTAGAAGATGACCGGTTTCTGCTGGCCGCCCAGGACCAAGACGGCGAATACCTTCCCCCATCCGATTGGAAAAGTATCGTGTTTAGCAGCCATGAGGAGAGCTTTTTCGGGACCTTGCTCGAAACTGCGGAAGTAGACGGCATCGAAGGTGTGGCCCTAAATGGCTGGCAGCTCGTTTCGCTGTTTGCCAAAGAGTCGTTTAACCGATTCATCGAGTGGGACTGGAACGAACAGTCGGAAATCTGCCTCGCCGCTTCGCAGGCGATGTTTGAGGGTATCGTCGAAAAAGACTGGCTGCCGGATTTTGCCGTCTGGGAGAACGGCGATTTTCGTTGGAAGATGCCGGAGCGGGTCAAGGACGAGTTTTTGCCGTCTTTCTGGGAGCAGGAAGTGGATGGCGGGAGTAATGAGCCAGGAGAACCGTCCCCATGGACTGCAAAAAACTATCTTTCCGATTTATATAACAGTGCCCTTGATGCGTATTTGACGCGGAACTCCGCGATGAAGGAGCTGTTCGGGCCGAAGTTGGATTTGCTGCGTAAGCAGAATATTTCCGGCCGGGACCTGGCCCGTTATTTTGATGAGGAAAGCTGGGCCGAGTGGGTCGGGATTACCGAGAACGATACGCCTTTTACCATCGGGTTGCGCTTGGATGAGCCGCTTGAGGGCGAAGGCGATTGGACCTTGGATGTGTTTTTGCGCGGCAAAAAGAACCCGGACCAGGTTTTCGATGTCGAGGATGTCAAACGAATTCCGGCTAAGTGGAAGCCTTACCTGGACCGGGTCGACCGCGAGCAAGACCGATGGGTACGGCTGATTCCTTGGCTTGGCGAGGATGATACTCCATCGCCTCTCAAAAGAGAGCTTACGGAAGAAGAAGCCTGGCTGTTTTTGACCGAAGTCAGCGAGACGCTGTTGGCGCTCGATGTGGAGATCCTCCTCCCTTCCTGGTGGCAGGCAATGAAAAATGCCAATTTGCGCGTGAAGGCCTCCGTAAAAGGTTCCGGAAGCCACCGTCCGTCGTTTGTCGGGCTTGATGCGATGCTTGATTTCAACTGGCGGTTCTCAATGAACGGGGTGGATTTGTCGGAAGACGAGTTTAGCAAGCTGGTTGAGGAGAAACGCAGGCTTGTGTATGTCCGAGGCCGCTGGGTCAAGCTCGACCCGCAGTTTATCCGCCAGATTCAGGATCTAATGAAGCGAGCCGAAAAAGAAGGCTTGCATGTCCGTGATTTGCTGGAGCAGGAGTTGGTGGGTTCGGAGGCTCATGAAGAAGAGCTGGAAAATCCGAAGGCATTTGCCAAAATCCAAATTGAATTGAACCGGCAGTGGAAACAAATGGTGAAGCAGCTGTCCGAGACGAACGAGATTCCGCTTGAGCCTGTGCCTGACGGGCTGAACGGCGAACTCCGCCCCTACCAGCAGCTCGGCATGAGCTGGCTGTGGTTTTTGCGTCAGCATGGGTTTGGGGCTATTTTGGCGGATGATATGGGGCTTGGGAAAACGATTCAGCTGATTTCTTACATGTTATTGGTAAAGGACCAGGAGTCTGAACTTAAAGTCGTCAAGGAACCCGAACTAGCGGAGGAAGTGGATCCTGACTCGGTGATTTCTCTTGATGATGATATTGCTCCAAAACCGCGCCGGATAAAAAAGGCGGAGGAGATGGCTAAAAAGACGCCGACCAACGCGGCCTTGATCATCTGCCCGACTTCCGTTCTTGGAAACTGGCAGAAGGAACTCGAGAAGTTTGCGCCGGACTTGAAGGTGTACCTGCATTACGGCTCGAACCGTCCAAAGCAGGAGGAGTTTTCGGCACAGGCCCAAGAGGCCGATGTCGTGCTCACCTCGTATGGGTTGAGCCATCTCGACTCTGAGGAGTTCAATTCGATTCTGTGGGGCACGATAGCCATTGACGAGGCGCAGAACATTAAGAACGCCCAAACAAAGCAATCGAAGGCCGTGCGCCATTTACGTGGCCGGCACCATATCGCCCTGACAGGGACACCGATGGAAAACCGCCTGTCCGAGTTGTGGTCGATTTTTGATTTTACCAACCATGGCTATTTTGGCAGCCTAGGGCAATTCCAGAAGCGGTTCATCCTCCCGATTGAGAAGGATGAAAAGAAGGAAAAAGTTGTCCAGCTGCAAGCGTTGATCCGGCCGTTCTTACTGCGCCGAACCAAGAAGGACGAGGAAGTTGCGCTCAACCTGCCGGATAAGCTGGAGCAAAAAGAGTATATCCCGTTGACCGCGGAGCAGGCCTCGTTGTATGAGCAGCTGATACACGATACGTTTGACCAGATTGAGAAGCTGTCTGGATTTGAGCGCAAGGGGTTAATTTTACAAATGCTCAGCCGTTTGAAGCAGCTATGTAACCACCCGGCGTTGTATTTAAAGGAACAAGCGACGGGAAGGCAGCTGTTGGAGCGGTCGAACAAGCTGGAGAAACTGGTCGAACTGGTGGATGCGGTATTGGATTCGGGCGAGAGCTGTTTGATTTTTACCCAATATATCGAGATGGGCGAAATGATTCGGGCTACGGTGAAGAAGAAGTTCGGTGTCGATGTGCCGTTCTTGAACGGAAGTGTCTCGAAAACGCAGCGGGATCTGATGATTGAGCGGTTCCAGAACGGGGAGTTTCCGGTATTCCTGCTGTCGTTGAAGGCGGGCGGCACCGGGCTGAACCTGACGGCAGCGAACCACGTCATCCATTATGACCGCTGGTGGAATCCGGCCGTCGAGAACCAGGCCACCGACCGGGCGTACCGGATCGGGCAAGAGCGGTTTGTCCATGTGCACAAGCTGATATGTACCGGAACGCTGGAGGAAAAGATTGATGCGATGCTGGAGAAGAAGCAGTTCCTCAACGACCAAATCATCACAAGCGAAAACTGGATTACCGAGCTATCTACCGATGAATTAAAAGAGTTGGTGTATCTGGGATAAACCACGGGAGACGTTCTTGTGCATCCCTTTATGATGCAACGGGGTAATTAAAAACCAATAAAATCATCAGGAAAACGCACCTGAATTTCCATAAGAATTCAGAGTGCGTTTTTTATTGATTTATCCACGTCTTTTTAAATAACGAAACTAGAATGGTTTTAGGGTCATTAGCACAATAAGCACGACAACTGCTACGTGTGTGGCCATGTTAAATGGTGCCGCCTGTTTTCCAATTTCAACAAACTCTACAGGAAGTTCCTCGCCTTTTGCTTTTTCAAGTAACTCCTCCTGTAACTTTACTTTTTTCGGAAGAATACTCGCGACTAATGGCTGGACAGCTATGTAGATGACAATGGAGGCAATATACCAGCCTGTTTTGAATAACGATGGATTGAGAGCCCCTAATAGTAATGCGGTGACAAGCAGCGCGATACTGGCGGGCTTTGCGATCTTCTCGATTTTTTCATTAATAGAAAGAGCAAATTTTGCTTGAGTCACGTTTTTTGGTAATTTCATGACGGCCGGTAAAGCAAAAGTAGCTCCCAGTCCACATACTGCCGAGATAATGTGGAGAGTAAGTATGATTCCGTAGAAAGTCATTTATGAGTCCCCCTTTTCCGATATTTTATGTATGATAAATGACACACTCTATCATACTGTAAAACAGTTGTAAATAGTGTAAATTTTAGGAATTTATAGGTAAAAAGTTTGTAAACGAAAAGAAAATGGCCGCCATTCCCCTACTATGTTCCTGTTTCACCTTCTTGGAATGATGTTATAATATAGGCATATATAGGCAAAGAAAGGCTAAGGCAGATGTTGACATACGATATTGATCATGTTGAAAGTATGGAAAAACCCCGAATAATAAAACATTTCACAAGGGTCGTCATCCCCTTTGACTATCACCAAGACCCTCTATTAAACAATTTCAATCCCGCTCCCGGATCCGAAGCGGTTTGGGTGGAGCAGAAATTTCATCTTGGCATGGATCTCCAACCCCATGTGAAAGAGTTTTTCCTCAACGAAAAGAATTATAAAGTATTCAAATTGAACCCTAACGAACGTAAGAATTTTGGTCTGCCTCACAACCCTAATGGCTTATTGGGAATCGGCCGGCCGCGTAAGGGAGCCACTCACTTCTTTCGATTAAAAGACATAGAGCTTTTTTTATTCCATCCTATAGGATTCTTATCATTGTATATTGAGGCAGATACAAATTTAATAGAAGAATTATCATTCCTAAACCAATTGTTGAAAAATGGATTGGGTCATTTTCCAAATGTAACGGTATCCTATGAGCGAAAAATAAGTAGAGATGCGTCCCAAACAATAGAAGTCGATTTAAAAGAAACGGTTTTACAAATCATCCATTCCTTCTCGACGGGAAGTGAATTGTACGATTCCTATCAGTATACATCGGCTGTAATGGGTGCACCGGAACATTTAGACAAAGATACATTTGAAAACCTTGTACAAAGAGAACTAGTCTCCCTGACCCAAACATCCGGGCTTCGTTTCTTAGCTTCCAATGACCAAAAGGATGAAGTCATCTCTTTTATAAGAAATAGTTATTGGAAAATTTCACTTGAGGGAGCTGCTTGTGTCAGTATTCTAGAAAATGATGAAGTCGATCCATATATACTGCACAATCTGTATGGCCGGACCAAACATGTGGATTTTTACTTAACTTTATTGGCTCTTTACCAACGGTTATACTTAATGAACTTTTATAGTGTGGCTTCTATGCTGGATGTTCACAAGGAAACGGTTCTTGATGTAGAAAAACAATTAGCCCTCTTTAAATTAAAGGCCTGTTTTAGTCAAGTCTCAAATATTATGGCGGTACAATCGTTCTATGAAACATTTAGGTTGGCATTCAGAGTCGAACAAGTGGTATCTGAGATCTATAGAGAAATACAGGATTTGTCCACTTTAGTAAGGCAGCAAATCGAGAAAGAGGAACAAGAAGAAAGGGATCTTGACCAAGAAAAAAGAGATCTCAATGATAAAAGGAATCGAATCATATCGATGTTTGTTGTCGTGGTTACCACTTTGTTTGTGATGATTTCCACCTCAAACGATGGCTGGGGTTTTGCCAATCTTATCGATCAGCCTGCTGTGCCAAATCGACCACTGGCTCATAGCATATTTTTAGCCGTTATATTTGGAACATGGCTTGTCTTCCCTATATCATTAATCTTACTCATTGTCTTCTTGTATAAGGATTCGAGAAGGTTTAAAAGGGGTAGTTAAAAACTAGCAGCGATGTCTCTTCGCTGCTGTTTCTTTATATAATCAGAACAACCTTTTACCCGCCGCCCTTGAATTTGGAATTGGGGCCACTGAAAAATAATTATGGTCACGCAGGAGGGAATGGAATGCCTACGTGACCATAATCGGGATTTTTCAATGTTTACGGTCACATAGAGCCTGTCTATGTGACCCAATACTAGATTTTTTAGCGTTTACGGTCACGTAGAGTCTGTCTACATGACCCAAAACTAGTTCCTTCAGCGTTTACGGTCACGTACATGTCCCGCCTATCTGTTTCCTATTCGAATGGCCATTGCACTTGGGCTTTGTTTTCCTCGAGTTGGATGTCTTCTTGCAGTTTCTGATCATAAGTGTTGATTTTTGAATGGATGTTATTAATTTCTTCTTTTAGTTCATCGATTCTTTTGGAGGCCGCCGCTTCTTTTTCTTCCGCCAATTTTTTAAAATATTTCCCCTGTTTTCTTTTAAAGAATCCAAAGAGAAAAATGCAAATGGTAGCAATAATAAACAGAGTTTTCTGCACTGGCTGCGGTTCCGTTTCTCCAAATGTATAGGCCATCGCAAAAAATGCCGCAATAAATCCGTTAATGATCATGACATTCCCTAACCCAATTGCTGTCGACCCATTAAAGCGATCATCATCCGGCGTCCTCTCTAATGCTTCGATTTCGGCTTGTTTTTCTGTTATAAGACTTTCTAATTCTGTCCTCTTTTGATCAAATTCGTGTTGAAGTTGTTCGTGTTTCTTTGCCAGTTGATTGGTTCTTTTTTTAATAGAGGACTGGCCCATAGCAGAGGTATCCGCTGCTGTTGTCGGCCTGCTTTCCCGGTTATCACCCAATGGACCATGCCCGATGAATAGATGGGTCTGAACACGGTGTTTTTCGCCGAATTCAAAACCCAATTCAAACAACTCATAGGCGGCCGCCCGAAATTCTTTTACAATCTCCTCATCGGATAGGCCGATTCGTTTGAAGAGGTAGTCGATTTCACTGTAGGCGGCAGAAATCACATGGATTCGATTGCTCTTTTGGAAGAATCCCTGTTCAAAACCGGAAAGTGTAACGTCTTCCCCAATCCGAAAAAGCTCACTGTGGACCAGCTCGGCCTGTGCCGCAAAATGGTCCTGCATCTGTTGGAGTTTAGCGGCACTGTTTTCGCGAACGTTTCCGGTTGCTTGATGCCATGTTTCATTGATCCAATCTATGACATGGCTTCGCAGCTCAGGTTCAATTTCCTCTAGCTTGGTTTGGATATGACCATCGAGTTTTCTTCTCACCTCTTGAAATTCTCTAGAGAGCTTCACACGCTCTAATAGTTGCATCGACAAAAATCCCCTCTCAAAATACCAAATGATAAATTTAGATTAGCACGTAACAAGCCACTTCACCACAATGGAATCGACTCCTTTTATTTTTGGCATGGACAAGTGCCGGTAAATAGGGCAAAACGGTTGATTGCGGGGGCTTAAAAAAACGCCGGTATGCGCCGGTAAACATAAAATGTCTTGCTGGATCGAACAAATAGACCATAGAATTTTTTACGGAACAAACCCGTTTGTTCCACCCAAAATTGAAATTTTCCTAGATTGATATTGATTTTGTAAGCGTTTTCTATTATAATTATCTTTGGGTTGGATGGCGCCTGTGGCCATCACGGTACGCAGCGAAGGTGGGGCTGGTACTACGCATGTTAAGAGAATGACGTATTACATTCTACATTAAGAACTGGCTGAGGCATTCATTCCTCAGCCTTTTTTCTTTGTCAGACAGTGAACCATAAGAAAGAATTGGGTAAAAAACCCAGTAAAAATAAAAGAGGATTTGCTCGAATCTTATCGAATAAAATTAGGGAGTCTATTTTACTAGTACGTATGATGAGGTACCTTCCATGATGATTCAATACGACCATTTGCTGCTACAGATGTTGATGGTGCTGTTCCCGATTATTCTATACCAAGCGCTCCTAAGCGATAAGAAAATGGACAAACACATCGAGACCGCCTACTGGTTTGTGGTATGCGCGTTGACGGTGTCGCTTTGTGTCATTTTTTCAATCAAAATTGATAATGGCATCTTTCTCGATTTGCGGATGATTCCTTGGTTTTTAGCGTTTATATACGGTGGTCCCGCTATTGGACTCCTGGTGTCTGCCTTGTTTATCGTGATCCGGTTTTTGGTAGGCGGCCATGGGATGATTCCTGCCTTTGTGATTATGACCATCTGCTGCTTAGTGATTTTTAAATTCCGCCCGCTTTTTATGAATTGGAGCCGCCCAAAGAGAATCCGCAATTCGGTGATCTTCTTGCTGATTACCTCGTATGCGATTCCCTATATCGGATCGGTGATGCTGGACGTTCCCGTCACTAAGATTCGGCTCATTATCTACGGTATCTATATTGTTGCGAATGGCATTACCGTATGGCTTGCGGTCCACCTGATGGAATCGCATCGGGAAAAAATGCAGCTGCTAAATGAGATCAGGTTAAATGAGAAGCTCCAGGTGGTGGGGCAAATGGCCGCCAGTGTGGCACATGAAATCCGTAATCCGATGACGAGTGTCCGCGGGTTTGTCCAGCTTTTATCCGCTTCGCCCACCATTTCGGAGTCGGAAAAAAGCTACCTCTCTGTCTGCATGATGGAGCTGGACCGCGCCAATAAAATCATTTCGGATTATTTGTCATTAGGGAAGAGTTTCGAACAGGAAAAGCTGAGCTCGGTTAACCTTAGTTTGGTTGCTGCCCAATCAGTTAAATCGCTGTCTTCTTATGCGCTAATGGAGAATGTGGAGGTAACCTCTGATCTTAATGATCATGTCGCCGTGTTGGGTGTTCCGGGGCGCGTCCAGCAAATGCTCGTCAATTTAATCAAGAACGCGATTGAAGCGGCCAGTCCCGCCGGCCAAGTCAAGGTGACTCTCTGCAAAAAAGAGGGTAACGCCGAGGTCAAAATCACCGATAACGGTACCGGCATGACCCCGGAGCAAATTGAGAACCTAGGTCTCCCTTACTACTCCACCAAGGAAAAAGGCACGGGTCTCGGCATCATGGTCACCCTGCAAATCATCAAAGAAATGGGCGGAACCTGGAATGTTGAAAGCGAACTGAATCAAGGCACACAATTTTTGTTAATGTTCCCATTGGTTTCTGAAGTAAAACAGGAGGACGGTCCTTGCGATCATCTTCAAAAGAAGGTTATGTAAATGGATGATGCAGCCTCAATGGTTTGCATCTTTTTTATTGGTGGATTGGAAATAATTAAACTTATTTTGATTGAGGTTTTTTCTTCCTCCAAGGCTTTAAAAACGAAATAATAAAGATGAAAATGGTTACAACGACTTGAAAATAAACCGCATATTGTCTTATTTCGTGATTTTGAATAAAAATAGGATTCCTTAAAGCCATTTCTTTTTGCGTTTCCAATAATTCCATATTAGCCACCATCAGCTTGTCTACAACAAATATTCCCACAACCGTTTGAATAATATAAAGAACAAATTTTACGCCAACCCATCTATGCTTGAAAAAGCCCCAGTTGGTGAAAAATCCGTAGGTGAAGCCCACCAGCAAAGTGCCAATTGCCCCCCATCTGATAATATGATCACTAATTATGATAAGGTTCTTATAGCCAAGATATGATTCATCATATTTCGTAAAATCAATATGAAGATTTAAAGCCAACGAACTTAAAATCCCTCCGAAAAATAATACGACTAGAAATACGTGGATCATTTTCAACCACTTCATACCTTTTGGTCCTATTTTTTTCATTCTCTAAACCCCCAAGTTGCTCTATTGTTTTCTATTGTAAAAAAACTGCGGCCTCTCGCAGTGTTCATTATAGTAGGGGGAAAACAATAATATAATGAGCCAGGGTCTTAATTCTCTCTACTCCTTTGGTCTTATTTTGAGAATGTTGATGTTATGTTTGCACATTCAAACAGAACGGGTTACATGGTGGCCGGCTTTTTTTTTCGTTATTAATCATGGGTTAAGTTTCATATGTAACCTTCTTCAGACCCACTGAAAAGCCATTTACCCAAAAACAGGGGACGGTCCTTGCCCCCTTTTGAAGCAAAAAAGTCGTCCCCTCTGGTTATTTATTTACGAGGATAGAGGCTGTAATGCCTTCAAGCTCGTCGTAGGCCAGCTCTGCCATTAAGTTGTCGGGTTGAAATTGATGGTAGTCCCGCAAGTAGACCGCAATCGCATCGATGATCTCCTGCTCATTGCAGCCCCATTCCCCGCCAAACGTAACCACTCTCGCCTTAATGCCGAAAGCTTCGTTAAATTCCAATTGGACTTGGACAGACTGCGGTGCCACACGATCTCTTTCTGCCGCATACACACTGATACTGTCGATGATGTCTTGTTCATTCAATAAAATTTCCACTTCGTAACGCCTGCCTTAGTATCTTCTTCTGAAAATTCTTTTGATCAACGAAATAATTACTACGATTACCAGGATATCAAGGAGTAGTCCAAAAAAGGAAAAACCGGTGTAACCCCCGCCGTAATAGCCGCCAAATGGGTGAAACATGCTGCCGAAAAAGGTGCCTGCACCAAAGAGACCGACTCCCCGCCAAAACCCTCCACCTGTCCGGGATCCGGTATTGGGACTTTGTGGGGTGGTGGACGGTGTTCTTCTTACGGTTCCCGAAGGAGCCCGATATCCGGACCGGTAGGAGGAACCAGATCTTCTGACCGATCTTGCTCTGTTGATATGAACAGAGTTTTCATTATTCGTATTTTGTTCCGTGGTTTCCGTTTGTTCCGCTGTGCTTGGGCCGTCGCTCATTCTCTCTGCTTCCGCAGTCAGTGGCATCATGATAGAAACAAGTAACATCAGAGACATCATCGATTTGATGACTTTTTTCATCGATTCGTTTTCTCCTTTAAAATAGTCATGTTACCGGATAGTTTCTAACATGATACAAGTGATTATACCCCTTACCCTTGCTGCATGAATGAGTTCAAATCCACACTTCTTTTATAGATTATTCATACAATGTTAACATTCATGGGATAAGATTAAACCATTGAAGAAGCAAACCTTTTTCAACCCCCCCTTTATATATAAGATTAGCCCTCGAAATGGTCGAGGGCTGTTTTTTTGCCATTAATATCTTCTTCTAAAAATTCTTTTTACCATTGAAACAATTACAACGATGAGAAGGATATCAAATAATAGACCCATTAGGGAGAACCCCGTGTGCATGCCTCCATAATAGCCGCCAAATGGATGGAACATGCTTCCGAACAGGCTGCCTGCACCAAAGAGTGCTGCTCCCTTCCAAAAGCCGCTGGTACTTTTCGTGGTAGGCTGTGTATTGGTATAAGGGCTCTGTGAGGTGGATGGTGCTTTTCGCACACTGCTCGAAGGAGCTCGATATCCTGAACGGTAGGATGAACCGGATCTTCTTAAGGTTTTGACTTGGGTTACTTGAGGGGAATTGGCTTTAGTGGAATAGGTGTGCCCTACTGCACTTGCTTGAGGGCCGCCGCTAAATCCCGCTGCATTCGCGCTCACCGGCATCGCAAGCGAAACGAGTAACACGAGTGACAACAACGATTTGATGGCTTTTTTCATTTATAACTTCTTCTCCTGTCTTTTATGTGTGGTGTTACATCTATATATACGATTGACTTTGTGAAAGGTTTCAAGGGTTTGTCGAAAAATGCGGTTGAGGGGAAAATCGCCGGCAAAACGGCATGGGAAAGCCCAGCCAAGTTTGTGCCCTAAGGGGGATGGCCTGCTACTTTGGCAAAAAGGTTGATAATCGATCCCATCCTAGCTCAAACAGACCTTTTCTAGCGGTTTCCTAGGATGGGAAGAATCATCGTTTCAGTTTACTTGCATGAATATATTTTCAGTTTGCCCGTTTGAATCATTGATCTTCATGAATGAGTTCTGGAGCCATTAAATGAAATAATAAAAGTAGTTCCTTGATGTAGATTGCTATTTACACGAATAGAGCCTTTATGGTTTTGAATGATTTTGTAGCTGACCATAAGGCCCAGCCCATTCCCGTCCTGTTTTGACGTAAAAAAAGGCTCTCCAAGTTTTTTTACCTGTTCCGGGTCCATTCCGATTCCATCATCCTTTATTGTGATGACAATATTTTGATTTTGGGAGTCCCTTTCCACCAGAATTATGATGTTCCCTCCGGCGGGCATCGCTTCAATGGAATTCTTCAGTAAGTTTAAAAATACCTGTTTCAATTGATTTTTCTCGCCGGCGATTACAACCTCCTCAATTGGAAGTTGGCACTCGATTTTGACGTTTTTTAGAATCGCTTCTGGCTCAAGGAATTTAACCACACTCACGATGATGCTATTAATATGGCAGCCACTGAATTGGACTTGATGCGGCTTAGAAAAGACCATTAATTCACTGACAATGAAATTAATCCGGTCAATTTCATCCAGGATAGTGGTCGCATAGTATGGTTCCATTACGTTTTGATTCATCAGCTGGACAAATCCCCTGATGGTCGTTAACGGGTTGCGGATTTCGTGGGCGATCCCGGCTGCCAGTTCACCAATGGCTGAGAGCTTCTCCGCTTTGCGTAACGTTTCTTCCGAGTTCCTTTTTTCCGTTATGTCATATTGTATGGAGATATGTTTATACCGCTGCCCATCTGAATCAACAAACGGAATAATCGTGGTATCCAGCCAATACTGGGTCCCATCCTTCGCCTGGTTCAGTATTACCCCTTTCCACGCCTCCCCCCTATCGATCGTCTCCCATATTTCATCGAAGAATGCCGGGGGATGATAGTTCGAAGAGTACAAATCATGCTTTTTCCCTATTAACTCTTCCTTGGAATATTGATATAAAGAACAAAATTTATCGTTTGCATATAAAATTTTATCTTCACGATCCGATATGGCAAAAATAGTGGCCTCATTTAAAACGGTCTCTAAATCCGCCAACTCTTTCAGCGTCATTTTTAAATCTTCCCTCGACTCATCCAAGGCATGTTGAATAAATGACATTTCCTCGTTATAAATAGTCAAAAGCGTTTTAGAAATGAGCTGATAGATGTATTCAATTATTTTCATCACTTCAAAGTAGTTTTGCATGGAAATCTTTTGTTGAAGGACTTGTTGTTCCAGTAGATCCATAATCGAGTATCGAGTCAGGTATACCAGATGAATGGAATCATCCAGAGAAGCTTTACTTTGGATTAAGTTAAAACCAAATTCCCGTATGAAGACTATTAGGTTATTTTTATTGTCATCCGTCTGGTTTATTAAATACTCCCCTAAAGGGGCAAATAAATTTCCCCATAGGAAATCCAAATTTTCAAATTCGACACGCTTATCTATTGGTAATATGTTCCTATCCATCTCTTTTATCTTTGTGCCTATGTACTCAATATGTCTGTTCATTTTATCCCTCATGAAAAAAATAGTATTTTACCTACCTATTATTTAGATAAAGGTCTGTTAAATCCCTTTTTTAAAAAGGTCCTTTATCTATCAATATTGATTTTTTTAATACTTTTATATGGTAAAATTATACTATATTTTAAAATATAGGGGGTTGTTTTATGGGAGATATCGTTTGGGGCAGTCCAGGTAGTTTGTTTTGTTTAGGATTTTTCTTTGCTGGTTTGGGTGTTTTCATTAAACTATCAAGAATGCCAAGAAAATAATAGGAGAATCAGATAGCAGCCAAACATGGCTGCTATTTTCATTTCGAGTAAAATTCTTTTTTCTTTTTGAGATATTCCTTCTCGCATGGAAGGATTTCATATTGTATTTGGTTACCCTGTTTCTTTTTCCGGTCGGTTACTGACCATTTTTTATCTTTGAGTTTTAAATGGACCATCACATTGGTGTTATCGTGTTCCTTGTATAAGACATAAGCCTCCTGCGGTCTGACAAACAATTTAGGATTTCCCCGTGTTGCCACAAAGAAATGTTTTTTTAACGAATTATAGATATCATCTTTCTCCTTGCCGCCATAAATCATATGGGCCGCATCCAAATCCCTCGAAGATATTTCGCTGTAGCTCTGTTCATTAATATCAAGATTGAAAGTCGCGATCACGTCTTTCATCACTTGATTGGTAAATTGTTCATCCCGAACCTTCCTTTGCTCCAGGCAATCTGGTGTTAATCTTGGAACTTCAGCGTGTATCGGTAGTGAAAATAGGCTGGAAATCAGGGACATCCCCATCAGGAGGGGAATTATTTTTTTCAAAAAAATCACCTCGACCGTGTTTGCGGCTAGTATTTGACTAGGTTGAAGTAATTATTCCGAGGACGTCGGGACAAGAATTTTCATGAATAATAGAAAGTAAATGAAAATATCTATAAATAAGGATGTCCACAAAATTCCCTACCAAGATGGGGGCTGTCTTTTTGTATAGGAATAAGAATGTCAATATAATCCTTATTTTGTTATCCATCTTAGTGATCCTAGTGATTGCTCATGTCATTACCCATATTAAAGTGTATGTCGTATATAGTACCGGATTAGGCCCTATTTTTGTCATTGGATTAATCATTTGCCTCATTGTTTTGTTCTTTTTCAAAGGTTGACATAATCATCGTTCTTAGCCGCAGACTATATCTGAGGTGAGAACATGAGAAAAATCTTATTCCCCTTCCTCTTCTTGCTTTTTATTTTTCCAGCCGACACATGGGGGGCAAAACTGAATGGCTCCGATTGTCCAAAAACGGAAACGCTGATGACGACCACTGACCAGGATCAAGAGGAGCTTATCCGTGCCCTGGGCAAGATTTTCTCTAAAGATTATGGTTCTAGTCTTCTTCAATGGAGAGTGGAGATAATCAAACCAATGACAAGACTTACCGGGCTTGAAAGGAATCATTACAAAACGGTTATGAGGGCATGCGGAAAAGATGTGGCCGATCGTTCTTGGTTCGTGAGGTTAAGGTATCATCGATTATTTCCTACTGGAGCCATTTATGAATTTTATATGGTGAAAAACAAAAATCATAAATGGGGGATTTGGCATAGAAACAGATGACGGTAGTTTGCTTTTTTTATAAAAATTCCAGAACATAGGATTTGCCGATAAGATGGGGAAATCGGTTGTTACGAGAGCGGTTTCGGTTGATAAAACAAGAAAATGCGTTGATAAACCAATTAATTTGGTTGATACACTAATCCAAATAAAAAATAGCTCGCGTAACTCCTCTATACAGAACGAAAACCAATTACCTAGCCATGTTTTCGGATGCAATTTGTGTGTCTGCTGGAAGGATTGGGCACGACTCACCCGACTAAGAATGTTCTTTCATTTGGACCAATTTTAGCAAACTTGAAGGGGCTTGCTTTTCTAATAGATATTCCAAAATATGGTAATGTCGATAGACTGGGGAAATTGGTTGATAAGGTGGCGGTTTCGGTTGATAAAAGGTACCAACCGGTGGATAGAACAAAGAAATGCGTTGATAAACAAATTAATTTGGTTGATAAACTAATCCAAATAAAAATAGCTCGCTTAAAAGAACAATTTAAAACGGGTAATTCCTCTATACAGAACGAAAACCAATTACCTTGCCAGGCCGCTGCCTGGCTTTTTGGTTGCAATTTGTGTGTCTGCCCGAACGGATTGGGCACACTCAACCGATTAGGAATGTTCTTTCATTTGGACCAATTTTAGCAAATTTGATGGGGGTTGCTTTTCTAATAGGTATCCCAAAATGTGGTAATGTCGATAGACTGGGGAAATTGGTTGATACGGTGGCGGTTTCGGTTGATAAAAGGTACCAACCGGTCGATAGAACAAAGAAATGCGTTGATAAACAAATTAATTTGGTTGATAAACTAATCCAAATAAAAATAGCTCGCTTAAAAGAACAATTTAAAACGGGTAATTCCACTATACAGAATGAAAACCAATTACCTTGCCAGGCCGCTGCCTGGCTTTTTGGTTGCAATTTGTGTGTCTGCTCGAACAGATTGGGCACATTCACCCGATTAAGAATGTGCTTTCATTTGGACCAATTTTATCAAACTTGCGGGGTTTAATATCCCAAAATATGGAAATGTTGATAGACTGGGGAAATTGGTTGATAAGATGGCGGTTTCGGTTGATAAAAGGTTCAAAATTGTTGATAGAACAGGGAAAAGTGTTGATAAACAAATTAATCTGGTTGATAAACTAATTCAAATAAAATTAGTTCTATTTAAAAAACAAATCAAAATGAATAACTCCTCTATAAAGAACGAAAATAATATCAAAAAAGGAAATCAATGACCCTGCCAGGCAGCTGCCTGGCTTTTTAGATACACACAAATGGGAAGCGGCCGAAACTTGGCAAAAAGGATACATAAACGATACTTTTTAATTAAAAACAAAGCCCCTCGTCTCGCACTCATAATGCCTGTCTTATGGGTAATAATAGAACGACTAGTTGTGAGATGATGTCAGGAATTGAGGCCGTTGCCATGCAGAGGAATTATGCGATTGATTTTATCAAATTTTTTGCCATCGTGGCGGTTGTGCTGATCCATACGTTTCCCGCCGACCACGAGCTTGGATTCTTTTTTATCGATAACTTTACCCGGTTTGCCGTGCCTTACTTTTTTGTGGCCTCGGGGTACTTGTTCGCCATTAAAGTGAAGGATAACCCAAACTCTTGGGCTTATTTTAAACGATATATCTTTAAAATCTTGAAAATATATGTCTGCTGGCTGCTTTTTTATTTTGCTTATGATCTGGTGCGTATGTATTTGGAGAACGGCGGGAACATGCGCAATGAGCTGTCCAAGTATCGTGAGAACTTGACGTTCCGCAACCTGGTCTATTACGGGGAAGGAACAAGCGGTTACCAGCTGTGGTTCGTGATTGCCCTTGTGTGGAGCATTGCGATTCTTTATCTATTTTTCCGTCTGAAGAAAATAGGACTGCTGCTCGTACTTAGTTTGATTATGAATCTGGTCGGGCTGTTCGGTCAGTCGTATTCTTATTTTTATGAGCTCCCAGTGGATAGTACCCGCGACGCCTTATATATTGGCCTATTATATACGACCATGGGTTTCTGGTTTGCCTCATATCAAAAGGCGCGGAGCTATAGCAACAGAGCCTACTTCCTTTGGTTTTGTTTGTTTGCGGTGTTGCAGGGCGTGGAAGGGTATTGGCTCGAGAAGGTGTTGTCGGCAAAGCATGGCGAATACTTTGTCTCGACGATTTTCCTGACCGTGTTTCTGTTTATTTTTACCCTTAACCATCCGCAGTTGGGAAAGGGATTATCGGTTTCAAAAATTGGAGCTAAGTCTTTGGGGATCTACACGATTCACGTCTTTTTCATCGACATGGTCGACCTCTGGTTTAACGATCTCGGTGAAGGGGATGCGACGCATAGTGTGTTCTGGAATCTGATGGATGCCTTCCTCGTTTTCACGGTTTCCTATCTGGTCTACGGTTTGCTGCAAAGGGCGAAAAGGTCCACCGGAATGATTCCAGTCCTTCGCAAATGAGGAGAGTAACCCTGGCTGGCAACGACCAAATGGCAACATTTTCCACTTCGTATAAATTTTATGTCAGAGTAAATTCTATAAAAAAAGGAAAGAGGAGAGAAAAAAGTTTATGCTTGCACCTCTGCTTCGAATAGGATTCATTTTGTCCTGGCTTACAGTTTATTTTATTCCTAAACGAACAGTAAAAAGATACCTGCCCGCTTCCACACTGGCAGCATTATTGGTTATGACTACGGTTTTTGTTGGTTCTCATTATAAAGCTTGGGAAGTAAAAGGAAGTACAAAAACGAGAATCTATAACATCTTATCTGTCATTTTAGGTCCTTTTGCCGTAGGAACCATCTGGATTTTGCATTTAACTTATCGGAAGTTTTGGTTATATGCTTTGACCAATTTACTTCAAAATTTCATTTATGCCTTTCCAATCTTAAACTTCCTCGAAAAAGTGGGATTTATCAGATACGTTAAGTTTACCCGAATCCATCATCTCATTGCGGCCATGTCATATGCCTTCATCATTTATGGATTTCAATGGTATCTGGAGAAACCTTTTTCACCTTATTCTCGTTTGACTCTTAAAAGGATTCTTAAATGGCCCAGGTTCCGGTTTTCTAGGATTTTTTAAAAAATTTTTTGGAAGTTAATAATTTGTTAAGATTTATGAGTTAAGATACAAACATGAAAGAGCAAGCAAGCCTTTTTCATAACCACCCCACCCCCTTTTATATATATCTGGAGGCCCTCGAATCGCGAGGGCCATTTTTTTATTTGTTGAAACCAACCAGGTGTATGATACACTCTATTTACTAGTTAGCTAACGAAAGAAGGTTTAATAGATGAAAATAGATATTCCCAGAATTTCAGCAGAGTTAGCTTCAAGGGATTTTCGTGATATTTTTTATGAAGAAGACCCGATACTCGAAATGTGTGAAATCGTCGACTCTACTTTTGAAAATGAATCGGTCGATCGCGTCCGGCTCTATAATGTCGTGATTAAAAATGGCAAATTCACGAATACCGATTTTAGCAATATTGATTTGACAGATGTTCGTTTTGAAAACTGCGATTTAGCCAATGTGAATTTCAGCCATTCTTCTATCCATCGAGTGGAATTTAAAAATAGCAAACTAATCGGTGTAAATTTTGCTGAATCCAGTTTAGGGAATGTTCGTTTTGAGAATTCGGTATTAAACTTGGCGGGATTCGGAAGTTCTAAGTTGGAAAAAGTGGTTTTTGAAAAAGCCTCATTAGATAGTGCCGATTTTTTTGACTGTAAACTTAAAAAAGTGGAATTCCAAGAATGTAACCTTGATGGAGCGAATTTTGATCAAACCTCTTTAAAAGGAATCGATATTAGTTCTTCTGTTTTTGATACGCTTACTGTTACAATGGAAAGCTTAAAAGGCTGCAAGGTCTCCTCCCATCAGGCCATTCAGTTTGCCGCACTCATGGGAATGATTATTAAAGATTAACCTTTGCCCTCGAAATGGTTCGAGGGCTATTTTTTTGTGTTTCTTGCCATAACCAATCGTTATGGCCATCATTAATATCGATTATTAGACGTTATTGGACACAAGTACTATCATGGAATGGGGAGGAATTTTTGTGAAGAGTCGTATTACGTGGGGAATGCTGATTGGCAGTCTTGTCACGTTTGCCAATATTTATGGCCCCCAAACCTTTATTCAGTCTTTTACTCATGAATTTCAGCTTTCGGCCTCACAAGCGAGTTTGGTTTTATCCATCTCTACCTTTACGCTCGCGTTTGGCATGCTGATAATGGCGGCCATTTCCAATCGGTGGGGCCGCAAAAACATTATGGCCTTTTCTTTGATCAGCTCGTCGATTTTATATATTCTTGAGGGTTTTACTCCTAACTTTGAAACCTTATTGGTCATTCGCGCTCTGCTGGGCCTGGCAGTCGCCGGTTTTCCTGCCATCGCGATTACCTACTTGGCAGAGGAACTGCCGCCTAAAGAGTTTCCAAAAGTCTTGGCGGTCTATATCACAGGCACCGGTGTCGGCGGTTTTATCGGACGGATTATCTCCAGCTCGATGCTGGATTTGACCAACTGGAAAATCGCGGTTTGGACGCTTGGCGTCATGACGCTTTTGTTGTCCATCGTGTTTATCTTTTTAGTCGCTCCATCCAAAAACTTTACGCCTCAGCCTTTTTCCATTAAAAGTTGGCTGACCGGTATTTTGAATGCCTGCAAGCAAAAAAAATTATGGTATTTCTACGGACTTGGCTTTCTAGCACTGGGCATTTATGTGGCGATCTTTAACTATATTTCATTTCCACTAATGTCCCGGTTCGGTTTGAGCCAAACGCTAGTCGGGTTCGTGTTTGTTTTTCAACTGATGGGGTCGATAGGGTCCATGACAACTGGCCGACTGAGTGACCGCTATAGCCGCATGCAACTGCTGGTTTTTGCCCTTGTTTTTTCCTTTATCGGCATTGCATTAACTGCGGCTCAACAGCTAGTAATCGTGCTGGTTGGCCTGTTTGTGATTTCTTGCAGCTTTTTTGCTTGGCATAGCCTGATCAGCGGCTGGGTGTCGAGTTCCGCCATCCCGAGTGCCAAGGCCTATGCGTCATCACTTTATTTGTTGTTTTATTATATTGGTTCGAGTGTCATCGGGACGGTCAGCGGCCATTCTTACGATCGATACGGCTGGAACGGCATTACCATCACCTTATTCGGATGTATCATCGTTTCTCTCATCTTGGTGGTGCTGATCCAACATCATTTAAAGCATCATCTAGAAGAAACCGGTCACTCTTTAAAACAGGTCAGTTAGGCACTTTCCATTACTGATAAGCTAAAGGCTGCAAAGTTTTTTAAACTCTTTGCAGTCTTTATTTTCTTTATTCAAGATTGGCATGCCTGCCATACATCTTATTGGTGTCTAATCCCTTTTTCTCCATGAACCGTAGTATGACGGCGTCAAAAAAAAGCAAAAGGGTTTGCTCAAACAGTGAGCCCATTGGTTGGATGGTCTGAGAATCGCCCTCTGATTGATTTTTGGGTGACCCGGTTAACGGAGTGGTGAAATCAGCTAATTGTCCAATGCTGGAACTGGGATTTATGGTTACAGCTGCTATTTTTCCACCAATGCATTTTGCTTTTTCAGCCATGGAGACTAGGCTTTTGGTTTCACCTGAACCCGAGCAGATAATCAATAAATCCTCTTTTTCAAAATTAGGGGTTACCGTTTCTCCGATTACATAAGAATCAATCCCCATATGCATCATTCTCATGGCAAAGGATCTTGCCATCAATCCGGATCTTCCTGCGCCAGCCACAAAGACTTTCTTAGATTCAAGAATGCCGTTTAACAGTTTTTCAGCATCTTCATCCTTAATGATGGGAATCGAGCGGCTTAGTTCTTTCAGAATTTCTTCTAAATATTGGGTAGTCTGCATCTTTTAGTGAAGGACATCCATTTCTGCTTTCATCATTTGGTGCATCTTTGCCGCCACTGCTTTTTTATCCTCTTGTCCGGTAATACCGCCGCCTACAATGATCAATTCTGGTTGTTCTTTGATTGCTTCAGGAAGTGTTTCTAATTTAATGCCGCCAGCGATGGCTGTTTTAGCCTTTTTTACGACGCTTTTAATGGTGTGAAGATCTTCAAATGAATTTTTTCCTACTGCCTGCAAATCATATCCAGTATGAACACAAATATAATCGACACCCATAGCATCTACTTCTTTTGCGCGTCCTGCTAGATCCTTTACCGCAATCATGTCGACAAGGATTTTTTTGCCTTGTTTTTTGGCTTCTGCCACAGCACCCTTGATGGATTCGTCTTCTGCGGTTCCTAGGATGGTAATGATATCGGCACCTGCTTCAGCTGCTTTCATGACTTCGTATCCTGCAGCATCCATGATTTTTAGGTCTGCTAATACTTTTAAATCAGGGAATGCATCCTTTACGGCTTTTACTGCATGGAGGCCTTCATTAATGACCACAGGCGTCCCGATTTCAACAATATCAATATGCTCTTCCACCTCTTTAATCAACTCAAGGGCTTCAGGAATATTGACTAAATCTAATGCTAATTGTAATTCCACCTATATGTCACTCCTCATGATTCTTTTCATTTGTTGCACTATAGTAGTAATGCCCCATGAACCCTTTAAATTGACCCGGCATGTGTAACCAATGTTCGCAAACATTGGCATAGCTGCTAGTATAAATTCATTATTTTGAGGAAAATTATTAGAGTTATGCTTTTAAATAAGCTTGTAAGGAAGGCCAGTGGGTTGGAGGGCCTTGTTTTACATATGATGCTTGACGTGAGGGTGATTTAGCTAAAACTGGATGCAAAAGCATGTGCCTGTTCAGGATGCAGCTGATGCGGGAGCATGTGGGCTTATACCAAGCAGTGTTAATATTTCGTTAGGCATTCTCCCCATAAGAGCCGATTTGCTAGTACCGGAGCATCTGCGTGATGAAAGGTTATCGGATAGAAATCGTCCTGTTATCATCACCTGTGGAGCCGGCGGACAGGCAGCACTAGGTGCCTATCTCTTAAAACAGATGGGGTTTGAAGATGTTGCTTTTATTGAAGGAGGAACTACTGCTTGGAAGTAAGCAGGATTTGAAGTCGAGTAGTTTATTAAACCATGCGGATCAAAAGCAACACGGCCCTCTTTCAAAAAAATAGGTTCCTTTGTTCTTTTTTTTAATTTAGGCTCTGTTACATGAAATATTGATTATTTAACAGAGGCACAATGCAAGAAAATTCTGCACCATGAGATAAACGAACCTATCTATTTGTTCATTAATTTAGATTGGCTTATTTTTGGGTGGCCTACAATTAATAAAAAGTTAAGTTCCGTTCGCTACAATATCAACATGAAAGTTTCTTTTTCATGATCTCCTAATATTTTTCTCTTTTCCCTTGAATAGCGAGCCGCTTTCGAGGGCTTTTTTGTAAGGATCCTTAGATTTGCATGCTATGAACCTTTCAATCAAACGTTTGATTAAAATTCCCCCTGTTTTTAATTAAACGTTTGTTTAAATGTTTCCTAGTCAAAATTCATAGTGCCAGCCAGGCCACGGCCTGGCATTTTATATGAAAAGGACAAATGTCGATAAAAGGGGGAAATCGGTTGATGAAAGGTCCCAGAAGGTCGATAGGAGGTCCCCTTGCGTTGATAAAACAGGGAAATGCGTTGATAAACAGGTAAGTTGGGTTGATAAACTAATTCAAATAAAGAACGTTCTCTCTAAAGGACATATACAAGGAAATATAATCTCTTAAAAGAACCACTGGTTAAGGTTCATCTGCTTCTATTTCAACATGGAAATTTTTTCATGATCTCCTATATTTTATTTCTCTTTTCCTTCGAATAGTGAGGCCTTTTTTCGTAAAACCCCTTAAATGCGCACCATTTTGAACCTTTCAATCAAACGTTTGATTAAATATCCCCCTTTTTTTAATCAAACGTTTGATTAAAAAAGCACCTTGGTAAAGTTAATATAAAGTTAAGCTTCATCCGCTACTATATATTCAACATGAAAGTTTATTTTTTCATGATCTCCCTTTTTATATTTCTCTTTTCCCCTCGAATAGCGAGCTGCTTTCGAGGGTTTTTTTTTGTAAACTTTAAATTAAGCTCAAAGTTAATCATTTGTTAAGCTTCATGAGTTAAGATACAAGCATGAAAGAGGCTAACTGACTTTTTTCATCCCCCCCTTTTATATACTTTGGGCCCTCGAAGAGCGAGGGCCCTATTTTTGTTGCCTTAAATAGACATCAGATTCGTCTCCGTGGACTTTCTATTAAAGATTGCCTTGTTCCATGCAATGGCAGAATGACACCTCTTTTCCAGTCTATCTATACAAATTTTCATATGCCCTTAATAATTTGTTCATTTTTATGAGTTAAGATAGAAACATGAGAAAGCTTTACTTTTTCATGACCCCCTTATATATACTTTTGCCCTCGAAATCGTCGAGGGCTATTTTTTTGTAAAACACTGAACCCTTTTAATCAAACGTTTGATTAAATATCCCCCTATTTTTAATTAATCGTTTGATTTAATGACTCCTAGTCAAAATTCAAAGAGTAAGCCAGGCCACGGCCTGGCATTTATATGAAAATGGTAAATGTCGATAGAAGAGGGGAATCGGTCGATAAAGGATCCCAATATGTTGATAGGAAGTTCCTTTTGGTTGATAGAACATGAAAAAGCGTTGATAAACCGATAAGTTGGGTTGATAAACTAATTCAAATAAAAACAGCTCACTTTAAAGAACAAATACAGAGGGGAATGTACTCTGAAAAGAACCAAAAGTTAAGGTTCATCCGCTGCCATTTCAACATGAAAGTTTCTTTTTCATAATCTCTTTTCCCTTTGAACAGCGAGCCCTTTTTTTTGCAAAAATCCTTAAATGTCTACCACTTTGAACGATTCAATCAAACGTTTGATTAAATATCCCCCTGTTTTTAATCAAACGTTTGATTGAAACCCTTGGCCAAGTTAATAAAAAGTTAAGGTTCATCCGTTACTATATTCACATGGAAGAGGCTAACTTTTTCAACCATCTCCCCCTTTATATATGTTTGGACCCTCGAAGAACGAGGGTCCCTTTTTTTATAAATCCTCAAAATCATTATCATCCAGCACATAAGGATGAGGATTGTCTTGAATAAAACGCACAGCATTTAATCCAATCATTCGGGCCGCTACAGAGGTGTTGCCATCTGGCAGGATCGGTGCAATAGATAGGTCTGCCACTTTCAGATTCATAGTGCCAAACACATCCAGCTGCCCATTCACCACGCCGTTCTCCTCGCTATCCGCCATTTTGCATTGGCCCCCGTAATGGAAGAAATTCGAATAAGAGGATCGGACAAATTGCCGGAGCTCTCTTCTTCTTTCTTCATCCGGCATCATGAAAATTCCTTCATCAGGAAAGACCACTCTATGAATGCCGCTATTCTGTTTCCTAGCTTCTACAATGATCTTGTACATATTGATATATTGATCGACTAAAAAATCTAAATCGTTGGTAGTTGGCTGCAATGGATTGAAGGAAAACGAAGGAAGGGCTGCAGGGTCATTATGGGCGGCCATGATGGTCCCCTTGCTGGTTGGATTAAGGTCAATCAGGCCAAAGCTGACAATATTGGTTGCTCTCGTTACATCCAACTCCCAACCTCTTTCAATCACAACAGGATTAGGAAGAAATAGCGGGGCGGGCGCTCCTGAAATTTGCAGACGGCGTCCCTCCTGGCTATTCCGGTGTTCCGCCACAAAAGCACCGTAGAGAAGCGGCTGATTAGGATCGGCTTCCACTAAGGGGAGTAACTGAGATGTGTCTACTTCTACCCCCAATCCGGCATAGGCATGGGTTTGCAGTTGGTATCCGACATTCGGATTTTCGACCAGCGGTTTAATTCCAGCATTCATCAAATCCATTGGATGGCCAATCCCCGAGCGTTGAAGGATCACAGCTGAGTGAAATCCCGCGGATACAATGACACCTTTACGGGCGAATCTTTTGTAGGAAACACCTTCTTTGACATATTCCACTCCGGCAGCAATCAAGTGGCCTTTCTTTTTCTTAAAAATCACCTTGTTCACCGTGGTATTAGCGAAAAGGACTAGCTTTCTTCGTCCGACTCCCCATTCATCGGCATCCAACTTATCTCCCTGAGTGACGATGCTATCGTTTAAATATCCTGTCGCGGTTGACGAGCGGGTCATCGTCCCATCCGCCTCTTCCCTTTGGATTAATTGGCCTTTTGAAAAAGTACAGTCCCGAACTCCAGTATTATAGTCCACCACCTTCGGAATCCCTAATACGGTTTGCGTGGCTTCTGCCAGCAATTCAGGAAGTCCACCACCCTGTGGAGTATGCTGCTGCCTAATAAAGACAGGTCCGCTTCTCCCTCTTTGGCTGGGACTTTGGGTTTGTCCTGTATACGTTTCATCTTCCATAAACAACTGACGGATCTCTCTATAGCCCCAGCGATGTTCGCCGGTCAGGTCGCGCCATTGGTCATAAAGCTCTTTGCTCCCGCGGACGGCCAGCATATAATTTACTTCTGAACCTCCCCCAATGACCCGTCCATTCACCGTAGCCAGCTGCCGTTGAAGCGAAGGCTCTAAGCTTGATTGATAGTTAAAGGCAAACTTATTATCACTGGCCGATGCGACCGCATCAAAAATGTAGGGACTGCTCTGATGGGCCGTGCTATTGACCCCAGTCTCCAGCACCAATACGGATGTGTGCGGGTCATCCGTTAATTTTTTGGCGATCACCCCACCTGCCGTACCCGCCCCAATCACAATATAATCGAAAACTTTGTTCTTCCACTTTTTCTTTGGTTTTCTTACTCCCATAGACTTTCCTGCCTTTCTATTAAGCATTGACTTCATAGATAATAAAATATGTAGACAAGCTCGTTTTGGTGTCGGCAGGAATAGAGAATAAAAAAATATGGTATCAGGGTTTACCCTGATACCATATCCCTATAAACTCTTAAACTTTTCAATCTTCACTTGCCCAAGCAAGCCACTCGGCTGTAAAGCTCTAAATTGAGATAAGAAATCCTGTTGCTGGGTCCCTAATGTATTCGTTACTTCTACCTTAAGCACATTTTCCCCTTCATTCACAAAGCGGCTCACATCAAAACGGTAAGGCTTCGCCATCTTGGTTCCAACGGACTCCCCATTGATAAATACTTCTGCTACCTCGTAAACGTCACCTAAATCTAGTACATAGTGGTGAGAGGCTGCCTCATCCAGGTCAAAGCCAATTTCATATTGAATCGTCCCGGAAAAATCAGGATACAGTTTGGGCTTTGCGATATTCTGCAATTTTTCTAAAGTAAAATGGTTCGAGAAAACCGGATATTCTTGTGCCGCAGCTAAAGAAACATTCCAGACTCCCGCCACTTCCTTCTCTTCCACTTTTTCTAAAACCGGCTTTTCCTCGGCATCGATTTTATCCGAAGTAACTATATAAATCGTTGCTTCTTGCGGGGCTAACTTCAACGAAATCGTATTCTGTTTTTCATCACCCATACGATATAACGTGTTCTCCATTGCTTCATATTGATTAATCCATCCTGCTTGTTTCATCGTCACAGTGTTATCAATCTCCACATCCGGCGATTCATTGAAGAACATATAGACTTCATCCCCACCATGTCGATATTGGTAATAACGCAAGGAAGGAGATTCCTGTTCAAGTGAGATTTCATAAGCTCCTGCCGAACGCAAGTGCTTCGCCAAATCATTCAAGGCGACAACTTGCACATGGTTGCTTTCTCCAAATGCCGTGATAGAAGCTTCAATCGTACCATTTTCACTGTCGCCCATTGGATATCCATCCACAAAGAGGATGTCCGCCCCTTGTGCGGCCAGTTCCTCTGCCCTCTTAAAAAATACTTTTGGCAGCCGCTCCGCATAAGGAATAATCAGATTTTCAAACACTTCCTGATTCAAATAAATCTTGCCTTCCTTGACCAGTGCTTGATCCAACATCTCAATCGGCACAATATCAAAATCAATTTGATTGCGGGTCAATTCTTTTGCTGGTTTTTGGAACAGCATCGCCTCTCCTGACCATTCCGCCTCGGCATGATATAGAATCAAGGATGAAGCCACATGAACACCGTCGCTCAACAGTTCTGAAACACGGTTCGTATAGTTCATCAAATGATGCAGGTACCGATGCTGCGGATTATTCCCATGCGCGTAAAAATGCGGCGGGCAATCGGTATTCGGATACGGAGCCATATCAAAAGCATGGGGGACAAAATGATTGACCCCTCTGACCAGCATATGGTCGGTCATCCATTTCATCAGATTCAAGCCTTCCGACCATCCGAACGCACCATAGATTTCACACATCGTCCGGCCTTTCTTCTTTTCATCCAAATGGCCAAAGGAAGAGCCCAACTTAGCTAAACCATAATGGAAGAATTCCCCGTCCCAGCCGGTTGAGGTAAAGGTTTTAAAATACCCCTCATCCAGTCCAGGCAAAAGCTGATGCAGCACCACATCAATCCCAGACATGGATTGTCCGTCAATCGCCCGATGAAAATGGCCTGCCCCATATCCTAATCTTGCGTGAGCATTATTGTCTTCAATTAAGTGGCCAACATATTCGACCCCATGCTGCCCACACCACTCCGCTAGTTTTCCGGAGAAGTTCTCGGAATACAGCTGCGATACAATGTCCATATACACATAACGGATCAGACCCTGTTTGTCTGTACCGTTGGTCATGAGCAACGGCAATAGGGTTTTCCCTTGTTCCCCCACTCTCTCCTCGATTAAAGAAAGTAAATCAGATCGCCAAGGAAGCACCATCTCCATCTTGCCAATCGCGGCATCCGGCCCTTTTACATTTCCAAACCTAGGCTCATCGGTAAAAAACCCAGCGATGGTTGTTCCGAAGCACTCGGAAAACTGGTCAAAATGCGGTTGGTATACCGTATCAATTAAAACCTGCGTAGCCGCCGGATCAATGGGATTTAGGTATCCTTCTGTCGAGGCTTCCCCGCCATTAAACGTTTCGACCATTGTAAACACACGCCAATTTCCTTCAGGGATATCCCAGTAAACAACGCCATTTTCCAAATACTCCGTGATATCGACTAAGGTATCCGTATCAACGGTTTCATAATCCCTGACCTTTGCGGCCACAACGCCGATAATGGTCTCTCCGGATTGGGCTAAAGCTTTTTGAATCTGGGCCGGATCGGTTCCTACTGACATAATCGTCCGTCTGTCCCCGCCCGCATGCCATTTCACAATAATCCCTGCATCTTTTTGCGGGCCATGAAAATCCACCTGATTAATTTTTAAAAACTTTTTCCTTAACTCAGGATAATGTTTGACAATGGCTCCGTTGGCGAAACCGGTTGGGAAATGGGCATCATCAAACAGCCAAACCTTCATATCCTTTTCTTTGGCGGCTTCCAGGACCACCCTTAAGTCCTTCCACCATCTTTCCCCAACAAAGTCCGGGTGGGGCCGGGGCTCTACGCATAGAGCCCTTATGCCGCTTTCATAGATTGCTTTGACATACTCTTTAATGACTTCCTCTGATTCACCATGCATCCAAAGGAACGGAAATATATAATTATCTTCCTGCTGACTTAATAACTTTGTGATTTTTTCCATCATGATTGCCTACCCTACTTTTTTTAAATTCATACTCTCCGTGGCTGTTTTTTTTTGCTTGCTTGTTAGGAACGTAATCACCAGAGAGACGGCAAACGCCACAATGGAAGCAATGATATAAGCCGTAAAGCTCGAATCAATACCTTTTGGATTGATAAACATTGGTGCGGCAAATACAGCGTTTCCTCCAAAGCCAAACATTTTGGCTCCCATGGATGCGGTAATTCCACCGGCTAAACCACCGCCGATAAAAGCAGCGATAAATGGTTTTTTGTAAGGAAGCGCAATCCCATAGATAATGGGTTCGGTAATTCCCATTAGTCCAGTCACTCCTGTGGAGAAACCTAATGAACGTTTTTCCTTATCCTTCTGGCGCAAACCGAAGCCAATCGCAGAACCGGCTAAAGCAAAAACGGTTACGTTCAAAATGGCATTAATCGGGTCGGCACCCATTGTCGTGATATTGTTGATGAGAATCGGAATAAAGGCATAATGCAATCCAAAGATAACAACCAACTGCCAGAACGCCCCAAGAATAACACCTGTCACCACTGGACTAAACGAGTAAATGGCTTGTGTACCCGCTGCTAAAACGCTGCTGAGATACGTCATAATCGGTCCGATGACTAAAAAGGTCAGCGGAACGGTAATCACTAATACAACGAACGGTGCTCCAAACAATTTCAATGATGCTGGTACTTTGTCTTGAACTTTCTTTTCTAACCAAGCGGCAAAGGCAACTGCAGCAATGATCGGGAATACGGAGTTTGCGTAGCTTGCCATGACCACTGGAATTTTTAAAAAGGAAAGATCTGCTCCCTTACTATAGACGGTCACAATATTGGGATAAACCAGTGCTGCCCCGATAGTCGCCGCGATATAGGGGTTCGATTTAAATTTATTGGCTGCTGAGATACCGAGTATAATCGGCATAAAATAAAAGAAGCCATCAGCAAATGCGTACAGAATTTGATAGGTTCCGCTTTCTGCGGAGAGAAGGTGGAAAGTCGTTAATACAGCCAAGAGCCCTTTGACAATACCGACAGCTGCCATAACCCCCATGACTGGGAAAATGATTCCTGAAATCAGCTTGAAGAACCGATTAAATAAGCCTACCTTGCCTTCCGTTTCGGAGGCATCATCCGGAACTTCGCCCTCTCCTTGGATACCCAGTACATCGGTCACTTTTTCATAGGCCTTTCCCACATTCGGGCCAATGATTACTTGATATTGACCGCCCGAAATCGCTGTTCCCAACACACCTGGTATTTGTTTAATCTTGTTTGTATTTGCGATTCTTTCATCTTTTAAAACAAAACGCAGACGAGTCATGCAATGCGTGACACTTTTGACATTGTCTTTCCCGCCTATTTCCGAAACAACCTGTTTTGCTAAGGTTGTAAAATCCATCGTTCTCACTCCTCACTTGTCGTTACTTAACCTTGCCAAAATTAAACTTCGTGTAAAATACTAGGCCATAGTATGGTTGAAGTCGCTTATACTTTGTATTGTAAACGCTTTTGCACTATAATGACATTACGAATGATGACCAAAAACTGTACCAAACTTAACCTTACTTGAGGTGCAATCATGTTAAAAAGTGAGTTAACTAAGCTTTTGTTTACGATGACTGAAAGTGAAATCAAACATAAAAATCATCCTGAACTACAAAGAGCTTTTTACAAACAATTTGACTCTGCCAAACAGGGTAACCAAGATGTGCTTGTGTTTAAATTTTTGGAACAGAAAAAGGAGAATGATCGTCCGTATTCCTTCAATCCTAACCTTGCCATTGTTAAGCACTCTAGATATTCCGAAATCCCCACCCATATCCATGATTACATTGAAATGAATTACGTTTACTCTGGGTCTTGTACAGCAGTCGTGCGGGACAGAGAAATCACCTTAAGTAGCGGTGATGTTTGTATTATGGATACCAATGTCCCCCATACGATCAAAGACGCAGAGGAAAAGGATATCGTGATTAATTTTTTGATGAAAAAAAGTTACTTTACTGCTTCCACCTTAAGTCAATTATCGAGTAACAGTATTATTTCCGACTTTATCCGTGAAGCGATGTCGCAGGACCGTGAGCACAATCGATTTATTCTCTTCCACTGTCAAGAGAGTGATAAACTAGCTTATTTAGTAGAAAACCTGCTGTGTGAATACTATGATCCCAGCTTCTCGGCAAAAGATATTATCCAGGCCTATATGATCATTATTTTTTCCGAACTGCTCCGCTATTACAAAACTGACCAAGGTACAAAGTCCAGCCAATCGAAAAAAACCTATATTTTAGAGATTTTGCAGCATATTGAGGAAAACCATCAGACGTGTACCTTGGAGACGGTAGCCGAAAAGTTTGCGTTCCACCCCAATTACTTGAGCCGCATGATCAAAAAGAATACCGGCAAAAGCTTTAAGCAGCTCCTGCAAGAGCAAAAATTAAATCAAGCTAGTTTTCTGCTAGTGAACACGGATAAGAACCTGGAAGAAATCATGAATGAGGTGGGCTATCATAATCATGGTTTTTTCAATCGGATTTTTCAGGAGCGGTTTGGGTATGCACCCAAAGACTATCGGAGAGCGAATCAGGTGGATAAAGAATAGTAACTAAGAAGTTTTCTAAAAAAGGCTTTGTTAAAAGATAATGTTGATTAGAGCGGAAATCAACAGCCAACTTATCAGAGCTTAAAAAAAGAGTTTATAAAAATATAAGTTTTAATTAATAAAAAGTTAAGGTTTATCCTTTATTCTATCAACATGGAAGAGGATAACTTTTTCAACCAACCCCCCTTAATATATTTTTTTGGCCCTCCATGAGCGAGGGTCCTTTTTTTGTTCGAAAGTTTACTATATTTTATTGGTTACTTGTCCAAGCGAATTTCTATTTTTTTCATATTCTTGTTTTATAAAGGTATATGGAGGTGAAATTTATTGGTTTTTAATTACCCACGCTGGTCCCAATTACCTTATACAGGAGAAAGCAGTCCCCCTAATAACCCAGAAGAACCACTTGCAGGCTCATGGCCACTCATTTTTTTACAAAGGGATGGCAATGGATGGTATACAGGCCCGTTAGGAGATGCTATTCCGATGCCTATAGACCCTAATAAAATCGATTGGGCTAGTCAATTAAAAGAAACACAGCAAATCTTGGCAAACTTAACTCCTGAGCAGCAAATCCTTGCAGACTATTGGGGCTCTGGACAAGTTACGAAACAAATTGGTCCCATTGCCGGCAGTCTCATCGATACCTACACCATTTTTATGACAAAGGTACCCCCTATTTCCTTATCCACTCCAGAAGCGGGACGCATCCAGTCCTTGCTCTTTTCAGCTATTGCAGATGCAACTATCGTTTGTTGGGACTATAAATTTCGAAAAGATGTTGCCAGGCCCGATCAGCAGGACCACAATTTACCAACCTATTTATGTACTCCCAGGCATCCTTCCTATTTTTCAGGGCATTCTGTTTCTACGGGTGTGATGGTTGAAGTATTAGGCTACTTTTTTCCCACACACAAAGACAGATTAGAGGAATTAGCTTATGATTGCTGTATTTCTCGGTTATATGCAGGTGTCCATTTTCCTATTGATATTTATGAAGGCCTAAAGCTTGGACATGCGATTGGCTGTTCTTTAGTAGCATACTTTAAGACTCAAGTCGATGCGGCTGGTAACCCAGTAGACAGAGAATTCACAGAAGATCGTGCAGCGGCTCTTCCGCCGGGCTGCTACCCTTATCGGCAGGCCATTCCGTATGACTTTGCAAACGAATGCCAATCCACTACCATAAAAGTCCCGTTAATCGATAGAATTACTAAGTTCTTTTTAAGATTATTTAGGTGCAAATGTTATAAAGTAAATCAAAATTGTAATTGTAAAGAAGATAGTTCTTAACAAATAAGGGGTACACGATCCAACAGTCGCGTATTTCTTGAAATCGGAGTTCACAATGTGGTCGTTTTAGGAAATAGCTTTCTTTTAGCGGAGCAGGTTAGTTCGATAACTATATACTTTAACCTATGAAACTAACCTGCCATTTCTTTATTGCTTTAAAAAACAGCGATATCGGGGTCAGCAGTATGCGATTGTTTTGGGAATAGAAATCCTGTGGTGTATGGGGAATATTGACCTTTTAATCGAAAAGCTTTTTCAATTTCTGTAGCTGCCTGACGGGCATCTTCTACGGTACGCTTGCCCGTCACCATGTCGTGCATTAAGTTTAATGCCATAAAATTCGCCGCTTCTTTGTCACATTTAGCCGTAGCCTCACCAGCCGTACGGTCTGGATATAAACTGCCGTCAAACCGTGCTAAGTCATCAAAGAATTTAACAGGGACTTTATAATCAATGGTTTGTTCTAAATAATCAAGATGTGGTGTCGGATTGTTATGAACGACTGTATGCTGATTAACAATCGTCCGCTTCCAAGGACCGTTATTATACCAAGTCACTTTCGTCATGCTTGCATCATTTGGCAACCCATATTTGCGGATTAACAAATACACGGTTTCTTTTGGTTCCCCTGTCCATCTCTCCAAAATTTGATGTAAATTCGGTGGAATGCTGGGCTGTTGGCGGTAATAACCACTATATCCATCATCCATTTCCTACACCTCCTGACCTATTTTATACTAGTCAGTTGTCCATAGTGACTGTGGATGTAGGTTACAAGGAGAAAATAGACTGGGATTTATTAAGATTATATAAACTACCTACTACCTAGAAAAGAAAAGTGGATGAACGGTTTAAGTCCTTTCAAATGATAAGTTCAAAAAACTGTCCCCCCACGGCCTCAATCCCCTTTTATGATTTGTGCCCGGTCTTCCATTTGTGGCGGTTCTTCAAACCAGCCATGTTTGATGGTTAATTCAATTCCTTCTTGTCCGTAAAAGAAAATATCTTTAGCAAGCAAAGTCGTTTTCATAATGATATCATTTCTCAAACTAAAAAAAGTTCCAAAACTATTTCCCACGATACTAAAGCCATCAAGAAAGAGGATACATAGCAGCATGAGCTTATCGGAAAATGGAGGGACGGTCGAAGTAGTGACGGTACTTCCGGATGTAGCAGAAAATTGAACATCATTATCCAATAGTATTTGCTGAAACGTTTTTATTTGTTTTTTACACAGTTCCATCCCCTTTACAAAATACCGTTTCACCTCTTTGTGCTGGGCACCTTGTGCGAAACCGGTAATCAATTGCAGTCCCACATTATTGGTCTCAATTCCATGGTGAAGAATGCCCAGCTCAATATCATTCAAAGCCCTTTTTTCAGCAAATGGATTAAATTTCCCCATGTACTTTTTGCTTTTAATATACTCCGTTGTGATGGGCATAGTCACTTTAGGCGGAAGCGTCAGAATTCCCTTCTCCAGCAAATAGAGGGTTGCCAGCTTGTAAATTTTTTGGGTAACCGTCGTTAACCCCTCATAAATCTGCATAACTTTATCGTTATAGGCCATATTCATATTAATGGTGTATAGGCCCATGCTGACTTCTTTTAACACCCGCAAAAACATAATATCAAACCCATTGTCATATAGCTTAGGGGCCGTTAAGTTCACATCTTGCTGTGTGAGGCCAATTGGTTTGGCCATTTTTTGTTCTTTAAAAATTTGCTCCATTTGATTGATATAAAAATTCAATTCTTGCCACAAGCCACCTAATATATTTCTGGCCTGTGGGTCATCCGATTTTTCTATAAAGTATTCCAAGATCCTCATAATCATGGTTTTTTCTATGTATGTAAGCCAAAGTGTTCCAACTTCCGAACTGCTTATAGGATTTGTTTGAATCAATTTTCCTACCTCCTTAGGCCTAGTTCTTTTAGTATACTTCCGAAAATGCAACAATTATTCAGAGGTTTAAATGATTCCTTCTTATATAGAGATTTATATAAAATTAATAAAAAGTTAAGTTTCATCCGTTACGATATCCACATGAAAGAGGCTCACCTTTTTCAACCATCCCCCTTTATATATTTTTTGGCCCTCGAAGAGCGAGGGCTATTTTTTTGCCGCTCCGTGCTGAGCACACGTACCCTCCAGAACCATCCCCATGGTTAAAAAGAGTAATTGTCTTATTTCGTTCATACCATTGCCATATAAATTCGTTTATAATAGGATATTATTCGTTTTAAGGAGCTTTCTATGGAACTCATTACAGGTAAAGTCGTTCTCATTTCCCTTTTTATATTAATCATTACCATGATTGAAACATTAGCTTATTCCACTAGGATTTCCGGAGCCCGCGTCAAATTGATTGCCACGGCCTTATCATTGTTTAGTACCCTGGTGATTGTTTCAAGGTTTTCTACCATGATCCAGCAGCCTCTCACAGCAAAACTGATTGCGGAAGCACCCGATTTGCACAAAATGCACTTTATAGAAGAACAATATCGGATTTTAATTGGCGTGACTTCTATTGGGGTTTTGCTGGGCATCCTTCTGTTTCCGACGTTTATCAATATTTTTTCAAGAGCCATTATCCAGCTTTCCGAACAAAGAGGCTCCGTTATTGGGCTTTTTACTCAGCAATTCAATCCAAATGGCATTAAAAAAATTGTTAGGTGTTTTAGACTGCCAAGGTTGACCTACCTGAAGGGGATTACTTTAAAAACTATTCCCAAACGGCTCTTTGTGATTAATGTGATTATCTCGGCTGTATTTACGATTGGCGTCCTGTCTTCCATTTACGCGTCCATGCTAGTTCCGAAATATTCGCAAGCGGCACTCATGTCCTCCGGGATTATCAATGGGATTGCCACTATTTTATTGACCTTGTTCATTGACCCTAAAGCCTCTGTATTGGCCGATCGGGTCATGAAAAAACAAACAGATTATATCTATTTAAAAAGTTACTCGTTAACGATGATTAGTTCCAAATTTTTAGGTACCATTGTCGCTCAACTTCTGTTTATCCCTGCTGCCTATTATGTAGCCTGGTTTGCCAAGTGGATCTAGACAAATGAAAGAGGGCTAAAATGCTTCACTTGAGCATTTTAGCCTCTTTTTTAGCGTTATGGCACAAAAGCTTAGTGTGAAACAAGGAATTAGGATGCTTATGTAGAAATTATGGTAGGGGTTTATGTTAGATTTACGCGGGACCGTAGAAAGAAGGTGACATGGGATGAAAAGAATCATGGTGGTCGGTGTTTCAGCCGGTGTGGGCAAGTCCACCTTTGCGCAAAAGTTGGGAAAGGCCCTGAACATACCTGTTCATCATTTAGATGCTCTCTATTGGAAGCCAGGCTGGGTGGAGTCCCCTTTGGAGGAATTTTCAAAGTCCCAGCTTAATATTGTCCATCAGCCTCAATGGATTATGGAAGGGAATTACACGAGTACGTTTGACATTCGCACTGAACATGCCGATACGATTATTTATCTGGAACTTCCTCTCCCTGTTTGTCTGTATCGGGTTTTTAAAAGATTGCTCCTGAATATTGGCAGAACACGGCCTGATATGGGCGAAGGCTGCAAAGAAAAAATAGACTGGGAGTTTATTAAGTTTATATACACGACATACGAACCTAGAAAGAGAAAAATGAAAGAACGGTTTCAGTCTTTCCAGGTGTCGGGTTCGGAAAAAGAGATTATTACTTTAACAAGCAGAAAACAAATTTTGCATTACTTGGAAAAATTAAGGAAAAGTTAAGGTTGTCCTGTTATTATTACAACACGGAAGATTTTCTTCTTGACCCCCAAGTATATTTTGCCCTTGAATAGCGACCGCATTCGAGGGCCTTTTTTTTCAAGGCTCTTTTCTAAAGGATTGTTGCTTTTTCTACGTTAATAGACCGCTGGGAAGATGTACTAGCGATAAACTACCGTACGCCTGGAAAAATGACCGGATCGGTCGTTAATCGCCTTTATTAGCGACCGTTCGCTCGAAGAAATCACCAGTACGGTCGTTAATAGCCCTTGTTAGCGACGGTACACTCAGAATAAGCACCAGTATCGTCGTTAATAGCCATTTATTAACGACTCTACACTCAGAAAAAATGCCAGAACAGTCGCTTATATATCCTACGGAATTAATAAAAAGTTAAGTTTCATACTCTACTATATACAATATGAAAAGCTTCTTTTTCATTACCCCCCTTTTCTATATTTCTCTTTGCCCTTGACAGTGTGCTGCTGTCGAGGGCCTTTTTTTTTAAAAAAAGGTGATCTTCTTACGAGTTTTCCATAAAACTCCAAAAATATGTCGTAAGGTCTGAAATTTAGGTCGTATGTGTCTGAAAAGAGGTTGTAAGTACGAAAAAAAGAGCCGTAAGTTTGCAAAGTTAGGTTGTAAAAAGAGCCCTCCTATCGGCACTTCCAAAAAGCACCAAAGGGAACCGTTGCCCCCCTGCTATTTACGGAATTTTTACAAAGAAAGTAGAACCCACATGATAAAATAGAGATATAACATAATTTGGCTCGTTGTAAGTGGAAAAGAGGTGCATATTTGATGGGTATGGTTGATACTCTTTTCATTAGTTTTATACTTGCTTTATTGATTGGCGGCGTTGTCTTTTTTATTGTTGGACTGCGTAATATAAGAAAACGAAAAACTTGGCTCAATCAATGCAACATCGTGAAAGGAAAAATTGTCGATCTAAAAAAAGTCCAATTTGAAGTTATGACGGATAATGGATGGGGCATTGAAACAAGAGATGTACCTGTTGTGAAGTTTAGTCCATCGGAAAATCCCCATGAAATTGTTACATTTGAAGGAACAGACAGAATGGAAAGTTATTTGTTAACCGGACAATCGGTCAATGTACGGTACAAAAAGGAAAATCCCCACGAAGCGGATATCGCAGACTTTGCCTCCAATTGGGGCAATGCCACCTGGGATTTTGTCTTTAGCTGCCTCGGTCTAGGATTTGGTGTTTATTTATGGCTGATGTTCCTGAATGGATGAAAGTAGAGATTGGTAAAGCAGGGTCAATCCGTTGAGATTGACCCTGCTTTTTTTAGCCCGTTATTTTGACCAGACGTTCATTAATTGCTTCGCATCAGCGATTAATTTTGTTTTTAACGCCTCATTCACGCTGCTATCCTTGCTGAGATGCTTCACAAAATCATCCATGAGTTTAGCGGCCTGAGAAGGGTTGCCAATCTCCAGCTGGTGCTGGGCTTGGTTCAGATTATTTTTTAACACGGAATAGACCGGACTATTCAGCTCAAGAGCCACGGTATGTTTCATCGCTTGAAGATTGGCCGTATAATCAACGCCCGGTGCTGTTAATTTGCCTTCAAGAACCGACTCTTTCATATCTTCACCGAGGTAGAATCCCAGATGCGGCGGCTGATTGTAGGCGCTGTTCTGGAAGCCGATGCCGTTTCGGTACAGCGGATCCTGCATGAGCGTATAAATTCTGTATTGTGTCGGAGTCGTGGTGCTAAAGATTCTCAGCTCGGAATCGTCCGTTGTTGGCAATAGAACCTCTTCACGCCAGTCGCCCAGAATATCGGCCTGCAGCGTTGGCGTGGCCTTAGTTCCATTACTGCTGTGAACGCCCTCAAATTTCTCTAGAGTGTCCACTTTCCCAGTTGATTCATTGTATTTGCTGATCGATGTATCATCCAATAATTCATCCAATAGGTCGCCATCCCAATACAGGGCGAAGTTCGTCGACAGCCCACTTGGCTTTTTCGATAATTCTACGTTGCCTTGGACATTATACACACCGCCGCCGCTATCCACAGTGGAACCGGCAGCTCCCCAGAACTCATAGCCTGGGCTAGAAGTGATGTTGGCTGCTAATCCGCGGCCTGCATCCGTATACGCATAGAAGGACATTAAGGTTTCCCCTGTGGCCGCATCATGCAATTCTTCCGACGCCACGGCCGGGATTTCATGCACTTGCATGGCGCTCAGGCCTTCACGATCAGGATCAAATGCGCCTAAATGTTGGGCGTCACCATGGGAGCCCTGTTCGCGCCCCATCTCTCCATCCATGGCATAAAGAATGGTTCCATCTTGGTCGAGCGTCAAGGAACCCGCCACAATTTCATCGCAGCCATCATTATCGACATCTCCAACCGACAAGTTATGAAAGCCCAATCCTGCACCCTTTCCTGCTACATTCGAATCAAACGTCCATTGTTCTTTTAGCTTGCCATTTTCTAAGGTATAGGCGGCAAAGGTTGTCCGCTCATAATAGCCTCGTCCAAAGACTGCGCTTGGTTTTTTACCATCCAAGTAGGCCAGCCCGGACAGGAACCGGTCAGAACGGTTATACCAAGTGTCTCCCCATGAAGCGCCGCTATCTTCTTCACCAACCGGGAACGCATAATCGATTGTGTCAATCACTTTGCCGGTTTCCCCACTGAAAACGGACATATATTCAGGTCCGCCAACGACATGGCCATGGGTGCCGACATATTTTCCGTCATCTGCCGGATTGCCGATTTGGCTGATGACCTTGGTTTCGTCGACCTTTCCATCTGTCGCGCCGTACGTTTTGGTTCCGTCTGCCGTTTTGATCATGAATTCATCTTTGCCATCGCCGTCAAAATCGGAAATCACAAATTGGTTATAGTGGGCACCCGACGTCAGATTGTGTCCCATGTTCATTCGCCACAACAGCGTTCCATCTAATTTATAAGCATCAAAAATCGTTGGCCCCGTGTAGCTCGAAAATGAACTGTCAATCGCGTTGGAAGGATACCATTTCACGATGACCTCATATTGGCCGTCACCATCCAAGTCGCCAACACCTGAATCATTCACGGAGTAGGTATAAGACTGGCCATCAGGCGTCACGCCGCCCGCAGGCTTTTGCATGGGAATCGACAAGTAATCCTTATCAGCGGCTTTTACCTCGTTTAATTCTGTCGATTGGCCATTCACCAAAGTTTCCACCGTATAGGTATCCGCTGCAGTGCCATCAGAATCGCTATAGTTGGTAACCGTAAGCGCTTCCTTATTTAATTTTTCGCCATTGCGGTAAATATTGAATTTCACATCTTTATCATATTCATCGGCAAGCAAACGCCAGCTGACAAAATTGCCCTGATCGGATTTCAGTGCAATAGCGCCCCTGTCAAGAAACTCTGTTTGCCTGTCTGTTTCGGAAGGAGACAAGCGATTATAGACATAGATTTTCGCCGTTTTGTTAAAGCTGTTCACAATCCCGTCTGTTTCCGCAAGAGTGCCTTTAAACTCATAGACTCCTGGTTTGCTAGGATCCCAGGCTTTGTCTCCCACGTATTCCCACTGGCTGACTGCCACCTCTTTTTTGCTATTATCCGCAAGTGTCACGTTAACAGTTTTAGGCAGACCAATGGAAGAGATGTCCGTTGTGGTTTGATTCACATACACACGGTGGTACGCTAATTTATTAACCAGATAAAGGACATTATCCTCAACCGGCACATTGGAAACCTCGAAATTATCAAGATATGTATCCCATGTTTCATTATTGCCGGAAGTCCGGATGCCCACCAATTTTAAGGAGGCGATTGACCCATCAAAGCCTGAGCCATCTAGTGAAAAAGTGTGTTCACTAACACTGGCACCCTCTTGGTCTTTCATATCGACCGTGACGGTATTGTTTCTGATATCAAAACGAATGTCAAAATGATACCATGCTTCCATATTGGTTGCGCTGGTTTTGACGGTTTCCTGGCCTTTGGCGAAATAGCTCAATGCCTCATTGCGGGTATTGTTGATGGTAAAAACAATGTTGCCGGAGCTGTCGATCAGTCTAAATTCCCCGCCGTTTTCGTAAGGGTTGCTGCCTTTATCATTGATTTTGCCTGGATACCAGTCAAAGTTGACAGAGATTTCGCTTCCTTTTACTGCCGTATCAAAATTCTTTGTGGCGACACGGCCGCCTTTTTGATCGACAATCTGGTATTCTAGTTTTCCTGAAGTATTTCCACCAACATTAGCATGATTAATAGAAACCGTTGCACCGGATGTAGAAAATCCCCATAGGTCGCTATTTTCAAAATTGGCGCTGGACAACACATTGTATGGTACATTCGTTTCAGCAACAGCTGCAAATGGCAGGCTTGAAAAGACAAGACCTACTGTTGTGACAACGGATGCAATTTTTGCTTTGTTTTTGTTTTTCCCCACTTAAGTTTCACTCCTTGAATTTTTGATCAAGGGCTGAAGATGGTTCTCGTTGAAGGTCTCCCCCTGTTACTCCACTTCTTTCTTTAATGGGACAAACTTCTGTTTTACTACTATCTGAAAAATAATCCCCTCCCCTTTTGAACTGCAAAATCTTTGATTCTGTTTTTTTCTAGACAAACCAAATTAGCAGTGACTAGGACCAAAGTAATGCAAACGGTTACATTTCTTGGTATCCCTTTTCTGTTTATTTTTGAATGTCGTTCAAAAACATTGTCTTTACTTATGTTAGTGCCTTTTCAACAATTCTTCAATCATACTTTTTTACTATAATGGATAGAATTCTTTTCGGAATTAGTACTCTCTTGCTGTTTGTAAAATTAATAAAAAGTTAAGGTCCATCCACTACTATTACAACATGAAGTTTCTTTTTCATGACCCCCCTAAAATATTTTCTCTTTGCCCTTGAATAGCAAGCTGCTTTCAAGGGCTTTTTTTGCATACATAAATAACAGGAATGTGTACTCAAAGCATTTTGCTGTACGGGAATAAAGTATTACTTGCGGCTGAATGGTCTAAGTAATCTTTCCCCATTTCAGGTCATCTGCATAAATTTCATAAGCCCTTCATAATTTGTTCATGTTTATGAGTTAAGATTTAACTATGAAAAGAACACACTTTTCATAGACCCCCTAATATATATTTCTCATTGCCCTTGAAAAGCGAGCTGCTTTCGAGGGCCTTTTTTTTGCTTACATAAGATAGGCCTTCATTCTTGACCGCAAGATCGGTTGGGAAAGATTTAAAAAGGTTTTAGTTTTTGAAAAATTACATAGATATCTATATAATTAGGCTTAATAGTAGATTTTTTATGTGTTGGGCAATTAATATGCCATCCATTGTAGAGGGACATATATAAATTGGAGGGATTTTTTTGAACAAAAGAATTGTTTTCTTTGACCTTGATGGAACTTTATTAAATGAAGAGAAAAAAATACTCGAATCTTCTAAAATGGCCATTAAAAAACTTCAGGAAAAGGGTGTAATAGCGGCTATTGCTACCGGAAGACCACCGAAAAGCATTAAATGGATACTAGACGAATTAAACATTCATTCCTATATCACCATTAATGGACAGCATGCTGTTTATGAAGGAGAAGAGGTATATAAAAAACCTTTCGAACGAGAATTTTTACATGACATCGTTCGTTTTTCTTCAACCAATCAACACCCATTGGTATACGCGAGTCTTGATGATATGAAATCCTCTATTGAAAATCACCGGTATATCAAGGATGTGTATGAACTGGGGAAAATGAGTTATCCCCCTGTTGATAAGAATTTTTTTCGCGACAACCTTATTTATAAATTAATTTTGTTTTGCGAAGACCTTGAAGAAGACTTTTATAAAGAAAGATATCAAATTATGCAATTTATTAGATGGCATAAGTACGCTTTGGATGTACTTCCAAATGAAATTTCAAAAGCGGTTGGTATATCCACATTCCTTGAAATGACAGGGATTCAAAAAGAAAACGTCTATGCGTTTGGTGACGAAATAAATGATATGGAAATGTTTTCTGCAGTCGGCACCTCCGTGGCAATGGGCAACGCCATTCCCGCGTTGAAGGAAGTCAGTGATCTTGTAACATCCTCCAATACAGATGATGGGATCTTTAACGGGTTAACAAAATTAGGGCTAATCTAAAGCCTCTTTCCAGGCCTTTTTTTACCGCCCTAATCCCTGGATTTTGAGTTGGTGATGAATAATTGGAATAGGTATATGATGAGAGCGTAACTGATTCCGGTATAGAATATGTGTTTCGCTTTAAAATTCACTAGTTTATAGACCTTCAGCTTTTGCATTAACGCATTCATCGGGTACGCAAGAAACAAATCCATTACTACATTGGTCAAAAGGTACAGCCAAAATTTCCCGAATGTAATACGGAAGATCCAAATGGTTCCCACGATAAATGGCCCTAAAATAAAACTTAAATCATTCAGGACTTTTTTCCGGAGGCCGCCTTTTACGGTCCACCATTTAAACGGAATCGATAGCATACTTTCTATCAAGACCAGCACCGTAGCAAATGTTGCCACTGGGGTATATTTTTTAAACTCGTTCTTTGGAATAAGAAATGCGGTTGACCAGGAAATGATTAAAAGTCCAATTCTAATGAATGCCGCCAACATGTTACAGACCCCTATCCATTTTTCTTTATTTTGCCAAAAACTGAAAGAAATATTCACTCCAATCTGTGCTACAATTTTTAAAAATAGAGATGTACGTATGGGAGGGAGTATATTGTTAACGATTTATATCACCCGCCATGGGGAGACGCAGTGGAATAAGGAAGGCCGATTGCAGGGCTGGGGCGATTCAGAGCTGACGGAAAAGGGTTTGGAAAATGCGATTCGGTTGGGAGAAAGATTGTCCGCCACACCGATTGATGTGATTTACACGAGTCCCAGCGGCCGGGCCGTGCAGACTTCGAAACTGGTTCGCGGCGACCGCGACATTCCGATTGCTTATGAACATGATTTTAAAGAAATCAACCTTGGCGATTGGGAAGGCAAACAGCAGGACGAGATTGTGCAAGACCATGAACAGGAATATACCCATTTTTGGAATGCGCCCCATCTTTATGACCACCGGCCGCACAACGGCGAGGGGTTGGCCGATTTTAAGCAGCGGGTTGAGCTCGCTTTGAAAAAATTGACCGTGGATCATGAGGATGGGTCGATCTTAATCGTGGCCCATGCCGGTGTTATTAAGGCGTTGTTTTCCACCATCATGGGAATCCCAACAGAAAGGTTTTGGGATGACCCGTTCATCCACGGCACCAGCCTGACGGTCGTCCATTGGAACGGCGAGAAGTTTGATGTTGAGCTGGTTGGGGATACTGGGCATATAAATGGAGCACCAAAACAAAAATGACGTGTGGCGGTTCACACGTCATTTTTTCACCCTTCGGATTTAGTTCAGTCCGGGTCTATGTTTATGTTTCCAATGGTACACAAGAGTCGCGAAAAGGTTAGCCAAGATGAAGAAGATGTTTCCTTGGGCATTGTAATGCAGCTGCTGCTCCTCAAAGCTCATGTCCTCATACATCTCGTTCTGGGTTTTCCCCTGCCGCTTTTTGTCCATTTCCTTCAATGATTTAATGTAGGAATATTGAAAGGGTGTCAAGAGTAGCGACAATAAAACGTAGCCACCCAAAATCCATATCGTGACCGATAAACCCATCATTCATTCCCCCCTCTGCTATTGATTCAGGTGGATAGTGGTTATCGTTCTATATGCATATTATACCATATATTGGAAACCGATGGATGGATCGTTAAGAGATTGGGCGGAGGTATTTTTCAACTTCTCTGGACGGCCGTACAAGTTAAAATGATCTACATTTTTTTGAGAATAAAATAAAACTCGCCCAGTGACGAGTTTTATTACCGTTTCATTAGATTTATTAACCTGTATAAATCAAGGGTTGTTCCCATTTGGAGTCATACATTCTTTGAATCTCGTCCTCTGTTACGGGTTGACTCCAAAAATACCCCTGCCCCTCGTGACAATTTTGGTTTTTAAGGTAGGATAGTTGTTGTCTGTTTTCGATTCCTTCGGCTAACACATTAAGATTCAAATGATTCGCCAAAAAGATAATCGTATTCACGATGACTTCACTGTCAAGATTTAAATCATCCATGAATGACTTATCAATTTTTAACGTATCTATTGGCAATTGCTTGAGATAACTTAGAGAGGAATATCCTGTCCCGAAATCATCAATCGCAATTCTTAGTCCTAAATCTTTTAATTCATTGATCGTTTTGGATGCCTCTTTTATATTCAAAAGCGTACCTTCTGTGATTTCAATCTCTATAAAATGCGGTTCAACCTTCGACTCTTTTAGAATTTGTTTCACATCATCTACAAAGTTCCTATCTCTAAATTGAACAGGAGACACATTGACCGAAACTCTTTCTAGATCCATCCCTTGTTCTTGCCACCTTTTTAATTGATCACAAACTGACCTTAGAACCCACCTGCCTACTGGAATGATGAGACCCTGTTCTTCCAAGATTGGAATGAACTCCACTGGCGGCACAGCACCTAATTTTGCATTATTCCAACGCAATAACGCTTCTACTCCCACAAGCTGATTTCTTTTTATATTGATAAAGGGCTGGTAGACAATGGTAAACTCACTATTTTCAAAGCCGCTTTTTATTTCTTGCTCTAATTGATAATATCGTTCCATCTCATTATTTTGGTTCTCTGTATTAAAGCAATAGGAATTGCCGCCATCCTTTTTGGCGTAATACATGGCGATATCAGCCTGTCTTATTAACCTTTCCATACCGCTGCGGAAATCTTCCTTTGTTCCGCTGATTTGATCCCGGCTTATTCCAATGCTAGTAGTCATGATGATTGGTTTTCCATTAACATAGAAGGGAATACTCAATTCTCCGGCCATTCTTTTTACTAGAGAAACGATGGCTTGTTTATCGTGTACCCCACTTAGGATCACGATAAATTCATCTCCACCTTGCCGTGAAATAAGATCATTTTGCCTGACACAGTTTTGCAATCGTGCAGCCGCCTCTTTTAAAATCAAATCGCCGATGTGGTGCCCAAAGGTATCGTTTAATGCTTTAAAATGGTCTAAGTCTAAAAACATGACCGTAAAGAAATCATTACCTTTCACAAAACATTCATTGACCCATTTATTTAACATATTGCGGTTCGGCAATAGGGTTAATGGATCATAATAAGCCATTTGTCTGATTTCCTCTTCGTATTCTTTCAGTGTTGTAATATCATGGCGTATAGCAATGTATTGATAGGGCTTGTTGTTCTCATTTAAGAAAGGGACAATTGTTGTATCTACCCAATAATAGGTCCCATCTTTGGCCTTATTTTTTATTTCTCCCCTCCAGATCCTTCCGCTGCCAATCGTTCTCCACATTTCCTTAAAAAATTCTCTGCTGTGATAACCAGATTTTACGATATTTTGGTTGCTACCTTCTAATTCCTCTTTTCTGTACTTAGAAATTTCGCAAAATTTATCGTTTGCAAACTGAATGATCCCCTTGCTATCTGTAATAGCAACAATGGAAGACTCATTTAAAGCTAGTTCGATATCCTGTAATTTTTTTATTGCTTTATCCAGCTCGATTTCATAATTCAATGGTTCGTCACCCCTGGATGGTCCGTACTTTTTTGGTGATTTATTTTATAGGAATAAATGTCTTTTAGATAACAGGGTTTCTTTGCAACGTTATCAATCTGGAAAACTTGTTTATCTAATTTTAAAATATTTTCTGAATATCGTCTGTGGATATTTTGTGAAAAAGGAAGGAACAATAAAAAGCAGTGCCTTTCAATGGTGAAAGGCACTGCTTTTGTATCTGTTTTATATTTGAGTTTTCCTATGCGGACACTGCAAAAGGTGTCATACCTTTTTTCCACAAACGATTATTTTAGGATGATCACTTTAACAGTTTTTCTGCCCCAAACTCGTGCGGCTGCACTGTTCGGCATCAGGACGTCGATTTTGTGGCCCTTGATAGCGCCGCCGGTATCTCCAGCAACGGCTTCACCGTAGCCTTCCACCCAGACCCTGCTTCCCAGCGGGATAACGGACGGGTCGACCGCGATCAATTTCATGTTCGGGTTGGCTGCAATATTGTAGCCGAGTTTAGTAATCGAGCCAGAATCCTCTGGGCTGTAGGCGGTAGCGCTTACATACAGTTCTGTTCCGCTAACGTTTGCACTCGCAACTGCGGGGGGTGCTGCTGCTGCTGCTTTTGGTGCTGCTTGTTGCTGGGCGATTTTCGCTTGAACTTCTGCTATTTGTGATTGGATGCCGGCTTTTTCTTGCTCAGCCATTTGCATTTGCTCTGTGATTTGATTGTATTTTTCCTGCATAGCGGTTAAATTTTGCTGTCTTGATTGCAAGTTTTGGTCAAGCTCTGCTTGCTGTTGGGCCAACACGGTTTGTTGTTCTTCCAGCACTTTTTCTTGTTTGTCGATTTCTTGTTTATCATTCTCGATTTTCTGAAGGTCTTCTTTTTGCGCGACCAAGATGTCTTTGTCTGCATCCATCAGCTGGGATGCTGCACCCGCTTTTTGAATGAATTCCGTGATGCTGTCGGATTCGAAAAACAGGTTGATGATCATGCTGACATTGTCGTCTTCTTGAAGAGCCCGGGCCCGTTTTTCCATTATGTCTTTACGGCCAAGGATTTTATCTTCCAGCACGACGATTTCTTGTTTTTTCGCTTCAATTAACTGGTTGACCTCGTCAATCTTGCCTTGCGTTTTCGCCATATTTGACTGATTTTCGTTTATGTCATTATATATCGATTGCAGTTCTTGCTGAATGTTTTGGATCTCTTGATTAACAGCTTGCTTTTCAACTTGTTTTTGCTCGACTATTTTCTGTTTCTGCTCGAGCTGACTTTGTAAGGTGTCGCTAGTCGTTTGCGCGTATGTAACTGTACCTGTTCCACACAAAATAAGAGTTAATACTGCGAGAGTAATACGCTTTATGTTTTGCAAACTATCTCCCTCCTTATTACTCTATTTATAACAAATCAATATGCCAGTTATGTTACAAGAATATTAAAAACCGACAACAAAGTGTCTTAATGCGGTAAAAATAACCTAATAAATGGTATATCTGTGACATTTTGTGGGTTTTTCAGCAATTTGTTAACGGTTACATTTGGAAGTTGGAAGGCTTTTTTGTAAAAAAATAGTGTTGTTTTGTGCCCGAAATGCAAATCTATTATTCTTGTATGGAGGAGAATTTTTTAAAAAAATTCGTTTTAGTCTTATAGATAGTTTTTTATAGTTTAGCCTGTTTGGTTCCCATGATACCGGAGAAGGGTGCATCATGAGGACAGAGCCTTGGTGATTTCTGCAGTTCTTGTCCTCATGACAGCTCCATGTGGACAAACCTTGGGCTTTTTCCGCCATTCTTGTCCTCATGACGTTTCCACTTTTTCCTCCGGATAGGTCATTTTTGTCGATGGCTTCCGAATTCCAACGGCGCTACTTGCTGCTTTTTTCATATAAGGATTTCTCTTCCGACACGATGCGAGCGCTCTTACGCTTTTGCGGTCGGTTTTTACTATTTGGAAATAATCTAAGGACGGCGATGCGGTTTCCGTCTTTAAGGGCAAATCGGCTGATTACGTCGATTACTTGTTTCTCGTTAAGCTCGCAATCTCCCTTAAACACGTGGAGAGACTGATTGTGGCAGGTCACTTGGATATTACTATCGGAAAAATAAATCCAAGGCATTTCATGGTTAGTAAGAGGAATAAATTGATAAGTTGAGTTTTCTTGTGGTAATTGAAATAATAGCACGGCTATATCGTTCGGGTCAGGCGGCCTGGTCATCTTCCATTCTCCGTTTTCTATTCTTTCTCCTACAAAAACCAGTGAGCTCCACTCCATAACATCCCTCCAAAAAGCGACATTCTTCTTCTATATACGCTTTATTATTCGACAATAACATTGCCTATCCTGCCGAATGTGCGGACTCCTACAGCTGTGTGCATGATTATCACAAACCCGTTTGTGCATATCGCGCACATTTCTCCTGTGAACCATTTTTTGCCGCTAAGGTAAAAGCAGAATGTTTGTATGGCGGTGAATGGGATGTCATTATCGGAAAAATTAAAAGAGCTTCGTGATAAGCAAAACTGGTCTCAGGAGACGCTGGCCAAGATGATGAACTTGCATCGTTCGACGATCAGTCGCTATGAAACAGGGAGAAGCGTCCCAAATTACCAAACGGTGATTCAATTTGCGGAAATATATAAAGTGGATAAAGAGTACCTCGTAAATGAGCTCGACAAGCTGCTGCCGAACGTTGAGGCGCCGGGCTTTGTTTTGAAGGAGAATTTGGATGACCCCGATATCGGGATGGTTCTCGAGTTATTGAGGGCTGAACCCGATTTGAAAAAAGCGCTGGTTGAGCTGCACCTCATGCCCCCGAAGCGCCGTGCCTTCTATGCGGATTTGATTGCCAGCTCCATGAAAGTAAGCAACCGGCACAAGGACAAGCTGTAAATTCCTATAAATACTAGAGAAGCCGCTGACACATGGTCAGCGGCTTCTTATAAAAAACAGGGGGGTTTTACTATTATTTTGCCCAGGGTAGCGGGGATTATACATAGGAATGATAAATTTGCTGGGCCAGGCTTGGGGCCAGGTTTTTTTTATAGTAAGAACTAGCCTAAAGTTTGGGGAAGTGCCGGTAAACACTTCAAAAACGCCGGTACTCATTAGATACGCCAAAAAATTAATACGTTCTACAAAAAAAGAAAAAATTCCGGCTAAAATATGCCGGAATTTTTCAAAACGGGGTCCATTACGGAGACGTATTTGATTTTCTCTTTTCTTTGAGAGGCATTTGCGAGGAAATCTTCGGTTTTTGGTATATTTTCGTCAGAAAGGAGTTTTGTGATTGGTAGTCATGTTAGGAGTAGAAGCGGATGGAGTTATGATGATGGTTCTCTAGCTGCTGCTCCTTGATGAGCCATTCCAGCTGACTGACGCGTTTCTGCAGATTGTCGACATTTTTGTTGGCATTGCCAACCATTTTGATCAAGCTTTCCAATAGCATTTCTAGGTTGGCGGCATCGTGGTCGTTAAAAGGCAAGGGATGTTTCCTCCTTCTCCTTCTTCAGCTCCTGCTGCTGCTCATGAACATCCTGCTGCTGCTCATGGACATCCTCATGCGGCTTGCTGCTGAGGAACCGGACCGTTTCGGCCACAATTTCCGTGACGTAGATTCGTTTTCCTTCCCTGTCGTAATACCTTGACTGCACGCGTCCGGTAATTCCTACCACCGAGCCTTTCCGACAGTACCGGGCCGTATTTTCAGCCGCCCTGCGCCATAATGTGCACTGGACAAAGTCCGTGTCGATTTCGCCGTTGTGATTGCGGAAATCCCGGTTTACTGCGAGGGTAATCTGGGTGAAACCCGTCCCTTCCGATGTTCGTTTCAGTTCCGGATCTTTCGTTAATCGCCCAACCAATGTCACTTGATTAATCACGAAATCCACTCCTTTTCGTTTGATGATTCCATCTTAGTCCCGTAAGGAATCATTGTAAAACCGCGAAAATCGAGTTTTCCTGTGTTGTTTTTTTACGAAAAGAAGTATTTCATGGCGTTTTTTGTCAAAGCCGGTCATTCTTTTTTCCCAAAAACCATTCTTCCCTGCAATGGGCAATATTTTTCGACATTGTCTTTTTCCAACATATGTTATAATGGAGAAAACGCTTAGAGGAGGTCCGGGTTGATGAAGACGTTTAAGTTGTATTCTCTGGAAGTATTGGAAGGCGACGCTCCGGTTGAAATTCCTTTGGAAGATGGATTAATCCTCAATAAGGAAGACGAACGCTCCACCTGGCTGATCGAGGCATATACGAACCTTTCCTTATATGATTTTTTCAAGAAGATTCAGGATGAAAACCGCGAAGTGATTGCAGAAGTGGTCATTACCAAGAAGGAAAACGTGCCCGCCTATTTTCAAACGCGGATCGTTTCCCTGCTGAAATTTGACCAGCATACCAGCGTGCTGCTCGAGGGACAAATGCGCCGCAACAAAAGCGACTACTCCGAGCTCCTGCTCGAAAATCTCCTCCAAAAAGGCCTCGAAGGCCAACCATTACTCATCGAATTCAAAGAAAAAATGCAAAGCAAACCCAAACTCAAAGTCTAAAACCATAAAGCGGGGCCTGTCCCCCAGCCCTTTACCGCGGTGAAGGACTGGGGGACAGGCCCCCGCTGGTTTAACGCGTTACTGCACCGGGGGACAGGCCCCCATTGTTTTACCGGTCTTTGTTGTCGCGGTCACGCGCGTCGAGGTCGTCCTCGATGATTTCTTCACGCGGTGTGTTATGGTCTTTTGCCGGGTCTTTGTCTGTGTGGGTGTTGGTGTCGTTGGTTTCGTTGTTGTCGATTAGGCCGTCGTCATTGACACCGTCATTGTTGTCTAGATCCTGGTGTGGATAGTTGTTGTTTCGGTAATTGTTGTTTCGGTTGTTTCGTAAATTGTTCACATCATTGCTATCTGGTGTATCGACCGTTGGCTGCGGCGGGGTTCTTAGATTATTTTTGGTATCATTATCAGCGTTGTTACATCCGGCCAGCATGATTCCGGAGAGTAGTGCCCCCGTCAGCAAGCCAAGCAATTTTTTCTTCATGCCCAAAACTCCTTTTCAACTAAGATTTTTCCGGCAGTTATATCTTCCCCTTGATAAAACCATTTTTTCATGGAAGTTTTTTCAAACATAGGCTCGGATGTTTCGGGCAACAATAAAAGACATCAGGCATTAGCCCGATGTCTTTTATGCGAGAAAATTACCTGTGAATCCAAACGGCACCAGCAGTGTTGTCTTTTGCTTCGCCGATGACTTGGACTTTCAACGGATATTGGGAAGGAACTTTAACCCCTGCATCCGGAATGACAGTGTTGATGTAAGATTTTGTGGAATCAAATTCGGTTACGCCTGGAAGGCCTTTGTAATCGAAGATCCCACGAGTTGGTGAATCAACATACCAGGCAGGTGACTTATCTAATGAGAATGCTGCGTCTGCTACTTGGTAACGTGTAGTTTGAGAGATAGAGTCAAGACCATTTAGCTTGAAAATAAGCGCTTCTGGATGAGAGTCGACTACGTTCAGGAATCCTTCACCAGGGTGGACTCCGCCCCAGTTATCGGTATATGTGTCGTCACCATACCAAACTACTAATCCAGTATTGTATACTGATCCGCGAGAATATTTCAAGGCAGTATCAGAACCGGAATAGTTTCTCCACTCCAGGTAGTAGTAGTGCGGTTTGTTTATATAACCATCAGAAACTTCGAAGCCGTTTAGTGTTACTTTTGGCGTACCCTCTGCATCGTCGGAGAATACAACTTGTCCATCAACGGTTAATTGAAGATTATCTAATCCGAAACCATTTGGAGCAAGTCCTCCGTCAGTTACATATTCAAATACTAATTTCACTTTTTTACCAGCAAATTCACTTAAATCATAGGATTTATCTACCCATTCTCCTTTAGTAGTTTCATAGGCAGAACTGCTGCGAACCTCATCCGTATCGTCACCGATAAAGTCAACTTCTTTCGTTGTGCCATCATTGGCTACTGCAGTTATCGTTACATAATCATAATCTGTTTCAACTTCATAGAAAGATTTGAAATCAAATGTCGCAGTGCTTGCATTTGTTAAATCAAATTCTGGTGTTTCCATTACAGTATCCAGGTTGTCTCCTTTTGTACTGTAGTAGTATTTTTGCCCAAACTTAGGTAATACACCTTCAACTTTTTTGTTAGGCAGGTTTACTTTTACGATACCGGCATTCTTCGATTTTGTAACACTCTGGTCGATTACTGCCGTTACACCGTTTTGATCGAGATCTTCATAGTTTACTTCGGTAATATTGGCCCAGTTTCCGCCAATCGTATTTTGATAAAATTCTTTTACTTGTGGTGAGAAGCTTGGCGGCTGCGTTCCTGCAATATTACCGCTCCAGCTGCCTCCGCTCATGATGGACCATTGGGCAACTGAATCACCATTGGCAGTGTATTGGGTATCATACTCATCCGGTGCTCCTAAGTCATGGCCATATTCGTGGGCAAACACGCCGACTGCTCCATCCTCAGGTTCAATGGTGTAATCATATGCCGCCATTTTGCCGCCCCAGTAGTTTACTGATGCTGTAGTGTTAGCAACAGGATAAACTCCATTTAAAGTCCAGCGGTGTGACCAGATTGCATCATCACCCATTGCTCCCCCGCCAGCTTCCTGGCCGACACCGGCATGAAGTACCATCAAGTGGTCTACAAGACCATCTGGCTCATAGATATTTCCATCCTCATCCAGGTCATAGATATCCAAATCATCGAAATCTGCCAAGTTAATACCGGAGGCTACTGCCGCATTTAAGGCATCTTTTACAAGACCACGCGGACCTTTAGTTCCAGCAGCATTGTCATTACCCCCTGCAGGGTTATCACTACCATAGTCTTTATAGTTTCCTGGTACCTTCAACCAATCAGTAACCGTACCGTCTACCGTATAGCTTCCGCCGGATTGCTCTTCGTAATACTGTTTGAAGGTTTTTACTTTATCTCCATTAAATAGGGTGAAATCCTCATTGCCAAACAACATTTTTTCATAATGCTGTTTGCTGAAATCATCCGACCACATATAGCCTGGTTCTTGCTCAATTTGGTTATGCCCGAAGTCAGCGTACTCTACTAAAAGCACGAGTACTTTATCTTCGCGGACATCTCCGTTATAAGAGGCCTGCTGGGCAGAGTCTACTTTGGCTGCGCCTGTCGGCTTGCCTTTTTTATAGTTTTCATGGCCTTTGTTAAGCTGTTCTGCCAGCTGGTCCTTTTGTTTCGTAAGGAAATCTTGAGCCTTTTTATCCATATCTTTCTGCTCTTTTGTTAGTGTCGCTTTTCCCGCCTGACTACCTTGCTTTTGCTTAATATAGTCTTTTGCCGCTTTGGTTATTTCAGCAGCGGTTGCATTTTTCGAAACGAGGCCGCGTTGTTGCAGCGCCTTTCCGAGTCGATCGATATCCACCACGTTCAGATCAACCGGTGCAGATTCCAGGGTTGTTGCTGCAGCCGCAGGTTTTGGTGCGACTGTAGTTCCAGCAAATGTGCCTGCAAATAGCACCGATGCGAACATCGTACTCGCGGCAACGCTGGAGAGTACTTTTAATGTCTTTCTCTTTTCCATTAAGTTTAAACCCCCTCTTAAAATTGCTCTGTTTTTAATAGAAGCAGCATAGCATTAATAGTTTATGGAAAGTTCTAAAAATTGTAAATAATATAAAAGTAGTAGTAGACTTGCCCCTTTCTAGGTCTTAACTCACATTCACACACTAACAATCTAATGATATATAGTTCTTTCGGATTATTTTTCTGTTATTTTAGTGGATATTTAGTAGTTTTCTAGGGACATCCAATGATTTTCCCAACTTTTTAATGAGCTGCACCCGGAATATCCCTAAAAACCGCTAACCATTCCCCAACAAGCCCCCAAATTCGACAGCTCCATCCATTTCACCGCTTTTCACAAGAATAAAACTTTCCCAATTTACACCTCAAAAACAGCAAAAAAGGGGCCAGTCCCCCATCGCTTTAAAGCGATGGGGGACTGGCCCCTCACAAATTGTTCACTTTTGGATGGCAAACATGATTTCGGCTTCCATTGAGACTTTTCCGTTTACTTTGGAAACGACGGTGCCTTTTCCGATTCCGCGTCGGATGGCGGTTAGTTCTACTTCTGTGACGATGGTGTCACCAGGACGTACTTGTTGGCGGAATCTTAGCCTGTCCACGCCGGCGAATAAGGCGATTGATCCCTTGTACTCCGGTAACGATAAAAGGGCACACGCCCCGATTTGTGCTGCGCTTTCCAGCTGCAGAACTCCGGGCATGACAGGGAAATCAGGGAAATGGCCATTGAAATACTCTTCATTTGCGGTCACATTTTTAATGCCCACAGCCCGTTTTCCTTCCTCCAGTTCAATAATCTTATCAACCAAAAGAAAAGGATAACGATGGGGAATAATTTCTTTGATTTGATCAATATTCAGTTCCATTCAAAATAAACTCCTCAGTTTTACAATTTTAAAAAGAAAAATTTTCCTTTGCCTATTATATAATAAGGACATTTAAATTCCAATTAGGCTGAACAATTACTAGCTTTCTTTCGATAATCCTGTGGAGTCAGGCCGGTTTCCTTCCGAAACACATAGGAAAAATAGCTCGGGGTCTGAAACCCGCACACCATCGCAATCTCACTGACCGACCGATTGGTTTCCAGCAGCATCTCACAGCTCTTTTGAATCCGATATCGCACCAAATAGGCGTTGGGGGTTTGACCAATGTACTTGCTGAACAGCTCACAGCACCTGCTCCTGCATATCGAACCCGCGGCCGCCATGTCATCAAGCGTTAGCTTTTGGTCATAATGATGATGGATGAACCCTGTCATCTTTCGAACCGCCATCCATGACTGATCATCGTTAGGCTGCCCAGGAACTTTTTGAATATGGTCTCCGATACAGGCGCAAAGTGACGTGGCCTGTGAAAGAAGACGAAGCGCGTTTCGTGCAGGGCTATGCATTTCATGGTACATCTGTTCCAGTGACACCAGCACTTCCTTTTTCCACGGGCTGTCAGATGTAAGCAAAATAAAGTCTTCTGTGCCTGATCCGAATTTTTCATTCAGATACACTTTCCCCGCATGCGTACTCTCGCCAAGCAAGGAAGGATGGACGGCCACCACGATGAAAGAACAGTCCGCCTTATTAGTAGAAAAACCATAATGCAGGCGTTTGCTGTTGACGAAGATTCCATTTCCCTTCTCAATCGGCACTGTTTCCCCATTCACGAAATATTCCATTGCCCCGTCCAGCACCAAGATAAACTCCAAATCAGGATGCCAATGGCACGCGGCCGCAAATCGATCGAATTGATTCAGTGCACCTTTACGCACATAAAGCGGAAAATCAGGCAGATTGTAGTTGATTCGTTCCGACAAGTCCGAAAACACTTCCAGCTCTAAACTCATCCCAACACCCCCCTGAAAGAATATACGATTTTGATAGAATTATATCCGATTTTGGTGGAAGCTTCAATGGCAACCCTATACAATTTTGATAGTACAAGAAAAGCAAGAAAGATGGGATGCGTGGTGGGGCAACAGGCAAGCGTGGCCATAACGGATGATCCTGACTTCAATCGCACGTTTCATCGCGCGTTGATTTCACTGGTCATACCAATCGCATTACAGAATCTCATTTCAGCAGCCAGCATCGCAGCGGATGTGGTGATGCTGGGAAAAATCAGTCAGTCCGCGATGTCTGCCGTTTCACTGGCAGGACAAGTCACTTTTGTGTTGACCCTTTTTTATATGGGGATGGCGACAGGAACCGGGATCCTTACCGCACAGTATTGGGGCAAGAAGGATATTAAAACCATCCAACGCGTTCTTAGTATTGCCAGCATGTTTTCATTTGCTATATCGCTTTTCTTTTTCGTCCTATCACTGTACTTCCCAGAAATGCTGATGCGGCTATTTACAAATGATAGCGGGTTAATCAAATACGGCGCGACTTTTCTGCGGGCAGTCTCGTTTTCCTATCTCGCCATGGGGTTCTCGCAGATGTATTTCAGTGTGATGAAGAGCATCGAGAACGCACGCTTTAGTGCATCAATCAGTTCGCTATGCCTTCTTTTGAACATAGCCCTGAATGCTCTTTGTGTATTTGTCCTGTTTCCCGGTATGCCTGAAAAGGCCATTACCGGTGTTGCTGCCGCCACGGTTTGTGCCCGCTTCATCGAACTCGGATGCTGCCTTGTTCATTCCATACGGCAGGGGCCTGTCCGGTTCCGATTGCCTGTACGTGAAGATAGGGAACGCCAATTGCGCAAAGATTTCCTGACCTACACCATGCCCGTGCAGGCCAATTACATCGTTTGGGGCGGAGCTTTGACGGCGACAACTGTCATTATCGGTCATGTAAACGCCGATTTGGTTGCCTCCAATTCCGTGGCGAACGTCATCAAAGATTTGGCCATCGTGTTTTGTGGCGGCATTGCCAGCGGGGGCGCTGTTCTGGTAGGAAAATATCTGGGCGGCAACGATCGAAAGATGGCATTAAAAGCCGGCAAAAGGATCAACTTTTACGCCCTGATTTTCGGAGTGGCAGCCGGCGGAACCATTTTACTGCTAAAACCCGTGGTATTCGATATAGTGGATTTAAACAGCTCCGCCCAATCTTATTTGAATGGTATGCTTTATATATGCGCTTACTACTGCATCGGCAAATCCATGAACTCCACCATCATCGGCGGCATCTTCCCGGCTGGAGGAGATGCCAAGTTTGGCCTTTGGTGCGATTCCGTCGTGATGTGGGGCATCATATTGCCATTAGGGTACCTAAGTGCTTTTGTGTGGCACGTCCATCCAATCGCCCTGTATGCCGTCATCAGTTTGGATGAAATCATCAAGCTGCCCTTGGCTGCATTTCGGTACCGCCAATATAAATGGTTAAACAATATCACACGGGATTTTACATGAAAAGGGGAAATCATTTTTATGACAATGAGGGAAAGAATCGCTGCCGGAAAGTTATTCACGGATTACGGTGAGGGACTGCCTGAAGACAGGATGCAAGCGAAAAGACGAATGATGGCGTTCAATGCGACCGGTCCGGATGCTTTGGAAGAGCGCACCCGGTTGATGAACGAGATTTTCGCCAAAGAAACCAAAGCCTGGATTGAGCCGCCGTTTTATTTTTGCTATGGAACCAACATTGAAATAGGCGAGGGCACTTATCTTAATTTCAACTGTAATTTTGTGGATGATACAAAAATTATGATCGGAAAAGATGTGTTGTTTGGTCCGGCCGTCACTATCGCTACTGTTGGACATCCCATCAATCCGAATTACCGGGGATATATGTATGCTGACCCCGTTAAAATAGAGGATAATTGCTGGATTGGCGCCGGCAGCATCATTTGTCCCGGCGTGACCATTGGCAAAAACAGTGTCATCGGGGCCGGAAGCGTGGTCACGAAGGATATTCCAGCCAATTCCGTCGCAGTTGGCAATCCTTGCAAAGTGCTGCGCACCATTAACGAACATGATATGAAATATTATTACAAGGATCGCGAAATAACCCAAGAAGATCTCGATGAAGAAGCCCGTCTGAGATAATTTTTTCAAAAAGCAACTAAGAGGAGGAATCGGAATGATTAAATTAGTATTAACCGATATGGATGGAACATTCTTAAACAATCAAGGTGATTTTAACCGGGAACTGTACAAAGATGCTAAAAAAATCATGAAAGAAAAAGGCGTTGTTTTCGCGCCTGTTACCGGCAAGCAGTGTGAACGCGTAGAAGAGTTATTTGGCGGGGATGCTGAGGATTTATGGATTTTGGGAGATAGCGCGACTCGAATCAAGCATAACGGAGAGTTTGTTTATGAATCTTTGTTGAGCAACAAACTTGGACTGGAAATTATCCAATTGCTTGAAGATATCAGTCTGGATCATACGATTATCGCCTGCACCAAAAGCGGCGCCGTCATAAAAGAAACCTTGTCCCCTGAAGAGGCAGCGATTGTCAGACGGTCCTATGCCCAAGTAAAACAAGTCTCCGATTTTCAAGACATCACCGAGGATTTCGTGAAAATCACCATTCACGACCCAGCACTTCAGTGTTTTGAAACCAGAGAAAAATTGTCCCGCTTTTTTGAATCGGCTTATATCGTCGCATCAGAAGCAGCCTGGATTGACATTGCCAACGCGAATGTCCATAAAGGCACAACTGTTGAACACTTGCAGCAATTATTGAACGTGACACCGGCAGAAACCATGGCCTTTGGCGACGGTTATAACGATTTAGAGCTAATGGTTCGGGCTGACTATAGCTTTGCTGTCCGCAATGCTGTTGATCCATTAAAGGATGCCGCAAATTTTATCACTCGCTCCAATGAAGAAGATGCCGTCATGAAAACCATTATTCAAATGTTATCGTTACAGGAAGCATAAAGGGAAGGGCGTGTGAGCCCCTCCCTTTTATTTCTTTTCGACCAAATCCTGAATATGCGTCCAGGTCGAGCCGGTGAACACGTCGGCCGCCTTGCCGCCACCAAGCCCACTGTAACCCACCACGGCCCCCGCCACCAAACTGAAAACCACGAACACCATCAGCAGGACCAGCCTCAACCAGATAGGTAAGAGCCGGATGCGGACCCGCTTTTTCTGCTGTTTGGCTGCCTTTGCTGTCTTATTTTCTTGCACAGCCTGGCGCGAACCTCCTTTTTTGACAGGAGTGGTTCTTTCTTGTGCGGAATCCGGATGGGCATGCTCGGTCCCGGATTTCGCCCGCTTATATTCTTCCCTCGTCAGAACCTGTTCTTGATTTATATTATCAACAGACATTTTTTATTCCCCTTTAACCGAGCGCCGAATGAAACGCCTGGTGAGTACATACATATTATAACCAATTTCCAGCGTACCACCGAAAAATTGTCAGGCAGATACTCCTATTATAAGAAATTATTCACCATTACACATTATTTTTTTAAAAAAATCGACATTTCATGTAAAAAAACCGCTTTTTTATAAAACAAAAAGCCCAATGAACCAGGCTTGTCCCAGCCTTTGTTCATTGGACTTTTTTCCTATATTCGCTGTATGATGTCTTACCACTTCACAGCTGCAGGCATTTTTTTAAAAAAATTATCCCAATTTCCGGTTCGGAATCCGGTCAATATTATCGAGCATGACACCTGTTCCGATTGCCACGCAATCCATTGGGTTTTCTGCCACTAGTACAGGTACCTTCAACTCTTCTGCAAGCAGCATGTCGATGCCGTGGAGCAATGCTCCGCCGCCTGTTAAGATGACGCCGCGGTCGATAATGTCAGCCGACAATTCTGGCGGTGTGCGCTCCAGCACGCTTTTAGCGGCTTGGACAATAACTGAAACAGATTCGCGCAAGGACTGCTCGATTTCTTCCGAATGAACGGTAATCGTACGAGGCAAACCACTGACCATATCACGGCCGCGAATTTCCATTTCTTCAGACCGGGACCCTGGGAATACAGTTGCGATGTTGATTTTGATGTTTTCCGCAGTGCGCTCCCCGATCAATAGCTTGTACTCGCGCTTGATGTGGTTCAGGATTTCCATGTCAAACTTGTCACCGGCCATTTTAATGGAGGAAGAAGTCACGATATCGCCCATGGACAGAACGGCAACATCCGTCGTTCCTCCCCCGATGTCTACTACCATATTTCCGCTTGGCTGGAAGATGTCCATCCCGGCCCCAATGGCCGCCACTTTCGGCTCCTCTTCCAGGTACACTTTTTTCCCGCCGCTTTTCTCGGCAGCTTCTCTGATGGCTTTCTGTTCTACGCTTGTGATGTTCGTAGGACAGCAAATCAAGATGCGCGGCTTCGATAAAAAGCCTTTTACGTTCAGTTTATTGATAAAATGTTTTAACATGGCCTCTGTTACGTCAAAATCAGCGATGACGCCATCCTTTAACGGACGGATTGCCACAATGTTTCCAGGAGTACGTCCCACCATGCGGCGCGCTTCTTCGCCGACGGCCAGTACCCGGTTCGTATTTTTATCGATGGCCACCACAGATGGCTCATTTAATACAATGCCACGGCCTTTCACATGGATCAGCACGTTGGCTGTTCCTAAGTCAATCCCAATATCCCTTGCAAACATTCTCTATCCTTTCCTCCTCAAGACGGATTCCTACTATTTCCTAATTTTCTATTCTATCATATTCCTTAAAGTTTCCATAAACTTTTTGAAAAAATGATGGAATTTTTTGTGGAAATCTGTCGGAAAAAAGGTATTTCAGAGAATAAAAGGTGTTTCTTTTCCAAATTTTTGATTGGTTCCGATTGGTTTTGGCCGTTTACTTGACAGCCTCCCCTTCTTTTTCTTCCTTTTGATATTTCATTTTGGTCGCCTCGCCGCCCCGTAAATGGCGAATCGATTTATGGTAATCTAAAATCTCTTTTACCTCGTTTGCAAGCTCTGGATTAATCTCTGGAAGTCTCTCGGTCAAATCCTTATGGACTGTACTTTTGGATACGCCAAACTCTTTCGCGATTACGCGAACCGTTTTCCTCGTCTCCACGATATACTTTCCAATCTTGATAGTCCTCTCTTTGATGTAATCGTGCACACTCTCGCCCTCCCTAAATTGGATGTGAGTAGTGTGAAATGAGACCCGCTTATCACTATAACGAATGCTGCTTCCGCAAGGCAGTGCGCCTTACGGCAGAAAGTGAATCTTTCTGATCATACGATGAATAATCATGTCCCCGGCTGGATTCCCGTTAACTTCAAACGACTCCTCACCTCAAACACTCTCTTTGTATAAAGGTTTGGTAACATTGTATTAGCTTGGATACGGGTTTATGCACAAAATACACAATCAGGACACGTTATTCCGTTTATTTTTTGAAAAATCAGACACACTTTTGTTTCTTCGACATTCCTTCGATAAGCGGCGAAAACCTTATAAACATTGGGTTTAGTGTGGAAATAGTGGTGCCAATGCGATTATTTCCCGAGAAATTTGTCGGATGAAAAAAATTATTCCAATACTTCAATCATCTGTTTTACGGCTTCCAACAAGTCGCGGTCAGACCAAGATGGAGTCGCTTTTTTCTGCTTTACAGCCAGCTCATGGGAGGCAGGGATATGGATGAATCCCGCCGGTACGGGTTGGTCTTTTAGCGCATGCAGCGCGGTATACATGACGTTATTGCAAAGGTAAGTTCCGGCAGTATTCGAGATTTCGGCCGGATACCCGTTTTCCTTTAAGGTTTCGACGAATTTTCTAATCGGCAGTTTGGAAAAATAACCTGCCGGGCCGTCCTCATAGATGGGTGCATCGTTTAAGACAACGCCATTGTTGTCCGGTGCCCCGTCACGGCAATTGATGGCGATCCGCTCGGGAGTGATGTTGGCTCTCCCTCCGGCAAGTCCTAGGGAGATGACGGCATCCGGTTTTATTTGGTCAATCGCGTCCAGCACGCGCCGTCCTGCTTCTTCGTATGTAACAGGCAGTAAGAGGCCTTTGATTTGATAGGCACCGACGGTTTTTCCATCGAGTTCTGTGACGATTTTTTCCGTCGGGTTGATTGGGAATTCAAGGAATGGTTCAAATCCAGTGAGTAGAAGTGTTTTCATAGTTGTTTCTCCTCTAATTTTTTTAATTATTATATAATTTATTTATTGTTAATTGAAAGAAAATAGTTTTGGAAGGGATTTTGGCGTGTGACACCTTTTACTGAGAAAGTCGTGAAGATTATTCAACATATTCCCGAGGGCAAGGTGATGACCTACGGGGGGATTGCCAAGTATGCAGGCAGTCCGCGGGCGGCGCGCCAGGTGGTGCGGGTGCTCCATTCGATGAGCCGGAAGCACCGTTTGCCGTGGCACCGGGTCATTAACTCAAAAGGGCAAATTGCCCTTCAAGATGAGGCATCGTACCAGGAGCAGCTGATGTCGCTGGAGGCCGAAGGGGTGGAGGTAGGCCTCGGCGGTAGGATTGATTTGGGAAAGTACCAGTGGGAGCCGCTGGAATTATTTGAAGAAGATTTGCTTTAGCCAGGCCGGAGCCTGGCTTTTTATTTTTGAAAAAGGGGTGTGCCGATAAAAGAGGGGATTGGGTTGATAAAAGGTTCCAATCGGTTGATAAAAGATTCCCTTTGGTTGATAAAACAGGGGAATTTGTTGATAAACAGATTAATTGGGTTGATAAACTAATCCATATTAAAAACAGCTCGCTTCAAAGAACAAGTATAGTGGATTAAACGATCTCTAAAAAGAACATATCAAGTTCTGAAACCATGACCCATTGACCTAGCCAGGCCTCGGCCTGGCTTTTTTATATAAAAAAGGTTCTTGCCGATAAGAGAGCGGATTGGGTTGATAAATGGTTCCAATCGGTCGATAAAACAGGATAATGCGTTGATATACAGATTAATTGGGTTGATAAACTAATCCAACTAAAAAATAACTCACTTTAAAGAACAAGTATAGCGGGGAATTGAACTCTAGAAAGAACAATTCCGGTCCAGAAACTAAGAACCAATTACCCTGCCAGGCTTTTTATATGATATTGGGATTTGCCGATAAAAGAGGGGAATCGGTTGATAAAAGGATCCAATCAGTCGATAAAACAGGGAACCGTGTTGATAAACAGATTAATTGGGTTGATAAACTAATCCAACTAATAAATAGCTCACTTTAAAGAACAAGTATCGCGGGGAATTGAACTCTAGAAAGAACAATTCCGGTCCAGAAACCAAGATCCATTTACCCTGCCTGGCTTTCTATATGATATTGGGCTTTGCCGATAAAAGAGGGAAATCGGTCGATAAAGTGTCCCATTGGGTCGATAGAGCAGGGAAATGCGTTGATATACAGATTAATTGGGTTGATAAACTAATCCAACTAAAAAACAACTCGCTTCAAAGAACATATATAGTGGATAAACGAGCTCTTAAAAGAACAAATCAAGTTCCAAAACCATGACCTATTGACCCTGCCAGGCCAAGCCTGGTTTTTATAATGCATGCAATGGGCAAAGTGCCAGTAAACCTATCCATAGTACCGAAAATAAGCAAATAGAAAATCCGCAAAACAGCAAAAAAGCACCAAACCGGTGCTTTTTTGCCTAAATTACTTCATTTTCATAAAAATATCTTTCACTTTGTTCACGGCTATCCCAGACCCGCCGCGTCCTTGGGCACCTTCGATCATCATCGCGATCATCAAAGTCGGGGAATCCGGGTTATAAGCGATAAACCAGCCATTTTCCGTTCCCGTTTCGCCTTGTTTCTGCTTGAGTTCCGCCGTTCCAGTTTTCCCGGCCAGCGGGTAATCTGGCATATTAGCTCCCTTGGCCGTTCCGTCAGGATCTGAAACAATCTTGCGCAAATCCCCCGCAATCAAAGCTGCATGGTCCGGATTCACCACTGCTTCCTTCAGCACCTGGCTCCGCTTCTCTTCATCAAGTAAAATCGGTTTAATCATATTGCCACCATTGACAAACGGCGTATAGGCGCTCAACAGATGGACAATGCTCATCTGGATTTGCCCCTGGCCATACCCGGAATCGGCAAGCGCGATATCATTTCCGAGCTCCCCGATTTTCGATTCCTCGAGCGGATACGGATAATCAAGCTTGGCGCCAAAGCCGAATTTCGTCAACCCGTCAGTAAAGTTTTGCTTGCCAATCTTTAAAGCCGTCTGAGCAAAATAAATATTATCCGATAGAACAAGAGCTCTTTCGAGGTTGACCGGGCTGCTTTCGTGGACGCGTGTCACATAATAGCCGCCCCAGGAACTGTCTTTTTGCCATTGCTTGCCGCTGATTGCCACCGCTTCGTCCGGGTTAATTGCTCCACTGTCCAGCGCGATGGAAGCGGTAATCGGCTTCATCACCGAGCCCGGCGCAAAGCCCATCTTGAACCGCGTGAGAAGCGGCTGACGTATGTCATCCTGCAGTGCCTTCCACTCGTCTGAGGTCATGCCTAGGGCCGCCAGATTCGGGTCAAACGATGGGCTGCTGACCAGCGCAAGTGTTTCCCCTGTAGTTGGCTGCAGAGCCGAAGCGGTCCCTGTCTCGCCACCCATCTCGTTATACATGATCGACTGCACATTGGCATCAATGGTCAGCTTGACCGTTTTCCCATCGGCCACCGGCTTTTCGGCCAGCACCTCTTCGCCGCCGTCATTCTTTTTAATGAGAATTTTCACGCCGCTCTGGCCCTTCAGCTGTTCGTCCAGGACTTGTTCCAAGCCGCGTTTTCCAATCACGTCCGAGCTTGTATAGCCCTTGTCCTTTAATTTTTCCAGCTCATCCGCCGTAATCGCGCCTACATAGCCAGTCAGCTGTGCGGCAGCCTCTTTAAAAGGATAAATCCGCGCATCGACCTTCCGTGTTTTCACTGGCTCAAGGGCAATGAGCTGGGCAATCCGCTCCTGGTCGTCCAGCGGCACCTTTTTGAGCGGGACAAACACACCCGGCTTGACCCAATTGGCACTCAACGCTTTATCAATTTGCTCGGGGGTCATTTTTAACAGGGAAGCTAACTGCTCCTTGACCGGTGCATCTATCTCCCCCGCCGACACTCCGACTTCGTAAGCCTGTCCATTGACGGCCAGACCTGTGCCGTTGCGGTCAACAATCTCGCCCCGTTTCGGCGCCACCGTGCTGAGGCTGATTTTATCGCCAGCCTTCAGTTGTGGAAAAATAAATCCGGTATTCCAGTCCACATACCAGTTTTCCTTATCGTCTTTGCCTTCCTTTGTTAGGTTGGCTTTCTGGGTAAAATTAATGGGACCTGCAATGCTGTTCATTTTAGCCGAAAAAGAATATTGGGCCTGCTCTTTTTTCGCCTGTTCGTCGTCTTTTGGTTTTTTGAACGTCACTTTCAGATCGGTAATTTGCAGATCCTCGTAAATTTTTTGATAGCGATTGGTGAAGTCTTCTTTGGAGATTGTCTTTTTGGCATCATTAGAAAGGTACTCATACATCTTATCGAACTTTTGTTGGTTCCATAGGTCTATGTACTGGGAGAACCGCTCCTGAGGCGTGGGTTCCTTGCTGCTGCAGCCTGTAATAAGGAGCCCCAGCACAAGCAAAAGCATCATCCCAACGATTTTTTTCAATGTAACCCCCTCCTTTATACCCCATTCTAACATATACGGATGGAGACAGGCACCGATTTAACGTGGGACCGATGGACCAATTCTGATCTTGAACCATGCACAAGAGAAGGTACACCGCTTCATTTTTGAGGCACGAGATACTTCCCATGCCATCACCAGAGGAGCACCAATCCGTGGCAAAAAAAAAAGAGGAAAGTGTTCCCCTTCCCCTTTGTTACGGATGATTTATGCATTATGAGTTTTGCTTTTTGGCTTTGTTGCTAGATTCGTCGTCAGTGGCTGGTTGGTCACCGGAGTCTGTGTCCGTTGATTCGTCTTCTGTGGTTGACTCATCATCTGATGGGGTGTCACCGGCTGGATCCTCTACTTTAGTGCCTTCGTCGTCAATTTTTTGCTGATCTTCCTTGGCTTTTGGAGTATCCACTGATTGAGATTGTTTATCTTCTTGTAAAGTGCTTAGCGGTTTGTCAAAAAACTCGGATGGATTCACCGCGACACCATCTTTACGGATTTCAAAATGGACGTGTGTTTTCGCTTTTTCATTGAACAAGCTTTGCCCAGCCTTGGCAAGTACATCTCCCTGCTCAACCTTATCGCCAACCTCAACCTGAATGTCCTTCACAGATTGATATTGTGTTACAATACCATTGTTGTGGTCGATTTCAATCACGTTGCCTAGTATGGCATCTTCTTCCACACGGGTAACGGTTCCGGATAATGATGCCGTAACATCAAAGCTTTTGCCGTCTTTCATGGTAATATCAATGCCCGTGTTTGGCTGGTACGTGTTATTGTAAAATACTAAAGCTGCTTCCTGGTCGGCTGCTTTGGCATTGAAATCATAGAATTTCGTTTTGATTTCAGCATCCTTGGCATCAGCGACAGGCATTTTCACGTTTTCTAATGCTGTGTTGACTTCGACTGCCGGAGTCTCTTTCTTTTTACCAGTCAGGTCAGAAGACTTATAGCTGTATTTGTCTGTGTCTCCCGCGCTGCTTTGGTACCAAAGAACACCGGTTAAAATGATTGCTGCACTTGCGATATAAATGGCTGGAAATACCCAACGCTTTTTGAAAAAGCGTTTTACGCTGGAACTTTGAGAAGATCGTTTGTTTTCTTCCTCTCTCATTTTCATCACCTCAGCAATCATTCTGAACAGATAAGTAGAATTATATACACTAGTCAGAAAAATTTTTTATTTTTCTACAGTAATGATATTTTTATTCATAGTTTGGAGGTTTTTTTTTATGAAATGGGTTTTACGGATCTTGCCGATCGTCTATATGGCCATCGTCTTTATCCAATCAAGCTTCCCGTCGAATAAGTTCGTCGAGCTGCCCGACTCGACCATCGACCAGACGATCAAGGAATCGCTGCATTTAATAGAGTTTGCGATTTTGTATGTGCTCCTGGTATTGGCCATGCTGACGCGCCGCCGCGGATTTACGCCGGCCCTGAACGCAGCCTGCGCCGTGTTTGCCGGGCTGTACGGCATCAGCGACGAAATCCATCAATCATTCATACCCGCACGCTCCGCTTCCTGGTTTGATTTGGTGAAAGACTTTATTGGAATCAGCGTTTGCTACTATTTTGTCAACGGGGCACTGTTCAAAGGGAAGTTTACCGGGGTCCGGAAAATGCTTGGACGAGTTGAGAAATTAGGTTAGTTTTTTAAAAAATAGATTCGGTGTTTATTGATTCCGGAATAGAGAAGGTCCAATGAATGGAGAATGTGGTTGGCCGCCCTTGGTGAGTCAATGAGAATCAGCCGCCTTAGTTCGGCGTTTGTGATAGTTGGTTTGATTAAAAGAAAGTGGACATGTATGGTTTTAACATGAGCTTTTTTGCTAGTTGCCTTGCAGTTTGGGCAATTCCATATCCCGTGGTTATAGTTCATGGGCAAAAAATCGCAGGTTAGACATTGGACCCCCGGGGGAAGGTCCTTTGGCGTAAGATTAAATTTCTTCAGCAAATCGGTATCATCTGGAGTATGGTTTGTCAAAAGGAGCCGCTTGATCTTTTTGATTTCTTTTGGGTCACACTTTTCTTCTTTATACTGATTCTGGATTCCACTTATTTCTTCTAGCAATCCTTCACTGTTGCACATGTGGCGCAGTAGGTGATCGCTGCCCGGTGCCAGCTTGATGCTGGCTTTTTCGTTGGCGTTGACAAACAAATAGAGGATGGGCAGTTCACCAAAGTTGTGCTTTTGCAGCCAGCGGGTCAGTTTGACCGCTTGGAGCCGGGCTTGGGTGGCCGGATTTCTGATTCGCTCCGTGATTCCATTATGGGTTATCGTGGTCTGATTGAGGTTTTTATCAAAAAAATACTCACCTATGCGGTTTTTGACTTCTAGGACTAGGGCGAACGAGGGACAAAGGATTAAATAATCGATTTGGAAAAAATAATGCTCTAATTGGAGACGAAGGTTGTGGAAAATGACGTATTTGGTGTCGGGGAGCATGCTGAGGTAGAAGACAAGTGATTTTTCTCCTATGTAACCGGCGAGCCTTCGTTTGTATTCTGACTGGATTTCGTGGTAGACGGGGTGGTTTTTGGGGATTCGCGGGATCAGTGCCTCATATTTTTGGAGGAGGAGTGATTTCTCGCATTCTTTCGCGAACAGTGATGACAAATAACATCATTCCTTTCATTTTTTCTATTATTTCTTTTCATAGTCCGGCTACTCCTACTTAAATTTGGCCAGTATTGTTACATATTTTTGAACCTTTAGATGAGCACCCCGGATTGGGTTCTTTTTTTGCTTTATTTGTTCTTCTCAGAGCTCATTTCTCTGCTCTATTTGTTCTTTATAGTGAGCTTTTTTTAGTTGGATTAGTTTATCAACCAAACTTACCTGTTTATCAACGCTTTTCCCTGTTCTATCGACCCAGTGAGACCCTTTATCGACCGGTTGGAGCCTTCTATCAACCGATTTCCCTCTTCTATCAACACTGTCCTTTTTTCATATAAAAAGCCAGGCCGGGGCCTGGCTATCTCTTTGAATCTTGATTTTGTTCTTTCCAGAGCTCATTATCCCCCTATACCCGTTCTTTAAAGCGAGCCTTTTTTTTAGTTGGATTCGTTTATCAACCAAACTTACCTGTTTATCAACGCTTTTCCCTGTTCTATCGACCAAGTGAGACTCTTTATCGACCGATTGGAGATCTCTATCAACCGATTTCCCTCTTCTATCAACACTGTCCTTTTTTCATTTAAAAAGCCAGGCCGGGGCCTGGCTAACTCTTTGGATCTTGACTTTGTTCTTTCCAGAGTTCATTGTCCCCCTATAACCGTTCTTTAAAGCGAGCCTTTTTTTAGTTGGATTCGTTTATCAACCAAACTTACCTGTTTATCAACGCTTTTCCCTGTTCTATCGACCAAGTGAGACCCCTTAATCGACCGATTGGAGCCTTCTATCAACCGACTTTCCTCTTCTATCAACACTGTCCCTTTTTCATATAAAAAGCCAAGCCGGGGCCTGGCTAACTCTTTGGATCTTGACTTTGTTCTTCCTAGAGGTCATTTCTCTGCTCTATTTGTTCTTTAAAGTGAGCCTTTTTTAGTTGGATTAGTTTATCAACGCTTTTCCCTGTCCTATCGACCAACTGGTACCTCTTATCGACCGATTGGAGATCCTCTATCAACCGATTTCCCTCTTCTATCAACACTGTCCTTTTTTCATATAAAAAGCCAGGCCGAGGCCTGGCTAACTCTTTGGATCTTGACTTTGTTCTTTCCAGAGTTCATTGTCCCCCTTTATCCGTTCTTTAAAGCGAGCACTTTTTTAGTTGGATTCGTTTATCAACCAAACTTTCCTGTTTATCAACGCTTTTCCCTGTTCTATCGACCTATTGGGACCTCCTATCAACCGATTTCCCTCTTCTATCAACACTCCACTTTTTTCATAAAAAAACCAGGCTAGGGCCTGGCAAACTCTTTGATTCTTGACTTTGTTCATTTCAAAGTTCATTGTCCCCCCTATACCTGTTCTATCGACCGATCGGTACCTCTTATCAACCATTTTCCCTCTTCTATCAACACCTGCCCTTTTCAAATCAAAACAACCCCATCAATTCATTGACCGCCAGTACCACAAACAGCAAGATGCTTACCCCCAGGCCGATATTGGACAGCCACTGGCCGCGGTCACGCGTACCGATGTATTTCTTCTTGTTTAACAAATACAGCAGCGTAATCGCCAAAAATGGCATGAAGATTGCTCCCAAGGCACCATAAGCAATGATCAACGCCACCGGTTTGCCGATAATATGCAGCAGCATCGGCGGGAACGTCAGCCACAGCACATAAAACCGGTATGCCTTCGATTTGCTCAACTCCTCATTCGGAATATCTTGATGCCGGACCGTGCGGATAAAATCGGCAAACAAATACGGCACGCCATTCCAAACCCCAAGCACCGAAGTAAACGAAGCCGCCCAGAACCCCACCAAGAACAAGATTCGGACCAACGGATTCAGCTCATTCCCCAAAATCCCCGCAAAATCCACCAACCCTTTTTCCCCGCTAATCGTCACATCCGTGCCAAACAACAGCCCGGCCCCCAACACAAGCAGCGAGACCGTAAACAACGCTGTCACAATATAGGCCACGGCAGAATCGTAGCGGACCGAAGGAATAAACGATGGTCCCTTCCACTTGTTTTCCTCCAGCCAATAACCATAAGAAGCCATCGTGAGCGAGCCCCCGACGCCGCCGATTAACCCGAGCGCATAAATCAGCGAGCCCTTTGGCAGGGTTGGCACTGCGGTCCCCACTACATCGCCGAGCTGCGGCAGAATCAAAATTGCCGACCCCACCACCGTCACAAACATAATGCCAATCAGCACATTCATCGCATGCTCAAACCGTTTATATTGACCGGACCAGACCAAGACCAAGCCCAGGATTCCATGGATAATCGCCCATACAGTCAACGACAACTGCGGAAATAAGGCCGAGGCCGCCAGCGCGCAGGAAGCCGTGCCTGCCGCTCCGTACACAAAGCCCCAAATCACCGAGTACACCCCAAAATAGCCGGTGGCCCATTTGCCCATAAGATGCCAGCCTTCCAGAATCGTCTTCCCGCTCATCAAATGCCAGCGGCCCACCCCTTCATTCAGGGCAAATTTTAAGATGGCCCCAATCAAAATCGCCCATAAGAACACCAAACCATAGTTCGTGCCTGCCACAAGCGCGGCAACCAAGTCCCCCGCGCCTACCCCTGTCGCGGCCACAATCAAACCCGGTCCGATCATGGACGTCTTTTTTACCACCACCGGAGTGGTGTCAAGCTGTCTCTCCTCTTTCATCGAAACCCCCTCTTTCCACAGGAAACGTTTACATTTATACCAATATTTGTAATTATTCTATTTCACGGTTATTTTTTCAATAGGCCATATAGAGCAAATCAAAAAGCCAGGCACCCCTTTGGTCCTGGCTAAACAAACCTCATTTATTTTTGCGCCGTAATCGTGGCCAGCATGCTGTCTGCTGCTGTCACTTCAACGCCTTGGTAATAGTGCTTGACGATTTCCTGATAGTTCTTGCCTTCCTCGGCCATCCCGTTGGCGCCGTACTGGCTCATGCCCACGCCATGTCCGAAGCCTTTAGTGGTAATGACAATATTGTCGCCTTTGCGCACCCATGAAAAGTCGGAGGATTTCAAATCCAATTTATCGCGGACATCCCGACCGGTAAACGTCTTACCGGCGATCACCACTTTAGCGACACGCTTGCCGGCGGTCCGCTCTTTAATTTCGCCGATGGTGGTGCTGCTGCCAATTTTCACACCCAAGCGCGACTCAAACTCTTTTACTGTCACCACTTTTTGAGTATTGAATTTCGGGGAACTTTTATCCCATGGGCTTGTCACACTTCGTAAGTATGGGAAACTGCCGGACCAATAGTCCTCGGAATTCTCCGTATAACCGTTGCTGGTCGAAAAAAACAGGGCGCTGATCGGCTTGCCTTGATAGGTCAAAATTTGGCCGCTTGTGGAGCGGACTGCCTCCACGATTTTTTTCTTTTTCCAATCATAGTCCATGCCCCATTTCTCACGCTGCTCAGCATCATTCATGTACACCTGGTGGATTTGTGTGTCTGTCACCTGTGAGCCTTCCGGGGCGCCCAACGTATCCTTGTTCACCAATCGATTGACGATGTAGGTTCTAGCTGTCAGCGCCTGGGCCTTGAGTGCTTCCTCATTGAAATCAGCAGGCATCTCAGCCGCCACCACACCAACTAAGTAGTTTTCCATGTCGACATTCTCAATTTTTTTCTGGGAAGAACGGAACACAGCGACTTCTACTGCCGCGTCCTTGGATGGGGATGAAACATTTTCTGTCGGAGCCTTCGCCAGGTCCTCGCCCAGTTTTCCGCTCGCCTTGTGGTCGGAAAACGGGATGACCAAGATAGCGGGGATCATCAACGTCAAGGCAAGAAGAAATGCAGCTGCTACGAAGAGTGGGTTGAATTTTTTCATGTATGTGCCTCCAGTTTGTAATTTCACAGCCAGCCTTATCAAGCTGGTTGTTTGTCTCTTTACAAGATATGGAGGCGGACAAGCATTTATTACAAAAAATTTGTCAAAAGAACTTAAGGCAGATTTAAGTAACAACCAAGATAATAATAAAGTAAGTAGGGTAAAACGCACCCTCTTTTTAGGACAAAACGCACGTACTCAGCAGGCAAAAAAATGCCGAAACGCACCGGATGAACTACTCTCTCCAAAATAAAAACAGGACCCGTTTACCAGGCCCCGTTGCTTTGGTTGTGTTCATGTTTAGTGTAATAATTAAGCGTTCATATCTGATACGTATTTTGGCATTCCGATGAAGAGATCTTCATCCTGTTCGTTCACACGCTCGATGTCGGCCCCTAGACCCGCTAACTTTTGGTGGAAGTTCACGTAGCCGCGGTCAAGGTGTTTAAGTTCGGTGACGCGTGTCACACCTTCAGCAACTAGCCCGGTTAAAATCAAGGCTGCGGCAGCGCGAAGATCGGTAGCTGAAACCTCAGCGCCTTGTAAGTTTGAAGGACCATTTAAAATAACAGAACGGCCTTCAATTTTAATATCGGCATTCATGCGGCGGAACTCTTCCACGTGCATGAAGCGATTTTCAAACACGGTTTCGGTAATCATCGATGTGCCCTGCGCCCGAAGCAACAAAGCCATCATTTGCGATTGCATGTCGGTCGGGAAGCCTGGATGCGGCATCGTTTTAATATCGACAGCCTTTAGGCGGTCCGGTCCAATGACACGAACGCCATCCTCTTCCTCGATAATTTTGACACCCATCTCTTCCATTTTCGCAATCAATGAAGAAAGATGTTCTGGTACAGCACCGCGAACAAGGACATTTCCGCCCGTAATCGCTGCAGCCACCATGAACGTACCTGCCTCAATCCGGTCAGGAATGATGGTATGCTCGATACCGAATAACACATCCACGCCTTCAATTCGAATCGTGCCGGTGCCGGCTCCTTTTACCTTAGCGCCCATTTTATTCAAGAAGTTTGCCAGGTCGACAATTTCCGGTTCTTTTGCGGCATTTTCAATGGTGGTCGTTCCTTTTGCAAGGGTTGCCGCCATCATAATGTTTTCGGTTGCCCCAACACTTGGGAAGTCCAAGTAGATTTTTGCCCCACGCAAGCGGCCGTTAACCTCCGCTTCGATAAAGCCGTTTCCTACCTTGACCGTTGCACCCATGGCTTCGAAGCCTTTTAAATGTTGGTCGATAGGTCGAGATCCAATTGCACAACCACCCGGGAGGGCAACACGGGCACGGCCGTTTCTTGCCAATAAGGATCCCATCACTAGTACTGACGCGCGCATTTTTCGAACATATTCGAACGGCGCTTCATCACGTAACACTCTAGATGCATCAACAACAACGGTGTTATGATTAAAAGCTACGTCTGCGTTTAGGTAACGTAAAACTTCATTTATTGTGTATACATCGGAGAGTGTAGGTACATCATAAATTACACTTTTTCCATCACTTGCTAATAATGTTGCAGCGATAACAGGCAGAACGGCATTCTTTGCGCCTTCAACTTTAACCGTTCCTTCCAGCCTTTTTCCGCCGCGGACGATGATCTTTTCCAAGAGTATTCCCCTCCGCGTCCATTTTCTCTATATTAATATTCAATCGTTATGATAGGTGTGCCAACTACAACGGTAGTCTCTCCGCCCAATCCTTCGGAGCGTAAGCCAATTTGCAGGTTCATGTTGTTTTTTCCTGTGATAATCGAGTCAGAAAACAAAGGGGATGCAGCCGAAACCGACATGAACCTCTCCTCTTTTAACGATTCAATTTCTGTTGCCTTAAATCCATTAAGCAGTTTTCCTGCTGTCTTCGCTAAAGCCCTATCAATCGTATCACTGTAAAGCCCTTTCACACAAGAAAAAACTGTAGGAATTTCTCGAAATATGTCATTTTGCCTACTTTCAAATTCGGCGGATTTGAAAAAGGCCTCTGACGCTTTGTTCCACTGCTTTCCACTGACTCGATAAACAGTATACGCAGTAAGTGGTTGTTTTGTGTGGGTCGCCATGATTTGAAGCATTTCGTTGTGGTGGTTCGATGTTGGAGATACTGCTGTCATTTCCCAAGTTTCATCGGTGGTTTTCTCTGTCCAATGCCAATCGGGAAACTTTTTCTTAAGCTCTTCTGCGTATTCCTTAATCTCTTCTTCACTTTTCAGGTCTTTCACTTGTTCTCTTGCATAATATGTCCATTCCTGAAGCAAAATATTTTCGGTTTCGAGTACCTTTGTTAATTTTGCTATGTCCTGAACATTTTTTTGAAAAATTGACCGGCTGCCGCTTTCCGATTTTTCTGCATGATGGAGATCCAGACCGCTCTCTGCCTCAGTGGTTTTACTCCCAATAACAACCAAACAAAAACAAAACAGGATAATTACATATAAAAACGTTTCTTTGTTTTTTTTCATCGTTTCAACTCCCCCTTAATTACCATTGTTTCCAATGGTGGAGGGAGCATACTTGGGAATTGTCGTCACTTTTTGACAACGAATGTCCAAAACATGTTATACGTCTGACAAGTTGCGATTTATAAAAATGTAGCACTGCGCATTAAATGGCCTATGCTCATTTTTCCACAAACTAGATTGTACTCAAAATCCTCCCATTTGGAAACATGTACGAGGACCTAAATTTTTTCCAATTCTCATTACTGCAGGATTAATGGCAGTTGGCGCGACCATTGTAGGTAGTCTAGGAAAAAATTACTAACAGTTGAGCCGATGACAATGGCCAACAATATATAAAGTAATCTTGCTTGGGCGATATGGTTTGGCCTCAGCAGTTTGTCCAACCGGATGGCCTGCAATGCCCACCAGGAAATCGCGATAAAAACCAAATGGGACAAGATACTGATTAACGCAATCTGCCCGAAATCATCCATTATTATTCCCTTCCTTTTAGAAACACTGTGAATATTCTATCATACCGACGGGACAAAATGCTAAAACTTTCCATTTTGTTTTAATTTAGAATATTCCAAAAACCATAAGTTGCCTGCGTGTTTTTCCACATGCTTAACTGCCTAAACCCGGTCACAACCATAGAACCGTGTTTAGGCAGTTAAGGATGGATGATAAATGCTGTTGTTCCTATATTTCATTCCAGACCTGCATTAAATTAAGTGGAACATAGACCCTGTCTCCCTGTATCTCTTGATGGATAATCGGGTAATGGGTCCAGTACGGATACCCTGCTGGTTTTGTGCCGCGCCGTTTTACGATTTCCTAATAATCGATCTAAACTTTGATTGGATATTTTCATATTAATTTCTCCTCTCCCCATTTTTTTATAATCGATAGGGAACCTATTGTAACTGGGTTCCCTATCGATTTCCTGCTATCTCCCGTTAGGCTGTTTTGGCAGCCAGTACGACTAGTTTTCCGTGATCTAATTGTTCTTCATATACTTCGGCTTCTGTTGAGGATACTCCCAGTGAATGCAGCTTTGAGCGAAGTTCATCCCCACGGCTGCGGAACACATTGGCGATGGAATCCAGTACACCTTGCTCTGCCACTCCGACATGATTCAGTTCCAAAGAATCGGTTAAATGCTCCGAGCGATTTTCATCATGGGCAAATAAATAAATTTCTTCCTTTGAATACCCTTGGGTGAGAAATTGCTCGATTTCCCTTTTCGCTTCTACTCCATTTTCAACTGTTTTTATAAAAGCCATGTTCATTCCTCCTCTAGGGTCACTTTGCCGAAGCTGACGATGAATGTCAGTTGCGGCTTGTTTGGTATATAACCGCTCCTGAAGGATATGAAACCTATTTTTAAAAAATTTTTATTCGAGGTTACTCGGAAAAGAAATGTGGGTATATAGATGAAAAAACGTAGGAGCGGTTGAGGCCGTTATTACTTTGGAGGTGGCTAGAATGAGGAAACTGAAATGCCGATATTGCGGCAACGATGAATTTTTCGTGATAGATGTAGGAGTAAATTGGTGCAAATGCGGGTTATTATTAACCCAGCCGATTGATTATGCCCGGGAGCTTCCGCCCAAGCGGAACAAGCATATTTCTATGGAGCAGAGGTGCCAGGCTGAAATTATCACCAAGATGAGTTTGCTGCAACGGGAAATCGACCAATGTTTGGATGAGCGGAATCAGGAGAAATTCCAAAGGTTGACGTATGAGCTTAAGGTATGCCGGCATTATTTAGGTTTAAAAGCAGCTGATCCCCAGGGGCAACTTCACGAGAAACTGTTGTAAACAGGTGGGATTATTAGAATCGTTCAATACCATGTTTAAGTGATTTTTAATCGGGTACATATAACCCATAACTCATAGAAAAATAGAAAGGAGCGAATCTTTATGGGATTCATTTGGTCATTAATCATCGGAGGCGTAATCGGCTGGCTGGCCGGGCTCATTCTCGGCCAGGACCTACCGGGAGGCATCATTGGAAATATTATTGCAGGATTTATCGGAGCATGGCTCGGATCGCTCCTACTAGGAAGCTGGGGCCCCGTCATCGGAGGATTCTACATCCTCCCAGCACTCCTCGGCGCCATAGCCATCACACTCCTCGTAACCTTCCTACTCAAAAGCCTCAACCGCACAACATAAACATAACCAAAAGAGACTGCAAACCATGCAGTCTCTTTTTTCGGACCCTGTTCAGCTGCCGGCACTTTACCGCATTACTTTGTTGGGGGACAGGCCCCCACCGCTTCACCGCATTACTTTGCCGGGGGCCTGTCCCCCACCGCTTTACCGCATTACTCCGCCGGGGGCCTGACCCCTTTGCGGTAGATTCTCTCTTGTGGGTTGAATTCTTGGTATTGGATGTGTTTGGGCATGTATAGGATGGTTTCTTTGTTTCCGAGTCCGATGAATCCTCCGTCCGCCAGGCTGTTGTGGATGAGGGTGTGCACTTGCTGCTGCAGGTGGTTGTCAAAGTATATCATCACATTTCGGCAGAGGACGACATGGAATTCGTTGAACGATCCGTCTGTAACTAAGTTATGCTGCGCGAAGGTGATGTTCTGGTTCAGATCAGGGCGGAAATAGGCATAATGATGGTCGGTTGTATAGTACTCGGAAAAGGACCTTTTTCCACCTGCTTTTAAGTAATTTTTCGTGTATTGCTGCATTTTCTTCAGTGGGAATGCTCCTTTTTGTGCTGCTAGCAGGGCTTTCTCATTCATATCCGTCGCGTAAATCCTTGTTTTGGCAGCCAGCCCCTCCTCGAGCATCAGGATGGCCATGGAGTAAACCTCTTCTCCTGTCGCGCAGCCGGCATGCCAGATGCGGATCTCCGGAAGACCTCGCACCACTGGCACGACCTGATCCCTAAAAGCAGCAAAAAAGCTGGGGTCCCGGTACATTTCCGTCATCCGGATGGATAAATCATTCAACAGCCTTTCTACATAGCCTTGCTCGTGAAGCACTTTTTCCAAAAGTGACGAAATTGTCGGAAGCCGCTCTGCCTTCATGCGATATAATATCCTTCTGGTAAGAGACGATCGCACATAGCCGCGGAAGTCATAGCCATACATTTGATATAGTCCTTCCAAAAGCAAATTGATTTCGATTTGCTGAATTTCGTTCAGTTCAAAAGCATCTCTTTCTTCTATTATATTTATCGTTTGATTGATGGGCATGTTGTTCACCTTGGATTCACCTGCTCCGTCAGCCACACGCGCATCAGCGAAAATAGCTGATTGATATTTAATGGCTTCATAATGTAATCAGAGGCCCCTGCCTCCATGCACTTATCGCGTTCTCCCTTCATTGCCTTGGCTGTCAATGCAATGATAGGGAGATTTTCCATCTGCAGGTCGTTTCGGATCATTTTCATTGCCTCATAACCTCCCATGACTGGCATCATGATATCCATGAAAATCAAGTCAAATTCGGCCTGTGCTTGCAATATCTCAATGGCCCGTCTGCCGTTCTCTGCCACCTGCACGTTCACTCCTTTTTTCTCAAGAGCGGTCACAAGTGCAAAGACATTTCGGCCATCGTCCTCGACTAATAGTACCTTTTTTCCTTTAAAAAGCTGAACATCAGAGCATTCCGTATCGGCTGGTTCCTTCTGAGCCTCAGGTTCATTATCGAAACGTTCCACTGGTTCTGTTACGGTGCCGGCCGCCACTTCTCTCATCGCAAGGTCCAATGCATGGTACTCCGCCTCTATAATACTTGGAATATATAAGGTAAACGTACTTCCCTTGCCAGGCTCACTTTCTACTTCAATGGCGCCGCCAAGCAAACGAGTGAATTCGCGGCATATGGACAATCCGAGTCCGGTACCCCCATATTGCCGATTGGTCGTGCCATCGACCTGCTGGAAGGCATCAAAAATAATTTGCTGTTTTTCGGCTGGAATGCCAATTCCGGTATCTGTTACCGATATCGCCAGCACAGGCTCCCCAGTTTGTTGTCCAAGCAACCCTTGGATTTTTTCAAAACCGGCAAGTTCAATTCGTACCGTAATCGAGCCGTGTTCAGTAAATTTAAAGGCGTTTGATAGTAGATTTTTCCATATTTGCTGCAATCGTTGTCCGTCTGTCGATAGGATAGGCGGCACATCGGGACCGATGATTACGTCGAAACCCAGCCCCTTTTTAGCCGCAATGGGGTCAAACATGCTTTTCATCATCTGCGGAATTTCTGTCACATTGACCTCGTCTGTTAAAATTTCAATTTTCCCTGCTTCAATTTTTGATAAATCAAGAATATCATCAATTAGCCTTAATAAATCTTTACCCGCTGTATACACGACTCGTGCCGATTCACTTACCTCGCCCTCGTCCATTTCTTCCGTATTCTCCATCAGCATCTGTGACAGAATGATGATGCTGTTTAACGGCGTGCGAAGCTCATGGGACATGTTCGCCAGAAAATCAGACTTATATTGTGAACTCATCTGCAGTTTTCGCGAATAATCCTCCAGTTCGTCCTTCGCTTTTTTGAGGTCACGCGCGCGCTGCTCGGCGTATTGCTTCTGTTCTTCTAAAAATTCATTGGTAATCCGCAGCTGCTCCTGCTGCATCTGCAATTCTTCTGATTGGGCTTGGAGCTCTTCAGATTGTGCCTGTAGTTCTTCCGTCAAGACCTGTGATTCTGCCAACAGCCTTTCGACTTCCATCCGGCCGGCTACATTGGTAATCGCCGAGCCAAATTTATCTTGAAGCATGTCCAATAAGGTCAAGTGCTGGGAGAGAAATGGCTGCAGTGCCGCAAACTCAACGACTGCCTCTACCCTGTCCTCCACGACAATTGGAGCAATCAATAGGTTTCTTGGTGATGACATGCCTAATCCGGAGGTCACCTTGATGTGCTCTTCGGGCAGCTGATCAATTAGAAATAATCGTTTATCCAATGCCGCTTGGCCGATGAGCCCTTCCCCCAGCCGGAAGCTTGCTTCGCCAGGCTCTTCCTTCGTCAGGGCATATCCGGCGGCTTTCACATAAACGGTCTCCTTCCCTTCGCTCTTGCGGAGATAGACGACCCCGTAAACTGCTTCAAGTAATGGAGCCAATTTGGTAACAAAGGCCTGCGCCAAGTCGTCAAGGTCCGTGATTCCTTGGTACATCGTGGAAATATCAGCGACGCTTTTTTGAACCCAGCTTTGTTTTTCAAGACTGCCGAGAAGGTCGTTCATTGCGTCTGCCAGCTCGCGGGTCTCGTCACGTGTGTTTACCTTTATCCGTGCCGTAAGATCGACTTCAGAACTGGAATCGGTAATGTTTTTAATCGTCCTAACTACTTGTTTAATCGTTTTGGCGATTGAATTGGACAAAAATAATGCTGTAGCAATGGTAACCAATGACACCAAAACGATGATGGCATACAGGGCTACTTTTAAGTTGGTGTTGTTCTGATAGAGATGGTTGATTCGTTCGCTTGTCAGTTTCTTTTCTGCCGCCAGAAAAGAATCAAACTGTTTGCGCAGCTGATCCGTTATATTCTTACTTGTATTATTTTTAAAGTTTTCGGTTATTGCCTCTTCGTTCCCTGCACGCTTTTGATTGATGAGGTATTCTCCAGAATCGTTTACCCACTTGATTATCAAAGGTTTAATTTCTTCCAGAGTCCGCTGCTGGGCGCCGTTCTCCTCTAACAGAGAATGCAGTTTATTGTAGTTATCCTGCCAGCTCCGGCTCCCCTGGTTATAGGGCTCCAAATAGTCCTCATTGCCCGTTATCACATAACCCCTCATACCGGTTTCCATATCCAAGACATTCTTTTGAATCTGATTCGCTAAATCGTGCACCGCCATATCATGTTCAGCCACATAATCCACCTCGTTTTGCAGAGCCGTCATCCTGCCAATCACAATCAGCAGAGACAGCACCAAACAAAACAAGACAAACAAATAACCCGACAAAATCTTGCCACGAATATTATAAACAAAACCTTTCATCCCATCCGCCCCCTTACATCATTACATTACAGTGACGGGGGACAGGCCCCCGCTGCTTTACCGCGTTACCTTGCCGGGGGCCTGTCCCCCATTACTTTACCGCGTCACTCTGCTGGAGGCCTGTCCCCCTTGTAGCATTTTTAAGAGTTATATTTTTTTAGGTTTTAAGTGTTCGATTTACGGGTATTTATTGGGTAGCACCACTTATTTATCAAAATTTGTTTCATAACTGGAGGTTGTTAGTATGGCTAGAACGATGACAAAGGGAATGGCGAAGGCTGGTCAGGTGGGTGGTTTGCTGGATAAGCAGGTGGCTAATTTCTCGGTCCTTTATATGAAGCTGCACCATTTCCATTGGTATGTAAAAGGTGAGAACTTCTTTACGCTGCATGCTAAATTTGAAGAACTCTATACCGAAGCAGCGCTCCATCTTGATACTATTGCGGAAAGAATGCTGTCAATTGGCGCCTTTCCAACTGCGACATTGAAAGAACAATTACAGCTTTCTTCCATAAACGAAGCAGATGGCGAGGAGACCGCCCAAGACATGGTCCAGGCACTCGCAGACGACCTTGACGCCATCTGCAGTGAGCTCACCGAGGGCATCACCCTCTCCGAAAACCACGAAGACCAGCCGACCGCCGACCTGATGACCAGCATCCGGGCTTCACTCGAGAAATACAGATGGATGCTCCAAGCCTACTAGTCTGAGTAGGAGAATCCCCCTCCCCATCCCATACCATTTCGGGTGTCAGCATTAGAATGCTGAGACCCTTCTTTGTGACCACCGACAAAGACTTATCCAACCCCAACCTACATCACTACCCTGAAAGCCCCGTCCTAACCTTTTGTCGATAGCATCACCAAACACATATCATCCTTTGGAGCATTCACCAACTCAGAACCTGGCTGCAGCTGTTGCAGCAAAGCAGCAGGATCAACCATACCCGGTCTTTCCATACAGTCGGTGATCTTCATTAATGCTTCCTCATAATCTTCCTCCAGCGATTCTGATACCCCATCTGTAAACAACAAAATCCGTACCCCATCCTGGTACGAAATCACACCTTTTGATACCTCAATCTCCTCAAACAGGCCAAGAGGGCAGCAGCCTTCCGTCATCATTTCCGCCCGGCCATCCACCATTGCAATCCCCGCCGGATGCCCGGCATTCACATATTCAACCGTCTGATTGTCCGTGTCGAGCACCAAATAAATTGCCGTAAAATAATAATTTAATAGACTATCAGAATCATGCAGCTGGTTCATGCGCCGATTCAATTCTTTCATCACCGTCTCCGGGTCGCACATACCCGTAATGCAATCTTTTAAGACAGAATAAATATACATGCATACGAGGGAGGATGAAATTCCATGTCCCATCATATCAAGCAAAATAACCCCATAACGGTCGGGACTAATTTTATACCAAGCATATAAGTCACCAGCCAGCTCAAATGAAGGTTTGTACACCGCTGAAATGGTCACATGATCATCATGAAACGGACTGCTCAGCACGCTTCGCTGCACCTGCTTGGCCAAGTCCAATTCATACTGAATCCGCTTATCCCGTTCTTTCCTCAGGTCCTTCTCATACTTTAAGCGGAGCACCGAGCGGATTCTCGCCAACAGCTCGACTTTATTGATTGGTTTCATCACATAATCAAGGGCACCCGCATCCATCGCTTCCGCCATCTTATAGGAGTCTCCCATCGCCGTAACAAAAATGATCGGCAGGTCATGATATCGCTCATTAGCCAGAATCGTCCGGCACGCCTCGATTCCATCAATTTCCGGCATCATCAAATCCAACAAAATTAAATCGGCCGGAACCTCCTCCGGATTGGGCGTGTCCAGCTGCAAATAATCATATAACGCTCGGGCTGAAGACAGCAAAACCAATCGTTCATAACCAGCCTTCCGCAGCACCTTCTCGACAATCATTAAATTGGTGGCATTATCATCGACAATCACAATATTCATCAAGCTTCATCCCCTTTGTAAAGGTGCCTGTCCCCCAGTGTATTAACGCGTTAACGCAACGGGGGTCAGGCACCTTTTAGTTGACTCCTTGGAAGGAGTCGCTTGTGAGTGCTTTGCGCAGTTTTTTGAGGGCTTTTTTTTGCAGGCGGGATACGTGCATTTGGGAGATTCCCAGTTGCTCGCCTGTTTCTTTTTGGCTTTTGTTAGCAGCGAATGTGTAATGGAGAATTTGTTTTTCTCGTTCGGATAGAATGTTTAGGGCACTTTGAATAGAAAGCATCTGTTCCACTTTTTCGAAGTTTTCATCCGGCGACCCCATGATGTCTAAGGTGGTCACCGTGCTTTCACCGGAGCCCAGTTCTATGGTTTGGTCCACTGAGGCGGTTTGGTAGCTTCTCCCCATTTCCATCGCCTCTAACACTTCCTCTTCGGAAATCTCCAAAAACTCGGCAATTTCCTGGATTTTTGGCGAGCGTTTATATTGAGTGGTCAGCTCGTCCACCGCCTTATTCACTTTGGGCCAAATTTCTTTGATTCGTCTCGGAACATGGACACTCCACGTTTTATCTCTTAGGAACCGTTTGATTTCTCCAATCACGGTAGGAATCAAAAACGATTCAAAGGGTTTTCCTGCTTCGGGGTCATATCTTCTGATGGCAGCCAATAAGCCGACCATTCCGACTTGCATCATATCTTCATGGTGATTCTTTCCTTTAGAATATTTTCGCGCCAGACTCCCGACGAGTGCCGTATAATTCTCCACTAAGATGGTCTGGGCCAACTCGTTCCCATTTTGCTGGAATTCAAAAATCAAGGCATCGACTTCTTCCTTAGTTCGTTTCCTGGGTTGTGCTAGTTGTCCCATGATTTTCACGCTCCCCGCTCAGATACTTCACCATGAAGACCGTTACACCGGAATGATTCAGCACACGGACCTCATCCATGAGCGTTTCAATCAAATATAACCCTAACCCTCCCTCGGAAAGCTGATCCACTGTGCTAGATTCTGAGTAGGGTCCCAGTTCGTTTTTTGTCTCTAAAAAATTGAAGCTCCTGCCGCTGTCCGCTACCATCAGCTCCAGCTTGTCGGGATAAATGCCAAAGCCAACAATCACTTCGCCCCTATCATTCATCGGGTAAGCATGCTGCACGGCGTTTGTGCAGGCTTCACTAACCGCAATCTTGATGTCCTCAATTTCCTCGTAGCTATAACCCATGCGGCTGGCAATCCCCGATAATGTTAACCTGATCACACCGACATAATCCGGCTTGGCCGGAATTTTCATTTCAATATAATCCATCACTTGTTCCATCGTCCCCCACTCCTAAACATTCGCAGAAATATCCATAATATGACTTAGTCCTGTAATTTCAAATAGCCGCTGTAACCGATTCGATAGATTCATCAGTTTTAACTCCCCACCCTTTTGCTTCAACTGTTTAAATAAGCCAACAAAGACGCCAAGCCCGGTGCTGTCTAGATAGGAAACATTCTTTAAGTCGATGACAATATTGGTTACCGTATTTCCTTGTGCATAGGGCCATAATTCCTCTCTCAATTTTGGTGCGGTAAACGCATCAATTTCCCCTGCTGCTTGTACCCATACTTCTCGATCCTTCTTTTGAACATCAATCGCTAGATTCATTCATCCTCACCTCTGATAGCTTTAGTTTTTTAATACCCGCTTCCAAACTTGGTTAAACCTCTTTTTTTAAAAATTTCTTTTTTGCATTATATCAAAATATTCCAACACATCGAATAGACGGAACCGCCTAGTGCTTTTGTACTTTTTTTAAAAAAGTGGTTTTGTTATAGCAGATTCGGGTACATACACATATAAAAAGGAGGGGACATACATGGAGAAACTGACCAAACCATCCATCAAAAGAGAGAGTCCCAATAACGAGCAGAATGGTTCCATGGCGCGAAATCTTGAGGAAGTCAAAAAACTCGGCAAGGAAATGGAGCAGGCCAAAACCGGCACTGAGCTGGAGGAAGAAGACCATAAAACTGCTGATCCGTTGCAAAACCAGCGGTCCTGATAATCGGGCCGCTGGTTTTTTATGGGCTTACCAAGACAAGAGGCTTGCACCAATTAGTGCAAGCCTCTTGTTTATTACATTTATTCCTTTTGCCCGTACTCTTTCAATGCACTTTTCGACATTTCTTCTCCATATCGTAACCCGCTGGTATCCTGTTGCTGCTTATCACCATAGAGGACCGTAGGGTCGTCGATCAGTTCATTCCTGTTGAAATTCGGAATGCCAGCTCGGGCATCCCCGGACTCACCAGGTTGACCATGCGTTCTGCCCGCTACAAAGAACGGCCGGGTCACCATCAGCTTGTCCCCCTCTGACTTGCAACTTGGGATCTCGTTCCAACTGTCGGCCACCGTTTGCGGATGGATCCCGCACTTCCTGTATCCCGTGTGCCCTGTCATTGCTTGGGTCCCGCTGCTCTTGTACTCCAGACTTACGCGGGTCCCGATTACTTTCATCAAGCTGCCTTTGCCGTCCGTATCCGTCATTCCTTTGAGTAAGCGTCTCTTCCATATCCATTCGTTCCCTATCATTCTTTGCCATTTTCCATTCCTCCTCTAAATTTTATGTCTGCTGCCTTCCTTTCACATACGGTAAATCCCACGCAGCCCACATATTTCAACCACCCTCTTTCTTGTGTTAAGCTGGATTCTTCTATCAGGTTACCTTGTTTGTAACCTTGATAGTGTTATACCACCCGGCCGTCATCATAAAACCTTTTTCTTGCCTTTTAATCCTTTTGATATATTTGTAACTTGTTATTTAAAAAAGGAACCTCGTTTTTTGCCCTTGAGCAGGTCTCCGGTCCAGCCTTTCATTTTTAAATATCCATATAGAAGTAAAGTAGAAATAAGGATGACAACGATTGAGAGACTATAGCCATAGCGCCACTCCAGCTCCGGCATATGTTTAAAATTCATTCCCCATAAGGCGCCCAGTGCCATAATCGGGGTAAAAATCGTCGTAATCACCGTTAAGGTCTTCATGATTTCATTTCCGCGATGCGAAGAGATGACTTCTTCCAAGTTAATCATTGAATCTAGCTGGTGTTCATATTCATTCAGCAAAAACATCATCCGTTCCGTGCGTTTGCCGATGGTTTTAAAAATTTTGCTGTCGCTGATGCCGTGAAAGCCCATCTCATCGATCGCCATTTTGACTTCATTAATCGGGATGAGGAGATTTTTACAAACCAATAGCTCATGCCTGCGATGGTACACCTCCTCTAAAATCCCCGTTTCGTTTCTCTTCCTCACACTCCAGACCAGTGTTTTCAGCGCCTCTTCGAACTCGTCAATTCCCACTAACATTTCATTGATAACTTCGCTAAGAAACAGCAAAAATCCCTCGACGGCATTTTTGGTTCCCTTGATTTGCCGAACAAACCGATCGGGGGTGATTTGTTTTAGCTCCGACCAATCCAAATTGACGGTCACCAATCGATCTTCCGTTAGGTAAAAATGAATCATTTTATAGTCCTGTTCATCAGAAATATTCTGTTTATAGATGAGGGAACCATTGACGATCTGTTCCTCATCTTCGAAACAATTGACCCGCAGGAAGTTCGTTTTATTTTTGCGGACATCCTCTAGCCAGGCCTTTATCTTTTCATCACTAATACGGCCCTGGTCATTTTTGTGAAGCTGGATCCATTGCCACTGACCCGTAGGGAAATCATTCTCCATGTTCCATCCTCCCGTTCCCTGATGTTTTTTATCTGCATCCCCCATTATTGCCCAAATCAAACTTTAAAAAATGTTTGATGGCAAAAATGGGCGGGTATACATAGTATAAATAGTACTAAAGGGAGTGAATAAGAGATGAAACGAGTCCTAAGTATGAGTTCATTATTGGCTGTAGGGGTTGGTACCTCCGCTGCACTATGGTTATCGAATAAACCCAACCGCATCAAGGCAGAGTCATTTCTACGTGATTGGAAGCACAAAATCAAACCGACTGTTTTTCATAAGACCGAACTGCCGATTAATAAGGGTGGCCACCCTCACCCCGATGACCTTGAAGATAACAATATGGTCAGCGAAGGTGCGATGTATGCGGTGCAATTTTATAATGAAAAAATGCAGTGAACTTAAGGGGACGTACTTGAGGAAATTTTTTTGCATCAGGAGTAGGCTTTTCTCTAAAGGTACCCTAAGACAATATTAAAGCAAAGCAATTCACTTATGAATCCGCTCTGCTTTTTTTATTGAGCTATCAAGTTTTTTAATGGAATTCAAGAAGCTGGGATTGTTCCACTGGACTTTAATCTCCGTCTCAGAGTGGGACGGATCTCCTATTTTTCAAGGCAGATGAACGAGATGCTATTTTTCTACCCGTTTAGAACGCATGCCTTTTATTAAAGTGATCTGGTCCGAATTGAGAAATCGCTCGTACCCTTCACTATTAACATCATATATGGCAACTTTTCCTTCATTATCGTAGTGTATTCCCCACCCATATTTTTTTACCAATGGAGAAGCTCTAAAACAAGCTTTAGGTTTTTGGAAAAATTGTTCTCTTATTTCATCTAGCTGCTCGGACTGAATTTGGCTTTTAATTAAATAAGTTTGGAATTGGACATCTTCTTGAGTATATTTATAGGGGTTATTACTGATTAAGTCATATTCAATCGTTGCTATAGTAGGCTTGTTATTTCTTGGGAGAGGTATAATAGCTGAATCCACTACAGAGTCCTCTGAGACTTTAATAAAAGTATTTTTATAACTCATTCTATTACTCCTTCCTACACCTATTTACTTTAGTTTTCTTGGTATTATTATAACTTTAAAGAGAACAAAAAAATCACTAAAATCCCATAATTTGTAAAATAATACATTATGAGATCGGGAATTCGTCTTGATTGTTATTTTAGGCGGGGTAACAATGGTAAATTGTAAGGTAGTTCATCTAATACCTTTATTATAGAAAATGAAAAAGAAGAGGTCCCCCAACCTCTTCTTTTTCTGTATAAAACCCCTATTTTGTTTAACCGTACTCGGTGCCAAGGTCCGTTCGTGTAAATCCGGCACCGGGTTATGATCCAATTGACTGGCTGCTTCCCCCCAGAAACAGCCAGCCTTATGACTTCCCGATACGGACTTTCCCCCAAAAGCCTGTATCAGGATCCAAAGAAATCGTTCAGGATATCGAGATGGTTGCTCATAAAGTCGAGCGCAATGTTTGGCAAAATTCCAAACAAGATCGACCCCACCACTGCAACAATCAGGACAATAATGATTCCAAATGGGAGGTTTAATTTACTTTCATCCTGCGCCGGGCGGAAGAACATTTGCGTCATCACGCCGAAATAGTAGAAATACGACACAACCGTGGTCGCGATCATTACGGACGCGAGCACATAATGCGGTTCCGCGGCAAAAGCCCCGGCAAAAATGTTCAATTTGCCGATAAACCCGGCTGTTCCAGGGAAACCTGCCAAGGAAATCAGCAAAATTCCCATCGCCACAGCCAAAACCGGCGAGCGGCGGTAAAGTCCTGCAAAATCAGCAATCTTGGTCGAGCCTGCTTTTTCCGAGACCACCTGGATGACGGCAAAAGCGCCCAAGTTCATCAACAGGTAAGCCAGCAGGTAGAACCAAATAGAATAAAACATATTGGCCGATAATGACGTCACCGCCACCAACAGGTAACCGGCGTGGGCGATACTAGAATAAGCGAACATCCGCTTAATATCCGTTTGCTTCAAGGCGACCACGTTTCCAATAATCATCGTCGCTCCCGCCAGGAAGGCGATGTAATCCTGCATGTTCATGATAATCGGCAGCGAATTCGGTCCGTTGGAGGCCGCCGCGCCGAATACCGTCAATAGAACACGGATGAGAATCACAAAGCCGGCTGTCTTCGATACCACGCTCAAGAATGCTGTGACCGGTGTCGGAGCGCCTTGGTAAACGTCCGGTGCCCACATATGGAACGGGGCGGCCGAGATTTTAAACGCCAAGCCGACAAAAATCATTAAGAAGGCCAAGCCGAGCAGGTAGGCTTGCTGGCCATCGGCTAACATAGACAAATTGGATGCAATCGTAAGCAGGTCGGTCGAACCGGCGATGCCGTACACATAACTCATTCCGAACAGGGCAATCGCCGATGAAATCCCGCCGCTGATGACGTATTTCATCGCTGCCTCATTCGACTTCGAATCGAATTTGCGCATTCCCGCCAAGATATAGGAAGGAATCGACAATAACTCGAGGCCGACATACAGCGTGACCAAGTCGCCGCTTGATGTCATCACCATCGCGCCGAGCAAGGCGGACAGGAAGATATAATAAAACTCCGCTTCGTACCGTTCCAAACCGTCCTTTGTTTCATAACTGGTGGCTAAAAGCAGCACCAGCGCCGCGCCTCCGAGCAGCAAGGCTTTAAACGCGATGGCAAAGCTGTCAACCCGGAACGTATTGTTCAAGATTGATTTTACCGGATCACCGGCCATGCTGAGCGTCACGATCAGGGCAGCCAAAACCGCGGCAATGCCGATCCAGCCGAGAATCTTCCGGCTTAATGTTTTTGGCATAAATAAGTCTAGTAAAATCAGAATGGCAATGACCGCAAGGATGATGAACTCCGGTGTCAAAATGCTCCAGTTGATTGATTGAATTGTATCACTCATCCTTCATCACCCTCCCAACCCAAGCATGATAGTCTCAAGTGTGGCTTGAAGCGGCGCGCTTAGGACACTTGGGTAAACACCAATTACTACAATCAAGAACGTTAACACAATGACCGGGACATACTCGACACCCTTCAAGTCCACTGTTCCGGCAAATTCGCGGTGTGCCTGGCCAAATGTCATGCCGAGCACGGCGCGAAGCAGGTAGGCAGCCGTCATGATGATGCCGATGGTTCCAATCGCAGCCAGCCATGGCAGTTCCTTAAACAAGCCAAGGAATGCCATAAACTCGCTGACGAATCCGGACATGCCCGGCAAGCCTAGTGAGGCCATCGCCGCGGCCAACAGGAACCCTGCCGCCACCGGCATGCCTTTTGCGAGGCCGCCAAGGTTTCCGATCAACGAGGTGTCGGTCCGCTCGTACAGCACGCCCACCAAGAAGAACAACAACGCTGAAATCAATCCGTGAGAGATGACTTGGAAGATCGCCCCTTGCACGCCAGCTTCGTTCATGGCGGCGAGGCCAATCAGCACGATTCCCATGTGGGATATCGAGGAGTAGGCCAAGACCATTTTGAAGTCGGTCTGGATGAACGCCAGAAATGCGCCGTAAAGCAGATTAATGACTCCGAGAATCGCCAGGAGCGTGGCCAATTTTTCAAACTGTGCCGGAAAAATCCCCAGGCCGAACCGGATGAGTCCGTAGGCGCCAATTTTTAAAAGAATACCAGAGTGAATCATGACCACTGCCGGCGGTGCCTGAACGTGCACCTTCAACATCCAGCTGTGCAGCGGGAAGATCGGCAGCTTGACCCCAAAGGCGACTAGCAGAGCGATGAACAAACCGAGCTTGAGGTCGCCTGATAATGGTGCGCTTGGATCAGCCACGATACTTTTTAACATTTCTATATTGGTCGTGCCTGTTTTAGCAAACAAAATCATGATCACAATCAGCAGGACAGCGGAACCCAGTCCGTTGTAGATCAGGAAGCTGTAGGCTGCTTTTTCTTTTTCAAAATAACCCCACTTCCCGATCAGGAAGAACGTTGGAATCAAGGTAATCTCGAAAAATAAGAAAAATAGAATTAAGTTTTCGGCTGTAAACACGCCGAGCATGCCGGTTTCAAGCAGCAAGAACAGCATGTAGTAGCCTTTCCATTCCTTCTTCACATAATTGGAAGCAATCGCCGCCAGTGTGGCAACAACGGCGGTCAACACAACCAATATCAGTTGAAAACCGCTTAATCCAAGCTCGAAGTTGACGGAAAAATACGGTTCGTCTGCGTTCATACCGCGGAATTGAATCCAGTCATGCGCGACAGAGAAATCCGCCAAATCCTTGCCCCACTTAAAATGGAGATAGGCTGCCAACGCCAGCAATAGCGACGGCAGGGTGGCCAGGAAGCCGACCAGTTTGATGGATTTTTCAGCCGTTTTTGGCATGACTGCCAACACGATGATGCCTAACAGCGGGAATAATACAAGCAGTGTCAGTGCCCATCCTAAATTCATTGTAAATACCCCCCTGTTAACGCAAAGATGACTGTTAAGATGGCAAGGCCGACAAAGGCAACGGCCGCGTAGGTTTGCACCTGTCCGTTTTGCAGCTTGGAACCGGTAGCGCCAAGGCCTTGGATAAACCCAGCCACTCCTTTGACAATCCCTTCGACCAGGAAGACATCAATGAATCTAAGAAAATAGCTGATGCCCTTAGCCACGGCGACCACAGTCATTTGATAAAATTCGTCCACATAATATTTGTTGAGTAAAATCGTGTGCAGCGTATCGCCCGTACCGCTGAGCCAGCTGCGGGACACGCTTTTCTTGCCGTAAATCAGCCAAGCAAGGTAGATGCCAGCCAAGGATACAACAGTGGCGGCAATCATGATCCAGATTGGGCCTTCGACATGGGCATGGCCAAGTCTCTCATTGCCATCGACCAGCCAATCGCCAAGGAACGAGCCGAACCATGGGGTATTCACATAGCCGGAAATGACAGCCAGCACACCCAGCACCAGCATAGGCAGGGTCATGCTAGCAGGCGATTCGTGAACATTCTTTTGTCCGCCGCGCGCTTCGCCGGTAAACACCAGGAAGAACAACCGGAACATGTAGAAAGCTGTCATGAAGGCCGCAATAAGCGCCAACAGGAATAGGATTGGATGTCCGCCTTCCCATGCGGCGACTAATATTTCGTCTTTACTGAAGAAACCTGATAACAATGGTACCCCGCTGATTGCCAGTGTGCCGATCAAGAACAGCGGCGCGGTCCATTTTAATTTTTTCCAAAGCCCGCCCATTTCCTCAATGTTCTGCGTGTGGACCGCGTGAATCACGGATCCGGCGGCCAAGAACAGCAAGGCCTTAAAGAACGCATGGGTCATCAGGTGGAACACACCAGCCACATAACCGGCAGAACCGAGCGCGAGCATCATGTAACCCAACTGACTGACGGTCGAGTACGCGAGCACCCGTTTGATATCCGTTTGCACCAAGCCAATGCTGGCCGCAAAGATGGCCGTAAACGCACCGATAATGGCTACCGTCAACAGCGCGGTCTTGCTCGCTGCAAACAGCGGGAACATCGTGGCAACCAAGTATACACCGGCGGCGACCATGGTGGCGGCGTGGATTAATGCCGACACTGGGGTCGGGCCTTCCATCGCATCCGGAAGCCAGGTGTGCAGCGGGAACTGACCCGATTTACCAACTGCGCCAACAAAGATCAGAATGGCGGTTAACGTAATCATCGTTTGCGAAATCCCGCCCGCTTCGACGGCTGAGAAGATTTCGCTGTACTCAAACGATCCCGTTTTCCAGAACAGCAGAATCATGCCGATAAACAAGCCGACGTCGCCGATCCGCGTCATGATGAATGCTTTTTTCGCCGCAGCCTTGGCTTCTTCTTTGTAAAAATAAAACCCGATCAACAGGAAGGAACCGAGACCGACCAGCTCCCAGAAGATATAGGTTTGCAGTAAGTTTGGTGAAATCACCAGTCCGAGCATGGCAAACGTGAATAATCCTAAATAAGCGTAAAATACCGGAAACCGCTCGTCCCCATGCATGTAGCCTTTGGAGTAGGTATGTACTAAAAAACTTACGAGCGATACAATCACCAGCATTAATGCATTTAACTGATTGACTTCAAAACCCGCAGTCAGCGACACATCTCCTATCGTGAGCCATTCGAATTTTTCGATGTAGCTTGGCTCCGTGAAGCGCTCGAATAAAACCAATATCGAGTAAACCAGCGATGCAAGCGTCAGGAGTATCCCGACATAGGCGCCCGCTTCCTTTAATCGCTTGCCGAATAGAAGAAGGATCACAAAAGAAACAAGCGGGAAAAGCGGTATGAGCCATGCATTTTCCATCATCTTTCCCCCTCCGTGCCAGACATCACCCGATTCATTCCGGGACATCTTTGGTGTTTGGCACCATGGTTATGTTTCAAATTTCGTTGGTGTCCAGCCTGTATCAGCTTTGGCACCACGGTTTTAGTCGTCTGGCGGCCCTTTTTCCGCCCGACATTCTGGTTATTGGTCGTGTCCGGCATTTACTCCCGGCACCACCCAGATTTAATGTTTCATTTCGTCCATTTCATCGACATGGACGGTTTTCTTTCTTTGATACAGAGCCATCAAAATGGCCAGTCCTACAGCCGCTTCGGCTGCGGCAACCGCCATCGCAAACAGGGCAAACACCTGGCCGTCAATCGAAGGCGCTGCGCCATACTTACTAAAGGTTACGAGATTAATATTGACGGCATTCAGCATCAACTCAATTGAAATCAGCACAATGACTGTGTTTCTTTTGGTCAGCGCACCGTAAAGTCCGATGCAAAATAAAATCAACGCCAATGCCAGGAAGGCTGAAACGGGAATCGAACTCATGATTTGTCCGCCTCCTTGTCTTCACGTTTGGCCATAATAATGGCACCAATCAAGGCAATTAACAATAACACCGACATAAATTCAAACGGAATCAAGTATTTGCCGTAAATTGCTTTTCCGATTTGCATCGGATTGTTTTCATGCAGTGTCGATGGCACTTGATCGATTGGGGAGTGGTATATGCCGATATAAACTGCGAAACCAAATCCGACAACCCCCAAGAACAGGAACGCTTTTCGCCACCTGCTTGTTTTTTCCTCACTTTCGTCGTATGGCCGCGTCAGCATGATGCCAAACAGCATGATAATTGTGATCGCCCCGGAATAGATGAGAATCTGCACGGCAGCGACAAACTCGGCCGACAGCAGCACATAAATTCCAGCAATGCTGATGAAGGTAAAAATCAGGGCGACGACCATGTGAACGACTTTAGTAAGGTTCAACAGCAGGACCCCGCCGATAATGGCCACCAAGGCCAGTATCATAAATGCGAGAAACTCGCCGGTAAAGGTCATGGTTTGTTCACCTGCCGTATGTTTTCGTCGTTTTCATCCAATGATTCCAGATTCTTAAACAGCATATCGCGGCTGTATTCCGCGAGTTCAAAGTTATTCGTCATCACGATGGCCTCAGTCGGGCACACCTCGGTACATAAATCACAGAGGATACAAATCTCGAAATTGATGTCGTAGGTATCGATGATTTTCCCTTTCTTCGTCGGGTCCGGATGTTTTTTACCCGTCAGCTGGATGCAATCTGTCGGGCAAATATTGGCGCATTGATTGCAGACAATACACTTTTCCGGATAAAACTTTTGAATGCCGCGGAACCGGTCCGGCAGCGGCAGCGGTTCGTTCGGATAATCATACGTTACCGGCTCCCGAGTCAACTGCTTCAGGGTATACTTCAAACCTTTCGTTAATCCTAGCAAGTTTTTCACCCCTTTTTAAAAATAAATCCCGTGTCTCGTGTCCGCTCCAGATATGAACAGCACTTATTTTTAGAAAAATAACGATTTGATTAAGGCGGTTAACATGATATTGCCAATCGCGATTGGCATCAACACTTTCCATGCGAATTCCATCAGTTTGTCGGCACGCATCCGCGGGAACGTGCTGCGGAACCAAAGATAGATAAACAGCACGACACAAAACTTGAGTGCGAACCAGACGGAACCTGGGATAAATCCTAAGAAGCCAAACAATGGCAGCCAGCCGCCAAAGAATAATACCGTAATCAGTCCTGTCATGGCAAATAAATACACATATTCAGCAAGCATAAAGAAGGCCCAGCGGAAACCAGTGTATTCGGTATGATAACCAGCCACGAGTTCTGACTCTGATTCTGGCAAGTCAAACGGTGTCCGGCTCAGCTCTGCGGTAGACGCAATTAGGAAAATGATAAATCCAATCGGCTGCAGCAGGATAAACCAGGCTTTTTCTTGCGCATGAACAATGTCATTTAAGTTCAAGCTTCCAGTTAACAGGATGATCCCGAGCACCGACATAACGAGCGGGATTTCATAGGAAATCATTTGTGCGGTCGCCCTTGCCCCGCCCAGCAGGGAGTACTTGTTGTTGGACGCCCAGCCGCCCAGCAGGATACCGAAAACAGTCAATCCGGAAATCGCTACATAATAGAGCAGTCCGACATTCAGGTCGGCAAATTGAAACTTGTCGGTAAACGGAATAACGGCCAGTACCATAAACGACGGCGCAAAGGCAATCACTGGTGCCAATATGAATAAGGGCTTATCCGCCACTTTCGGGATAATATCTTCTTTTAACAAAAGCTTTAAGACGTCAGCAACGGTCTGAAGCAAGCCCCAGCGGCCGCCGACTTGGTTTGGGCCGATCCGGTTTTGCATGAACCCCATGACCTTCCGCTCGGCCAGGATGGAGAATGTAACAAAGCCCAATACGACTAATAACAATACGAGCCCGGTAATAAAGAAGAAGATAAATTGTCCCCAGCCAGGACTCGTATGCAGCAGATCTTGTACCATCAGCCATCCACCTCTCCCAGTACGATATCAATGGCTCCCAAAATGGTGACCATGTTGGCGATGTTTTCGCCTTTTAATAGCTTGGGAAGGATTTGCAGGTTATAAAAAGATGGCCTTCTAAATTTCAAGCGGTACGGCTCTTTTTTCCCGTCGCTGTTGATATAACAGCCGATTTCGCCGCGTGGCGCCTCGATTCTGACATAGGCCTCCCCTTTTGGCACTTTGATGATTTTTGGCACCTTGGCTAAAATTCCCCCGTCTTGCGGGAATTGTTCAGCGGCCTGCTCCACAATTTTTAACGATTCGCCGATTTCTGCGAGCCGGCATTGGTACCGCGCCCAAGCATCGCCGCTATCCCTTGTCGGGACATCGAAGTCAAACCGGTCATAAATCGAATACGGCTCGTCTTTGCGCAAATCCCATTTGACGCCGGTACAGCGGAGGTTGGTGCCGGAGAGCGAGTAATTCAGCGCATCTTCCTTCGTATACTTTCCAATGCCTTTGACCCGGTTCAGGAAGATCTCGTTTCCGGTCACAAGGCTGTGGTACCCTTCCAGCTGCTTGCGCATGTACGGAACAAATTCTTTTACTTTTTCAATCCAGCCCTCTGGCGCATCCCATTTCACGCCGCCTACCCGCATGTAGTTGTAGGTCAGACGTCCGCCGGACAGTTCGTTTAACAGATTGATAATCATTTCACGTTCACGGAACGCATAAATGAACGGAGAAGTCGCTCCAAGGTCCAGCAAGTAGGTCCCCCACCAGACGAGGTGGCTGGCAACCCGGTTTAATTCCATGGCGAGGACGCGCAGGTATTCGGCACGCTCCGGCACCTGGATGTTCATCATCGTTTCCACGGCATGGCAGATGACGTAGTTATTGGTCATGGCGGACAGGTAATCCATCCGGTCTGTGTAAGGAATAATTTGCGTGTATTGCAGGTTTTCGGCTATTTTTTCAGTCCCGCGGTGCAAATATCCGATGACCGGTGTAGCTTCGGTAATGATTTCTCCGTCCAGCTTGACGACGAGCCGGAACACCCCGTGCGTACTCGGGTGCTGTGGGCCGACGTTCAGGACCATTTCTTCTGTTCTGATCATGTACTACACCTCCACATCATACGGCTCGTAGTCTTTGCGCAGCGGATAGCCGATCCAATCTTCGCCAAGGAAAATCCGGTGCAGGTTCGGGTGTCCGGTAAACCGGATGCCGAGCAGGTCGTAGGCTTCACATTCCGGCCAGTCGGCCCCTGCCCATAACGGCTGCAACGATTCGATGACGGGATTGTCCCGGTCCATTTTTACCTTGACCGCGATAGATTGCCGTTTTTTGTATGAGTATAAGTGAACATAAATTTCCATATGGGTTTCGAAGTCTGTCCCATGCAGCTCTGACAGATAGTCAAATCCCAACAGTTCGTTGTATTTTAAAAATTGGGCCAGTTTGAAGTAGGATTCACGCTTCACAACCAGTGTTGGAACATCCTTCGATAGTTTATTAATATAAGAATCTTCTAAAACATCGGAACCCATGTTTTCTTCAATGACTTTTAAATATTTATCCAAATAAGGCTGGTTCGGGGATGGTTTTGCCGGTTCCGTCGGTGCTGCTGCAGCGCCTTTGGCGGCTCCTCCAGCTTTGGCTTTGGCTGCGGCGGCCGCGGCGGCTTTCGCTTTGGCTGCGGCAATGGCTTTGGCTTTTTCATCGCCATCTGCGGCTGCTCCGCCTTCACGGGATGCTTTCGCTGCGGCTGCGGCTTTGGCCTTGGCTGCGGCTGCGGCTTTGGCTTTTGCGGCTGCGGCGGCCTTCGCTTTCGCATCGTCTCCCGCTTCAGCTGCCGGTTCGTCCGATCCTGCATCTCCGCCTGCTAGCTCCATCGCCTTCCGTTTGGCGGCTGCCGCTGCTTTGGCTTTCGCTACAGCTGCCGCTTTTTTCTTGGCGAGTTCATCCGCATCGGAGGTTTCGGTTTCTGCTGCCGGCTCCTCGTCGGCAATGCTTTCGCGTTTCCTTTTCGCTAACGCGGCCGCTTTCGCTTTGGCTGCTGCCGCTGCTTTTTTCTTCGCTACATCATCCTCTTCTCCAGAACCTGCGGCTGCCGGTGCCTCGGCTGGCGGCTCCTCGTCCACGATGCCTTCGCGTTTCTTTTTCGCTAACGCGGCTGCTTTCGCTTTGGCTGCTGCAGCTGCTTTTTTCTTTGCTAAGTCATCCTCTTCACCAGAGCTTGCGGCTGCCGGTGCCTCGGCTGGCGGCTCCTCCTCCACGATGCCTTCCCGTTTCTTTTTCGCTAACGCGGCTGCTTTCGCTTTGGCTGCCGCGGCTGCCTTTTTCTTTGCTAAATCATCCGCATCGCCCGCTGGTGCTGGGGTTTGTTCTTGCGGTTCGGCTGCTTGGGGTGCCGCTTCTTTAGGCACTTCCGCTTTGGCCGGCTCTTCCTTCTTAGGCGCAGCTTCCCCTGCCTGCCTTGCCTGGCGTCTTGCCAATGCCTCCGCCTTCGCTTTGGCCGCCGCCTCCCGCTTTTGTTGCTCGAGATCTTTCTCCTCACTCATGGACTAGATCACCTTCTTCCCCGTCTTCGCTTCGTATCGGATTTTTTCTTTGAGTTTGTTAATTCCATAGATTAACGCGGCTGGGTTTGGAGGGCACCCCGGGATGTACACATCCACCGGAACGATTTGGTCGACCCCTTTAACAACAGAATAAGATTTAATGTACGGACCTCCTGCGGTCGCACATGAGCCCATCGCGATAACCCACTTTGGCTCCGGCATTTGGTCATAAATCCGGCGCAGCAATGGCGCCATTTTTTTCGTAACGGTACCGGACACAATCATGCAGTCCGATTGCCGCGGTGACGGACGGAAAAACGAGCCCATCCGGTCCAAGTCATAGTGGGCCGCACCCACGCCCATCATTTCAATTGCACAACAAGCCAGACCAAATGTTACGGGATAAATGGAACTGCTTCGCGCCCATCCCTTCACCTGCTCCAGCGTTGTCATAAATACATTTCTCTTTAACTCTTCGGCTTCTAGATTTGAAATACCATCCAAATTTAAATCCATCGTAGCACCTTCTTTTTCCAGGCATAGACCAAGCCAATTAACAGCATAATGACGAAAATCACCATTTCCACTAACGCAAAGATGCCTAGTTTGTCATAGGCAACGGCCCATGGATATAAAAACACCGTTTCTACATCAAAAATTACAAACATCAGGGCAAAAATATAATAGCGGACATTGAACTGTACACGTGAATCGTGAAATGGTTCAACACCGCTTTCATATGTGGTATACTTCGCCTCACTAGGTTTAAAAGGACGCAGAAGCTTTCCCAAAAATAGCGCCACCACCGGCAGCAAAATACCGAGACATAGGAACACAAAAACTATCAGATAATTATTCTGATATACATTTAAAAGTTCCATGTCTATCCCCTCCAATGTTGAATATTTTCATATTTCTAACTAGTGAATATTGTAACCGAATTCATTATAGCATTGTTACAAACTTGTGTCGACAAACCCGCCATATTAAAATTGGAAAATTATTTTGAGCTCAACTTTCCTCTAAAATACTATCGAAAAATTAGTCGAATTGACCTAAAATTTGGCCCATTTTAGGTTTTGGATCTCCAACATCACCAGCCAGACTTGTCAGCAGAAACTTACCTACAACTATCCTATTCTTGGGTGCGATTTTCATTCGGATTTTAGCAAAATCCTCAGAAGTTAGCTTGCTTTTTTGAGTGTGTGCTGGAATCGTATAGGCCCTTTTATTTGTTTATCGACCAAACTTAGCCTCTTATCAACCTAATCTGGTCCTTTATCAACCTCAATTAATCTTTTTTCAACCTAAATTATTCTTTTATCAACCTCAATTCCCTTTTTATCAACGCTTCTCCTTCTATCCATAAAAAAATCCCTCTGGGTAGACCCAGAGGAGTTAGCATATTTATCTTCTAGCAATCTGCAGTTGGGTTACTTTTTATTGTAGTGTTCTCGAACTGTTCATTGCAGAGAAATATCTACTTTGGAACCTTTCTTAAAATGAGCTATTTTTTATTTTAGGTCCTTGTATTTGTTTATCGACCAAACTTGGCCTCTTATCAACCTAATCTGGTCCTTTATCAACCTCAATTAATCTTTTTTCAACCTAAATTAGTCTTTTATCAACCCAAATTCCCTATCTATCAACGCTTCTCCTCCTATCCATGAAAAAACCCCTCTGGGGAGACCCAGAGGGGTTAGCATATTTATCTTCTAGCAAAGTCATCTGCAGTATAGTTACTTTTTATTGTAGTGTTCTCGAACTGTTCATTGCAGAGAAATATCCACTTTGTTAATCGCTCTTAAAAATGAGCAATTTTTTCCCCTTTCATTTGTTTATCGACCAAACTTGGCCTCTTATCAACCCAATCTGGTCCTTTATCAACCTCAGTTAGTCTTCTATCAACGTTAACTACCCCTTTATCAACCCAAATCCCCTATTTATCAACGCCTCTCTCCTATCCATGAAAAAACCCCTCTGGGTAAGCCCAGAGGGGTTTTTACTCGTATATATTTATCTTCTTTCCGCAACAGAAAGGCGGTTGATGGCGCGGCGCAATGCGGACTCGGCACGTCGGAAATCATAATGCTCAGCCTTTTGGTCATTCATCCGCTGCTCGGCACGCTCCTTCGCTCTCAAGGCGCGTTCGATATCGATCTCTTCTGCTTTCTCAGCAGACTGTGCCAAAATCGTCACCTGATCTGGACGGACCTCTAGAAAACCGCCGCTCACAGCGACATATTCCGTCTTGCCGTCCTTCTTCAGGCGGACCGAACCAATCTCCAGTGGAGCCACCATCGGGATATGTCCTGGCAAAACGCCAAGCTCTCCTGACTTCGCCTTGGTACTCACCATTTCCACATCGTCTTCGTACACCGGGCCATCGGGAGTAACAACACTGACTTTAATCGTCTTCATTTTTTACCCTCCTGGCGGTATTAGACCTCTACACCCATGCGTTTTGCAGACTCAACCACATCTTCAATTGGGCCGACAAGACGGAAGGCATCCTCTGGAAGGTGGTCATATTTTCCTTCAAGGATTTCCTTAAAGCCACGTACAGTTTCTTTAACCGGTACATACGAACCTGGCTGGCCAGTGAACTGCTCAGCCACGTGGAAGTTTTGCGATAAGAAGTTTTGAACCCGGCGGGCACGAGCAACGACTAACTTATCTTCATCAGACAACTCGTCCATACCAAGGATGGCGATGATATCCTGCAACTCACGGTAACGCTGCAATGTTTCCTGCACTTGACGAGCCACATTGTAGTGCTCTTCGCCAACGATATCAGGTGACAGCGCACGAGAAGTCGAAGCAAGCGGGTCCACCGCTGGGTAGATACCCATCTCAGAAAGTTTACGCTCCAGGTTTGTTGTTGCATCTAAATGAGCGAAAGTCGTAGCCGGAGCCGGGTCAGTATAGTCATCGGCTGGTACGTAAATCGCTTGGATTGATGTAACAGAACCTTTATTAGTAGAAGTAATCCGTTCTTGCAAACGGCCCATTTCAGTAGCAAGCGTTGGCTGATAACCTACGGCAGATGGCATACGGCCAAGCAGCGCAGAAACCTCAGAACCTGCTTGTGTGAAACGGAAGATGTTGTCCATGAAGAACAACACGTCTTGTCCTTGCTCATCACGGAAATATTCAGCCATGGTCAAACCAGTCAAGGCCACACGCATACGTGCACCTGGCGGCTCATTCATCTGACCGAATACCATCGCTGTTTGCTTGATAACACCTGAATCTGTCATTTCGTGGTAAAGGTCGTTCCCTTCACGCGTACGCTCACCGACGCCGGCAAAAACAGAAATACCGCTGTGCTCCTGCGCGATGTTATTGATCAATTCCTGGATTAATACGGTTTTACCTACACCGGCACCACCGAATAGTCCGATCTTACCGCCCTTGATGTAAGGAGCTAGCAAGTCTACTACTTTAATACCAGTTTCCAAAATTTCTACTTCCGTAGAAAGGTTTTCAAAAGTTGGTGCTTCACGGTGAATCGAATCACGGCGGGCACTAGCTGGCACGTCCTCTTTCAAGTCAATCGCTTCGCCTAGTACGTTAAATACACGGCCAAGAGTTGGCTCCCCAACCGGTACCGAAATCGCTGCACCAGTATCTTCTACTTCCACTCCACGAGTTAAACCGTCAGTGGAAGACATCGCGATGGCACGAACCGTATCATCGCCTAAATGAAGGGCTACTTCAAGGGTTAAGTTCATCGCAACTTCCGCTTGACTACGCGCTTCTGTATTAATTCTCAATGCGTTATAAATCTCAGGCAGCTGACCGTTTTCAAACTTCACGTCAACAACCGGACCCATAACCTGAACAACGCGTCCTTTGTTCATCGTTTTCCCTCCTAACAATGTTGCAAACTGTATACCGAACTATATTTCGAGAATCCGAACTATTTTTTGAAAAACGAACCTTGTATCGTGTTCGCCACTAAGTATTGCGGCCTGTATCCAGTTCTAGTGACGAGAAACCGGATAGCCGGCGCAGGACTTCGTCCCGAACACCGGACAAGGCTAGCTTTTTTAAAATTATTCTAACGCCGCCGCACCGCCGACGATTTCGGTGATTTCCTGCGTGATCGCGGCCTGGCGGGCGCGGTTGTAGCTTAGTGAATACGAGCGGATTAATTCGTTCGCATTATCGGTTGCGTTTCTCATCGCAGTCATCCTTGCAGCATGCTCACTGGCTTTGCTGTCGAGGAGTGCACCGTAGATTAGGCTTTCCGCGTATTGCGGCAGAAGGACATCGAGAATCTCTTCTGCTGACGGTTCAAACTCATAGGACATGAGCTTGTGGGACGTCGATAGTTCTGTCAGCGGGAGAAGCTTCTTCTCGGTAACAGCTTGAGAAATCGCGCTTATATAATGGCTATAGTAAATATAGAGTTCATCAAAGGTTTCATCGGAAAACATTCCAACAGTGGAGCTGGTAATGTCTTTAATGTCCTGGAAGTTTGGCTGGTCGGAAACCCCGACAATGTCAAGGACGACGTTGTAGCCGCGCTTCACAAAGAAGTCACGTCCTACCCGGCCGATAGCAATAATCGCAAATTCATCATTGGATTTATGATTTTGTTGGATTGCCTGCTGGACCCGGCGGATGACGTTTGAGTTAAACGCTCCAGCCAGTCCACGGTCAGAGGTAATGACGACATAGCCTGTCTTCTTGATCGGACGATGTTTCAGCATCGGATGATTCACGCCGCCTGCGCCAATCGCGATCGACGCGGTGACTTCCTGGATTTTTTCCATGTACGGTACGAAGGCTTTCGCATTCAGCACGCCACGGTTCCATTTGGCCGCAGAGGTCATCTCCATTGCCTTGGTAATTTGACTGGTTTTTTTCGTCGAAGTTATCCGATTTTTAATATCGCGTAAAGAAGCCATAGGTTCTCACCACCCTCATTCAAAGAATGTATGACTCAAGCGCCGCGCGGTCGGCCGCACGACGGTTGGCCATTGTAATTGTTAGATCATAAATTACTCAGAGACAGCGAAAGTCTTCTTGAATGCATTGATTGCATCTGCTAAATCCTTGTCAGCAGGAAGATCCTTCGTGGTCGTGATCTGGTCTAACAGTTCTTTGCGGTTGTGGTCTAACCAGTTATATAATTCCGTTTCGAAGCGGCGGATGTCCTCTAATGGAATCTCATCCAAGAAGCCGCGTGTTAAAGCGTATAGGATCATAACTTGCTTTTCAACTGCGATTGGCTTGTTCAGGTCTTGTTTCAGAACCTCAACGGTACGAGCACCACGATTCAATTTCGCTTGAGTGGCTTTATCCAAGTCAGAACCGAATTGCGAGAATGCCTCAAGTTCGCGGTAGGAAGCAAGGTCAAGACGTAATGTACCGGCAACCTTCTTCATGGCCTTGATTTGCGCAGAACCCCCTACACGGGATACAGACAAACCGGCGTTGATCGCTGGACGTACGCCAGAGAAGAACAGGTCAGATTGCAAGAAGATCTGTCCATCGGTGATGGAGATAACGTTTGTTGGGATATAAGCAGAAACGTCACCTGCTTGTGTCTCGATAAATGGCAATGCTGTAATGGAACCGGCACCAAGTGCATCGCTCAATTTGGCAGCACGCTCTAGCAGGCGGCTGTGCAAGTAGAATACATCCCCTGGATAGGCTTCACGACCTGGAGGACGGCGAAGTAATAGGGAAAGCTCACGGTAAGCCGCAGCTTGTTTCGATAAGTCATCATATACGATCAAGACATGCTTGCCGTTGTACATGAATTCTTCTGCCATTGATACACCTGCATACGGTGCTAAGTATAGTAGCGGTGCTGGCTGTGATGCAGAAGCTGTTACAACGATTGAGTATTCTAGTGCACCGAACTTACGAAGCGTTTCAACTGCGTTACGTACAGTTGACTCTTTTTGTCCGATGGCCACATAGATACAAATCATGTTTTGGCCTTTTTGGTTTAAGATGGTGTCGATTGCGACAGATGTTTTACCTGTCTGACGGTCACCAATGATTAATTCCCGCTGTCCACGGCCGATTGGCACAAGGGCATCGATTGCTTTGATACCAGTTTGCAGCGGCTCATGAACCGATTTACGGCTCATAACACCTGGTGCTACTGCTTCAACCGGACGAGTTTTCGTTGTATTGATCGGACCCATGCCATCAACTGGCTGTCCTAGTGGGTTTACAACACGTCCAATCAGTTCCTCACCAACGGGAACCTCCATGATACGTCCTGTACGGCGAACCTCGTCACCTTCGCGAATCTCGGTGAAAGGTCCAAGGATGATAATACCGACGTTATTTTCTTCTAGGTTTTGAGCCATACCCATAACGCCGTTTGAGAATTCAACAAGTTCTCCGGCCATACAGTTGTCGAGGCCGTGGACACGTGCGATACCGTCACCAACGGAGATAACTGTACCCACATCGGTCACTTGTATTTCTGCCTGATAGTTTTCAATTTGCTTTTTTATCAGGGAACTGATTTCTTCAGCTTTGATGCTCATGGTTTCACCCCTATCTACAAATCTTAGCTTAACAACAATTTACGTTCTAAGCGGTCAAGTTTGCCGCGTAATGATCCATCATAAATTCGATTGCCAATCCGCAAGCGTACGCCGCCCAATAGATTGGTATCTACAATATTCTCGATATTTAATGCTTTTTTGCCAATTTTCGCGGCAAAAACAGCGGATAACGCTTCACGCTCGGCATCGCTTAATGTGCGTGTGCTGTACACGACTGCATCAGCGATTCCCATTTCTTCATTGGCCAACTCCAAAAACTCATCGGCCAACTCCGTAATGATTCCTTCGCGATGGCGTTCGATTAATAGTAACAGTGTATTCAGCACATACACGTTTACGGAAGCAAACGAGTTGCTGATCAGCTGCTTTTTTTGCACCAAAGTTAGTTTGGATGATTGCAGCGCGGCTGATACTTCAGGCGTGTACTGAATAACCTCTTTTACTACACGAAGATCTTCTTTCATTGTTTCAAGAAGCTGCTGTTCTTTTGCAATTTGTAATAGCGCTAACGCGTAACGCTTCGCTGCCAACGAGTTACTCATCACAAATCTCCTGCCTCTTGAATATATTCGTTAATGAGCTTGTCTTGATCGGCTGCGCTAAGTTCTTTTTCAATGACTTTAGAGGCAATAAGGACAGACAAGGATGCGACTTGTTCGCGGATCGCCGCCACTGCTTTTTCCTTCTGCTGCTCGATTTCCACCTTGGCAGCTTCTTTCAAGCGCACTGCTTCGGAACGGGCAGTCGTGATGATTTCTTCCCGCTGGATATCGCCTTGTTTTCTTGCGCTTTCAATCAAGCTTGCCGCTTCATTGCGTGCTTCTTTAATAAGATTTCTTTGTTCCTGAAGAATCTTTTCAGCTTCTTTGCGGCTGTTTTCCGCGGCTTGGATTTCACTGCTGATGTGTTCTTCACGCTGTTTCATGATGCCCATTAATGGACCCCATGCGAACTTTTTCAGCAAGGCTAGCAATATGATAAACATGAGCAGCTGGAACACGATGTCACCGGTATTGATCGTGGCATGTTCTGCTGCGCCTAGTACAAGACTGCTTGTTAACACCTCGGATTCACTCCTTTCAAGAGTTGCTTGACGCTAGAAAAATGCATAAAGTAATGGCGAGGATTTGCTGATCATCGCCATCTGGAATTTTCCTGATTCTATCGGTTTAATACCATGAACGCGATAACTACGCCGATAATCGGTAATGCTTCAACTAACGCTACCCCGATAAACATAGTTGTTTGAAGTAATCCACGTGCTTCTGGCTGGCGGGCAATCCCTTCTACTGTACGTCCTACAATAAGACCGTTACCAATACCTGCACCGATTGCTGCTAAACCAATTGCGATTGCTGCTGCTAAAATACCAATTGAACCTGTCATTACTTTTTTCCTCCTTAATGTATAAATACATATATTATTTGTATAGATTGTTCATATAAATGAACGGGTTTTTATTAATGGTCATGACTCACTTTATGGGCCATGTAAACCATCGTCAACATAGTGAATATGTAGGCTTGGATGGTGCCTACGAAAACAGAGAATCCTTGCCATGCCAACGTCAGCGGGATGGCTGCGATTGTTCCAATAATGCCTTGGTGCGCTAATCCTCCTGCTAGAAGAGAAAGAAGAAGTTCACCGGCGTAAATGTTACCATAAAGACGCAAACCAAGAGTCAGCGGATTGGCAAATTCTTCGATGATTTTCAATGGGAACAAGAACTTCATCGGACTGAAGAAACCAGCCGTATACTCTTTTATGCCTTTTAGCTTAATTCCATAAAAATGGGTCAGCCCCAAAATCATAACCGCTAAAGTTAACGTTATGGTTGGATCGGCCGTTGGTGATTTCCACCATAGGTTGCCTTTTAAAACAATGGAAAATGGAAGACCTAACATATTGGATACAAAAATATACATTATCAATGTCAGACCAAGAATGTGGAATCTCCCGCCTTCTTTCCAATCCATCGTGCTGTTGATGACCCCTTTGACGAAGTCCATCACCCATTCCAGGAAGTTTTGCATCCCAGCCGGTTTCATTGCCAGCTTACGGGTGGAAAGAATTGCAATGATAAAAACGATGGCGCTTGCCACTGTTATCATTAACACGTTGGCAAGGTTAAAATAGAGACCCAGAAATTCTACCACAGGAGCTTCGTGATTCATGTATACTCACCTCTCTTCCCAATCACTTATGTTCATTCACTGCGTGATAAAAATAATCTATCATAATGACAATATAGGATGTCATTAGTCCTATTACCAAACTAACCATATCAAATTGTTCAGGGTACCTTAGCGCAATAACCGCTGCGATTCCTGCCATAGCCATTCTCGAGAGCGACCCAAGGGAGCGGGGTTTTTTTCCCTGCGAAACCTTTCTATCAAAACTCTCAGTCTTTCTCACCAGCATCCATAGATTCAAGTAACCAAAGCATGTCCCAAGAATCAATCCTAGAAAGATTGTATGATATGATGTAAATCCCCAGCCTAGGACATAGATGGATAATAAATAAAACATCCATTTCCGCTGTCTATTGAACATGGTTCTGAAATCTGGCATTATAGTTATTCTCCTGAGTAGAAATCGCGGATGGTACGGAGCATGGCATAAGTACCTGTAGCAAGACCGATAAAGAGTCCGACTATTAAGAAAATTGGTTCTGTGTCCCAATGCCGATCAAGCCATCTGCCTGCGAAAATACCTATCAGGATGGAACCTACCAATTGGGAGGTAATGGCGCTCATCAGTGCCATCGCTTTGAACGGGCTGCGGTTATTTTGACTCAACCATAACACATCCTCGCCATAAGAGAATGCTAGGAAAATGTATACCTTTAAGGGCATTTAAAAACTATCTTTAGATAAAGATTCCGACAATTGAAAACCTTATCATCGACGCCCTATGTTAGCATACAATAGCCCCCTATCAATGTCAATGAATTTAGGCAATAAAACCACAATCTTTTCCAGATATCCGTACATTTTACACTTTTATTTTATTTTAATCTGTGGATAAAATTTGGTCATTTTGTGTCTATTTTGTGAACATTTTTAATTGTACAACTGGTACAATTTTATGAACTTTTATTATAGAAAGAAAGCGTAAAAAGCTATGCCATAAATTCGCATAGTTTTTTACGCTTGTCTTTTCTATTTTTCTATAGCGATAACGCCTTCCGTGAAGTCCTCTTTCCCTGCCTTTTTCGCAAAGACCTTGACAAGGTACGTTCCTGCGGCAGGGAGCTTTTCAGGAGGGAGGTCGACGCGGATTAATCCCTGGCCGACATTTTTCCGCGCATCCAAAAACTCGATAAATCGGTAATCGCCCGGGTCAAACAAGGCGATGCCAAATTCCTCTGCCCCGCCCGGCAGATAAGCTTCGTAACGGTAATGGCCCGGCTTGTCCCCTTGAGCAAAATCAAACCCCATAACCCTCGGATATCCTGGTTCCTCCAGTACATATAAGTACGGGATATGGATGGTGCTGTCTCCAGCGTTTAATGTTAAATAGCCATCGTGAATTTTCCGCTTGAACATTTCCGGGTCGACGGTCAGGTCCACAGTGACTTCTTTTGATTGGCGCGGCCCCAGGGTAAACGACATTGGAAACCTCCACGTGAGGCCGTCTGTGTTGGGCGGGAGTGAGAAGGAATATCTCTGTTCCTTACCACTAATGTTTTCCACCAGCAATTTGGCGGTTTGGGAGTTTTCCCCGTTCGAAAATTTGCCGAACCGCAGGCTGCCTGGCGTGACCAGCGTTGCCGCCTGAATCGCTTTATCGACCTGAACCCGGCCCGCCCCTTGCTCATAGGTGTGGTACAGGGGGCCTGCGCCGATATGGATTCGGGTTTGGGGCTGGCTTGATTTGGCCAGGGGCTTGGCCGTGTTCATCAACGCGGCCTTGATTTGCACTGGTGTCCAATCGGGATGGGCCTGTTTAATTAACGCGCAGGCGCCGGCGATATGCGGCGCGGCCATGCTCGTGCCTTGAAGCGACAGGTACCCGCCCGGGATGGTCGAATGGATGGCCACCCCCGGTGCCAAGATGTCCGGCTTTATATCCCAGCTGCCAGTGACCGGGCCGCGGGAACTGAAGTCGGCCAATAAATCCTGTTCCCCTTTCAGTTCCACTCGCGCCAGGGTGTTTCTCTTGGTGATTATTTGGTGGAGGACTCCCCCGTCGTGTTTGGATAGGGCCCCGACCGGTATGTCCACAGGTGCTTCCAGGTTGCCGATGAAGCTGCCGCTTAGATTATTGTAAATGAGGACTGCCCGTGCCCCGGCGGCGCGGGCGTTCTCCGCTTTTTCCGAAAAGGTTAATGTTCCGCGTTTGATTAACACGACTTTTCCGGCAGCATTGTGGATGTCCTCTTTCCGGCCGATTCCGCCGTCCACAAGATCCAATGAGCGGTCAACCGACCACGTGTCTGAACCCTCCAACGGCTCAATTCGAAACTTTTCCCGCACCCCAGATACGGTCAGCCAGGGAATGGTTTGCAAGGGGGTGGAGGCGCCGACGGAGATTGCTTTGGTTGCTGTGCCGGGCGAACCGACGGTCCAGACATTTGGTCCTGAATTTCCCGATGCTGCGACCGCGACAATGCCTTTGTCTACGGCGCGGTTGAGGGCGATGCTGATCGGCAGGTCCGGCCCGTTGACACTATTGCCGAGCGACAGGTTCATGATATCAACTTTATCTTTGATCGCTTCCTCAATTGCCGCCAAGACTTGCTCCGTTGTTCCGCCGCCGCCCGGACCCAGTGCCCGGTAGGCGATGATTTTGGCATCAGGAGCGACGCCTCTGATTTTTCCATTGGCGGCAATGATGCCGGCGACATGGGTGCCGTGGAGGGTGGCCCTGCCGGGGGTGAGGGTCTCCATCGGGTCTTGGTCATTATCGACGAGGTCATGGCCCCCGGCAAAGTTCCGTTTTAGATCGGGATGGGTATAGTCGACGCCCGTGTCGATGACCGCCACGGTTACGCCTTTTCCCGTCAGCCGCTGGTTGTTTTGGTCAAAAAAGCCGCGCACGGTTTCGCCGCCAATGATTTTGACGCTTTCTTCGGTTTCGGCTTGGTATTCGTTGACTGTCGAGACTTGTAGGATGGGCCTATGTCCTGCGAGCCGCTCGATGGTTTCTGGCGGGCCTTCGACCGAGAAGCCGTCGATGGCTTCTGTAAAAACCCGGCGCAGTTTGATGTTTTTATAGGGTTTGATGAGCTGTTGGATTTCCTGTTCCGATTGGGGCCGGTCCAGCATGACGATGGCCACGGTGTCCTGGGTAGATGCGGGTATCGGCGGGTGGATTAACGGTCTTTTAATGGAGATGGGCGGCTCCGTTTTGATTAGATTGGCTGTCGTCGACACGTTGCCCGTTTGAATTGCAAGAAGGAGTGCTAGAAGTAGTTTCATGTGAAAAGTTCCCCTTTTAGCATCAGTCTTTCCTGTAGCGGGGGATCTATGCGGGGGAATTTCATCGACATAACCTGTATGGATCTACACAGAGGTAATTTCTTCTTCATTATGTTCTTTTAAAGAGGGCTATTTTTATTTTTTAATACTTGGCTTGGATTTAGTTTATCAACCAAATTAAACTGTGTATCAACGCAGCTTATTTGTTTATCGACCCAACTTGACAGTTTATCGACCGGATTCTCCTCTTTATCAACGTCCAGCCTTAGGTATAAGCCTGGCTCTTCTTCTTCATCATTTATTTTTAAAGAGAGCTATTTTTCACACTTGGATTAGTTTATCAACCAAATTAAACTGTGTATCAACGTAACCTATTTGTTTATCGACCAAATTTAAATGTTTATCGACCGAGTTCTCCTCTTTATCAACGCCCTGCTTTAGGTATAAGCCTGGCTCTTCTTCTTCATCATTTATTTTTAAAAAGAGAGCTATTTTTAACATTTGGATTAGTTTATCAACCAAATTAATCTGTGTATCAACGCATCTTATTTGTTTATCGACCAAATTTAAATGTTTATCGACCGAATTCTCCTCTTTATCAACGCCCAGCTTTAGGTATAAGCCTGGCTCTTCTTCTTCATCATTTATTTTTAAAGAGAGCTATTTTTTACACTTGGATTAGTTTATCAACCAAATTAAACTGTGTATCAACGCATCTTATTTGTTTATCGACCGAATTCTCCTCTTTATCAACGCCCAGCCTTAACATGACAAAAGCCAGGCATCGGCCTGGCTCGAGCAAACATTATTTTGTTCCAAACAACCGGTCGCCGGCATCGCCCAGTCCTGGAACGATGTAACCATGGTCATTTAACATTTCATCTAACGCGGCAATATAGATATCCACATCCGGATGAACGGTCTTAACGGCCTCCACGCCCTCTGGAGCTGCAATCAAACACATGAATTTGATATTTTTGGCGCCGCGCTTCTTCAAGCCGTGGATCGCCTCAATTGCGGATCCTCCTGTTGCAAGCATCGGGTCAACCACGATAAAATCGCGCTCTTCTACGTCACTTGGGAGCTTCACATAATATTCCACTGGCTTTAACGTTTCCGGGTCACGGTACAAACCGATATGTCCCACTTTCGCTGCCGGGATTAATTTTAAAATCCCGTCCACCATGCCGATTCCGGCACGCAATATTGGCACAATGCCAATCTTTTTCCCGGACAGAACCTTCGATTTGGTCACACTGACCGGTGTTTCAATTTCCGTGTCCTCGAGCGGCATGTCCCGTGTGATTTCGAACGCCATCAACGTTGCCACTTCATCGACCAATTCGCGGAAATCCTTGGTTCCGGTATGTTTATCGCGTATGTAAGTCAGCTTGTGCTGGATTAGCGGATGGTCAAAGACGTATACTTTAGCCAAAATAATCGCCCCTTATATTAAAATTTTACCTCTAAATACACTTCGATTCATTTTACAGAAAAACGATTCAATGAGCAACTCCATAGAACTTGTTTGTTTTTTCAAAAAAAAACGGCCCTACCAATTATAGTAAGGCCGATTCTTCGAAGGATTATTCTAATATTCTGGGTAAAGGACAAATTTGCTGGTCAATGCATCCACACGTGCGCGGGCTTCTTCCAGTTTTGCCTCGTCTTCATGGTTTTTCAAAGTGAACGAGATGATTGAAGCAATCTCATCCATTTCTTCAGCGCCGAAGCCGCGAGTGGTCACCGCTGCTGTTCCAACCCGGATGCCGCTTGTAATGAACGGGCTTTGCGGATCGTATGGGATGGTGTTTTTATTGACGGTGATGCCGATATCATCCAACACTTTTTCTGCCACTTTTCCTGTCAAACCAAGAGATTGCAGGTCGATTAACAGCAAGTGGTTGTCCGTGCCGCCGGAAACGAGCGTGATGCCTTCTTTTTGCAGGCTTTCCGCCAAGCGTTTGGCATTGGCCACAATTTTTCCAGCATATTCGTTGAACTCATCGGTTAACGCTTCACCGAAAGCCACCGCTTTGGCCGCGATGACGTGCATCAACGGTCCGCCTTGGATTCCAGGGAAAATGGATTTATCGATTTTCTTACCGAATTCCTCTTTACATAAAATCATCCCGCCACGTGGTCCGCGCAATGTTTTATGGGTTGTCGTCGTCACAAAATCAGCGTAAGGCACGGGGCTTTGATGCAGGCCTGCCGCAACCAGTCCAGCGATGTGGGCCATGTCGACCATCAAGTAGGCACCGACTTCATCGGCAATCTCGCGGAACTTAGCGAAATCAATTTCACGCGGGTAGGCGCTCGCGCCAGCAACGATTAGCTTTGGCTTGTGCTCAAGCGCTTTGGCACGGACATCTTCATAATCGATGCGGTGAGTTTCTTGATCGACGCCATACTCCACGAAATTATATTGGACACCGCTGAAGTTGACCGGACTGCCGTGGGTCAAGTGGCCGCCGTGGGATAAATTCATGCCGAGCACTGTGTCTCCCTGCTCTAGAATAGTGAAGTAAACCGCCATATTGGCTTGGGCGCCGGAATGCGGTTGGACATTGACATGTTCCGCCCCGAAAATTTGCTTCGCACGGTCGCGGGCCAAATCCTCGACCACGTCGACGTACTCGCAGCCGCCATAATAACGGCGTCCCGGATAGCCTTCTGCATATTTGTTTGTTAAAACGGAGCCCTGGGCTTCCATTACCGCTTCACTGACAAAGTTTTCTGAGGCAATTAATTCGATTTTAGCGCGTTGACGGCCAAGTTCTTTTTGGATCGCTTGAAAAACCTGCTCGTCAGACTGAGACAAATGCTTCATGATAATCCCCCTTTGATTTTGTTGCGTATACTAAACAGTTTGAAAATTCCTTTTTTATTGTAGCATGTTTTTCTTAAAAAAGGTGATGACAGAAAATTCAAATTTAAACCAAAAACCGAACATTTTTAACTAGATGCAACTAGAATTTTCGTCATTAAGGTGGTAAACAGCCCGTTCACCGCCGATAAGTTTCGGTCTTGACCTAGCTAGGGTCACATAGGCCCTTCCGACTGTTTTCTGTTTGACGCGCACCGGCACGGCAACAGGTTTTAAGTGCATGCCGATCAAGGTGCTGCCAATGTCGATGCCGGCTTCGGCTTTAATGGTTTCCACCACAATGGCATCGGCCATGTGTTGATAAGCATAGGTGGCCATCGCACCGCCAGCGGTCCGGACAGGAACCACCGTGACCTCATCAAAGCCCCGCTGCTCGGCCGTTGAGCGTTCGACCACGAGCGCACGGTTTAGGTGCTCACAGCATTGAAAAGCAAGCTGGATGCCGGTTTCCGACTGAAATTTTTTCAGTTCGTTAAAAATCATTTCGGCGACTTCCATGGTGCCGGCGGTTCCGATTTTGGCCCCGGCCACTTCGCTTGTGCTGCAGCCCACTACCAAGAGCTGTCCCGGCTTTATGGAGACTTGCTCGTTATATTCGGTTAACACTGCTTGCAGTTGTTTTTCCCATTCTTGAATCATGTTTTGTCACCCTTCTTTCTAAAGGTGCTTTTCCTCATATTCGGTGATTTTTCCGATGCGATTGGCGTGGCGGCCGCCTTCGAATTCCCCGGTCAGCCATACTTGGGCGATCTCCCTGGCAAGCCCTGGGCCCACCACCCGCTCACCCATGGCGAGAATGTTGCTGTCATTGTGGGCGCGGGTCATTTTTGCACTAAAAGTATCGTGGCAAAGCGCGCAACGGATACCCTTCACTTTGTTTGCCGCGATGGTCATGCCAATTCCGGTGCCGCAAATCAGGATGCCGCGGTCAAACTCGCCGCTGGCCACTTTTTCGGCCACAGGCAGGGCATAATCAGGATAATCTACAGAGGTGGTGCAGTCACAGCCAAAATCTTCGTAAGCAATATTCAGTTCATCCAGCAGGCTGGCGATTTCCTTGCGGATATTGACGCCGCCATGGTCAGAAGCTAAAGCCACTTTCATAAAATAACCCTCCTCAAACTAGTACAATCTGCCTTTAATTTTGACATACCCGTATGAAAATATAAAGATAAAAGCAAACAAAAAAGCCCTCTTTGGACAGAGAGCCTGTGTACGGCTGGTTTCTATTGTTTTCAACTTCATTTGCTGTTTTTCTGCGCTTACAACTTTTCGCCTGCCAATTTTTCCAGCGCCTGATCGATTAACCGGTCTAACTCTTGGAAAGTTTGTTCGTAGACGCCGACAGAGCCGCCAAACGGGTCCATGACATCGTGGTCGTAATCCTCGCCCGTGAATTCCTTTAAGGTATACACCTTGTTGATGGCTCTTGGGTATTGTTGTTGAATGGCGAATTTATGGGATGTGGTCATGGTCAGAATGAGATCGGCCCAGTCCACTTCTGAAACGGACAGCAACGTCGACCGGTGGTCATGGGGGATCTTGTTTTTATCCATGACCTGCTTAGCATTTGCAGAAGCCTCACTGCCATTTGCCGCGTAAATGCCGGCGGACTTTACCTCCATGCCGTCTATGTTTTTATTTTTCAAAATAGCTTCTGCCATAGGACTCCTGCATGTGTTTCCTGTGCATACGAATAAGATGTGCTGCATCGTATCTTCCCCCTTTCCTCTATTCTATAACAACTTTGCTAAATATTAATCGTGCATTGTGTGCAATATTTTATTCGGGGAATTTCCATATTATATGATTGGCGGGTCCCCGAATACCCGTATGTATTTTTTCACCATAAAAAGGACAATAGTTTGAGGCCAAAAGCCAGCAAGATCGCCCCGCCGAGGGCTTCGCTATAGGCGCCCATCCAGCCGCGCACTTTCTTTCCGAGCAGCAGGCCGGCCCAGGTAAGCGTGGCGGCAGCAATGCCAAAGAAAAGCAAGACCAATACGGTTTTTGCTCCATATATGCCTAAGCTCAAGCCGACAGAAAAGCTGTCGAGGCTGACACTCAAAGCAAATAACAGCAGGCCGAAGCCCACCGGTGTGATCACTTTTTCATCCTCGTTTTTCAGGCTGGCCCAAATCATTTGCAGGCCTAACAGTATAAGCAACACGCCTCCGATAATTGAGGCAAACGAACCGAATTTCTCCGAGAGAAACTTTCCCGCCGTAATCCCAGCAAGCGGCATGATCACATGAAACAGCCCGATTGTCAGGCCAATCTCAAATATCTTCTTAAGGCGGAGTTTGTACATCCCCATACCAAGGCCCACCGAGAACGCATCCATCCCCAGCGCCGCTGCCATAATCATCAACGTCAAAACTTCCCCAACCACATCAGACATCCAAACCTCGCCCCCTTGGACTAACTATTTCAGCATATGCACGTCCAACAAAATTTAGAAGCACAAATGGGACATGGGTGGGACCAAGAGGCGGGGCCTGTCCCCCAGTGCTTTACCACTTTAATCCGGCGGGGGACAGGCCCCCGGTGCGTTAACACTTTAGTCCAGCGGGGGACAGGCCCCCAATGCGTTAACACTTTAGTCCAGTGGGGGACAGGCCCCCGGTGCGTTAACACTTTAGTCCAGCGGGGGACAGGCCCCCAATGCGTTAACACTTTAGTCCAGTGGGGGACAGGCCCCCGGCGCGTTAAATGAATAAAGCACCGGTTCCCCCTTAAAAAGGGGGACGGTGCTTATTGGTTGATGATTTTGTTTCCGGCTGCTTTTTGGAGGCGGTTCATGATGGCGTAGCCGACTCCTTCGGTTGGAAACATTTCGCTATAGATGATGTCGACTTCGATTTGGTTGAACCGGCGGAGCGTATCATACAGGGCGGCTGCCACGGTCTCAAGCTCAGACCGTTTTCCGCAGGCCAGCACATGGTCGGCGGTAAACTCTCCGGTAAATTCCTCGGTGGTCAATACCCCAACCTTTAAACCCTCCTGCCGCTTTTCATCCACCAGCTGTTGGATAAACGCTCTTGTCCCTGAAACCAAGTACAGCGGGGCATTTGGCGCGTAGTGCTTGTATTTCATTCCCGGCGCTTTCGGTTTTTCGTGCTCATCGGTTAACGCACGGTCGATTCTCACCTCACCGACCACGGCTTCTAGCTGCTCCTTGGTCACACCGCCCGGACGTAAAATGACCGGAATGGCCTCCGTGCAATCGATGACGGTGGATTCAACGCCGACACCCGTCGCGCCTCCATCCAGCACCCCGGCGATTTTCCCCTGCAAATCGTCCAAAACATGCTGGGCTGTTGTCGGGCTCGGTTTACCTGAACTGTTGGCACTCGGGGCTCCAATAGGCAATCCGCATGTTTTTAGGAGAGCTAAAGCTACTGGGTGGTCCGGCATCCGTACCCCCACTGTATCAAGTCCAGCGGTTGCCTTTTCCGACAAAGCTCCCGGCTTCCTTTTGAAAATAATCGTCAACGGCCCCGGCCAAAATGCCTCCATTAAGGCTTCGGCCTTCGCCGGAATCTCCAATACAAAATCGTCCAGCTGCTGCTTTTCGGCAATATGAATAATTAACGGGTTATCGCTTGGTCGGCCCTTCGCTGCATATATTTTGGCTACCGCCTCGTCGCTTTCTGCATTCCCCGCCAAACCGTAAACCGTTTCCGTAGGCATCGCAACCACTTCATTTTCTCGTAAAAAATGGGCAGCATCCACAATATGTGGATTACTCTCTAATTTATCCACATAGTTATCCACTTTCCAGACTTTTGTGTTCATAGTTATCCACCTTACTATTTCCCAAATCAACAAGTCGAAAAATGACGAATTTAGGCTTATTGACTCTATTTTTTCGCAATGTACGTTTGAAAGTATAAAAGAAGCAGGGGATAAATACAAGTTTTATCCACAAATTGTGTATAAACTCCTGAAAAAAGTGGATAACTTAAGCGAAATATCCACAGGCTATAGATCATATTTCAAAAATAACGAGTTATCCACACTGAATAAGTGTCGAATATGATCGGAATCGCTTAACCCAACCGGCAGCATTTCCCGTTCGACTTGCTGAAAACCAATCCATTCGAAAAAAGGCACTGCCGAGTTTTTATTGGTGGCTAAGAATATGCTTTTCAATCCTTTTTCCTTTGCCAGCTTCACCATTTGTTCCATTAATATAAGGATATCCTGATCAGCTTGACCTGGCGAAACGACGAGCGAACGCAAGAGCCCGGCCTCAGCCTCTATGAACACTTCCATTCCTAATGTTCCCTTCAGTGCCCCATTCTTATCCTCTAGCAATAGGAAACATTCCGCCGTTTCCTCATTTAGTCCATCCGTCCCAAGATTTGCTCTTCCCAGGAACTCTCTCAACCCATCCAAATCATCCCGTTTCGCCCTGCGAATCAACATCTGCATACCCTTCCCCTCCATTTCCAATCTACTATACTTTATGAATATGATAGAAAAGAAAGAATAGAACCCAGATATGTATGAGGCTATTTAGCACAGTAAAGCGCTGGGGGACAGGCCCCCAGCGCTTTACTGTGTTAAAATATTTTCTTCCACATGTCGACGATGAAGAATTTTACTTTTACGGGTTGTTCGTCTTCGGCGACATAGACTGGTTGATCTTTGGTTTTGCTAGATTTTTTTGATGAATCTTCTTTTTCGTCCTTAGTTGAAGTTTCAGCTATTTGGTCTTCTTTTTTATCTGTATTTTTTTCCTTTGATGCTTTGGTTAGCTTCTCTACTTGTTTTGCTTTTTCTTCATCTTTCTTCTCTTGTTTATCTACCAGTTTAGCTAATGCGTCCGAGCCTTCTTCCTTACTTTTGGCCTTAGCGGTTTGTTTTTCTTCTTCAAAGCCATCGCTGACAGCGACACCATTGGAAAAATCGAGGAAGCATAATGGCGGGTACAGCACGCACCACCAGTTGGCGCCTTCGCCTTTGCCCAGGGTGATTAAGATGGCTTGGTACTTGCCTGCCGGATATAAATATTGCCCGTATAATTTCGTTGGAAATTGTACTTGGCCAAACTCTACTTTGACTGATTGGTTGGACCCTTGTTCACGGACTGTCTTTTCTGCGATGTCTTGGATCTCAGGCAGTTTGGATTGGATGACCGATCTTGCTTTCTCCATCGAGGTTAAATCCTGTACCCACAGCGAGATTTTTGCGTTCACCGCGTCGCGGACTTTTCGTTTGATCTGCTGGTCTTCTTCAAAATCACTGTTGGCCAATATCCTCAGCCGGATGGCTTCCCCTGGTATCACGATGGATTCCTTTGCCGCCGCTTCGGTTTTCGGCATATATAAATTTATCATTGTCGCAAATGATAAAACTACTAGATAAGCCCAAACGATTACTTTGTTTCCCATTTTCCAGCACCGTCCCTTCCCTATCCCCATTGTGGACAGAATGCCAGAATCTTAAACTATTAAAATTTGCTATTTTTAAAAATGGCTCTGTTGAATTTGACTGTTGACCTCCGCTCCAATCAACTGAGTGAAAAAATTCAACTTATCGTTTTGCATCCTTAAAAGTAAAACCGGACTGTTCCGCAGCTCAAATAAGTTGACCGGCCCTTTTCAATTGTTTATCAACCAAACTTGAGCTCTTATCAACCTAAATCGGTCTTCTATCAACCTAACTTAGGCCCTTATCAACCAAAACTAGACTTTTATCAACACTTACCCTGGCTTTACCAGCACATGCCCATTACATAACAAAAAAACGAATGGAAACCACTCGTCCATTCGTTTTCTAAAAGCCAATCTCCGCAAACACCATTCGGTCCTTGCCGTTAATATCATTGACTACTTCGACTTTACTTTTTGCAAAAGTCCCACGTAACATCGCCGCGACCGCTTCGCCCTGCCCGGCCCCGATTTCAAAACAAACAAGCGCTTGAGGGGCAAGGACCTGGGGCAGTTCGTCCATGAACCGGCGGTAGAAATCCAGACCGTCATCGCCCGCAAACAGGGCGCGGTGCGGCTCATGCTCCGTCACGACTTCCGACATCCAGGTGATGTCCCCCAATGGAATATAAGGCGGATTGGACATCACAATATCCCATTTCTCACCGACGGCAATCAACGGCTGCAGCAAATCCCCCTGAATCCAGCGGACATCCGCCCCAAGGCGGCCTGCATTCTCCCGCGCCACCGTCAGCGACTCCTCCGAAATATCGGTCCCCGTCACGGCAACACTTGGTGCCTCCAGCTTCATCGTAATTGCGATAGCGCCGCTGCCCGTGCCAATATCGGCCAATTTCAAATCAGGCTTTTGCCCAAAAAGCAATTTGAGCCTTTTTAATGTACCGTACACCAATTCTTCCGTTTCCGGCCTTGGAATCAAGACAGCCCGATTCACCAGGAAAGCCCGGCCATAAAACTCTTCCGTGCCCATGATATATTGGACCGGAACCCCGTGGACATGTTCCATAACCGCCGCCTCAAATGCCGTCCACACCGAATCGGGAAGATCTTCGCGGACATTGGCAAACAGGTGTGCCCGCGACATGCCGGTGAAGTGCCGCAGCAGCAGTTCACCGGCGTTGGCGTCCCGTTTATTTTCCGTTAAAAAAGAAGAAGCCCATTGGAGAGCTTCGTAAATTTTTTTACTCATTTGAGGCATTTTCCAATCGTTTCGCTTGGTCATCGAGAATCAATGCCTCAATGACCTCATCAAGCTTGCCCTCAATGATTTGGTCCAATTTTTGAATGGTCAACCCGATGCGGTGGTCGGTTACCCGGTTTTGCGGGTAGTTGTAGGTGCGGATCCGTTCCGAACGGTCACCGGTACCAACAGCTGATTTCCGGACCTCGTCGTATTCAGCCTGGGCTTCCTGCTGAAACTTGTCATAAACCCGCGCCCGCAGGATTTTCATCGCTTTATCTTTGTTTTTATGCTGAGATCGTTCGTCCTGGCTGGTCGCCACAATACCGGTCGGAATATGGGTCAAACGAACCGCTGACATGGTGGTGTTAACGCTCTGTCCGCCAGCGCCGCTCGATGCGAACGTATCAAAGCGGATATCTTTATCATTGATTTCGATGTCAAACTCCTCCACTTCCGGCAGAGCTGCTACCGTTGCGGTGGAGGTGTGAATCCGGCCGCCCGATTCGGTTTCCGGCACGCGCTGAACGCGGTGGGCGCCATTTTCATACTTCAATTTGGAGAATGCGCCTTGGCCGGTAATCATAAAAATAATTTCCTTATAGCCGCCAAGACCGGTTTCGTTGGCATCAATGACCTCGGTTCTCCAGCCTTGTGCTTCGGCATAGCGGCTGTACATCCGGTACAAGGTGCCCGCAAACAAGGCTGCCTCTTCCCCGCCTGCCGCGCCGCGGACTTCCATGATAACGTTTTTGTCATCATTCGGGTCTTTCGGGACAAGCAAGATTTTTAGACGTTCTTCCAATTCCTCAATTTGCGCTTCGAGTTCGTGCATTTCTTCTTTGACCATTTCACGCATGTCCGCATCCAGTTTTTCCTCAAGCATCGCTTTGGTATCCTGGAGCTGGGATTTGGCCTCTTTGTATTCGCGGTAGGCTGCTACAGTTTCTTGCATGTCCGCTTGTTCTTTGGAGTAATCACGCAGTTTTTTTGTATCATTAATGATCTCCGGATCGCTTAAAAGCTCGTTTAATCTTTCATAGCGGTCCTCGACCGATTGCAAACGATCAAACACAATTATTCACCTCATATTTTTACATATCTATATTAAAAAACCGTTCTTTTTTTAGTGCATAACATTCTTATTATAGTATAGGAAAATTTCAAGGTCAAAACCAATTTATTTGAAAAAAATATTAAAAAACATGCCCTGGTCAACAGAGCATGCTATCTGCGGTCTTCCTGCACTTTTACTTCAATATTGTAGCGAGGCAATGCTTGAACGAGTTTACGGTGGAGTCGGGCTTCGGCGTCGTCCTTTTCACGGTTCGTCAGCATGCCCTTTTTATAAACGGTCACCCACATCCGGTCGCCATTGGTCCAGATTGAATCTGGGACAAATTCCTTCGTGTCGGCAATCACCCGCTTCGCTTGGTTGATGTCGTTCCCTTCGTTTGTGCCGCCAGCTTCACTGCCGCTCCCTGTCCGGTTCAAGTCAAGGAAATTGGGATTTTGATTGGTGATATCATCTTCCACCGAGTGCCGGTCATTTTTTCCACGGTCATTCGTAAAATCACGCACACCCGCATTGTCCTCACGGTTCATCGTATCCGGCTTGCTGGTTTCATTGGTTTTCCGCAAGTCGTAAGCTGTATTGTCAGCGGTTTTATCCCCTTGGCAGCCGGCTGCTGCAAACAGCAATAGCAAAATAAACGAGAAAATGGTCCACTTTTTCACGATTTGCACCTCCCGTTACTATCTTGCCCGCAACCATCAGATGCCGCTCAAGTGAATTACTTCCAGACACGGCGGGCGCCAAGCCTCCGCTAAAAAACAAAAAGGCACCAGGGACACTCCTGATACCTTCTTTTATATAAGCTACACGTTTTCTTCAACAACCTGCCGATAGGTTGCGGATTCGGGCACTTCATGATGGTGGCGGCACCGCGGTTCGTACGCTTCCGCTGCCCCAACCAAAATAACCGGGTCGTGGAAAGATGCCGGGCGTCCGTTAATCAGGCGCTGGGTCCGGCTCGCCGGTGAGCCGCACACGGTGCAAACGGCCTGCAGCTTGGTCACCGACTCAGCAATCGCCATCAAGGCCGGCATTTGTCCGAACGGCTCGCCGCGGAAGTCTTGGTCAAGTCCCGCGAGAATCACCCGATGGCCGCTATTGGCCAACTGCTGCACAACCCTGACAATGCCTTCATCAAAAAACTGCGCCTCATCAATAGCGATAATATCCGTTTCCGCTTCTACATGATGGAGAATCTCGATAGAGTGGGAAATGGGCTTCGCATGAAAGGAAGTACCATTATGGGATACAACAGACTGATCACTGTAGCGATTATCAATTTTCGGCTTAAACACGGCAATCTTTTGCTTAGCAAATTCCGCGCGTTTCACACGGCGAATCAATTCCTCCGATTTACCAGAAAACATACTACCACAGATAACCTCGACCCATCCGGTCTGCTTCATTAAATACATAAAACAGCGTCTCCTTCCTCTTACGAACCCTCTGACAATATTCTTAAGTATCAAAATCTATGCAATGCATATAAGTATATCATTTTCTATTAAGGCCAATAGCATGTATGGGGCCTGTCCCCCACCATGGTAACGCATTAACGCGCCGGGGGCCTGTCCCCCATCGGAGTAACGTTTTAACGTACCAGAGGACATTTACACCCCGCAACAAATAAAAAACAGGCAAGTAGGGTTTCTGCTTGCCTGTTTCTGTCGCAATTATTGTTGCTTAAGGCCGTATTTTTTGTTGAATCGGTCAACACGTCCGCCAGCTTCAGCGAATTTTTGACGACCAGTATAGAACGGATGGCATTCAGAGCAAGTTTCTACACGGATTTCGTTTTTGACTGATCCGGTTTCAAAAGTGTTGCCGCATGCGCAAGTCACCGTAACTGTTTTATAATTTGGATGAATTCCTGCTTTCATTCTTTTCATCTCCTTCCGCCCTGAATCATATTCGAAACAGAGTTATCATAAAGTGCTTGTACTTTTAAACAAACACTTGGAATCAAAAAAACTAAAAACACATTGACCCCATTATAACAGGGTAGCCTGCCATTTTCAAGTTGGGATTTACAGGAATACCCGTAAATGTTTAAAAAAACTATGAACTGCACAATGGCCGTTGTTGATGAGTCCTACGACCGGCGCATCTTTAATTCTTCACCAATTTGGTCGAAAAAATCCTGATTGGATTTGGTTTGCCTTAGTTTTTTCAAGAACCGCTCGGCAAAATCTGGCGAATCTGACATTGATTTGCGCATCACCCATAGTTTGTCGAGATGGTCTTTCGGAATCAAGAGCTCCTCTTTCCGCGTACCGGAACGGCGGATATCCAATGCAGGGAAAATCCGGCGCTCGGCAAGCTGACGATCTAAATGAAGCTCCATGTTACCCGTTCCTTTGAATTCTTCATAAATGACATCGTCCATACGGGAACCCGTATCCACCAATGCCGTTGCCAAAATCGTCAAGCTGCCGCCCTCTTCAATATTTCGGGCCGCCCCGAAGAAACGCTTCGGACGGTGGAACGCCGCCGGGTCAATACCACCAGACAACGTACGGCCGCTTGGCGGAATTACCAAGTTGTAGGCCCGCGCCAAACGAGTGATACTATCCATCAAAATGACCACGTCGCGCTTGTGCTCGACTAAACGCATCGCGCGGTCCAAAACAAGCTCTGCGACCTTAATATGGTTTTCCGGAACCTCATCAAACGTTGAGCTGACGACATCACCGGCAACGGACCGTTCGATATCGGTCACCTCTTCTGGACGTTCGTCGATCAACAGCATAATCAGTTCCACTTCCGGGTGATTGGTGGTAATGCTGTTGGCAATTTCCTTTAACAGCATCGTCTTACCGGCCTTAGGCGGTGCCACAATCAAGCCACGCTGGCCAAAGCCGACCGGCGCCACCAGGTCCATAATCCGGGTGGACAGCTTATCCCGGGTGGTTTCTAATTTCATCATCCGGTCAGGATAAAGAGGTGTCAGAGCCGGGAAATATACCCGTTCCTTCGCTGATTCTGGGTCTTCCCCGTTTACCGCTTCGACATGCAGCAAGCCGAAATACCGCTCGTTTTCCTTCGGCGGGCGCACTTTGCCAGATACCTTGTCCCCATTTCGCAGGTCAAACCGGCGAATTTGCGAGGCAGAAATATAAATATCCTCGGAACTTGGGGAATAGTTAATTGGCCGCAAGAACCCGAAGCCCTCGGATTGAATGATTTCCAGGACGCCTTCCATGAAGAAATAACCCTGTTGTTCCGCCCGCGATTTTAAAATCGCAAAAATGAGTTCTTTCTTCGTCAATTTGCTGTAATAGGTTACTTTATATTCGCGCGCCAGCTCATAAAGCTCCTTCAGCTTCATATTTTCTAAAATTGATATTGTTAATTCCATGTGTACACCACGCTTTAAAATTTTTCCGTCATATCCGCTTGTTCATCGAGTCGGAGATGATGCAGGTTTGTCATATAATTAGAGGAATGGAAATAGAAGTTGAAAAAGAAATGAATAAAACAGCAGAAAAAATGCATAATAAAAACAATTTCTATTTTACCCTCTTACTAAAAAAATAATCAACAAAATTTTTCCGGTTCGGTTCGTTTGGAAATGATTTCCGAAGGGGTCATCTTTGGAGATGTGGGAGTTAAGCATTTGCCTATGGATTGGCCATCAGGCTGATTTCTAGTCAACAGGTGCGCCGGGGGCTTGATTGGCCCCCTGGCATCCTGCCTATTTTATAAAACTAAATTTGGTTTTTTGTTTAAGCTATGGCGGCCTTCGACAAACCGGACCGTCCCAGATTTCGCCCGCATAACAAGCGAATGGGTCGTTCCGTAGGTGCCTTTAAATTGAACACCACGCAGCAGTTCCCCGTCGGTTACGCCAGTGGCGGCAAAAATGGCGTCGTCGCCTTTGACAAGGTCTTCCATGCGGAGCACACGATTCAAATCAAGGCCCATCTTTTTGCAGCGCTCGAGTTCGGCATCACTTTGCGGCAAGAGTTTGCCGAGAATTTCCCCGCCGAGGCATTTCAGCGCCACCGCGGACAGAACACCCTCCGGTGCACCGCCGGATCCGAATAGGATATCGACACCCGTGTTATCGAATGCCGTATTGATTGCACCCGCGACATCGCCGTCGTTAATCAATTTAATCCGAGCGCCAGCTTCGCGAAGCTGGTGAATGATATGTTCATGACGCTCACGATTCAGCACGGTCGCCACCACGTCTTCAATGTCCTTATTTTTGGCTCTGGCAACCGCTTTTAGATTATCCAAAACAGAGGCATGAATGTCCACCTGGCCAACTGCTTCAGGTCCGACTGCAATTTTTTCCATATACATATCAGGAGCATGCAGAAGGTTTCCGTGGTCAGCAACAGCGACAACGGCCAACGCATTCCAGCCGCCGGAAGCTAAAATATTGGTTCCTTCCAGCGGGTCAACAGCCACATCCACGCGGGGACCATAACCGTTTCCGAGCTTTTCCCCGATGTAGAGCATCGGTGCTTCGTCCATTTCCCCTTCACCGATAACGACAGTCCCTTTCATCGGAATCGTATCAAATACATTCCGCATCGCCGAGGTGGCTGCTCCGTCCGCATCGTCCTTTTTCCCGCGGCCCATCCACCGGGCAGAGGCAAGTGCTGCCCCTTCCGTTACCCGGACAAGCTCCATCGATAAACTTCTTTCCATTAGTGTCATCTCCCGTTTCTCTTTTGCAAACAACTCTCCAATGTTTTAAATCTCTCTCTATAGCCTGTCCAGTTTTTTCGCAACCGGCTTCTCTCACACACAAACACACGAGTCAGAGGTCAACTGTCTGATGTGCTCAGGTGTTTTTTAAATGTTCCATTTCTTCTTTCGTCAGCTCTTCCCGCCATGCGGTGGCACCTAAGCCATTTAATTTTTCAACCAAATTGCTATAGCCGCGGTCGATGTGCTCAAGGCCTGTCACTTCGGTAATTCCTTCCGCCATCAATCCGGCGATGACCAAAGCCGCCCCTGCCCGCAGGTCGCTGGCTTTCACTTTCGCCCCCTGCAGCTGGATTGGACCGTTAATGATCGCCGAACGGCCTTCCACTTTAATATTGGCGTTCATTCTTCTCAATTCATCAATATGCTTAAACCTGGCGCCGTAAATCGTATCGGTCACGACACTAGAGCCCGATGCTCTGGTTAACAGCGTCGTGAATGGCTGCTGCAGGTCGGTTGGGAATCCCGGATAAACCAGCGTCTTGATATCAACAGGCTTCAACTTGTCGGACCCGCCCACAAACACTTGGTCATCACCGGTTTCCACCGGCACTCCCATTTCACGAAGTTTGGCAATGAGCGACTCCAAATGCTGCGGGATGACGTTATCCACCAGCACGCCTTCGCCGGCGGCGGCCCCAAGAATCATATACGTACCGGCTTCAATCCGGTCAGGAATGATCGTGTGCCGGCAGCCATGAAGGCTATCGACGCCGTCAATCCGGATGACATCCGTCCCTGCCCCTTTGATTCTTGCACCCATATTGGTCAGAAGCGTAGCCACATCAATGATTTCTGGCTCTTTTGCCGCATTCTCAATAATCGTCCGGCCTTTTGCCCGGACAGCGGCGAGCATAATATTAATGGTAGCCCCAACACTCACCACATCAAGGTAAATCCGCGCGCCGCGAAGCTCATCCGCGCGCAGGTAAATGGCTCCCTGCTCGTTGGTAATCCGGGCACCCAAAGCCTCAAAGCCCTTGATATGCTGGTCGATCGGACGCGGACCCAAATGGCAGCCGCCCGGCAAGCCGATGACCGCTTTTTTAAACCGTCCCAGCATCGCTCCCATTAAATAATAGGACGCGCGCAGTTTTTTCACTTTGCCGTTGGGCAGAGGCATGGAAATCATAGTGGACGGGTCAACCGTCATTTCATCCTCTGTAATTTTCACGTTGCCGCCGATTTCTTCCAGAAGATCTTTCAGAATCTCGACATCAGAAATATGCGGCAGCCCCTCAATCGTAACCGGAGACTCGGCCAGAATGGTGGCGGGTATCAACGCAACCGCACTATTCTTGGCACCACTTATTCGAACTGTTCCCTTTAACGGATATCCGCCCGCTATTTTAAGTTTTTCCATTTTCGACTCCCTTCTATGGCCTGTGTTCATCTTGAATGAATGGAATGGGTCGGGCGCTTTACTTTTAGTAAGCGCTGTATTTATTTCCATCATAGTCTACTTAAGAATGAACTATACGTGTCCGGTCAGGCCTTTCTGCTTTTTTTATAAAAAATGCGGAAAGTAAATTCTCCCAACATTAACAGCCAAATTCCGACAGAATGTCTACTTTATAGTTTACACGAAAATGGTCGTTTCATGTAGCCTATTACAAAAATTTACACGAAAATGGAAAAACCGGAAATGAGGCTTAGGCTTCAGTCCTTGACTTCCAGTCGTTTAAGAATGCTTCGATTCCTTTATCAGTCAGTGGGTGCTTGGTCAGACCCATCAATACTTTATACGGGATGGTCGCAATATGGGCTCCCCTTAATGCTGCTTCTGTAACATGCAACGGATGGCGGATGGACGCCGCAATGATTTCGGTTTCAATTCCATGGACGTTGAAAATTTCTGCAATCGTAGAGATGAGCTCCAAGCCATTTTGGCCGATATCGTCCAACCTGCCAAGGAATGGGGAAACGTAAGTTGCGCCTGCTCTTGCTGCCAGCAATGCTTGATTGGCGTTAAAAATCAAGGTCACGTTTGTTTGGATTCCTTCCTGTGATAATGCGTGGACGGCTTTTAACCCATCAGGGGTCATTGGGACCTTAACTGTGATGTTCGGTGCAATCGCAGCCAGCTCTTTGCCCTCTTTAATCATACCTTCCGCATCCAGTGCGATGACTTCGGCGCTGACGGAACCTGAAACCAAACTAGTAATTTCCCGCAGGCGGTCATGGAAAGAAACTCCCTTTTCTTTGGCAACCAGTGACGGGTTGGTGGTTACCCCCGCTAATAATCCGAGATCATACGCTTCTTTGATTTCTTCTAAATTTGCTGTATCGATGAAAAATTTCATAAAAATCTCCTCCCCTTTATTCGACAAAATTTTCAGTCAGTTATAAACATACGGAAACCGCCCCTTAATCAGGGCGGTCCGTATTAGAATTTGCGGCACAAAAGAGGTTGTCCCCTTTTGCTGTATAGGTTGAGGCTTACGCCTTGCCGTTGGAGCCGAATTCGCGGATTTTGCCAACCACTGTTGTTTTGATGGCATCACGAGCTGGTCCAAGATATTTACGTGGATCGTATTCGTTTGGTTTTGCAGCCAATACTTCACGGACTGTTTTTGCAGAAGCAATTTGGTTCTCGGTATTGACGTTGATTTTAGCAGTTCCAAGAGAAATAGATTTTTGGATATCCTTTGTTGGGATTCCAGTACCGCCATGAAGGACTAAAGGCATGCCAGTTAGGTTGCCGATTTCCTCCATTTCCTTGAAGCCAAGGTTTGGTTCACCTTTGTAAGGACCGTGTACAGAACCTAGTGCAGGTGCAAGGGCATCAATGCCAGTACGTTTTACTAGATCCAAACATTCTTGTGGGTCAGCGTAGATGATGCTGCCGGAAACGTCGTCTTCTTGACCGCCGACTGTTCCTAATTCTGCTTCAACAGACACACCTTTTGAATGAGCATATTCCACTACTTTAGAAGTGATTTCTACGTTTTCTTCGAATGGGTGGTGAGAAGCATCAATCATAACGGAAGTAAATCCAGCATCTACTGCTTCTTTACATTTTTCAAAGCTTGAACCATGGTCCAAGTGAATAGCAACTGGAACAGTCACTTTCAAATCTTCCATTAAACCTTCAACCATTTTTACAACGGTTTTAAAGCCGGACATATAGCGGCCAGCACCTTCGGATACACCAAGAATGACTGGTGAATTCTCTTCTTGGGCTGCTTGTAAAATAGCTTGGGTAAACTCCAAGTTATTAATATTGAATTGTCCAACAGCGTAGCCTTCTGCTTTCGCTTTTTTCAGCATTTCTGTCATTGAAACTAAAGGCATTTCAATTCCTCCTTAAATTCAGTTGCAGTCTTTTTCAAACAGGGAATTTCATATCCATTTTTCCCTTTGCTATCGTGATTATGTATCATGTCGAAAAAGATGCAGCTTGTAAAAAGTACATATGTATCATATCAAAACATAGACAGAAATGCTAATAAAGACGCAGTGTTTTGGAAACTGTCATAATGAAAGCGAAACCAACATGGTTGTTAAAATATTTGGTAATTTTTAATAGTCAATTTGCCTTTTGGGGCATATTTTTACGGACTGCAGCCCGAATGTCATCGATATCGAATGGCTTGGCAAAATGGGTGATGGCCCCAAGGTTTTTTGCCTCTTGGATCATGTCCAATTCTCCGTAGGCTGTCATGATAATAACGCGGATGTCGGGATCAATCACCTTCATCCTTTTTAAAATTTCAATCCCGTCCATGCCTGGAATTTTCATATCCAAGAGCACGAGGTCCGGTGCATGCTTATTCACAATGTCGAGGGCCTGAATTCCATTGGCCGCCTGAAAAGTTTGATATCCTTCTTTGTTGAAAACTTCATTGAGCAATATCCGGATGCCAAACTGGTCATCCACTATCAAAATCTTCTCCTTCATACTTCCACCCCTACCCTCATCATCTTTTTATGTACATTGTTTACATACTTGTATTACTTCTACTTTAATGAATAAAACTCCTCCTGTATATATCTAATTTTGGGTAAATTCTTGCATTTTTGCATTTTGATGAAAAAGTCTATAATGATGAAAGATGAAAAAGCGCGTACGAATTGGATCCTTTTTGTGGGCTCTATTAAAATACGGCTGTTGATTTTCGCTCCAGTCTCTCAGCGAACCCACGGGCTTGCCGAGGAGCCCCCTCGGCCCCGTACTCCCGCAGGATTGGATCTTATTCATTACAATCAGCGGGTTAAAAAAATCAATATGATCGTTTAACAGGGCCTATATGTAAAATCAGGGCAGCGCTTTGGGTTAGTAAGGAGGATGTTTATGTTAAAAATGTTTTCTACCCAGTTAACGGGATTATTTAAAAGGATTGCGGAAAATGAGGAGTTCTCTTTTGAGGACGGGGCCCGGCTGTTGGCCCAGGCGGCTTCAGGAGACGGTTCCATCTATATTTTTGCAGCTAAAGAAATGAAAGCTGTTCCTGCAGAAGCCACAGAAGGCGCAGAGCCACTTGGCTCGGCCAAAGAGCTGACCAGTGAAACTCTTTCCGAACTTACGGATGCTGACAGGGTGCTGTTGTTCACAAGGAACTCCGATGATGTTGAGGCAATCATGGTTGCCGAATCCTTGGTTGAAAAAAATATCCCTTTTGTCGTGGTTTCTACAAATGTAGAGGATGGCCGATTGGCTGAAATAGCGGATGTCCATATCGATTTGCGGCTGACCAAGGGGCTGCTTCCCGATGAGACCGGCGGACGGTTCGGGTATCCGTCTTCCATGGCCGGACTGTTTGTTTATTATGGGTTGAAGTTTACTATTGATGAAATCTTGGCGGAGTATGAAATGTAATGTAGAGTTGCCTCTTTCACGGACAGGCGGGAGCCCCGAGTTTTTTGGGACCTTTTATTCAGTTGATCATGAAAGACAATTCCCCTCTCTTTTCTGTGACAAGTGTCTTTCATGACTCCTATGAAGGACACTTCTTCTTTCTTTTTACTCAAAACTGTCTTTCATCCAGCTTATGAAGGACACTTCCTCTTTCTTTTCGCTAAAAACTGTCTTTCATCATGCCTATGAAGATCGGCAGGCCCCAACCTTTAAATCAATGAATCAGCGATAATTCACTGCGTTTAACAGAAAAAGACCAGTCCCTGAACCGGAACTGGTCTTTGAATTTTATTTTTCAATTGTCGCTTTGATAAACTCACGGAATAACGATTGCGGGCGTGTTGGCCTGGAGACGAATTCCGGGTGGAACTGGGATGCGACAAACCAAGGGTGATCCTTCAGCTCGACGATTTCCACTAGTCGTCCATCCGGGCTTGTCCCAGAGAACACAAAACCGGCCTCTTCCATTTGCTGGCGATATGCATTGTTGAACTCGTAACGGTGGCGATGGCGCTCATAGATCACTTCTTCAGCATATGCTTCAAAAGCCTTCGTTCCTTCCACAAGACGGCAAGGATACAAGCCCAAACGCAGTGTACCGCCCAAGTTTTCCACATCCTTTTGCTCTGGAAGCAGATCAATAATCGGATGCTGCGTATCCGGAACAAATTCAGATGAATGAGCATCGCTGTAGCCGAGCACATTGCGGGCAAACTCGATCGTTGCCAGCTGCATGCCTAAGCAAATACCCAAGAATGGTTTTTTCGTTTCGCGGGCATAGCGGGTTGCTTCAATTTTCCCTTCAATCCCACGGTCACCGAAGCCGCCAGGCACAAGCACACCATCCACATCATCCAACAGTTCCGCAACATTTTCACGAGTCACGTTTTCAGAGTTAATCCACTTCACTTCCACGTCGGCATCAAAATTATAGCCGGCATGCTTCATTGCTTCGACAACGGAAATATACGCATCTTGAAGCTCAACGTATTTTCCGACAAGGCCGATGCGGGTTTTCTTCGAAAGGTTCAGCACACGGTCCACCAATTGCTTCCACTCGGCCATATCTGCTTCCGGAGTGACCAATTTCAGATGGTCGCAAACGATTTGGTCCATGTTTTGCTCTTGCAATGCAAGTGGAATGGAATATAACGTATCCGCATCACGGCATTCGATGACCGCTTTTGCGTCAATATCACAGAACAAGGCAATTTTATCCTTCATATCCTGGGTAACCGGCATTTCGGTACGGAGCACGATGATGTTAGGCTGAATCCCAAGGCCGCGCAATTCTTTTACGCTGTGCTGGGTCGGCTTGGTCTTCATTTCCCCGGCTGCTTTGATATAAGGAATCAGGGTACAATGAATGTACATGACATTTTCACTGCCAATATCACTTTTGATCTGGCGAATGGCTTCCAAGAATGGCAGCGATTCGATGTCGCCAACGGTTCCGCCGATTTCCGTAATCACCACATCAGCATTGGTTTCCTTGCCGGAGCGGAACACACGATCCTTGATTTCATTGGTAATATGCGGAATTACCTGAACTGTGCCGCCCAAATAATCGCCGCGGCGCTCTTTGCGAAGGACAGTGGAGTACACTTTTCCTGTCGTTACGTTGCTGTACTTGTTTAAATTGATATCAATAAAGCGCTCATAGTGGCCAAGGTCCAAGTCTGTTTCAGCGCCATCGTCAGTCACGAATACTTCACCGTGCTGGTAAGGGCTCATGGTTCCTGGGTCGACGTTAATGTAGGGATCAAATTTTTGGATTGTCACGTTCAATCCACGGTTTTTTAATAATCTTCCTAAGGATGCAGCGGTAATTCCTTTTCCCAGCGATGAAACCACACCGCCCGTCACAAATATATACTTCGTCATCAATAATTCCCCCTCAAATACAGTTTGTGCATTATTTAGATTGTTAATGGATTTTTTAAAAATTTCTTTTGCAAATATCCACCCTATTTGCAGCAGGGGAATGCTTTGTTCAAAAATAAAAAACCCCGCCTTAAAGGAGGTTTTCTTGCCTTTGACAAATGCCGCGCAACCGGCGGCAGACAGGCATTTTTTGACGGACCAAAAAACAAAAAGCGCTCCTCTTACGCTGTGTGTAAGGGGAGCGCATTGCATTCACTAATTTATACGTCCTTTTTAAGGAGCCCAAACAAGATAATACAAGCTGCCGTCCAAAAAGTCAAGCCACTTTTTTGGAACTTGGGCGGCTTAGTTTTTCTATTATAAGTCTTCCTCTTCATCATCGACTTCGAGGTCTTCGTCCTCTTCTAGCTCGGTCTCAAGGTCGTCTTCCAGCTCTTCGTCCTCATCGAGTTCAAAGTCTTCGTCCTCTTCAATTGCTTCATCGTCGTCATCGAACTCATCCAAGTCTTCATCGAGTTCGTCCTCATCGAGTTCATCCTCAAAGACTTCTTCATCCTCAAGAACATCTTCTTCCTCTTCTTCGAAGTCATCATAATCTTCCTCGTCGATTTCATCGAAATCGTCGAGTTCAAGTTCTTCCTCATCCACGACCTTCTTCGCCTTCTTCTTCTTCGGTTTCGTGGTCGTTACCACGTCATCCTCAGCTGTGTCGACTGGATACCAAGCGCGAAGTCCCCAGCGGTATTCACCTAATGACAAAAATCGGCCATCGATATTGATGTCAGTATAAAATTGTGCCAGGCGGGAGCGAATTTCTTGTTCGGAAAGTCCCAAAGCGGATGAAATTTCACTAACTAAATCTTGGAATGTGATTGGCTGCTTGCTATTATTCAAATATTCGTATGCTATTTCGATGAGGGATAGTTCTTGTAACTCCTCTTTTGAGTATTGTGCTAAACTCAATATTGGCACTTCCTTTCTCTATTTAACACCCTTTAAGGGTGATTAACGGACCTTCTTATGACGAATCATTATGTATGATTACTTATCGTTCCTTAACAGTAAAAGCGTGCACAGAGCACCCCGCCCGCTCAGAAACCATATTCTTCATTATAAACAAATTCTTCCCGTTTATGCTAGTTCCAGCAACGGTTTCATTCAATTTTTTCCCTTTTTTCGGACTCCCCGCTGTTTTTTTCCTGATCTCTGAGTTTTTTGGCCTCTTTATAAGAAATCACCCCAAAAAAAATTGCCAGCGAAAGAAACGAAATCGCTCCCAGCTGCTTCTCATAAAGATAATACAATGGCCACGCAAAAACCACCAATATCAAAACCATCCGACTGCCCTTCATTGCTGACACCTGCCCAAAACACAGAAGTAAACACCCAACTTGATTATATAAGATAAATTCCTATTATGGACAACTTCCAAAAAAATATTTCTGGGTATTTTTAGAACCCATTGCTTCACCGCATTAACGGGGTGGGGGCCAGGCCCCCACCCCGTTAATGCGTTACTGTGCTACATGTTGCGTCTGTATTGGCCGCCGACTTCGTATAGGGCTTTGGTGATTTGGCCGAGGCTGGCGACTTTGACGGTTTCCATGAGTTCGGCGAAGATGTTGCCGCCGCTTGTGGCTGTTCGTTTTAACCGGTTCAGGGCGTCTTTTGCTTCGCCAACGCGTGCGGCTTGGAAGGCCCTTAGGTTAGCGATTTGCAGTTCTTTTTCTTCTTGTGTCGCCCTGGCCAGTTCCATACTGTTGACCTCTTCCTCGGAAGGAGGGTTCGGGTTCAAGTAGGTGTTGACCCCAATAATCGGCAGTTCCCCAGTATGCTTCTTCATTTCATAGTACATTGATTCATCCTGGATTTTGCCGCGCTGATACTGGGTTTCCATCGCCCCGAGCACGCCGCCGCGGTCATTGAGCCGGTCAAACTCTTGGAGCACCGCTTCCTCCACCAAATCCGTCAGCTCTTCGATAATGAACGAACCCTGGAGCGGATTTTCATTTTTCGCTAACCCCTGCTCCTTGGTGATGATCATTTGGATTGCCATCGCCCGCCGTACCGATTCCTCGGTCGGTGTCGTGATGGCTTCATCATACGCGTTCGTATGAAGGGAATTGCAGTTATCCTGCAGGGCCATCAACGCTTGCAGGGTGGTACGGATATCATTAAAATCGATTTCCTGGGCATGCAGGGAGCGCCCGGAAGTCTGCACATGATACTTCAGCTTTTGACTCCGTTCATTAGCCCCGTACTTCTCGCGCATCACTGTCGACCAAATCCGGCGCGCCACCCGGCCGATGACCGTATATTCCGGATCGAGCCCGTTGGAGAAAAAGAATGATAGGTTCGGCGCAAAATCATCGATATTCATGCCGCGGCTCAAGTAGTACTCCACATAGGTAAATCCGTTTGACAGCGTAAACGCCAGCTGGGAAATCGGGTTGGCACCTGCTTCGGCAATATGGTAACCCGAAATCGACACCGAGTAATAGTTACGCACCTTGTGGTCGATGAAATATTGCTGGATGTCGCCCATCATCCGCAGCGCGAATTCCGTTGAAAAGATACATGTGTTCTGACCTTGGTCTTCTTTTAAAATATCGGCCTGAACCGTACCGCGGACCGTCTGCAGCGTAAATGCTTTCACTTCCGCAAACTCTTCCACCGTCAGTACCCGGCCGAGCTCGGCTTCCTTCCTCTTTACCTGCTGGTCAATCGCGGTATTCATGTACATCGCCAAAATAATCGGGGCTGGACCGTTGATCGTCATCGACACGGACGTGGACGGATGGCACAGATCGAAGCCATCATACAGCTTTTTCATATCATCGAGCGTGCACACGCTGACCCCGCTCTCGCCGACTTTTCCGTATATGTCAGGACGATGATCGGGATCTTCACCGTAAAGGGTCACGGAATCAAAGGCCGTGCTCAAGCGCTTTGCCGGATCATCCTTGGACAGATAATGGAAGCGGCGGTTCGTCCTCTCCGGCGTGCCTTCTCCGGCAAACTGGCGTTTCGGGTCCTCGCCCTCGCGCTTGAACGGAAACACCCCTGCAGTATACGGGAACGAGCCCGGCACGTTTTCCCGGTACACCCAGCGGAGAATTTCTCCGTAATCCTTGTATCTTGGCAACACGACTTTAGGAATCTTCAGCCCGGACAGACTTGTTGTGGTAAGGGCTGTAATAATTTCTTTATCGCGAATCCGTGTGACAAACTGGTCGCCGCTGTAGGATGCTTTTGTTTTTTCCCAATTGTCGAGGATATTTTTCGACTCCGGCGTCAGCTTGGCTTCCGTTTCCAGCTTAATCCGTTCTAAAGCCGCCAGCACTTCGGGAGCTCCGCCATCCTGCTCTTTGACACTGGCCATCGCCCCTTCCAGCTGAAACAGTTTCCGCGCAAGATTGGCCTGCTGCTCGGCCTTCTTATGATAGGACCGGACTGTTTCGGTGATTTCCCTTAAATAATACCGGCGGTCGGTCGGGATAATGACATTTTGCTTTTCGACCACAGCATTTTTTGAAAAAGTGGTCACCCAATCCGTGCCGGTTTTTTCGTTTATTTTTTCAATTAAAGCGGCGAACAAGGCGTTGGTGCCGGCATCATGGAATTGGCTGGCAATCGTCCCGTACACCGGCATCTCGCTCGTATCCTTTTCGAACAGCATGTGGCTGCGCTGGTATTGCTTCTGCACCTGGCGTTTGGCATCCTCAGAGCCTTTGCGCTCGAATTTATTGATGACAATCAGGTCGGCATAATCAATCATATCGATTTTTTCCAGCTGGGACGGGGCCCCGAACTCGCTGGTCATCACATACATGGCAACATCGCAAATCTGGGTAATCTCTGCATCCCCTTGGCCGATGCCGCTTGTTTCCACGATAATCAGGTCAAATCCGGCCGCTTTCGTCACGGCCAACGCATCCTTAATCGCCAGCGACAGCTCGGTTTTCGAACTCCTTGTCGCCAGCGAGCGCATGTACACATTTGGCGAAAAAATCGCATTCATGCGGATCCGGTCACCCAGCAGCGCCCCGCCGGTCTTTTGTTTCGTCGGATCGACCGACAGGACCGCCACTTTTTTAGCAGGGAATTCATTGATAAACCGGCGGATCAGCTCATCGGTCAAGGAACTTTTTCCGGCTCCGCCCGTCCCGGTAATCCCAATCACCGGAATCGCTTTTTCCATGCTTTTGACTTTTTCCAACACCTGCTCCGCTGCCGCGGCGGCCTCCGAATTCTGATCCACCTGCAGCTCTGCACACGTGATCAGCTTGGCGATCGCGTTCACATCGCCAGCAGGCAATTTTTCAATCATCCCGCTGATCTCGTCCGAGACCGTTGAAAAATCACATTCCTTGATCATGATATCAATCATGCCCTGAAGGCCGTGCTGGCGGCCATCCTCTGGTGAAAAAATCCTCGCAATCCCATACTCATGCAGCTCGTTTATTTCCCTAGGAATAATGACGCCGCCGCCCCCGCCGTAAATCCGGATGTGGGGTGCGCCTTTTTCCTTCAGTAAATCGTACATGTATTTAAAATATTCGACATGCCCGCCTTGATAGGAGGAAATCGCAATCCCCTGCGCGTCCTCTTGAATCGCCGCGTTGACCACCTCTTCGACCGAGCGGTTATGACCAAGGTGGATTACCTCGGCGCCGCTCGCTTGGAGGATACGCCGCATGATATTGATGGAGGCGTCATGGCCATCAAATAAACTGGACGCCGTCACAAAGCGGATATGGTGTTTCGGCTTGTAAATTTCGGTCGTTTTCATCCTTCTCCCCCTTTTCGTAAAACGGTTTAGGTCTCGCCCTTATGAAGCTGTTTAATCCCCAAGAGCAGCAAATCGGTTTGCAACTCAATATATTCATCGAGAGTATATAATTTTCTAAGCGCCCAGCGGCGGAAGCTCCACATTTGCCCTTGGACAAAAATATCGTGGGCAATCAGCTTGATTTGTTTTTCCGACAAATCGAGTTCACCATTTTCGACACATTTTTCAAGCATGCTCTCAAACATGCCCGTCATTTCCAGTTCCTTTTTCAGGACATAGGGCAGGGCGTCCTTTGACAGTGACTTGACCTCCTGGTACATGACAAGGATTTCCTCCTGCATCTCGTCCATCACATAAAAGAAGTTGGCAATCCCCTTTTTCAGGCTGTCAATGGTGCCCTTTTTCAGTTCGAGGTCTTTCTGAAGCCGGTCGCTGACATGGTCATAGATGCTGTCGCACACGAGGTAAAGCACGTCTTCCTTGGTGCGGATATACTCATAAAGCGTCCCGATGCTGAACCCAGCCGCATTGGCGATTTCCCTTGTTGTCGTCCGATGAAACCCCTTTTGTTTAAAAAGTGCAACGGCTCCCTTGATCATTTGGTCGCGCCTTTTTTGGACAAGACGCTCATCTTTGACCGAAGCCTGTACCTCCCGTTTGTTCATATCCCAACCGCCTTTATCATAGTCTGGCGATCCAAAATTACCGCCTTTCTTCTTGTAAAATTTTAGCCGGGCCTCGAACCGGGCGGGCCCTGTATCCCGGTTATTTCGTCACAGTTCCTTGCCGGGTCAATGGCACCTGGTCAAGGGGGCCTGGTCAGCCGGTTATTTTGTCAGCATTCTTGAAATCACAAGCCGCTGGATTTCCTGGGTGCCTTCGTAGATTTGCGTGATTTTCGCATCACGCATGAACCGTTCAACCGGATAGTCCTTGGTATAGCCGTAGCCGCCGAAGATTTGCACTGCTTCCGTCGTGACCTTCATCGCCGCATCCCCGGCAAACAGTTTGGACATCGCCGACTCTTTTCCGTATGGAAGGCCATTGGACTCCAGCCAAGCGGCCTGATAGGTTAACAGTCTGGCAGCCTCGATGCTGGTGGCCATGTCGGCCAGCTTGAAGCTGATGCCTTGGTTGGCGGCAATCGGCTTGCCGAACTGATGGCGTTCTTTTGCATAATCCACTGCCGCATCGAGTGCTCCTTGGGCAATCCCGACCGCCTGGGCCGCGATGCCGTTGCGCCCTCCGTCAAGTGTCATCATGGCAATTTTGAAACCATCGCCCTCCGCTCCCAGCCGGTTTTCAACCGGCACTTGGCAATCTTCAAAAATCAATTCGGTAGTTGGTGACGAACGAATCCCGAGTTTCTTTTCTTTTTTACCGACAGAGAAGCCTGGGAAATCTTTTTCGATGATAAACGCGGTCGTGCCTTTTTGCCGGCTGGACGGGTCGGTTAAGGCAAACACCACATAAATCTCTGCCTCGCCGCCGTTGGTGATGAAAATTTTTGAACCGTTAATGATATAATGGCCGCCCTCGAGACGTGCCGTTGTCCGCATGCCGCCTGCATCCGAACCGCTTCCAGGTTCGGTCAGACCGTAGGCACCCATCTTGGTTCCCTCAGCTAATGGCCTTAAATACTTCTGTTTCTGTTCTTCTGTGCCGAATTTGTAGATCGGCCAGCTTGCCAGCGAAGTGTGGGCCGATAAGGTGACGCCGATGGAGGAATCGATGCGGGACAACTCCTCGACCGCAATACAGTAAGCCAAGTAGTCGCTGCCGATGCCGCCGTACTCCTCCGGCCATGGTATTCCTGTCAGTCCGAGCGATGCCATTTTGTCAAATAAATCCCGGTCGAAACGTTCTTCCTCATCGCGCTCCGCTGCGGTCGGGGCCACTTCGTTTCTGGCAAAGTCCCGTACCATTTTGCGAATCATTTCGTGTTCTTCGGACAGTTTAAAGTTCATTTTGAGTCTCTCCCTCTTCGAAACTGGTTCTATTTTTAAACGTAGTCACTTACAACATCCTATTTATCGATTACAGCCTATTTTTTTTATTTACAACCTATTTTTGGGCACTTACTGCCTAATTTAGAGAACTTACGACCTTTATTTGGATTTTACTTTCAAAAGTACCTTTCAAACGCCCGATGTCCCATCATAAAAGCTGCTTACTAATCACGATCCGCTGAATCTCGCTCGTTCCCTCATAGATTTCCGTGATTTTCGCATCGCGGAAATACCGCTCGACCGGGTAGTCTTCCGTATAACCGTAGCCGCCGAACACTTGGACTGCCTCCGTTGCCACTTCCACCGCTGCCCGCGACGCGAACAGCTTGGCCATCGAGGCTTCTTTACCGCATTTCTCCCCACGGTTCCGCAAATCCGCCGCCTGGTAGACTAAGAGTTTCGCCGCCTCGACTTGGGTTGCCATATCAGCAAGCTTGAAGCCAATCCCCTGCTGGGCGGCAATCGGCTTGCCAAACTGGTGCCGTTCCTTTGCATAGTCGGTTGCGGCCGACAGCGCGGCTTCCGCAATCCCGAGCGCCTGAGCGGCAATCCCGATACGGCCGACATCAAGGTTGGCCATCGCAATCTTAAACCCCTCACCTTCACGGCCCAACAGGTTTTCCGCTGGAATACGCATATCTTCAAAGGTTAATTGGACGGTCCTCGACCCGTGCAGCCCCATTTTCTTTTCATCCTTGCCGACTACAAACCCCGGCGACCCTTTTTCCACAATAAATGCCGAGATCCCCCTAGCGCCTTTTTCAGGATTCGTTTTGGCAAACACGATATACACATCAGCCTCGCCGCCATTGGTGATGAAGATTTTGGAGCCGTTCAGGATATATTCGTCCCCTTGCCTGACCGCACGGGTTTTTAAACTGGCGGCATCCGAGCCCGAGCCCGGTTCCGTTAAACAAAATGCCCCCAAATATTCTCCGGCCGCAAGCTTCGGCACATACTTCTGCTTCTGTTCCTCTGTGCCAAAATACAGAATCGGGTTTGTTCCAACGGACGTATGAACCGACAAAATCACGCCAACCGTGGCACTGACTTTGGACAGCTCGTGGATCGTGCTCACATATGAAATGAAGTCCATCCCCGCACCGCCATATGGTTCAGGAACCGGAATGCCCATCAGGCCCAGCTGCCCCATTTTTTTTAAAATCTCCCGGGGAAACTGGCCCTGCTCCATTTTTTCAATAAATGGCGCGATTTCATTGGCCGCAAAATCGTGGACCATTTTTTGCAGCATGATTTGCTCTTCGGTAAAAAATAAATTCATGATTCCTCGCTCCTTTGGAGGACTTCTCAAGCTTATTCGTAGGTATAGAACCCGCGGCCCGTTTTCTTGCCCAGCCAGCCGGCTTTCACGTATTTGCGCAACAGCGGGCATGGACGGTATTTGTCGTCGCCGAAGCCTTCATGCAAGGTTTCCAAAATGTAAAGGCAGGTATCTAAGCCGATAAAATCAGCCAAGGTCAACGGCCCCATCGGATGGTTCATGCCAAGCTTCATGACTTCGTCAATCGCTTCCTTCGTGGCTACTCCCTCATATAAGGTAAAAATCGCTTCATTAATCATCGGCAGCAAGATTCGGTTCGACACGAAACCTGGGAAGTCATTGACCTCCACCGGCACCTTGTTCAGTGTTTTCGTCATGTCCTCGATCACTTGGTACACTTCATCGGAAGTCGCCAAGCCGCGGATGATTTCCACGAGCTTCATCACCGGTACCGGATTCATAAAATGCATGCCGATGACTTTTTCCGGACGCTTGGTGGATGCCGCAATCTCGGTGATGGGCAGCGACGAGGTGTTGCTCGCCAAAATCGCATGCTCCGGTGCGATGCTATCCAACTGTGCAAAAATTTTGGCCTTGATGTCCATATTTTCGACCGCTGCTTCGATGACAAGGTCAACTCCGCCCGCATCATTCAAGTCCGTGGAAGCCGTTAACCGGTCCAACACCTGCTGTTTTTGCTCCTCTGTCAATCGTCCCTTTTCCACGTTGCGTGACAGGTTCTTGTTGATGACCCCCAAACCGCGCTCGACAAATTCCGGTTTTAAATCGTTAAGCAGCACCTGATATCCCGCCTGGGCACAAACTTGGGCAATCCCCGAGCCCATTTGCCCCGCTCCGATTACCATCACTTTTTCTACCTTCATCATCACACCGTCCCCCTATCTTTTTGGCACCTCAATCATAACAGCGTCACCCTGGCCGCCGCCGCTGCAAATGGCCGCAATGCCAATTCCGCCGCCACGCCGTTTCAACTCATGTATTAAGGTAATAATAATCCGCGCTCCACTGGCACCGATTGGATGGCCCAGGGCAACCGCACCGCCGTTGACATTGATCTTCTCCGGATCAAGACCCGCAATCTGCTTGCTTGCCAGTGCCACCGCGGCGAATGCCTCGTTGATTTCAAACAAATCAATGTCTTCTACTGTTTTGCCTGTTTTTCGTAAAATTTCATTGATGACCAGTCCGGGAGTTTTCGGAAAATCCTTGGCTTCCACAGCAACCGCCGCCTGGCCAATGATGACCGCTTCGATCCCGCGGCCTTCTCGGATGGCGCGCTCCTCGCTCATTAACACCATCGCTCCTGCCCCGTCATTGACCCCAGGCGCGTTTCCTGCCGTAATGGTGCCGCCCCCAAATGCCGGCCCGAGCTTCGCCAATTTTTCGAGTGATGTGTCCTTCCGAGGCGCCTCGTCGTGCTCCACTACGACAGGAGCCCCTTTGCGCTGCGGCACCTCTACCCGAATGATCTCCTCAGCAAATTTACCCGCTTCAATTGCAGCAATGGCCCGCTGATGGCTGCGATAGGCCCATTCATCCTGGGCTTGGCGGCTGATGTCCAAATCCTCCGCTGTCGAATTTCCATATGTCCCCATATGGACCCCGGTAAAGCTGCAACTTAAGCCATCATGAATCATTAAATCCTTGACGGCCCCATCATTCATCCGCATCCCCCATCTGGCATTCGGCAGAATATAAGGCGCATGGCTCATCGATTCCATACCGCCCGCGACAATCACTTCCCCGTCGCCGGCGCGGATGATTTGGTCTGCCAACGTGACACTGCGCATCCCGGACGCGCACACCTTGTTGATTGTTTCGGTTTTGACTTCCCAAGGCAGTCCAGCATGGCGGGAGGCTTGGCGCGACGGGATTTGCCCCTGGCCGCCTTGCAGCACCGTTCCAAAAATCACTTCTTCTACATCTTCTGGCCTGACATCGGCGCGTTTTAATGCCTCTTTAATCGCAATACCTCCAAGCTCCACCGCTTTGAGGCTGCTTAATCCACCGCCAAATTTGCCAAATGGCGTCCTTACCCCGCTTAAAATGACCGTTTTCCCCATTCGATCCACTCTCCCTTTTCCCAATATTCAGTATTTTTATTGTAAAAATGTTTCCTGACTGAACGCTCGTTCGGCGAGTTTCCCAAAAATAACGCAGGCCTCTAGGCAGCCCACGTCAGCTGTAAATGAAAGCGTTTTATCTTATTTCTATTTTACATGAATAATAGCAGAAGTTGAATTGTTTTACACAAAATTTTCCAAATTTTATGATGATAAAAATTCAACTCTGCTATTCTTGTTAGTTAGGTGCTTGGCGGTCAAGAATGACTGCCAGGCACCAGTTCTTTTGCTCATCCGCAGACGGCTTTTTCTAAAAGTTCTGCGACATCATAGGTGGAGACTTTGTCTTCGACTTCTTTGGCTTTGGTTCCATCGGTCAGCATGGTGAGGCAGTATGGGCATCCGGAGCTGATAACGGTCGGGTTGACGGACAAAGCCTGCTCGGTTCGGGCGACGTTGATGCGGTGGCCGGTTCCTTCCTCCATCCACATGAGTCCGCCGCCGGCGCCGCAGCACATGCCTTTTTCGCGGTTCCGTTCCATTTCCACCAGCGTCACGCCAGGGATCGATTTTAAAATCTCCCGCGGTGCGTCATATACCTCGTTATAACGGCCCAAGTAACACGAATCATGGAATGTGATGGTTTCTTTAACCTCATTCTTCGGCACTAGCCGTCCTTCCTTCACCAGCTGGTAGAGCACTTCAGTATGATGGTACACTTGTGCTTCCAGGCCGAAATCGGAGTATTCATTTTTGAACGTATTATAAGCATGCGGGTCAATCGTGACAATCTTCTTGATCTCCGCCTTTTCAAATTCTTCTATGTTTTTCGCGGCCAAATCCTGGAACAGGAACTCGTTGCCCAAACGGCGGGCCGTATCGCCGGAGTTCTTCTCCTTGTTGCCAAGGATGGCAAACTTGACGCCTGCTTCATTCAGCAACTTGGCAAAGGATAGCGCAATTTTTTGTGAACGGTTGTCGTAGGAACCCATCGAACCGACCCAGAAGAGGTATTCGAACTCTTCGCCCGCCTTGTTCATTTCCTTCACCGTTTTAATCTCCACGTCTTCGCGGAGCTCGCGCCAGTCTTCACGCTGTTTGCGGTTTAAGCCCCACGGGTTGCCCTGGCGCTCGATGTTGGTCATGGCGCGCTGGGCATCGGCATCCATTTTTCCTTCTGTCAAAACCAGATAGCGGCGCAGGTCAATAATTTTGTCGACGTGCTCGTTCATGACCGGACATTGGTCCTCACAGTTACGGCAGGTTGTGCAGGCCCAAATCTCTTCTTCCGTGATCACATCGCCAATCAAGCTTGGATTATAGATTGTAGTAGCGGCCGTTTCTTCCGCACCTTGCCCGGCGGCGGCAATCGCCAGCTGGTTGCCTTTCGTGCCCGCAAACGCAAACGTTGGCACCCATGGCTGTTTGGATGTGACAGCGGCTCCATAATTGGTTAAGTGGTCGCGCATTTTTACGATTAAGTCCATCGGCGACAGCATTTTGCCTGTTCCGGTGGCCGGGCACATACTAGTACAGCGGCCGCACTCGACGCAAGCGTAAAAATCAACCAGCTGCAGCTGGGTAAAGTCTTCAATTTTTCCAACCCCGAAGGATTCTTGCGATTCATCTTCAAAATCAATTTTTTTCAATTTGCCCGGCTTTTCCAACCGGTTCAAATAAACGTTGGCCGGACCGGCAATCAAGTGAGCATGCTTGGACTGCGGCACGTAAACCAAGAATGACAGCAAGAACAGCAAGTGAATCCACCAGGCCACATAGAACACGGACACCGCAGCCGTTTCGCCCATACCGGAGAAAATCGTGCTGATCAACGATGCCACCGGCTCCGTCCAAGAGCTCTCTTCACCGTGCCAGATGAGGCCCATTCCGTTACCTAATAAAACGGACAGCATCAAGCCGCCGATAAAAATTAACACCAGACCTGACTTGAAGTTCCGCTTTAACCGGACTAATTTTTCAATATAGCGGCGGTAGAAAGCCCAAATAACGGCCACTAAAATCATTAAGGTGACGATTTCTTGGAAGAAGGTGAAGCCAGGATATAACGGGCCGAGCGGCAGATGGGACCCTGGCGCGAGACCTTTCCAAATGAAATCGATGGCCCCGAATTGGACTAAAATAAAGCCGTAGAAGAACATGACGTGCATAGCGCCGCTTTTCTTATCCTTAAGCAGCTTTTTTTGCCCGAAGACGTTGATCCAGATTTTCTCCAGCCGCGCTTTCACATTGTTGTCGAACTCCACTTTTTTGCCAAGCTTAATGTACTCGATGCGAGTTTTGACAACATAGACGAACAGGCTGATTGCGTAAGCGGTTACACCAAGAAACGCAATAAGGTTGACCCATAACAGTCCATTCACACTGAAACGCCCCTTTCCTTTTTCTCTCCCTAATTGTACTTAAGTTGTAGAAAATATAAAATTTTCTGAACATCTTATCCATATTATAAAAATGAATGAGCATTCAGTCAAACCATTTTTTCAAACTAATAGAAATGATTTTTCGTGGAAAAACTACAACAGACTGGAGGATGGTTTCCCATGTATGTGGCAATGGCTTTGATTGGACTAATTCTTCTGTTCATTATATGGCTTGGCTTGGATTTTAACTTAGGACAAAAGAAGCATCTTGCTTCCGCGCCCCAAACCGAAACCCCAATCCTTCATGGCGACTTTGATATTCTTCCGCATGGGAAAAAAATGTTCACGGACTACTTTGACGAAATCCGTGCTGCCAAGCATCATGTACATGTTCTATTTTATATTATCAAAAATGACTCGTTCAGTCTGGAATTTTTTTCATTGTTAAAAGAAAAGGCGGGTCAGGGTGTCGAAGTCCGGCTGCTGTTAGACCGTCTCGGCGGCTTGAAGGTAAAAAAATCTGAGATTCAAGCCTTGAAACAGGCGGGAGTCCGGTTTTCCTACTGCAACCGGATCAGATTTCCGTTTCTATTTTATACGGCGCAAGTGCGCAACCACCGGAAGATCTCCATTATTGATGGAAAAATCGGCTACCTAGGCGGGTTTAATATCGGCAAAGAATACATTGACCAGGACCCAAAGCTTAGCCCGTGGCGCGACTACCATTTGAAAATGTCTGGTGAGGGCGTCAATTTTTTGCAGAGTGAGTTTTTCATTGATTGGCGGCTGGCCACGGGAGAGAATTTGCAGCGGGACGCGGCCTATTTTCCTAAGCTTCCGCAGGGCCGCATCCGCCACCGGCTGATGCCGACGGAGGCCGGCCACCTGGAACCTATGCAAATCAAGCTGATTCGCCAGGCCGAGCGGGAAATTACCATCGGGAGCCCGTATTTCATCCCCAGCAAAAAATTATTCAGCGAGCTGAGGGAAGCGTTGCGGCGCGGGGTCGGCCTTACGGTGATTACGCCTTATACGGCCGACCATGTGTTGGTCCAGGAGGCCTCCTACCGGTTTTTACGGATCCTGCTTCGGGAAGGGGCTCAGGTATACCAATACAAAAACGGTTTTTATCATGCAAAAGTGATTGTGGTCGATGACAAGGTTTGCGATGTGGGGACGGCCAATTTTGATAACCGGAGCTTATTTCTGAATAAAGAAATCAATTGCTATATCTATGACAGCGGATTTATTGAACGCCTCATGAGGGTGTTAAAGAAAGACATCGAGGACTCCAAGCCGATGCTGCTGAAGACGCTCAATAGGCCGAATTTCAGCCGTTCTGTCAAAGAAGTGATTGCCAGAGCTTTATCCTTTTTCTTATAGGAAGGGGCTATGCCCATGAAGATTCGTTTCGGCTATGTTTCCCACGCCATCAGCCTGTGGGATGCTTCACCGGCCAAAACGGTGACGTTCACCCGGTACAAGCAGCTGGGCGAGCAGGAACGTGCGGAGAAACTGCTTGAGGTAACCAAGCAAAATCTCAATCACACCCGGCGGATGCTGTACTATAATTTAGCCCACGAGATTGAACTGTACCGGCTTTCAAGCTCGATTGTCCCGCTGGCGACCCATCCGGAGGTGCTTTGGGATTTCACGACGCCGTTCCGGGAGGAGTGGCAGGAGCTGGGCGAGTTGGTGCGGAAAAACAACCTGCGGGTGAGTTTCCACCCCAATCAGTTTACGCTGTTCACTTCACCGCAGAAAAAGATTACGGAGAACGCGGTGGGCGACATGAAGTACCATTACGGGATGCTGGAGGCGATGGGCATCGTGCAGGAGAGCCTGATCAATATCCATATTGGCGGGGCTTATGGGGACAAGGAAAAGGCGGTGGCCCGGTTTCACCAAAATTTGAAGTCACTGCCTGCCCCGATTAAGAAGATTATGACGTTGGAGAATGATGATAAGACGTACACCACGGAAGAAACGTTGGCGGTGTGTGAAAAAGAGGGCATCCCGCTTATGTTCGATTACCATCACCATATGGCCAATTTGTCGGAAGCGGGGCTGGAAGAACTGCTGCCGCGGGTGTTTGCGACGTGGGCGGTGCGGCCTGAATTAGTGCCGAAAATCCATATCTCATCGCCCAAGACAGAGAAAGAATTCCGGTCCCACGCCGACTTCGTCGACCCCGAATTCATCATGCCATTAATCACACTGTTAAAACAAATCGGCCGCGACGTCGACTTCATGATCGAAGCCAAAGCCAAAGACCAAGCCCTGCTAAAACTCATCCAAGACCTAAGCAAAACCCGAGGCATCACCCGCATCAGCGGCGGCGCCATCACCATCAAATAAAAGGACTTTCTCCCTTTAAAGCGGCGGGGGCCTGTCCCCCACTCAGGTAACGCTTTAACGCGGCGGGGGACATGCCCGAAAAAATAAAGTCTCCGAGCTGGTTTCGGAGACTTGTTTTATTCTTCGATGAGGTATAGTACTGGGACGTCTTGTTCGTTTTCGGGGTCTTTCCTTGTGTAGATGCGGGCCATTTTGGCGGCTTCGTCTATGTGCTGGATGATGACGGGTGTTCCTTCATAGGTCACGTTGATCATGTCAGCAGATTCCAGGATTTCTTTTGCTCTTCCTACATTCATGCGTGCGGTCCACTCCTCACTGAAAAGTCTTTACTAATATTTGCATTTTTTTGGATGGTATTCATGTTCTAGGAACTTTTCGAGGGCTATTTTGGGTTGGGCGCATTTAGCCCATCATTTGCTTTTCCCGATATTTGCTCACTTTTTACTGATATATTGGATTTTTTCCCGATATATTTAAAATTTTGCCGATATATTCGATTTTTTCCCGATAAATCACCCTTTAGCGTAGTTAGGCTAAGTTTGGACCCATCCCCATTTCATATATCATGCAAAAAGCCCTCCCATTTCTAATGGGAGAGCTTCATAATAGCTTACATTTTTTCCGGAGCAGAAACCCCAATTAACGCCAAGGCGTTCTTCAGAGAAATTTGCACCGCTTTTACCAGCGCAAGGCGGGCCTTAGTGCGTTCCGGATGCTCGAGGTCGAGTACCTTTTCAGCATTGTAAAAGCTGTGGAACGCTGCTGCCAATTCATTGATATAGTTGGTGATTCGGTGCGGCACACGCTTCAGAGCCGCCTCACCGACCGCCGCAGGGAACTCGCCTAATTTTTTCAGTAAATCTATTTCCTTTTCGGCCCCAACCAATGAGAAATCAGCATTATTATCTGCCTTTACACCCTGTTCTTCGCCAGAACGCAAAATGGAACAAATCCGGGCATGGGCATATTGTGCGTAGTAAACCGGGTTTTCATTGGACTGCGACACAGCCAAATCCAAATCAAAATCCAAGTGGGTATCGGAACTGCGCATCGCGAAAAAGTAACGGGTGGCATCGAGGCCGACCTCATCGACCAAATCCCGCATCGTGACGGCCTTTCCGGTCCGCTTGCTCATCTTCATTTTCTCGCCGTTCTTATAAAGGTGAACCAGCTGGATGATTTCCACCTCGAGCGCCTCGCGGTCATAACCGAGCGCCTGAATGGCTGCCTTCATCCTTGGAATATAGCCATGATGGTCCGCGCCCCAGATGTTGATTAATTTTTCAAAACCGCGGTCCAGTTTGTTTTTATGATAAGCAATATCCGGAGTCAAGTACGTATAAGAGCCGTCCTGCTTGATCAGCACACGGTCTTTGTCGTCACCAAAATCGGTGGACCGCAGCCAGGTAGCCCCATCCTGCTCGTAAATATAGCCCGTTTTCCGAAGTGCTTCCAGTGCCTTGTCAATTTGGCCATTTTTATATAATGAGGTTTCGGAGAACCAAACATCAAAGCGGACACGGAAGTCCTCAAGGTCGCGCTGCAGTTTGGCCATTTCCGTCTTCAGGCCATATTCACGGAAAAACTCGAACCGTTCTTCTTCTGATTGGTTTACATATTTGTCGCCGTATTCCTCTGCCAGCTTTTTGCCGATTCCCACGATATCTGCGCCATGATATCCGTCTTCCGGCATGTCTTTTTCCATACCTAAGGCTTGGAAGTAGCGGGCCTCGACCGAACGTGCCAGATTGTTAATTTGATTGCCAGCGTCGTTAATATAGTATTCACGGGAAACTTCGTAGCCTGCTTTGTCCAAAATGTTGCACAGCGAGTCGCCGACCGCCGCACCGCGGGCATGTCCTAGGTGAAGGTCACCGGTCGGATTGGCCGAAACGAACTCGACTTGGACCTTTTGCTGGCCGCCGACATTGGTTGTGCCGTATTTTTCCCCGGCTTCAAGGATGGCTGGAATCAAGTCTGTCAGATAACCGTTGTTCATAAAAAAGTTAATAAAGCCAGGACCGGCAATCTCCATTTTTTCAATAGAAGCTCTGGAGCGGTCAAAGTTTTCAATGATGGCTTCGGCAATCATGCGCGGCGCCTTTTTGGCCACGCGGGCCAGCTGCATCGCCATGTTCGTAGAATAGTCACCGTGCGCTTTTTCCTTAGGGACTTCGAGGATCACATCAGGAATCTGGTCCTCTGTTGCAAGCCCAGCCTTCAGCACGGCGGCGCGAATCTCTTCCTTTAATTTGCTTTGCGTTTGTTCAACAATATTCATGTTCGGTCCTCCTGAAAACTGATTTCTAAATGATATGTACCGGCATGTTCGCCCTGCATAGCGAATTCGTATAAAATATCCATTAAGCCTTTGCCATTTTCAAAAGTAAAGGTCAAACTTTTCGTATTGGTCGTTGTTTCAAATACGCCAAACGGCATTTCATAGCTGCCCCGAAGCTTCTTTTGCAGAGTAAACGGCAGCCGCATTTTCACTGCACCGCTGCGCAGAATCAATGCCTCATCCGGCGTCATCTTCACAATCGTCCGGACACTGCCCGCTTCCATTGCTTCTTCATACTGCAAGAAAGACGCCTTTTCCTTTTGGTAATAGCGGCCAAACACCATCAACTCAATCGTCTCTTCCTGGTCAATGGTTGTCTTCACACTAATCTTCACCGGAATTTCCGCCAATGCCAAGCAGAACCCCTCCTGTGCCATGGGGACGGTTTGTTTGCTTTTTCGTTAACACCAGGGTCGCTAGTGTCTAAACCATCCAGCCATTCTACTATTTATATGATGTCTCTATCATTGACGATTGCCCGTCCATGCATACTTACACATTATATACATAGAGTCTGCGTAAAGCAAAGGTGCCTGTCCGTTTATAGGACAGGCACCAGTCTTCTATGCTTCTTGTTTATTTTACCCAGCCAAGCAGCATTTCGCGGATCATTTTGCTGGCTGTATTGACGGTTTGTTCGGACGGGTCCCAAACCGGTGCCACTTCGACCAGGTCAGCACCGACTACATTGACCTCGGAACGAGCAATCGCGTGGATTGAAGCCAACAGCTCCTTCGAAGTAATCCCGCCGGCATCGACTGTGCCGGTTCCAGGCGCATGGGCCGGGTCCAACACGTCGATATCGATTGTGACGTATACCGGACGGCCGGCCAGCTGCGGCAGAACCTCTTTTAATGGCTCCAAGACCTCAAACTTGCTGATATGCATGCCGTTTTCCTTCGCCCACTGAAACTCTTCCTTCATGCCGGACCGGATGCCAAATGAATAAACATTCTTTGGCCCGATGTGCTCAGCAATCTTGCGGATTGGCGTCGAGTGCGACAGTGGTTCGCCTTCATATTGTTCGCGCAAATCCGTATGCGCATCAAAATGGATGATCGCCAAATCGGGATATTTCTTATATACCGCCTTCATGACCGGCCAAGACACGAGGTGCTCGCCGCCCATGCCAAGCGGAAACTTGCCGGCATCAATAATCCGGTCGACAAACTCTTCAATCATATCCAAGCTGCGCTGGGCATTGCCGAACGGCAGCGGAATATCGCCTGCATCAAAGTATTTTACATCATCCAGTTCACGGTCAAGGTACGGGCTATACTCCTCCAGACCAGGCGACACCTCGCGAATCCGTGTAGGACCAAACCGTGAACCCGGACGGAAACTAACCGTCCAATCCATCGGCATCCCATAAAGAACCACACGGCTCTCCTCAAACACAGGATGACTCTTAATAAACACATTCCCTGAATACGTCTCCTCAAAACGCATAAACCCAACTCCTCTCGGGGCCTTCCCTCCACTGCTTTAACGCTTTACCATGGTGGGGGCCTGTCCCCCATCGCTTTACCGCACTACTGCAGTGTAGACTGTTTCCCCGTTTATTTCACTAAGTCTTCTACAAATTTAGGTAAGACAAAGGCTGTTTTGTGTATTTCTTTGGTGTAGTATTTGGTTTCGATTTCGTGGAAGCTGTTGAAAGTTACTGCCAGCGGGTCGTATTTTTTGGATCCGATGGTGAATGCCCATAGGCCGCTTGGGTAGGTCGGGATGTTGGCCAGGTACAAGCGGGTGATTGGGAAGATCTCACGGACATCACGCTGGACGTTGCGGATCAAATCGGCCTTAAACCATGGGTTGTCGGACTGGGCCACGAACAAACCGTCTTCCTTTAAGGCTTTAGAGATTCCAGCATAGAAACCTTTGGTGAAAAGGTTTACCGCAGGGCCGACTGGCTCAGTGGAATCTACCATAATGACGTCATATTCCCCGTCGCTTTTGGCGATATGCATAAACCCGTCATCAACACGCACGTCGACGCGCGGGTCATCCAGTTTGCCGGCAATCTCCGGCAGGTATTTCTTCGAGTACTCGATGACTTTCCCGTCAATGTCCACAAGGGTGGCCTTCTTGACCTCCGGATGCTTCAGCACTTCACGGATAACGCCGCCGTCACCGCCCCCGACCACCAGGACGTTCTCCGGGTTGGGGTGTGTGAACAATGGAACATGGGCAACCATTTCGTGATAGACAAACTCATCCCTGACAGACGTCATGACCATGCCGTCCAGCAGCAGCATGTTGCCCCATTCTTCTGTTTCGACCATATCCAGCTTCTGAAACTCCGTTTGCTCTGTATGTAAGGTTTTATTCACTTTCATCGTAATGCCAAAGTTTTCGGTCTGCTTCTCAGTAAACCAAAGTCCACCCATACTCGTCTTCCCTCTTTCATTCCAGATTTTAAAGCATGAAACAATGAACACGAAGAGTTCTAGGCATACACCGCTGACCGGGCTTCCGCTTGTTATGCAGGCAGTATCGATTTTGAAAAGGTACTGCCCGTGCCATACGGCGCTGACCAGGGCGCTTCCGCTTTTCTTTTATACTACCCAAACTATTGAATTACAAACACAGAAAAAAGTCTAGCAATATTTAAGAAAAATATTTGATTTTTATCCAAAAAGTGTTTAAAACGCTCTTCTTTTTTCAATACTATTACTATCTTTATTTTTAAAAATGACCAGATACCGCCGGAAAGGAAAGCAAATGCCGGCCGGGGTGCTAATCATCTCAAAAGAGGGGCGGGAGAACAGCATGGAAATCATGACGAATCACGGGTTCCGGAAGACAGTCAAATATTTGCGCGCACTTTTTTTCATCAGTTTGATTGGCATGATTTGTCTGTTCATACTCATCATGGGCGTCCTTGGCTACGCCAAAATACTAGGGGCGCCGCCATTGGCCGTTCCGCAGTCGACACTGTTTTTCTCAGACGACGGAACCTTGATCGGTGAATCGAACAATGGCCAAAAACGCTATTGGGCCAAACTTGACAACATTTCACCGGACTTAATCGACGCAACCATTTCCATTGAAGATAAAAATTTTTACAACCATCACGGCTTTGACTATAAACGGGTCGGAGGGGCGGTGCTTGCCGACATCAAGGCGATGGCGAAGGTCCAGGGGGCCAGCACCATCACCCAGCAGTACGCGCGGAACCTATTTCTCGAGCACGATAAAACATGGAAGCGCAAGCTGCTTGAGGCGTTTTACACGATCCGCCTCGAAATGAGCTATCCGAAAAAGCAAATTCTAGAAGGCTACTTAAATACCATCTACTACGGCAATGGCACGTACGGTGCGGAAGCTGCCAGCAAGTATTACTTTGGGAAACCAGCGTCCAAGCTCACGCTCAGCGAGGCTAGCATGCTGGCCGGAATCCCCAAGGGTCCTGGCATCTATTCACCATTCAATTCGATGGAAAAAGCCAAAGCCCGGCAGGAGATTATTTTACAAAGCATGGTCAAAAACGGTTATATATCAAAAAATAAAGCTGAGCAAGCGGCCCGGCAGCCGCTCCATTTAACGGGCGAACCCACCGTCAAAAGCGAAAAAGTCGCTCCCTATTTTCAGGATGCCGTCAAAAACGCACTCAAAACCAAACTCGGGCTGGATGACCGCACGATCGCCTTGGGCGGACTCAAAGTATACACGACGCTGGATATGAAGCAGCAAAAGGCCGCGGAGCGCGAGGTCCAAAAATATGCATCCGACTCGTCTGAAATCCAAATCGGCCTTGTCGCCATGGACCCGAAAACCGGCCAAGTGAAGGCCATGGTTGGGGGCCGGGACTATGACAAAAGTCCGTTCAACCGGGCCGTTCAGGCCATCCGCCAGCCGGGGTCTACCATTAAACCATTGCTGTACTACGCGGCACTCGAGCACGGCTTCACCCCCTCATCGACGATGCGGAGTGAATCCACGACGTTCCAGTTTGACGATGGCCAATCCGAGTATACGCCGCATAATTTTAATAATAAATACGCGGACGGGGAAATCACGCTTGCCCAAGCCCTCGCCGTATCCGATAATATTTTTGCTGTCAAAACGCATTTGTTTTTAGGCGAAGACACCTTGATTAAGACAGCTAAGAGGTTTGGGCTGTCGACCAAAATGGAACAAGTGCCATCGCTCGCCCTGGGCACGTCAGGTGTCAGGGTCATCGAAATGGCCAATGCGTACAGCCTGCTGGCCAATGGCGGAAAAAAAGTCAGCCCGGACTTGATTACCAAAGTCGAGGACTATAATGGCAATGTGATTTATGAAAATAAACCCGAGTCCGAGCGGGTCTTGGATGAGGCAAAAGCGTTTGTCATGACCGAGATGCTGACCGGCGTGTTTGACCCGAAGCTGAACGGCTATGCCAGTGTTACGGGCAGCACCATCCTTGATACATTAACAAGGCCGTATGCCGGCAAATCCGGTTCAACTGAAACCGACAGTTGGATGATCGGCTATTCGCCGCAGCTCGTGACCGCGGTGTGGGCTGGCTTTGACAAAAACAAGCCGCTTGAAGCCTCAACAGACAAAACCTATGCCAAAAACGTTTGGGCCCATTTCATGGAGGAAGCCCTCGACGGCAAGCCGGTCAAGTCGTTCAAGCCGCCAAAGGCTGGGGTCATCGGCGTTTATGTCGACCCGGCAAATGGCAAGCTGGCCACGAAGGATTGTCCGATCCGGCGCTTCACCTATTTCGAAAAAGGCACAGAGCCGACCGACTATTGCACCGAGCATATCCGTGACCATAACGATAAATCAAAGGTCAAACCTGACAAGGATAAGATGATTCCATGGTACAAGCGGGTATTCCCATGGGGATAACTATATTGCTGCTATAATAACGGAAAAAGCTCCGGAGAATTCTCCGGAGCTTTTTCCTGTCCTAGTTTTACAGTGCTTTCACACTGCTTATATAGTACCATGTTTTTGTAAAACTACAAGTAATTGGACTTGTTTATTTTCGTAAAAAAATTTTCACTCTCCGAGCAGTCCTTTTTTCAGTTCGTCTGTCGAGTTGTTCCAAAGTTCCTCATTATGATTCTGTAAAAACTCAGCCAATATCCGCTTCGATTTTTCATCCATATGGTCGACCATGATCTGGCGCTTGAGCGACTTATCCATCCGGTTGACGTGCTCCGGAAGCGACTTGTAGCCGCGGCGGATGGAGCGGTCGACCGTCATGTAGCAGGCCGTTACGCCGGCGTAATAAGGCCCCTGCTCGACGCGGTCAATCGTCACCCAAACGAGCCAATATGGTTTGCCGTTAGGAACGTCTTCCTGGTTCGGCAAGAACTTGATTCCCTTTTCCACGGCACTGCGGGCATGCATCGCGCCGACATCAATCTCCGCTTCTCCGGCCTCTACATCGATGATAACTGGCGAGATATTGTCCAAGCTCAGGACACCCGCTCCATAGCCTTTATGGCCCTTCATCGGGTCTTCCGGCTTGATAATATTAAATCCGAGTTTTTTCTTTTTTTCTTCCATTGACGCTTAAAACCTCCTAATAAAATAAAGAGTAGAAAAAAGTACTTAACCCATATTTGAACCACGGAATCACGATATCAAAAAATGGCCCAATCGTGTAACGGCTTAACGGTGTTATCACTAATATTAAGAAAATCAAAGTCCCGTACTGTTCATACTGTGTTAATTTTGCCCTGATATGATTGGGAACTAAATCTTCAATAATTCGGTAGCCATCGAGCGGCGGCAATGGGAGTAAGTTAAATATAAACAACATGACATTAAGATTGATAAATACAGTGATAAATATTGAAAAAGTATCTGAAGTTAGGATTCCGTATTTTTCTGATGCATACCCAACGGTCAGGCCGATACAGGCCAAAACCAGATTGGACAACGGTCCCGCGACGGAAACCAGGACACCTGCGAGCCTTGGTCTTTTAAAGAAAAACCGGTTTACCGGTACCGGACGAGCCCAGCCAAAGCCGGCAACAAAAATTAAGATTGTGCCAATCAGGTCAAGATGTTTCACTGGATTTAATGTCAGCCGCCCTTGGTTTTTGGCGGTCATATCCCCAAATTTATACGCCATAAAGGCATGGGCAAATTCGTGAAACGTGAATGCAAATATCAACGTGATCGCGACATAAGGAATCAATCTAATCGGGTATACTAAAAATTGTTCCATTTGGTTTCTCCTTCCCGAAATGGATTCTCTCTTGTTCTTTTGTCTATCTTTTTAGTTCAAGCTCCCACTAACGCTGGCTGGTTCCAATTTGCGACGCTAACCAGGCGCCTGCGCTTTTCTTTCAGTATACATGATTACCGTTCTAAAAAGAAAATATATGTGCTGCCGGTTATTGCACTTTTCCGTCTTTTGTGGAACACTACAGAGGAAAGCAGAGGCTTGGGCATACATACTAGTTCATCGCCAGAAGTCTCATGCCATTCAATCAAGGAGGGGATTTATCATGCCATATGTGACAGTGAAAATGTTAGAGGGCCGTACCGACGACCAGAAGCGGGCACTTGTTGAAAAAGTAACCGATGCGGTCAGCGAGACAACGGGCGCACCAAAGGAAAAAATTACGGTGTTTATTGAGGAAATGTCCAAAAACCATTATGCGGTTGCCGGCGTCAGGGCAAGCGACAAATAATCTACCCTATAAAAGAGTGTGAACTTCGCCCGTTCACACTCTTTTTGTCCTCCCGCACATATAACTTGGCTCAGATATATCTGATCGAAGATTTCACTGTTTTGAAAAATAAACGGCAAAATTCCGTTTAAATCGGGAAATACCCATATTTCCCTGAAAATAAAGGAAGTTTTTCCGTTTATATGATCCAAATCTTTGGATTTTGACCTTTTTAGAGAAGCTAATCGGAATACCTCCGCTTATATCTGTTATTTATGCTCCGCTATATACATTAGCCGGAAATTCTCCGTCTATGAATTCCCATACCTACTTGAAAATCAACAATGAACAGAGCTTAAAACTTAAACTCATTCTTGGGCTGGTCCAGGGTCATTTTTTGCAGTTCCAGTTTCATCTTCTCTGTTTCAATCAGATAGTTTTGTTGTTTCAGCCGCTCGAGCTCCAGCTGATCCTTGAGCATTTCTGCTTTTACCTTGGCCAGCTTCTGAAAATGGGCCGTCAAAATCGCTACAATTGGTATACAAACCGCGATTGCTCCTATTATCATTGCAATATCCCCCTAATCTTAACCTCATAGTTCTATGATATCAGATTTTTGGAAAAATTAGTAAATGGTTTATTCCACAAAAAAAACGCCGGACCCCTATCAGGTCCAAGCGTCCGTTAAAGTTAGTTCACTTCTACAGTTGCCGTCTTGCCTTTCAATGCCTCAATATATTGATAGGCCTGTTCAATCTCTTCGAGCGTATAGCGCTGGCTGCTCTTTAAGGTAAACACCTTGTCGGCCACTTCTTCCTTTGAAAGATTATCAAAATACAATACCGTTGACACCAGCTCAAGGAATCTAGCATTCTGACCGTTCATATCCGTTAAAATGTTCTCCAGATGGGGCATTTCCACTTGATTCAGGCTCAAAAACTCCTTGCCTTCTTCTGTCAATGTGTAGCGGTACTGATAATAACCGCCCTTCTTTTCCTTGACTTCATTGAGAAAGCCCATATTGCACAACTCCTCGACACGAGTCGTCAGCTCCTCTGAGTAAGGGCCGTAAAAATGGAATTGGAACCGGTCCTGGAACGGAAAGTCTATTTTTTTCGCAATATAAATCATCTTTTGCAGCTTTTTTCTGCCAACAATTTCTCCGGACACCATTATTGCCTGCATCAGCTTCGCATGGTCATTTAGCAATGTTTGTCATCCCCCTCAGTACTTTCACAATCTCTATTCTAATAGGCTCCGTATCTGCCTTTTCCATTCAGCTTCCGTTGTGTCGTCGTATATAAAATCAGCCGGGTAGTACAGCTTATGGTCGGTTCTTCTTTTTCCGGAAATCGCGTCGACAATCTCCGATTCACGCGACAGCTCCCGCAACTCGCCGCTTTTCATCAGTAAATGAATCGGCAGCCGCTCTTCTTCCTCGCCTGGACGGTAAAAATCATATGGAAGATCGGAGGAGGAATCGACCACCAAGTAATATTCAGGGTCTAATCCGGCTTTCGCAAACAGTGAGGTCAATTGGGCCAGCTTTTTATATTCACGAGCCGGGTCAAACTCCGCATACTTAAACAGATTCCGATTGACAAACCGCTTGCACAGATCGCTCAAAATCGGATCATTCTCTTCCTGCCAGATTTGAAAATAGTACATGATTACCGATTCATCCAACTTTAAATAGTCTTCCAATGTCACTTGTTCGCGGAACAAAGACGTAAAATGCACCAGTTCGTATTTGAACGTGTAGTTTTCCTTGTATAGCTGCTTCGCGCGGTGGAGGATTTTCGTCAAAATCACCTCTGCGCTGCGGGATACCGGGTGGAAGTACACTTGCCAGTACATTTGATAACGGCTCATGATGTAATCCTCGACCGCGTGCATGCCGCTTTTTTTAATCACGACTTGGTCTTCCCGCGGCCGCATCACGCGCAAAATCCGTTCCATATCAAACTGGCCGTAGCTCACCCCGGTAAAATAAGCATCCCGCTGCAAATAGTCCATCCGGTCGGCATCGATTTGACTCGAAATCATGCTGACGACCAGTTTTTTCTCCGATGTTTTCGCGATCACTTCGGCGACTTTTTTGGGAAAATCAGCCCCAACCCGTGCGAGAACCCGGTTCACTTCTGTGTTTCCTAAAATAATCTTCCGGGTGAATTCCTCATGGTCGAGATCAAATATTTTTTCAAACGCATGGGAAAACGGGCCGTGTCCGAGGTCGTGAAGCAGGGCCGCACAAAGCGTGAGCAGGCGGTCTTCGTCGTTCCATTCCGGCCTGCCGGCAAACACGTCGTCAATAATTCTGCGGACGATTTCATACACGCCAAGTGAGTGGTTAAACCGGCTGTGTTCCGCCCCGTGGAAGGTTAAAAACGTCGTGCCCAGCTGTTTAATCCGCCGCAAACGCTGAAATTCCTTGGTTCCGATCAAATCCCAAATCACGCGGTCACGAACATGGACATAGCGATGGACGGGGTCTTTAAATACTTTCTCTTCGCTTAGTTTTTCTGCCGCATAAACCATGCATTTCCTCTTCCTTTTCCTTTACCCGGTCAACGCCGGATTCTGTGACAATCCGCTGCTAATCACCAAGCACTTTTTTTCTATTATATCCCAAAACCGGCCCACAGTTCAGCAAAATTCCACAGCATTTTTCGACAATTAAGAAAAGCGCAAGCGCCCTGAGCAGCGCCGTATGGCCTCCTCCAAAAAGCTAACGCTTTTTGTTCGTGCGATGTTTATGCTGTCGATGCCTTCCTTGTGGAGCGCTCCAACCGAGATAGAGGAAACACGAAGAGCGGAGCGATTCGATGTTGACTTATCGTAGGGCGGAGAGCGAAGGACACTAGGCGCTAGGGCGCTGGAGCTGGACAAATATCGAAGCCAACACAATTCCCGCAGACACTTCCCAACCGTGGGACCAAAGAAAAAATCACCTTTTAGTGGTGCCGGAAGGTGATTCGTTAGACAGCTTTAGCCGTTAGACTGGCGCATCTGCCTTTTTTAATTTTTTGTTGACTTTTTCCATTAGTTCTTCTTCGGTCAGTGCGGCTAATGGACGGTTATTCACGAAGGCAAAGGTCTTTTTCCGGCCAGGTCCGCAATAAGACTGGCAGCCAATTTTGATTTCGGCATCCGGATCGATTTCTTTCAATCGAGGGATCAATGTCTTTAAATTCACCGCCTGGCAATCGTCGCAAACGCGAAATTCATTGGACATTTGGTACAACCCTTTCTAAGGTCAATCTATTTATCATAAGTGTAACCCACCAAGTTGGCGGACTTTCATCTATTTTTAAAAAAGCGATATTGAAAAATATTGGCCGTTTTAACTCCTTAGGTATTTTACAGTTTCTCATGGGGTAAATCAAGTTGCAATCTTTAGCAATCCATTGAGTGTATTAATATAACACGGGTATGAAACTATAATTTTCTAAAACATAAAAAAATCTATTATCCTTTTAACCAATTTGGTATAAAGCCTCCCAAACTTGTCCATCATAAGACTAGAACTTTTTAAAAATTTAGTCAGAAATCTGTTCTGGCCAATTATTTGAAAATTAGTTAGGGAGATGAAAGAAATGAAAGTACGTCAAGATGCATGGACAGAAGAAAATGACCTGCTTTTGGCTGAAACGGTCCTCCGTCATGTGAGGGAAGGAAGCACCCAGCTGAACGCGTTTGAGGAAGTGGGGGACAAGCTCAACCGCACCTCCGCCGCCTGTGGGTTCCGATGGAATGCCGTCGTCCGCCATCAATATGAAAAAGCATTGGCTCTGGCCAAAAAGCAGCGGAAACAACGACAAAGAATCCTGGGAAGGGACCAAGGCGGAAAGAAAAAACTGCTGTACCAGCCACCTGCACCACAAGCGTCTGATTTGGAAGCACTGCCAATTCAAACCGAATTGGAACTGGAACTGGTACCAGAATCAGGAGAAATGCTGGAAAGCGTCGACTTGAGCACCGAAATGGCGGAAGAAACCTTTGTACAGCCTACCGTACAAGTATATCGTCCGGTCGTTTCCACATCTGGTTTGACGATGGACAGCGTGATTGCCTTCTTGGAAAACTTCAAACATTCCAATCTGCAAAATGAAGTATTAAAAACCGAGAATGAAAGATTGAAGCGGGAAATTGCTGACCTGAAGAAACAAAATGAAGTACTGGACGAGAAAGTCAAGAGCCTCGAAGAAAACTCCGAAACCATGCAGGAAGATTACGAGACCTTAATGAAAATCATGAACCGCGCCCGCAAACTCGTCCTGTTTGAAGAAGAAGAAAGACCTGCCACCAAATTCAAAATGGACCGCAATGGAAACCTGGAAAAGGTAGCAGAATAACGGGCAGGGAAACAGAGGAGACTCTAACAGCATCCTACCAAAAGAGCCGTAAATCACAAGATTTGCGGCTTTTTGATGTTTGGGACATTACAAGAATTTCTCATTTCGGTCCACGATTCGTTGATAATAGCCCGGTAACAGCTCAAGTTCCGTTTCGTTCAGCTGGCCGGCGTAAAGACGATCGCTATTAGCTTTCAGCTGGGTTAACAGCCGGAGCATGACGTCGCCGATGGTGAACGGGACACCAAGCAGATCTGATAATGATGCCATCACTTCGGGCTCGATTTCCGGGTATTCAAATTTGGTATCCTGCTCCCGTTTGGCGAGATGGTAAAATTCCCGGACCAGTTCCGCCCGTTCCGCTCCGCTGCCATTGACACAAAGATAAATCTGCACGGCCACCCCTTTCTTTAGCCTCCGCTGCGAGATGCCAGCAAACTTTTTCCCTCCGATGCTAAGATCATAGCTGCCTGGACAGTACGACCCGACAATTTCCCGTGCCTCAATCTCCTGGGGGAAATCGGCAAACATCTGCCGGATTAACAGCCACATCGTATCATAGCCGCGATTTATATCGATGCCTTTTTCCGATTCTGGCAAGATCAGCGATAGATTAAGAACCCCCTCATCTAGCACCACGGCCAGCCCGCCGGAGTTTCTGACAATTGGCTGCCAGCCCTCCGCTTTTAAAAATTTCAAGCCGTCTTGTAAAAATGGCAGCTTGGTATCCTGGATTCCAAGAACGATCGTGTTGTGATGGACCCAAGTGCGAGCGGTGGCCGGAGCGAGGCCCGACCCCACCGAGGCACACAACGTATCATCGATTCCAAATGACTGTAATGCCTGAAAATGCGGCCCGACGGAGGATTGGTCCATAATCCGCCATTCAGGCTGGCGCAATAAACTTTCCATTTTAATAACTCCTCGTACAATTTGATAGGTTTATTTTATCAAAAACAGCTTGTGACTTTCTACTCGAGGGAGCTAGAGCCAGCATTCCTAATGCCGACTCCGCTTGTTTACCTCCGGATTCCGCGGACTTTACCAAAGATTCCGCAAAAGTGCAAAAAGAGCCGGCTCCCCAACGGAACCAGCTCCCCAAAATACATTATAAACCTTGTGCCGCAGTAATTAACGCCAGCTTGTACACATCTTCTTCATTACAGCCGCGGGACAGGTCGTTCACCGGACGGTTCAAACCTTGTAAAATCGGGCCGACCGCTTCAAAGCCGCCTAAGCGCTGAGCGATTTTATAGCCAATATTTCCAGCTTCCAAGCTAGGGAAGATGAACACGTTGGCATCCCCTTGAATCACGGAACCAGGTGCCTTGCTTTTTGCAACAGACGGAACAAACGCTGCGTCAAATTGGAATTCGCCATCAAGCACTAGCTCAGGGTCGCGGCGTTTTGCCTCTGCCACAGCTTCTTCCACTTTTTCTGTCTCAGGTGATTTCGCAGAACCCTTTGTTGAAAAGCTCAACATGGCCACACGCGGGTCGATATCAAACATTTGCGCGGTTTTGGCACTTTCAATGGCAATCTCAGCCAAATCTAAGCTGTCTGGCGTAATATTGATTGCGCAATCGGCGAACACATACTTCTCGTCCTCGCGAACCATGATAAACACGCCTGAAGTTTTCTTCACGCCTTGCTTGGTTTTGATGATTTGCAATGCCGGGCGTACCGTATCAGCGGTTGAATGAGCCGCGCCGCTGACCAAACCGTTTGCTTGGTTTAGATAAACAAGCATTGTGCCAAAGTAGTTTTCATCGAGCAGCATTTTGCGGGCATCCTCTTCGGTTGCTTTTCCTTTGCGGCGCTCCACAAACGCGGCTACCATTTCATCCATTCCCGCATAGCTTGCCGGATCATAAATCTCAGCATTTTCCAAGGAAACCCCAAGCTCGCTAGCTTTGGCCTGAACTTGCTCCATATTGCCAATCAAGATTGGCGTGATTAATTTTTCTTCAGCCAAGCGGCCGCAGGCTTTGACAATCCGCTCGTCCAAACCTTCCGGAAATACAATCCGCAGGTCGCGGCCGGAAATTTTCTGCTTCAATCCTTCGAATAAATCACTCACTATGTAACCCTCCTAAATAATGCTCCTCTATTAGGATACTTTACCATGCTAAAATTTCAAGCAAACAAAGTCACAGACAGCGTTTACAACAAAAAGTCAATCAATTGCAAAAATTTCTCTCACTCTGTTACTATTCTCATTTTTAAAGAAGAATATCCGTTGACTGACATTTTTCGACGTGAACGGGAGTTTCATAAAGGCATCTGTTGGTCAAACTATGTTATAGTTGGTATGATATTTAAGAAGAATAATTACATAGGAGTGATTATAATGAGCGAAGCCGCACAAACACTTGATGGCTGGTATTGTCTGCATGACTTCCGGACCGTTGACTGGACCACTTGGAAGATGCTCCCAAGTGACGAGCGCCAAGCCGCCATCCATGAATTTTTAGGATTGGTTGAAAAATGGAACACCACCCAAGAGAGCAATGAAGGCAGCCATGCTTTATATACAATTGTGGGCCAAAAGGCCGATTTCATGATGATGATTCTCCGTCCGACGATGGAAGAATTGAATGAGATTGAAACTGAATTTAATAAATCCAAATTGGCAGAATTTACGGTTCCAGCCCATTCCTATGTTTCCGTAGTGGAATTGAGTAACTATCTGCCATCCGATTCCAAAGAGGATCCTTATCAAAATCCTCATGTCCGTTCGCGCCTGTACCCGATTCTTCCGAAAGCCAAATATGTTTGTTTTTACCCAATGGACAAGCGCCGCGAGGGCAATGACAACTGGTACATGCTGCCGATGGAAGAGCGCCGCAGTTTAATGCGCAGCCACGGGATGATTGGCCGTTCCTATGCCGGGAAAGTCAAACAAATCATCACTGGCTCAGTCGGTTTCGATGATTACGAGTGGGGCGTCACTTTGTTTGCTGAAGATGTCCTGCAGTTCAAAAAGCTCGTTTATGAAATGCGTTTTGATGAAGTCAGCGCCCGCTACGGCGAGTTTGGTTCTTTCTTTGTCGGCAGCCTTTTAGAAGAAGAACGGGTGACGCAATTCCTTCATGTTTAATATTTTTTAAAAAAGTTCCCAGCACCCCTGGGAACTTTTTACTTTCCCACGCAATGAATAATGGCATATATGACTCCCTCCCTTCATACTATTTAAACAGCGAATCTTTGAAAATTTCCCCCTCGCAAGTGAGGTGAGAAAATTTCTTTCAAACCGTCACCATTTGCATTTCCGGGAGTATGAATACATTGTTGGGCCATTGATTCATTTATTCATTTTTTAGGAGGGAAAAAAATGAACCAATTTTACAATCCCCAAGGTATGCAGCCTTTTACAGGCGGGGCAGCAGGGCAGCAGGCAGGCCAGCCGACGGTAGGTTCTATGGGAGGACCGATTGGCGCCGCAGGTATGTATCCTCAGCAAACAACCGGATTTCCACAATTCCCGCCGTCAGGCACGGCTGGTTTTGGGTCTACGGGTTCTCCTACAGGCGGGGCCGCCAGCCAAGTGCCTGGCATGCTTCCGATTGAGCAATCGTACATCGAGAATATCTTGCGGTTAAACAAAGGCAAGCTTGTTCATTTGTTTGCGACCTTTGAAGGCAGCACGCAATGGAACTCCAAGGAATTCACCGGCATTATTGAAGCGGCAGGCAGAGACCATGTCATCCTGAGTGACCCGCAATCTGGCACCAGGTATTTGATTCCAATGGTGGCCGTCGATTACATTACCTTTGCCGAGGAAATTGAGTACGAATATCCATATGTCGCGGGCCCTAACCTAGGGACATATGCGCCACGCTAAATGAAAAAAGGTATTGGGACACATTCCCCAATACCTTTTTTACACTATTAGAATTTATTTCTAGTCTTTGAGAATTGTCCAGCACCACCAAGGAAAGCTTCCTAGATAGGCTTCGCAGGAACAAGCGTTTTATGCCTGTTCCAAAGGGCGCTTTCGCTATTCTATAAATACTTTGCCGCTCCCAAAATCATCATCACCCATGCTGCTAAAAAACAGACCCCGCCAAGCGGTGTGATGGCTCCCAATACACCTATTTTGGTCAGGCTTAACACATAAAGGCTGCCGCTAAACAGGATAATCCCCACCAGCATCAGCCAGCCGGACCAGGTAAACAATGGGCTCGCTGCCATTTTCCCAATCAGCAGGCCAATGACCAACAGGCCGGCTGCATGAAACATTTGATAGTGGACACCCGTTTGCCAAATATCAAGGTAATGGGCATCCAGCTTATCCTTTAACCCATGTGCCCCGAACGCCCCTAAGGCGACGGCTAAAAAGGCGTTGACGGCACCCAGAATAATGAATAACTTCATCTAATCTCCCCCTTTTTAAAAATCAAACAGCGAATCGCCATTTGCTTCATCCCCAAGCTTCAGTTTTTTGGGCTGGTTCAAAGCGGCCGGCTGCTGCTGCGGATAAGCTTGGTAAGACACAGCGGGCTGAAAGGTCGGCGCTGCCTGAACCGGTTTAGCACTCCCCGCTGGTTTTTCTTCCAAAATCAATTCGCATAGTATTTTAATAGAGTAAACCTTCTCCCGCAAGCTTTCTTCCTGTTGGGTGGATCGGGCTTGTTTTAACTCTTCGTCTATTTTTGACAAAAGCTTTTGTACGGATATATTCACGATATTCGGCACCCCAATTGATCAGTCTCATTCTATTCTACATGAGTATCGGTTTTTTTCAAAAAATTAAACTGCCCTTCTTGAGTAGTTGGCAAAATTTTCATTGTTTCACGTGAAACATGTCGAATCGGACACAGCACCCTCAAAAATATCCATTATTATCCAATGTTTGCAGAATACTCTCGCCATTTTGTTGAATCCCGCAAAATTTTGGTGAATCCCTCCCCAACTTTGTTGATTCATTCCCAATTTCGTAGAATAGCCCCCACTTATTAGTCGAACTCCCATAAAACACAACCTATCTCCGCCAGCTACTCCTAATAAAAACAACCCGCACCACCAAATGGGGTACGGGTACTATTCTTTATCCCAAAATCCTTTGATAAATCGTTTTTGCTTGGGTGATATCCTTCGTTCCATGAATCAGAGCACGTCCGTCTTGGAAAATGACCATCCGCTGGTCTCCCATTTCGACAGAAATCAAGTACGGGTTGCCTTTGACGGAAAGCCCAAGCGAACCCAGCTGACCGGCAAGCTGCTCCAGCGAAATCTCCCCTTTAGATGTCGGGCGGATTTGGACGGTATCGCGGCCGCATAACACCGACGTCTTGGTCATATTTTCACGATCGAGGTATGGATAGGTCCGTTCCTCCCCGCAAGATAAGCAGCCGGCAAACTTCGCCTTGGACATTTTCAAACTAGTATATTGGTTTCTCCATAAATCAAAGCTGACAAACGAGGTGCGCACGGCCTCCCAATCCCCGGCCAGCATCTTGAGTGCTTCCGCCGTCTGGTGGGCAATCACCATCTGGACAGCGGGCGCGATAATCCCCCCGGTATCGCAAGTCATACCCTGGAGCGGAATCGACCGGAGCAGACAATTTAAACAAGGTGTTTTCCCCGGGATAATCGAAAAACTCATGCCAAAGCTGCCGACACACGCCCCGTAAATCCAAGGGATGTTGTACTTTTGCGCAGCATCGTTCATCATCATCCGGGTTTCAAAGTTGTCGGTGGCATCCAACATCAAGTCAACGCCGGAGATGAGTTCCTCCAGCAATTCCGGGGTGGCGTCCGCGACAACAGAACGAATGTCGACATCGGAATTGATCTCCCGCAGGCGCCTTTCCGCCGCCGCCGCTTTTGGCCATTTTTCAGCGACATCCTGCTCGGTATAAAGCTGTTGGCGCTGCAGGTTGCTCTCTTCCACATAATCCCGGTCCACGATGGTGATTTTGCCGACCCCGGCCCGTGTCAGTACCTCCGCACTGCCTGACCCCAGCGCACCCGCACCAATAATCAGGACATGTTTCCTGCGAATCTTTTCTTGGCCGTCTTGGCCGATTCCGGGAAAGAGAGTTTGCCGTGAATAGCGTTCGTTCATTGTGACTTCCCCCCTTTGAAGAAAGCCCGCCATAAGGCGAGCATATCAGGACACTTTCATTCATCATAATTGTCCGTTCAGCCAATCTAAAGCTTTTATTTGCGAATCGTCAAACGCCCAAAAATCAGCCGCCGCTGACCGGCGGGATAAACGCAATCTCATCGCCGTCACGAATCACTTCATCGTTCGAAGCGAACTCTTCGTTGATTGCCGTCATGACAGTATCCATCTTTGGCAGGTTATAAATTGCAGCCAAATCAGCTTTCAGTTCGGCTACGGTTTTCCCGCCCGCATCCAGCGTCAAAGACTCTTCTCCAACCGCATCACGCAGATGGGCAAAAAATAATACCTTATTCATGCAAATCATCCTCCTCTGGCTTGCCATTAGGATAGGAGACTGTCTCAAGTTGGTTGCCAACCCATTCCTCGCCGTCTTCCCAATGCTCTTTTTTCCAAATCGGGACGATTTCCTTAATCCGCTCAATCGCATAGCGGTTGGCTTCATAGGCATCAGCGCGGTGCGGTGTCGACACGGCAATCACCACCGCCACGTCGGTAATGTCGAGGCGCCCGACCCGGTGGGTAATCGCCACCTTGGAACCTTGCCAGCGCTCCTCAATTTCATGGCCGATTTGCTCAAGCTTTTTCACCGCCATTGATTCATACGCTTCATAAATTAAAAATAACGTCTTTTTTCCATAGGTCAATTCCCGGACCGTGCCGATAAACGTGGTAATCGCACCTGCTTCGCGCTGGACCACTTTATCAATTACTTCTTGTATATTAATAGGTTCTTTCGAAACTTCGTAGAACTTCAATCCTATCACCTCTTAGTCCAAGCTTTTGGGCTGGGCGTTTTCTACCACTTGATAGCCGCCGATGTTTTCCACCTGCGCTTTAAAAACAGGTGACTGAATGATGCTGATCAGCAGCCGGCCCTGTTCACTCTCATAAAAAGCCCGTGTCATCAGCAAATCGTACTCTTCATCGGCTACCGGAACAAAATCCAGGCCCATCGCTTTTGCGGCCGGATAAATCCCGAGACCGGCTCCATGGGAATCGCCTTTTACTTCCGCTGCAACCGCCAAATGGGAAAACATCTCCCGTTCATAACCGGTAATCTCGTCTGCATCCATGCTGGCTTCTTCGAGAAGCATGTCAAACAGGATACGGGTTCCTGCCCCTTTTTGCCGGTTGACAAAATTAGCGCCGACCCGGGTCAAATCACGGACCGATTCAATGCCATGCGGATTTCCCGCCGGAAGAATCCAGCCCTGCTTCCGCTTTAAAAACGGGTACAGCACCACATCGACTCCTGAGAGCATTTTTTTCACATAAGATATATTATATTGCTTCGTTTCCGGATCCAATAAATGAATGCCCGCTACGTGGGCCTCGCCTTTCCGGATGGCCATGATGCCCGCCATGCTGCCGACATGGGAGGAGACCATTTTCATATCGGTCCGCACCCGCTTCAACTGCGATGACAACAGGTCAATCGTCATGTCATGGCTGCCGGTGCACATAATCGCATTGCGGATTTCCTCAAGCGGGCGGAGCAGCTCCACTTCGGCCATATCCCCCTGCTCGTAGCCAATCACATCTGGAGGAACGATTAACAGGCCGTCAGCCCGCACGTAGGACATGGTCACGCCAGCTGCCCTTGTCAGCGGATTGGCCACATACTCACCGTTTATATAGCCGATATTCATCCGGACAAAGTCTTCCGCACCCATGGAGGATACGATGCGCCGGCCCAGTTTCACCCTTACGGTTTGCCGCATCGGTTCAGGAATCCCCAGATACGTGCAAATCAGCGGCCGGACAAACCATTCCAACGCCAAGTATGCGGAAACGGGGTAGCCTGGCACTCCGACGACGACGGTGCCGTTTATTTTCCCTAAAATAACTGGCTTGCCAGGCCTTGCGGCGACCCCATGGGTATACACGGTTCCCAATTCGCCGATGATGTGGACCGTGAAGTCCTTCCTGCCTGCCGACGAGCCGGCATTGATGACGATCATATCGGAGGTTTGGGCCGCTTCCAAAAGCGCCTGCTTAATCAGTTCCGGTTCGTCCCTGACAATCGAATGCAGATGGGGCTCGCCGCCCCAATCCTTGATAAAGCCGCTGAACACGGTTCCGTTGAATTCCACGATTTTTCCTGGGGGCAGTTCCAAGCCAGCTTCCACCAACTCGTTGCCTGTAGGAATGACAGTCACGAATGGTTTTTTTACCACACGTACTATGAGTTCATGAGAAGCCAGTAAGATCCCCAAGTCAGCAGGGCGTAACACATGCCCTTGAGGAAACAGCATTTCCTCTTGGACGATGTCCTCGCCAATCGGGCGGATATGCTGCCAAGGCGTGGCAGGCTCGATGATTTCAATGGTTTCGTCATCGACGACATGGACGTTCTCAATCATAATCACCGCATTAAACGGCGAAGGAATCGCATTTCCTGTATCCACATAAACAAACTGGCTGCCGTTTTTCAGATAAAGCGGGTTTTGTTCATGGGCCGTATAGGTGCTCTCTGCGACAACTGCGACGCCATCCATCGCCGATGCATGATAGTGCGGCGTCGACATCCTGGCAAAAATCGGTTCCGCCGTAACCCGGCCCAAGGCCTCTGTAACGGGGATTGACTCGATATCAGGGGTCACATCGAAGGCGGCCAGCAGTTCTTCCCTGGCTGCGTCCCGCGGCTTATCTTCCAAATACACTTTTCGCTTGAATTTTTGTTGTTCCATGCTTGCGCTCCCCTATCTCGACGGAATCACAGGAACATATTCCCCCTGTGATACTCCTTCTTTTTCTGAAAGGATTTCGACAATCCCATCGCTTTTCACCAGCGTGGTGATCAGGCCCGATTTTCCGATAATCGGCTCGGCCCACCATTCCCCGTTCCGCTCGGACAAGCGGACGCGGACGTAGTCGGCCCTGCCCATCGAGGAAGCGATATTTTTTGTGACGCGCGCAAAAATCCGGTCCGGCTTGCGCTCGATTTTTTCACCCTTTAGCCTGCGGAAAACCCGCGACCCAAATAGTTGAAAAATGATCATTGCAGAGGCCGGATGCCCTGGCAGTCCAATCACCGGTTTGCCGTCGGCCATCGCAAGAATCGTCGGCTTGCCGGGCTTAATCGAGATGCCGTGGACAAACACGCCAGGGCCTCCCAATGACTGAATCACCTCGGTTGTGTAATCCTTGGCCCCGACCGAACTGCCTCCAGAAAGGATTAAACAATCGACTTGTTCATACAACTCGCGGGCCTGCCGCTTAAACTCCTCATAATCATCCTTGACAATGCCGCCATAGACCATCTCGACCTCCCATTCATTGGTTAGCCCCGAAATCGTTAAATGGTTGATGTCACGGATTTGCCCCATCTGAAGCGTTTCGGTTTGGTAGGGGACGATTTCATCACCCGAGGACAGGTAACCGGCCTTTAGCTTCCGGTACACCTTTACCTGGGAAATACCCAGTGAGGCCAGTGCCCCTAATTCCTGGGGGCGCAGTTTTGTCCCTTTATCGAGGACCACCTCGCCGGCGCGGATATCTTCTCCGGCACGGATGACATTTTCCCCTGGCGCGATTTGCTTGTACATGTTCAACAAGCCGTCCGCGTCCTCACAATGTTCAATCATGATAACGCTGTCACTGCCTGCGGGAAGCATCCCGCCTGTAGGAATATAAACAGCTTGTCCCGGGCCAACCCGCACCGGCGGGACCTCGCCCATTTTCACCTCACCGGCGACCGTCACAAAGCCGGGCATGGATTCAGATGAACCATACGTATCTCTGGCGCGGACTGCATAGCCGTCTACAGTGGAACGGTCGAACCCCGGAACATTTTCTCTTGCCGTGACCGGCTCCGCGAGAATATAGTGCAGCGCCTCGGAAAGCTCCCTGACCTCGGAAAGCTCAAGGGCCGATACCTGTTCGTCAATTAAAGCAAAGGTTTCTTCCACTGTTTTTACTTTAAAAAATTGCATGGTTCCCCATCTCCCTAACGTTCGCTTTCAGCCTGCTGTTTCGCATCCTCATATTCATTGGGATGGTTCATGTTGAAAAAAATTTTCTCTATATTCAACTGGCTAAAACTGCCAAGTTCTTTCTCTGTTAAGTATAACACGTTTATTCGGTCCAATAGGTGTTTCATCCGAAGATTTCCTGTTTCGATACAGGATGCCGCCACATCCGCTACTCTTTTATGATAGACCGCAAATAACGGATGCTGCTGGCCGCCGGTAATGGGAATGACGGCATCATAGCCCTGGCAGCGTTCCACCAAGGCACTTGCCAGCTCTCCCGACACAAATGGCATATCGCAGGCGGCCAGTAGATTAGCATCAGAACCGGACGCCATCAGACCGGCATGAAGGCCGGCAAGCGGTCCCATGCCGGGATAGTGATCGGAAGTAATTGTTAAGCCTAAAAATTCATAGCTTTCAGGCTCATTGGTTACTAGAATCATTTCATGAAAGGATCCCTTTAACTCGTCTTTGATTCTCTCGATGTTCGGTTTATCGTTAATTTTCAGCAGGGCCTTATTGGTGCCCATTCTGCTTGATTTTCCGCCGGATAAAATAATTGCCCCAGCTTTCATGTTTTAACACCTGCTTAATTTGTCTGCTTTTTTTCACCAATGCTAGAGTAGCCTTGTTCCTGTGCCACATAATCAAGGTGGATTGAGTTTAAATCCAACAGCGCCGCGGACGGCTTTTCAATATATTGCTTTGTATCAATTATTTTAATATAGCCATTGCATTCATCGCAAACCTGGATTTGCGAGACATGATCACCTTCTACTGTCAAGAAGTGCATTTTTTCATGATCGGTGCTGCCGCAGTGCGAGCACTCCAAGCGGCGGGCATTCCAATGGGCGAGACAACGCGGACATTGCACCACCTTTTTGCCTTCCTGATCCAGTGTGGCCAGGCGGACAGGCTCACCGCAAACCGGACAGCCAGCTCCGGGTACCGCATGGGTTATTTCAGGCTGCACTTTTTCAGCGGTCAGCTGAAGATAAGGACGGAGGGCAGTTTCTGCTAAAAATGCCGGTATCCATGGTTCCAAGCCTTGCTCCTCTGCAAATTTTGCGAAATAGGCATGGTTGAAGGAATAGGCCTCTTCAATCCAGCGGATCACAGTCTTTTCAGTCCATACACTGCGAGCGGAAGCCAGCTTTGGTCCGAGTTCAGGATTGTCACTGCATAGCGCATCACTCAACTCCTCTATCCACTGTAAGAATAGTGAAATATCAAAATCAATGGCCGTCAGCGACACGGCCGGTACCCCTGCCGTAATTGCCGATTGATCCAGGCTAGGCCGAATCGTCTCAGGGTCAATCATTTGCTTCCACTGTTCCTGCAATTTAACGATTCTTTTTTGCAGCTCCTGGTATTCTTTTGAAACAACGGATTTTATCATCGTTGCTGCACCTCTTTTATTAAGTAATGGCACGTCTTTTAAAAGGAATGGCTGTCAAGTCGACAGCCATTCTCTTATCATCATGACTAGCAGTTATGCACCCTTTTTATGACCAGGATCAGAATCATCCAAGTTAGGGAATTTACCTTTTTTCACTTCTTCATCATACCAATCTGAATAATGGCCTTTTGCCCACCAAGCAGGAACCTTTCCGGTCACTACGCCTGACCAGCCAGGTCTTGAATGTCTGTGGACAACAGACAGGTACACGTGCCCGACAATAACAGCTATCCCTAACCCAAAACCAATGTTGTGAAGGACGTATCCCCATTGCACCAAGCCTCTTGGGAAGAATTGCGGAAACCACATCGTGAAACCTGAAGCAATCACCAGGATGGCACAGAAAATCTGTAGAATCGAGTTAATTTTTTCACCGGCGTTAAAGAATGTCTGTTTCACGTGATCAAACTTGAAGCCGAATAATTCTTTCACGAAATTGCCGAAAAAGGCAAGGTCACGCTTTTTCCAAGTGATTAATTCTTTCGTCCACATTACCAGAAATTTTGGGCTAAATACCGCCAAGATGAAGGTAGGCAATATGAAGATGACGGCGAAGATCCGGTGTAAAAGCCGTGCGCCTTCCGGTCCGCCAAAAACAGGATACAGCCAGTCAAAAAATTCGGTATACATTGGCAGGGCTGTAATATACAGGGCAAAAAATGCTATTCCATTGATGCTGTGTGCCCATACAAATGCTTTAGGAAAGCGGCGAATCTTTGTACTCGCTTCTGGGTGCTTTTGTTCATTACTCATTGCTTTCACCCCTATCTTCCTTCAGGCCTTTATTGTTGCGCTTGCTGATGATGTTGTTGGTAATGAACGCACCGACCACTGCCATGGTGGTGGCCCCAATCATCATTTTTCCGATTGGCTGTGCATAATCCTTCCAAATTACTGCGGAAGTTGGCACCTTTGGATTTTCAGGAAGCCCGTAAACGGATGGCTTTTCTGCCAAAACGTAAATGGTATGGGTGCCGCCCACTCCTTGCGGGTTGTAAACTTGCGCATTCGGGAACCGGTCTTTTATTTCTGCCACTCGCTGCTGTGCTTTTTTGAGCATAGCGGACTCTTCACCAAATTCCAGGGAACCGGTATGGCAGGTAGTCACGCAGGCAGGCTGCAGGCCTTCTTCCAAGCGGTCGGTACACATGGTGCATTTTTGCGATTTTTTGTATTTATCGCCGTTTTTATCGACATATTCTTTTAACGAGATAACTTCAAACGGACAGTTTTGCACACAGTAGCCGCAGCCGACACACTTGTCATGATCAATGACAACCGTGCCGTATTTCGAATAGCTGATGGCATTCTCCGGGCAGACCTTTTCACAGGCCGCATCAGTACAATGGAAGCAGGCGGAATGGCGGAACAGGTATTCCAAGTCGCCTTTGCCATTTTCATGCTCGATATACTGCATGACATTCCATGTGTCAGCCGATACCTTCGGATGGGACTGGACACTGCCCTGGAAATCCTGCGGGTCTGCCGGCAGGTCGTTCCAGTTTTTGCACGCCACCATACAGGCGCGGCAGCCGTCGCATTTGGTTACATCGACGTACTTTATATATTTGGTCATCGTTACGCCCTCCTGACATCGCAGAGGAATGCTTTATATTCAGGAATCATCGTATTGGCATCCCCGATATGCGGAGTCAGGCGGTTGGCCGTCGCTCCTGTCGCAAATCCCTTATAGCCGAAATGCCATGGCATCCCGATTTGGTGGACTTGTTTTCCTCTTACCTTAAATGGTTTATACCGCTTCGTTACCATCGCATAGGCTTCGATTTCGCCGCGGGCTGAAGTGACAACAATTTTGTCTTTATTGTTAATGCCTTTTTCCTTGGCCAGTTCCTCACTGATTTCGACAAACATGTAGCCGGCAAGCTCAGACAGCCATTCCTGGTTCCGTGTCATCGTGCCCGACTGCCAGTGTTCACTGACCCGGTAAGTGGTGGCTACAATCGGGTAATCCACCTTGAAGCCGCGCTTATTGAAGTCTCCTTCAAAAAGAGTAATCGCCGGGTTAATTTCCTGGCTTGAGAAGGCATTTGGCATAGGGCTCTCATATGGTTCATAGTGTTCAGGGAATGGACCGTCGTTCAACGTTGGCGCAAACAATAACGCCATACCGTCTTTGTTCATCATAAACGCACCCGTGCCGCCAGGGGCCGATGGAGCGGTATCTGCTTTAAAGTCAGGCACGTCATTGCCGACCCATTTGTTTTGAAGAGCATCCCACCAAATCACGGCTTTTTCCTTGCTCCATGGATTGCCGTTTGCATCCGCGGAAGCGCGGTTGTAGATAATCCTGCGGTTCATTGGCCATGCGAATGACCAGTTCAAATAGTGATGGCCGCCAGTGTCTTTATTATCACGGTTCTTCGATTTATTCTTACCTTCTTCAGGATAGAAGCCCGAATAAATCCAGTTTCCGCTTGAAGTCGTTCCGTCATCTTTCAAGGCGCCGAAACCAGGCAGGAGTTTTCCTGTTGTCAGGTCGTAGCCATTGATTTCTTTTGCGACAAGATCAATGTCTGGAGCTTCACCGGTCCCATAATTCCAATCAAGCGCCAAAAACGGTTTGTCCGCCGATTTGCTGCTTCCGGCATATAGTTTTTTCAGTTTTAATGCCAGTTCATGGATGATATCCAGGTCCGGTCTTGCTTCACCTCTGGAATCAATGGCTTTCCAGCGGTATTGCATCCAGCGCGAGCTGTTGGAGATGCTGCCTTCTTTTTCAAAAGAGGCACTAGCAGGGAGCAGGAATACCTCTGTCTTGATGTCTGATGGGCTGCTTCCGGCAGCTTTTTGCCAGAATGCTGAACTTTCGGTTTCCCACAGGTCAATGGCAACGAGCCATTTTAATTTGCCTAACGCTTCTTTTTCCTTACCAGCGTTCGGGCCGCCGACTACGGGGTTGGTGCCGAAGAAGAACGCTCCGTCCAGCCCGCCTTCGTACATTGTTTTAAACAGATTGATATGTGAATAGTTTTTGTTGCCTTTTGGCAGGAATTGATAGCCAAATTCATTGTCTTTCGTCGCATTGCCGCCGTACCATGATTTCAACAGGCTGACGACAAATTTAGGTTTATTGCTCCAGTAACCCGAGACGGGTGTTTCTTTTGCCAAATAGCCGGCCAATGTAGCATGTTCAGGCACAGTGGCTTTTGGTGAAGCTAGGTAGCCAGTGAGGTTATCATATAGTAATCCAAAGTCCGTTGAACCTTGGACGTTGGACTCGCCGCGCATCGCGTTAATGCCGCCGCCAGGGATGCCGATATTGCCCAATAGCAATTGCAGAATGGCGTAAATCCGGACGTTTTGCGAGCCGACCGTATGCTGAGTGGCTCCCATCGCATACATGATGGTTCCTGATTTTCCAGTTTTTCCTGTCGCACAGAAGGTTTTACATACATTTAAATAGTCTTCCTTCGGTGTTCCTGTTACCGCTGTAACCGTATCCACGTCATAGCGGGAATAATGTTTTTTCATTAATTGGAATACCGAGCGCGGATGCTCTAAGGTCATATCCTTGACAGGTGTTCCGTCCGGGTTTGCTTCCAAAGCCCATTTTGTTTTATCATAGCTGCGTTTTGCTTCATCATAGCCAGAGAATAGGCCATCCCTAAATTCATAGCCTTCTTTGACGATAAAGGAAGCATTTGTATAGTTAGCAACATACTCTTTGTGGATGAGATTGTTTTCCAGCGCATATTTAATCATACCGCCGACAAACGGAATATCTGTACCGGAACGTAGTGCGGCATAAACATCGGCCTGTGACGAAGTTCTGGTGAACCGTGGGTCAACGGAGATAATTTTTCCGCCGTTTTCTCTTGCTTTTGTCAGCCATCTAAAGCTGATGACATGATTTTCCGCAGGGTTAGCGCCAATAATCAACGCACAATCGGTATGCTGCAGATCATTCCAATGGTTAGTCATTGCTCCGCGTCCAAATGTAGGTGCCAGACCGGCAACCGTTGAACTATGTCATATGCGTGCCTGGTGCTCTAAATAGGTTACACCAAGCCCTCTCATGAGTTTTGAGAGCAAATAGGTTTCTTCATTATCCAGTGCCGCGCCGCCAAGGCTGGCAATCTTTTCGGTTTTATTGACGGTGATGCCGTTCTCCGTTTCGACAAACGATGCGTCTCTTGTGTCTTTTGTCCGTTTGGCGATGGTGTCGAGCATCCAGTTCCAATCTTTTTCTTCCCACTTATCACTGCCTGGTGCGCGATAAAGCGGTTTGGTGAGCCGTTTTTCAGAAGTGTAGAGTTGTCGTAATGTCGTCCCTTTGCTGCACAGTTTTCCTTCGTTAATCGGGTTATCCGGATCCCCTTCCGTATAAACCACAGTATTGTCTTTGGTATGGACGAGAATTCCGCATCCGACACCGCAGAAACAGCAAATGGTTGGTGTTACAGTAGCTTTGGCAATTTTGAGTTCTTTGGATTTGGCATAAACTTTTTTCTCATTGAAGCCCAGTTCCGCAACAGCCAATGTCACGGCGGTGGCGCCTGAAAGTTTCAAAAATTGCCGGCGGTTTAAGTTTAATTCAACCATCACTATTCTCCTTCCCTTAAATTGAATAGACATCCCAATTTGATTTTCTCTCTATTTCGTAAGGTTTGGCTGTTGTTAATTCCCCCCTTCAAGGCTCATTTCGTAAACCGGCTCTATGCTAACGTCATTCTGTACCCTGCCTGCAGAGGTATAAATCATGGCCATTTTCCCTCTTAAATAGCCGATCACTTCTATATTTAAGTACTTGGCCAGCTGGAGCGCCTGTTTCGTGGCGGCCGTGCGCGAGCCGATGACAGGAAAGCCGAATTTGGCTGCTTTGGAGAGCATTTCATAGGAAACCCTTCCCGTAGTCAAAAGGATGGCCCGCTCTGGGTCCAATTGTTTCCTTAAAGAATAACCAATAACTTTATCCACGGCATTGTGGCGGCCAATATCTTCGCGGATTGTGATGGTACCATCACCTTCCACGACGCAAGCCCCATGCATGCCGCCCGTTTCCAAGTAGAACGGAGAGTTCTGGGCAAATTCGCTGCGTTTTTTTAATAGATAGCTAAGTTTATAACTTTTATCGGAAGCAATTTTTTCAAATTGCTTGACATCGGTCATGGAGAAGAATGTGACGCCCCTGCCGCATCCTGCAGTATAGTGTTTTTTCTTTGAAAAAAATTGCTCGTCATCAAAATCAGATCGGAGTGTCACATGAATGCTCCCCATTTCTTCCTTGATAGAGATGGCTTCAATATCCCAGGGATTGTGAATAAATCCTTCCGAATATAAATAACCGTACGCCCAATCCTCCAAATCGGATTTGGTCAGTTGGAAAATGGCAATTTCGTAACCGTTGATGACCAGCGAGATGGGATATTCATCAGGACAACCTTTGTGGTTCATGGTATTCCCCTCCTTTTCCCTCATTCCAAAAACAGATGTTTCTTGAATATACCTTGTAATTACATTTTAAAACTTATTCCCTATCATAAATCCCAAAGAATTGACAGTTTCATAGCAAATTCGTAACAAAATGTCGACACTTTTGTGAACTCCATGAAAATGATGTAAGCGGTCACAATTAGTGCAACTTCCCCAGGCCAAAGATCAACCAATCGTAATTGTAAATTCCCCGAAACATTTTGTATGTAATATTTCTCACAAGGGGGCCTGTCCCCCAGCACGTTAACACTTTACTGCAGTGGGGGACAGGCCCCCGCTGCGTTAATACTTCACCGCAGTGGGGACAGCCCCCCACTTTTAGAAGATGTTATTGCAAAAATATTCTAATTGGGGCTGGAAATCTGATATAATTTAGCCATTGTTTTATAATAGATAGAGGAGTTTTATTTTCACCTATAGGAGGTATGACATATGACGATTAGAAAAGCGTTGACGATTGCGGGTTCTGATTCGAGCGGCGGCGCCGGTTTGGAAGCCGATTTAAAAACATTTCAGGAGCTTGGCGTTTACGGGTTGACTGCGATTACCTGTATTGTCACGATGGATCCAAATGGCTGGCACCACAATGTGGCACCAATTGAGACCGCTCTTGTCGAGAAACAGCTGGATACGATTTTATCAGTCGGTATCGACTCCATGAAGACTGGGATGCTCGGAACTGTTGACATTATTGAATTAACCGCCAGAAAAATCGATGAGCACAAACTCGAGCGAGTGGTAATCGACCCTGTTATGGTCTGCAAAGGGGAAGACGAGGTGCTAAACCCAGAAACTGCTGATGCGATGCGTGAACTGTTAGTCCCGCGTGCTTTAGTTATCACTCCGAATTTGTTTGAAGCAGGACAGCTTGCCGGCATGAAGACACCTAAAACATTGGATGAAATGAAGCAAGCCGCGGCGAAAATCGTGGACTTAGGCGCCAAAAATGTGGTCATCAAAGGCGGCAGCAAACTGCAAACCGAAGATAAATCACTTGACCTGCTTTATGATGGAAAAGAGTTTAAAGTTTACGAATCCGAAAAAATTGAGACAACCTTCACCCACGGGGCTGGCTGCACCAACTCTGCAGCGATTGCGGCCGAACTGGCAAAAGGCAATGACGTCTACCAAGCGATGCAAGTTTCCAAAGACTTTGTCTCAGCAGCGATTGAGCAAGGGTTCCGCTTAAACGAGTACGTTGGCCCAACCTGGCACGGTGCTTACCGCAGCAAACTTCATCAATAAACTCCAAAGATGCTCCTGTGCAGCAGGGGCATCTTTTTTGAACTAGCCTAAAGCATGGATTTCGCATTTTTTGACTGATTTTAGTATGATAGCATTATTAATTTATTTCATTTTCCAGTGTATGGAAGGGAAGGAGGAGCAGGCGTGGATTTAGTTGACGTAAAACAGGTCCAGGAAGCGATCAATCAATTTGCCAATCAAGATGTCTATATTCATCTCGAAACGACGAACGGGGCCTATGCCTCCCATAACGATCAGTCTTTCTTTTCGGCGGGAGCCTATATCCGCAATGCCCTTGTCCGTTATGAAATCGGCAAGATCACCGGTCCAGGCCCGTACCGGGTTGGCTTGAAAATCAATCTTGGCTGGGTCTATGCGGAAGGAATCACGCATTTTGAAGTGGATGAGCAAGGCAGACTGCTGATGGCCGGCCATGGTTTTGACGGTAAATTAGCGGTTGCTTTAGAAATTAGCAAGACTCCATTTGAATAAACCGTTGTCCGCCAAAGCTGGATGACTTTTTTTAAAAATCAATCTGAAAGGAGCAGTAGGGATGATAAAGAAAGAACGGCATGTCTTGGTGGTGTTCCCACATCCGGATGATGAAGCCTTCGGAGTGTCCGGAACGATTGCCACTCATGTAAAAAATGGCACACCGGTTACGTATGCCTGCTTGACCCTTGGGGAAATGGGGCGCAACCTAGGATATCCTCCCTTCACCAATCGGGAGAACCTTCCGAAAATCAGGAGGGAAGAATTAAAAAATGCAGCCAATGCATTAGGGATCCAAGATCTTCGCATGCTCGGTTACCGCGATAAAACAGTGGAGTTTGAGGATGATGAAAAACTGGCCAACAGAATGTTAGAGATCATTGAAGAGGTGAACCCGTCACTGATTATCACTTTCTATCCAGGTTATTCGGTACATCCTGACCATGATGCCACCGGTGCGGCTGTCATCCGAGCCGTCGCGAAGCTTCCGGCCGCCGCACGGCCAACCTTACACTGTGTTGCATTCTCCAATGACTGTGTCGAGAAGCTTGGGGAAGCAGATATCATCAACGACATCAGTGCCGTGGCCAGCCAAAAGCTTGCTGCGATTAAAGCGCACCGTTCGCAGACGGAAGCGATGATGAAGGTGATGGAAGAAAACTTGAAGAACCAGGATCCGCAGGTGTTGGCGCGCGTCAACCTTGAACGGTTCTGGACATATAAATGGTAAAAGCCCTCCAACTTGGAAGGCTTTTCTTTTTTGAATCGACCAGGGTCATGGGAGAAAGTTGGCGTTACTGTCGGATAGTAACACCCAACTGTCGCATAAACTCGGCAACTGTCGGATATAAGTGTTCTACTGTCGGCATTGTTACCCACTGTCGTGCAATCCACTCCAATTATCGTTTACCAGCCGTCAACTGTCGCCTAGCTTCATCCAACTGTCGGATGGCACGGGTCTACTGTCGATGTCTCTTCACTATTTCAAGCTGCTCAACAACACCCGATACAATTTATCATCGTTAGAATCCGGCGTGCCGCGGCCATCAAGATTATTGCTGACAAAATACAAATATTCCCCGTCCACCAGCACATCGCGAATCCGGCCAAGGCCGGTAATCACCGCTTCCGTTTGCTTTTTCTCCAAATCATACCGGCGGACCGCATTTCCCCTTAACGCCGCCACATACAGCTTGCCTTCATGTACGGCCATCCCGGAAGGGGCCCACGTCTCCTCACCGGATTGAAATAACGGAGTCACCATCCCCGTTTTCTTTTCATTCCCCTGGACCACCGGCCAACCGTAATTGGCTCCCGGTTTGATTCGATTGATTTCATCATGGGCTGACTGGCCGTGCTCACTAGCATATAGCACATCCCCGACCCACGCCAGCCCCTGCGGATTGCGGTGGCCGTAGCTGTAAACATAGGAACCGGAACCCGGATTATCCTCTGGTATCGTGCCATCTAAATTCATCCTCAGGATTTTTCCGTTTAACGAGCTCAAATCTTGGGCGGTTTCCGGATTCGTTCCATCACCCGATGTGATATACAGCTTGCCGTCAGGCCCAATTTTCAAACGGCCCCCATGATGGTAGGCGGCACTTGGAATTTTATCCAGCAATACTTCATTTTCCGACCAGCCTGCACCGTTCGTATATAACGTGACGACGCGGTTATATTGACCGCCCGACTCATCGGTATACGTATAATAGGCATACGCCTTGTGGTTTTTTGAAAAATCAGGGTTCAAAATAAACCCCAACAATCCGGCTTCGGCTGCCTGCGCCAGCTTGTGTTCGAGGTATACCGGCTGGCGTTCTACAATTCCATTTTTAATCATCACAATGCTTCCTGTCCGTTCACTGATGTAAAATGTTTCATTCCACTTATTGATCGACCATGGCACAAATAAATGGTCCGCGACCACTTCGACATCAGGCTGGAGAACAAACGCTTCATCCCCCTGTTCTTCATCCTTCTTTTTTTCAAAAAAGGAACATCCAGACAAAAGCAGCATGAACATGAGTAAAATAGAACCGTACCGGTACATGAATCCCCTTCCTCTCCTATAATACTTGCAATATCGCTTTGGCCACTCCACTTTGTTCATTGGTGTCGGTCACCCGGTCGCACATCGACTTGATGGTGTCACTGGCGTTGCCCATCGCCACCGAAATACCGGCCCGCTCCAACATGGAGACATCATTGAAATTATCCCCGATCGCCATTGTTTCTGATAAAGCGATTCCTTGTGACCGGACGAATGCCTCAAGGGCAATCCCTTTTTGCGCATCCCGGGCCATGATTTCAATGTTTTCGATTCCTGATTTTGTCACGGTCAATTCCTCCATATCGGCTATCGACCGGCCTGCGGCTTCCAGTTTGTCATCTTCAAACGAGAAAGCAAGCAATTTAAGAATCCGACAGGTTTCATCCGAAAAAAGTGTCTCATAATCTTCGATAGGATGAATCAGCCCATCCCGCAGTCTTGCCCCTGCTGCGTATGTTACTTCCTCTTTGTTCACATCCGGGTTTACACTGAGGACAATGTCGACCATTACAGAAACGGCACGGTCGCTATCAACGGTATAAGCTCCATTATCGGTGTAAACCTCATAATACACATCGTTTTCCTTTAGCCGTTTTGCCGCTTCACGCGCCAGTTCCCGAGGAATCGGAAGGGCCGTAATCACTTCCCCTTGTTTAGAACGGACCTCGGCCCCATTGGCGCAAATCACCGGGCACGATAACCCCGCTTCTTCTAACACAAACATCGCCTCTTCATAGGACCGGCCGGTCGCCACCACGACCTCAATCCCTTGCGATTGCGCTTGTAAAATTGCCTGGCGGTTTTCCTCCGTGATTTCCTGCATGGTATTTAATAACGTTCCGTCCATGTCCGTTGCGATACATCTAATCATTGCTGCCACACCTTTCTGCTTTTTTGCCATTCTACCATGATTCCCCTGTTATGACTTGTCTAAGTACTTGCTGCCTTCCCGCACGCTCAGCGGAGCGAGGGCATGGGTTTCGATAAATCTCTTCACGGAAGCTGGATTTGTCTTGGAATACTCCCTTAAGGCCCAGCCGATGGCCTTCTGGATAAAAAATTCCTTTGACTCTGCGTTTTTGTCTATGTATCGGTAAAGGAGCTGTTCATTGGTCTCCTGCTTATATTTTAATTGAAAAAGAATCGCGGCGCGCCGCAGCCATAAAACCTCATCGACGACCCATTGATCAATGGTTTCCTCGATTACTTCCGGATACTTCTTAGCCATCGTTCCCACTGGCTTGGGGGCAATGGCATCTACTGTATCCCACCAGGATTTCGTGGTAATGAGTTTCTCCATAAACGGTAAATCCTGCTTTTCCAGCGAGTTCATCATTTTTTCTAAGTAGACCAAGGCTGTGTATTGGTACTCCCGTTCGGGCTTGTCCCAAAGCGCCCTAACAAACTCGGCGCTAAATGGCTGCTTGAGGATTCCCGTTTCCTGGAAAAATTGTTTTTCCAGCTGGGTTCGTATTGGTTTTTTGATCCCGAGAAACGGAAAATGGTTTTTCATGTAATTGGCCATCGGTTCCGCATTGGCTGGATTGCGGTTTTCTTCAAACAGCTTGGTCAGCAAATCCATTTTTACTGGCACATTGGCTCATCCTTTCCCCGGTAATATTCCTTCGTTTAGTTTACCATATATTTACCAATTTTTCCTTTCCACTTGCGAATAATTGCACCATGAATAAACCCCTTGCACGATGCCAAACTATCCATGTAACCGAACGAAAGGAGCATCCCAATGACAAAGAAAAACAACAAAGGCAGCCTGAACCAAAACTCACCAAAAGCCGGCCATGCCGAAGCTGAATTCGCCACCGAATTCTCCAGCGGCGACAACAGCAAAGGCAACAAACGCAACAAAAGCCAACAAAGCAAAACCAACCCACACAAATAAAAAGGGTCAGGCCCCACTTGTAGTAACGCATTAACGCGGTGGGGGTCAGGCCCCCGGCGTAGTAAAGCGTTAATGTGGCGGGGGACTGACCCCCAGTACAGTAACGTGTTAAAGCAGTGGGGTCTTGACCCCACTGCTTCTTCTTATCTATGCTTCGACGCCTGCTAGTTGGTTGATTTGTTCGGCGATTTTTTGTTGGATTTGTTCTACTTTGGTGAAGTCCATGGCGGCGACGTAGATTTCTTCGAGTTCGTCGTGGAGTTGTTTGGCACGGGCCAGGTGGCTGGTGGCTTGGTTCATTTTGTTTTTGTAGTTGGTGGAAATTTTGCTGATGACATCGGCGAATATTTCGTCGGTTCCCGGTTCAATCAGCAGTTCATACATATCGATGATTTCGTCGCCATCACGGCTCGGGAAATATTCATGGGGAGCGGTACTGTCAAAAATGGCAATCCCCAGTTCCCTGAAAATCAGCATATCAAGGCTGTGCGGGTCAAATCCGCAGTGATAGACCTCTGTGTCAATGCCTCGCTCCTCCGCTATTGCCGCCAGTTTCTTCAGCATGGTGGATTTGCCGGAGCCAGGACGCCCTTTAATAAAGTACCGTTTCTGGATGTCTTCCGTGAGATTTGGAACAAAATCGACGGCACCCTTCGGTGTCGCTGCGCCAAGGAATCGATGGCGGACATCCGCCTGTTTGTTCAACTTCATTTTTCCAAAAAACGAATCCGCCAATTTGCTGGTCAACCGGTCCGCCTTTTGAAAATTCATGCTGTTAATATAAATCTTTTCCCAATCATCATGGATGTCTAGCGCTTCCTTAAACGTGTCATACGCCTTTTGGAACGATTCGCCGATTTGCCCGGTTAGCTTTTGAATCGCTTTTTTATGGAAGCTAAGGGTTTTGGCATCCCATGCCTCACCCAAATTAATGTACTCTTCCACTGCCCCCGGTGCCTTTGGTTCAATGACATGAGGGGCGGTGCCATCGACAATGCCAACCTTCAAAGCCGGAATCAGCACTCCATCGATCGAATCGTTATCTGAAGAGCAGTGGAGGAATTCAATATTGAACCCTTTCTCGGCCCACTCGTGGCCCACTTTTTTCATTAACGATGATTTACCAGTCCCTGGCCCGCCTTTTAAAATAAACAAACGGTCTAGACCTTGGAGGTTGGAATCATAAAGATTATGGAATCCTCTGGCTGTGTTGCCGCCCGCGTAATAATTCTTAATTTTTCCTGCCATTCATCAACTCTCCCTTTTTAACGAATCAACTGCACCTGGCCCTCTTTGGCAAATTTTTATGATGGCCAGATCATGCAGGAATTGGTTTCTACCCTAACCTATGCAGGGGTAAGTTTATAGGTGAATGCCCATGGAATAATTTCTGCCAACCGAATTACTTGATGATGTCAGATATGTCGGCGCCCGTTACTTGCTGGAGTTCATCGGGTGTCAGTACCATTTGCATGCCAATTTTGCCGGCGCTGACGATGATGGAATTGATCCCGTGACAAGTTTCGTCGATGAAGGTTTTGTATTGTTTTTTCATGCCGACGGGAGAGCAGCCGCCGCGGATATAGCCCGTAAATTTTTGAATGTCTTTTACATGAATCATTTCAATGTTTTTCTCGCCTGCCGCTTTGGCAGCTTTTTTCAAATCCAGTTCGGCCTCAACCGGTATGACAAACACATATAAGTTCTTGCTGGCCCCTTGAGTGACAAGTGTTTTATAGACTTCCTTCAGGTCGCGGCCGATTTTTTCAGCCACCGACACGCCGTCGATTTTGCCGTCTTTGTTATCATATGTCAGCATTTCGTAGTCAATTTTATGCGAATCAAGAATCCGCATCGCATTTGTTTTGGATTGCGCCATATTGATCATCCCTTTTTATAAGCTATCGTTATTATAGCAATAGCTTTGGCCCCTATTCTAGTGTGTGTGGGTTACTGTTTATCAACGTTTTTCTATCCTTTATCGTTTCGGTAATTTGTTTATCAACCAAACTTAACCTCCTATCAACCTAATTTGGTCTTTTATCAACCTAGATTAGACTCTTATCACCACATTTCCCCCCTTTATCAACCGTTTCTGACACTTTACCGGCGTTTCAGCCAATAATAAAAGGAGAGCCTTTTTAAAAAGAACTCTCCTCCAACAGTTAATGTACGCCGGCCCCAGACAGGACTGCACTCACCGCATGATAGGCGTTGACATACCCCGCACCGGCCTCCCACGACTCATAACCCGGCATCGGGTCGGCCGTCGAAGACAGGACTTGCTTGATTCCATCCGGCGACAAATCCGGGTCCGCCTCGAGCATCAGGGCAGCGATGCCGGCCACATGCGGTGTGGCCATCGAGGTGCCGCTCATCGTCGTGTAAAACGGCAGATTTGTCGGCTCTATGGTCTGCAAATCCGTCGAAATCCCCAAGAGCGGAACCGGTGATAACGTACGGGTCGAAATAATGTCCACTCCAGGCGCCGTCAATGTCGGCTCATCTTTCCAAGTCCACGTCCGTCCATCGAGCTCAAATGTGCCACCACCGTCTTTTGTCCCCCGAGACGAGAAATCCGCAAGCGTATGGTCCTTTGCCCCGGCTGCCACCGAAATCACCCAAGGGGCTTTCGCATAAGGATTGTGGGTATTTTCCGCCGGCCCATCATTCCCGGCCGCAAACAAGACCGTAATCCCTTGATCATATGCTGCCTTACTTGCGATGTTAATCGGATCATACGGGTCAAAGTCGCCGGAAGAGCCCCAAGAATTCGTAATGACCCGAATATGGTATCTTGCCTGGTTCTTCATCGCATAATCGAACCCGCCAATCCCGTCTAGGACAAATAACGCCGCACCGGATCCATACCCGATTAAATCCGCCCCTGGCGCTACCCCTTCATACTTCCCGCCGGACATCGCACCCGTGCCGCCAACAATCCCCGCCACATGGGTGCCATGACCCGAGCTGGTATCCGTATTCGGAACGTTTTCAATATAGCTGATCGGCACCAGCCCCGAAGTCAATGAATTCAAATTGAGATTGGCCATAACATTTTGGACGAGATGCGATCCGTACTGCAAATCACCGTGCGTTCCATCCACTCCGCTGTCGTTAATGACCACCCCGACCCCTTTACCGGTCAGAGGAATTCCGCCATTGGCCTGGGTCATCGCCGCATCGGCCCTGACCTTGTCCACTCCAGTCAGCTCGGTCGCATCTGCATTATAGTAAGTCAATTTGCGGTTCAAATATATCGACTTGACCCCAGGCTTGCTGGCTAATTTTTCAATCTGGTCCTTCGTTGCCAAAGTACCCACCATCGGCAGGGCAGTTAATACCTTTCCTTTGCCAATCCCCAAACTCTCCAATAAGTTCAGGTTTTCCCTGGTCGGGGCACCGTCGCCATCAAAAGTGACAATCACTTGTACAGGCGACGTTGCGGTTTTAAGCACCTGAAGCAAATTCAAATCTACCATCGCCGGATTAATTTCTGCCTCCGCTTTTGATAGATTCGGCATAATAAGCGAAACGAGTAATCCCAATATGAGTATCCCTGTCAACCACTTTTTCACAGTCCATTCCCCATTTCCGATTTAGTAGATTCATTGTCTAAAAAATCACTTGAAAATACTATTCGGCAAAGGTTGTATAACTGGTACTATTTTCCATTCTACTAAAGTTATATCCTTCCACTAGTCTAAAATGACAGAGCACCAGCACAAAAGAAACAGGCACCAAATCCTTATTAGGAAATGGTGCCTGTTACCCCAAATGCTTATGTCAAAGGCACAAGCTGATGCTGCACAGCATAAATCACGACCTGAGACCGGCTCTTGACGCCGAGCTTTTTAAAAATATTGCTGACATGGATTTTCACGGTTTTATCGCTGATATAAAGCGCTTGGGCGATATCCTTGTTATTCATCCCTTTCACCAGGCATAACAGGACTTCCTTCTCGCGGTCCGTCAGCGGCAAATCCAGCCTCTCTTCGGCCAGTACTGGTTCCTGCTCCAATATGGGCTTGGGCTGATAAAAGCCTAAAAACTTTTTCGTCATCGCCGAGTGAATCACCGACTGCCCATTGGCCACCCCGCGAATCGCATCGATGACATGCTGTGAAGGGGCATCCTTCAGCAAATAACCGTCTGCCCCTTCGCGGATGGCGGACATAAAGTATTCGTCATGGTCAAACATCGTTAGAATGATAATCTTAATTTCCGGGTTAAGCTGTTTAATGGCACCCGTTGCCTCAATCCCGTTTTTTTCCGGAATATTGATATCCATCAAAATCACATCCGGCTGTGACTCTTTTACTTTGGCAATCGCGTCGTTCCCATTGACCGCTTCCGCCACCACCTGGATATCCGATTCCATTTCGATAATATTTTTCAGCCCATCCCGAAGGACAGCGTGGTCATCGACTAACATAAGATTGATCAAGCCAATCCCTCCCTTCAATCCCCATTCTTGGCACCGTTAACGTAATTTCCGTCCCCGCCCCCGGTTTGCTGTCGATTTGCAGCGATGCGTGGATTTTTTCCGCCGCTTCATTCATGTGCAAAATCCCGAAATGTGGGTCTGTCCGTGCCTTTATCATCGCTTGGAACAGCGAAAAGCCTTTGCCGTTATCCTTGACCTTTAACAAGACATTTTCTTTCTGGTAGCTTAACAGAATGTCTATTTGGGAAGCCTGCGCATGTTTAACCGCATTATGGACACTTTCCTGGCAGATGTCGAATAATATTTTTTCTACCATCGAGCTTAAATGAAACTCAGGCCCCCGTGTCTCCAGACAGACTTGCAAGCCGGTTTCCTTCATGACGTTTGTGATTTTGGAGGAAATCGCCGATTTAAGGCCCACCCGTTCTGTCGGATAGGGACGGAGGGCATAGATGGATTGCCTGACCTCCTTCAGGCTGCCGCGCAATTTTTCTGTACTTTCTTGGACCAGCCGGAATGCATCATCCGGCTGTTTCAGAAATCTCCGCTGAGCGGTCTCCAAGTTCATAACCGCACCGGCAAGCGATTGGGCGATCCCGTCATGGATATCGCGGGCAAGTCGGTTTCTTTCTTCCAAAATCAAACGTTTCTCCTGCTCAGCGAACAGCCGCTTGGTTTTCATCAACACAGCCAGTTGATTAGCCAGTGTGGCCGCACCCTGCATGTCTTCCTCTCTAAAGCTTTTAGTCCTGCTGCGGCCAAACACAAACATTCCCATCAATTCATCTTCTAAAATTAACGGAGCGTACATCAGCGAGCGGATTTCCTTTGCAAAAAATTCCCCTGCGGGACCAGCGGACATCGCCGTGTCGGGATACACCGTCAAATTTTTTACCCTATCCAAATTCTCCGGGGGCCTGTCCATCAATTCTCCACCCCCCTTGTCCAGTCCCGAGGCGAAGCACAAACTCCAGCCGTCCTTCTGCCGTTTCCATAAAATCCATGCTTCTACATCAATAAATTCCTGAAGATTTTCTGTTAAAAATGTCAGCCAATCCGGAGAGGCAATTTTTTTATTCAACTCGGACGAAATACTGAAAAGCGCTTTTAGCTTTGCCTTTTCTTTTTTCAGATTGGCAATAATCGAACTGAGCAGAGCAAAACAAACGAGGGGGGAGAAAAAGAAAAAGTAGGAAAAAGCATCGATAATTCCACGATTCTGGCTTCCCACGACCACAAACAAGGCCAAGTAACCAAAAGAAACAAGAAAACTATTGATTTCCTGAATCAGCTTACGCTTCCAAGCTTGAATACTGTAATGTTGCGGCCTGGTCACTAGCACAAGGTCAACGAGCAAGTTATTGATTAAATAAAACGGAACCATAATCAGGCTGACATGCGCAATCCCGTTTACGACTCCCGATCCCCCATCGAAAGGCAGCAAAGGAAACAGCCACTCGGTCAGCCAGTAGGCACAAAGGAAACTGATGATTAACAAGGCCGGGTTAAACAGCACAATCCGGAGCGGACGCCTTTGCAGGAAATTCACCGCTGTAGCAACCGTCCCTAAGGCCACAAGCGTAAATGCGAGTCCGCTGATGATATAAATGACATAAACCAGCGGAAATGAAATGGTTACTGTTCCCTTCCAAATCGGCAAGGGAAACAACTCGACCACCATCAAAAAAAACACCAAAAGGGTCAATATCATCGGATGGCTGGGATTGGTTATTCGAAACAAACCAAATTCAAGAAAACACCCAGCACCGATGATGGTTGTCACCAGCAGGATGGCCCGCGATAGCTGTTCTCTTTTTTGCCAAACACCTGGATTTTCCATTCCCAACCTCTCCATAAAAATGTAAAATCATCAAATATTCTGTTAATTAAAGTGTACTTTATTCAACTGCCGAAAACAATATGAGTGTATGGGAGGGCTTTGGTTATGATCAAAAACTTTCCCAATAAAATGCAGGGGCTTTCCAAAACACAAATAAACACCTGGGTAATCCATCTATTTCCACAGAATTTCCACAAAATTAACGAAAATTCGTCAATGTTACGCCAATATAGCAAACTTTCATTATAGTAAACTAGAATCAACAAGGATAATCGATTGTAATTAGCAACATACCGAATTTGGTAATGTCATTTAACCCAGCATGTGAATTGTTTCACAAAATATGTCATTCAATGATTATATAAATGATTGTCTTAGTAAATAAGATTTGGAGTGAGAAGCCATGAGATATGATTTAGTATTGCTGCATGCGCCGAGTGTTTACGATTTCCGGAAAAATTCTCTCCTAGCCGGACCCATCAGTGATGTCGTGCCATCATCGCCCGTATTTGAAATGTACCCGATCGGCCTGACCTCTATCGCTGATTACCTGGAACGGTACGGGCTGCGGGTGAAAATCATCAATATCGCCAACCGGATGTTAATGAGCGACAACTTTGATGTGGAGAAAAAACTGAAAAACATTAAAACACGTGCGTTCGGAATTGACCTGCACTGGCTGCCCCATGCCCACGGGAGCATTGAACTCGCCAAACTGGTGAAGGAACTGCACCCGACAACGCCTGTCATCTTTGGCGGATTGTCGTCCACCTACTACCATAAAGAATTAATCGACTACCCGTTTATCGATTTTGTCATGCGCGGCGATTCCACGGAAAAGCTGATGCTGCTGCTCATGAACAAAATTGAGACAGGAAACACCCATTATGCGGACATTCCGAACCTGACCTGGAAAAAAGGCAGTGAAATCGGTTATAACCCGATTACCTACGTGCCATCCGATTTGGACGATGTCGACGTTCCCGGATACCGTTACACCGTACGGTCGGTGTTTAAGTACCGTAACTTCTTGGACCCGCTGCCATACAACGGCTGGCTGCAATACCCGAACACCGCCCTGTTGACGGCTCGCGGCTGCACGCAAAACTGTCTCATTTGCGGCGGTTCCCGTGACGCCTACGACCAGAACTGCAACCGCAGCCGACTGGCGTTGCGGTCACCGAAAAAGCTAGTCGAGGATATTCAATTCATTTCCCGGTTCAGCCGCGCGCCCATCTTTATCCTGCATGACCTGCGGCAGGGCGGCCGCGAGTATGTCAGCGAATTTTTCAGCCGGCTAAAAGAACTCCAGTTGAAAAATGAAATCGTTTTTGAACTGTTTCAATATGCCGATGAAGAGTTCTTTAAAATGATGGAGGACAGCTGCCCGAAATACAGCATTGAAATCACCCTGGAAACGTACGAGGAAAAACTTCGCCGGTTTAACGGGAAATTCAATTGCACCAACCAAAAGGTCATCGAAACCTTAAATTTTGCGTTAAAGCACAGCTGTAAAAAAATTGACCTGTTCTTCATGGTCGGAGTGCCGGGACAGACTTTCCAAAGCGCCGTGGACAACATTGATTTCTGTGAGCAAATTCATTTGGCCTGTAACAAGGACACAAGAATATTCTACTTTGTCGCGCCGCTTGCGCCGTTCCTTGACCCAGCCAGCCCGGCATTTGAGCATCCGGAAGTTTATGGCTACAAAAAGTTCTGCCACACGCTTGAAGACCACCGCAAGGCGATCTGCCAGCCATCGTGGAAGCATATGTTAAGCTTCGAGACAAAAGAAATGACCAGGGACGACATCGTCAATTCCACTTATGAAGCGGCCCAGAAGCTGAATGATTTTAAGCTGCACTATAACTTGATTGATAAAGCAGGGTACCTTGAGATCAAGGACAAGATTGAAAAATCGCAGGCGTATATCGAGAAAATTGATACTATCCTAGCCCTGCCTGAAGAGCAGCAAAAGCCGGAACTCGACCTGCTCCAAGAGGAAATTGAGCAGCTTAATAAATACAGCATTTGCGGCAAGAACGAATTGAAGTGGGAAGTGCAAAAGAATTACGCTAACTTCTTCTCCCTCTCATTGGTTGGATTGGAACAATTGTATGAGGAATATAAGATTAAATTCAAGCACCTGTTCCAGCCGCAGCACCGCTACCAATTTAAGCTTGACCCTGAACAAAGGAAAGCCAATATATAAAAGAAAAGGGAATTGGCCAAAGCCAATCCCTTTTTTAGAAGAAACCATGTATAATAAAAATCTTGATTTCGAGAATTGTCTGACTCCACAAGGAAGGCTTCGACAGCATCGACATCGTACGAAGGAAAACGTTAGAGGAGGCCATACGGCGCTGACCAATAAGGAAGGCTTCCTAGAATAGACTTCGCAGGAACAAGCGTTTTGTGCTTGTTCCGAGGGCGCTTCTGCTTTTCTAATTAATGCCCTCCCAGATAAGCTTTCCTGATTTGGTCACTTTCGCCCAGTTCCGCCGCCGTACCAGAGGCAACAATTTTACCTGTTTCAATAACGTAAGCGCGGTTGGCAATCGATAAGGCCATATTGGCATTCTGTTCTACTAATAGAATCGTAGTCCCCGTTTGATTGATTTCCTCGATAATCCGAAAAATGGTTTTCACCAGCAAAGGGGCAAGGCCCATGGAAGGTTCGTCCAGCAAAAGCAGCCGCGGCCTCGCCATCAACGCACGGCCCATGGCCAGCATCTGCTGCTCGCCGCCTGACAACGTGCCGGACTGCTGCTTGCGGCGTTCGAGGAGGCGGGGAAAGAGTTGGTAGACTTTTTCGAAATCCTCCTGAATGCCTTTTTTATCCTTGCGCAAGAACGCGCCCAATTCCAAATTCTCTTCCACCGACATGTTCGCAAACACGCGGCGCCCTTCCGGAACCTGCGAGATTCCCCGTTTCACAATCAACTGCGGCACTTTGCCGGCCACATGCTCATTTTCAAACAGGATCTCGCCCTTTTTTGGTTTTAATAAACCGGAAATGGTTTTTAACAGAGTGCTTTTTCCAGCACCGTTGGCCCCAATCAGTGTGACAATCTCACCGGCATTAATGTCCAGCGACACACCCTTTAAGGCATGGATATTGCCATAATAGACATTGATATCGTTCACTTTCAGCATGTTATGATACCTCCTCGCCGAGATACGCCTCAATAACTTTTGGATTGTTTCTGATTACCTCCGGTGTGCCGTCGGCAATCAATTGGCCATGGTCCAGTACATATATCCGCTCGCAAACTCCCATTACCAGATTCATATCATGCTCAATCAGCAAAATCGTCAGCGAGAATTTTTCACGGATTAACGCGATCAGATTCATCAGCTCTTCCGTTTCCTGTGGATTCATCCCCGCCGCCGGTTCATCAAGAAGCAAGAGCCTCGGGTTTGCGGCCAAAGCGCGGGCGATTTCCAGGCGGCGCTGTTGGCCGTACGGCAGGTTTTTGGCCTGCTCATGCATCACGCCATCAAGCTTAAAGATTTTTAAAAACTCAATCGCCTTTTGTTCCATTTCTTTCTCCCCCGAGAAATGGGAGGGGAGCCTTAGAATCGAACTTGCAATCGAATGCCTTGCCAGCGAGTGATAGGCAACTTTCACATTATCCAGCACCGACAAATCGCTAAACAACCGGATGTTTTGAAACGTCCGGCTGATGCCCTTTTTCGTGATTTTATAGGGGGCAAGGCCGTTCAGTTTTTTTCCATCGAGGAGAATGCTGCCTTCTGTCGGCACATACACGCCCGTCAACAAGTTGAAAAAGGTCGTTTTCCCAGCACCGTTTGGCCCAATCAGCCCGACCAATTCGCCTTCTTTCAGCTCCATATTCACTTCGGACACAGCCTTTAAACCTCCAAACCGGATTCCGGCATGGTCCACTTTAAGCAACGGTGTGTTTGTCATCTTGCATGCCTCCTTTTGCCGTGCGGCCTGCCTTAAAGAATGCGGTAATCTCCTTGGTCCCCATTAGTCCCTGCGGTCGGAACAGCATCATTACTATCAGCACAAGGCTGTAAATGACCATCCGCACCTCTGGGTAACTGGACAAGAAGGTGGAGATAATCGTTAATAAAATGGCAGCAATAACGGAGCCTGACATGCTTCCCAGCCCGCCGAGCACCACAAAAATCAAGATATCAAATGATTTTAAAAAGCCAAAGTTAACCGGCTGGATAATATAAAAGTTATGGGCATGCAGGGCACCGGCCACACCGGCAAAAAAGGCGCCAATGGCAAACGCCATGACTTTATAATAAGTAGTATTAATCCCCATCGCGTCCGCCGCAATCTCATTCTCGCGGATTGCCAAGCAGGCGCGGCCGTGGGTGGAGTTGGTAAAATTGACAATCACGACGATGGTAATCAGCACGCAGGCAGCCAACACCGGCCAGGATATCAGGTGGGACACCGTCATCCCGCTGGCACCGCCGACATATTCAATATTTAAAAAGGCAATCCGGACAATCTCGCCAAAACCCAGCGTGGCAATGGCCAAATAGTCGCCGCGCAGCCGCAATGTCGGAATCCCGATGATCAAACCGGCAACCGCTGCGGCCAACCCTGCGGCCACAATGGCTATTGGGAATGGCAACGCCAATTTCATGGTCACGATGGCCGAAACATAGGCACCGACGGCCAGAAAGCCAGCATGGCCAATGGAAAACTGGCCAGTAATCCCAATAATCAAATGCAGGCTGGCCGCAAGGATGATATTAATACCGATTGAATATAAGGTATTCACATAAAACGGGTTTAACGTGCCCCCGTTGATGAGAAATTGGATGACGACAGACAATAGGATAACCAACACCATCGTGCCCCAGAAACCTTTTACTTTTTTCACACTCTTCGCCATATCTCTCGCCCCCTACACCTTTTCCCTGACATTTTTGCCAAATAGGCCGGCAGGGCGGAAAATCAAAATCAAGATGAGAACAATGAAGGCGACGGCATCCCGCCAAAGGGAACCGCCGACCGCACTGACGAGGGCCTCAATGACACCCAATAACAGTCCGCCGGCCATCGCCCCGGGAATAATGCCGATGCCGCCCAGAACGGCAGCAACAAATGCCTTCAAGCCTGGGATAATCCCCATAAGCGGTTCGATTTTTGTATAATACATGCCAAAAATGACACCGGCGGCCCCCGCAAGAGCGGAACCAATGGCAAAGGTGGCGGAAATCGTGTTGTTGACATTGATGCCCATCAGTCTCGCGGCATCCATATCATGGGATACAGCACGCATGGCTTTGCCGATCTTGGTTTTATGAACGACGAACTGCAGGATGACCATTAAGATAATTGATACGGCTAAAATCAGGATCGATTGCCCGCTGATTTTCACACCGAAAAGGTCGACGCTTTTTAATGGAACAGCATCGTTAGGGTAGGCTTCCGGCTGCGCACCACGGATATAAATCGTTCCGTATTCGATGAATAGCGAAACCCCTATCGCCGTGATCAGGGCGGCAATCCGGGTCGCGTTCCTCAGCGGTTTGTAGGCGATCCGCTCAATCAAAACCCCAAAGATGGCGCAGGCTACCATGGAAATCAACAAAGCTGGGAAAATTCCCAAATGTAAAATAGTAATGGAATAAAAACCAATAAATGCACCGACCATGAACACGTCCCCATGGGCGAAGTTAATCAATTTGACGATCCCGTATACCATCGTATAGCCAAGGGCAATCAACGCATAAATACTCCCCAAGGAAATACCGTTGACCAGCTGCTGAATAAATTGTTCCATTTGCAAAACACTCCTTAGAAAGGACTTTAAAAACGAATAGGGAGAATGCACTCTCCCTATTCAACTAGTATTCTATTAAGGATTAACCTTTGCTTTAAACTTTTGTTCTCCGTTTTCGTATCCAAGAATAACGGCAGCTTTGATTGGATTATGATTTTTATCAAGCTTCATAGATCCAGTAATCAATTCAAGGCCATCTGTTTCAGCAAGCGCTTTTTGGATTTTCTTAGGATCGCTTGAGCCGGCACGCTTAATCGCATCCGATAAGAAATAAGCGGTATCATATCCTAATGCGTTGAATGCGTCTGGAGACTTATCTTTGTATTTGGCTTTAAAGGCTTTTACGAAATCTTGTACCTTTTGGTCATCATCACCTGAAGAATAGTGGTTGGTGATGAATGTATTGTTGAGCGCATCTTTTCCGGCAAGGTCAACCAATGTTGGGGAATCCCAGCCGTCCGCACCCATTAACGGAACATCCAGGCCGACTTCACGGGCTTGTTTAACAATCAGTCCCACTTCTTCATAATAGCCAGGAATAAACACGAAATCAGGGTTTTTTCCTTTGATATTCGTTAACTGGGAGTGGAAGTCAGTATCCTTAGCCACATAGGCTTCTTCGGATACGACCTTGCCGCCTTCTTTCGCGAATTTCTCTTTAAAGGAGTCCGCTAACCCTTTTGAATAATCACTGGAGCTGTCAATAAAGATAGCCGCTGTCTTTACCTTTAAATCCTTGGCAGCGAACTGGGCAGCAACTGTACCCTGGAATGGGTCAATGAAGCAAGTACGGAATACATAGTCGTTCAACTTTCCGCCCTTCACCGTCACATCTTCCGCTGTCCCAGTCGGTGTAATAATTGGAATGTTATTACTTTGGGCAATTTCAACCTGTGCTTTCGTATTTCCACTCGTCGCTGAACCGATAATGGCTACCACTTTATCCTGGCTGATCAGCTTGGTTGCGCCGTTAATGGCTTCCGGAGCCTCTGATTTGTTATCAAACGTTACAAGCTTTAGCTTTTTGCCGTCCACGCCGCCATCTTTGTTGATTTCCTCGAGTGCCAAATCAATACCTTCTTTAATTGACTGACCATAGGATGCCACACCACCGGACAATTCCAGGTTGGCCCCAATCTTGATCTCACCGCCGCCATCACTGTCACCGCCGCTGCCACCTGAACTCGATGAACTGCAGCCGGCAATCACGCCTGCCGCTACCATAAGCGACATGAAAATACCAGCTAATTTTCTCTTTCGCATGTTTTTACCCCCTGTTTTTATTAAAATTTTCCCAAGTTATAATCCCTAGTTGTCTTAAAAGATATAATATTCTGAAAACATTGTACATAATAATAGGCCGTTCGTCCAGTCATAATATTTGTTTTTTTAAAATAATTTTGAAAATAATGAATATTATTATATTTAACATCTTTAAAGTGTTAATCCAATAAAGCACAAAAGCCATCACCTGCCTGAAAGATAATTTTTCCCATAAAAAACTTTGTTTGGATATCATTCACTTTTTTACGATAAAAAAAAGAGATCCCCTCTACAGGGAATCCCATTCCGTCAATAATTATGCTAATTCTTGGTTTTTCGTTTCTTTTCCCAAAAACAGGACAGTAAAAGCGCCAATCAGGACCGATACGCAGAAGATCGTAAAAATCATGGTCACGGATAGATCTCGGGCCACAAAATACCCGGCCAGCAAGGGCCCCAGCACCCCGCCAAGCCGGCCAATTGCGGCTGCCATGCCAGTCCCGGTTGCCCTGATGGATGTCGGATATTGTTCCGGCGTGTAGGCGTACAAACCGCCCCAAGCTCCGAGGTTAAAAAATGACAGCAAGATGCCGGCTGCCATCAACAGAGCAAGCGAGTCGGCCGTTCCAAAGAAATAGGCGCTCACGGCTGTCCCAATCAGATAAGCCCCTAATACGAATTTCCGGCCGATTTTTTCAATGAACCAAGCGGCGGTAAAATAACCCGGCAGCTGGGCCAGCGTCATGATTAACACATATTGAAAGCTTTTGATTAAACTGAAGCCTTTCATCACCATCACACTCGGCAGCCATAAAAACATTCCGTAGTAAGAGAATACAACACAAAACCAGACAATCCACAACACGGCCGTTTGCCGGGCATGGCCCTTGGACCATAAATCCTTTAGGCTTTGAAGGACTGTTGGCTTCTGCCGGTCCTGAATTTCATTATATTTCGGGGAGTCCGGCAGGCCGATACGTAAATACAATCCGTACAGGGCAGGGAGCGCACTAATGATCAGCGCCGGCTGCCAGCCATACCTCGGAATAATATAATACGAAATCACAGCCGCTGCCAGCCAGCCGCCGGCCCAAAAGCTCTCCAGAAGAACGACCGTCCGGCCCCGCTTTTCAGCAGGGACACTTTCCGACACCAGCGTCGAGGCAACTGGCAGTTCCCCGCCCAAGCCCATGCCGATGAGAAACCTTAGTATGATAAAGGCAGTGAACGTGGTGGTAAAGGCACTAGCCCCGCTTGCCAATGAGAATAGTAATAACGTCATGATAAAGACCTGTTTGCGCCCGACCTTATCAGCCATGATTCCAAAAATAAACGCCCCGGCGGCCATCCCGATGGAGTTGACGCTCCCAATCCAGCCCATCTGCCCCGGGGTCAGCTGCCACTCGGCCTGCAATGCCGCGAGAATAAACGACAGCATCCCGACGTCCATGGCATCAAACATCCAGCCCATACCGGCGATACCCAATAATTTTCGATTGGAGGCAGTTCCCGATCTGTCCTTCTTTCGTCCCCAGACTTGGCCGCCTGCAGCCTGTTTCGTCCCGCTCATCTTCATTCCCCCATTTTTTTCAAAATGATATTTTTAGCATTCCCCAAAAAAGAGTTCACTAGGAAAAAACAATCTACGGACTAGTTTAACAGGTGTCTTGACAGTTGTCATTAAAAAAGGAGTTCCGCGAACAACTTCTGGTTTTTCCGAGAAAACGAGGATATCGGTGAAAATTTAGAGGATATCGGGAAAATTTTAAATATATCGGTAAAAATCCTCAATAAATCAGGAAAATAACCCCTTTATCAGGAAATAGGACACCTTACTAAAAATGTAAAAAAAAACAAAAATGGCCACTGCGCTCTGTCAGTGGCCAAACTTTTTCAACTGGCTGTTTCGGTATTTTTGAACTGGCTGGAAAACATCTGATAATATCTTCCCTGTTTGGCCATCAGCTGCTCATGGTTGCCGGCTTCGATGACCTCGCCGTGATCGATCACCATAATGACATCGGCGTCGCGGATCGTGTTTAACCGGTGGGCAATAATAAAGCTGGTGCGATTTTCCATCAGCGCAAGCAATGCCTTTTGAATATGGAGCTCAGTCCGGGTATCAATACTGCTGGTGGCCTCATCGAGAATTAACAAAGCCGGTTTTGCCAGGATGACCCTGGTAATCGCCAACAGCTGGCGCTCCCCTTGGCTTAAGTTCCCGCCATTTTCTGATAACAAGGTTTCATATTGGCGGGGAAGCCGTCGGATAAACGCGTCTGCCCCGGCCATTCTCGCCGCCGCCACAATTTCCTTGTCCGTTGCATCTGGTTTCCCGTACTTAATATTTTCTTTAATCGAGCCGGTGAACAAGTACGTATCCTGAAGCACAAACCCGAAACAGCGCCGCAGGCTGTCTCTCGTATAATCGCGAATATCGCGGCCATCCAACTGGATGCTGCCTTCCGTCACATCATAAAACCGGGTCAGAAGATTCACCACAGTGGTTTTTCCCGCACCAGTCGGGCCAACCAAGGCAATACTGGTGCCCGCCTTCACTTCAAAGCTGACATCTTTTAAAATCTTCACATCCGGCCGGTATCCAAAGCTGACGTGGTCAAACACGACGTTGCCTTGCGGATTCTCAAGCCGTACCGCACCTTTCGCGTCATCCGGTTCCTCCTGCTCATCCATCACCTCAAACACCCGCTCGGCACCGGCCACACCGGACTGAAGGATATTAAAAATATTCGCAAGATCGTTGAGCGGGCGGACAAACTGCCGCGAATAGGTGATGAAGCTGGCAATTGCCCCGACCGTAATCAGGCTCTTGACCGCGAGCACACCGCCGACTATGGCCACTATTGTAAAGCCAAGGTTGCCGATGACATTCATGATTGGCATCAAAAACCCCGACCAAATTTGTGCCTTGAGGCCGACCTCGCGCAGCTTGGTGTTGACCTCTTCAAATTCTTCAATCACCTTGTCCTCATGGTTAAAGGCCTTGACCACTTCGATTCCGGAGATTGTTTCTTCGATTTGCCCGTTCAATTTTCCCAGCTGGACTTGCTGGTTTTTAAACAAGACACTGGTCCGCTTCGCAATCGTCCGGGTCAGCAAATAGACAAGCGGGACGGTGATTAAGCTGGCTACCGTTAAAATAGGACTTAGCACCAGCATCATGACAAGTGAGCCGACAATCCCAATCAGCCCGGACATCAGCTGGGTGGTTGATTGGGAAATTGTGCTGCTGACGTTATCCACATCATTCGACAGCCGGCTCATCAATTCGCCGTGTGCCCGGGCATCGAAAAAGGCCACCGGCAGCCGCTGCAGCTTTTTAAACAGGGAATCTCTTAGTTCCTTAACAATCCGCTGGGCGACACCGGCCATCAGCCAGCCCTGCAAAAAGTTGAGGACAGCACTTGACGCATAGGCGCTGACCAACACGATCATCATGATCTCCAAAAAGCTGAAATTGACCGACCCTTTCGTGGGGCTCATTGCGTCAATCGCCTTACCAATCAAATAGGGATTCATGAGTACGAGGACCGCGTCAATGACGATAAATACAAAGACGATGGACAGCATTTTTCGCTCTTTGCCAAAATAATTCCATAACCGCTTCAGCGTGCCTTTGAAATTCTTGGGTTTGACCACCGGCCCGCGCTGATGGGGCCCGCCAGGACGGAGCGGCGGCGGCCCTGGGGGATTGTTTCTCTGCGCTGTTCCATTTGCCATTTAGACCACCTCCTTGCCCATTTGCGAACGATAGATTTCCTGATAGACTGTACATTCCTTCATTAATTGTTCATGTGTCCCGACGCCGGCAATCTCCCCATGGTCCAAGACGACAATTTTATCCGCATCCATCATCGAAGTGATCCGCTGGGCAATCAGGATACAGGTTATTCCGCTGGCATAGGTTTTTAATCCGTGCTTCATTTTTGCTTCCGTGGCCACGTCGACTGCACTCGTGCTGTCATCTAATATCAAAATCTCCGGTTTCTTCACCAAGGCACGGGCAATCGCCAGCCGCTGTTTTTGCCCGCCGGAAAAATTAACACCGCCCTGGCCAATATTTGTTTCATAGCCTTCCGGAGAAGCGGCAATAAACTCATCGGCACAGGCAATCATTGCCGCCGCCTCCACTTCAGGAAGAGAGGCATCCTCTTTGCCCCAGCGGATATTCTCCGCTACCGTTCCAGTGAACAAGATATTTTTTTGCGGCACGAAAGCGATCCTTTCCCGGAGTGCCTTTGGATTTACATCCTTGATATCGACCCCGTCGACTTTAATTGAGCCGCTTACCACATCATAAAACCGGGGTATGAGCTTAACCAAGGAGCTTTTCCCCGAGCCCGTCGAGCCGATGATGCCGACCGTTTCCCCAGGCAGGATGGTCAAATTGATTTTTTTCAAGACCGGTTCTTCGCCATTCGTGTCATAGGAAAAGCTGACATTTTCAAAATCAATTCTTCCGGTTTCCGCCGTGGAGGGAAGGGTTTCTTTTGTCCAAGAAAAATCATCCTGTTCGGCAAACACTTCGCCGATTCTCTCGGCCGATGCACGGGCTCTGACAAACATGTTAAACACCATGGAAATCATCATCAGGGAGAACAAGATTTGCGTCATATAGTTGATAAATGCAATGGTTTGCCCCACTTGAACCTTGCCTGATTCGACGCCCAGCCCGCTTAGCCAAAGCACGGCGACGATTCCCATATTAACGGTCAGCATGATGGTCGGGCTGAATACCGCCATCACGCGGCTCGCCGCAATCGATTGATTCTTAAACTGTTCATTCACTTGGGAAAACTTCGCCACCTCAACCCCAAACCGGTTAAACGCCTTGACCACCCGGACGCCCGACAAATATTCCCGCATCACGAGGTTGACCCGGTCCAGGGCATTTTGTACCTTGGAGAATAACGGGAAACCAAATTTCATGTTGAGGACGATCATGATGGCAACAATCGGCACCACGACCGCAAGGACAACTGCAAGGTGCAGATTCAGCCTTGAAGCCATAATCAGCCCGCCTATCGCGAGCAGCGGCGACTTCACGAAAATCCGCATCAGTCCGTTGACAAACACCTGCACTTGGGTGACATCGTTGGTCAGCCTTGTAATCAAAGAGGCCCGCTCAAACTTATCGATATTTTTAAATGATAAGGTTTGGATTTTTTTAAACAAATCGCTTCTCAGGTCCGTGCCAAAGCCTTGCGACGTAATGCTGGCCGTAATGCTCCGCGTCGAGGCGGCCACGGCGCCAAGCGCGGTAACCGCAAGCATCAAACCGCCCATTTTTAACACATAATGCAGATCCTTATTGGCGACACCTTTATCGACAATATGGGCCATGACGGTTGGCTGCAGCAAATCGCAAACCGCCTCAATTGTGAGGAAAAAAACCGCAACACTAAACGACTTCCAATATTTTTTGATGTACTTTTTTAAAAACGCCATTGTCTCACCCCGGTGTTTCCATTCTGAATATCTGTATTATAGGTTTGTCGGTTCCGAATAAACAACTAATAAAGCTTGGGTTTTTATTGGCAGAAAAAGACCGGGGCAGGGGCCGCCGGTCTTTGGGAAATGTCCGCACTTCTTGCATTTATCTTATATGTTTAAATCCCGTTTCCGATAACACACATACGTGATGGCTGTAAGGGACGCGGTGATTACGATGGAGAGAGTGACGAAAACTATATCCAGCCCGCCGCCGTACATGACATTTTTCGCTTCAAAGTATTTGAACGGGGTCAGGTATTTTAAGGGCTCGATGTCCTCATTCAAATCTATCGCCACCGACAACACATACGTCAGCAACAGGATAGCCGTGGCAAGGGACGCCGCCGATTTCGGCTTCCTTTTGACTGCGGCAATCGCACAGCCAATTAACATAAACAGAACCTGTAAAATAAACATTCCCGCCATGGTGATGCCAATGTCGCCGTTCATGTCCCCGCCTTTGGCATACCGCCCCATTATGACAACGGAAGACCCATAGGTTACTAGATTGAAGAGGACAATATTCACGAACGCGGCCAACAGCTTAGCGGTGATAACCCGCGTCCGCGACACCGGCTTAACAAATAAAAACTCCGATGTCTTGTCGCGTTCTTCCTTGGCGATCATCGTGGCGCCCAGCATGGCCGCATGGATGGTGGCCATCAGTAATAAGTAGAGAAATAACAATCCGTAGTAGCCGCTCGGCTTGGAGACATCCAAGTCATTGAATCCGAGCACCGCCGCCAATGACTTCGGCATGTCGGCCAGCAAATCATCCATGGACTGGCCCGAAGAGGAGTACGCCTCATATTTGCCCATGCCGGACACCACCATCAGGAACACACCAATGCACCAAAAAATCAGCGATTTCCGGTGCGACCTTAATTCTTTTAAAAATATATTCATGGTTGGTTCCTCCCGCTAAACCGCATGGATATCTTTTTTGACATACACCAGATAGCTCGCCGCAATGGCCAGCACGATAATGGCCAAACCCGTCAGCAAATAGGAAGCTTCATAGCCTGCGTGTTCCATAATATAGGCGTTGTCAAAGTATTTAAACGGCGATAGGTACCGTTTCGCTTCATCACCGGTTGTGGCACTGAACATGCCTAGAAAGTAGAACCCGAAAACCGTGGCCAAAGACACCGTCAGGACAGACTTTATTTTAGAAACCAGCACCGACACGATGATTCCTCTGGCCAGAAAAATCAGTTGGATAAACAGCACGGTAAGGGACAGCAAGAAGAAGGTTTTCATGCTAAAATCCTCTGTCTGCACTTGCAAGGCCGTGATGCCAGCCGCTGCCGCATAAACGGCAAACGTGATCACAAGCGATACCAGCGCCGCCAGCAGCTTAGCTGTTAAAATCCGTGTGCGGGTGACGGGTTTCGTTAACAGAAAATCGGCGGTTTTTTCTCGAGTCTCCTTGCTGATGATGCCCGTTCCGAGATTCATCGCCTGAATCGCGCCACACAGGGTGATAAAGCTAAGCGGATAGCTGTAAAAACCAATGATTGAAAAGAAATTGTCCAGGTTGATGCCGAATGCCTGCCTGATGGCTTCCGGATAGTTGGCTAGCAGTCTAGTAAACTCCTCGGCGTCTTTTGAAAAAGAACTATAAAAGGACATGAACAGGATGATGACCGCGACTAACGAAAGTGACCAGATGATGGTAGACTTCCGGTAGGCTTTTAGCTCATGAAGGAAGATGTTCATGGCTCTTTACCCCTCCTTTTCGTAATAGTGCAGGAAAATCTCCTCGAGGTCCGGTTCCTCCACCCACAGGTTAGCAATCTCCAGTTCGGCAATTTTTTTCATCATGTGGTTGAGGTCGCCGCGGAACATAAAGCTGGTCGTATGGCCGCTTATGGTCAAATTGTTGACGCCTTCCTGTTGGAAATAATCTTGTGGAATCGGCGATTTGGTCTGTATTTTGAACTTCTTATAGTTGTTTTCTTGCAATGTGCTGATTTTTTCAACAGCGACAATTCTTCCTTCTTTAATAATCGCCACCCGGTTGCACAAGCGCTGTACCTCGCTGAGGATGTGCGAGGAAAATAGAATCGTCGCACCTTTTTTATTTTCCGCCTCTAATAGCTCAAAGAATTTCTGCTGCATCAGCGGGTCGAGGCCGCTGGTCGGCTCGTCGAGAATGATCAATTTGGGTTCATGAAGCAGCCCCTGGACGATCCCGACCTTTTTCTTATTTCCCAACGACAGGTCATCGATTTTTTTATGGAGGTCGAGGTCCATGATTTCTGCCAACTCTTTGATTCTCTTGCGGCAATCTTTTTTATAAAAACTGGCGGAGTAGTTTAATAGGTCTTTCACCTTCATATTGTCATAGTAAAAAACTTCAGAAGGCAAATAACCAATTTCCTTCTTTATTTCCTGGGCAAATTGGATGCAATCCTTTCCAAAAATCGCGGCGCTGCCGCTGGTCGGGTAGATGAGCGATAGCAGGGTGCGAATGGTGGTGGATTTGCCGGCCCCGTTCGGTCCAATGAACCCAAAAATTTCCCCTTCCTCGACGGTAAAGCTGATGTCGCTGATGCCTCTTGACTTGCCGTAGGTTTTGGTCAGGTTTTTGATTTCAATCACATTCATGGGTAAGGCCTCCCTTATCGATAAAACAACTTTGTTAAGACTTCAAAGTAACCTTCGGCTTCCTGTTGGATTTTTGAATAGTCAATGTCATGGCCGGGTATTAATTTGGCTTTAGCCAGCTCCTCATTGCTTAATTTTTCAAGCGTCCATGTGATGATTTTCAAGATTTTTTGAATGTCGATGTCGTCCCTGAATTTGGTAAAGTCGATGCCTTCATAAATTTTCCCAAAGTTGCTTGCATTGAGTTGGTTGGTCTTATTTTCGATGTCGGCTTTAATCTCTTTTGAGTCATCCAAGATGGCCTCTTCGATAAATTTAAAGATATCCGGATATTGGCTGAGCAGCTCCATTTTGATCATGACGGACCGGCGCATTCTTGCAAAAAAGTCCGTCTCCGTTAAGTCGATTTTTTTATAAAATTCATCGGTAATGATTTGGATGCAATAGTCAAATAAAAACAGAAAAAGTTTCTTTTTGTTTTGGAAGTAATGAAACAGCAAGCCTTTCGAGATGCCCGCTTCCTTCACCATTTCATTGGTTGATGCTTTATCGTATCCGTTTTGGGCGAATTCTTTGATGGCTGCGTTGATGATTCGGGTTTGTTTTTCCTCTTCCAGGCTAAAAAATTTTGAAAACAACTTGATGGTTGCCTCCTTTTTAATTATTGACCAACTGGGTCAATCACATTTTAACTCCGCTGACCACAGTGGTCAATAGGCGTATTTTACAAAATTATGAAACTGCTTCGCCCTTCATAGTAACGGGTGTTGGGATGTGCTACGATGCATGGTGAAAGCTTATTTTTGGGAGGTGGTTGTTATTTGTGCTGTAAAAGAAAGAGATCCGTCTTTGAAGCTGCAAGGATTGAGGGCCGGACAAGCCCGGTTAGCAGCGGGGCATCCGCTTGTTCCGGTTTTGGCCGCTAAGCAGTCGGCGGTGGAGGCCGGGATTGGCGGAGAGGAGAGGGTAGCTGAAGCTCTTCGCAAGTGCTCCATACCGTTTGAGCATCATATTTTCCACGATTTATCCCCTTCTTCTGATGAGTGTTTTCAGATGGACACTTATGTTTATACTCCATGGTTCGGGCTGGTATTGGAGGCAAAAAATATTGCTGGCATTTTGGAGTTTCACGATAATCCTCCACAGTTAATTCGGACGAGGGAGGATGGCCAGCGGGATGGGTTTGAGAGTCCAGCCGCCCAATTGGAACGGAATTGTGAATTGCTGCGTAATTGGAACGCACGCCACAGCATAAGGCTGCCAATCTATGGGGCTGTTGTGGTGGCTTATCCTAAGCAAATTGTCTCTGTAGCCCCGGCAAAAACGAAGGTGCTGTTCCCCAGTTCGATTCCTTCTTTTATTAAAAGTATTCCACGGCAAAACAACAAGCTAGATCTTGAAACCTTCAACTGGCTTTCACAGGAGCTTCTTCACAGTCATCGCCCTTTTATTCCGAAACCCATTTCTGAGACGTACGGAATACCGGCAGGCAATTTCAAGCCTGGATCGCGCTGTTTTACATGCGGCAGGATTGGCATGATTAAGTTGCCAAGAACATGGCATTGCCCGTTTTGCGGGGCAAATGACCAGTTGGCTCACGAAAAAAATTTGCTAGATTGGTTTTTGCTGATTAAGAGAAGTATTACCAATAGGGAGTGCAGGGAGTTTTTGGGGATAAGCGATATCCAGGTTGCAAAGCGTATTTTACAAAGCATGAATTGGCAAACAGAAGGGAAGTTTAGGCATCTGAAATATATAATGGATTTTGATAGTTTTTATATTATTAAATAGATATCTTATTTATGCCTCCTCATACGACAGTTGAGTTGCCCTATCCGACAGTTGCTCTCTTAACGACAGTGGCGCCTCCTCATACGACAGTTGAGCTCGCTTATCCGACAGTTACTCGCTTAACGACAGTTGGCCTACTCTATCCGACAGTTGAGCTCTCCTATCCGACAGTGGCGCCTCCTCATACGACAGTTGAGTTGCCCTATCCGACAGTTGCTCGCTTAACGACAGTTGGACTGCCCTATCCGACAGTGGCGCCTCCTCATACGACAGTTGAGCTCGCTTATCCGACAGTTGCTGGCTTAACGACAGTAGCTCGCCTAACGACAGTGGCGCCTCCTTATACGACAGTTGCAGCACGCCATCCGACAGTTACCCTATTCTTATCACTAAAAAGTGTAGCCATCGCCATAAAGTGATATGATAATCATGTAAAAAATCAGAACACAGGGAGTGTGCTACAGTGAAGGATGAATTAATCAAAAGATTTACTTCCTATGCAAAAGTCGAGACCCAGTCCGACGAAAACAGCGAAACCACCCCATCGACAGAAGGGCAGTGGACATTGCTTCGCATGCTGGTCGACGAACTCAAAGAAATCGGCATGGCAGAAGTGACTATCGATGAGAACGGCTACGTGATGGCAACATTGCCAGCCAACACCAATAAAGACGTGCCAACCATCGGCTTCCTCGCCCACGTTGACACCGCCACCGACTTTACCGGCAAAAACGTCAATCCGCAAATCGTCGACAACTATGATGGCGGGGATATCGTTTTAAACGAGGCACTAAAAGTGGTCATGTCACCAAAAGATTTTCCAAACCTGCAAAACTACAAGGGCCATACCTTAATCACCACCGATGGCACCACCTTGTTGGGAGCCGATGACAAATCAGGCGTCACCGAAATCATGACCGCCATGGCCTACCTGATACAGCACCCTGAAATCAAACATGGAAAAATCCGCGTTGCCTTCACGCCAGACGAAGAAATTGGCAGAGGACCGCATAAATTCGACGTCAAAGCCTTCAACGCCAAATACGCGTACACCGTGGACGGGGGTCCATTAGGGGAGTTGGAATACGAAAGCTTCAATGCCGCTGCAGCCAAAATCACCATTAAAGGAAACAACATTCACCCAGGCTCAGCCAAAGACAAAATGGTCAACTCGATGAAAATCGGCATGGAATTACATAGCAAACTGCCCGCACAAGAAGCGCCGGAGTATACCGAAAACTATGAAGGCTTCTACCATCTCATCTCATTCAATGGCGAAGTCGAACAAACTAAACTTTACTATATTATTCGTGACCATAACAGGGAAAACTTCAATAACCGCAAAACAACTATTGAAAACATCGTCAATGAGCTGAACGAAAAATACGGCCAAGACACCATTCAGCTTGATTTAAAAGATCAATATTACAACATGCGAGAAAAAATTGAACCGGTGAAAGAAATCGTGGATATTGCCCATCAGGCAATGGAGAACCTAGGCATCACGCCAATCATCCAGCCAATCCGCGGCGGTACAGACGGATCCCAGCTATCTTACATGGGGCTTCCGACGCCAAACATTTTTACCGGCGGCGAAAACTTCCACGGGAAATTCGAATTTATTTCCGTGGAAAACATGGTTAAAGCCACCCAAACCATCATCGAAGTTACCAAGCTGTTTGAACAAAAGGCACAATAACATTCCGGAAAAACTAACTTGGGCTGCCAGCCTGGGTTAGTTTTTTTCATAACAGTAGAGGGCCTCAGTGCATTGGCTTAGTACCCTAACCGTCTCCTGCAACTGATTTTCCAACCGTTCCCTTGGCCATATTCCAGCATCGGCCTGAAGGTCCTTTTTGATCAACCCCAGCATCCACATGGAAAACAAGGAAGAAAACAAATAGTATTCTCGGATAAACGCCTCGCGGTTCACCTCAACCTTGACTTCATCGAGATATAAATTTAACACGCGCCTTCTTAACCCGTCAGTCATTTGTTTAGGAAAGAGGGGATGAGATAAGTCCAACACATGGTATAAATCCCAATGGGGTGTATTGAGATGGGCATGTTCCCAATCCAAAACGATCATCCGTCCGTCGGTGGCAAAGGCAAAGTTACCCGCATGCAAATCTCCATGCGACAGCACCTGTTTCTTTGAAAATATGAAACTATCAATTAAGGAAAAGATAGACTGGATCCACGCTTTCTTCATTCCATACTTGGGCAACGTATCGAGCCATTCTTCCTTGCCTGTCCTGACTTCCGATATGATATCTTCGATGCGCGGCTTCAGACCGTTTACCGGAAGGTCCACAAAAGTTTCAACCGGTAGGGAGTGCCACCAAGCCATCAGTTTGGTCACGGCCAACATAGCGGCTTCATCCGCCACGTGGGAAAGGGACCCGACATCTTCGAGAATCATCCAGCTTAATTCCGGACGGTTTCCCTCAGATTGGTCGAGAATTTTTGGAAAAATAGCAGGAAAACCTGCCAGTATGTGCTCGTTCACCCAAGATTCCCGGCCAAATTGCTGCTCGTTGGTTAATGGCTTAAAAATATAGGATTCCGCTTCTGTCAAATAGAAGCGTTCCACATACTTGCCGTTCATTCCCTTATAAAGAATCTCCCGTTTCATGACGAGTCGATCATTTAATGTTCCGTCTGCGTTGACTATATTCTTCGGAAGTACCATTTGGACACAACCCTTTATTAGCATAGGGGCCAGTCCGATGCGAGACTGGCCCTGTATTGATCCCACCTATTATACCTTCCCGTTTATGGATTTGGAATAGTAGAGGAGAACTGATTAGTGTATCCTTGTGTTTTTTGTTTCTGAACAGAAAGTCCTCCAGCAACAGAGCCTTCAAATTGGAAAGTAACGGCTGTGCTCCGCTGGGCTAGAACCGAATAACCGGCAGAAGTAGTTGATGTGGACTGCCCGCTGGAACCTGCAACATTAGTCGTTTGGGTTCCCGTTGCTCCAGTTTGGCTGGCATTAATAGCTGTATCCTGGGTTTGAGAAGCTTGAGCCGTTCCCGAACCATTTGAAGTGCCGCTTTGCACTTGGGATCCACTGGCAACAGCCGCTTGGCCCTGGGCCGAACCGCCTGAGCTGCCTGCTTGGCCGGATGTGGAATTTACAGTTTTCGTTTGAAATTGATAAAAGCTTGCCCAACCGCTGGCATTTTGAGTTTGGGACAGTGAAGGACTAGCCGACTGTGCCGCAAAAGCTTGAGTGCTGAAAAGTCCAATTCCTAAAGCGGAAACTGCTAATAAAGATCCGATTGATTTCTTAATCATGCTACAACTCCTCCAAAAATAAATGTGGTATACTTATTACGAAAATATTGTTCTTATTAGAGAACACTTAAACAAAAAGCCCCATCCAGCATATGACTAGATGGAGCTGAAAGTGTTAAATCGTTATTAGTTAGCTGCGGTTTGGCCTTGAACAACCGTAAAGCTTGAAGATTGGCTTTGAGTAATATTCGTACCGACAGCAGCTGCATTTTGAGATGTCGTATTGGAAGCTGTTTGAGCTTGGTTTGCATTACCTGCGGCAGCTTGTGTTTGGGCAATGTTGTTATCAGAACTTTGAGTAGCAGTATTGTTTGTGCCTGCAGCAGTTGCAACAGATGTTGTATCAGTTGAAGCCGCTTGGGACTGATTTGCTGTACCTGCAGCTGATTGAGCTTGAGTTGTGGTGTTTTCAGCTGATTGGGCAACAGCATTGCCAGTTCCGACAGCTTCCCCACTTTGAGCCACACTATTGTCTGCTGCTTGAGCTTGGTCAGCGCCAGCTGATCCTGATTGAGCTTGAGTTGTTGTGTCTTCTACAGCTTGCTCAACAGCATTGCCAGTGCCACTTGAAGCACCCAATTGCTCTGTGCTGTTTGCTGAATCTTGAGCTTGTGTTGCACCTGTACCGGCTTGAGTTTGAGTAGTATCCGTTACAACTTCTTGCTCAACAGCATTACCCGTACCGGCAGCGTCAGCCAATTGTAAAGAACCATTAGCAGCAGCTTGAGATTGGTCAGAACCTGCGCCGCCTGTTTGAGTTTGAACTGTTCCTTGATCGGCTACTTGATCGACATCGTTATAAGATCCGGCTGCAGCAGCTCCCTGACCTGCATAGGCATCAGAAGACTGGGATTGAGAAGCGCCAGAAGCACCGACTTGAGTTTGGTCAGAATCCGCATCTACGTTTTGGTTAACATCGTTATGAACACCAGATGCGTCGCCAGATTGTTCAGCTGTCTTAGATGCATCTTGGCTTTGTCCAATAAGTACCCCTACGCCCACTTGAGATTGAGCTGTATCGTTATCGACGCTTTGATTAACATCACTGCCAACGCCGGATGCTTCAGAACCCTGAGTAGAAGTAGTTGATGAGCCTTGACCTTGAAGGATCAATGCACCAACAGCCACTTGGGTTTGGTCAAGATCATTGTCGATATCCTGGTCTTGGCCAAGGTATTCTCCTGCAGAAGTTTGAGCTTGTGTATTTGTATTGGAAGAACCTTGCAGCTGGCCGATTAGGACACCGACTCCAACTTGTCCTTGATTAGTATTATTGTCAATATCTTGGTTTTGTGTATTTGCTTTGCCGCTGGTAGCATGGTCTTGGTTATTCGTATTGGCAGAGCCTTGCAGCTGGCCGATTAATACGCCCAAAGCGCCTTGACCTTGGCTTGTGCTGTTATCAGCATCTTGCTTTTGGTTATTGTAGCTGCCACTTGCAGATTGGCCTTGGCCATTGCTGTTAGCAGAACCTTGCAATTGGCCGATTAATACGCCAAGTGCTCCTTGTAATTGAACGTCAGTATTGCTGGCAGCCGAGTCCTGTTGATTCGCTTTGCCAGATACTGCTTGGAACTGGTCAGCAGCACTTCCTGAACCTTGTAATTGGGCAATTAACGCACCAGCGCCAACTTGGCCTTGGAATTTAGTAATGCTGAGGTCTTGGTTTTGACGATTTTTATATCCTAGTGTACCTTGGAATTGATGGACACTGTCACTATCGCCTTGCAATTGGAAAACAGTTCCGCCAAATGCTCTTTGGAATTGAACATTTTGCTTAGTTGCATCGGAGCTGCTGCTGTTGTATCCGTAGGATGCAAATGCGGAAGTGGCACCTAAAATAGTTCCTGCTGCGACCGCTGCACTGACGAATTTCTTCATGTTGAGTACGTTTCTAACATCTTTGAAATTTTTCAATTTCTATGACCTCCACTTGATTTTTTTTTGGAAATTTTCTTCCCACGCTTAGTATACGATGACTGGAAACTATTAGGAAAACCGTAAAATCAGCCAAAATTTCTTAATAACGAACAATTATTGTTCTTTATTTAGTTATTCCTCTGTTTTTCTCACTTTTTTACTTTTTTTCATTTTTCTGGTCTTTTAGTAAAGATATCTGTTCCATTCGGGTGCTGATTCCAGCTCCAGACAACTAGCAAACCCGCAGGAGTGCTGGAGCACCTGAATTCTTCCCGATCCGGATTCAAGCACCTTCCGCTCCAATCAACAGAGTTAAAAAGTCCTTTCACAATCCCAAAGTAAAAAAGTCCCAATGAATGGGACTCAAAAAACTTTTAGTTATGGTATCCTATGCTTGTTTTAATAGGCCTATCAGGCTGTTTTGCTGCCTTTTTGCGTTCCATTGGTATCAGTTTATTGAGCAAGCCAAAAACACTTAAAAATAAAAATAATAGGGTAAGGCCAAACCAAGTATAGGTTAAGGTTTCTCTGGCTTTCTCTATTAAGGCGGGCTCCTTATCAGTTGTGGCAGGTTTCTCTGTTCCATAATAACTTTGGGAGCCATCCACTCCGTAAATGACAACCCAGCTCTGATTGGCCCAATTATCTTTTTTGTGATAAATAATAATGTCGGTATTGTTATCCTTTTGTGTTTGTTTAGGTCCCTCAGACCAGCGCTCCGACCAGGCAAACAACAAGCTGATGGTGATGGTGATGCATACCGCTATAAAAATATTGTTCTTCAACCCTATTCAACTCCTTTTTTTCAGATAAAAGAGCTCTCCAATAGGAAAAGGGCTCTGGAACCACAACGCAATATATAGAGGTATTTTTCGAAAAACTTCCTATATATTGGTATTGGCGTGGCGCCAGACCCCTTGTTGGACAGCCCATTGAAAGAAAACTAGTTAGACTTAGTACGCCTGAACCGCAACATTAATCCTCCGGCAGCAATCAAGCTGCCGATTAAAAGGTAATTGTAAATATTAGAAGCGGTTACTGGCAGTGTATTGGCTTTTACCGTATTAGCCGAAGCCGTTTGGGAATTTGTATTTGCCGCCGGTGTTGGATTGCTCACATGTTCAATATTAAGAACAGGCTGTGGCTGCTGGCTCGCGGTTGGCACCGGTGTTTCACTTTGCGGCGGGGTTACAGTCCCTTCATTTCCATTAGATGGTGGTGTCGCCGGACCCTCACCGCTGTTTCCATCTTGCGGTGGTGTTACAGGGTCCTCGTTGCCGTTAGCTGGAGGCGTCACTGGATCATCGCCTTGGTTTCCATCCTGCGGCGGTGTTACCGGATCATCATTTCCATCCACTGGCGGTGTCACCGGACCATCATTCGTTGGCTTGCCTTCTGTTTCCTTTTCCATTAAGAACCCGAGACCAAGGAAACTCGACATCGTCGTCTCAAACTGCTGCAACGTTTCATTAAAGCTTACTTTGGCAAAGTTAGTGACAATGAGATTTCCCCAATCATATTGCTTTTCAAATTTTTGATGGTGGGATCCATTTTCCAATTCTTCTAATGTGTACTCATTAGAGAATACATCGACAACTTCGTCATTCACCTTAATTTCCTGAAAGATTTTAACAATGCTTTTCACGGAGTCCTTGACGATTTCCACGTAGTTTCTGGATGTGACATTCACGCCCACATCGACTGCTCTTTTCAATGCATCCACAATGCTGCCCTTTACTTCAGCCTGTTGGGTTTGTTCTGCTGCAGCAGAGCCTGAAGAGCTCATGTGCTGGGTTTGTATAGCGTCAATGTTGGCTTGCTGTTTATCCTTGGCAGCGCCATCTTCCTTCACTTCTTGATCCAGTTTTTGATTCACTTCTGTCAGCTGATGTTGAAAAATAAAACCATCACCATCAAAACCAGCGCTCTGTGATTGACCGGTTGAAACGTCCGAACTTTGGCTATGAGAGAGGGTTTCATCGTCTGAAAGTGTCACTTCCTGGGTTTGTCCGGCATTAATTTCAGTGCCCTGACTCTGCTCTGTTGAGGTTGGGCCAGGGGCTGTGACATTCTGCAATTGACCAGTTTCAATACTGGTCTCCTGGCTTTGTGAAGCCTGGCCATTTTGATTATCTTGACTATCATCCTGGCAGGAAGCTTGCACACTTACATATTGTTCTTGGCAAATTCCCCCGTCAGCAAACTGATCCTGGGTTACCTCTGCTTCACTTTGTACATTCTGATTTTGCTCTACACTGGCATCCGTAGATTGATCTTGGTTGGTGGCCTTTTCGGAATTGGTTTCCTTTTGGGCGTTTTCATCCGTATTGTCCCTACTTTCCTCGGCAGCGTTTCCTTGGTTGTCCTCCGATAGGGCTTCTTCGGATTGATTATCAATTCCTATTTGTTCGTTATTATTGGGAGATGCCTGGCTTTCAACTTGACTTTGCAAATCATTCGGAGTTTGTACCGAATTTGGCATTGCTTCCTGCACAATGCCGTTTATTTCTTCGGCATGGACCAATCCTCCGGTAAATCCTGTTGTAAGGGAGTATAGTAAGAAAATGGATAGTACAAGCTTTTTAAGCATCTTTTCCCTCCTTTCATTTTGTTTTATTTCGAATGATATGTTCATTATATTGAACAGTAAAAAATAATAAAACAGGCAATTTTCCACAAAATTCACAATAAAGAACACATTTTGTTCGTTTTACTTCATTTTTCTGCCAGTTTCTTACTTTTTTAAAAAAAGAAAATCCCCACATGCCAGAGCTATGGGGGATTGTATCGTCAGTTATAAAAAGTTCTTTTCTATTAGTATATATTTGTCAGAGTGATACTTTTCCACTTCCACTGGAGGTAACTGAAAGTATTGTGCGAGTTCTTCTTGAGATACGTGATCTGGAAAGCCTCTCCGGTCTAATTTTCCATATCGATGGTAATTATATTTTCCCCAGGCAAACAGGACGATAAAGGATACAACCGATATGAAGAGCGTCATAGAAAAGATAAAGACTGTGTCCTTAATTGATCCAAAAATAAATAATTCGTTGTAAATATAAGTACTATTAAAAGCCCATAGCAATAGGGAAGTAAATATTTGTATAGATAGCCCGATCATCACTAACCATCCAAAAATGGTAGCCATCATCTCGGCAACCTTCCACCGTTTCTTTTGTCTGCCATCAATTATATTCATAGATTGATACCTCGGTCCGGACTATCCCAGACTCCCAATTTTTTTGATTTGCTTTTAAAAATGGCTTTTGGCAACGCGCGTATCACAACTAATGCATTAAAATACCAGTAAAAGCTAGGATACCAGATGGCCCATAAATAGTAGTTTAATAGATTATGATCATACTTTCTTTCAATTAACATGGCTGTGCCAAACTGAATCAGGCAAAGGACGGATAAATAGGCACCTGACCAAAATAAAGGCCAGTATAAATTATGGGTGATGGCCATATCCAATAGGCTTATTACCAATAATGCAAACCAGGTAATAGCCCATATGATACTGGTAATTTGCTCAAGATAGATGGGCAGCAGCCGCCTATGTCTCCAATCGAAAAATATATCCCAATGCCTAATGATGACCTCCATGCCCCCCTGTGCCCAACGCACCCTTTGCTTCCATAATCCGCTTAGCGTCTCTGGAACAAGCATCCAGCAAATAGCGCGCGGCTCATAGCGGACATCCCAAAATCGTTTTTGCAGTTTCCAGGTCACTCCGATATCTTCTGTAATGAGATCCCTGTCCCATAAACCGCAATCCAATAAAGCCCTTTTCCTAAAGGCAACCACCACACCTGATACTGTCATTAGTTTTCCTAAAATTCTTTGAGACCTTTTGATCAGACCAATAATACTAGAGAATTCGCACAATTGCACCTTTGCCAGCAGTGAGCTCCGGTTCCGGACTCTCGGATTGCCTGTAACCGCACCAACTCGTTCACCATTTTTCTTGGTAGTAAAATGAGGGACAAAATACCTTAGTGCATCCCGATCTAAATAAGAATCAGCATCCACGCAGACCAGTATTTCTCCTTTAGAGGCTAGGAGACCTAGATGAAGCGCATTTGCCTTTCCTGAGTTTTCCTTTAGATCGATAACCCTTAAAAGAGCATTTTCCATACAAAGTTTTGAAAGAATATTGGATGTTCGATCTACACTTCCATCATTTATGGCTATGATTTCATAATTCGGGTAGTTTAAATCAGATAATCGATTAATTGTATCAACAATTGTGTCTTGTTCATTAAAGCAGGGCACTAAAATGGAGACCATGGGAGTTTCTAATAGAGGAAGCGGTCCTTGTTTTTCTCGCCGATAATAAAATAATAACCCGCCAATTATCCACAGAGTGCACATCACTAACGGGTACCAAAAAACAAAAGCAGAGAACAATTTAAATATCAAAGGTTTGCCACCTTTCTAATAACAGGACTTTTTAACTATATTAATTTAATTTATTATATATCGGATTAAGTCGAATATAAACAAAAATGTTGTAAAATGGAAGTCTTTCATTCAACAAAAACTGACAGAAACCTAAGGCAGGGGCTTTCTCCATTATTGCTTAATATGGTTTAAATATTATACAATTATAAAATAAAAAGATTGAAAATTCGATTAAGTGTGAGGGTGAGTTTATGCAATTGGTTGATTATGATGAGCAATTAGATGAGTCGTCTGCAAGGTTTTATGTAAATCAGGTGTTTGAGACAGTGAAGCAGCGGAATCCCCATGAGCCGGAGTTTCTTCAGGCCGTTAAAGAGATTTTTGATTCTCTTGTCCCTGTGTTTGACAAGCATCCTGTCTACCGGCAACAGGCAATCCTAGAACGGATTGTAGAGCCGGAACGATTTATTATCTTTCGGGTGACATGGGTGGACGACTCCGGAAAGGTTCAAGTAAACCGCGGATTCCGCGTCCAATTCAATAGTGCTATTGGACCCTATAAAGGCGGCTTAAGGCTCCATCCCTCCGTTAATGCCAGCATTATCAAGTTTCTCGGGTTTGAGCAAATTTTTAAAAACTCCTTAACCGGCCAGCCTATTGGCGGCGGGAAGGGGGGCTCCGATTTCAACCCTAAAGGGAAATCCGACGGTGAAATCATGCGGTTCTGCCAAAGCTTTATGACCGAACTATATCGCCATATCGGACCCGATGTGGATGTTCCTGCGGGGGACATCGGAGTAGGGGCCAGAGAAATCGGCTACCTATTTGGGATGTATAAAAGAATTCGCGGCGGCTTTGAAGCAGGTGTGCTAACCGGAAAAGGCCTTAGTTATGGAGGCAGCCTCACCCGTACCGAAGCAACCGGGTACGGAACTGTTTATTTTGTCGAAGAGATGCTAAAATCCAAAGGCTTGTCCTTTGAAAATAGCAGAGTGGTCGTTTCGGGTTCCGGGAATGTATCAATTTATGCCATCGAGAAAGCGGCCCAGCTTGGGGCAACCGTGGTGGCCTGCAGTGACTCCAACGGCTATATTATTGATGAACATGGCATTGATTTAGCAACAGTTAAAAGAATCAAAGAAGTAGAGCGCAAGAGAATTAGCGAGTACGTCACCTATCATCCGGAAGCCCAATATTTCGAAGGCTGCTCGGGCATCTGGTCGGTTCCATGCGACATCGCCTTGCCATGCGCCACCCAAAATGAAATTGATACCCAAGCAGCCGAATTGTTGGTGGCAAACGGGGTAAAAGCAGTTGGAGAGGGAGCCAATATGCCTTCCACACTCGAGGCGATTGAAGTCTTTCTGAAAAATAACGTTTTGTTTGCTCCTGCTAAAGCGGCCAACGCCGGCGGGGTAGCTGTATCGGCATTGGAAATGGCCCAAAATAGCGCCCGACTAGCTTGGACCTTTGAAGAGGTTGACCAAAAGTTACATCAAATTATGACAAACATTTATCAAACCAGTATGAAGGCAGCAGAAGAGTACGGCCATCCAGGCAATCTAGTGGTCGGTGCCAATATCGCCGGTTTCCTAAAAGTCGCAGACAATATGGTAGCCCATGGAATTATTTAACTAATTGGATTTTGCCGGCCCCGCATGATATCCCGTCTTATTGGACACATTAACGATTGTCCAATGGATAAGGAGGGTTTAGCCGGATGGATCAAGAAAGCACACATGAGTTTGTGGAAAAAATCCACGACAAACAAGCAAAGGACCAAAAGAACCGCCAGAATCAAGGGAGCAACACGCCCAGCAAAAAGCTGCCGAATAAACAGCACTAATCTGGCGGTCGAAGGTCTAAAAAAACACATCAGAAAGCCCCGCACCGAATGGAGCGGGGCTTTTCATTAAATAGAAAAAGTATATAATTTTAGGCTTTGAGAATTGTCCAGCTCCAGGCCATACGGCGCTGACCAGGGCGCTTCCGCTTTTCTTATTTATTCATGTTAGCTAGAAATCCGCCAAGCAGGTCATCCGCATCCAATTCTTCCTCATCCTGTTCCTCGGCAGCTGAGGTCTCTTTGACGGCAGTTTCCCAATCAAACATACTTAGGTCATCATCGTCGATAATATCCTGATCGGGAGGGGAGGGGGGTTGCTCTTGGCTAACCTCAACTTCTTCAACCGGCGTCTCATCGATGTGAGTTTGCCCATTAGAAAAATTCTCCTGCAGATATAAAGCCTCATCAATATCTACCGCGTTGCTGGTTAATGAGGCCAGTAAAGAGGTGGAACGGACAGGGTCGGCAATTAGTTGGTATAAAATGCTTCCCAACAGAGCTTCCGAGTGCTCATGCTTCAGCCAATCCCGCTGTGCTTTGGTCAATTTCCTCGGCAGCGGAATCGTGATGGTTTCCTTTTCACGTGAAAAGGATTGGCCGACTCCCTGCAGAACATATTCCGCAATGGTGCTGGAAAAATTCCTTCGTTCTGTTTCTTTTATTTTTTGCAACTGTTTTAACAGGTGATCGGGTGTATCGGAGGGGAGCCGAAAGGAGATAGCTTGCCCCCTCGTGATTTCACTTGCGGCAGACTTTTTCATGGGATCACCTTAATTAATTTTTCACTGGCTGCTTGTCGGCTTTTGGCTTCTCTTGTTTACGGACATAATCCATGATTAGCTTATAGTAGGCATTTGCCATCATCCAGATACTTTCTTTATCATCCTCAAAAAACTCAATATTGTACCCATCCAAATTATTATTCAAGGTTTTAATATAATCTTTCAGGACATGGGCACCGCCGCCGACAAAATAGCAAATTTCCGACTGGGAGTTCCTTTGCCAAACATTGCGCAGCAGGCGATATTGCTTTTTGGCCAGTTCCAATAAGATGCGGTCCGTAATGTCGTGGACACTGGTGCGGCTGCCTTTGACCATGATATGGTTGCGATCATTTTTCCTGGTAATGATTTCTACCACATCGCGGCGGCTGTCAAGTTCAACCCCATGCTTCTTGCGGATTTCCTCGCGGATGGCTTCTAATGATTCCGATACCCCAAGGTTGAAACCTTGCGCTTTATCATCGTCAACATTCCGGTTTTTAATGACGGCAATATCTGTCGACAAACCACCGATGTCTTGGATAAGGATTCGCTTATCAATTAAGTCTTTGTTGATAATTTTCAAATTATTGTCCATGACCAAATTAATATAGGCGGCAAAGCCTTCTGGATATACTTTCACTTCATTAAATTTAATATTTACTTTCAATCCTTGATATTTTGGGGTAACCAAAAATTCCACTTGATGTACCGATGAAACCAATTTAGAACGGTATCCGGCATCTTTGCCTTCCTTTACTTCACGAAGCGGGAGGCCTGTTCCCAATGTATAGTTCGCGTCAATGACATTCTTGTTGCGCGGGAAAATTTGCCCGTTTTCATCCTTCACAGCATCAAGGGCAAGGGTAGCAAACAGCATGACCAGGGTTTGGTCTTCTTCCGACTTACTTGAACCTGGGTCTAGTTCCGTCGCATTATTGTTTTTCGTTGCCAACTGGCCAACTCGATAAATGGCATTATTGTCTTTTAAAGCAGGGGAGTGGACTTTAATATGAATCCCGTCCAGTGGATTTTTCGAATCGAGCTCCTCAATCCCGATAACAGGCCTGTCCTCCGTATCCCTCGCAATAATGTTTGGGATATTTAATTCATATTCCAATTCACCGAAAATTGCTTTAATGGAGTCATTCCCCACATCAACAGCGGCAATTCTAGATTTAGTCAAAACTCTCATTCCTTTCCCGATTAATAGATTTATGTAAAAAGGTTTATTTCTATTATTAATGTTAAAGGAGATTACTAGATTGTTCAATAATTACTGAAAAAAAGAAACACAGGTGTAAAATTGTAAACAATGTGTAAACATCAGCGAAACTGTAAACACTTTTGTAAACATCCAACACAAAGTTGTATACATGTTGTTATAACGCTATGTATACAACTTTGTTTACAAGTAAACACGATTGTAAACAACACGTACACAAATTGTATACATGTAAACAAATACGTATACAATGTATACAGCTTTGTTTACATTCAAAAAAACAGTCTCGTCACAACCGTTTGTTCAATATATAGAACAATCCGTTTTACGGTTATCCCTGCCATTAAAAACTTTTTTTAAAAAACAAAGGCACCCTTTGAAGGTGCCTTTGTTCTAATGACATATAACTTTAATAGGAGACTTTAGAGACCCGCAACCTTTACATCATCCATAGATTTGGTCGCCATATCCACACCGACGTAGAGATAGTACCATTTATTTTGATAATTCACCCACCCAGGAACGGTAGCGCTATTTTCACCCAAATAATAAGTGCTTCCGGATATATCGACCCAGCCGGTTCTTAATCCTTCCTGAAGCGGACTGCCGGCTTCTCCTGATTCTATAGGAGAAAACGCCGTTTTAAGTGCCCCTGTTGATTGGATATAATACCATTTCCCCGAGTCATTCACCCAACCAGTTTTCATGACTCCCGCCTTGTCAAAATAGTGCCATTGTTCGTCCTGTTCCAACCAGCCCGTCTTTACCGCTCCATTTGAATCAAAGTAGTACTTACGGCCATTTTCCTCCAACCAGCCTGTTTTCATGGTCCCATTGGGATCCAGATAGTACTTATTGCCGGCATCCGTTAGCCAGCCTGTCTTCATCACTCCGTTTGCGCCCAGATAGTATTTCAATCCGTTATCTTCGACCCAGCCGGTTTTCATGGTCCCTGTCTCGTCAAAATAATATTTTTGGCCATTATCTTCGAGCCACCCCGTTGTCGCTGCCCCGTCCTGACCCAAGAAAAACTTTAATCCGCTGTCATCAAGCCAACCAGTTTTGATAACACCCTCCGGATCCAGATAATAGCGCTTTCCTTTGACTTCTACCCAGCCCGTCTTCATCACGCCATCACTATCCAGGTAATACTTTTTGCCATTGCTGGTTACCCAGCCTGTCTTCATCGCTCCGAGATTATCAAAGAAATACTTTTTGTTATCAATCGTTTGCCAGCCGGTACTTGCCGTTCCGTTTTTATAATAAAACTTTTTCCCGCCTGACTGCATCCAACCGTCTGCCGGTGCGGTTACCCCGGCTACACTGGCACTCGCAGGAACGGCCACCCCATAGCCATTTGCCATAGCAAGTTCATCAAAGCCGCTTGCCGAGTAGGTAATGACGACCGGCGTATTCATTTGCACTTGGTCAAACAGCCAGCGAACTTCTGCGTTGTGCATTCTCACGCAACCCGCGCTCACATATTTGCCAATCGAACTTTCATTACTATTGCCGTGTATCGCATAGGTGGTGCCGTAAGTGCCTCCCACCTCCAACCCCATCCAGCGGTCCCCTAACGGGTTGCGGGGGTCGCCGCCGGGAATGTTATGTTTATAATAAGGCCGATTTTTAATCATGGTGACAATCCTGAATTTTCCTTCAGGCGTTAGTGACCTTGACTTGCCCGTTGCCACTCTGAATGATTTTACCAAGGTCCCGTTATCATAGAATGCTAGAGTGTTGGTTTTTTTATTAATAATAATCATTTGGGAACCGCCATTTGCCTCGGACTGTCCGGCATAAATAAAGAAACTGAGCAACAAAATGATGATGGCCGATAATCTCTTCATATTGATCTCCCCAATTATGTTGTTTTTAATTAAAAAATAACATTTTCCAGAGGAATATTTTGTCATATTTTATCGCAAACCTGTAATAATTTTGTATTTTTAAACTTATCATCTAAAGTTCCATGTAAAAACACCTAAACTATATTATTTAGGTGTTTTTACACATGATCATTATCCGATTTGGGCTTATTGAATGCCATATAAGTTGCATTTGTCATAAAAACTGGTTTTGCTGACCTTCAGCAGTTTTGCCGCTTCAATTTTATTGCCATTGGCCTGGGCAAGCGCCTTTATAATTGCCTGCCTTTCTACCTGAGCCAGTGTTTCTTTTAACGGCTGGACAGCCAAAGGGATAGAGGATGGATTCGGACTGAACAGCGAGTTCGCGCAGGATGGTCCATCATTTTCTTCTTTCTCTTTCGATTCATGATCTCTAAGATATAAGGGGAGATGGATCAGTTGAACCGTTTTTCCATCCAGTACATTGATGGATCGTTCCAAGACATTTTCCAATTCCCGAATGTTCCCCGGCCATGAGTGCTGGATTAGCCGCTGCATGACCGCATCAGAAATCTCCAGACCCTTTCGATAAAATTTAGGCTCGAGTTTCTCCAATAATGCCTTCGCTATGTACGGAATATCTTCCTTCCGTTCCTTTAGCGGGGGGATATCCATTTTAATGACATTCAGGCGATAATATAAATCCTGACGGAAATCCCCTTCTTCCACCAGTTTTTCCAAGTCCCGATGGGTAGCCGCAATAATTCGTACATCAACCGGTATTGGCTTATGACCGCCAACACGATGGAGCTCCATTTCCTGCAGAACCCTTAACAGCTTGCTTTGCATGGATAGAGGCATGTCACCAATTTCATCCAAGAACAAAGTTCCACCATTGGCGATTTCAAACTGGCCCATCTTGCCGCCCTTTTTCGCTCCGGTAAATGCTCCTTCCTCATAGCCGAACAACTCAGATTCCAGCAAATGTTCTGGGATGGATGAACAGTTAATCGCCACAAACGGTGAGGAAGCCCTCACACTGCTATTGTGAATGGCATGGGCAAATAACTCCTTCCCCGTCCCGGATTCACCGTTTAGCAGCACCGATGAATTGCTACCGGATACCCGTTCAGCCAGTTTCTTGACCGCCAGGAAGGCGGGGCTGCTTCCGATTAAATCATTGAAGGAATATTTACTGCGTAAATCCCTTTGGACCTTCGCCTGGTAATAGTTAAGTTCCTCCACTAGATTCTGGATTTTGGTCTTGTACATCAGCCACTCCTCAGGGTTGCGGAACATCACACTACCTACTGCACCAACAAGTTCTCCATTCTCAAATATCGGAAACCGGTTGGCAATCATTTCGCTGCCGTTGATTTTTTGGACTGCTGCCAATTCCTTTTGTCCTGACTGGGCCACAATGTGCATGCGGGAGTTCTCAATCACATCCTGTACCGGACGGTTCACCGCTTCTTTAACTGTGGTCCCGATAAATTCACAATATCCCTCATTTATGTATAAAATGATCCCATTGTGATCCACAATGACCAATCGTTCTGCTAATAGATTCATAATTTGCTCGTGCCAGCTTTTGGGAACTTGTTCAAATGCCCGGTTCATCCCATCACCCCTTGATTGATAAGTCCATTATAGCAAAACATTTTGGAAAATTATGTGTATTCAAACAAAAGAGAATCCCATTATAAAATAGGATTCTCATTATTACAGCTGCAAAAAATGTTGGCCTTACTGTGCGGTATATCCGCCATCCATTACAACCGCCTGCCCTGTTATGCCCCGGCCTTTATCACTTGCGAGAAATACCGCATAATCGGCAATTTCTGAAACAGATAGCAATCTTTTTTGCGGAACAAGCGGCAATAAGACTTCTTCCACTACCTGGTCAAGACTGACGTTCCTTGTTTTTGCCAAGTCAGCCAGCTGGCCTCTGACTAACGGGGTATCCACATAGCCTGGGCATAAAGCATTTACGGTAATCCCGTGCTGGGCGCCTTCGAGTGCGGCGACCTTGGTCAGACCAATGACTCCATGCTTGGCACTGTTGTATGCGGCCTTTCCCGCAAAGCCGACAAGACCGTTTATGGACGCCATGTTGATCACCCTGCCAAAGCCCTGCTCCTTCATGAACGGGAATACATGCTTAATGCCGATAAAGGGTGCGGTTAACATCACTTTTAGTAATAGCTCAAATTTTTCCGTCGGGAATTCTTCTAACGGAGCTACATATTGCAGGCCGGCATTATTAACCAGGATGTCCAGTTTTCCAAAGTGGCTGCGGGCCGATTCCAGGCTATTTTTATAAGCTTCCTCATCCGTGACATCACAAGGAGCGGCAAATGCTGCAATACCCTGCTCTCTTAGCTCTAAAGCAATCTGCTCACTTTTTTCCGCATTCAGGTCGGAAATCACCACGCTGGCGCCTTCCAAGGCAAAGGTTTTGGCCATTTCCAAGCCAATCCCGCTGGCTGAGCCTGTAATAAAGGCTGTTTTTCCTGCCAATGCTTTATTCATGCTATTATCCTCCTAAAATATCAACCTTGCTTTCTCGTAATCTGTCATTCTATCAAGAGATTCCAAATAATGTATAAATAGCAATAATCACAAATACAGCTAATGTTTTAATAATCGTTATGGCAAAAATGTCTTTATAAGACTGTTTATGCGTTAGTCCTGTTACGGCGAGCAATGTGATGACCGCTCCGTTATGGGGCAGGGTATCCATTCCGCCAGAGGCCATTGCCACTACGCGGTGCATGACTTCTGGAGGGATGTTTGCGGCCGCAATGGCCTGGTTGTACTTTTCAGCCATGGCGCCTAAGGCGATTCCCATACCTCCGGAAGCCGATCCCGTCATCCCGGCAAGCGTGCTGGTCGTAACCGCGCCGTTTACCAGCGGATTGGTGAACGTGCCCGAGATACCGTCGCTGATTTTAGCAAAGCCAGGGAGCGCAGCGATGATCCCGCCAAAACCGTATTCCGCGCCTGTATTCATGGTAGCCAGCAGCGAACCGCCGATTGCGGTATTGACTCCTTCTTTAAAACCTGCGCTAACCCGCTTCCAATCATAAGCAATGGAGGTAACAATCCCGACAATTAACGCCATAATGATCGCCCAAATTGAAGCGGACGCGGCGACATCGACAGTATACGCCTGCAAGCCAATTGCCTTAAAATCAAAGCCCTCGGGATACCATTTCGGGATATAGGTCACAAAGAATTTATTGGAAATCCCCACGAGAATCAGCGGAACAAAGGCAAGAATCTGTCTTGCTAACGATTGCTGTGCTGTTAGGTCCGGAACAGATGGCTCGTTGTCAGCCAGCTTTTCTTTCTCCAAAGCAGATGCTGCCTCATCCCCAAACCCATAATAGCCCTCTCCAGCCTTTTCAGCCTTTTTCCTTCTGGATTCGAGATAGAACAAGCCTGTACCGAAAACGAGAATCGCGCCAATGATTCCAAGTGTCGGAGCGGCATAGATATCCGTTTTAAAAAATGAAATTGGGATTACATTTTGAATTTGCGGCGTACCTGGCAATGCGTCCATTGTGAAGGTAAATGCACCAAGAGCGATGGTACCCGGGATTAACCGTTTCGGGATATTGGCTTGCCTAAACATTTGCGCAGCAAATGGATAAATCGCAAATACTGCCACGAATAAGCTGACGCCGCTGTAAGTTAGGATGGCACCCAGTAACACAATGGTCAACATGGCCCGCTTTGCGCCCAGCCATTGAACGATGGTTTTGGCGATGGATTCAGCGATGCCTGACATTTCAACAACCTTTCCAAAAATGGCACCTAATAAGAAAACGGCAAAATAAGATTTAATGAATCCAACCATTTTTTCCATGAATACGCCGGAGAAGAACGGCAGTACATGGCTTGGGGCTACCAACAAGACAGCCAGGAGCGCACAAATTGGCGCAAATAAAATGACGGAGTAGCCTCGGTAAGCCACAAACATTAACAATCCCAGCGCTAATAAGATAACGAATAAATCCATACACATCCCCCTCGCATTTATTAAAAAGGCAAATCCGTTAGTAAGCGTTTACAAAGAATAAAATTGCCTTTGTTTTTATAGTTTGCAAGTTTCATGCCAAAAGGTTTAGGGCTGAACTTACTGAGGTTTACCTTATCTTTATAGGGTTTTCCTTCTGGAAAAGCTGTATCCTTTTCCAGTTTTCAGGAATATCATTCCGTTTTTCATTTCCGGAATTGCGGAATTTTCCGGTTTTTCGGAAGCATTTTACCGGTCCGCAACAATCGTTTCATTACCTAGACCACCTCCAATGGTAACCCATCCATAGTGAGCTCTGCCAGGTCTATACATGAAGTTACCTGACAAGAATTATTGACACCTCTCTTAGTGACCATTGGCTCCCTTTAGGTTCATTTTCGGGCATTAAGTACTCCTCCTAGTGACCGCTTCCCGTTATTTGGTTGGTTTTCGGTCACTAAGACCTCGCCAAAATGACCGTGATACCTATTTTCGTCCTCCTTCAGTCACTAAGCACCTACCTGCTCAGTGACCGGTTTCCCTCTTTATATTGATAAACTGGTAAATCAATAAATACCTCAAAAAAAAGAGGCCGAGTTATCCACTCAACCTCTTAGCATACTATCTTATAGGTAAAACCAAAATTGTCCACGCACTTAACAGTGCATTAGTTTTCTTGGATTTCTTTGCGGTTCTTTTTAAATAGTTTAGACAGCACCTCGTAAACGATTGGAACAATAATCAGGGTCAGCAGGGTAGAACTGGTCAAACCGCCGATAACAGTGATGCCGAGTCCTTTGGAGATTAAGCCGCTGCCTCCGGATCCCAAAGCTAATGGAATCAACGCTCCGATGGTGGCGATGGCAGTCATCAGGATTGGCCGCAGACGGGTTGCCCCGGCTTCCAGAATCGCCTCACGCATGCTCAAGCCATCACGTTCCATATGGATAATCCGGTCCACCAGCACTATGGCGTTGGTAACGACGATACCAATCAACATTAACAGACCCATCATGACCGATACAGATATGGTTTCACCGGCGATTAGCAATCCGACAAACGAACCGATGACCGCAAACGGCAACGAGAACAGGATGGCAAACGGCGCAAGCCCTTCACCAAAAGTCACTACTAGAATAAAGTAGACAATCGCAATTGCGGCAAGCATGGCCATGCCAAGCTGTGTAAATGTTTCTGTCATATCCGCCTGGACACCAGCAACTCCCGCAGTCACACCTTTTGGCAAATCTAAGTTATCAATCTTCTTACCTACTTCAGAAGTGACTTTCGAAATATCGTCACCTTTGACGGTACCGGAAACACTTGCATAGTACTCACCTTTGCTGCGTGCCAGTGTATTTAAGGTGGTTCCTTTCTTAACGGTCACCAGCTCCGACAACGGCATCGTATTGCCAAGGGCTGTCGGTACCGGCGTATCCAAAATGTCATCAATGGATTTCGGCTGCGCTGATTGTTTTTGCTGAACAATCACATCCAGCGATTCTCCGTCTTTTTCAACGGTGGTCAGCACATCTTTTGTGTTGTCCGGACTTAACATCATGACGATTTGACCCGTTGTCAAACCATATTTCATCAATTCATTTTGGTCCGTTCTAAACGTATACTCCACATAAGGATCCTCAAGACTCGAGGTCACCTTTTCCAAACCATCATTCTTCTTCAGAATATCTTCAGCCTTTTTAACCGATGAAGTCAGTTTATCCAGGTCTTCACTATAGAAGGTGTAGCTGACTTCATTTTGATTCATCGACATAGAAGAGAAGTTTTGGCTCTTCCACTTGCCGGACTGGCCGAGACTGGTCACATAGTCCTCGATTTCTTTGCGGACTTCAGGGAAGTTCTTCATGTCAGGATCAAAGATGAGGTACATTAACGCGCCATCTCCGCCCCCGCCCATCATCGCTGCTGTCGGATCGCCGCTTTCTGTGACGGACATTTGGACAATATCAATATCTTCCCTTTTTAACATCTTCTCTTCCACAGCTTGAACATTCTTTAACGTATCTTCTTTCAGATCACCGGTTCCAGGGGTATAGGTCAAGTACATGACCTTTTCTTCCTCACTGCCCATGAAGCTGAAACCAATTACCGGCGTTAAGGCTAAACTGCCTGCCAATAAAACAATGGCCAGAACAGAAGTGATCACTTTATGGTTAAGCGCCTTTTCCAGCACTCCTTTATACCATTTCGCCAGTTTACCGGCTTCCTTATGGCTGGATTCTGTTTTGACGCCATATAATTTTTTCTTAAATAAACCGTGTGCCAATGCAGGAACAACGGTAATTGCCACAAGCAGCGAAGCGCCCAGCGCAAACGTCATCGTTAAAGCAAATGGGGCGAACAGCTCGCCGACCATCCCGCCAACGAAAATAAGTGGGGCAAATACGGCAACTGTTACTAATGTCGATGCCAAGATAGGCTTGAACATTTCGATTGTCGCTTCACGAATTAAGGCCCTGCCGTTCAGTTTTTCTCCCTTCAGGTGCAGGCGGCGATAAATATTTTCCACTACCACGATGGAATCGTCGATAACCCGGCCAATGGCCACGGTAACCGCTCCAAGTGTCATGATATTTAAGGTAATATCCAGCCAGTGCAGCAGCAGGAAGGCCATGAACACTGATACCGGAATCGAGATAATTGAGATAATCGTTGATTTCACATCCCGTAAGAACAGCAGGATGATTAACACGGCAATCAGACCGCCGAATACTGCCTTTTCTACCATGGTAGAAATGGAGTCTTGGATCGGCTTTCCCTGATCAAGCGTTACATTAATGGTTAACCCGGCGATTTTTGACTCTTGGTCTTTAATCAAATCTTTTACTTTGTTGACCACATCCACGGTATTGGCTTGCTGCTCTTTCACAATCTGAATCGCAATCGCATCCTTGCCATTCGTCCGTGAAACAGACTGTACTTTGCCGACCGTTTCAATTTTTGCAATATCACTTAACTTAATAAATGGTGACGGATTCGCAGCGGATGGGGTAACCGGAATCATCATGTTCTTCAATTCATCGATGGTCATAAACTTCCCGTCAATCGATACTGCCTGTTCCCCCTCCTTAAACTCATACAATCCTAAGGAAACAGCCATGTTGCTTGCCTGAATCATCTGTTTGACTTTATCTTCCGTCAGTCCATACTGGGCCATTTTGGCCTCATCATAAGTAAGATCCACTTCTTCAATATGCTGCCCGGTAATCGCAGCAGAAGCTACACCATCAATTTTTTCAATTTTAGGAAGCAGAATATCTTCTACTGTCGAAGTCAGTTCGACAATATCTTCTTTGGAGCTGCTGGCACTAAGAGCAACAACCGGCATCATATTCATGCTGATGGCGGTTATTTTCGGCTCTTGGGCACCGTCCGGCAATTTGACAGCATCTAACGCCGATTCCAATGCCCGCTTCGCCTCATCCATGTCGATTCCATACTCATATTCCACCTGGAGGCTTGACATGTTGGAATAGGAATTGGAATAAACAGCTTTCACATCCTCAAGTCCTTCGACTGCCTTTTCAATCGGCATCGAAATGTCATTCATTACTTTTTCAGGGGTGGCACCCGGATACACATCCATTATCATTAAATATGGAATCGATATATTTGGTATCGTCTCCATGTTCATGCGGGTACCCGAATAAATGCCCGATACCGTAATAATAATGGTAAGCAGCCAGACTGCCAGTTTATTTTTCAAAACAAAATTGACTAACCCTTTCACTATTACACCTACCCTTGATTGACTTGTTGCACTCAATTACCTATAATAATGACCAGTCAGTCATTTGTCAATTAAAGGACTATAGGAGCAGATGTTTACGATGATGAAAAAACAGTTAATTATGGAGAAAGCGTTGGAGCTCTTTGCCAAGCAGGGATTTGAAGCGACATCCGTCCAACAAATAACCGATTATTGTAGTATTTCCAAAGGGGCTTTCTACTTATCCTTTAAATCAAAGGATGAATTGATTTTCGCTTTAATAGATTATTTCTTAAGTGAATTCATTTCTGATATTGACTGCTCAGTCAGAGGCGCGGATAATGATATGCTTTTATTCCGTTTTTATTACACCACCTTCGATTCGTTTCAAAAGCACTCTGATTTTGCGAAAATACTTATGAAAGAGCAATCCCATACATTCAATAAAGAATTGTTTTTAAAAATGCGTTATTATGACGGATTGATGGAAAGCGTCATTTTATCGATGGTGGAACGGCTGTACGGAGAAGCAATTGAAGATATCAAATATGATTTAATGTATTGCATCAAGGGATTTATGAATACTTACACACAATTTTTCCTATTCTATAATCTGCCGTTTGATATTACCTTGCTGTCCAATTCACTAGTGGAAAAAACAAACCTGTTGGCACTGCAAACAACCATACCGTTCATCTCTAAAGAAATGAATCACATGATCAGACAACCCATGGAGGATAAAATAACCAAAGACCAGCTGCTGATATTATTGGAGCAAAAAGTGGAGGAACTGGAAGAATCAATTGAAAAAGAATCACTCATCCTTTTAAAAGACCATCTAGGGGAACCGGCCTTTCCTCCCGCCATCATAGCAGGACTTCTAAAGAACATCCAAAACCACCCGCACTGTAAATGGCTCGCCTTCCTGCTCCGCCAACACTTGGGGTGAGGCAGGGACCCTTAGGTTAATTCACAACCTTCGGGTTAAACTATGGGTAGTTTAACCCGGTAAAAGGATGTGTCTTGAATGAACTTCATTCAAAGCCAAGAATCGCTTACTGTCATCCAGTGGGTACTACGGGCCGTAGTTGGATTTGTCTTTTTAATGGTGATTGCAAGAATTTTAGGCCAGCGCGCCATTTCCCAATTGAGGCTGCTTGATTTTGTCATTGCTTTGGTGATTGGGGATGTGATAGCCCACCCGTTATCAAACGAAGAACATAGTTTTAAAGGGGCCATGATCACAACATGTGTGCTGGTGGTTTTATACCTTATTGGCATCTATCTTGTTTTAAAGTTTCCTGGTATCAGGAAACTGATTACCCCTCCAGCCATTACGGTTGTCAAGGATGGAAAAATCCTTTATCACGGATTAAAGAAGGCTAGGATATCCCTTGACTTATTATTGGAACAGTTGCGGGAGCAAAAGGCGGAAGATATCAAAAAAGTGGCTTTGGCGATTTTCGAGGCAAATGGAAAAATCTCTGTGTTCCTTGACCCAAAGTATGAACCTATTACCCCAAATGCCTGTAAAATAGAAACAGAACCTTTCAGCTTGCCGCGGACGGTCATTAAGGAAGGGAAAATCATAACGGAGGAGTTAAACCAGTCTCCAAAAACCAAGGAATGGGTCATCTCCACGTTGCAATACGAATATCAGACTGAAGTACATAATGTTTTGCTTGCCACTCTAGATAATGGAAATAATTTAAAGGTTTTCTTCTATAAATAAGGGGAGGCAGCAAACAAAACACAGCGGCCTTGTTGTTGATAATGAGATTGTTATCATTTACATGGATAATTCTCATTTACACTATTTAAACAGTAACTATACACAAATTCATATTGGACTGCGCAATGAAACCATAAATATCCCGTTTCCCGCTTATCAAGCGAGAACACACGGTACTCTTCGTTTTATCATTATATGAGTATACCATTTATATTAAAGCGTTTTCAAAAAAACGCTTAGTTTTTTATAGTTTATATCTATTTAAAATAACTATCTTTTTATTTGACAAAAACAATATAGGATATCTATAATAACTAATATAAATTAATAATAATTTTAGATAAGCTGGTCCATACTAGTACTAACGGTAGTGGTCAAGCTATCTATTATATTAAATATCATCTTATAGGAGGAATTTCATAATGTCTTTAATCGGCAAAGAAGTACAACCATTTTTAGCACAAGCATTCAAAAACGGTGAATTCATCGAGGTAACGGATGCAGATTTTAAAGGCCATTGGACTGTTGTCTGCTTCTACCCTGCAGACTTTACATTTGTTTGCCCAACTGAGCTTGAGGATCTTCAAGATCAATACCCAGCCCTTCAAGAGCTTGGCGCTGAAGTATTCTCCGTATCAAGGGATTCTCATTTCACTCATAAAGCATGGCATGAAACTTCAGAGGCTATCGGCAAAGTGACTTACGGCATGATTGGTGACCCTGCCCATGTTCTTTCCACTCAATTTGAAGTGTTAAGAGAAGGCGAAGGCGCTGCTGACCGCGGTACATTCATCATCGATCCAGACGGCGTGATCCAAGCTGTTGAAATCAACGCAGACGGCATTGGCCGTGATGCTAGCACATTAGTTGATAAAATCAAAGCTGCACAATATGTGCGCAACAATCCTGGCGAAGTTTGCCCTGCTAAATGGAAAGAAGGAGCTGCAACACTTAAGCCAAGCCTTGACCTAGTAGGTAAAATTTAAGGAAGTGCTATAAATGATATTAGAAGCAGATATTAAGGCACAATTACAACAATATCTCCAACTTTTAGAAAACGAGGTATTGCTTAAAGTCAGTGCCGGCACAGATGAACTATCAAAGGACATGCTAGCTCTAGCTGATGAGCTAGCTGCCATGTCCTCCAAAATAAAAGTAGAAAATGCTACTCTTCAAAGAACGCCAAGCTTTAGTGTCAATCGCCCTAGCGAAGACACGGGAATTGCTTTTGCCGGTCTTCCTTTTGGACATGAGTTCACCTCATTTGTTTTAGCCCTGCTTCAAGTAGGCGGCAGAGCTCCTAAAGTTGACCAAAGCTTAATCGACCGTGTGAAAGCCATCAAAGGCGAATATCACTTTGAAACGTATGTATCCTTAACCTGCCACAACTGTCCTGACGTGGTACAAGCTCTGAATGTCATGAGCGTGCTCAACCCTGGTATTACCCATACCATGATTGACGGTGGTGCATTCAAAGAAGAAGTCGAAAACAAAGGCATCATGGCAGTGCCAACTGTTTTCTTAAACGGTGAAAACTTTGGCAGCGGCCGGATGACACTCGATGAAATTCTTTCTAAGCTGGGAAATGCCCCAGATGCATCAGAGTTCACCGATAAAGAACCATATGATGTATTGGTTGTCGGCGGCGGACCTGCCGGTGCTAGTGCAGCGATCTATGCGGCACGTAAAGGCATCCGCACAGGTATCGTGGCTGAGCGCTTTGGCGGCCAGATCCTTGACACACTCGGCATTGAGAACTTTATTGGCACAAAATATACAGAAGGTCCTAAGCTTGCAGCTACCCTTGAAGAACATGTAAAACAATACGAAGTGGATATCATGAATTCACAGCGTGCTGCCCGTTTAGAAAAGAAAGACTTGATTGAAGTTGAACTTGAAAACGGCGCTGTTCTAAAGAGTAAAACTGTCATCCTTTCAACCGGTGCCCGCTGGCGCAATATTGGCGTCCCTGGCGAAGCCGAGTTCAAGAACAAAGGCGTGGCTTACTGTCCTCACTGTGATGGCCCACTGTTCACTGGTAAAGACGTAGCTGTTATCGGCGGCGGTAATTCCGGGATTGAAGCGGCCATTGACCTCGCAGGCATAGTCAAGCATGTAACTGTGATTGAATTTGCCCCAGAGTTGAAAGCCGATTCTGTCCTGCAAGATCGCCTGTACAGCCTTCCTAATGTAACGGTCGTCAAGAATGCTCAAACAAAGGAAATTACCGGAACTGACAAAGTTAACGGGATTACCTACATTGACCGTGAAACAGGAGAAGAACATCATGTTGAATTGCAAGGTGTATTTGTTCAAATTGGCCTTGTACCAAATACCGAATGGTTAGCTGACACGCTTGAACGCACTCGAATGGGGGAAATTGTTGTCGATAACCGTGGCACGACCAGCATTCCTGGTGTATTTGCCGCAGGTGACTGTACAAATAGCCCCTTTAAGCAAATCATTATTTCTATGGGATCAGGTGCGACCGCAGCTTTAGGCGCTTTCGATTATCTGATCCGCAATTAAATCATCCTCATATAAAAAGGGCTGCCGTTTAAGTTTAGGCAGCCCTTTTTATATATACTTAAGCTAGATTAATTGACTTGCTCATCCGATAACATCTTGTTAATCTGTGGTTTTCCATTATTGATGACAACCAGATAATTGCTCTTAAATGTTTTATTTGTTACAGAGCCATCGTCATAAGTGATTTCAAAAGTTTCTTGTGATGCAACATTATAGGTATTATCCCCATTTGGCGTGACGGAAATATCCTCTACACCCAACAATTTCTCCTTAATGTTTTTATTATAAATATAGGAGGTGTAGTCTTTTTGACTTTTATATTGCAGACCATTGGGATCCAAATAAGGTTCAGCCAGCGTAAATCTATTGCTATTATAGGAATCTACGCTCGTTTCAAAATACTCTTTAATAAAATCCTCAAGCATGGAAGCATCATCCGTTCCCCCGGCTGCCTCCGTCGTTCCGCTTGATGTATATTGAACCGGATTCTCCACGGTAATCTCCTTTATTTTTTTATCATTAAATGAATACGTGTCTTTTCCGTGATTGACTAGCCATTTTTTGGTCTTTTCATCATATACGACCGTGAATGTAAAATCATCCGTCGTGTCTTCCAATTCAGGCGTTTCTCCCGTTTCATAGGTGCTCTCATTAAACGTTCCCTCCGCATTGACTGTTACCTTCCAGAGACCCTCTTCATATGCCGTGGTAAAACTATTTAAATCGAACTTCATGGCTTTAAATGTGCCTTGGTATAAGCTCCCTGACGATACGAATTCATCAATATTTTCCGCCCTGTCCTCTTTCCAGTCGTCGGTTACCGTAGTAAACTTCGTTACATCATCATTGACTAAGGCTTGAAGTTCTTCCTGCTTGTACTTCACAATTTGGTCCATAATGTCTTTTCTTGTAGAATCATCACTTACTAAACTAAGGGACACTTCCGATCCCTTAATAGGCACTTCTTCCGTTTTCACTTTACCCCATGGCATTTCGGCCGATACAGATAATTTCATCGAACCATCCGTTAAAACTGGACCAAAGGTGTAATTTTTAAAAGGGTTAATACCAACGTCTTTTCCGTTTATGTACAATTTTCCCTTGTAGTCCCGGCCCGACCCGCCTTCGCTTTGTCCGAGATCAATCGTGACATCTTGGCCATCCAGTGTTAAATCGACCGATGCCTTATTCCCAGTGTTAATCAGTTTAATCTCTTTCTTGGTCTTTAAGTCAACGAATTTGGATTTTAAATCCGCTTTGGCTTCATGAATGCCAGGAAGAAAAGGCCCTACTGTGGTTTGATAGTCTTGGGATTTGGCCTCGCCGACTTTCTTTCCATCCACATATAGTTTTGTATTTTTATAATTTGTGCTTACGTTCAAATAGACCGTGTTGACATTTAATTTATAACGATTAAAAAATAAAAGTTTGCTATCTTTGTCGAGGCCGATCATATCTTGGTTGAGAAAATCACTGGCCAAATCGGTTAGCCCTTGTCCTGGGGAGTTATCATTTTGGTCATAGAGTTTGGCTTGCATGCTTAAGTCTTGGAAAAGATCATTTATCTCATCAGGATTTTCTTTGTAGTATTTTAACAGACCTTTAACGGAATTCTCGTCTATTTTCGCTTTTGGGTCGTCAGAACTCAATAGGCTGGCTGCCTTTTTAGCGTCGTTATCGATAAGCGCAGTGTGAAATTGATCAATTAACCGGTCTTTTGAGGTAAAGGCCGACAACGCCTGATATCCACCAAATAAAACAACCAATGCGGTTCCTGAGGCAATCATGGCGATTTTTGCCTTTCTGCTCAGCGGCTTTCTTGACTCCTTTTGTGTTACAGGAGTGTGGTATGTATTTTCCGGCAAATCAACGTCGGCATTCGTGACTTCAACCGGGGTGCCGCATCCGTTGCAAAATTTCGCATGCAAATTCAATTCTTTGCCGCATTCCTTACAATATTTCATTTTTGTGATTCCCCCATGGTGTATTTTGCTATAATAGTTGATGGAAAAAAGATATCCAACAATAGGTAATTAAAACTATAAACTTTGGGTAAATAAGAAAAATGTACTAGTTTTACCACAGGCTATTTTACCAGCATAGGTCTTAACAATAAATAGAAATATGTTCCATTTATTAAATAATAGCTTAAAAGTTTCCAAGACAATAAATGACAAAAGAACACCATCGTCACCACAAGTCACCATCTGGAGGAATGTTTTGAAAAACAATCAGAAAATCAATCATTTCATCTTATTAATCGTCGTCTTTGGCGGTTTTCTTATCTTTGGCTTATCGGAAAATATCAAGGGGCCCGCGCTGCCGGCCATGCAATCGGAATTCTCTCTGAATGAGTCCCAGCTTGGTGCCCTGCTTGCCCTTAATTCACTAGGATATTTGGTGGCATGCTCGTTTACTTCTATCCTTGCCGATCGTATCGGCATTAAATATACAGGGATTCTCGCCTTTGCCTCGATGGCCTTGGCTGGCTTCTTCATGTATCTGTCCCAAGGTTATCTATCCTTAACCGCTTCCTACTTTTTGCTTTATTTAGGGAACGGGATCCTCGAGATTGGCCTTGGAATCATGGCTGCCCGCATATTCACTAAAAACACCGGAACCATGATGAATTTGGCCCACTTTTTTTACGGCCTCAGTTCTATTGGGGCACCGATCGTGGGGGCCGCCATGATGGGCTGGCACACATTTGGGCATGAGCTTGGATGGCGGGGGATGTATTTGGCTATTCTTTCTTTATCCATTTTGCCGATTATCCCCTCTCTTGCGGGAAAGTTCCCTGGAGAACATCAAAGCACAGCGGAAACAACATCCTTCCGCGGCCTGTTTCGGGATCCGATTGCCTGGCTGATTGTGCTTGTGCTTTCGTTTGGGGTGGTTTCTGAATTGGCTGTAGGAAGCTGGCTGGTCTATTTTTTGGAACATGCCTATGATTGGTCTTTAAAAAAAGCATCAGGCATGCTTTCCCTATTTTTCCTATTCTTTACCTTGTCCCGTTTGTTTGCAGGACCCATTACGGACAAACTGGGCTACACGCTTTCCATCATGCTGTTTTCCGCCTTTTCCGGCATCTGCAGTTTAGCTGCCATTGTCATTGGAGAAACCGGGGCCATTCTATTTGCCATTGCTGGAATCGGAATTGCCCCTATCTATCCTACCGTAATGGCGCTGCTTGCTAAACGTCATGCCAAAGGGGTCGGTACAGCAATTACCTTTACAGTCACTCTTATGGGCATTGCCAGTGTGCTTGGGAATTTCCTCATCGGGTTCATTATTGATTTTGTGAATAAGTTTTTTGGAAAAACCCTTGGGAGCGAACTTATCGGCCTTCAAGCAGGTTATGTATTTATTGCTGCAATGGCGTTGCTCTGTTCATTTTGCTGTATATTTTTATACAAAATGCTGCGGACCCAAAAAGAGACGGTTATCTAAAGACATAAAAAAGGGCAGGATTTTCTGCCCTTTTTTCATGGTGTTTTTTTTATGAATTTACAAACGTTTTCTTTTGCTTTTCCTCACTGATCGGGACAGTGCCGGTCTCCACCCCAAGCTCATCCAGCCATCTGCGGTAGGCAATAGCCAGCGCATCCGATTTAAGGTGCAGTTCAGCTTGCAAGTCTAATGGGAGAAGCTCTGGTTTTTGGCTTTCCACAATCGCTAAATCTTGATTAAAGATCATATCTTGAAATTCAATGAACGGTTCATCAGGCTTATCCAAGTCATAATTTCTCGTTAACAGCATAAAGGCCGTCGAACGTTCTTCATCTTCCTGGTTGACAACAGCCAAAATGGTGAATGCCTCATCCAATCCATCTGTCGTTTTGGTAAACCGTGATGTTAATGGATTCAAGATTTCATACACATAATTGGCATACCCTCCCTTTGACCGTCCATCCGGATTCGGCTGGTACACAGGGATTGAACTAGTAATATACCGGTTATCGACAAACTTAACCTCATAATCGGCCACTTCCGCATGGTCTTCGTCACCTAACATCCCTTCATGAACAAACATAAGATGAGAAACATCAAGGAAATTTTCAATCAGTCTTGGTGCATTGGCTTTTACTTCATAAGGTCCGCAAATCACTGTGTGATACCCGTCTTTATCATATTCAGGATATGAAATAACCGGCTCTGGATTTTCACCTAGGTTGACCCAGATTAGACCATATTGTTCCTGGCAATGATACACGACAGCCCTCGCTTTTTTGGGAATGGCCCGGCCCGCTGGCAGCGCCGGGATTCTCGCACATGTCCCTTCACAATCATACTCCCAGGCATGGTAGGCACAAGTTAAATTCCCGTTCTTTACCTTTCCCAGCGATAGCGCTGCGCCCCGATGGATACATAGGTCTTTAAACGCATGTACCCCTTTTTCATTACGAAAAATAACCACCCGTTCGCCAAGGACAAATACCTGTTTGGGATCTTCCGACAAATCCGCTGCTATACAGACTGGATGCCACTGATTCCATAAACTGTCCTGTTGCATTATAAATCGACTCCTTTTAGTTTAAGTTCACGCCCGCTTCACCCGGTAAGCTGCTGTCTTCAAGCTTTTGCGGAAGCACTAAATTGAGTACTAATGCCGTAATCGCTCCAATTGCCGTACCTGAAGACATTAAATAGGTAACTAAATGTGGCAGCCCGTTTAAAATATTCGCTGGCATCATCACCGCAAACATGGCAACCATAATCGATACTCCAATCACAAGCATATTTCTTTCAGTGAATGGAACTGCCTTAATGACTTTAAACCCGTTCATCATAATGACCACACAAAGAATCGCAAATACGCCATTCACCACAACAGAAGGGATACTGGCAATAACGTTCATCAGTTTCGGCATCATCCCCAGCAAGATTAAGATTACACCACCGGCAAGAATCGGTTTACGGCTTTTTATACCCGTAATCGCGATGATACCAGCGTTGGAGGAATAACCGGTAACAGGTGTTCCCCCAAAGAAAGAACCAATAAAACAGCCTATCCCTTCACCAAGCGCCCCGCCATTTAATCGTTTATCATCCAACTTCTCATCCGTTACCTTGCTGACTGTAAACCATGTGCCAGTTGTTTCAACCATTACGATGAAATAGATGGCCAGCATGATCAAAATGGCGTTTAAATCAAATTTTGGTGTTCCAAATCCAAAGATGGCCGGCATCTGAAACCACGCTGATTTCCCTACCGAGGAGAAATCTACTAAACCAAAAAACGAAGCAGTGATTGACCCGATACCAAGGGCAAAAATAACAGCTGCCACTTTGATATATTTTAATTTTGTTTTTGCTTTTTCCCCCACATACATACACACCACAAGGACCGCGGCGGTCACAAACGCTACAAAGATATTTGTATTAAAGTTCCCTGGGGCAGTATAAATGGAATTAATCGCACTAGGCATAAGGGAAATCCCCACAATAACAATGACGGTACCCGCTACAATCGGCGGAATAAACTTCCTGACCGCTTTACTGAAGACACGGAGTGGATAGCCCAATAGTGACAATAGCAGGGCCCCTGGGATTAAGCTCCCAATCATCGCTCCCACACCGGATGTGGTCCCAATCGCCGCAAGCGCGCTTAACGGAACAAAGGACGGCCCCTGCATAACAGGAAGCCTCATCGCAAACCCGGCTTGAATAATTGTGGCAACCCCGCAAGCAATAAAAGTCATTTGAATTAACAGAGCACTATCGCCTACTGAAAACGATAATAAACCGGCTAAAATAATTGGCGGAATAAAAAGATCCATAGCCAAAACATGCTGAAGCCCTAAAAAGACAGATTGCAAGATTGAGATATCTTGCGATTTTTCACTAACATTCTTGTGAACCTTCCCCTTTTCCAGCTTTCTAGCGGTACTTTCCATTAAAAACACCCCTGTTCGTTTTAGTATTTATTCATATAACCAAAGCCACCATGAAAAAAAGCCCAGGGCACACGCTTTCCACAACACCGAAAAGCATGTACCCCGAGCTCTTACCTTCGAAATACGAAAGAAAAGGATCCTTTTCTCTCTGCTTTTCATAGTCGGTTCATTTACGGTAAACCGGTAGAAACTTGCAGGCCCTATCCCCGCGATTATATGAAAAATCATATTTATTTTTTGAATGAAGTAAGTATAGCATGAACATTACTAATTGCAAGTATATTGTTACAAATCATAACACGGTAAATAGGACAAATAGCCCACAAAAGGGGCTTAGAATAAGAATTTCCACTACATAAAATTTTTCCGTGTTTTTTATGGACTAGCTCACTTTTATGCCCTATAATGAACTAAAAATACGAACGATATGGTGTTGATTTAGGTGGAATATACGTTAATTTTTAAAGGAACAGCTTTTACCAGCCAGTCCCCTTCAAAGGTGGACATATTAAAAGATCATTTATTCTGTGTGAATTCAAGCGGGACGATTGAAAAAGTGGTTTCGCCGGAATGTGCGGAGTATCAACTTTTGCTAGAATCCTATGAAGGCAAAGAAAATTTCCATCGCTTAGCTGAAGGCCAATATTTATTGCCGGGTTTTGTTGATTTGCACGTTCATGCCCCGCAATGGGCACAAAATGGAACAGCCCTTGACCTTCCGCTCCATGACTGGCTCCATAGTTACACATTTCCACTTGAAGCTAAATTTTCAAACTTGGACTTTGCAAAAGAGGTCTATGAAGATTTGGTGAGTACTTTACTGGCAAACGGAACCACGACAGTGCTGTATTTTGCAACGGTTCATAAAGAAGCCAGTTTATTGCTTGCCGAAATTTGCGCCCAAAAGGGGCAGCGTGGGTTAGTAGGAAAAGTCGTCATGGATGACCCTGCACAAAATCCATCCTATTATCGGGATTATGATACAGAAACGGCCTTACGGAATACGGAAGAATTTATCCAGGCAGTCAAAGAATTAGGGAAACAGGCGAAACAAGGGGTATATCCGGTTGTGACGCCGCGGTTTATACCCAGCTGTACTGATCAAGCCCTAATAGGGCTGGGTGCCCTTGCCGCGAAGTACCATGTACATGTTCAGTCCCATTGCAGTGAAAGCGACTGGGAACACCATTATGTCCAAGAACGATTTTCGAAGCATGATGCTTTTGCATTAAATGACTTTGGCTTGCTCGGCCAAAAATCGGTCATGGCCCACTGCAATCACCTTTCGGATGATGATGCTGCATTATTCGCTGAAACTGGTACGGCGATTGCCCATTGTCCTTTGTCAAATGCCTACTTTGCCAATGGCGTGATCCCGATTGCACGGTTTCAGGAAATGGGAGTGGATATCGGACTAGGAACAGACATTTCCGCCGGTGCCACGCCAAGCCTTTATGATAATGCTAAGCAAGCGGTTGTGGCTTCGAGAATGCTCGAGGACGGTGTCCATACTGCCCTTCCGGCTGAAGAACGCGGCGCGGCAAATTCACGCATTACCCTTAACGAGGCCTTCTATTTTGCGACAGCAGGCGGCGGGGAAAGCCTTAGCCTGCCAATTGGACGTATCCAAGAAAACTATGCATGGGATGTTCAGGTGATTGACACCAAAGTGCCAACTGCAAAGCTTCCCATCTTTGATTCTAATGAAAATTTATACGACATCTTCCAAAAAATTATGTATAACGTTCGCCCAGAAAATATACGGGAGGTCTGGGTACAGGGTGAAAAGGTTGCGGATAGGCAACTTTAGCTTGCTAAAGCAGGCTGACTTACGGAAAGAGTAGGACAACTTGCGCATAACACAAGCCTATTGGGGCGGATAGACAGCTTTTACTTGCGATTGACAAGCTAATCCATTCCCGCAGGCTGTAAAAACAGGCGTATTCCTGCTGGTTTTCCCCTCATACTATTTGAAAAAGGCCTGACAAGGATTTGTCAGGCCTTTACTCATTCCTTAACATTCCAGCGATTTCCCGCAATACTTCCGGCCTTCGAATATGATAGTGCCGCCCATCCTTCTCCAAATACCCTTTTTCGCAGAATTGCCCCAGGACATGCAGTAAATGCCGGTAAGATACCCCTAAAAAGTCACAAACCATTACATGTTTTTCCTTATACACTTGATTATCCGCTGTTTGTAAAATAAAATCAGCCAGCCGGTTTTCAAGCGGGAAGGCAAGGCTTTGCGCATATTTCGCTGCCATGGTGGTAGACTTTACACTTAAAAAACGGGTCAGTTCTCGCAAAAATTTCACATCTTCGAGCAACAGCCCCCGGCAGCGGTTAAATGGAATGGCCAAACAAACTGTTTTCGTGGAGGTTTGGATTCCTTTTGTATAATACACATCATTCAACAATTCCATTTCTCCGATATAATCATTTGGGTTAATAAAATTAATTAAGGATACTTTGCCGTTTAAATGGGTCATATAAATTTTCGCTTTGCCCTCAATCACATAAAAAAGAAAATCCGGGCGCATGCCTTCCTGAATGATCCATTCATCGCGTTTATATTCATGGACTTCCATAAATTCTTCAATCGGAAAGGAAAATAAATGAGTAATAGAATGCTGTTCCAAAAAAAGCCGCCTTTTTTCATTTTTGTAAATTTCCATCATCCACCTCAGAATATGAGATATCTCCTATTATCGTACCTGTCTCCATGATATCATGCAATCATTGGGGGGAAACAAAAATGAATACACAACGCTGGATGGGCCGGCAGTTTTTCACTTTTTATATGACTTGGGGCATCTTTTTGCCCTATTGGACGGGGTGGATGGTCGATACAAAAGGGATTTCCATTTCACAAGTCAGCTTGATCATGAGTTTGGGCTTGGTTGCCAGGGGACTTTCCACCTTATTTGCGTATCCTTACTTATCGGGGAAATTCAGCAGCAAGGCATTATTAAACGGAATGGCCATCGCTACGCTGATTACCACTCTTTTCTATATTCCCGTGCACTCGTTCAACGGATTACTTGGGGTCACCTTGCTTCTCCATATTATTTACCCGACATTGATGCCGGCATTGGATAGCGCCGCCGGTGTCCTTGTACAAAGCAAGCAATTAAAACACTATGGCAAAAGCCGCTCATGGGGGTCGCTCGGGTTTGTCGTGGCAGGTATGATCTTAACCGTCTTTACCGGTAAACTGGGGGATGATGTGATTCTATGGGCATTGTTGCTTGGAATAGTGGTATTTGTGTGTCTTGGCTTCCTGCGTGCTCCTTTGGTATTATCTGAAAAACCGCAAAAGCAGCAAACAGAAAAACCCAGCATGCTAAAATTGTTCCGCATTAAACATTTTGGCATGGTACTCGTCATCGTCATTTTGCTGCAGTCGGCACATGCTTCTTATTATAACTACGGCTATCTGTTTTTACAGGACATTAACGCTCCTAAATATTTAATTGGCGTGATCCTCAACATTGCCGTACTGGCGGAAATCATTTTCTTTTCCGTCGCCGACCGGATGTTTCAAAGATTTTCCGCAGGCTCACTGTTGACGCTGGCCGCGCTTGGTTCAACCGTACGGTGGATTTTGGTATTTGCCTTTCCAAATGTGATGGTGTTCTGTATTGCGCAAATCTTGCATTCCTTCTCATTTGCGATGGGACATTATGCGTTTATGAAATATTTGATTAAAAATATTCCGCATGAACAAATCCCGATTGCGCAAGGATTGTATTCTGCGTTGGCCCTTAGCTGGGGTACGGCCGTGTTCACGATTTTCGGCGGGTACTTGTTTGAAATCGAGCCAAGATACGCCTTTATCGGCATGGCTGCCTGTTCAATTCCATCCATGCTTTTGGCGCTTGTTTATCGTAAAGCGGATGAGGTAAGGAACCCACCGTTACTGGCAAAATAAAAAGCGGCCATGAAAAAAGACCCTTTCAAACTATTGAAAGGGTCTTTTTTACATCTATTCATCTTTTCTATTCAAAGTATTAATTATGAACAAGCTCTTTTTCGACTAATCCCAGCGCCTGCGCAGTTGTCTTATGAACTTCCTCGAGCAGTTCAGGGTTGTCCATCAATGACTCGCCATATGAAGGGATCATCTGTTTGATTTTCGACTCCCAGTCTTGGATTTGCTGCGGGAAGCATCTTTCCAAGACTTTCAGCATGACATGAACCGCAGTGGACGCACCTGGGGAAGCTCCCAATAACGCGGCGACTGATCCATCATGGGCAGTTATGACTTCCGTGCCGAATTGAAGGGTTCCTTTGCCGCCGGACACCGTATCTTTAATTACTTGCACGCGTTGGCCCGCCACCACGATACCCCAATCTTCGCTCTTGGCGTTCGGGATAAACTCCCGCAGCTCTTCCATCCGCTGTTCTTTCGATAACATCACTTGCTGGATCAAGTATTTTGTCAGTGACAACTCTTTCACGCCTGCTGCCAACATCGTGAGGACGTTATTCGGTTTCACAGAACCGATTAAATCCAGATTTGATCCTGTTTTTAAGAACTTTGGTGAGAATCCGGCAAACGGTCCGAACAGCAAGGCTTTCTTGTTATCAATGAATCTTGTATCCAGATGTGGAACAGACATTGGCGGAGCCCCCACCTTGGCTTTGCCGTATACCTTTGCATGATGCTTGTCCACCACTTCCGGATTATGGCATACCATAAACAATCCGCTTACCGGGAATCCGCCAATATGTTTTGATTCAGGGATTGCCGTTTTTTGCAGCAATGGAAGGCTTCCGCCGCCAGCGCCGATAAACACGAATTTGGCCGTATGGCGTTCGATGTTACCCGTTGCCATGTTCCAGATTTTCAATTCCCATAAGCCGTCCTCTGTCCGTTTAATATCTTCCACACTATGTTTATAGTTGACCTCGACGTTTTGGCTTTTCAAGTGGTCAAACAACATGCGAGTTAACGCACCGAAATTAACATCCGTTCCCGAGTCGATTTTGGTTGCTGCTATCGGTTCATTAGATGTTCGGCCTTCCATGATGAGCGGAACCCATTCCTTCAGCTTTTCAGGATCTTCCGAATACTCCATCCCTTGAAACAGAGGGTTATCCGAAAGCGCTTTAAAACGTTTTTGCAAAAAAGTAACATCTTTATCGCCCAGCACTAGGCTCATGTGTGGCAATGGCTTGATAAAATCCTGCGGATTGCGGATTAGATTACTATTTACAAGATAGGACCAAAACTGTCTTGACAGCTGAAACTGTTCATTAATATTAACCGCTTTGTTGATATCAATGGATCCATCCGGTTTTTCGACGGTATAGTTCAGCTCACAAAGCGCAGAATGCCCCGTTCCTGCATTATTCCATTCGTTCGAGCTTTCCTCACCTGGTTTTTCAAGTTTCTCAAACACTTTAATTTCCCATTCTGGTTCCAGCTCTTTCAGCAATGACCCCAATGTTGCGCTCATGATGCCCGCACCAATTAGTATAACGTCTGTTTTCCCCTTTACGTTGCTCATGATATCCATCCTTATCCCCTATATTGGCAGAAAAGGGCAAGTGGACCTGCTTCGATGTGAAAAAAGCAAGACACGTATATGCACCTATTCTGTCTCAATTTGAACGATTCATAGATTAAAATCATTATACTACTATTATCTGATAATTATAAACTATTTAGAGACTTTAAAAAAGTGAAAAGTCTTTCCACAAGGTTCCATGAGCACTAAAATGACTATGTAAAAAAGGATCTGTCAGAATGACTGTTGATTTCCGCTTCAGGCACTCAGAAAACCCGCGGGTGTGCCAGGTCTTATTTATCTGATTCCATACTGGATTTCAATATTTCTGCCTCGATTCGGCTCATGAATTCTTCCGCCGCGCTGTACCCTTCCTGCTTCAAATACCAGTTATTTGCCGCTGCCTCAACTAACCCCGCCACATCGCGTCCAGGCTGGAGTTGGATTTCAATCGAAGGAATTTTGACACCCATATATTCGGTATAACCAAATTCCTTGTCTAAATCATTATTCAAGGCATCTTTTTCCCATTTCGTCAGGTGGATATCAAGACTAATCCTTGTTTCATCTTGAAACGCCTTTCGGCCGTATACACGGACCACATTCAACAACCCGATGCTGCGAAGTGCCAAAAACTCCCTGTTTTTCACATTATGCGTCCCCAATATGGTTTGGGTACTCAGCTGCTTCAAAACCACGATATCGTCCGCCACCAACCGGTGTCCGCGTCCAATCAAAGTGTGGGCTGTTTCGCTTTTGCCCACCCCTGAATTGCCGCGGATTAACACGCCGATTCCAAACACATTCATGCAAACCCCATGCACCGTCATTTCCGGTGCCAGTTGCTTTGTCAAATATGCTTCCAACTTGGTGATAAACTCTGACGTTTTCTCAGGTTTGTCCGTTATCAGCAAAGGGATTCCCTGCTCTGTGCAATGATGCATGAGGTAGGTCAGTCCATCTTCACCAGCAGGTACAATAAAACATGGGGGCTGATAGTGGACCACATTTCCAATGCGGATTTTCCGTTCCTCTTTGGTTAACTTATGTAAATAGGTAATTTCCCTTTTTCCCAAGATTTGAACCCGTTCTGTTGGAAAAAAGTCAAAATGGCCGACAAATTCCAGACCAGGGCGATGCACTCGCGGCTGTGTAATCAGATTTTGCATCTGCCCTTCGCCTGCGAGTACTTTCAATGAAAACCTCTTAACCAAGTCTTCCACCGTTATATTCTTCACTCTATACTCACGTCCTATTTCATCCTATATAATTGCCATTATACTTAAGATTTTTGTGAACGTCACCAATCAGCAGACGAAAGCCTCAAAGGCTGCTATCCGCCAATATAGTAATAAGAATTTGTCACTTCGTTAAAAGGCAGCCTTTTACAAACAAAATTGGATTTTTATTAATTTACAGGATTTTAAAAATGAAAGTGGAATTTCTAGATTATGGACTCTTCCTCCTACATCAAAAAAGAAGTTCAGAAAGGATTTTAAAAATGACCAATCAAAAAACAGCAGAAATCAGCGTAGATGGTTCTTTCAAGCGCCAAGTAAATCGATTCAATACACCATTTGGTAATCAACCACAGGACCTCCCGGTTATGGCGGGCCGCTATCGGCTCATATGGTCTGCTGCATGTCCTTGGGCCCATCGCTCTGTCATTGTACGAAAAGTTCTTGGATTAGAAGAAGCTATCAGTTTAGGAACTGTTAGTCCAATCCGTCCAAGGCTTCCACATGTGGATTGGGAATTTTCACTGAATAAAGACGGGGTAGATGAAGTTTTAGGTTTCCAATACATGAGTGAAATCTATCACCACACCGATCCAAACTATTCGGGTCGGCCAACTGTTCCAGCCATCATCGACATCCATTCCCGTAAGGTTGTCAATAACGATTATTTTAAGCTGACCAACTATTTAGAAACAGCCTGGAAACCCTATCATAAGGAAAATGCCCCTGATTTGTATCCAGAGCCTCTCCGTCAGGAAATAGATGCATTAAATGAGATTATTTTCACGGACGTTAACAACGGGGTATACAAATGCGGATTTGCCCAAACTCAAGAATCTTATGAAGCTGCCTATGACGCGTTATTTAATAGATTAGATGAATTTGAGCAACGCTTATCGAAACAGAGATTTTTATTGGGAGATTTCATAACCGATTCAGACGTCAGGTTATACACGACATTAGTCCGCTTCGATGCCGCTTATTTTACGGCCTTCCATACAAACCGGAATTTAATTCGTGAGTTTCAGAACTTATGGGGGTATGTGCGCGACCTCTACCAAACACCAGGTTTCGGAGATACAACAGATTTTGATGCCATAAAAAAACATTATCATTTATCTATTACCATTTCTCCCGAGAAGCCAGAACCAAAAATCCTGCCAAAAGGTCCTGACGTATCCGTGTGGAATTCAGAACATCATAGAGATGCACTGAGCGGAAAACAAGAAAAGTTCCTTATTCAGTAGATCAAAGGGAGATGTGGATGAAATGGAAAAAATAGAAATCTATGATGCTGAAATAAAGATGTACCCGTCTATTCGAGAACAAAGAATTGAGGCTTATCGCCAATACAAAGACGTTCTGCCATTAGAACACTGGGAGGCTTTGGCCAAGTCTATTTCCTCGGCTGTGGCTGAACAGGAGGGAGTAGAATTAATCGTTGCCCGCATACAGGAGAAAATAGTCGGCAGTGTTGTTCTTTTTCCTGCGGAAACAAATGCTTATGAAGAAGGATATATCGGCGAATTAGACTATCCCGAAATACGCATGCTTGCGGTAGCCCCAGATGCACAGGGCAAAGGGGTGGCGTCGGCCCTTATTCGTGAATGTATAAAGCGCGCTGAGTCGAAAGGGTATAGTGCCATTGGGCTGCATACGGGGGAATATATGAAAAATGCCATCAGTCTATATGAAAGGTTTGGCTTTGAGCGATTGCCTCAGTTAGACTTCGAACCAGCCGATGATGGTATTGTCGTAAGGGCTTATCAACTTAAACTCATGAAAAGCTCTATAAAATTGGGCAGTTGATTTTAAGCTCCAATCAACAGAGTAAAAAGGAATTTCGTTTACAGATACTATGAAGAGGATGCCCTCTTTGCTTCAGCACGGGCATCCTCTTTTTTCACAATCTTTTACCTTAATATTTCTCGCTTCCTCACATGCCCCAAACATTACGCCAATCCATAGTACCCGCAAACAACAATGCCGACTGCTTTTGCAGCCACAATCAGGGCATCTTCATCAATATCAAATTTGGGATGATGGTTGAAATATGGTTTTTCTACCCCTTTTGGTGTACAGCCAATATAAAAATAACAGCCAGGGATTTTCTCTAAATAATGAGCAAAATCATCAGAAGGTGACATCATCGGATATTCCACCACTTCTTTAATATCTGGGTCATTCACACCTTCAAGACTCCTTTTTACTAAGCCCGTCATTTCCGGGTCGTTATAAAGCGGCGGATAATCTGGGGTAAAGGTCAACTCACATTGAACACCAAACTCAGCCTCCAGGCCATCTGCCAAGCGGCGTAGTTCCTTCGCAATAATCTCTTTTGTTTCATCTGACATATAACGGATATCGCCTTCAAGCTCGACACGGTCCCTAATGACATTAAAAGTTCCCTTCCCATCAAAGGAGCCAATGGTAATGACCCCCATATCAAATGGATTCAAGCGGCGGCTAATGATGGTTTGAACCGCTGTAACAAAATGAGCCCCGGCAACAATAGCATCATTTGCCTTATCAGGGGAGGAGCCATGTCCGCCAACCCCTTGAATTCCCACCTTTAAGTAGGCTCTCCCGGCCATGGAATAACCACTGTGATACCCGACAACACCAGCCGGATTCATGGGAAGCAAATGGATGCCGAAAATATTTTCAACATCATTAAGCACCCCGGAATCGATAATGCTTTTTGCACCGCCCGGCGGTACCTCTTCGGCGTGCTGGTGTATAATTTTGATGGTGCCAGGTAGTTCATTTTTTAATTGAATCAGGCAATCTGCTAAGATCAGTAGGTAAGCCGTATGTCCGTCATGTGCGCATGCATGCATGACGCCTGCCTTCTTTGATTTAAAGGGAAGTTCCGTTTCTTCAAAAATCGGAAGGGCATCGTAATCGGCGCGAAGGGCTATCGTTTTTCCCGGTTTTCCACCCTTAATAGTTATGATAATCCCATAACCATTCCCCACATTAGATTGAACTTCAACATCCTTACCTTTATAAAAGTTTAATATATATTGTGATGTATTTTCTTCTTTAAAGGATAACTCTGGATTTTCATGTAAATGACGGCGAATTTGAATCATTTCATCTTTGCGTGAATCCAACATTTCCATTAATCGTTTTTTCATCTTGGCTCCCCTTTAGCTTCTTCGATTTTTATTAAATAGGCTCTGTTAAAGGTTAATGTCGACTTTATGGATTGAAAAATAGGCGGAAAGATTCCTGCTAAATCAGGAAATGCGCATATTTCCCTACAAATAAGCGGATTTTTTTCTGTTAATCTATACATTCCTTGGATTTTAAGGCTTTTTTGTTAATTAAACGGAAAATCTCCGCCTATTTCCCTTCCTAACGACTACTATTTCAAAATAAACGGAATTCCTCCGTTTATGTGAGTTCAGAAATCAACAATGAACCATAACAGAGCCATTAAATAAAAAAAGCACACCTGATTTTATCAAGTATGCTCTATTATTTAGACCCTTATGATTAATACCCACTCTGATTTATTTTGATAAAGATTTCAGCTTGGCATCTGCCAATAATGCAAGGGCTTTATGGCCTGCCGGTGTCGGGTGAATATCGAAAGGGATAATATAGGCGGCCGGGTTTGCTTTAAAGGTTGAATAGGCATCGGCTACATACACTCCTGTGAATTTTCCTACTTGGCTGATAATGCCATTTACAACCATTAGATTACCCTCAATGAAGGTATGTAAAGGTCCCAAGAGCAACTCATTCAGTACAGGATTATCACTCAAATAAATTGGATTATACAGGTTGTATAAAATGATGGGAGCATTGGTTTTCGCCTTAACGGACGCGATAATTCTTACCAGATTTGCCGTATATAGTGCCAGTTGTTGTGGTGTCGGTGATGTAAGGGTTGTGGATTGGACCGCTTTAGCCACTTCTCCATTAGCCAGATTGGCCTCCAAGTTAGGCAAGAGCGGCTGCAGTTTGGCTAAAAGTTCCGCAACGCCGGTTGCCTGCAGAAGATCATTGCTGCCAATATTGATGGTAACCACATCGGCCTGTTGGATGGCGGCATTGAATTCTTTTTGATTGGAGTTAATGACTGCCAACAATTGTGAAGAAGTCGCCCCGCTCCCGCCAAATTTCACGACACTTTTTGCCCCTGAAATCAAATCTGGGAAAGCCGTTGTGGATGGCGGGGGATAACCAAACGTAATCGAATCACCCAGTGCCACAACGTTCAGACCTGCTTTTGGGGCAGGTGCCGTCTTGGCAGCCGCCAATGGTGCTCCAAGTGTACCCATAAATAACAGGAACACAAGGATCACAGAAAGACGCTTGAATCTCATAACTGATTCCTCCTCTTTTAAAAAATAGGTATGCGTCCCTATTATATTCGGACTAGTCAGATAACTTTCTCCGTACTTTCATGCAAAAAATGAGCATAAACGACGTAAGGACAATCAATGATGTAAATTAATGTCACGACCTACCATTTGTTCCAATTGAAACAAATGACTAATAGAAAGAGACAAAGTTATTTGATAGCCAATAAAACTCAAACATATCGATTATATCGATTGTTTTTAATCTTAGTTAACGATAAATCAAATTGTTATGTAACGAAATAACCGATATATTGGTGTGTATATGGAAATTTTTAAAATTATCATCTTTCAAAAAAGGGGGATCAGTTTCATGAATCTTTATCAAAAGGTCTTCAAAGAATATTGGAATCCCTACATAGCCATTAGTATTGCTGGCCTTGTCAGTGCCTTATACTTCGGGATCACAGGTACGGTTTGGGCCGTAACCGGGGAATTCACCAGATTAGGCGGGCATATTTTACAATGGTTCGGAGTCGACGTGTCACAATGGGCGTATTTTCAACTGGTGGGCATTGAAGGGACTCCTATCAGCCGAACTGATGGCTGGATTGTCATCGGTATGCTGGTTGGCGCTTTAATTACGATTTTACTGAGCAACAGTTTTAAAATCCGCGTGCCGAGACAAAAGCGGCGATTAATCCAAGGGTTCATCGGCGGAATCATCGCAGGATTTGGCGCACGCTTGGCCCTTGGCTGCAACTTGGCAGCCTTTTTTACAGGTGTACCCCAGTTCTCGTTCCATTCCTGGATCTTTATGTTCACCACTGCCATTGGAACTTTCTTTGGTGTCAAAGTCGTGAATACGAAATGGTGGCTGGGAAAGCCAACCTTGACGAAAGGCGCGATGAAACCGATTACCACCCAGAATGTCCAAAAAAAGAGTATCCAGCCGGTGTTAGGTCTCCTTTTTGCCTGTCTGTATCTTGGGCTTATTCTTTACTTTTTTGCAACAGGCAAATCTCTTCTTGCGGTTGCCTGTATAGCCGGAGCCCTGTTCGGGATTCTGATTGAACGCGGGCAAATCTGTTTCACTTCTGCTTTCCGTGATCTATGGGTCAGCGGCCGTGCCGTGATGTCCAAAGCGATTGCTGCTGGGATGATGATCAGTGTCATCATAACATTCATCTACATTCAAAACGGCTCTGTTGCCCTTATTAAAATGGCTGCTCCCAGCACAGCAATCGGCGGACTTCTTTTTGGATTTGGCATTGTCCTTGCCGGAGGCTGTGAGACTGGTATGATGTACCGAGCCATGGAAGGCCAACTGTTATTCTGGGTCGTAGGCGCAGGCAATATTGTTGGAGCAACAGTTCTTGCTTATGGCTGGGATCATCTCGGCATCTATCATGCCCTTGTGGAAAATTGGCCAAAAGTAAACTTAATCGAACAATGGGGACCTATGGGAGCCCTATTTGGAACGATGGCCATGCTGGCTGCTTGGTTCTTGTTATCAAATTGGTGGGAAAAGCGGTTCCGTTACGGAAAAGGAATCAAGCTTCAAAAAACGGAACGGGTTTCTCACGTTACAAAGGAGGCTTAACTTCATGTCCCAGATGGTGGATGTCAATTACACGTTAGACATTCGCGGCGAGCCTTGACCATATCCTGTCATTTATGCGCTGGATGCGCTAAAAACCATGAAAATTGGGGAAGTCTTACAAGTCATCGCCGACTGTCCGCAATCGTTTCGAAGTGTCCCGGAAGAATCCGTCAAACATGGCTACCAGCTCGTGACCGAGCCGAAAAAAGTCGGTCAGGATATCTTTTTCTATATTAAAGTTGTTAAATAAAAGTTCTTTAAAAAGCACCTATGCAGGCCAAAAAGTCTACCTATAGGTGCTTTTTTATATTTTCCTTCCATTCCTCTCCTAAAAAGATTTCCTTTATTTATTTGGAGTTATGCTTTCCTTTCAAACACAAACTAAAAAGCATCACCCCCGTTATATGTGAAAGGAAGAATAACATGCATTCACAAACAAATCGCAGGTTGATTGTTTTGGGAACGATTATCGTTCAAATGGGCCTGGGAACTATTTATACATGGAGCTTATATAATCAGCCACTAGTGGATCGCTTCGGCTGGCAGCTAAGTTCAGTCGCTATCACTTTTTCCATTACCAGTTTTTCCTTAGCCATTTCCACACTATTTGCGGGGAAACTTCAGGATGGGTGGGGAATTCGAAGGTTAATCTTAGTTGCGGGAATTGTCCTCGGGGCTGGATTAATCATCAGTTCACAAGTATCTGCATTATGGCTGCTTTACATCACGGCTGGGGTGGTCGTTGGATTTGCCGACGGAACTGCCTACATCACCTCCTTATCCAATCTGATTAAATGGTTTCCGGAGAAAAAGGGGCTGATTTCAGGAGTATCTGTTGGGGCATATGGAACAGGCAGTTTAATATTCAAATACATTAACGGCTCTCTCATCCAAAACGTTGGTGTGTCTTACACCTTTTTATACTGGGGCATCATTGTCATGTTGATGGTGGCGGGCGGTTCATTCCTGGTGCATGAGGCGCACGAAACAGGTCATTACCAGTCGGATCAAAGGCAACCTGCCAAAGATTACACAGTCAAAGAAATGCTTAAAACAAAAGAAGCTTACTTATTGTTTATTATGTTCTTTACTGCATGTATGAGCGGTTTATATCTTATCGGGATTGTAAAAGATATCGGGGTTAGTTTAGCTGGGTTAAATGCGGCAACAGCAGCCAATGCCGTTGCACTAGTAGCCATTTTCAACACCATTGGCCGGATTATCCTTGGAGCGCTGTCCGATAAAGTTGCCCGTTTAAAAGTGGTGGCGGGCGCTTTGTTGGTTACCGCGGCAGCCGTATCTGTTTTAAGCTTTGTAACACTTAATTACATTCTGTTCTTCGCCTGTGTCGCGGGAATTGCTTTTTGTTTCGGGGGAAACATTACCGTCTTCCCGGCAATTGTTGCCGATTTCTATGGCTTGAAAAATCAAAGTAAAAACTATGGCGTTATTTATCAAGGATTTGGAATCGGCGCATTGGCCGGATCCATTATTGCCGCAGCACTGGGAGGCTTTGTGCCAACCTTTATGCTTATTGCCGTGTTGAGTATCATCTCAGGGGTATTGGCCCTATTTATCAAGGCACCGGGGCACGGAGCTCCAAGAAAAGAAAAAGGGAAAGAAAAAAACTTGCGCCGCATGCTTCCGACCACATGAGTTGGATAGGAAAGGAAGGAAAAGTGCCTGTGGCGCCTTGGCGGTGACAGGCACTTATTTTTATAAAGAATTTATTTTACGCTTTCCCCTTTTCTACCTCATTCTCGTCATATGAGACCCAATCACTATAACTTCCCGCATATAGCTTTACATTTTGGTAACCTGCCATCTTTAATGCGATGTAATTAGGGGTAGCCGTTACTCCCGACCCGCAGTAAACAATAATGGGTTCCTCTTGGTCAAGCCCAGCAAATCTCTTTTTCTGTTCCTCGTGGTTTTTAAATGTTCCTTGTTCCAATCCTTCTGCCCAAAATTTATTGATCGCACCGGGGATATGGCCGGCTTTTTTATCTATTGGTTCCATTTTTCCTGCATAACGGTCCCCATCCCTTGAATCTATTAATACAGGAGACTTCTTCTTATGTTCGACAACTTTCTTTACTTCTTCATAAGAAGCCAGCATTTCTTCTTGGATGTTCACTTCAAATTTAGCTGATTCAGATTCAGGTATTTCCACCGTCGTTGGGTAACCAGCCTCCACCCATCCTTTAAAGCCGTCATTTAACACATAGACCTTTACATGTCCTAAAAAGGAAAGCAGCCACCAAAAGCGGGATGCATACTGTCCCTCTCCACCGTCATAAGCCACTACCATTTTGGTATTGTCAATTCCTGCTTTTTCAATTTCTAATTTGAATTGATTGATATCCGGAAGCGGGTGCCGGCCACCGTGCTTTGAGACAGGAGCCGATAACTGTTTTTCTAAATGAAAATAGTAAGCACCAGGGATATGGCTTTCATGATAAAGCTTTTCCCCTTTATCCGGTTTTCCTAGGTCAAACCGGCAATCGACCATTTTAACCTGCGGATTATTTAATTGTTCTGCCAACCATTCTTTATCGACAACAAAATTCACGTTATCCATCCCCATCCATTAAAAATCTTTACTGCAACCGTTTAAATGCTAGAATACTCCATTCTCATTCGGGGAGTTCTCTGGTATGGCTTGGCCAATATCCCATAATTCAACCATCTGATTATCCTGGAAGCGGAAGATATGCACCACAACTCCTCCCAGGTCCTCTGGATTCTGTTTTACATGGGAGTGAACCATAACCATCTCTTTCTCTTCAATGGCATGCTTGACCTCAAAAATTTTGTGAGGATTCATGACGGCATTTTCCTCCATCGCCGTCATAAGCGAATCGGCATCTCCCCGAAAAAAAGGGTTGTGGTGGCGAAAATCCTGTCCTGCATGTCTCTGAAACGCTTCTCGGACTTGCCCCGATGCCACGAGTTTTAAAAAGGACACGGCTTGCTCTTTGAGGGAGAGAATTTGATTTTCTGTACTCATTTCCATCGTCCTTTCATTTTGAAATTTTTCTGTCATAGAATTTATTAAAAGTTTAAGGCACCTGTTACCTTTAGTCAATTTTTGGAATATGATTTGGTGTTATTCATACATTGTCAACAAAGTTGACAATTCATGGTAATAGGAGTATCATAGAATGTAAACTAGGTTTACAACTGAGAGATAAGGGGGCTTGGCAATGTTTCAAATTGGAGATTTAGTTATTTATTCCGTACACGGTTTGAGCAGAATTGATGATATTTGCGAAAAAACGATTTCAAATGTGACCAAAACGTACTATGTTCTGCATCCTCTTGATCAGGCCAATCTAACCATCAGTGCACCCGTTGACAGTGATAAAGTGATGATGCAAAAAATGATGGAACCAGAAGAAGCGGAGGAAATCTTACAATTCTTCAAACAGCCGGGGAGCAGCTGGATCGAAAATTCAAAACAACGGTACAGCCGCTACCATGATATAGTAAGGACAGGAGACCGGAAGGAATTTGCTAAAATAGCCAATACCTTAATGCGCAAAGATCAGGAACTGCATTCTGAAAACAAAAAGATGTTTGATCAAGACCGCAAATTATTAGACCCGATCCAAAATTTATTGTTTAAAGAATTAGCAATGTCTTTGGATACTACTTTTGAAAAGATAGCTGAACAGGTAAACAGCTTGATAAAACAGTAATCAAAAAGAGTTGAAGGACATCGATCATCCCCCAACTCTTTACCTTTTATAGTCTTCCTCTAATCCCCAATCAGATTTTAATAAATCAATCAGAAATGCTATTTCCTTTTCTCCCATTTTATCTGCAATTTTATTCACAAGCGAGGCCTTTAGTGCTGCATTTTTCTCAAAACATTCCACACCTAATGAAGTTAACTTTATGCATTTTTCTTTATGATTGTTTTCAACATTCATTACTTCAGCTAATCCTTTTGACTGCAGGCCTTTTATAAATTTATGGACAGCCTGCCGTGATATATCCACATTTTTTGAAACATAGGCAATGGTCGGCTGCTTTTTGTAAATTCTCGCCATGATAAACCATTCAGAATTGGATATATGAATATCACTGCTATTATTCCACAGTTTCTCTGTAATCCTGCGAAGTAAAAGATGACGCTCACTTAGTAAGTCAATTAAATCCAAGGACTCTAATTCAGGATTCAAGCGTTTTCACTCCATTCATTGTTTCGCCACCTACTATACAAAAAAACTTTTTTATTGTCAACCACAGTTGACATTTAGCCCAAGTTTATCGTAGAATGATTTAGTCAACTTAGTTGACAATACTTTTTTTTCAAAAAAAGCAAAGGGGATTATGATGGGAACACAAATTCAAGTAAGAAACCCTAAGACAATGGCATTTATTTTAATGTTAGGTGCCTTTATCGGGTTATTTGGCGAAACAGCCTTAAATATGGCCTTATCCAATGTGATGGAAGACTTTTCAATCAAGGCCGCTGCCGCACAGTGGCTGACAACAGGATATTTATTAGTGTTAGCCATTTTAGTGCCGGTTTCGGCACTTTTAATGAAATGGTTTACAACAAGACAATTAGTAGTCGGTGGAATCGTTATTTCGCTGTTAGGAGCTATTTTAGCAGCGTTGTCTCCCAGCTTTTCCGTATTATTAATTGGCCGTTTAATCCAAGCCTTTGGAACGGGGCTTCTGCTGCCGGTCATGATGAATGTTGTCTTGCTTATTTTCCCGATTCATAAACGCGGCGTTGTGATGGGGATTATGGGCTTAGTGATTACACTGGCCCCTGCTTTAGGGCCAACGCTTTCAGGGGTTATTATTAGTACATTAAGCTGGCATTATATTTTCTGGATTAGCGCTATTTTCTATGTGTTATTAACTATTTTTGCTGCAGCAAAAATGGAAAATGTTTCAGACATCACCAAACCCAAAGTTGATAGTTTGTCGATTCTTTTGTCATCCATAGGTTTTGGGGGATTCATCTTTGGATTGGCCACAATGGCTGAAGCAGCCTTTTCCTCTCCCAAAGTATGGGCAACATTACTTGTAGGGTTGATTGCTCTTGGATTATTTGGCATGCGTCAAATGAGAAGGCCCGAGCCCATGATAAATTTACGTGTTTTTAAATATCCCATGTTCGCACTTGGATCTTTCATGATGGTTCTTGGTATTTTAGTCATTTTATCAACGGCTATTCTATTGCCTCTTTATTTAAAGGGTGCTTTATTATTTAGTGCTGCGGCAGCTGGTTTGATATTATTGCCTGGCAATGCCGTCAATGTGATTATGTCACCGATTGTTGGAACATTATTTGATAAATGGGGACCTCGTTTCCTTGTCATCACGGGATCAATGATGATCGTCATAGGGAATTTCATGTTTGTGTCCGTTCTTTCCAGCCAAACACCTACTTGGCAAATCGTTATAGCGTTTATGGTTTGTTTCTTTGGGTTATCGATGTTCATGATGCCATCCCAAACGAACGCCCTTAATCAATTGCCGCGTGAGCTATACGCAGATGGGTCAGCCGCAATGAATACATTGAATCAAGTGGCCGGTGCAGCAGGTACTGCCGTTGCGATTACGCTTTTTACTGCAGGTCAAAATGGTTTTGTTATCGATGTTCCAGATGCCTCCCAAGGAGAAATTTTAGCGGCTGGCGTAAAACATGCCTTTTATTTTATTACTGGAATTTCAGTAGTTGGATTCATTTGTTCTTTCTTTATAAGAAAACCAAGTGATGTGAAGGAAAAGACTCAGGCTGCTGTGGTGAAAACAACAGAACCGATACGGAATTAGCCAAGAAGAAGTGCCTGCACAGACAGTGGCAGGCACTTATTTTTATTGAAGAAAGTCCATCATATACTGATTGACCAATTCGGCCTGCTCAATGAATAAACAATGACTGGCATTGGTTATCATTTTAACATCAATATGGGGAATACATTCTTTGGCACTTGCCACTGCTTTTTTAGGATTATAGATCACCTCGTCCTCCCCCATAAGCATTAAAACTGGCACTTGAATCGTTGTTAATTTTTCCTTTGGAATAACAGTTGGTATCACAGGTTTGGTTTTAAATTGATAATAAAACACACCATAGATAAATTGTTCAAAACTGTATCCTGAAATGACATGTCCTTTTGCCACAAACCAGTTACAGAAAAAACGTTCTATGAATGCTTTACTTCGAAAAATATTGATCATCGCTAACCGAACAAAAAATTGTTTATGAAATGGGATAAAAGAAGCGGCGGGTGCTAATAAGACCGCTCGATTGACTCGATGCTGGGCATAAATAACAAAGTTTAATGCAGCATAACCGCCTGCTGAATGACCGACGACGTCCGTTTTCTCAATTCTTAATTCGTCCAAAACCTCACAGACCCATCTTCCTATCTCTTCCCCCTTATGAAACGACTTTACAGGTTCGCTTTTGTTCATATCTCCCATAACGTCCAAACAATACACCCGATGATTCTTACTTAAAATTTCAATATTATGACTCCATACGGTTGCCCCCATTCCAGCACCATGGAGCATGATAAGGGGGGGAAGGTGCTTTTCACCTGCTGCAATAATATGTGTTTGACCATATGAAGTAGGAACAGTGAAAGAATCGTAGGCAACAGGCCACTGTTTTAAGTTATGATCATAGGCAGTATTAAAAAGGGCTTCCCCGTCCTTTGTTTTAAATGACATAGGATCCTCTTCTCTCCTTTCGTTTCTCTTACTAATCCTAGTTTAATGAGCCACTCTTACAGAAAACTAACAGAATACTGTGATTTTCTTACAATTGAAATAACCCGTCACGCCCCCAATAATGTCAAACTCGGGGATATAGGCGGGCACTTAATTCTTTTACTTTTTCCATTGTTCCACGTGAAACTATAAAAAGCTTGATGCTTTTCCTCAAAAAGTAAAAATTCACTAGACCTAGGAACTGAAACAAACAGGATTCCTTCTGTGAAAGTTTTACAGTAAATAAGAAAAAATGCCTGTCACACCTCCATAATGTTGAAGATTCAACAAAATGTGGCACAGACAGGCACCTATTTTAACGGCAAATAAACGATAAAGATTGTACCAGCTTCCAGTTGACTCTCGACTTCAATTCTCCCGCCATGTGCTTCGACTATCGACTTAGTGATCGATAATCCAAGTCCTGCTCCTCCAGTCCGTCTAGCACGGGAAACATCGGCACGATAAAAACGGTCAAAGACCATTGGCAGGCTTTCTTCAGAGATCCCAAAACCATTGTCCTGAACAGAAAGTTTGGCAAACCGATCAATTGCTGCAAGGGAAACCTTAATCACCCCAGATATTGGATTGGTATGTTGAACCGCATTGTTAAATAAATTTAGAATGACTTGTTTCAATTTATCTGGCTCATAGAAGCCCACAACGTCGTCAGCAAGGTCAAAATGAATCGCCCGCTCCCCTGCCAGCATCTTTAATTGAGCCTCCATTTCCACAAGCATCTTTGATAGATTCGTCTCTCTAGCCTGCAATTCAGGAGCCCGATCGAGCTTAGTAAGCAATAACAAGTCCTCTACTAATTTAATAATCCGCTTCGATTCACCCTGCATACTGTTTAATGCTTTATACAGCTGCTCTGGACGATTGGCCGCTCCCCTTAATAATACTTCCAGAAAACCGCTTATCGATGTCAGCGGTGTGCGCAATTCATGAGAAGCATCCGCGATGAAACGTCTCATTTGTTCCTTCGTTTCTCTTTCATGCTCAAAGGATACTTCTAATCTTCCTAACATGTCATTAAACGAATCTGCTAGACGGTCAATTTCTTCCTGCCCCTGGTCCACTGGAAGGCGCTCTTCTAAGTTGCCGGCATTGGTTTTCTTAACCGCCCTGACAATATTGGACAAAGGGACAAGCGTTCTGTTTAGCACCCGCAGATAAATTCCTAGTCCACCGGCTAACGCCAACGCGGAAAGGATGAGAAAAATGAATAATTGCTGAAGTAGTATATGCTTAAGCGGTGCCGTATTGGTTCCTAGCTGCAGCATTTCGGAAATCTGGCCGGGCGAATCTCCCACTGGCTTAAACACGATCAGCTGCTCAATTCCCTTTGAATTGGAATCAATCCGATATTGTGTATTCTTTTGATCTAAGGTATCCTGCACGAGTGCTTGATATTCCTTTTTAGAAAGTTCTGGAGCGTCGATGCTGCTATTTTCTAAAAGGTCCTGATAATTGCCGTCTTGATCGATAAGCGCCAGCGACATATCTTGCAAAAAGAAGAACTTATGATTCGGCTGTGATGGAGTATCCTCCCCCATGCTGCCATCAGGCTTTTTATTGTCAAAATTCTCACCTTCAAAACCAATGTCTTTTGGCAAAGACATCAGCCGTGCACTTAATGTTTCTGCCTCATTGTCATATAGAAAATCTTTCATGACCCAGTACTGCGATATCCCAATGGTCAGCAAAATAAAGGCCAAAATGATCAACGTCCGTGCAAGAAGTTGATATCTTAATGAGCTTGGGAAGAAGAATTTTTTCACCTTCCATTTCCTCATGGGAAGTCCACCCTGTATCCTGAACCCCTTATGGTACGAATCACCTGATGCTCCTTATCGCCCAGCTTGTCTCTCAGCGAGCGGATGTACACTTCGACTATATTTTCTTCCCCAAAGAAATCATAACCCCAAACCCGGTCTAATATCATGGCTTTGCTCATCACAATCCCGTGGTTCATGACCAAAAACTTGAGTAGCTCATATTCCGTCGGAGAAAGTCCCAATACTCTTCCATTATAATTAAACTCTTTTCTGCGGTCGTCCAGCTTAAAGGGGCCATAGGTAACTTCATTGAATAGATTGGGGAATTGATTGCGCAATCGGGCTTGGATTCTGGCCAGTAATTCTTCAAAACTGAATGGTTTGATGACATAATCGTCCGCTCCAATGGTTAACCCCTTCACCCGGTCTTCCACTTCATCCTTGGCAGTAAGCATGATGATGGAGGTCTGTGCACCGCTTTTTTTAATCATCCGGCAAACTTCAAAGCCATCCATCCCCGGCATCATCACATCTAATATCGCGATATGCGGTTCAAATTCCTTCGCTGCATTAATCGCCGTTAATCCATCTGACGCCGTTTTCACCTCATACCCTTCTCCTGTCAGCCCCATCTCTAAAAATTGCAAGATATGTGGTTCGTCATCGACCAGCAAGATTTTAATACCGTCTTTTGTATTCATGTTTCTACCTCCCATACTAATAAATCTATTTTCGTCTAATTAGCTTAAAATTAGCTGAATGAAATCTGAATATCAGCTTAATGAATGAAAAAATGTTGTCTCTATTTGTATTTACCTATTATACAACGACAGCACCTGTTTACCGAAAAGTCTTTCCTTTTAAGTACGGAAGATTGGATTCATTTTCAGGAAACATTCAGCTTTCCTTCAAGCATATTTCAGGTTGGTAATGCACAATACAGACATGAAGTTGAACAAAAGTCCTTATTTGAGAGGAGTTATGAATATGGAGAAACAGAAAAATACGGTTAAAACAGCATTTATATAAGTTTTATCAAATGTAAAGGAACATCAAGAATAAGTAATTACGGAGGAACGAGGAGAAAGAATGCGGACCAATAAAAGAGTAAAGGTACTTTTAGTTGATGATGAAATCTCAATCTTACAATTTTTAGAACTAGGGCTGATGGATGAAGGGTTTGATGTTAGAACCGCGCAAAACGGGACTTCCGCCATCGAGCTAGCCAAAAGCTTTGAACCCCATGTTGCCATCCTGGATGTGATGATGCCTGGAATGGATGGCTTTGAGGTATGCCGTATTCTCAAAAAATCAGGAAACATTGCCGTTATTATGCTTACCGCAATGGGAGATGAGGAGCAGCGCATCAAAGGACTCGATATAGGTGCCGACGATTATATGGTCAAACCATTTAGTTTCGGAGAGTTAGTGGCACGCATCCATGCAAGAATCAGAAACCAATTTCCGATTCTTGCAGAAGATATCGCCATTGGCCCCTTTCAAATTGATGACCGTCTGAAAAACATTCAGTTTCATGAAGATCGTCTGGCACTGACTCCAACAGAATATGAACTCTTGAGATTTTTAGTCATCAATCATGGGCTCGTCGTAAGCAAATCTACTATTTTAAATAGAGTTTGGGGCTTTGACTTTACCGGAGAAGAAAATATCGTGGAAGTGTATATTCGATTATTAAGAGAGAAGCTTGGCGATCATAAAAGGCTCTTAATCCGGACCATTCGTGGTGCGGGTTATCTGCTTGATGTGTCCTGATAAATAAATGAACCAAATATTAATTGCGGTCTGATGAAAAGACTGCAAGACGGAAGGAAGATGATTATGGATCAATCAAATACACAACATTCAGATGCGTTAGAAGCTAGAAAAGGGAAACTCACTGCTTTACTTACAGGCCGGCCGGGAGAACCGTCATGGGAAAGGCCTGCTCTGTGGATTTTGCTGTTATTGACTGCGGTCGGGTATATTTGGGGCCTTGGCGAATCAGGATGGGCTAATTCATTTTACAGTGCCGCTGTTCAGGCGGGGACAAAAAGCTGGAAGGCCTTCTTCTTTGGCTCGATTGATGCATCAAACTTTATAACTGTGGATAAGCCCCCCGCATCCTTGTGGATCATGGAATTGTCGGCCCGCCTATTCGGACTGAATTCCTGGAGCATGCTTGTTCCTGAGGCCCTTATGGGTGTTGCATCCGTATGGTTCCTCTACTTGTCCGTTCGCCGCTGGTTTAGCGCCGGTGCGGCCTTGATTGCGGGGGCTGTGCTGGCCCTGACGCCAGTCGCGGTACTGATGTTCCGATTTAATAATCCTGATGCCCTCCTCATTCTGCTGCTTACGGCAAGTGCCTACGCCTTCACAAGAGCATTGGAGGAAGGGAAAACAAAGTGGCTCGTATTGGCCTCTGCACTCATTGGCTTTGGCTTTTTAACCAAGATGTTGGCAGCCTTCTTTGTCATCCCGGTATTTGTGGTCGTCTATCTGTTTTTTGCTCCAGTTTCCGTTCGCCGGCGTTTGGTGCAAATTGTCATCAGCGCCATTACCGTAGTGGTGTCCGCAGGTTGGTGGGTAACGATTGTTGAGCTTATACCTGCTTCGAAACGCCCATATATCGGCAGTTCCCAGAACAACAGCATTCTAGATTTAATCTTCGGATACAACGGTTTGGGACGGCTTACCGGTAATGAGTCTGGTATGAGCAGCCAAACAACTGCAACGGGAGCATCCAGCAGTGACATGGCAAGCGGAGCGGCTGCTATGGGACAACCTGGCGGCGGTGGCGGTGGCGCAAACTTTGGCGGCACTACCGGCTTAGGGCGTCTCTTTAATTCCGAAATGGGAGGCCAGATTTCGTGGCTGATTCCCGCAGCACTTATTCTGATGATTGTTGCTATTTGGCTAGTGCGAAGAAATTGGAAAAGTGATCGTTCGGTTCCAGCTCTGCTTTTGTGGGGTGGCACGTTCTTCGTCACCGGTGTGGTGTTCAGCTTTGGTCAAGGGACGATTCACCCGTACTACACGGTTGCCCTGGCTCCGGCCATTGGCGCCATGATCGGGATTTCTGTCGAAGTTCTTTGGGCTAGTAAAGATCATCTGTCTGCCCGTTTAGGGTTAGCGGCGGCAATTGCCTTGACCGCTGTTTGGTCCTTTGTTTTACTCAATCGCTCATCTTCATGGCACCCGTGGCTTCGTACAGCTATATTAATAATTGGTGTTATAGCAGCCATCGGTATGGTGCTCCTGCCTAAGCTTGGCAGAAAGCTAATGATGGGTGTGGCCGCAGCTGGATTGGCTGCATGCTTGGCTGGTCCGTTTGCTTTTACGATTCAAACCATTGCCACACCGCATACCGGTTCAATGCCTACTGCTGGTCCAACCACGGGGGGCGGGGGTTTTCCAGGCGGTGGTGGTTCAGGAGAGGGTCAGATGCCTCCTGGGGCCAATTCGTCGACAGGGCCATCTGGAAACCCTGGTTTTGGCGGTCAAATGCCCCCTGGGACTGATTCTTCCAGTTCGTCCACGGGACAATCCGGGAACGCCGGCTTTAACGGTCAGATGCCTCCTGGGACTGATACATCTAACCAGTCTACAGGACAAAACTCGGGCTCTAATGACAGCACTGTTTCGGGGAATTCCAAACAGAGTGGTTTTGACGACAACGCCACACCTGGCGAGAATATCGTGAAATTGCTGCAGCAGGATGCTTCAAAATACACTTGGGCAGCTGCCACAGTTGGATCACAATCTTCTGCGCCTTACCAACTGGCGACAGGTGCACCCATCATGGACATCGGCGGCTTTACGGGCAGTGATCCAACACCGACCCTTGCCCAATTTAAAAAATATGTAAGTGAAGGGAAAATCCATTACTTTATTAGTGGCGGCGGAATGAACCGTGGTGGTAACTTTAACCCTATGGGCAGCAGCACGACTAATGAAGATTCTGCAAATGGCAGCACGAATGTAGGAACAACAGAGAGTGCCTCTGATGGTACCTTCCAAAAAGGTCCAATGGGCGGCTCTAATTCGGAAATCTCCACCTGGGTTCAGAATAACTTTACTTCAAAAACAGTCGATGGAGTCACTGTCTATGATTTGACACAACCAAATTCTTAAAACATTAGTCTTTGTGAAGAAGCTGACTCAAAAGGTAGTTGATTGACAACTCTTTTGGGTCAGCTTTTATATTTTAATAAGCTCATTTCCTACATCCCCTAATTCCCCTGAAGGCTTTTTTATTTACAGCAAGGTCGTTAGGAGAGCTTCCTATTACCCCTGAAGACCCTTTTTCTTTCAGCACGGTCATTAGGGACCCTTGCTATTTCCCTTGAAGACTCTTTTTCCTTCGTCTCAGTCATTATAATATCTTCAGCACTTGTAGTAATGTTACTTTTTCAGCTCCTTCAGCGTAGCGGCAAGGAGGCCCCCCCCGCACGTCCAAAGATCCGCAAAGCGCCGGGAGCACAAATCAACAGACAAGTTATTAGATTACTTTTCCATACTAATCGCCTGATTGCAGACTTTACGATTTTCAGGAAACATTCAGCCTATCTTCAAGCTTAATTCAGTTTGGAGTTGCATAATACAGACATGGATTTAAAGAAATACAACTTTCATCTAATGAGGAGGAATTCCCTTATGAAATTTAACATCCGTGGTGAGAACATTGAGATTACATCAGCCATTCGGCAATATGTTGAAAAGAAAGTATCCAAACTTGAACGATATTTGACAAAAATACATGACACAAACGCACATGTGAATTTACGATTCAATCCTGACAAAACATCAAAGGTGGAAGTAACCATTACACACCCCCACCTCGTGATTAGGGCAGAGGAAACAAATATCGACATGTACGCCGCCATCGATTTAGTCCTGGACAAGCTGGAACGCCAAATCCAGAAATATAAAACAAAGATTAATCGAAAAACACACGGAAAGGCTGAAAATGCTGCCATCTTTATGAGTGACGAAGAAAATCATGACAAAGAGGAGCCTTTAGAAATCGTCCGCACGAAACAGTTTGATCTTAAACCAATGGACAGCCAGGAAGCTATTCTGCAAATGGATTTAATTGGTCATAGCTTTTATGTATTCACCGATGCCGATACTAACCGTACCCATGTGGTTTATAAACGCAAGGACGGGCGTTACGGATTAATCGAAGCGAGTTAATCATTTGAGAGGAGAAAGAAACCAATGTGTATTTATACAATTAGAGTAACAATAAATGGAAAGAACTATCAAACCAATGTGATAGCAGCCAAAGGTCAATCGGAAGAAGAAATTTATTCGATTGGAAAAGAACAAGTATTGAAACAATGGGCAAACACTTTATAGATTTGTACTGTACAATTCTAAGCCGCGAGTTCGCGGCTTTCCCCTATTCTCAGAGCAATTTAAATCAACCGTTTATTCTGGATTAGAGATTTTCAATTCTTTCAGGAAACCTTCAGCTGCCTTTCATAACCAATTCAGCTTCAAGGCGCATGATAGATACATGAACAAAAGAACATTGTTTTAAAAATAGATGGATAACCGAAAGGAGAAATAACAATGGAAAAAAAGAAATTTACCTCTTGGGGAATAAGCTTTGCCAGCCTTGCACTCGTAGCAGGGATGATGTCATACTTGGGAATTTCAAACAAAGATAATACCAGCAATACAACCACAACAGCTCAAGCACAGGTCACAACTCAGGACTCAACACAGAGTGGTGATTCTTCTGTCACCTATGAGATCCCTGATCAAAGCAGCAGCAGTAGCAGTAACAGCAGCGAGTCACAGCAATCTGATACTCAATCTTCTTCACAAGGTCAATCGTTTAGCCAACATGGAGGTTTTGATACCACAACTGGTGGGACCTGATAAGAAAAGCGCTAGGGTGCTGGTAGAAATTTTATGGATTTGTCGAGGAGGAAAATAAAATGGAGTCATTTGAATGGTATGCGATTCGGGCCACTGGAACGGTTGCTTATCTATTGTTATATGCAGCAGTACTGACCGGACTTTATTCCATGATTCAAAAGAAACGAAAAAAGAAAGTAAACAACCTGCTTCATCTTCATGAAGCACTATCCGATTGGTCACTAATTCTCACTTGCGGTCACCTAGGGGTTTTGCTGATAGACTCCTACTTTCCGTTTAAACTGTCTGAGATCTTAATCCCATTTGCCAGCGGCTATGAAACTCTATCTATGGCCATGGGAACAATTGCGACTTATTTCTTGATTTTAACCATTATCACTTCAAAATTCCGAAAAAAGATAGGTTATCAAAAATGGAGAAAACTACATGCCCTTAATCCCATCCTCTATATACTAGTTACTCTACATGGTTTAATGAGTGGAACAGACTTTCAAGGAACAATTTTGGCAGCTGTTAATATAGTACCTGTCATTATTATGGGAGGATTGTTGCTTTCCAATAAGAAAAAGCTATCAACTGCACATTAATCATTTATGGATTCAATAAAAAAGGGGCCTACAGCCCCTTTTTTGTTTATTTATAAAACACCTTATCAATATTGTACTTGGCCTTTAATTCATTAATAATATACGTTTCGTATATTTCTCGATGAACAGGATCTTCGATCACACATACCTCAATTTTTGTGACTTCTTCTCGATGCATTTTAATTGGGGATACATTGTCTTCAAAATGCTTTTTAATTCTTTGCCGTAACTTCCTTGCTTTCCCAACAAATAATAACTCCTTATCATTGTTGTAAAACATAAAGATTCCCCCCTTATCCCGAGGGATCAGATGGAAATCAGTGAATCCAAATATATTGCTTTGCTCAGGATTCTTCTGTTTAGTTATCGTAACATTTGGTTTTGGAATTGTTATGTTAATCACTTGACTCATTTCCTCCTTTATTATCGCTTTATCATGCTATCCTATTTCAATAGTTTTTACAATCAAACGTATTTTAATTTCCGTCCTATTCCTTATCTGCATTTTTTATTTTTTATGAGGTGCATCTTCGTGTTCCAGCGTGTCGTCACCCGCTTGATCGTCATCTTAAAATCTATTAAACCATCATATGAAGAATAACTTTATTTTTGCAAGTTTCCGCTAAATCCAAAACTGTCATTCCATTGTAATCTTTTGCATGAATGTCCGCACCGTATTTTAATAGCATTTCAATAGCTGCAACATTTTCAGCCCTAACCGCTCTGTGCAGGGCTGTTTGTTTATACTGATTCCTACATTCAATATTAACTCCATGTTCGAGGAGGAATTTAATTCCAACAATATTATTATAATCTGCAAAATTATGCAGTGGTGGGAATGGCTTTCTGTCCTGGTTCACATCGCAGCCCAATTTTAAAATATTTTCGAGCAGGGCTTCATTTTGACAATGAATAGCAATTCCAAAACCCTTCTTTTTTACCTCCTTCTCATAAATATCTGGATATTCCGTAAGAATATAATTCACGATATCGCTTGAGTATGTAAAAGCAATTTCAAGAGGCGTTTGTCCTAGAGCACGTTTTCCTACGTTTGCACCTTTTTCCGCTACTAGTCGAAATGCCTCAACATTATTGTGTTTACTGCAAAACTGCAACGGAGTGCCCCGATACTCCAGAACCTTGTCCAATTCGGATTTTTTGGCACAGGCGGCTAGCGCTCTGATTTGATCCATATCATTCAAATAACATGCAAAGACTAATGTATGTTTAATCTTTTCGGCTTTCAATGATTTTTGCAAGACTTCTTTTCTTTCCTCATCCATCGGTTCCAAACCGTACCTTTGATAATTGAGCAACTCAAAGATATCCTGATCAAAAAGTTCAGGATTTATATCCCTCACGATACAATGCTCCACTAATGTACCAGCATCTGTTTTGATACAGAGAATGCCCTGTCCCTGCATGAAGGCCTTAATCTCGTTAGCATACTTATTAAAAAGAGCAATCGTGATCTCACCATTATATGAACCTTTATCCCCAATGATTTCAAAATACCCGCTGGTAAACGAATTCCTAGTCCCTGAAATGAAATAGGAATACGTTCCTTCCCTTAGCATAGGTTCATTAAAAATTGCGTCTACTAAATCTTCAAGGCTATTCATATATTCCTACCTCCATACCTTTCTTTGGGCATGTTTATAATATTAATCCACATTCATTTATTGTACGGTTTGCATCCCTATCATAATTAAAGGAATTGATTTATTAGAAGGTGATTTCGAATTAATTGTCGAAATATTATTATAAATTAAACATTTTATCCATTAAAAACTTCAAACAACATGGACTATAAAAAGTGGTGATCTCTTGTTTATTTATGGTGACTCTCCTATCACAGACTATAACCTTCAAAAAAAAGGAATGTTTGTCAAGTATCAAAAGAAAACGATTGATGGGAATGCAAAGATACATACACATATGGGATATGAAGTTTATTTATTCCATAAAGGAAACGTTAAACTTATCATAGGAAATCAGGTTTATTCCCCTAAAGGCGGCGATATGATCTTTATTCCAGGAGATACCCCCCATATCCCTAGACCATCCCAATCTGCCCCTTATATTCGAAGTGTTATAAATTTCTTAGATAGTAGTCTTGAGATGTTCCCCCATCAAATAGATACGATAATTTCTGAGTTATTTCCGAGTGACGGAAAAATCATTCATTGGGATGTAAGTGAACAATATGAGATAGAAAGATTAATTTCAAAAATGGAGAGTGAATTAAATAAGGATGAGTTTTGCAGTGATACACTGGCTTCAATTACTCTATTTGATTTATTAGTAAAGGCCTACCGAAAAACTCTATCTGATAAAAAGGAAATTCGCCATTTATCACAACGGGAAATGTATGTAGAGCGAATCTTGTCCGTCATCAATCATAATATAAACGAAGATATAAACCTGGACTTTATTTCATTTCATGTTCATATGAATAAGCATTACATGTGCCATAGTTTTAAGCAAGTGACAGGATATACTATTTCAGATTATATACAAAATAAACGTATCGAAGAAGCCAAGAAATTACTGTTATCCAATAAATCCATTACGTCCATTGGTCAACAAGTTGGCATAAGAAATGTATCCCATTTTAGTAAGTTATTTAAAAAATATACGGGAATGTCTCCTTCTAATTATAGAAATAAGTATTATTCTGAAAGTGAAAACTAGCGAAATAGTCTATAGCATGACGATTAAGACACGCATCATTAAGTGCAATGATGTGTGTCTTTTTTAGTGTGGTTGGAAAATATCCATGCACATGATAGAAAAGCAATTAGAGAAAAAAATCGCCCAATATCAGGAAACTGAAAATATAAAATAGTAAGTATTATGAATAAAGAGTCTGTTTTTGAGAGGGGGAAATTCCGCAGGGAAATGCTTGTCTGTAACCTAACAAGCTGATAGCGACTATCAAACAACAGGAGGGGAAAAAATGGCTAGACGTTCTTACAAAAAAATGTATCCGATTACATCTATCTTATTTTTACTGTTAGGAATGATTTTTTCAAGCCCTGGACTTGCCTTTGGGGCGGCAAATTCCGGAACAAATAGTTCTGATGGGGTTATTCCTATTTCTAACAACGATACATACCAAGGCGTAGTATCCCAAGCCGGCAATTACACGATGAAACAACTGGGTGAAAGTATCAAAAGCGACGATGCCAATGCCAGAGTCGTCACAACCCAGCCCGGCAACACCAAAGGGACTGTCTATTATATTGCTCCCGATGGAAATGACAACAACAACGGCACAAGTCCGCAAACCCCGTGGAAGTCCATTCAGAAGGTAAATGCCACGGCATTTTCCCCTGGCGACATGATTCTGTTTAAGGCGGGCAGCTCCTGGGAGCTCACCGAGGCGCTTCATCCAAAAGGTTCAGGCGAAGCAGGCACTCCCATTGTAATCGGTGCCTACGGCTCGGGGGCCAAGCCGAAATTTTCAGCTAAGAATATTGGGGTTCCTTGGACATTTACCGACGGCAGCACGCGGTACGCTTCCGACGCCATCTATCTTGAAAACCAAGCACACATAGAAATACGCGACCTGGACATCAGCAATAAGCCGGACGGCTATACCGGCCAGGAATCCTCTACCCAAGCCGCTATGCGCGCGGACAGGCGCGGAATCCACATCGTTGGCGGCAATAACACAACTCAGACGGAACTGAAGGACTTCTATCTTCATGACCTTTATGTTCACGATGTAGCGGGCGAAGCAAACGGGGTCAGTGGCAGCGGCTGGGATCCTTCCAAGCGTACGGCCGGTATCTTGTTTGAAATCATCGTAAAAGGCCAAAATGGCCTTCCTGTGATTGCAAACCCTGTGAACGTAACGGGCTTTCAGCCTACCTGGTTCTCGGACGTGACGATTAAGAATAACGTGCTGATCGATAACTCCTTTGGAGGCATCATTGTCAAGCAGCTACAGGCATGGGGGGAACGACAGGATGCAAGCGCACCAGCTTATGATCATACTGGATGGTATCCGAATACTAATTTCACCATTGAGGATAATTACCTAGATCATGATGGGAGCGAGTATGCCGCCGACACCATCTACCTCACATGCACAGAGAATTCAGTGATTAGGCACAACGTTTCGCACGGTGCCGGCACAAGCGCCATTGAGCTGTATTTTACCGATAGCATAACTGTCGAATGGAATGAAGTTTATGGCGCAAGACAGAAGCCTACAGGTGCCGACTCCAATGCCATCGACCCGGACAAAGCATCCACAAATGCGCTAATCCAGTATAATTATCTCCATGGAAACGGCGACGGCATCCTGCTGTGCGGGTTCATTTACGGCAGCGCCGTGGTCCGCTACAACGTGATACAAGACAGTGATAGCAGCAAACGATATTTGAATATTCACGGCGACAAAGGCCACAATTACGTTTACAACAATATCTTTTATAATTCGAGCAGCAAGGCGGCGACATTTGTCTCCACATCAGGAGACAAGAACCGGTATCTGAACGATTCAAACTACTTTAATTATTTGTCTAACAATATCTTTTACAGCCCGAATAATACTTTATCGAGGACCGATGACGGTACTAGCGTCATTTATAGCCACAATGACTACTATAACGTTTCGGTTGTTCCGGATGAAGATACGGATGCCATCGTGGCAGACCCGAAATTCAAAGGTCTATCGGCTGTCAATGGAGGGGCAGGCAGTGACGTGAATCTCTCCGGATTCGAACTGCAAGCTGATTCACCCCTTATCAGTGTAGGCAAGGCGATTACATCCCACGACAACACAACCATACCCGTCGGCACCATTACGGACATTGCGGGAAATCCGATTTCCCCTGGCGGTGCAGATCTCGGCATCTATGAATTTCAAGGAACCAATTCTTCCATCGGAGACCTGAGAGGATATACATTCGATCCTTACGGTGACATCAAAGCGGGAGTAACCGTCACGGCGCAGGCTGGCGGGCAAACCTATACCGTCACTTCGGACTCGAGGGGATTTTATTCCATTAGTGGTATACCTGCTGGAGCGGAAGTGACCGTGACGGCATCATCGGCGAACTATGCAAGCTCGGGGCTGGCATCCGTCCAGGTTTTCGGTGCGGATGTGACGGCGCTGAACCTGACACTCGGGGCAAGCACTCTGACGACCGGGGCCATTTCCGGGAATGTGATGAATACAGCAGGGGCAGCCGTTGCTGTGACGGACAGTACAGGGAAAGTGGTTGGGAAGGCAGTGACCGCCAATGACGGAACTTATACTATTGATAATCTTCCTGTGGGCAGCGGATATACCGTCACGGTTCAAAAACAAGACTTTTATGACGGAATTCAAAATAATGTCACTGTACAGGCGGCCCATACGACTGTAGTGAATATCACCATGTCTCGGGTTGTCAAAGCGCTTCATTATTTCTTAAAGGAAAATTTTGATTATGATGCAGGTGCCTTTTCCGGCAACGACCTTTGGAATGTGAACAGTACCGGCGGGACGGTAGAGATCGTCCAAGACGAGACTGGCAACAAATTTTTAAAGCTTGCCAAGACGGCAAATGCCGACGGGGTAAAAGTCTGGAACAAAACCGCCATGAAAGCATCCGGCCTATTTACAATTGAATCCAGGATTAAGAGAACAGCGGCCGGAAGCAGTGCCAATCAATTTGCCATCTACAGTGGCGAATCGATAGACAGCAGCGGGACCATCAACGCCCCTATGGCAGATTTCGGGTTTAGCGGCGGCAAAATCTTTACACACGCTACAAGAGGTTCCTCTGGTACTACTACTTTCTCAAACAACATGAACCAGTGGTACAATATCAAAATGGTTGTGAACATGGATACGGACACCTTCGATTTCTACATTGACGGGGTGCTGAAGAAATCTGGAGCGCAGCTTCGCACGGCGGGGAATGCCATTAATTACTTTCAGATATTCGCCAGTGCCAACAATCTTGGTGATTTCTTGGTTGATTATCTATGGGTATATGAAGGCAGTCCGGAAGGAGACGATTCGGATGTAACAAGTGTAACGGTGGATGAACTGGGCGGCAGTGCGCTTAGCTATAACACCGGCAACCGGACATTTACATCGGCTTCGGAAGTGCCTTATCAGTATGATAGCGTAAAAATACATGTGACCCCATCAAGTCCGTTTGCAGAAGTATCGCTAAATGGAACGAAGCTTGGACGTATAGACGACAACGATTATATTGTGGTGCCTTTGTCGGCAGGAGAAAATGAAGTACCGCTTACCATAACTGCCGCAGACGGTACAGTACAAACTTACACCATTGATCTTTACAAGCAAGATCGGAGTATACTTGCGTATTTAACCGCACTGGAGTTATCGGGGCTCACGCTTAACCCAGAGTTTGAAGCGGTAGAACCTGTAGAGAGTGACGTTTCTTACTCCGCAGGTACAACATCGGAGGCTGAACATACCCTTACCTACGCAACGGCCACTTCCGGAAGCACGGTAAGTATAGCTCTCAATGGTCAATCACTTTCAAACGCAAGTCCCGTAAACTTGACGCTTAAAGAGGGCCCAAACACAATAACAATGGTAGTGTCATCCGAAAGTGGAGACCAGTTTCAGACTTATAACATCACAGTGAATTTATTGGATCATACCGCTCCAGTCACAAAGTCCAATGCTCCAACGGACTGGTCGAAAGACGACGTAACCGTTAAACTGGATGCTTCTGATAACCAGAGCGGTGTCGCCGAAACCTTCTATTCAGTCGATGGGTCTGAATATGTTAATGGAACTTCCTTTACAATAAGTTCTGAGGGAGAGTATACCATATCCTTCTATTCTGTTGATAAAACAGGAAATATTGAAAAGGCTCAAAATCAACATGTACTGATTGATAAAACGGCACCTCTTTCAACGGCTGCTGTTACGCCAGCTCAACCGGAAGGGCTGAACGGTTGGTTTGTAAGTGATGTACAGTTAAGTCTTAACGTTTCCGATACACTTTCGGGTGTGGACAAGACAGAGTATAGCTTGGACGGCGGGAACACCTGGCAAACATACAATGGTCCGGTAACGGTCAATCAGGATGGAGTATATGATGTATGCTATCGTTCATCGGACAATGCCGGAAATCTTGAAGAGACAAAAAGGATGGCTATTCATCTAGATAGGACTGCCCCCATTATTGATGTAACTGGCGTTTTGGACGAAATTTACAGTGATTCCTTGGATATCAATCCAGCTATTGAGCTCAAAGACAATTTGTCTGGAATCGACAGCACCAAAACAACGGTAACATTAGATGGCAGCAATATAGAAATCGGGAAAGCCATTCCTCTTTATACCCTGCCGCTTGGTCAGCATGAATATAGTGTAACAACCTATGATTTGGCCGGGAATATGGTGAACCAAGTTGTAAAGTTCCAAACTTCTACAAGCATCCAATCCTTGCAGGAGTTGATCACACGCTTTACGGAAGCCGGATGGATCGATCATAACGGTATTGCCAATAGCTTGGAGAGCAAACTTGACGCAGGAAATTTGGCTGCATTTAAGAACGAGGTTCAGGCGCAAAGTGGCAAGCATATCTCGGAACAATACGCTAATTATCTCATCCGGGATGCTGATTACTTGTTTTCCAATAAATAAATTTTAGGTCTTTACTCCCCCTTTCTTATGAAGGGGGTGTTTTACTTTCTCAACTTGTTACAAAATATATGTGAAATTATGAACAAACTTTGAAATCGTTTCTGTTCGTGATTAATCTCACTCTACTTTTTAAAAAATGAGCGTTACCCTTAATGTGCAGTATTACTTTTTCATAGGGAGGAATAGACAATGTCCCAAAAATATTCAAATTTATTCACATCTGGAAAAATTGGAACCCTTGAAATAAAAAATAGAGTGGTTATGACCGCAATGGGAACAGGTTTCGCCAACCCCGACGGAACTCCATCAGAGCGGATTATTAAATATTATGAGGAAAGAGCTAAAGGCGGCGTAGGCTTAATTGTAACAGAGGTGACAAGAGTCAACGATGACCATGGTAAGGCTAGCGATGCACAATTGAGTGTGTCCAGAGATGAAAATATCGAATCATTAAGTAAGTTTGCTGACAGAATTCATCAATACGGAACAAAGCTATTTGTGCAGTTGCATCACCCAGGCAGACAAAATGCCTCTGCGGCCATTGGAGGTCAGCCAGTTGTTGGACCTAGCGCCATTCCTTGCGGGCTTATGCAGGAAGAAACCCGGGCACTCACAACAGAAGAAGTGGAAAGCCTAGTACAGGATTTCGTGAACGGTGCCAAAAGGGCTAAAGCAGCGGGAATTGATGGCGTGGAGCTCCATGCTGCCCACGGCTACTTGCTGAACCAATTTTTAAGCCCCTATACTAATAAACGGACGGACAAATACGGCGGCTCCTTTGAAAATCGCCTGCGCTTTATCGCGGAAATCATTACAGGCATCCGCCAAGAGTGTGGCGACTATCCATTAATGGTAAGATTGACGGTCGATGAATTTTTAAATACAATTGGATCCCCTGAGCAGGGAATTGTGTTGGAGGAAGGCGTTAAAATCGTTCAAGCTCTTGAAAAACTGGGCATTGATGCGATTGATGTATCATCAGGCATTTATGAAACGATGAATACGATTGTCGAACCAACTTCCTATCCTCAAGGCTGGAGGACTCATTTATCACAGGCTGTCAAAGCAGCAGTAAACATCCCTGTCCTTGCTGCGAATGTCATTAGGAAACCTGAATTTGCAGAGGAATTGCTGTCATCCCATACAATTGACTTTGTCGGAATCGGCCGCGGGCTGTTAGCCGACCCTGAATGGGTTAATAAAGCAGCTGAAGGCCGGGAATGTGATATTCGCAACTGTATCTCCTGCCTGCATTGCTTTGAATCCATTTTTGCTGGCGGCCTTGAATGTGCCGTGAACCCGCGCATGGGCAGAGAATTACAATTTGATGATTTGCAATTGGTCGGCCAAGGTCAAACCGTGGCCATCATTGGCGCAGGACCTGCAGGTATGGAAAGTGCCCGTGTGTTGGCAATGAGGGGATTCAAGCCTATCATTTTTGAAAAAGAAGCGACAGTAGGCGGCCAGCTGTTATTGGCGAACAAGCCGCCGCAAAAAGAGAAAATTGATTGGCTGATTGAGTATTTGGACAATCAATTGAAACAGCTTGGAGTGGAAGTACGCTTAAATACAATGGCTACAGTGGAAGAAGTCCGGAAGTTAGCTCCATCGGCTGTATTTGTTGCTACAGGTGCCGATGCATTCATCCCTGGCATTGACGGAGCTAAGCGGGAAAATGTTTATACCACTACTGACATTTTAAACGGAGATGTCAATATAAGTGGAAAAAATATCGCTGTGATCGGCTCCGGTATGACCGGGTTAGAGACGGCTGAACTGTTAGCTGAACAGGGAAATACGGTAAATGTATATGAAATGGCTGACAAGATTGGCCCTGGCGCCTATTTCCAAAATCTAATTGACGTCACTACTAAATTAGTAAAACTTGGGGTTGGCTTAAATCCGGGCCATAAATTACACAAGATTATCGACAACGGCCTCATTCTAGAACGATTGGATACAAACGAAATGGTGGAAACTTCAGTTGATGCTGTCGTCCTTTCACTTGGAGTACGGCCAAACCATAAAATTGCCGATGAAATGAAAGCAAACTTTGCCAACGTGAAATTAATGGGAGACGTTAACACCCCAAGGAAAATTGCTCAAGCTATGAGAGAAGGCTTTGCTGAAGCTTATAATCTCGAGGTAAAAGAATGGGCAACAGTCTAATTCAACAGAACATATTGTTAAGACACATAAAAGGAGACCGTCTAAAGTTAGACGGTCTCCTTCACTTTAAGGATTTGTTTTCGTATTTCCTGCTCCTGCTGCTCCCTCTCCAGCATTCCCATTGTTGTTATTGTTATTCTCTGTATTGTCTACTGTAACAGAAGCTGTAGCTGGTTCACTCGTTCCCGCATCATTGGAAGCCACTACCTTAATGACATAGGTTTGGCCTGGCAGCGGGTTGCTCAACGTTGCAGATGTCCCTGATGTTGGCGCTAAAGTTTGGGTAGTTCCATTTACTGTAAAAGCAACTACATAGCTCACATTTTGGGAATTGGCATTATTGTTGCTCCAACTGATTGCAATTTGGTTCGAATTTTTATCGTATTTAGCTTGCAATCCACTTGGACTTTTTAGCGCTTCAGCCGTACCTTGAACCGTTAAGGATGCAGAAGCCGCATCACTCTTTGTGCCTCCCGTAACCGCTACGACATTAAATACATAGGTCTTTCCTTTCTCAGGGCCTTGCAGTACCGCTTTCTTATCACCCGTAGACGGCAGGCTTGCAGCTTTTCCATCCACTGTATAAGAAACTTCAAAAGTAGTCCCTGAATCATTGCCAGAAGTGTAATTCCATGTTAATTGAATGCTGTCTGAAGCTTCATCATAAGCTGCCTTCACATCGGCCGGCTTATCCGGTTTTGGCGGCTTCGGCTTTTCCCCGCCTTTTACGTAGTATTCATTCCCGGATTTTGCCACACTGCTAGGTTGCTTAAATTTTTCGGTGCTGGCATCTGCCCGTGACAGGATCGCTTTAAACACTAACTTAGAAAAGTTCGCACTTGTGGTTCCTAAATAGTCATCTTTCGATTTCGTCTCGGTGTACCCTGTCCAAACCGCACCGGTGTATTGCGGCGTATATCCGACAAACCAGGCGTCACGCGTTGCATTGCCCGGTAACCCATATGTTTTTATGGCCGATTCATCAAAGCTGGTTGTTCCCGTTTTTCCCGCTAAATCAAGACCTGAAATATTGGCCATTGTCCCTGTACCGGAGTCCACAACCGTCCGCAACATATCTGTAATGAGGAATGCCGTATAATCCTCCATCACTTTCTTTTTACTTGAAGCCAATTTCTCCTCTGTTCCATTTGCATAAACAATTTTTGAAACCGTGTATGGTTCAATATAGTAACCGCCATTTCCAAATGCCGCATAGGCACCCGCCATATTCAGCGGGGAGGCGGCATCAATAGCACCAATGGCATTCGATTCATTTGCTTTTTGGGTATCGGTGATAGGGAAACCAAGACTATTGGCAAATTTCGTCGCATCGTCTGCTCCCACTTCTTGATACGTTTTTAACGCCGGAATATTCCTTGACCATGTCAAATGGTCCCTTATGGTTTTATCTCCAGCATAAGAACGGTTGGCATTGCGAATCGGTGTCCCAGTCGAGTATTTATACGGTTCGTCCTTTATAATGTGCCCGGTCGACCATTGGAATTTTTCAATGGCTGGACCGTAGTCAAGAATCGGTTTAATCGTCGAACCAGGGTGGCGTTTAATCTTTGTGGCATAATTATAGCCCCCGGTTTGATAATTTCTTCCGCCGCCAATTGCTTTGATGGCACCGGTTTGTGTATCCAAAATGACAACAGCTGACTGCAATTTATCATTATCTGGATAGCTGATATACTCATTGGTTGATAGGACATCTTCAGTTATTTGCTGGATTTTCGGATCAATAGTTGTATAAATTTTTAGCCCGTCTTCAAAAATATTTGCTTTTGTTTTGGTTTGCACTTCCTGTATCACCGTATCAACAAATGCTTGGTATTTATTTGTTTGTTTTTGTTGAATATTCAACGTATCTTTAATCGGTGTGCTTTGTGCTTTTTGCATTTCTGCTTTTGTTATGTAGCCGTGTCTGTTCATATATTGCAGAACCAAATTCCTCCGTTTTTCCGCATTTGGAAGATTACTTTCAACAGTAGGAATATAGTTATTTGGGCTTTGCGGAATCCCCGCGAGGAGGGCCGCTTGTTCGAGTGTTAATTTGTTTAACTCATCCGGGCCCAGGCCGAAAAATCGTTCTGCCGCTTTGGCCACTCCGTACACATCACTGCCATACAAGTTTTTGTTAAAGTACATTTCGAGAATTTGATCTTTCGTGAACTGTCTTTCTAATTGAATGGCTAAATACCACTCTTGCACCTTTCGTGTAACCGTTTTTTGCGTGGTTAGGAACGAGTTTTTGACAATTTGCTGTGTGATCGTGCTTCCGCCTTGAGAAGTGCCAGATGTGACATTCGTGAAAATGGCAACAAGTGTCCGTTTTACGTCAATTCCGTGATGCTCGTAAAAACGGGCGTCTTCCGTTGCCAACACTGCATTTTTGAGGACATCCGGTATTTGATTGATTGTAATATCATCCCGCTTTTCTTTACCGACCTCGGCAATTACTGTTTTCCCATCAACCGCATAGACCTCAGATGATAATGGATCTTTTAATAACGTTTCGTCAAATTTTGGTGCATCTTTGATGATCCATAGAAGAGCACCTGCTCCCACTAGAATCATAACAAGCGCCAGGGAAAGGCAAATATAGACTATTTTTTTCCAAACGCTTTTACCATTTTTCTTACCCTTTTGCTGTTTTGAAGCCCGTTGCTGCTGTTCTTGTATTTTTCTTCGCTCTGTGCGAGAGTGATAATCTTCTGACATGTAATTGTTCCTCCCTTTTCAAAATGGCCTCCAGTGAACCATCTGTATTCATTATTATTCCATGGTGAATCAAATTACGTTTATAAAAGAAATTATACTATGTTCAATGAATTAAATAAAAAATTAATCTACCAATGGACAATGAAGATTATACATCATTGGTTTTAACTGGCGCTGCTTATGGGCAGAATAATATTAACCTCTTTTGTATATCTTCTAAGACTTCTTCTGGCATTTCCCTAACCATGATATCTCCACCGAGGAAAAGCAGCCAATTTGTTATGTCGGTTAATTCTTCGGGTTTATCTACATGGATAAAAGTCCTTAAAATGGCTGTGGTCTGGTAAGGATTTGTATAGGATAATGAAACGTTTAAAGGATGATATTTTTTGAACTGGGCAATTGCTTTTGGACCCAGCTCAAGAACAAGGTTGATTCCTTCTTCCTGCTTACTCATTTTTTCTAAAATCTTTTTCTTACTTACTCTATTTTTCATCGGGCAGGGTTCAACATAAATGAGATGATCGACATTAAAGAACTTTCTCTTTTCTTCCTTTAGGTCAAAGCCTTCAATCAGCCATAGACCTTTTTCATGATAAAGGTGCAAGAGATAAATAGGATAGTCCTTTATTACCTTCTCTTCTTCAATGGCAATCAATAAATAGCGATCTAAAAGAAGGAGCTGGATGAGCTTCTCTAACCTGGGATGCGGTAAGTCTGACAGTTCAAGCAGGTCGGGATTATGGGGATTAGTCCCTTCAAAAAGTAAGATTTCATTTAAATGAACCAGGTCATCTTGCTGGTTTTCCGAGATGAGGCCCAGTAATTTTTCAGCTAAAGACTGACGGCTCTTTAGATAAGGGAGCTGCTGGTTTCTTGTGGCCATAAAGGCAATAAAAAGAGCTTTGACCTCATTATCGGTAAAGCGGACAACGGGCAGGACAGAGTTTTGCATGACAAAATAGCCCCCATCCCTTCCAACTTCAGCGACAAGCGGCATCCCCATGGCCTCAATTTCTCTTATATCTCTAATCGCTGTCGAACGAGAGATGTTAAATTCCTGCATAATCTCAGAAATGGTAAAGTGGGAGCGGTTATTGATATACCGCATGATGATGTTAATCCGTTCAACCTTTTTCATCTGGACTCCTAAAACAGTATCATTTTTTGACACGATTTAACGTTATTATAAACTTATCAGGTGAAAAAACAAATCATTTGAGAGGAAGGTTTTGAACATGGCAGATTATTCTTTAGAAGAGAAAGACAGTTTTACCGTTTTAGGTATTGGGACAGAGCTTAAGAGCAACTACACGGATTATGCAGGCATTAACAAGGAAAAGGCCGACTTCTGGCAGGCCGTTAAACAAGATGGAAGGCTTGATACTTTGAAGGCCCTTGCCACAAATGACTACATCTTTGCCGTAAACGAGGCAGTAAATAACAAGATGATGCATTATGCCGGCGTTATGACAATGGCTACGGTACCGGAAGAACACAGAGTGATCCAATTTCCCAAGGGAGAATACCTGGTAGTTAAAGGGGAAGCGAAGACCGCTGAAGAGTTAAGCAATAAACTTTCTGGCATCGCCTTTGGTCAAGTTTTGCCGGAAGCAAAGAATTTTGCCTATGTTGGCGGACCCAATACAACGGTTGAAATGGGGCAGCGAAACGGCTTAGTATTTGGTGAAATGTGGATTCCTGTAGTAAGGAAATAAAGGGTTGATAGGAGGAATGGAAATGTCCTATACAGTTGATTTTAAAAATGTATCTACGGTTGGTTTAGAGTCTTCACCAGTAGCAGAGGCGCTTGCTGGTCTGCGCGCTAATGAGGCACGTTACTTTATGAACAAATATAAGCATGAATTTACGGTCGTCCCAGCTAGTGAAAGCAGGGAGACTCTTGATTATGTGAACAGGATTTTGAAAGAAGAACGTGATATTGAGTTTGCAGCCAAACCTTTGGAAACGTCGCGTTTTCAAGTGGAAAATATCGATTGGACTTACGTCTTTTATGAGGATGGTCTTTCGGTCAACGTCTTGTATACGGTTGATGGCCCTAAGCCGAAGCGGGCCGTTGGTTTTAAGCTTTCTGAAGGGATGGAAGTGCCAAAGGAGTTAGAAGGAAAGTTTAAGTTTGCCAGGCAAAAATCTAAACTAGCTGGAACCATTCGGGGCTCGTACTTTGTCATTAAGGGAGAATATTAAGGCAAACACAAACAAACTATCATGAATAAACACACTTCTGGACAATTAAATATCGTAACAGCACCTTTCATCAAAATAGGAGGTGCTGTTACTTTTTTTGCAAAAACTTAATTACCATATTAGTCATATTCCCAGTGAATCTTTAAAGAAGGTTGTTAAATAGTCGACATTCGTTATGTTTTTATTACACTCGCTGCTCTCGGCGCAAATAAGATTGCCGATGGATTTGTAATAATCCGGATTTTTGGGCTTTTTGGCTTTTGTCACGGTGGAGAAATAGGCAACCTCACCAAAACCATTACAGAAAGAACAAATATTTTTTTTATTGGTTGGTGTCATTTCACATTCCATGCCGGCCATTTTTCCATCTAGTTCATATACAATAAATTTTTTATTCGATCTGATGTCGTTCCAACTCAAATACGTCAATCGGCTGTGGTCTATATTTTCTAAATCCGGCAGCTTTAATTTTTTTTGCTTCGGAAACATTTTTTTGAGTTGCTGCTCAGTGATTTGTGGGAAAGGCAGCAAAAAGTCCGAAAGACGCCGAATATATTGCTCATATTCGTTATCTGTTTTGAGTTTGGAAAGGTTCAGCATTTCTTGCTGCTCCAAGGATCCATTCGGAAAGAGGTCCAGGATTTTGGCATTGGCTAAGTCAATCACAGCAGCCAAAATGTTCTGGGGTACATTCTTTTGTTTGCTGTCCTTAATTAAAGCAATCTGTTTTTTTATAAAATTTAACTGTTCATTTTTAATAAATTTCATCACAATCTATCTCCTATCAATTATTTGCACCTATCTCTCTAAACTTATTTTAATCGGTGCAGTTAATTTTTAAAATGGAGAAAATGACTTAGAAATGTTTTTTACATAACAACAGCACTGATGAAAAATATTCACCAGTGCTGTTCTCCTACTTTTTATGTGAATAAACTATTTTCTTAATCGTTTCAGTTGAAAGGTAATATTCCTCAGCCAATTGCCGGATACTGCTCCCACTCATAAAAGAACGTCTAATGGCGGCATTGCGGCCGTCCAGCAGCTGCCTTCCTCCGCTTGAAGTTCCCCATTTCCGATACTCCGTTTCCTGCTTTGGAATATAGACAGTCTCCCCCTGGACATACTTTTGAATTTCCAGGATGAGATTCTCAGGTAAAACCTGGTTTGCATTAATATATTTCATGTTTGCCCGCTCCCTTATTTTGATTTTGAAAAAAATAAGGTGCAAAGCCAAAATATCAGAAAAGCCTTTTTAGCGATATATTATCTGTTTCGCCCCATGCAAAGTATCGCCCTTCCAATAATAGGCTTTGCATGAGTGGAAGAAGTACCAGACAATCGTATGTGATTCTCCATCTGTAAGCACCCCCTTTAAAAATAAATTATAACGTAATTTACGGTTCGCATGAATCACTTTATTCCATTTTTTCCAAGAAAAGTAATAAGCATTTTTACAATCCATTCAAATGGTAAGGTTCACCGTTACGATTTTATAATGAAGTTTCCTATAGACAAGATTACTTCAAATGTTCATTTAAAACATTCTCTTCTAAAACTATAAATTTATCGCCATATACTTTCGTAATATGTTTTTCTCCCCATGCGCATAGGGAGTCTAAAATCCCAGTCAGGCTCGAGCCATACTCACTAAGTTCGTACTCCACTTTTGGGGGAATTTGATTATATACAATTCTATTAATGATCCCATCTTCCTCTAATTCACGCAATTGTTGAGTTAGCATCTTTTGAGTGATATTTGGCATCAAGCGCTTCAATTCACTGGTCCGTTTCTTGCCGTGTGTCAGATGGCATAGAATTACGCATTTCCATTTTCCCCCAATCACTTCCAGAGTCGCTTCAACTGATATATTGTATTTCTTTTTCTTCATCAACTAACTCCTCCTGAATCAATAGGCACTAAAAAGTACCTATAGTACTTTTAGGTTCCTATAATACTTTAAAGTACGTACTTCCCAATAGTTATGATATATTCCATAATAACATTCACCGGCTGAAATGGATAATGGATTTATTTACATCATGAACCTTAAGGAAGTTCATTCATACAATTTCACATAATTAGGAGGAATCATATGTCTATCGATAAAAAACGAAGCACATTTGCACTTCTGGCCTTGGCTGCAAGTGCATTCGCCATAGGAACGACAGAATTTATCAGTGTAGGATTATTGCCATTGATAGCCGGGGATTTAAAAGTACCAATTACAACCGCCGGGCTTACTGTTTCCCTATACGCTTTAGGAGTTACCTTCGGGGCACCGGTCTTAACATCGCTCACTTCCAGGATGTCGCGCAAAACTTTATTACTTTGGATAATGGTCATTTTTATTGTCGGCAATAGTATGGCAGCTAGTGCTGCCAGTATTGGAGTATTACTAATGGCCCGTGTAGTTTCTGCCTTTTCACATGGTGTATTCATGTCTATTGGTTCAACGATTGCGGCTGATTTAGTACCTGAAAACCGCAGGGCCAGTGCCATCTCCATCATGTTTTCCGGCCTAACGGCAGCGACTGTTACAGGGGTTCCATTGGGAACATTCATCGGACAGAATTTCGGCTGGAGAATGGCATTTATTCTCATTGTAGCCGTCGGGATCGTGGCACTGATTGCAAACAGCATCCTTGTTACAGCTGACTTAAAAAGAGGAACTCACGTCGCATTCCGTGATCAGTTCAAATTGGTTAAGAATGGACGTTTACTGCTCTTGTTTATCATTACTGCCTTAGGATATGGTGGAACATTTGTAGTCTTTACCTATTTATCCCCAATCCTGCAGAAAATAACTGGCTTTAAAGAAGGCACTGTGGCTATGATACTGCTTCTATATGGACTAGCGATTGCCATTGGAAATATGATAGGCGGAAAATTATCTAATCAAAATCAGCTTAAAGCATTATTTTATATGTTTATTGTTCAAGCAATTGTACTTTTTATCTTCATGTACACAGCACCATTTAAACTTGGCGGCCTGATCACCGTTTTCTTTATGGGCCTTCTTGCTTTTATGAATGTTCCGGGACTACAAGTATATGTCGTCATGTTAGCAGAACGGTTTGTTCCAACTGCGGTTGATGTTGCTTCCGCAATCAATATTGCTGCCTTTAACATAGGCATTGCCATTGGATCCTACCTGGGTGGAGTTATTACAGATTCAGTCGGACTGATTCATACCACTTGGATTGGTTCACTTATGGTTTTAGCTGCCGTTCTCTTGACTGGCTGGAGCCGGAACCTTGAAAAAAAAGATCAAGAAGCTGTAAGGATGCTGGGCCAAAAGTGCTCTTAATTTTCATTATGTCTACAAAAAAAACATGACGGAGGGTTAGATTATGTTAAAAAATTTACAATCTACAACAATACTGAATAATGGAAGCCAAATGCCTTGGTTTGGGATTGGGGTTTTTAAAGTGGAGGAAGGTCCGGAATTAGTCAATGCCATTAAATTTGCCATTAAACATGGTTACCGAAGTATTGATACAGCCGCCATTTATGGAAATGAAGAAAGTGTTGGCCAAGCCATCCTTGCTGGCATGAAAGAAACAGGAGTTTCCAGAGAGGAGCTTTTTATCACTTCAAAGGTTTGGAATACTGACTTAAGCTATGAATCCACCATCGCGGCATATGAAACAAGCTTAAAGAAACTTGGCCTTGATTATTTGGACTTATATCTGATTCACTGGCCCGTAGAAGGCAAATACAAAGAGGCATGGCGCGCATTAGAAACGCTTTATAAAGAAGGAAAAGTAAAAGCGATTGGAGTAAGCAACTTCCAAATCCACCAACTGGAAGAATTAATAAAAGAAGCAGAAATTAAACCAATGGTGAACCAAGTAGAATATCATCCACGATTAACACAAAAAAGCCTACAGTCCTTTTGTCAAAGACAAGGAATACAACTGGAAGCTTGGTCGCCGTTAATGCAAGGTCATCTATTGGAGAATTCGGATCTGCAGGAAATGGCTACTAAATATAACAAGTCAATTGCACAAATTATCTTGCGATGGGATTTGCAAAACGGCGTGGTCACTATACCAAAGTCCACGAAGGAACATCGCATTGTTGAAAACTCAGATGTATTTGATTTTGAACTTTCAAAAGAAGATATGGAACGAATTGACCAGCTTAATCAAGACCATCGAGTGGGTCCTGATCCCGATAACTTTGACTTCTAATGAAAGTATAAATAGTTTACCCAAAAGGCGCTTCCTAAAAATTAGGCAGCGTCTCTTTGGTCTACTAAAATAAATTTCTCGATTTAAGGGGAAAATACAGCTAAATACAATTTGTAAAGGGGCTTACTATGAAAGCAACGGATTTACTTGTTCAGTGCTTAGAAAATGAGGGGGTTAAGTATGTTTTCGGCATCATGGGGAAGGAAACCCTTGACCTGATTGATTCATTGTCTAAGTCTAAACAAATTCAGTTCATCAATGTCCGTCATGAACAAGGTGCAGCTTTTATGGCCGATGTTTACGGCAGGCTAACCCATAAGGTGGGGGTTTGCTTAGCCACTTTAGGGCCTGGAGCGACCAATCTTTTAACCGGAATATCCAGTGCCAATCTGGACCACTCTCCGGTTGTAGCCATTACCGGGCAAGCTGGCTTTGAAAGGCAACATCAAGAATCACATCAATATTTAGATATCGTTAAAATATTTGAACCTGCTACCAAGTGGAGCATTCAAATTAAAGATTCGCAAACTATACCAACCATCATTCGCAAGGCATTTAGAGTAGCGCAAATGGAAAAGCCAGGTGCTGTTTTAATCGAATTACCGGAGAACTTAGCCCCACAAATGGTTCAAACCCAACCATTACCCGTGTTGCCTATTCCAAAAAGCACCCCTATTTCGCAATCCATAGAGGATGCTCGCACCTTAATAGACCAGAGCCAGAAACCTCTTGTCATAGTGGGAAATGGAGTAATTAGGCAAAAAGCTATGTCCGGGCTCCAGACTTTTGTAGAGAACCTACAATCACCTGTCATCCATAGTTTTATGGCAAAAGGAGTTTTACCCAAAAACCATCCACTAAATTATTTTACATTTGGTTTTAAGAAAAAGGATGAAGTATTACCTTTGATAGAGCAATCTGATTTATTAATTGTCATTGGTTATGATTTTGTAGAAAGCCTGCCTAAGGATTGGAATAAAAGAATGCACCCCATTTTACATATCGATTCATTGCCAGCCGAAATGGATGAACACTATCCCGTGAAGGGAGAATTGGTTGGTGATTTAAATGAGACTTTTCAGGCCCTTAATGAACTGGGTATTCCCTCTAAGCCATGGGCCCCGATTGGAAATCTAAAGGAAAAGGTGAAAACTGATTATCAAATTGATTTAGATATGAATGAAAATCTTTCACTTACGATTGAGAATATCTTAACCATTACTGAAAAACTCTCTACGGAAAAGACGATTGTGATTTCTGATGTGGGTGCCCACAAGGTCTCTATTGCCCGTACCTATCAACCCAAACAGGCAGGACGTCTCATCATCTCCAATGGATTAGCCTCAATGGGTATTGCCTTGCCTGGCTCGATTGGTGCCAAACTAGCTTTCCAGGACTCTCCTGTTATTTGTATGACTGGCGATGGAGGGGCATTAATGAATATTTCCGAATTAGAAACAGCCAAACGACTTGGTCTGTCATTCATCATCATAGTATTAAATGATAAAACGTTAAAATTAGAGAAACAAATGATGCAAGAGAAATTCAGCAATAGCTTTGGCACAGACTTTGGAAACCCTGACTTTGTGCAGCTTGCTGAAAGCTTTGGAATAAAAGGAGTTCGACCCAAGCAATTGAATGAGTTTGAACAAGAATTGAAAAATGCCTTAAACCAGACCAATGAAATGACACTAATAGATGTTCAAATGGGAGCAAATATATAATAGCAAATAGAGAAGGGCAGGTGTTCTACTTTGCGAGCAAAAAAGCACCTCCCTTTGTTTAAGAACCCCTTATTTTTGATACGGTTCACCACACCTATGTAACCTGCTGTTTTTTAGCAAAAGTGTTTACAATTCCACTTATCCAAACTGACATTATATAAATGACCCCGATATATTTCTAGCAATGACAGCGTAACACAGTTCCACCACTTGCTATCAATCGGAGCATGAAGTAGTTCGTCTTCATTGGCATGCTATAGAATACACCCCTCGGTTCCAAACCAAAATTTATTCCTGTGTTAAGAAGATTAGTGATATCATAAATATTGGTAATTAAGCTTCTCTTAAGGGGGTTCAACTTGTTTCCCATTTTATGGCCTATAGCTATCATTATGTATTTTTATAATCGGAAAGATCCCTATATAAAATGGATTTGTTTCCTCCTATTTATTGGGGGAGGGGGAAGTTACTTTGCATTAATGCATACGATCATCCAACCCCATCTTCAGGCACAAAAAATTTTGTCTCCTCTTGAAAATGACCTTATCTCCATATCCATCATTATTTTCATGGATATGTTTTATTACTTATTGCCATATGTTTTTCTGAACAGTTCTTTAACTTTATTAAAAGTTAAATTGCCATTCCTTTCATGGTTTTTGGTGTGCCCTTCGATTATTTTCCTACTTATGGACTGGCAAAACAGGATGACCACGATTTCAACCGAAAGGCTTCATATTTGGTCCGGCCTTTATATGGTTTGCGGCTGCCTACTCTATTTAGCATCTATTTTTAAAAGCAAAAGTCAGGCTGAACAAAGCAATGCATTGCGTCTTAGTATTATATTTATCCCAATCATGTCCCTAATCTATCTAAAGGATTTTCTATTCGTAAATGGTGTGACCCTTGCGGAAAAAGAAATTATTTTTGAGCAAAATACGAATTGGAAGATGAACAGCAATTATATTGATCTATGGTTAATTACCTTACTTCTTTACTATGGTATTCGTTATGGTATTCTTGGCATTAAGTTGAAATTTGAAAAACATAGGCTTGATGCTTCGATGACCTCGATAACCTTAGGAACATCGATTATTAATCATTCCATTAAAAATGAAATTCAAAAAGTGGAGTATATGTTAGAAAGAGCCAAACATCACATCGATTTAGAAAATAAAGAGGCCTCCCTTCAGTCCGTCGATAAAATCGGGTCCATTACCTCCCATCTTCAGCACATGGTGGATAGAATGAAAGAAAAAACGCAAGAAGTCACCCTCTCAGAACAAACGGTTGTCCTCTGTGACCTTACAGATAAAGTTTTAAGCGGCTTTCAACCAATTTTAGAGAAGAAGGGCATTATCTTAATAAAAGATTATCAATTTCTAGGAAGCCTGCAATGCGATCCACACCATCTGTATGAAGTCCTTTCTAACCTTTGTTCAAATGCAATCGAATCCATCCAAGGAGAAACAGGCTGTATAACCATAAGAATAAAACACCTTAAAAGAAAATTAGTATTTGAGATTCAGGACACCGGCTGCGGGATTGAAAAAAATTCTTTTTCTAAAATCTTTGAACCTTTTTTTACAACCAAAAAGAAACCAAAAAATTACGGCCTCGGTTTAACTTATTGCTTTAATGTCATGAATAAACATCAAGGCAGAATAATGGTAGTCGAAAGCAAGAGAAACATCGGAACGACGATTGCACTTCTGTTCCCAAGGAAAAGAGTCATAGACGTAAATCAAAAACTGAAAGGAAGGTCTTCTTATGCAAAAGATTCGGGTCTTACTAGTAGAAGATGATGAGGACTGGAAGAAAAATATTAGTGAAGACCTTGCAATGGAGGAGGATATCGAAGTCGTCAGTGTGGTGTCTACGAAAGAAGAGGCTTTGTTAACACTTAAATCCCTTGAAGTGGATATCATTTTAATGGACATTAACTTAACTGATAACAACTTAGACGGGCTGGAAATAGCAAGGAAAGTAAAAAATGCCGGTAATCATTCTATTAAAATCATTATGTTGACTTCATTGTATGAAAAAGAAATTGTAATGCAATCCTTTAAACAAGGGGCCGTTAATTACATTACTAAATCAAGTTTTCAAGATATCATAACAGCCATTAGGGAGGCCCACCAGAACCGCTCCTCCATCCATTCCGATGCAGCAAAAATCATGCGCAATGAAATTTTCTTATCCGACTTAACACCGATGGAACGTGAAATCTATGACTTAAAACAACAAGGCTACAATAAAACGCAAATATCAGAAATGCTATACAAGTCGGTTAACACGATTAAAAGTCAGTTGAGAAGCATTAGAGATAAGTTAAGAAAATAAGCAAAAAGGAACCCCAGGTAAGGTTCCTTTTTTTCTAACACTGTAAAGATAGATCACTAGTTTTATTCTTCTTTGAAACAATGGGATAAGCCAATGAGACCATGATAAACGAGAACAACAAAGGAGAGATAAACACTCCGAATGGGACTAGAAACCCAAAAGGACTAAACATAAGCAAAAATCCAAGTTTCCGTTGTGCCATTTTAGACTTGGCAATTGCAATTCCAAAGAGGACAATACTTAAAGGAAATAGAACCGTCGAAAAGGTAATGATTTCATTTAATGGTGATGGAACAGCACCATTCGCCAAAACTTGAGGTGCATACTCAAACAAGATGGGCTTAAAGAATCCACTTGCCGCTTTCATAAAGATTTGAAAAACAAATCCTGCAACGATAAGCATTCCGGTAAACAACCCAAACTTTCCAAGCTTTTCGGCATTTGCAAAATAAACCCCAATAATCCCGATTAACAATAGTGTGTGTGCGGTAATATCTACAGTTGACAAGAACAAGTTTTCTTTCCATAACCCATACCATAGTGGAACCGTTGCAAAAAGCAGCGCACCGCAAATCCCCACTAACGCAAAAACTGAAATTCCTTTTTGTACATTCATTTTTATTCCTCCTAATAATTATTTACAACTTGATTATAGGAAGAATTTACAATTTAAGGGAGGATGAACTTTTTTCACCCCCCTCCAATCAAAATGTTAAAAAACCCCTATACTAATGCTACCGTTCACCACACCTACTATACTGGCAGTTTTTATCATTATGAAATTTATCTCTGTACTATAATCTAACCTTGGTACCAGATGCTCCTAGGTTCCTTGCAAATGGGTGGGTAACGATCTTATTGATGGAACAGAATAGAAGTGATGCCTGAACCTTCTCTTTCTTGACCATCTGGTAAAAAATTAATTTTAACGTACTGCAGCCAATAAATCAGTATCGTTTCTGATTACTCTCCACTTCCATATTCCCGACCGGTTGGTTACTTTTTCCCTGAAATTTTTGGGTTTTTTTTACATTTTTCCTTTACAATAGATGACATGTCATGTATATTGAAGATATAAATGACATGTCATCTATTGTAAGGTTAGGAGCTGAAACAATGCAATTCGATCAAAAGAAAATGGAAGCAATCCGGTTTTTAATTCTGGCAGCTCAACGAGAGGGAGAACGAATGCTGCAAGTTTTAACCCGATCCATCGGGATTACCCCTTCACAAGCAGAAGTCCTTCATATTTTGGAGCGACATGAACCCCTGTCACTCAAAGAGCTGGGTTCCCTGCTTATTTGTGAAACAGGCAGTCCGTCCAGACTTGTGAACACATTGGTGGAAAGAGGTCTCGTTACCCGTAAGGAAAGCAGCCAAGACCGGAGATATGTCACGCTTCATCTAACCGCTCTTGGGAAAGAAAAAGGGAAAGAAATAGAAGCCATTGAGGAAAAAATGTACCACATGATGGAAGACAATTTTGATCCAGCAAAACTCCTTACTCTCCATGATGCCTTGGTGGATGTTTTTAAAGACCATCCATCTGCCGAAGCTTTGAAGAAAAGAAATCTCATTTAATAAAGGAGTGTTAAAGAATGAATCATATCCTACTGAGTATCCAACTGTTATGTCTGGCCATTATCGCTGGAGGTGGAATCGTATTAGGCGGCGGTCTCCGCCCCCAATTTATTAAAGCTATGGCCCAATCGAAAGCTGTCCACGAACTAGAAGCCTTACACATTCATGTTTGGAATGCCTATAATCGATTCTCGTTTATTGCTGCCATTCTGTTGCTGCTAACACAAGTGGTCTCCATTAATGTTACCCATCAGTTTCAGGTGCTTTCTTCCGCATTATCCGTTATTCTGGTACTTCTTTTCATGATAAAACTAACAATTGATGCTAGATTAAGAAACAGGGCTACTGGAAATTCGTTTGCTGCTGGAACCGTGGAACAAAAAAATGACCATAAAAAAGTAGAAATGATTTCAATTGGGATATTAATTCTTTCGACCATGGGAATTTTCTTCATCCATTAACAAATCAAGGCACCCTTTTTGTTAAGAGCCCTTCTCTCAATGGTTTTTGTCTCACTTCCTATTCAATAAGAATTCTTGTCCTTAATTAAATAACCAGAGAAAGTAAATAAGCGGAGGTTTTTCGCTTAGATGCTGAATGGAGCTCAATTCGGGATAAATAAGGGGATGTTTTCCGATTATGCGAAGCAAAATCCCCTATTTTCGCGCTTTTCGAGTGAATAGGCGGAATCTCTCCGTCTATTTAAGCTATTTTTAATGATAATTACTAATTAGGCGAATTCTTTCCGACTATTTATATGATCGGGTGCTTAACCTGATTCCCCAGTTGATAAGAGCGGACCCTCTTGATCCCAGATGCGGGAATTAGCATCTTTTTATCAACTAGTTGAGAAAGTACCTTTTTTACCGTCTTGTCACTTAGCTTCAAGTATTCCTCGACTTCTTTAGGGGATATGGCTTCTCCTTTTCGAATTGCTAGCCGAAGCACTTACTTTTCGGCAAAGGACAAAGATGTCTGGTCCAGCTCATCACCCAGCCATTGGCCAATCACTTGCTGTACAATCTGTTGGCATCGACGAGGCTTCTCTTTCACTTGGTCATAAGAGAAGCGGATCACGGTCCATCCATCGATCACCAACTGGTTTTGACGTTCCAGGTTGTCGGAAAATTGCCATCTGCTTATGTTCTTTAGGTGAGGGCCATACCCGTCGACCTCAAGGCAAATTCGGATTGCGGGACGAATATAAGCAAAATCCAAATACCTTTTGCCATCCTTGAAATCATCGACTTCATATTCTGGATGAAGATACTTGAAATGGTAAAATAAAGGCCACCACACTTGTTTCAAAAACAACATTTCAGCCTGATTGTGACCTTCTTGTAAGCGACGTAGCCGTTCACCGGTTCTTGCCTGCAAGTGAGCATTCAAAAAGGCCTGATACTCTTCTTCAAATCCCATAGCATCCCTTCCCCTATCCCATGGTCATGTCTTTTACAGCACCCTTTATACTAATAGTGAACTATCATTTAAATTTTCTTCTACTATCAAATTTTACATGCATGTTCTCTAACTTCGGATAGATTTTTTAAAATTAATGAGTGTTAATGAGTGAAAAAAGAGGTTAAATGTGGCTTCAATTGGAGAAAGTAAAGGCAAATAAAGACTTGCGGAGTATCTAATATCAAAAGGAAGTCAAGAGAAGAATTTGAGGATAGAACTTATTTTTAGTTTAATAGGATTATTAATTTTGTCAATCTATTTTCTTATATTTTGCAATCCCATTTTTACTATTTCTATTTCCGTTAAGCAAACTCTTTATTATGTTCTAGCCTCCCCAACCTTAAGGAGAGGCATTTGGCTAATAACCTTATTTACTTATGGCAAGCTTCTCCTCACCCGTTTAAGCGGCAGTTTTTTTTTACCTTCCTTATCTATTTTCACGATATGATCTAACAATCTCGAGATATTGAGTATCGCCCAGCCCATAATGTTGGAAATCTACAATTAATTTGGATACCAGTTCTTCTTCTGAAATATCTCGGTGCTTATTAATATAACGAATAAGATCACTATTATGATTAAGATAATTCAAATATAATTCAATTCCTCTTCTTAAAGGTTCCGGAAAAATAAACTCAGGAAAATTTTTTTGAATCAGCACTTGTTTGTAGATTGAAAAATACCCTTCAGCCTTCAGGGTAAAACGGTCTATAGGTTCAAAATAATCTCCGACTATATGTAGTTCAACATCACCCTTATAATCTGTCTTGTCCAACCAGGCAAGAATGGTGAGAATATTGATTTGACAAAACATATCGGAATCAAACCATAATGAAATATCAGTGAAATTTTTACAAAAAAGGGGATCCAAGGGTTTTAGCGTCATTTCATTATATTGCTCCATTGTAACGTGATGAACCTTAGCACGTATTTGGGTGAATCTTGGTGAAAATAGATCATCATACGTGTCTCCATAACACATTGCCTCGTTAAAAGGAATCATTAATTCTTCCCCCAAAAATTGTGTCCTTTTATAATAATTATACATTGATTGTCCGTTTAATAGATGCAATGTCCTATTTTGAGTCATGAGTATAAATCCTTTTACTAAATAGTTTTTGATTCGCCTTTTCTACGATAAGTTCTTTATAAACACAACCTTAAGATAGTTGCCTTCTGGGAATTCTTTTATTGTTTTAAAGTCTTTCGGAAGGGAAAATTCCTCAACTAGTTGATATTTCCTGTTTGTTTCTCTAAATGCCTGATCAATAAAACTTTTAAATTTTTTCATATTAAAAGAGCTTGAATTGGTGGACGCAACGATAATTCCCTCATCCTTTGTTATAGAAATAGCTTCCTTTAAAAGACTTTTATAGTCCTTTTCAGCGCTGAATACCATTTTCTTCGACCTTGCGAAGCTTGGGGGGTCCAGGATCACCATATCAAACTCTAGCTGCTTTTTCACTGCATACTTAAAGTAATGGAACACATCTTCAACAATGATATCCTGTGAGTCATCATCTATTCCATTCAAACTGAACTGCTCAATGGTCTTGTTTAAACTTCTGTTAGCTAAATCCACACTTGTCGTTTTAACTGCGTCTCCTAAGGCAGCAAATACGGAAAACGCGCCTGTGTAGGAAAAAGTGTTTAGTACGTTCTTCCCTTTTGCATAAGTATCGCGGATTCTTTTTCTGACATCCCTTTGATCTAAAAATACACCCACCATTGCACTTTCATTTAAGTAAACTGCAAAGTTAACCCCGTTTTCTTTTACAATAATTGGGAAGGTTCCTCTTTCTCCCGCTACGAAATCATCTTCTTCTATATATTTCCCGCTGACATCAAATCTTTTCTTTTGATAAATGGCTTTAAATTCAACTAATTCTTTCAAAGCATTGATAATATACTCCCGAAAGTGGTAGATTCCTTTGCTATACCAGTTGATTAAATAATAGCCATCAAAATACTCTATCGTTAATCCGCCTAAACCATCCCCTTCACCATTTACGATCCTGAAGGCATTGGTATCCGGGCTTTTAAAAAATGATTCTCGATACTGGATTGCAGCCTTTATTTTATTCGCAAAAAACCTTTGGTCAATCTGTTCATTCTCGTTTCTACTAAGGACCCATCCATACCCTTTATTTTGTTTGCCAAAATAGCCTTTTGCAATGAACCTGTTCTTTTCATCAACGAGACGGATAATGGTTCCTTCTATAGTATCTTCGTTCAAATTAAGGATAGCTTCCTTTGATATGAGCGGATAACCGCCTTTATATTTATTTACATACTTTCCCTTTACTGTTACAGAAACATCTTTTTTCATTTTGTCATCCTATCAAGTTTTTTTATTCAATATTGTATACAATCATTTCGAAAGTCAACCATATTAAGTTTACAAGGTGTTATGCCTAAAACCTCATTTACTTATAGTATGGTTCCCCGCACCAACCAGCAGTTTTTAATAAAAGTTCCTTTAAAAATACGGTTCAGCTTCTAACAGGATAACCGTATGGCTGAATAGACAAACTTGTTATTTTCCCCACTGATCATATCCCTTTACTGTCTGTACTCCTTAAGAATAGGCACAGGTATAAATTTCTCGTCTAACTTGTGCAAAACGAATAAAAGTGTTTATTGTTGGAATCATCTTTATATCAGAACAGTAAAGCCATAGAGCTGCTCGCTTATTTTAAGTTATATTCGTTCAAAATAATACCAAGAAAAGGGAATGGCTTGCCATCCTCCACTGCATTTTTAATTGTTGGAACCTTCAATTGCCCGTTGAATCGCGTAAATAATTCCCGTATGCATTCCTTCATGGTGTAAACTAAATGTGAGTATTTCTCCGATTGTTTCCATCTTAAAGCCAAGCCGTACAAAGGGTTTTATTGCTTTTTCCTGCAGGCGGCTGCCCAGGGATTCCTTGATGTAGGCCGTTTGCTTTTTTAATTCATAGGATAAGGTTTGCAATGTTGGAGGTTCTACTTGCCATTCACTTGGTTTCGTCCGGTTGCCAAATAAGGTGACAAATTCCGGAGAAAGTTGCTGCGGCAATCCTGCAAAGTTCGAGGCAAGCTGTTCCTGAACAATTAATATATGACCAACGTTCCAACGAATTGTATTGTTAAATCCCTTAGGCATAATATCAGCCATATCTTCTGTAATCGATTCTACCCTTTGGAGCGTAATGGCTCGTACTACTTCCACTTGTCTTATCACCATATCGTTATTCATATAATATCCCACCTTCTATAAAAGCTACGGATAAATTTATGTATTGTCTCTCTGTGAGTGATGTTTTTCCATTTAACATGAATCCTTATCTAGGCCAATATCCCTTGGAGAACCCGCAAATTGGCTCCAACATGACAGATAATAAGACTTTTATTATTCTTTAAAACAAACTGCCTTTTTATTATAGGTTTGAGTAAAAGAACAAAGATAATTGCTTCTTTTTCACCACTCTATATTGTAGGATTATAAAAAATATAGAAATGCGGTGAAGGTATCCATGGGATTAATCATGGAATTTTTGGTTGGTAACGACGAAAAGATTATTGATGCAGTGAAAGAGTTTGACACTAGCAAACTTCATAATAACGTAATTCAATGTGCTGATTTATCTCTTCATTTATCTCCTGATGATCTAGATACTCTTTCTATATCGGCATCAAAATTTAACAAACAAGAAGCTATTTTATTGAGCGAATATCTTGAAGTTCTAGTGGATCAAGAAGATTGTGGACTTTTTCTAATAAACAATGAGTGGATAAGCTATTTTTCCAGTTTAAAAAAATCTGATCTTGAAGAATTAACAAAAGAATGGTTATGTGAAATGCAAAATGACTACCCCTACGAAGAGATTACTGTTAATGAAGACAGTATTAATGCTGTCATTCAAGTGTGGGGGTTGTGTAACTTTGCATTAAATCATGATAATAACATATTTTTCTTATGGACACTATAGAAAGTAAATAGTCCCCCCATTAAATGAAGGGGCATGGGACTTTCTTTACTAAATAGGCTCAAAAAAAATAGGAAAACAAGGGATCCCGGTTTTTAAGGAATCCCCTGTCTGCTATCCTGGCACTTATGGAAATAAGGTCAAAGACATTCATTTTTCTTTAATGCCTCTTTTTGAAAATCAAAAAATCAGCAACGAGCCCCGCAGAATTAGATGGCCAAAGGGCATTCTGAGTCCGATCATTCTGGCTTTCTCCAACTATATCATTCTTTTTCACAACTAGGTTGCCACGAAAAAGAATGAAATCTGATCTTCTGCTAAGCATCGATTCCAGGTTTAAGACATCAAAATCCTGGCAACACGTAAACCCGGGGCCTTCCCCCGCAATGGTCCATGCATCTTTAAAACCTGCATTCAAAAATAAGAGGTACGGTGGTGGATTGATAGTAGCATCAAATCCAAAATCCCCGGTTATGATCAATGGGAGGTCAGCCGCATTGGTGAGTTGTACAAGTTCCGCAGCTTGTTGTTCCCGTACTTCCTCTGAATCAAAGTCAAGGCGAGTCGTCAATAATCTGAACTTCCTCCCACCCTTTGTTACATCTACAGAAACCCAGCCTCTAGGTTCGATAAATAACTGGCCGCCAATGGGGGCTAGAAAATGAGCTTGATATTGTCTGGATTTTATGTTGGAGATGGCAAAATCTGAATCTTTCTTTGCGAGAATGATATTTCGATCTGTGAAATGAAGGATAAACCCGGTACTTGCCGGAACATCGATGTCTAAGTTCTGATTAAACGCAATGGCCTCATAATTCAAGCCTCTATGTTTTAACTCTTTCAGAAGAATATCAAGAAAATCGTATTCAAATTGGATCACGGGCTCAAATCCAGGTGGTGAAAATAGCTGCCATATCGCTGCGTCTTGGAGACAAATAAAATCAGGATTTTTCTCTTCAACTTGTTTGGCAATCGCTTTTGCTCTTTTAGGAAAATTTGTAGCTTGTATTTGCCGGTAAATTTCTGTAACAGCTGGCGGGACTTGTTCAGGGGTGGTATTAAGGATGATTTCAGCATCAGCGCCAAAATAGAGATCCCAAGTCATGACTCTTACTTGTTGTCCCTTTACTCTTACTCCCATTCCTCTTTCTACCTACTTTCTTATTAAATATATTGATCTTCTAGTTATTCATGCTATTCCCTGGCATTTCGGGGTAGAGCAGTTAACACTCCTCTGAAACTTTGAGTTTGCTTTTTGACTCTTTCTTATCTAGTAAATAAATCTAGCGAATTGCCCCGCAGCATTAGACGGCCAAAGAGCATTCGAAGTGCGGTCATTTTGGCTTTCCCCAACGAGATCCATCCTTTTCACATTCAAGTCACCACGAAAAAGAATTAAATTCGGCCTAAAGCTAAGCCCCGATTCCAGGTTTAATAAATCGGGATCCTGGCAGCATGTAAACCCAGGACCTTCCCCTGCAATATTCCAAGCATCATCAAAACCTGCATTTAGAAATAAAAGGTACGATGAAGGAGGGGGACTGCTATCCGCATCAAATTCAAATTCCCCTGTTACAATCAGAGGGAGATCAACCCCATTTGTGAGCTGTACGAGCTCTGCTGCTTGTTGATCGCGTATTGTCTCTGAATCATGGTCGAGATGAGTCGTCATTAATCTGAACCTCTTCCCATCTTTCCTTACATCAACAGATGCCCAGCCTCTGGGAATAGGGATAAACTGGCCGCCAATGGGAGCTAGGAAAACTGCTTGATATCGGCCGGAATTGGCATTAGAGATGGTAAAACCAGAATGTTTCTTTACAAGAGTGACACTACGATCTATTAAATGAAGAAGGAACCCTTCACTAGTCGGCACCACAATATCTAGGTTCTGATTAATCACAACAGCCTCATACTTCAGACCTCTATTTTCAAGTGCCTCCATTAGTATTTTAAGAAAATCATACTCAAAGTGAATCTCCGGTTCAAAGCCAGGAGGAGATAATATCTGCCATATCACTGCTTCTTGAAGACAAATAAAGTCAGGATGTTTCTTGGAAACCTGTTTGGCGATCGCCTTTGCTCGTTTCAGAAAATTCGTAGCTTGTACTTGACGGTATATTTTTGTGGCAATTTCCGGAACTTGTTCAGGAGCGGCCCCTATAATTATGGTTGCATCAGCGCCAAGATAGAGATCCCAAGACATGATTTTTACATCTTGTCCCATTAATCTACCTGCTTTCTTTCTAAATATTAACCTTCTAGGTATGATATGTAGACAAGCTCGTTTATGTATAGACAGAGTTCATGGGGTAAAAGCTCATTTTCACCTTTTTGTTTCATAAGAATGGGAATAGAAAACCTCATTTACTTATGGTACGGTTCACCGTGTCATAACTAAATGAGGTTTATTCACTAACATAGCTCATCTTTTTATGGTCTTAACAAGATTTTCCCCGTGCTTTTGCGGCTTTCTAGTAAACGATGCGCTTTGCAGCCATCTCGCAGTGCAAATATCGTTGGCTCAGATACCCTTACTTTCCCCTCTTTTATCCAACGAAACAATTCAGCTGAACGGGCTGCCCTTTCCTCATGGGAAGTGAGGACATTCCAAAGATCCCCGCCAGTTAAAGTCTTTGATGTATCCATCAACATTCTTGGGTCAACTGGAGCAGGGTCTCCCCCTGCCATTCCAAAAAACACGACCGTTCCCCCAATGCGAGTGGCTGCAAAACTGTCTTCGAGCGTGGAGCCTACTGAGTCATAGACTACATCCACACCATTTCCGTTTGTTTCCTTCAACACTTCTCTTTTCCAATCATCCGAGTACAAGTAAACCTGATTCACTCCAGCTTTCTTAGCTGCGGATGCCTTCTCCATAGAGGAGGTTAGCCCAATGACCCTGCCGCCGAGGAGCTTTGCAATTTGAACGAGCAGCTGTCCAACGCCCCCTGCTGCCGCATGAACCAGAATGATATCATTTTCCTTAACCGAATAGCTATCCTTGGTTAGATAGTGGGCAGTCAAGCCTTGCAGCAAAACGGAAGCTGCCTCTTCAAATGAAATAGTCTCTGGAAGAGGAATGGCTCTTTCCTTCGGAACAGCCACTAGTTCCGCATTCGCATATGGGACATCAGCAAATGCAATAGGGTCGCCAACGCTGATTTCTTGGACATTAGCTCCCGTCTTTTCAACGACTCCTGCTCCTTCATAACCTAAAATAAACGGGGGAGTGCCAGAAAGATGATAGTTCCCTTTTCTTCTATAAATATCTGCAAAATTCAAGCCAATGGCTTTCATCCTTACCAATATTTCATCCGGTCCGATAACTGGATCCGCAATTTCAAGATATTCGAGCACTTCCGGTCCTCCAAATGTATTAAACACAAGTGCTTTCAAATGAACGACCTCCTCTTAAATAAACTTTCCGATTCATTTTTAATTTAATAATATTGCAATTGGAAGTGTAATCCGCAGTTTCTGCCCTTTTGGAAGGATAGGGGGGAGATACACACCTTATTTACTTATGATAAGGTTCACCGCACCTATCTAAGTGGCGTTTTCTTGAAAAAAGCAAGGAAAGACTCCATATGGGAGATTTTAAAAGGGAATATTGAAGTATTGACGCTTCAGTGATTTCCAGCATAAAACATAAGATAATTTTTAGTCTGTGATGACCAATACTTATAGTCATGCCCACCTGGGCTTTCTTTATATTGAACATCTATTCCTTTTTGTTTAAGTGTATCTACTAATATTTCATTACCTTCAATCAGCCAATCATGGTCTTTTTCTCCATTGTCTAAATATATTTTAAGCTCACCTGGTTTTAAGTTTTTTGCCAAATATAATGGATCCCGTTCTTCCCGCTCTTTCTGACTGGGGAATAACCAAGAGATATCTGTTCCAGAAGCCGGATCCTTCCGTAAAGCTGGACTATGCCCTCCCACCTTACTAAATAAATCAGGATGTCGAAATGCAATATGTAATGCTGCAAAGCCACCCATCGATAATCCGCCAATAAAGCGGTTTTCCCGAGTAGTCAGTGTACTAAAATGTTTATCAATATAAGGTATTAGGTCATGAACGATATAATCTTCATACATACCTTTACTATAGTCCTTGTACTCCTTTGTTTCATATAAGGAATTCACTCCATAACTGTTATCAATTTGTGGAGACACAATGATTAAGGGCTGTATTTTATGTTCTTTAATCAGTTTGTCGGCTTTTTGCTGTATATTTATTGCACTTATTCCTAAAAAACCATACATCCAACTATTTTGATTTCCATCTTTGCCATGAAGTAAATAAAGTACAGGATATTTCTTTTTAGTGCTGTAATTGGGTGGGATATAAACATTCACTTTCATGCCTTTTTTAATAGATGGGCTATTCATTTTAAGCTCTTTAATATTTGGAGAATAAACCGTATCAATTAAGGATTGAAAAGAAAAGCCATTGAGAATTAGAAGAACAAGTAATATTATAAGGATTCCAATTAACACTCTTCGTGCTTTCATGCATTCACCTTTATACTCAGCTGACTTACCTTTTCAATTCTTGAAGAAATAAATGCAAATAACATATAACATATAAAAAGAAACGCAGCTGCAACCTTCTCATTTGGTGCTGCAGGTCCCCATACAGTTGCAGCATTCAAGAACAACAAAAACAAGTAAAATATTAGCAACTGGTAGCCTTTTTTGAGATTTGAAGAATAGGAGTAAATCAGCATGGCGATTCCTAGTAAAATGGCTTCAACCGTAAAAGTCCAAAAAGCACTGTTATATAATCCAAAACCAACTTTAAATGAATTCCCTACTAAAGGAAGATCCTTATTATGAGCAACTAGATCTAATAACCAATGTGAAAAAACGGCACAGCCCATTAGCAGTGATTTAGTGGTTATCCGAACTTTGTTTCGATTGGTGGGAAGATAACGATAGATGAAGAACATTACTACAGACAAAATGAAGGAGCCAATTAAACTGTGAGTATATGGCATGTACTCCAAATGAATGTGGCTACCTGGTAAACCAGTATGGGTATCCGCTTTTTCTATTCCTAAAAATATGAATACGCACCAAAAAACGTCCACAAACTGAGTGGCAAGAAACAAGTGCCATAAAGGAATCCCGGATTCCTTCTTTTTGATTGCATAGCTAACTGAATAATGGCCGATAAACATACTACTGATTCCCCCTTTATATATCATCTTATTGCTTTTTCCACTAAATTAATCCACAAATTCCTTAGATGAAACCCCAAGAATATTTCATGCATTAGCTAATTTAAAAAGGTCCCCATCCTTTTTATTTAGTGTGAAGCGTTTCAATCACCAAATGATTATCCTTAGTTCTTATTACCTATTTCTACTATAATTATATTTCTAACTGAAGATAAAAAATCCTTCTCAAAATAGAAATAATACATCTCATTGAATATCTAAACAAAAAGAGAAGGTCCTATACGACTTTTCATCGTATAGGACCTTTGATATTAATTCAATTAGTATTATTTAATAGAACTGTAAACTAAATGAGAGAAGTTATCCCCTAATATTGCGTTTAAGTACTGAGCTAGTGAAATAGTTAATTCTAAAGTGTATTCATGTCTTTAATATCATAAAGGTTAATATTGTAAAAAAACTGCACCTATTTATGGTAAGGTTCCCCCCGATTAATTCGAAATGCCCGATAAATCTGTTCCACTAAAATCAGCCGCATCAGCTGGTGCGGGAAAGTCATTCTGGAAAACGACAGCTGCTCGTTGGACCGTTTAATTACCTCATCACTTAACCCTAGAGATCCTCCGATTACAAACGAAAATTTGCTTTTTCCATATGTCGCTAACTTATCTAATGTATCCGCCAGTTCCTCAGATGATAGCATTTTCCCCTGAATCGCCAACGCAATCACATATGTATCCTGGCTTATTTTTGCCAAAATCCGTTCGCCTTCCTTTTGTTTCACCTGCAACATTTCCAGCTCGCTCAGTTCTTCCGGCGCTTTCTCATCGGCGACTTCGATTATATCCACCTTGGCATAGGCCGATAATCTCTTTAAATACTCATCTATTCCCTGTTTTAAATATTTCTCTTTCAGTTTTCCAACCGTAATAATGGAGATATTCACAATCCACAGCCCTTTATAAATTAATTACAAACAGTTTACAAACAAGATATCCACAGAAGTTATCCACATATTCACAATTTTTATCCACATTTGGTATGGAATCATTTGTTCGCCACCATATATACAGCTTGATTTTGGCAAAATTCACACGTTGTTGATAAGTTATCCACATCTATTTTTGTTAATACCGGAAAAGTTTCGTACTCATTCACAACCACATCCAATGCAAGTTCCACATGTTCTTCGCAGCAATTAATCATGTCACAAACCACCCTTATCTTTTATATTATCTTTAGTTTTTACGTTTCTTCGATTGTCATTCCATGCAAGCTAACAACCTTCATAATGATAACACAATAAAAACAGGAAGGTTGCCTAACCTTCCTGCCAAAATGCCTAATCCGTGTCCTCTGACGTGAGCTTTACGGTTGCCTCCTGCTTATTGCCACTTCGATAGAAGGTCACCTTCATCTGCTCGCCCACCTTTTTATCCTGATACAAATGCTTTCGGAGTTCAATCACATCGGTGATCTTTTTGCCGTCCAACTCCACAATCACATCCAATTCCTTTAACCCAGCAACATCCGCAGGTGACCCAGAAACCACTTGACGAATGGCTACTCCATCATTTACATCACTAGGCAATTTTAAAGCCCGTTCCTGATAATAAGCAGGAATTTCGTCCACCGACCTTAAGTCCACACCCAGATATGGCCTTTTGACCGCTCCGTAACTTTCCAAGTCATTAATAATCGGTTTTGCGGAGTTGATGGGAATCGATAAACCGATGCCTTCCACGGCCTCCTGGGATATTTTCATCGAGTTAATCCCGACTACCTGCCCGGCCATATTGATCAATGCACCTCCGCTGTTACCGGGATTGATCGCCGCATCCGTTTGTAGCACTTCCGACTGCCAGTCCTCGACACCGTCCTGATTGATATCTACGGGAATGGTCCGTTTGAGACCGGAAATAATTCCTTGCGTGACGGAGCCAGAAAAGGTGGGACCAAGCGGGTTCCCGATGGCAATTACCGGTTCACCCATCTTAAGACTGTCCGAGTTCCCAAACTCCGCTACTTTTTTTACATCTGTATCTTCAATGGAGAGCACTGCCAAGTCGGTCCACATATCGCTGCCAAGCAGCGTTGCCGGTGCCTTGGTGCCGTCTGACAAGCTGACCTCCAATTTGGCTGCCCCTTCAATCACATGGTGGTTGGTGACCACAAACGCCTTGCCGTCTGCTTTTTTATAAATGACACCTGAACCAGTTCCAGCCTCTTGCTCAGTCCCGGTGGTACCCGACCAAAAACCTGATGAAGACTGGATATTGGTAATCCCGACTACAGCATCAGCCGTCTTCTCAACAGCATCCGTTGTATCCGTTTGGACATCATAGGAAATTTGCCGCTTTTCCGTTTGGGTCTGACCTTGGCCGCTGTTATCGGTCTTTTTTTGGCTTCTGCCTGTTTCTATTTGATAAGGCAAGACCCCGCTTTCAGAAAGGGCAGGTATTGCCATAATTACCAGCAGGGCTCCTGCAATTGCCCCCACTAGGCTGGCGAAAAAGATTCCTCTTCGTTTCCTTTTTGGTTCTTGATAACGATTCTGTGGAAAATCATCATAGTAGCCCATATTCACCATTCCTCTCTCCGAAATGATTCATAGTCTATATTTTGGCTTGTCATTACCATTATACTCCAGAGGAAAATTTTTAATAAAATTTAAGCCATTTGTTCGCCATAAGACACAACTTTTCGCATACAATAGCTCTGTTGATTGGACTCCTGCGGAATTACGGGGCTGGGGAGACCCCAAAGGCGCCCTCTAGCGCCGAGGAGTCTCCCTAGCACGCCCGCAGGTTTGCTGAGCGGCTGGAGTGGAAATTAACAGTCAAATTAACAGAATCTATAAAAAAAAAACGTGAGGCTCAATATACAATGGTACCTGCAGGTAGGACACTTGAAAAAAAGAGTGTTCACCTGCAGGTATTTTTTATATACTTGAATTTCAGAATTAAGGGACTAGGGGACAACATGAGTAAAATAACTTTTTCAATTACAGAGATAAATACACTTAAAAAGAATCCAAATGTACACCGTGTCAGTGAGCGGTCTATTACCTATACAGACGATTTTAAGAATAGATTTATAGATGAATATTTGGCCGGCAAACTCCCTCGTCAGATTTTTGCGGAGAACGGCTTCAACGTTGATATGATTGGAATAAAACGAATTGAACAATCAGCCCACAGGTGGAAAAAGGCTTATGATAAGAATGGTTTGATTGGGCTTACAGATTCGAGGAAAACGGCTTCCGGCAGGCCCTTAAAGCGTGAGCTCACACCCTCCGAAGTGATTGAAAGGCAAAAAGCCAGAATCGAGCTGCTGGAAGGACAGGTGGAGCTGTTAAAAAAGTACGAAACGACAGAAAGGAGGCTGCTAAACGCAAGCGAAAATCTAAACCCGAATAAAGCATATCACTTAATCCAAGAGACTATTGACCAACATGAATTCAAGGGGATGACCAGGTATTTCTGTGATCTCCTAGGGGTCTCACGTTCCGGTTTTTACAGCTACTTAAAGGCTTCCTCTGCCAGGGAAGCAAGGGAAAAATTGGACCTCGAAGCGAAAGAAATCATCCTAAAGGCCTTTAATCGGCGGGGATATAAGAAAGGCTCACGGTCCATTAAAATGATTTTGGAGAATGAGTTTGATATTAACTTCAGCCGTAAAAAGATACGGAGGATTATGAAGAAATATGGAATTGTTTGTCCTCACCGAAAACCCAATCCTTATAAAAAAATCGCAAAAGCAACAAAAGAACATCAAGTTGTCCCAAACAAATTAAGCAGGGAATTCAAACAAGGAATCCCTGGAAAAGTGTTACTTACGGATATCACTTATCTTCCATATAACGGGAATTGTATGGCTTATTTGTCGACCGTAAAAGACGCCTCCACCAATGAAATCCTAGCTTACCATGTGTCTGATCGCATCACACTGGACATCGCCACCCAGACAATCCATAAATTGATGAATAACAAGAAAATTACAATCCATGAAGAGGCCTTTATCCACTCGGATCAAGGAAGTCACTATACAAGCCCAAGATACCAGAAGCTATTAAAGGAATATGGCTTGGGCCAATCCATGTCACGAAGAGGCAACTGTTGGGATAATGCCCCTCAAGAATCCTTCTTCGGCCACCTGAAGGATGATGTGGATTATAAATCTGCAAGAACATTAAAGGAACTGAAGTCAAAAATAAATCATTACATGGTTTACTATAACAATTATCGCTATCAATGGAATTTAGAAAAAATGACCCCTATTCAATATAGGGATCATCTTTTAGCTGCTTAATCTCTTTTTTTATAGTGTCCTTGACAAGGGTGCCAGTTTAATATAACGGCCCCACGTTCATTAAACAGCTGTTAAGATGGTTGGAATCTTTGGATCGGTATCATACAGGTCAAATTGTTCGCCGACCATTAAGCCTTGCGTTTGCAGTGTCTGGGCTACAGACATTCTGGCTAAGTCTTTCATATTATTATCAAGGCTTAAATGGGCCAGATACACCCGCTTCGTCCGGTCACCGATAACGTCACCGATGGCAAGGGCGGCATCTTCGTTGGACACATGCCCAACATCGCTTAAGATTCTTCGCTTAATGTTCCATGGATACCGGCCCATCCGCAGCATCTGCACATCATGGTTTGACTCAAATATATACGTATCGGCGTTGGAAATAATCCCTTTCATCCGATCACTGACATACCCTGTATCGGTAATCAAAACCAGTTTCTTGTCGGATTGATGGAAAACATAAAACATAGGTTCCGCTGCGTCATGGGAAACGCCGAAGGACTCAATATCCACTGAACCAAAACTCTTCACTGTCTCCATATCAAAAACAAATTTCTGCTCCGTGGGGATCACCCCAACGTTACTTTCCATCGCACGCCACGTTCTTTCATTGGCGTAAACTGGAAGCTTATATTTGCGGGCGAGAATGCCAATGCCTTTTATATGGTCACTGTGCTCATGGGTCACAAAGATCGCGGAAAGCTTGCTAATCTCGCGGTCAATCTGCTGGAACAATGCTTCCATTTGCTTGCCGCTGAAACCGGCATCCACAAGGAAGGAATGTTCATCCGATTCCACATAGAGAGCATTCCCCGTGCTCCCGCTCGCTAGAATACTATATCGTAATGACATTGCAATTCACTCCACACTCGTATTTTCATCGCTGTTAAAATTAATAATTTCGCCTTCAAAGGCATTCACATACAAACTTTCCTTATTATTGACGACAATACGCCAGGTTGGCGCCAACACTTGGGAGGCGGCTAATTGAACCAGGGTCGAATAGCCAAGTTCAACCTTGGTGATTTTGCTTTTAGATTTGATGTCTCCCTTTTGATGCAGTGTTTCAATCGCTTTTAAGGCCTGGATGATTTCTTCCTTTTTGGTTGACATCTTCTGAATATCCCCAAGATAGGTCTGCTGGTAGGAGACAATTTGGTGTTCCTCGTTCAAATCCAGGGTAATCATTCCGTTGATATTTTGATATAAAGGAGAATTTTCATATTGCTGATAGCAGGTAATCACATTTTTTTTCTGATTGGTTTCCCAATACTGATAATCCTGTCCATTCAGTACGTTGTCACTTAAAAAGTCTTGTACTTCGGAAGGCGCCATTTTCTCACTTAATTGAACAGGCTTGTCCAGCGAAACCTGCAAAGTGGTACCCGAATCATTTAAGGAAGCCGTCTGGTTCTTTAATTTGCTGATCTCGGTTTTCGTAAATACCTTTGGTTTGGCACTAAGATATTGTGCCTTGATTTGGACAGTCGGCAGCTCCCCATAGCTAATCTGGTCGTCCTTTAGCTTTTGTTCCGCTGTGGCTTCCGTTATCACTTCATAATTATTATTATCTCGGCTTTTCATAAATTGAAAGAGCAGGTACACATCCAATATTAAGAAGGTGATGATGAAGATGGTTTTAATTCTACTCCAATCCATTTGCCGGACCTCCCAGCTCTTCCATTGTGATTTGGCCCCAGGTATTATTGTAGCGGTAGAACCAAGCAGGTTCTAACAGGACTAAACGGTTTTCTTCGGCTTCCCGTTCCATCCTGTAGCCCAATACCAACTGTTCCAAAAGCTCTGGCTTGAAGTTCTTGTTGCTTTGCAAATAAGATAGGGCCTCATGTCCGGACGGGAGGGTCACCATCTGCATTTCTGTCGTTAAAGGCAGTTCCAGTGAAATATTTGGGCGCGTATAGGTAGTGATTTCATTCCTGCCCCAAGCCTCGGAAATTTCCGAGAGGCCGCGGTCGTTGAACACAGGGTAGCCATCCGTCGTATATAGCCGAAACGTAACTGACCGGTTAAACTCATCTTTCGAAACGAACCGATACGGGTCTGTCCAGCCCCCATGCTCATTGACAAAATCGATGCTCCGCTTGACCAATTCGTAAGAGTTCTCCACATACCTATCCTCAGTGGTCGGGTTTACATAGGTAAGGATGTTTGTTTCTAGGTTAATGCTCAACTTGCTGGAGTTGTTGGTATACTCTTCATAAGGAGGAACTGTACTTTTTTGGACATAGCTTGGGTCGCTGAAAAGAGCCTCCTTGAATTCCTCAGAGTCCACCGTTTTCGGCAAATACTTATAGGTATTCATTTTTGTTTCGCTCTCCGGCAGGTAAATAGTCCGGCTTGATGAAGCATCGAAGGCATAATAATGCGGAAGGCTCGCCGAATTTTTATAAAATTCCTTATTAAATCCGTTTAAATTGGCGGGGGAGATGTGGCTGATATAAGCCTGTCCGGTTTCTGTGTTGACAAAATAAACATCCCCGTTATCGTTTTCGGAATTCTCCACATTGATAATCATTCGGTCAAAGGTAAACGCAGGTACCTTTTTCTCCTCAATTTTTATCACACTGCGGTAAATCTCAATTGGCACATCATCCGAAAAAATGATTTCCGCCTTGCCTTTGCCGTTGAGTAATTCCTTTACTTTTCCTTCTTCAACTTGATAATTTTTCAAATCAAAAAAAGACCACTTACCCAGTTCCTTAATGACTTTATCAAGTTCTCCCGCATCATTGGTGCCGTAAAGGCCGCTATCTGCATGGTATAAAACCATATCCGGCTTGATAATGGTTTGTACTTCTTGTTTCTCGCTTAAGGTGACTTCCGCAACAACTTTGCTGTTTTCAAGTTTTTCATAATTGGGATGGTAGGTCCAAAGGTTCCAAGTCAAAAGAATACTAATTGCAACCAAAATCGCCAGTATTATCGATTTGCTATTTTCATAACTCATGACCATTCATCCTCTTCAGTCCACTCATATGGCAGCAAAAAGGAAATCGTTGTTCCTTTCCCCTCTTTACTTTTTGCCCAAATATTCCCGCCATGGGCTTTGACAATTTCATTCGCAATAGCAAGACCCAAACCGGTGCCACCCATCTTTCGGGTTCTAGCTTTATCCACACGGTAGAATCGGTCGAATATTTTTCCAATACTCTCTTTTGGAATTCCCATACCTTGGTCCGACACACTGACCATGATTTGGTCTTTCTTTTCTTCTATCGAGAATGTGACTTGTCCTCCATCTGGGGAATACTTAAGCGCATTGGAGATAATGTTGTATAAAACCTGAGTCATTTTATCCTCATCCACTTCAACCCATATGGCATGATCAGGCAGTACTCTTTTAAATGAGACGTTTTGCTCCTTGGCCATTTCAAACCGGTCAATGATTCGGTTATAGAAATCCACGAAGTTGACCCATTCCACTTTCAGCTGATAATCGGTACCGTCCATTTTTGACAAGGTCAGCAGGTCGTTTACCAGTCGTATCATTCTTTCCGTTTCATTTCTGGTCACTTCCAAGAAATTCGGAGCGATTTCTTCGTCGCGCCACGCCCCGTCCGCCAATGCCTCAAGATAGCTCCGCATGGTTGTTAGCGGTGTTCTCAATTCATGGGAGACATTCGCCACAAATTCCCGGCGCTCCTCATCAATTTTTTCTTGCTCGGTAATATCGTGAAGCACACAAATTAACCCGTTGACAAACCCGGTCTCCTTTTGAATCACGGAAAAGTGAGCTCTTAGGATATAGGCTTCGGATTTCGTACTGTAATCCAAAATGATGGATTCCTTTTCTTCTAATAAATCCTCAAAGGTATTGGTATCATCCAAATCCAATAAGGAAATAATCGATTGCGACATCACTGTTTCACGTGAAACATCCAGCATCTCCGCTGCCGGTTCGTTGATGAGCATGACCCGTCCCTTCCGATCCGTGGCAATGACACCATCGGTCATGTTGGACAGCACGGATGATAATTTCCTCCGTTCCCCTTCCGTCATGGCCTGCGCTTCTTGAAGTTTTTTGGTCAAATTATTAAAGGTCATGGCAAGCGTGCCAATTTCATCATGGCCATATACTTTAACCTTACGGGAAAAGTTGCCTTTTGCCATAGCCAAAGCTTGTTTTCTCATATCGGTAATTGGCTTAGTAATTGTCTGAGCAAGCAGTATTCCTAAAACGGCGGTAATGGACAAAGCAATTGCTGTCCCTGTGGCAAAAATCCTATTAATGGTGTTCATTTGTTGAAACACACTCTCGATTTTTGCATGCAGGTAAATCGCCCCGATCACCTTTTTGCCGGATTTTATCGGAGTAGCAAGGACCCATGCCCGTTCCCCGGTTTTCGGGTTAATTTGAATGGTGCTTTGATCCTCTTCCATTACCATCGATTGTTTGATCCGGAGGACAGTTGTTCTTTGGCCAACCATGTCCTGGTTTCCGGGCAGCGAGGTGCCGAGGATCTTTAACGACCTGCCTTCAATCACCTGCACTTCGGAAATATCACCGGTATCAAAGTCTTTTAACAACTTGTTAATATCTTCTTCTAATGGGGGGTCATCTGATGTCCTTTGCTTTTCCATTTCTTCGCGGATATTATAGCTCAACAAATCAACCCGCTGTTTAATGGAAGTCTGGAAGTTGGTTCTTAACGTGTCCTCCAGCTGTCTGACAAAGTAAACCCCGATGATCTGCATGGCCACCAGTATAAGGAGGACATAGATGAGAACAAATTTTACTTTTATGGAACGAAAGAAACCAACTTTGTTCATTTAAAATTACTCCTGTTCAGGATTGCGTAAATAATAGCCCACACCCCGGCGTGTTACGATCCAAGCAGGATGGCTGGGACTGTCCTCAATTTTTTCCCTAAGGCGTCTGACGGTAACGTCCACGGTTCTTACATCGCCATAATAGTCATAGCCCCAAACGGTTTGCAATAAATGTTCTCTTGTCATGACCTGGCCGATATGTTTAGCCAAATAGTGCAGCAGCTCAAACTCTCGGTGAGTCAGCTCGATGGTCTCACCACGTTTTGAGACAATATAGGCATCGGGATGAATCACAAGTGAACCAATCACCAGTTCATTTGTTTCATTTTCCGCTTCACTCTGCACAGCAATCTGCTGATGGCGGCGCAAGTTCGCTTTGACCCGTGCAATCAGTTCCCGTGTGCTGAACGGCTTCGTCACGTAATCATCCGCACCCAGTTCAAGACCGAGGACCTTATCAATTTCCGAGTCTTTTGCCGTCAGCATAATAATGGGCATTTCATATTTCTTGCGGACTTCACGGCAAACTTCCATGCCATCCCGCATTGGCAGCATAATATCTAAAAGAATTAAATCGGGCTGAACTTCATCTACAAGGCGTAGAGCCTCGTTTCCATCATAAGCGCAATAAACGTCATAACCTTCTTTTTTTAGGTTAAACTGTAAAATATCTGCAATTGGTTTTTCATCATCGACAACAAGAATTTTCTTTTCCATAACATTGCTCCTTTTCGCTTTTATTTCATTTTGGCTAATAAGTTGCTTAGATAGGCACTATCAGTGGGTCACTTGCTGTCCTTTTAAACAGGTAATAGTCATAACTATACTATTTTACTTTACCACTGTTTCTGCCTATTTTCACCTATTAGCAACATTTGTTAAATACATATGCAAAAAAAATCTCTAGCATCGCTAGAGACTTTCTTATTTTTAGGTTCTTTTAAATTTGGCTGTTGATTGCAGCGAACCCGCAGGCGTGCCGGGAAGCCTCCCCGGCCTCGTGCACCCGCAGGAGTCGAGCACCCTCCGCTCCAATCAACAGGATTTTTTAAAAAAATTTACCGTTTAAAAGAGCCTATTTTAAATAAGTCATCGGGTTTACCAAGCTGCCGTTTACGGTTACTTCGAAATGAAGATGGACTCCCGTGGCATCACCGGTGGCTCCCATCACCCCGATGCTCGCCCCTTTTGAGACCGTCTGGCCAGGCTTCACATTAATCGATTCCATATGGCCATATAGGGTTCGCATTCCATTTTGATGGTCAATAATGACTTTATTGCCATAGCCGCCATTATCCCAGCCGGCAGAAACGACCACGCCATTATCCGCGGCTTTAATAGTTCGGCTGCTCGGCCTTGCGATATCAATTCCTTTATGTTTTTTGCCCCAGCGAAAGCCCATTTGGCTGGATACATAACCGCCGACGGTTGGCCAGGCTAAGCTGCCCTCGCCGCGGGAAGGAATGACTTTTGTTCCTTTCACAACAACTTCATCAACCGGCTGCTGGATCATTTGCTCACTTGTTTGTTCTTTTTTGATGGCAACGCCATTTTGCTCAGAGATGGAATACGTAACGGATTTCGCTCCATTCTGACCCTGTTGCTCTACTTTTGTTTCACCCTTGTCCATCGATGCGTCTTCTTTGGTTTGCTGAGCAAATGGTATTTCTTCTCTTTGGTTTGTTTCCTTGTCGACCACTACTTCCACAAATGGTGTCAGAGCCGTCACATTGATTTCCTGTCCGATTTGTAAAAGTGAATCCTCGGTCAAACCAGGATTTAACGCCAGCAGCTCACTCGTTTTTAACCCATTCTGATGGGCGATGGATTCTATGGCATCCCCTGTCTGAACAGCATATTTCTTTTCCGCTAGCGTCCCCCGCTGCAGATAGGCAATTGCCTCATCAGAGGTCATAATACTTTCAGGCGCAATTTTTCTGTCTTCAACTGAAACATTTTTTGAAAAACGAACGTCTAGTAGACGAGTTTGATTTTCCTGGAGCGGTGGCAGAGAATCCGAGGAGGCTTTTCTTGCTTCCAATTCAAGCAGCTGGTCCGCAGGAACGTATTGAAGTTTAAGGTTTTGAATCACCTGTTCTGCTGTTTCTTTATTATCCAAGTAAACAACAGGCTGGCCATCAATAACAATGGCTGCAGCCTCAGCTTGAATTTGAAACGAGCTGTTTAGATTATTGATAGTCTCCAAGTTATTCACTTCAGATGATGAACGAAACACTTGTTCAGGTATGTATTGGACTTGTGAGTTTATGTTAAAATTTGCATTCTTAAAAGTTTCTTTTGCAGAATCGACCTTTTCGGTTATCAGGTTATCCAGTACTTCTTTATCAGTGACATTGCCTAGGTAGGTACCATTTGCATATACATGATAAATGGTAGTTAATTTTGATGAAGTAGCCATTGCGACCGGGCCATTACTAAAGGCAATAACCGATGCTGCCAACAGGGAAGCGATTGCTGTTTTTAACACGACCTGCTTTTTTGATGAAAATCTATTATTGAAAGAAAACATTCTTTCCCTCCTAAACCACGAAAAAATTCCTATCAAACTAGTAAAATTATTTATGAAAAGGTATTCAAGTTTTAAGCTGTATTAAATTTATCATAAAATTTTTTAAAAAGTTTAAAAATCTCTATAATGTAACAAAAATGTATAATAGCTGACATTTTTCAACATTTCACGAAATATTGTAGTAATATATACCTGCATTTCACTTGGGTATTTTTCAGGGAAACCCTTTCGTTCTATGGGTTTGGTGGGTCCATTAGATGGAGATTCACGTTTTTGCAGGATAGTGCGAAGTGGATAGCAAAATGGGAAATTTTAGTCACATTTGTTACACCCATATTACAGCAAGGAGAATAGGCATAAAAAAACAGAAGCCTGCACAATTGCAAGCTTCTGTTTTTAATGGCTCAGGACGGAATCGAACCGCCGACACAAGGATTTTCAGTCCTTTGCTCTACCGACTGAGCTACTGAGCCATTTGTCATTTATGTATATGGCGGTCTGGACGGGACTCGAACCCGCGACCTCCTGCGTGACAGGCAGGCATTCTAACCAACTGAACTACCAGACCATAAATTGATTGTCAGCAAGGAAACCGTCCTTGCCAGTCACTCGCCAACAATCAAATGCCGATGACCCCTACGGGATTCGAACCCGTGTTACCGCCGTGAAAGGGCGGTGTCTTAACCGCTTGACCAAGGGGCCATTGAAGTATTTAAATGGTGAGCCATGAAGGACTCGAACCTTCGACCCTCTGATTAAAAGTCAGATGCTCTACCGACTGAGCTAATGGCTCGTTATTAAGTTTGTCCCCACAATAAAAATTGTAGAGTCAGATGTCCCCGCCTCAGGAAGTAAATTCAAGTAGCGGCTCGGCGTGTACAACTCGCTGTAAAATCATGGATGCTATGCTCGTTGCTCTACCGACTGAGCTAATGGCTCGTTACTTTATCGCTATGTCTCAGCGACGTTTTTTATAATACCATGAATTCGACATATTGTGCAACATCTTTTTAAAAAAAGTTATAAAAAATACTCATGCCCTCTAATTTAGAGGGCATGAATATGGTGTTAGATCTGTCTCCAAGGGCTGCGGACGACATTGGTCTGATTGCGATCCGGGCCAACGGAGAAGGTGGTCAACGGAACCCCGGTAAGCTGGGTCACGCGCTCAACGTAGTGGCGGGCATTGGCAGGCAGCTCGTCCAAAGACTTGCACCCGGTAATGTCCTCAGTCCAGCCAGGAAGCTCCTCATAGATTGGCTCGCACTGCGATAGAACCTTTAAGCTGGCTGGATACTCGGTGATAATCTCATCCTTATAGCGATATGCCGTACAAATTTTAAGCGTCTCAATTCCAGTTAACACGTCAATTGAATTGAGGGAGAGGTCGGTCAAACCGCTGACACGGCGGGCATGGCGGACAACCACGCTGTCGAACCAGCCAATTCGGCGTGGACGTCCTGTAGTCGTGCCGTACTCACGGCCAACTTCACGGATTTGACTTCCAATCTCATCGAATAATTCTGTTGGAAACGGACCGTCGCCGACACGGGAAGTATAGGCCTTGCAAACCCCAACAACATGAGTGATTTTTGATGGCCCAACACCTGACCCGATTGTAACGCCGCCTGCAACAGGATTGGAGGATGTAACAAATGGGTACGTACCTTGGTCAATATCCAGCATGACCCCTTGAGCACCTTCAAATAGCACCCGTTTGCCTTCATCCAGAGCATCGTTCAATACGACCGAAGTGTCACAAACAAATTGCTTGAATTGCTGCCCGTACTCGTAATACTCATCTAAGATATCTTCCTTTTTGAAGCCTTCTGTTTCATAAATTCGTTCAAATAAACGATTTTTTTCAGCCAGGTTTTGCTCCAGCTTTTCTTCAAATACTTCACGGTCTAACAGATCTGCAATGCGGATGCCGACACGTGCAGCCTTATCCATATAAGCAGGACCAATCCCTTTTTTCGTGGTTCCAATTTTATTGGCACCTTTACGTGTTTCCTCGACCTCGTCCAATTTTAAATGATAAGGAAGGATGACATGTGCACGGTTACTGATGCGAAGATTATCTGTTGAAATGCCATGTTCATGCAAATAAGCAAGTTCCTCAACAAGTGCCTTAGGATCGACGACCATGCCGTTTCCGATTACACTGATTTTTTGATTATTAAAAATTCCTGAAGGAATCAAATGCAATTTGTAGGTTTCCCCGTTAAATTTAATGGTGTGGCCTGCATTGTTTCCCCCTTGATAGCGGGCAATGACTTCTGCATTTTCTGAAAGAAAATCTGTTATTTTTCCTTTTCCTTCGTCTCCCCATTGCGTACCAACTACGACAACTGATGACATAAAGGCACCTCCAAATATTTTGCTTCCGACTAAATAATATTCAACACCACTATAGTTTACCAATTCCATCCTTAAAAATCAATTAAACACGAACATTTTATATTAATCTATTTATTTATGTTCGTATCAATAGCAATCTATGAATATAGAAAAGGAGCCAGCCTAAGCTGACTCCCAAACTAAGCCCCTGGAGCATCAAATCTAGTCTCCAAGTTCACGAATTTATTATATTCTTTGACGAATGCCAATTGCACGGTGCCAGTCGGGCCGTTACGCTGCTTGGCAATAATGATTTCAATAATATTCTTGTTGTCTGACTCTTTGTCGTAATAATCATCACGATAAAGGAAGGCAACGATATCGGCATCCTGCTCAATACTTCCTGATTCACGAATATCGGACATCATTGGGCGTTTATCCTGACGCTGCTCAACACCACGTGAAAGCTGAGATAACGCAATAACAGGAATTTGAAGCTCACGGGCAATCTGCTTTAATGAACGGGAAATTTCAGAAACCTCTTGCTGGCGGTTTTCCCCTGACCGGCCGCTTCCTAAAATCAACTGCAAATAATCAATCATAATCATTCCTAAGCCATGTTCCTGCTTCAGACGGCGGCATTTTGCCCGAATATCATTCACCCGTACACCAGGTGTATCATCAATATAAATCCCAGAACTTGCAAGACTTCCCATAGCCATGGTCAGCTTGCCCCAATCCTCATCGGTAAGTGAACCGGTCCGGAGCCTTTGGGCATCAATGTTGCCCTCGGCGCAGAGCATACGCATAACCAGCTGTTCCGCACCCATCTCAAGACTAAAGATAGCTACTGTTTCTCCCGCTTTAACCGCCACATTTTGGGCAATATTTAAAGCGAAAGCCGTTTTCCCCATTGATGGTCGGGCACCAACGATAATCAAGTCATTCCGCTGGAAGCCTGCTGTTATCTTATCAAGCTCCGCAAACCCCGTAGGAATCCCGGTAATATCTCCAACACGGTTATTCATTAATTCAATATTATCGTATGTGTTGACCAATACATCTTTAATATTTTTAAATGCACCGGCGTTTTTCCGCTGTGCGACTTCTAAGATACTTTTTTCCGCATCACTTAACAGAGTTTCTACTTCATCTTCTCGGGTATATCCATCTGTGGCAATAGTGGTAGCTGTCCGAATCAGCCTGCGCAACAGGGATTTTTCTTCCACAATTCTTACATAATACTGCATATTGGCGGCAGTAGGCACCGCTGCTGCCAGCTCGCTTAGATAGCTGACTCCGCCAACATCCTCCAGCAATTTTGCCGCTGAAAGCTCCTCCGTAACCGTTACAAGGTCAATTGCCTGTCCCTGGTCACTTAGTTTTAGCATCATGTGGTAAATTTTTTGGTGGGCCGCCCGATAAAAATCTTCAGGTATTAAAGTCTCCGAAGCTAGTGTCAAAGACGACGGCTCTAAAAAAATCGCACCAAGAACAGCCTGTTCTGCCTCAATATTTTGCGGGGGCATGCGGTCTGCAAACAAATCACTCATCTATCAAAAACCTCCTATTGAAGGGGTATATAATACTGCATTAAGAAAACGTCAGCGCTGCCGCACTGACCGTAGAGTTTTATTTAATGGTTATCAATACAAACCATAAGTAAGTGCGTGTCCAAAATAGATTCAAAGAAAAAAGTGACCAGTTTATACCGATCACATCTCCATGTACTTTCTATTTCATTTTATCATGATTAACCAAAATTTGAACTGGCAAATTTTTTGTATTTAGTTTTGTTAAATTGGCTGTTGATGGCAGCGAAGAAAGTTCAGCGAACGCCTCCGTACTCCCGCAGGATATTGAAATTCATCATCATATCTCCCACGCACAAAGAAAATGGCATAGGGTTTTCTAGGAGTCGAACTTATCTGCTCCATTCAACAGAGTTACAAAATTTCGGTTAACAGATTCTTGTATTTAAGATACATCAGTAATCTTATTTTACTTCTTTCACCGACACCGTTAGTGTTGCTGTAACATCATGGTGAAGTTTAACCGGAACTTTTGTATGTCCAAGTGTACGAATCGCATCATTGAGTTCCATTTTCCGCTTATCAATTTTGATGCCGTGTTTCTTTTGCAGCTCTTCTGCAATTTGTTTCGTTGTAATGGAACCAAAGATCCGTCCGCCTTCACCGGCCTTCGTTGATAATTCTACTTTAATTTTATCGAGCACTTCTTTTAATCTTTTTGCTTCTTCCAGTTCCTCAGCAGCTGCCTTTTCTTGCTTCTTCTTTTGCCCTTCTAGACTGCTGACATTGGCATTGTTTGCCTCAACCGCTAAGCCTTGCTTAATGAGGAAGTTATGTGCATACCCATCCGCAACATTTTTTACCTCACCTTTTTTACCTTTTCCTTTAACATCTTTTAAAAATATTACTTTCATTCTTGTTTGCTCCCTTCAAAATAATCATCAATGGCCAATTTTAAGCGGTTTTCCGCTTGGTCAACGGAAAGGCCGGTCAACTGGGTAGCAGCATTGGTTAAGTGGCCGCCGCCCCCCAGGCTTTCCATTATGATTTGGACATTGACATTTCCAAGTGACCGGGCACTGATTCCAATCATCTCCTCACTCCGTTTGGAGATGACAAAGGAGGCCAGCACTTTATCCATGGTTAACAAAGTATCAGCCGCCTGTGCGATAGTGACTTGGTCGTAATACTCGCTTTCGACGCCTGTTGCGATGGCGATTCCATCACGATAAAACTTGACCGATTCAATCAGCTTCGACCGTTTAATATACGTATTAACATCCTGTTTTAAAAATTTCTGAACTAGAATGGTGTCAGCTCCGTGCGCCCTTAAGTAAGAGGCCGCATCAAATGTTCTGGAACCGGTTCGCAACGTAAAGCTTTTGGTATCGACTATAATTCCCGCTAACAGGGCAGTAGCCTCAACCACTTCAATTTTACCTCGTTTTGGCTGATATTCAAGAAATTCGGTCACCAGTTCGGAAGTGGAGGAGGCATATGGCTCCATATAGACGAGCAATGGATTCGCAATGAAATCCTCACCCCGGCGGTGATGGTCAATCACCACAACGTTGTCGATTTTCCTTAGCAGCCGTTCCTCCATCACAAGCGAGGGCTTATGCGTATCGACTACGACAAGCAACGTTTTTTCGCTGGCTATTTCCAGAGCCGCCTCCGGATTAATAAATCTTGAGTACAGCTTTTCTTGGCTGCGGATTTCCTCCATTAATCGTGTGACACCTGTATCCAATTCATTGGTATTAATGACAATATAGGCATCTTTTTGATTCATCTGAGCCACTTTATAGACACCAATGCTAGAACCAATCGAGTCCATATCTGGGTTTTTATGGCCCATGATAATCACTTTATCACTTGCAATGATTAAATCCCTCAATGCATGGGAAATGACCCTAGCCCTAACCCTCGTGCGTTTTTCCACAGGATTGGTTTTTCCTCCATAAAATTTCACCTTGCCATTTGGATGCTTAACAGCCACCTGATCCCCGCCTCTTCCCAAGGCTAAATCAAGGCTCGATTGGGCCAGCATCCCCAATTCCGGCAGAGTGGATACCCCTGAACCAACCCCGATACTTAAGGTAAATGACACATTCTGTTGAGAAGTCTGTTCCCTTACCTCATCGAGAATCGTAAACTTCCCCTTTTCAAGAAGGCTAAGAATCTTTTCATTAAAAACAGCAATAAATCGTTCCGATGAGATTCTCTTGAGAAACATCCCATTTTCATTGGCCCACTTATTAAGGATGGATGTCACCAAGTTATTGATACTTCCGCGCATTTGGTCATCCATACCTTGTGTCAAATCATCATAATTATCCAGAAAAATGATAGCAATTACAGTACGGTCTTCTTGGTACCTTTTTTCAATTTTAGCCTGTTCGGTTACATCGAAAAAGTAAAGGAGCTTTTCTTCGCGTTTGTGGACTACACGGAATTTCCTGTCGTTTAAGGTGATGAAGTGGGTCTCTGTATCCTGTTTTAACAGCTGTGCCAAATTATCCGCAAGATCATACAGGGACTTGCCTACCAATGTATCTTCCTTAAAAAAGGATGATAAAAATGGATTGTTCCATTCAATATCATAGTCATCATTAATAAGCATGATTCCTATTGGCATTTCAAGCAGTGCTTCTTCACCCACTTTTTTAATCCGATAAGAAAGGGTGGAGATATACTCCTCCACTTCTTTTCTTTGCCGCTGCTCAATAACAAACATATAATAGAGCGGAAAAAACATGAATAACAGACCAGCGAGGCTTAAGATCCAATTGTATAAGGACAGGACGATGATAAGTGTCACTGTAACGCCTATTAACCCATAGAATGGGTAACGAATGGATCGTTTTTCTAAAAATGCAGGCAAAGTTTTTCAGCTCCTAAATCCAGTAGTCGTTAAACAAAGGGTTCAAATGTTTCTATATCTTATTCAACTCAACATTTAGGCAGTATATGTACACCAAAATAGATTTTCTAACGATTATCTTTCCCAAGCTTCTTACGTAAATCAAACCCTAAATCAATTATACCTAATATCCCTATAATATAAAGAAAAATCGGAATAATGAAAGAGAGAATAGCCAGCAAGACTGAAACCGATTTGGACATTCCTCTCAAGTCGAAAAAGTAAAACAGAAATGTTAAACCTTGAAACACCATTAAAAACTGCAGGGTATAAGTCAAATTTAACAGGGCGGTATAGAGGTAAGTACCCTGCTCTGGGTTCAACAATAAACTTGCCGTTAAAATGATGAGCAGATACCATAAAATACTTTTCGGCAAACTGAGTTCTTTAAAAGGTTTCCACTTTTGAATTTCAATTCCGAACCTCTTGACAATTGGAAATGATACCAATTGAGTCATAAAGGCGGCTAATGCGGATGTTATGACCAGCAAGGTTGGAAATAATGTCTTAATCAAAGAAAGTGTCTTCTTATATTGTTCCAAAGCTTGCTCAGCTTGTGCTTCCTGGCCCAATTTTTTTAACATATTGGCAGAACTGTTTAAGGAATCCTGCATAACATCCATCATTTCCTTCATTATATTTAAATGAAGAAACACGGCACTTATAACATAAGTCCCAATCATATTGACTAGGAATATAAGGGTCCCAGCTAATAAAATGATGATCCTGTCTTTTTTCTTTTGAATGAGATATCCGGTAACAATTCCTGTCATGCCATAGCCAAACGCAACTGACAGTGACAGGGTCGAACCAAGGATAAACGAAAGCAATATGGAGGCAATAAAAAATACTAGGGATAATTTCCATTCATTCTTTGCAGCAAACAGAATGAAGGGGACTGCTAAAAATAAGTTAGCAATCATTCCAATAAGTGGTACATAAATCGTTATTAATAATAGAACCGCAAAAACTGCCAAGAGCATGGCTCCTTCAGTCAACAAACGAGTATTCTTCACCATTTCACCTCTAAACATTATCAATACGTATCACTTTATTTTATCTGGATAACCTGATGTATTCAACTAACAATCGTGTGACAGCATAAAAACCACAAGATAAAAGTTGCGGGAGCTGCCCAAAGCTAAACAAAAAAGGCAGCCGGGTCAATACCCAAACTGCCTTTTTAAGTATTCATTATTCACCTGCAACGAATGGTAATAATGCCATTTGACGCGCACGTTTAATCGCAACAGTCAATTTACGCTGATATTTAGCGCTAGTGCCTGTTACACGACGTGGTAAAATTTTACCGCGTTCTGAAATGAATTTTTTAAGTAAATCCACATCTTTGTAGTCAATGCGAGTGATGCCATTTGCAGTGAAATAGCAAACTTTGCGGCGTTTTGCGCGGCCGCCTTTACGTCCACCTGCCATGGAATTTCCCTCCTTTATTTTTTATAACTGAACTCTAGGCTTACATTAGAAAGGAAGATCATCGTCAGAAATGTCAATTTGACCGCTTCCGCCGAATGGATCGTCGTTTACTTTTGTAAAACCCGGATTGTTGTTAGGACGTTGATTCTGATTGCCGCCGCCAAATGGATTCCCTTGTGGTTCCATCGGAGGAGCTCCGTAAAAATCATTGCTTCTGCCGCCACCGCCTGATGCGTTCCTTGGCTCAAGGAATTGAACGCTATCCGCTACGATTTCAGTAAAATACTGGCGACGTCCCTCTTGTTCGTAAGTACGAACTTGAATTCGGCCATCAACACCTGCCAAACTGCCTTTCTTCAGGAAGTTAGCAACATTCTCTGCTGCTTTTCTCCAAACGACACAATTGAGGAAGTCAGCTTCCCTTTCGCCGTTCTGATTCGGAAATTGGCGGTTTACAGCAAGAGTAAACGTAGCAACAGCAACACCATTAGGGGTGTATTTCAGTTCCGGATCTTTGGTTAAACGGCCAACAAGCACGACACGATTTATCATCAGAATCAACTCCTTTTTCCAAAATGTTCCACGTGAAACATAAATTTATCTTAAGCTTCTTCTTTAATTACGATATGACGAATGATATCTTCGTTGATTTTGGCAAGACGGCCAAACTCTTGTACTGCAGAAGCAGGAGAATTCGTTTTTACTAGTTGGTAGTATCCGTCACGGAAATCATTAATTTCGTATGCAAGACGGCGTTTGCCCCATTCTTTGCTTTCAGCAGTCTCCGCGCCATTTTCAAGAAGAATGTTGTTAAAGCGCTCTACAAGAGCTTTTTTAGCTTCATCTTCAATATTTGGACGGATGATGTACATGATTTCGTACTTACTCATCACAGTCACCTCCTTTTGGTCTAAGCGGCCCTTAAATGGGCAAGGAGCAATTATTCATTACTCACAAGTTGAAAGTATAGCACAAAAAAACAGGAAAAGCAATGTCGCCTTCCTGTTTTTCATTTTACGGTAAGAAGTATAAAATATCAGACTTTGAGAATTGTCTAGCTCCATCTAGTGTCCTTCGCACTCCGCCCTACAATAAGTCAATATCGATTCGCCTCCGGCTCATCGTGTTTCCTTTATCTCAGTTGGAGTACTCTAGGCCATACGGCGCTGACCAGGGCGCTTCCGCTTTTCTTATACATTAAATCGGAAATGCATGACGTCTCCGTCTTTTACCTCGTATTCTTTGCCCTCCAGGCGTACTTTGCCGGCTTCTTTAGCTGCCTGATGGCTTCCCGCATTCACTAAATCATCGTAGGAAACTGTCTCTGCTCGAATAAAACCCCGTTCAAAGTCAGAGTGGATAATTCCGGCACATTGTGGTGCTTTCATACCCTTTTTGAAGGTCCAAGCCCGGACTTCCTGCACACCAGCCGTAAAGTAAGTAGCCAGACCAAGCAAGCTGTATGCAGCACGAATTAATTGGTCAAGTCCCGATTCTTCAATACCAAGCTCTTGAAGGAACATCTCCTTTTCTTCCCCTTCAAGCTCAGCAATCTCTTCTTCAATTTTTGCACAAATCACGATAACCTGAGCATTTTCCCTTGCGGCATACTCACGGACCTGCTGAACATATTCGTTCCCAGATGGATCTGCCACATCATCTTCACTCACATTGGCAACATAAAGAACCGGTTTAATGGTTAAAAGGTGCAAATGTTTAGCAATTTTAGATTGGTCTTCGGTAAATTCAACTGATCGTGCAGGCTTTTCCGCCTCAAATGCCTCGCGAAGCAATGATAGCACTTCAAACTCAGCCATCGATTCTTTGTCCTTTTGTTTTGCCAGTTTTTCAACACGGCCAACCCGTTTTTCAACCGTTTCCATGTCGGCCAAAATCAACTCTAAATTGATGGTTTCAATATCGGAAATTGGATCGACTTTTCCGGATACATGGGTGATATTTTCATCCGCAAAGCAACGGACGACCTGGCAGATGGCATCCACTTCACGAATGTGGGAAAGGAATTTGTTTCCCAATCCTTCCCCTTTACTTGCACCCTTTACAATACCGGCAATATCGGTAAATTCAAATGCGGTTGGAACCACCTTTTTCGGCTGAACTAACTCGGTTAATTTTTGCAGGCGTGCATCCGGCACCTCCACGATTCCTACATTAGGATCAATCGTACAGAATGGATAGTTCGCCGATTCCGCTCCCGCTTGGGTAATTGCATTAAATAATGTCGATTTACCAACGTTCGGCAGCCCGACAATACCAGCTGTTAATGCCATTCACGTTCACTCCTTTAATAAAGTATCTATTTTAACAAATAAGTTGTCGATAAATATATAGACAAGCCTTTCACAATTATAGGCATTCGGCGAGGAAAAAACAAGAATTGGTCATCTAATTAATGTTTTGAAAAGACTGGCCCAATCGGATTTTTCATGCAAATAAGCCTAATATTTTAACAATTTTCTACAAAGTTACCCTATCTTTCTAGTAAATATGGTAAAATTTATTATAAAAACCATTACTTTTGTCATTAATTAAGGAAAAACCATACATATTTATAGAAAAAATCACATATTGGAGGAGAGTAATGAGAGGGCCTAATGAACTGCGGCGGGCCAAACCAAAAGAGGTTGCCCGCGAACCCAAAGGGGTAATAAAAAAAGCCATTATACCTACATTTTGTTTTGCCGTATTATCCACGATTGCTTTTGAAGAAGCGGTTTTTGCGGAAGCCAATTCCACCTCGGCCGTCGGCAGCCAAATTTCTAATACCGTTAAATATGTGAATGTCACTAGTGGGACATTGAATGTACGTAAAACAGCTTCAGCCGGATCGGCGATTCTCACATCGTTAAAAAACGGAACAGCATTGACCGTCTATTCCGAAACAAATGGCTGGGCACGTGTCCTGGTCAATGGCATTGAGGGATATGTCAGCACCGCTTTTATTTCTACGGTCACTAACACAACTACGGCTCCGGCTGCACCTACAGTAAAATATGTCAATATAGATAGTGGTTCGTTGAATTTACGGCAAAGTCCGGCATCAAACGGGACGGTTCTCGCCAAACTGGCTAAAGGCACTGCGGTAAATGTCAATTCCGAAGCGAACGGCTGGGCGAAGGTACAAGTAAATGGAAAAGAGGGGTATGTGAGCACAAGCTATTTGTCATCACAAAATCAAAATTCCACTCCGGCGCCCGTTCAAGCGCCAACCGTTGTAAAGGACAAGTACGTGAATGTTGCCAGTGGTTCACTAAATATGCGCAACGGCAGCTCATCCAGTGCGTCAGTGATTGTAAAGCTTGCGAAAGGCACTGCAGTCAAGGTGTATTCCGAAGCGAACGGCTGGGCTAAAATAGAGGCCTACGGTAAGTCAGGTTATGTCAGTGCGGAGTTTTTATCAGATACACCGCCAAATTCAAGTAATTCAACGGTTTCCACGACACCGGCGCCACAGTTGACAACCAAATATGTGAATGTCAATACTGGCACAAGTTTGAATATCCGGGCGACGGCCTCAACCAGTTCAGCTATCATTGGAAAACTAGATTCTCAATCCGAAGTCCAAGTTATTTCTGAAACAAATGGGTGGGCCAAAGTACAAGTAAACGGAAAAGAAGGTTACGTCAGCTCTGGATTTCTCACATCAGTCAAGACCGGCACATCGGCTGAAAAGCAGGAACAGCCTGCAACCGTCAGTAAGTATGTCAATGTTACAGCCGGCTCATCCTTAAATATGCGTAAAAGTCCGGCAGCCAATGCATCCGTGTTGGTGAAATTGGCCAGAGGTTTGGAAGTCAAGGTATTGTCGGAAGCAGGTGGCTGGGCAAAAATCGAAGCCTATGGACAAACTGGCTATGTCAGTTCTGAATTTCTGTCGGCTGACCAAAATCCTGGGTCGGCAGCTGGAAATACAACTCAGCCAAGCACGGGTACAAGCACAGAGACCGGCCCTGCTCCTGCAGCTGAAACCCAGCCAAGCACCGATGCAACTACGGGAGATACTCCTGCCACGGAGACCAATGCCACTCCTGTACAAAATCAGGAGCAGCCAACACCGTCGGCTGTTACGAAATATGTCAATGTTATTTATGGTTCGAGCCTAAATATGCGCACCAATCCTTCCACTAGTGCCACGATTGTGACAAAGCTGGCACGCGGGACCATTGTGACGGTGGAATCGGTGGAAAACAGCTGGGTTAAGGTCACAGCCAATGGCAAAACTGGCTATGTCAGTGCGTTATACCTCTCTGATACAGCACCATTTAATCCAAATACATCAGGCGGCAGTATGGAAACAGTGGTGGAAAATTATAATATCAGCTTAAGTGACATGGTGAAGCTGCAAATGGCTGTGACCCCGCAAACGGACAAGTCCTATAATACCTTTATCCGTGCTGATGCCGTAACGCTAATAAGCCCTGCAATTGGAATCGTCAATGGGACAGGCTGGAACGTGCGGGGAGGGGCAGGCACCGATTATTGGGTGGTCGGGCAGGTCAATAACAAGGATCAACTAAACATTCAGGCTGTTGTGACCGATGCCAATGGGGTTAAGTGGTATCAAGTGGATTATAATAAAACCTGGGTAAATGCCAGCCAGGAGGATGTCAGTTACTATGTCGACCCGAATAATTTTAAAAACAGCACCGTTGATTCACTTCAATTCCTTAAACTGTCAGTGACCGCCAATTTAAACGCAGATGAAGTCAATAATCGGGTATTGGCCGGAAAAGGCATTTTACAAGGCACGGCTGCTACATTTATTACAGCCGGTATGACATACGGAGTCAATGAAATGTATTTAATCGCCCATGCCTTGTTGGAAACATCTAACGGCTCGTCTCCACTTGCCAGTGGTGTGTCATACAACGGAAAAACGGTTTACAATATGTACGGAATCGGTGCCTATGATAATAGCGCTGTTGCCAGCGGGGCCCAATTTGCCTATAATGCCGGATGGTTTACACCAGAAGCGGCCATTATTGGCGGCGCACAATTCATCGCCAATGGCTATATTAATGCAGGCCAGGATACCCTTTATAAGATGAGATGGAATCCAAGTTCTGCCTCGCAGAAAGGCTACGCTTCCCATCAGTACGCATCGGATATCGGCTGGGCAGAAAAACAGGTGACACAAATATATAATTTATATAGTTTAATAGATTCCTATAAGCTAGTACTGGAAATACCACAATTTAAATAATGAAAAACAGGGCTATCCTAAATGGAGAGCCCTGTTTCTATTAATCTATTTTTTCAAGATTCACCAAGCAATCATATAAAGTGCTTCCCAGACCGTTATCCGATTCCATACTGGATGTAAGTTGATTGACGGAACCGCCAAATTTCCGCCAAATGCCTTCATCGATATTAATGGTGTTGGGATGGGCCGCCTGAAGCACGGAAACAGTTCCCCTAATTTCGCCCCTGCCGTTCCATACCCTGACAACATCCCCGTCTTTTAAGTTCCGCTCATTGGCAATGTTGGCGGCAATCTCCACTTTCAGTTTCACATGGTTACCTAACAAATGATAGTTTTGCGAATGATTGGAACGCATTGGATGAATCGTAAGCAAGCTGTATGGATATCGTTTTGCCAGAGCAGGATTTTCCCATTTGGATTCCTTGGGAACCGCCAATGTTAAATGGCCATTTCCCGTTTTGGCCTTACCAAGAGAGGAAGTGAATTCAAACTTTCCTGTTTTTGTGGGAAATTTTCGATCCTGCCACGGGATTTTATTCACCGGCAATTCCAATGTATGCTGTTGTTTCAATTTATCCAGTGTATATCCTTCCTCGGCTAATGGCTTCATCGTCATTTTCAGCCAGTCTTCCCTCGTAAACTGAAAATCGGCACCAAATCCAAGCCTGTCCGCCAATTGGGACCAAATCCACAAATCCGGTTTCGCCTCGCCTGGAGGAGAAACAAGCTGTGGTCCGTAGTTGACATAGTGATGATACATCGAGGAATAATAAATATCTTCTTCCTCAAAGGCAGTCGCTGCCGGTAAAACATAATCGGCCAGTCTTGCCGTGTCTGTCATAAATTGGTCAATCACCACTAATGTGTCTGCCGAAGAAAATGCCTGTTCGGCCACATTGGTGTCCGGAAGTTGTGTTAACGGGTTCCCGCAGGTCACGACAATCATTTTGATTTCTGGATTTTTTGCGGCCAAAATCCCTTCCGCCTGCTTCATGATGGAAAATTGCCGATGGTTTTGCTTGCGGCCGGACAAGACAAGCTCATCGAAGGCAAAACTCTGGCCAACCTGAAGATTGGCGTAATTCGCCCCACCCCCGGGGATCCCAATATTGCCACTCACGGCACAGAGAGCATCAATCAATCGGATTGTATTTCCGCCATTTTGGTATCGCTGCATTCCAAGCCCCATAAAGGTGGAGGCCGGTTTATCAGCATAGACATGGGCCAGCATGGTGATTACCTCTTCAGGCACCTCAGTCAACTCACAGATCCGTTTAAGCGAGACACTGTTCAGGAGATTGAGCAAATCCGCAAAACCGTGAGTATGCTGCTCAATAAATTCCTTGTCTTCGAGTCCGAGACGGAGCAGTTCCTTCATGATGCCGGCTGCGAGTACTCCGTCCATGCCGGGCTTAATGGAAATATACTGGTCCGCCAGTTTAGCTGTGGCATTAAACAATGGATCAATCACATATAAGCGGGCTCCAAGCTTCTTAGCATTCAAGAGCTTTTCATAGAAATGCATGTTCGTTCTAGCAACATTTCTTCCCCATATCACTATATTTTTACTGTTCAATACATCATTTGGGGCATGGCTGTTTGCATTGCCAAAATCCCATTTCTGGGCTTCAATCCCCGAACCCCAGCATAGTGAGCCATAAAGCTCGGTTACCCCGCCAAAGCCATTAAAAAACCGCTGATCCAAGTTTTTTAAAATCCCATTGTTGGCATAATCATGGCTATGCAAAACGGCTGTTGAACCATATGTTTCCTTTATTCGCTGCATTTCAGCTGCTATCTCATCAAGGGCCTGTTCCCATGAAATGGGTTCAAACCTGTCATTTATTTTTTTCAAAGGTGAAGTCAGGCGCTCGGGTGAGTTCGTTCTCTTCTCCAGCATCCGGCCACGGGCGCAAATTTTCCCTTGCGTAATTGGATGGTCCGGGTCGCCTTCCACTTTCACCACCCGATCGTTTTCTATCGTTACATGAAAACCGCAGCTGTCCCAGCAATTTAACGGACATGCTGCCTTGCGGACTATCGCCAAACCCTCACCCCCTATAGTCAGTTTATTATATAAGGATACTACCATTGGTAAAAAAAAAGAAGCATGAACTACTCCTCATGCTTCACCAATATTTTCTTCATTTTTCGGCCAAATTCTTTTCTGGGGATTAGAACGCTATGCCCACATCCTTCACACTTTATACGGATGTCCATTCCCATGCGAATGATTTTCCACCGGTTGGTTCCACATGGATGCTGCTTCTTCATCTCGACTACATCATTGATTCCAAATTCCTTTTCCTCCACTCGTAAAATCCCCCTTTATACACCAGTATTTTTTAATTGTTCTTCTCTTGACAGCATAACCATTCTTGGATAAGGAATTTCAATGCCATGTTCATCTAAAAATAGTTTTACATCTCTTCTGATCTTTCTTGCGATAGGTCCATTCTTCATCGGCAAGGTTTCAGCCACAATCCGAAAGACAATCTCGGAAGGTCCCAAATTTTGAATGCCCAATAGGTCTGGACGCCTTACGAGTTCTTCATATTTATCCTGTAAAGTATCCAATAATTCACCGATCACCTTTTCGGCCCTTTCGATGTCTTCTTCATAGGCAATCCCTACGTCAATGATTGCCAAACTATTATGAAGAGAAAAATTAGTGACTTCAACGATGCTGCCATTGGGCACAATATGGACCTCGCCTGTCCAACTTTTGATTTTCGTCGTGCGCAGCCCAATCGCCTCAACATCTCCTTCAAATTGGGCAATGCGGATATGGTCGCCCACGGAAAATTGATCTTCAAAAATAATGAAGAATCCTGAAATCACATCTTTTACTAAGCTTTGTGCCCCAAAACCAACTGCCAAGCCGACAATCCCAGCACCAGCCAGCAAAGCTTTTACATCTATGTTCATGACAGAGAGGATCATCATGATGGCAATAAAATAAACCACATAAACAACGACATTATCAAGCAATCTTGCCAGTGTTTCTTCGCGGCGGACATTCGTACTGAGGGGGGATAGGTTTCTGATTTTAAAAATGTTACGTATCGCCATTTTTATAAAGCGGATCAAAATATTGGCGACGATTAATATAATAAAGATTTTCAGCAGACCCTCACCCAAGTTGAGCCAAGTATCCTCATTCTGAAGTTTATTGAGGATTTTCTGCATGCTCTTTTCTGTAAAACTCATGTAAGCACCTTCCTTCCAATGTTTAGCCCGGTGCCCAAGCACTTCGCTTTTCTTAGATTATTAGAACGTATATAGTTCTTTGAAAATTGTCTAGCTCAAGGCCAGACGGCACTGACCAGGTCGCTTGCGCTTTTCTTTTCTATTTTAACAATTTTTCATCAATGAGAGTAGCATTGTGTAATTACTTTTTCTTCCATAACAATGTATAGAATTCTATTATTTTCCGTATACTATTAAAGCATATTACCGGAAATATAATGTTAGGAGTGGACTTAATGAATCTCAAACCCAGGTTATTCGATCGGAGGGGCAAGGCCCAATTCATGCATGATGAATTTCATGCATCAGAAAGCCTTGCGGCCGAACTGCTAGAGCATTTGCCAACTGTGACAAGCCGGCCCATTGTGTTCATTTGTATAGGCACGGACCGCTCCACAGGAGATTCATTAGGGCCACTTGTTGGAACATTATTAGAGGAAAAAAATCCTAATGGATTTTCCGTTTATGGAACACTTGATGAACCGATTCATGCTGTAAATTTAGCAGATAAATTAACAGAAATTCAAACAAAATACATCGACCCTTATATTATTGGCATTGATGCCTGCCTGGGACGCATCAAAAATGTCGGAATGATCCAGTTGGGGGTTGGCCCCGTTAAACCTGGAGCTGGAGTTAATAAGGAGCTGCCGTCGGTTGGTGATCTGCATATTACCGGAATCGTCAATGTCAGCGGATTTATGGAGTTTTTTGTATTGCAGAACACAAGGTTAAATCTCGTCATGCGCATGGCCAAAACCATCTCCAATGGCATTTATGAGGCCAGCATGCTGTATCAAAGGCAAAGATGGGAAGAGTTAAAATGGGCAGAAGAGGAAAAGACCAATTAAACTTGTTAAAAAACGGAGCATTCTTTAAGATGCTCCGTTTTTTTAAACAGCTAAGTGGTAAAAATATACAATTGTCACACAGATAGCTACAACCACAATCCCAGGCAGGAGGTTAGCGACTTTGATTTTCGTCAAACCAATCATATTTAAACCGATGGCAAAGATCATAATCCCGCCGGCTGAGGTCATTTCGACAATGAATTGGTCCATTAACAGTTTGGGCACAAGCTTGTCAATCTGCGTGGCAAATAATGCTATCAACCCTTCATAAAGCATGACAGGAATAGCGGAAAAAATGACGCCAATTCCTAAAGTTGTGGTTAATATTAATGCTGTAAACCCATCAATAACAGATTTGGTAAAAAGAACATCATGATCGCCGCGGATGCCACTGTCAAGGGCACCGATAATCGCCATGGCACCAATGACAAAAATGAGGGTGGCGGTAACAAAGCCTTCCGCAATACTTCCTTTATCACTTGAGCCGACTTTCCGCTCCAGCCATAGTCCCAACTGATTTAACTTTTCTTCTAACTGAAGCCATTCCCCAATGACAGCACCGGCTACCAAACTGATGATCACAATAAGGAAATTCTCCGATTTCAACCCCATTTGCAGGCCCAATACCATGACAGACAATCCAATTCCGTACATGACGGTTGTCTTCATGCCCTCCGGAATCCGATTCAACAACTTGCCAAGCATGGTACCAATGATAATCAATAACCCGTTTACTAGTGTTCCTAATAAAAACATGCTGTGTGTTTCCCCTTTTGTCTAAAATAAGCCTTCTCTGTTTACAAATTGAAAAAATATAAAAAAAAAACCACCCATAAGATGGCCAATCAGGATTCTTCATGTCCCAGCATTTCCAAAATTCTCTCCAAGTCTTCCTGGGAGAAGAATTCAATTTCAATTTTGCCTTTATTTTTATTTTGTTTGATATTGACAGTAGTGCCAAACCGTTCTCTTAATGAATGCTCCCGCTCTAATAAAAATACATCCTTTTTCTTTTCCGGTTTTTTTGTTTCACGTGGAACACTTTCATTGATTTCTTGAATCAATTTTTCCAGTTGGCGGACATTCAGCGATTCTTTCATGACCTTTTCAACCAAGCTTGGCAGTATGGATTTCTGCCTTAACCCTAACAAGGCACGCCCATGGCCCATGGTGATTTTTCCTTCAGCAATCAGCCCTTGGATTTTCGGCGGAAGAGAGAGGAGCCGGATATGATTTGCCACATGAGGCCGGCTTTTGCCTAACCTTTTTGCCACTTCTTCCTGAGTCAGCTTCAGTTTCTCCAATAAGGTCTGATAAGCTTGTCCTTCTTCAATCGGGTTTAAATCTTCCCGCTGCAGGTTTTCAAGCACAGCCAATTCCATCATCTGCTGCTCAGAAAGTTCGCGGACCACGGCGGGGACGGTTTCCAGCTTGGCTTCCTTTGCCGCGCGATAACGACGTTCCCCAACTACTATTTCAAAGCCTTTGATACTTTTTCTTACAACAAGAGGCTGCAGAATTCCATGCTCGATAATGGAAGCCTTTAATTCGTTAATGGCCTCTTGTTGAAACGTTTTTCTGGGCTGATAGGGATTAGGACGGAGATCCTGTACCTTAATCTCCTGAACGGTTTCTTCTTTACCAGGTTCCATGCTAAAGAAAGCATTCAAGCCTTTTCCTAAACCTTTAGCCATTTGCGACCACTTCCTTTGCCAGATCTAAATATACTTCAGCTCCGCGGGACCTTGCATCATAAGAAATGATAGGTTCCCCATGGCTTGGAGCTTCACTTAGACGAACATTTCTTGGAATAATGGTTTTATAGACTTTATCCTGAAAGTACTTTTTCACTTCTTCAATGACTTGAATCCCCAAATTCGTTCGCGCATCCAGCATCGTTAACAAAACACCTTCAATTTTCAAATCCTGGTTAAGATGTTTTTGCACCAGCCTTACCGTATTTAGCAGCTGGCTTAAACCTTCCAAGGCATAGTATTCACACTGTACCGGAATGATAACTGAATCCGAGGCGGTTAAGGCATTCAGCGTTAAAAGGCCTAATGAAGGAGGACAATCAATAATAATATAATCGAACTGATTTTTGACTTCTTCAAGGGCGCGTTTCAGACGTACTTCCCTTGAAATGGTCGGCACCAATTCAATTTCAGCCCCTGCTAGCTGAATGGTGGCCGGTATGGCAGACAAATTTTCAATCACTGTAGGCCGGATGACCTCTTTTGCTTCCACATCATCGACTAATACATCGTATATACATTGGTCAACTTCTGCCTTTTCAATACCGACACCGCTAGTGGCATTGCCTTGCGGGTCCACGTCGACTAATAAGACTCTTTTGCCTATATAAGCTAAGCAGGCGCCTAGGTTGACTGCCGTCGTCGTTTTACCGACTCCGCCTTTTTGATTCGCGATAGAAAGGATCTTACCCACGATGTCACCTACCCTTACCATTCTCAAAAAATTTTAAACTTCTACTCTAGTAAATTTTAAAAAACATCGCGTTTTTTGTCACTTTTTAGCCAACACGATTTAATATTAAATACCATTCCTTTATTTTATCATGAAAAAACAAGCTTGGAATTTTTTTTCGAAAAATATTCCCCTGATTAACGGGTCATTTTCATAAAATTGGTATTTTCCAGGCAATAGTTGGCCCGATTACAGCAAAAATAAAGAGGATCACCTAGAAAGGCCATCCTCTGGATGAATTATTTATTTTTTCTTGGGTATTCGGATCGTAAATTGGTAGAAATCGTCGAATTCTTGTTCTTCAGAATCCAAATTGATTCCACTATCGCTTACCATAGTTAACGATTGGCGGATAGTGTTAACCGCGATCCGCATATCCTTGCTGAATGCTTTCCGTTTCGGCTTTGGCTTGTCCGATTTTTGTTCCAAAAGCTTCACAACTCGCTCTTCGGTCTGCTTCACATTCAGGTTTTTCTCAATGATTTCCCCAAGCAGGGCCACTTGCTTTTCCGGATCCTTCAGCGGAATGAGCGCCCGAGCGTGCCGCTCGGTAATTGACTTACTCAATAAAGCATCCTGAACCGGCTGCGGCAATTTAAGCAGCCGCAATTTATTGGCAACGGTGGACTGCCCTTTTCCTAACCTCTGGGCTAATGCCTCTTGGGTTAGGTTATGCAGCTCTAGTAACTTGCCGTAGGCGATTGCCTCTTCAATTGGCGATAATTCTTCCCGTTGCAGGTTTTCGATTAATGCCACCGATGCAGTCTGGGAATCCGTTAAATTTTTTATAATGGCAGGTGCTTCCACCCAGCCAAGTTTTTTCATGGCCCGCCAGCGGCGTTCCCCGGCAATGATTTCATATTGATTCAGGTCAAATTGTCTGACGACAATGGGCTGGATAATTCCGTGTATGTGAATCGTTCTCGATAACTCTTCGATTTTATCTTCATCAAAAACAGTTCTGGGCTGAAACCGGTTAGGAACAATTCGGTCAATCGGAATCTTTTGGATTTCCTCATTTTTTTCGAGATTTAACTCATCTTCAAGTTCGACCGTCTGTTGTTCTTTTTCGCCAAGACCAAAAAAGCGTGTAAACGAATTCTTCATCCCCAACACCACCTTTACGAAACTCCCTAATACTTATTCTCTATATTCAAACATTCTTCCTGCCTAGGATATCATTTTTCTCTTGTAAAAGCATCCTTTTCCTTAAACCGGCATCCCTGTAATTGTTTCTATTCAATCGGTGTTTTATTAGGCGTACCAGGCTTTCGCGGATATTTTTTCGGGGTTTGCTTTTCTTTATGAATTAAAATGACCGTCCGTTCAAAATTCTCGATTGGCAGGGTAAAGGTAAACTTATTTTCCAGTTTTCCCCCAAGTGTTGTGACAGCCTTCTTGGCAGCCGTCAATTCTTCCTCCGCATTTATCGCCTTTAGGGCGACAAAGTGCCCGCCCGGCTTTACCAATGGAAGGCATAGCTCGCTAAGCACGGACATTCGGGCTACGGCACGTGCGGTTACCACATCATAGGTCTCCCGATATTTTGGATTGACTCCAAAGGTTTCCGCCCTGTCATGGACGAATTCGACATCTTCCAATTCCAGTACATCGGCAAGGTGATCTAAAAAGTGAATCCGCTTATTCAATGAATCGACAATGGTGACTTTGATTTGAGGAAAAACAATCTTAATCGGGATACTTGGGAAACCAGCCCCCGCACCGACATCACAAACACGAATGGGTTTTGTAAAATCAAAATAGAATGCGGCCGAAATCGAATCGTAAAAGTGCTTTAAATAGACTTCCCCTTTTTCGGTAATCGCGGTTAGATTAATTTTTTCATTCCATTCCACCAGTGTCTCATAATACTTTTCAAACTGGTCAAGCTGCCGGTCGGTAAGGATGATTCCTTTTTCCCGAAGACTTGCCGCAAATTGGTCGCTATTCATTCCTGTTCCTCACTTACTTCACTTTGCAAAAACGCCCAGCAATTTGGAAGGGGCGCTATGCAAAGTTATTTTTAGAAGACACTTTCGTTTTTTTAGTCATTAAAGACTTTTGCAATCTTGCCCTGTTCCAAATACACGAGCAGGATGGAGATATCAGCAGGATTCACTCCGGAAATCCGTGATGCCTGTGCAAGGGTTAATGGCTGGATTTTTTTCAGCTTTTGCTTTGCCTCATTTGCCAGCCCGGAAATCGCATCATAATCAATTTTTTCCGGTATCCGTTTATCTTCCATTTTCTTCAGCCGTTCCACTTGTTGCAGTGATTTTTCAATATACCCCTCATATTTAATTTGGATCTCTACTTGTTCCTTGATTTCATCATCCAACGAAACTTCTGAAGGGGTAATCGATTCCAGCATCGCATACGTCATTTCCGGCCTTTTTAATAAGTCAGAGGCGCGGATGCCATCTTTTAATTCACTGCCGCCAATGCTTTTAATTAAATCTTGCAGTGTTTTATCCGATGGCTTCAAGATCGTTTCTTGCAGTCTTTGTTTTTCAGCTTCAACGGCTGCCTTTTTTGTCAAGAATTTCTCGTAACGGTCATCTCGGATTAAACCGATTTTGTAGCCGATTTCCGTCAGACGAAGATCGGCGTTATCATGGCGCAGCAATAAACGATATTCTGCCCTGGAAGTAAGCAGGCGGTAAGGTTCATTGGTTCCCTTTGTGACCAAGTCGTCAATCAATACACCAATATAAGCTTCCGAACGGCTTAACACCAGTTCTTCTCGATCAAGGGACCTTAAACCAGCATTAATACCGGCCATGATTCCCTGGCCAGCCGCTTCTTCGTAACCGGAAGTACCATTGATTTGGCCAGCTGTATAAAGGTTTTTAACCACTTTTGTCTCTAAAGTCGGCCATAGCTGGGTCGGCTTGATCGCATCATATTCAATCGCATATCCGGCGCGCATCATTTCTGCCTTTTCCAAACCGGGAACTGTTTTTAAGATTTCCTTTTGAACATCTTCCGGAAGGCTGGTGGATAACCCTTGGACATACACTTCTCTTGTATTCCGGCCCTCAGGCTCCAAGAAAATTTGATGGCGCGGTTTATCATTAAACCGGACCACTTTATCTTCAATTGATGGGCAATAACGCGGACCAGTTCCTTTAATCATTCCAGAATACATCGGTGAGCGATGCAGGTTTTGATCGATGATTTGATGGGTGCGCTCATTGGTATAGGTTAACCAGCATGGCAGCTGATCGGTGATAAATTTCGTTGTTTCATATGAAAATGCCCGTGGTTCCTCATCACCAGGCTGAATTTCGGTCTTGCTGTAGTCAATCGAGTTGCTGTTCACCCGAGGCGGTGTACCAGTTTTGAAGCGGACCAAATCAAAACCGAGCTCTTCCAAATGTTCCGATAACCGGATAGATGGCTGCTGATTGTTCGGACCGCTCGAATATTTTAATTCACCAATAATAATTTCGCCGCGCAAGAACGTCCCCGTTGTGATAACCACCGTTTTGGCATGGTAGACTGCACCGGTTTTTGTAATGACGCCCGTGCAAACCCCTTCCTCCACAATCAGCTGTTCGACCATCCCTTGGAGCAAAGTCAAGTTCGGTTCTTCCTCAAGAGTCTTCTTCATTTCATGCTGATAGGCAAATTTATCGGCCTGCGCCCTTAAGGCGCGGACCGCAGGGCCCTTCCCGGTGTTAAGCATCCGCATTTGGATATAGGTTTTATCAATATTCTTGCCCATTTCGCCGCCGAGTGCATCAATTTCCCGGACCACAATTCCCTTGGCCGGTCCGCCCACGGACGGGTTACATGGCATAAAGGCCACCATATCCAAATTGATGGTGATCATTAACGTTTTGGCTCCCAGCCTTGCCGCCGCGAGGCCTGCCTCACAGCCAGCATGGCCGGCACCGACGACAATAACGTCAAAATTTCCAGCTTCATATTGCATGTGTGTTTCCTCCTTTTCCGCAAGCTTGCGGAAAAACTTCCTATTCTATTTTCCCAAGCAGAACTGCGAGAATAACTGATTGATGAGGCTCTCATGGACCGTTTCACCAATAATTTCCCCAAGCAATTCCCATGTTCTCGTCATGTCAATTTGTATAATATCTATCGGTGTTCCCATTTCCACGCCTTCCAATACATCCTCAATCGCTTGCAGGCTTTGATGCAGCAACGCGATGTGGCGGCTGTTGGAAACATACGTAACATCCTTGGCTTCAATTTGTCCGCCAAAGAAAATGGAAGCAATCGCTTCTTCTAATTGATCTACACCTTGGTCTTCCAAGAGTGAGGTAGTGACCACCGCGCGGCCTTGCGCGAGGTGACTGACCCTGTCCAAATCAATTTTCTGTGGCAAATCGGTTTTATTGACGATGATAATGGCATCCATTCCTTCAACTGCTTCAAATAGGTTTTCATCCTCTTTGGTCAGTTTATCCGCGGAGTTTAATACAAGTAAAATCAAATCCGCTTCCTTCAGTACCTGCCGCGAGCGCTCCACACCTATCCGTTCCACGATATCTTCTGTTTCCCTGATACCAGCCGTGTCCAGCAGCCTTAACGGCACGCCGCGGACATTGACATACTCTTCAATTACGTCACGGGTCGTACCAGGTATATCGGTCACAATTGCCTTATTTTCTTGGACAAGGCTGTTTAATAAAGAGGATTTCCCGACATTAGGTCTTCCGACAATAACAGTCGAAAGGCCCTCACGCAAGATTTTCCCTTGCTGCGAGGTTTGCAGCAGTTTATTAATTTCCGTCCGCACATATTGGGCTTTTTCCTTCATCATTCGATGGGTCATTTCTTCTACATCATCGTACTCAGGATAATCAATATTGACCTCCACCTGTGCCAGGACCTCCAATATTTCCTGACGCAGCCGCTGAATCAACCTCGACAAACGCCCTTCCATTTGTCCTAGGGCCATATTCATCGCTTTATCCGTTTTGGCACGGATTAAATCCATCACCGCTTCCGCCTGTGACAAATCAATTCGTCCATTTAAAAATGCACGTTTCGTAAATTCCCCTGGTTCGGCGAGTCGCGCACCTGATCTTAACACCAACTGGAGGACCCTGTTAACGGACACGATTCCTCCATGGCAATTGATTTCCACTACGTCCTCTTTCGTAAACGTCTTTGGCCCTTTCATAATCGAAACCATGACCTCTTCCACGTTTTGTCCTGTCTTCGGATCATGCAAGTGGCCATAGTGAATCGTATGCGATGCCATATCGATGAGCCTTTTACCTCCTACACCGCTAAACAGCTTGTCTGCAATTGGTATCGCTTCATCTCCACTTAGTCGGACTATCGCAATTGCACCCTCCCCCATCGGAGTCGAGATTGCCGCAATCGTATCCATCTCCATCTTCTTCACCTCACAAATCAACATTTTATTTATATATACACAGTAATTTTTTTTGCAAAATATAAAGATATCATAAAAAAGCCAGCTTTTGGAGTAAACTGACTTATCCACAGCGAAATAAATGTCAGATTCTATTTTAACTTATCCACATGTGAATAACAACAAGATGAATTTCATAAGCTTTTTTCCCGTAGATAACAAAAATGAAAAAACTAAATAATAAAAGTGGGCATAAAAAAACACCCTATCTATAGATAGGATGTCTTTCCTTGCTATTTATATTTCCAACTATTTTTTAATTGGTGCTATGACCACATGGCGATGGGGTTCTGTACCATCGGAGAGGGTTTTTACCCGATTGTTTTCAGAAAGGGCTGTGTGAATAATTTTTCGCTCATAGGATGGCATCGGCTCCAAAGCCACGTCTTTTCCTGTCCTCACTGCCTTTTGAGCCAGTCGGTTAGCCAATTGAATCAAAGTATCGCTTCTACGGTTCCGGTAATCCTCTGCATCCAATATCACAGTCAAAAATTGTTCAGAATGACGGTTAATCACTAATTGGGTTAAATATTGAAGCGAGTTTAACGTTTGGCCCCGCTTCCCGATCATCAAAGCAATTTTATCACCCGACATCACAAGATAGACTTGTTTGCCTTCCCGTTTTACCTCAATCTCAACAGATGCTCCCATGGATTTGCTGACTTCCTGTATAAACTTCTTTGCCTCATCGATTGGGTCAGTCTTTAAGGTCACTTTTACAACGGCGGGCCTTGACCCGAAAATTCCGAAAATGCCCTTTTTTCCTTCATCGATAATATCGACTTCCGCACGTTCTTTCGTTGCATTTAGTTGAGCTAAAGCTGATTCTACTGCCTCTTCGACTGTTTGTCCTGTAGCAGTTACCTGTTTCACTTTTTTGCTCCTCCCGCTTTGCCGGTGGCTGATGCCTTCAGTTCCGGTCCTTTTATGAAATATGTTTGCACAATGGTAAAGATATTACCAACAACCCAGTACAGGGAAAGGGCTGCCGGGAAATTAAACGCAAAAACAACAATCATAATTGGCATCATCCAAAGCATCATAGCCATTTGCGGGTTTTGGTTCGTCTGACCGGCCATCATCATCTTTTGCTGAATAAAGGTTGTGATGCCTGCTACAATCGGTAAAATGTAATAAGGGTCCTTGTCCCCCAAATCAAACCAAAGAAAACTATCTTGGGCAATTTCCCTGGTTCTGCTGATAGCATGATAAAAACCGATAAGAATCGGCATTTGCACGATTAACGGAAAACATCCTGCCATCGGATTGACGCCGTGCTTTTGGAACAGCGCCATGGTTTCCTGCTGCAACAGTTGTTGGGTTTTTTGATCTTTTGAACTGTATTTCTTTTTGAGCGCTTCCATTTCTGGCTGCAAGGCTTGCATTGCTTTTGAGCTTTTCGTCTGTTTAATCATTAGCGGTAAAATAATCGACCGGATGATAATCGTGACGACGATAAGCGACAAGCCAAAGCTGCCGCCAAGCCAATCGGCCATGTGGACAATCAGCCAAGATAACGGATAGACTATGTATTCATTCCAAAAGCCGGTGCTTTCTGCCGTTATCGGCTTATTTACCTGTGAGCACCCACCCAGCAGCAAGAATACCGAAAGGGTCCCGAATAAGAGTAATATTCGTTTTTTCAACCAAAATTTCCTCCTCTGTCTCCAGTATGATCTAGTGAATCCCCAGACATATGTATATTTTTTATTTTACCATTTTCTAGAGAAGCTTGTCTTCAGCCACTTGCGATAATGATCGTTTTTATTATTTAGTGGAACGCTTTAGCACTTTTCCCACTTTCAATACGTGCGTTAGACTGCCTTTCACCTCAAAAAAATCCATATCAGCTGCAGGCTTTCGGGCAATGATGATGTAATCATAATTGGAAGTGATTTGATCCTGCAACTCCTGAACCGCTTGCCTTATGTATCGTTTTATCCTGTTTCTCGTTACCGCGTTGCCAAGTTTTTTACTGACCGACAAACCAATCCGGAAATACCCTTGGTCTTCTTTCGGCAAGGAGTAAACTACAAATTGCCGATTGGCAAAGGAACGGCCCTTTTGGAATGCCGCCTGAAAGTCATTATTCTTCTTGATCCTGAATTCTTTTTTCACTATCTATCACCTTCAGTCTGGTCACGGTTTTCTATGTAGGTATAGTTTTCTTATGTTTAGTTTAGACAAAGCGCCCAGTAGGAAAACCTGGGCGCGCTTCTGCTTTTCTTTAAAAAAAGACCACTGAGACGTTTCAGTGGTCTAAGCTGATAATACTTTTCTTCCTTTTTGGCGACGGCGAGCAAGAACCTTACGTCCGTTTGCTGAGCTCATGCGACTGCGGAAACCGTGAACTTTGCTGTGCTTACGCTTATTTGGTTGATACGTTCTTTTCATTATATGACACCTCCCTGAGGAATTGCTGTGCAAATTGTAATAGACAGTCTTATATATTATAAAGAGGCAGACTAGAAATTGTCAACCACTGTCCTGATATTGTTCCTTTTCCAATTTTTCCTTAGCGGGAACCATTTAGATCCTCTTTTAAAATTTCCTGACTGCTCCAAGCTCCTGCTCTTTTAGTATTTTCTAGCTACAGCACCCAGCGCCTAGTGTCCATTGTGCATTTCCCTGCGATAAGTCAGCATCGGCTATCTCTGCTCTACTTGTTTCCTTTTTCCCGTTCAACGGGCAGTAGATTCTCAACTGCCCGTAAGAACCCGATTGGTTTAACTAACAATCAGCGAGAAAAACATTCGCTGATTGAAGTTTAACCTTATCTCAGTTGGAGCGCTCCAGGTCATATGACGCCGACCAGGGCACTTCCGCTTTTCGAGGTTGTGGATAATTTTTTCGACATTTTTTTCGTTATCCACACAAGATATTGACAGGTTTTTCACAAACTATCTACCTGTGGACAATTTTTATTCACAACCAGATTACTTGTGGATAAACTTTGAAAAACCATTGCATGACACGGTATTATTTGATATTATATTTGTGTTTTCACTCTGAATAACTTGAACCGGCATCTTCGTTATCCACAGATTGTGGATAACATGTGGACAGTTTATTCAGGGGTTCTGTAAAAAGTTGTCCACAAGGGGTGGATATTGTCGAAACTCCACTTTTATTCCTTATTATATGTTTTCCACAATCACTGTTTCGTATAATGATAATTTCATAGCCTTTATTATATGCAAAAAGCACTTATTTCATTACTTTTTATAAAAATGCGCAGCAGCGAAAAAACTATTTATATCGGAAATAATATCGATGGAGTATCAACTAACCACAGAAATATTAGCCATTTTTTAAAGGAGGGATACTAGTTGGAAAACATTGCGGATCTTTGGCATGCAGCCCTGGCCAATATTGAGAAAAAAATCAGCAAACCCAGCTTTGATACTTGGCTCAAATCCACAAAAGCCCATTCCCTTCAAGGAGATCTGCTTGTCGTAACAGCCCCCAACGAGTTTGCGCGGGATTGGCTGGAGGAGCGATATTCTCAATTGATTTCCGGAATCCTCTACGAAATTACCGGAGAAGAACTTGCCGTAAAGTTCATTATTCCGCAAAATCCGAAAGAGGAAGAATTTGAAATCCCAGCGCCGGCGAAAAAGGGTAAAAAAGACGATGATCATACTGATTTTCCACCCAGTGTCTTAATTCCTAAATATACTTTTGATACATTTGTCATCGGGTCTGGCAATCGTTTCGCCCACGCAGCATCCTTGGCAGTGGCGGAAGCACCAGCAAAAGCTTATAATCCGCTATTTATCTATGGGGGTGTTGGACTGGGGAAAACTCACTTAATGCATGCCATTGGGCACTATGTACTGGAGCATAATCCATCCGCCAAAGTGGTTTATTTATCATCTGAAAAGTTTACAAACGAATTTATTAATTCGATTCGTGACAACAAGGCTGAGAATTTCCGCAATAAATATCGAAACGTGGATGTCCTTTTGATAGATGATATTCAATTTTTGGCCGGAAAAGAATCCACCCAAGAGGAATTCTTCCACACCTTTAATAGCCTGCATGAAGAAAGCAAGCAAATTGTCATTTCCAGTGACCGCCCGCCAAGAGAAATTCCAACATTGGAGGACAGGCTCCGTTCCCGGTTTGAATGGGGTCTGATTACGGATATCACTCCGCCTGATCTGGAAACAAGGATTGCCATCTTAAGAAAAAAGGCAAAGGCAGACGGATTGGATATCCCGAATGAGGTCATGCTATACATCGCCAATCAAATTGACTCGAACATTCGGGAACTTGAAGGCGCATTGATTCGTGTTGTCGCTTATTCATCCTTAATTAACAAGGATATTAATGCCGATCTCGCAGCAGAAGCATTAAAAGATATTATCCCTAGCTCAAAGCCCAAAGTGATTACCATACACGAAATCCAAAAGGTTGTCGGCGAGCATTATAGTATCAAGCTGGAGGACTTTAAGGCTAAAAAACGGACAAAATCAATCGCTTTTCCAAGGCAAATCGCTATGTATTTATCGCGTGAATTGACCGATTACTCGCTCCCTAAAATTGGAGAAGAATTTGGCGGCAGGGACCATACAACCGTCATCCATGCCCATGAAAAAATTTCAAAGCTGCTCCAAACGGACCCGCAGCTGCAAAAGCAAATGAAAGAACTAAATGAATTGTTGAAAATCTAGTCAACATGTGAATAACTCAAACCAATTCATGCACAGTCTGTCCACATGTGGATAGGCTGTGTTTCCGTGTTTAACTAATAGTTATCCACATATCAACATACCCTACTAGTACTTCTACTGTTTTTTTTAAAAAAATAATAAATAAATATATATGCCATAGGCTTTAAAAAATTACTTAAATCGGAGGATATAAAAAATGAAATTTATCATCCAACGGGATCGTCTGGTACAAAGTGTTCAAGATGTCATGAAAGCAGTCACCTCACGAACGACTATTCCTATTCTGACCGGTATCAAAATTACCGCCACTGCAGAAGGAGTCACATTAACCGGGAGTGATTCTGATATTTCAATTGAATCGTTTATTCCAAAAGAGGAAGCTGGCAATGAAATTGTTGAAATTAAACAACCAGGTGCCATTGTTTTACAGGCTAAGTTCTTTAGTGAAATCGTAAAAAAACTGCCAACGGCCTCGGTGGAGATTGAAGTATTGAACCACCTGCAAACAGTGATTAGATCCGGTAAGTCCGAGTTCAATCTAATTGGGCTGGATGCAGAGGAATACCCTCACCTGCCGCAAATCGAAGAAAACAATAAGTTCCATATTGCAGCAGACTTGTTAAAGGCAATGGTCCGCCAAACCTATTTTGCAGTGTCCACCTCAGAAACACGACCCATCTTGACAGGTGTAAACTGGAAGATTGAGAATGGGGAGTTAACCTGTATTGCAACAGATAGCCACCGTTTGGCGCTCAGAAAAGCAAAGGTCGAAATAGAGAACGATGAAAGCTACAATGTGGTCATTCCAGGCAAAAGTCTGAATGAGTTAAGTAAAATCATTGATGATTCCAGTGATTTTATTGATATTGTCATTACAGAAAACCAAATTCTGTTTAAAGCAAAACATTTATTATTTTTCTCAAGGCTGTTGGAAGGAAACTATCCTGATACTTCCCGGCTAATCCCTACTGACAGTAAAACCGATATTACAGTGAACACAAAGGAATTTCTTCAGGCTATTGATCGGGCATCGCTCTTAGCGCGTGAAGGCAGAAATAATGTGGTCAAGCTATCGACAATCGACAGCGGCATTATCGAAATCTCGTCGAATACACCAGAAATCGGTAAGGTTGTCGAAGAAATCCAAAGCGAATCGATTGAAGGAGAAGACTTAAAAATTTCCTTCAGCGCAAAATTTATGATGGATGCATTGAAAGCTCTTGAGGGACAGGACATCCGCATTAATTTCACGGGAGCCATGCGTCCATTTGTCATCCGTCCTCTTCATGATGAAACCATCCTGCAGCTGATTTTGCCGGTAAGAACATACTAGAAAACATTACCAAAGTGAGATAAGCCACCCCTGCTGGTGGCTTTGTTTTTAGTTCCCCTTTGTATCTATCCGAGATTTTTAGTAAAATAAAGTATTGAGACCATTTAAAGAAATGAGGGTGACAATTTGCCTGAACAGATAAAGCTCGAAACCGAATTTATTACTTTAGGGCAGTTTTTAAAGCTCGCGGATGTCATTTCAACTGGTGGAATGGCAAAATGGTTTTTAAGTGAACATGTTGTGTTTATTAATGGCGAACAGGACCAAAGACGGGGCAGAAAACTGCGTGCCGGTGATAAAATCAAAATTCCTGGCCATGGAGAGTTCGTGATTACCCAGTAATTAAAGGATGACGTCTGCATGCATATTGAAAGCCTAGCATTAACTGATTATCGAAATTATGAGGAATTGTCCATTGAATTTGAAAATAAAGTAAATGTCATCTTAGGCGAAAATGCCCAGGGGAAAACAAATGTCATGGAATCCATTTACGTCTTAGCCATGGCTAAATCACATCGAACCTCAAATGATAAAGATCTTATTCGCTGGGATCAGGATTATGCTAAAATAGAAGGTAGGGTTCAAAAACAGCACAGTTCCTTGCCGCTGCAATTAGTGATATCCAAAAAGGGAAAAAAAGCAAAGTTGAATCATATTGAACAGCAAAAACTAAGTCAATATGTTGGGAATATGAACGTAGTGATGTTTGCTCCCGAAGACCTTAATTTAGTAAAGGGAAGCCCTCAGATCCGCAGGCGATTTATAGATATGGAAATTGGCCAGATATCACCGATTTACTTACATGATATGAGTCAATATCAAAAAATACTCCAGCAGCGCAATCATTTCCTGAAGATGATGCAAATCAAAAAACAGACTGATGAGACCATGCTCGAAATTTTAACCGAACAGTTTATCCAGATGGCGGTAAAAATTGTCCGGAAACGTTTTGAGTTTCTTTACATGCTTGAAAATTGGGCAAAGCCCATCCACCAAGGCATATCTAGAGGACTGGAAAAACTCGAAATCAGCTATAAACCTTCGGTGGAGGTATTAGAAGACCAAGATTTGTCGAAAATGGTAGCAAGCTTTGAAGAAAAATTTGCAAAAGTAAAATCAAGAGAAATCGATCGAGGAACCACACTTTTCGGCCCCCATCGGGACGACTTGCTGTTTTTCGTGAATGATCGGGATGTCCAAACGTTTGGCTCGCAAGGCCAGCAGCGTACGACTGCCTTGTCCGTTAAACTGGCGGAAATTGAGCTGATTTATTCAGAAATGGGAGAATATCCGATTCTGTTATTGGATGATGTTTTATCAGAATTGGATGATTACCGTCAGTCCCATTTGCTTAATACCATTCAAGGGAAGGTTCAAACCTTTGTGACAACCACAAGTGTTGATGGCATTGACCATCAAACGTTAAAGGAAGCAGCCACTTTTGAAGTGGCGGCAGGCACAATCAACAAAGTTCATTGAGGTGGGAACGAACATGTATCTTCATATCGGGGAAGATCTCAATATTAGAGCAAAAGATATTATCGCTATTTTGGATAAAGAAAGTGCCAATAATTCGGAGCTGGTTGAAGAATTTCTCAACCATCACCAAAAAAAAGTAATCAATCTTTCAAAAAACCCTTATAAATCGATTGTGATTACCTTCGATAAAGTCTATTTGTCCCCGATCGCTTCCGGTACTTTGAAGAAGCGTTCCAGCCAAATTTATATAAATGAATTCTAAGTTTATTTATTTTTGATAGAGTAATTTCGGCAGAAAGCGCAGGTGATTCAAGTGACAATGGATCAAAAATCAGTTCAGGAGCATGAGTATGATGCAAGCCAGATACAAGTGCTTGAAGGCCTTGAGGCAGTTCGGAAACGGCCTGGCATGTATATTGGTTCGACAAGCAGCAGAGGCCTGCACCACTTGGTGTGGGAGATTGTGGACAACAGTATTGATGAGGCGCTCGCTGGCTACTGTACTGAAATCAATGTCATGATTGAGGAAGACAATAGCATTACAGTAAAGGATAATGGCCGTGGTATTCCAGTAGACATCCAAGAAAAAATGGGCCGGCCAGCTGTTGAGGTTATTATGACCGTGCTCCACGCCGGAGGAAAGTTCGGCGGCGGCGGCTATAAGGTTTCTGGCGGTCTTCATGGTGTAGGGGCATCCGTAGTTAACGCTTTGTCCACTTACCTGGAAGTGTATGTCCATCGGGATGGAAAAGTCTATTATCAAAAATATGAACGCGGTGTGCCAGCTGCCGATTTAAAAGTGATTGGTGAAACGGACCAGACTGGTACGATTACCCATTTTCAACCTGATCCTGAAATTTTTACGGAAACATTGGTATACGATTATGACATTCTTGCGACAAGGATCCGTGAACTGGCTTTCTTAAACCGTGGTTTAAGAATCACGATTGAAGATAAACGGGTAGAAAATAAACAGCATGAGTACCACTATGAAGGCGGAATTAAATCCTATGTGGAGCATTTAAACCGCACAAAAGAGGTCGTTCACGAAGAGCCGATTGATGTAATCGGGGAACGGGACGGAATAAGCGTTGAGGTGGCCCTTCAATACAACGAGGGTTATACCGAAAGTATCTATTCCTTTGCAAATAATATCCATACGTATGAAGGCGGAACGCATGAATCCGGGTTTAAAACGGCCCTGACAAGAGTCATTAATGACTATGCCCGAAAAAATGGCCTAATTAAAGAAAATGATGGCAACCTCAGTGGTGAGGATGTCCGAGAAGGACTGACTGCAATTATCTCAGTCAAGCACCCTGACCCGCAATTTGAGGGACAAACAAAAACCAAGCTCGGCAACTCTGAGGTTAGTACAATCACCAATACTGTTTTTTCAACTGCATTTGATAAATTTTTATTAGAGAATCCCTCAGTGGCCAAGAAGATTGTGGATAAGGGATTAATGGCTTCAAGGGCAAGACTTGCAGCCAAAAAGGCACGGGAACTAACACGTAGGAAAAGTGCCCTTGAGGTATCTAGTTTGCCCGGAAAATTAGCTGACTGTTCTTCAAGAAAACCAGAAGAAAGTGAATTGTACATCGTTGAGGGAGATTCAGCGGGAGGTTCGGCAAAGCAAGGGCGTGACCGGCACTTCCAAGCCATTTTGCCGTTGCGCGGTAAAATCTTAAACGTTGAAAAAGCGCGTCTAGATCGAATTCTTTCCAACAACGAAGTCAGGGCAATGATCACGGCGATTGGAACCGGAATAGGAGAAGAGTTTGATATTGCCAAAGCCAGATACCATAAAGTTGTCATCATGACCGATGCCGATGTGGATGGCGCCCACATTCGCACACTTCTTTTGACCTTTTTCTATCGTTACATGCGTAAAATCTTAGAAGCCGGCTATGTCTATATTGCCCAGCCTCCATTATATAAAGTGCAGCAAGGCAAACGCATTGAGTATGCCTACAATGATAAAGAGCTGGATAAAATTTTTGCCGAGCTGCCAAGCCAGCCAAAGCCAAATATTCAGCGGTATAAAGGTTTGGGAGAGATGAATCCTGAGCAATTATGGGAAACAACCATGGACCCAGCAACAAGAACTATGCTTCAGGTAAGTCTCGAAGATGCTATAGAGGCAGACGAAACCTTTGAAATGCTTATGGGTGAGAAAGTGGAACCACGCCGTAACTTCATTGAAGAGAACGCGCAGTACGTTAAAAATCTAGATATATAATTCATCTACAGAAATTAAGGGTAGCGGGTTGACCACTATCCTCCTTTTCTTTTTTAGTTAACAAGGGAATCCAATCAGGAGGTACCAAAGATGGCAGAAACACCAAGTTCTCAAATAAAAGAAATTAATATTAGTCAGGAAATGAGAACTTCATTTCTTGACTATGCAATGAGCGTTATTGTTTCTCGTGCCCTTCCGGATGTCCGGGATGGATTAAAGCCGGTTCACCGCCGTATTCTTTATGCTATGCACGATCTTGGAATTCATGCGGACAAACCTTATAAAAAGTCGGCACGTATCGTTGGGGACGTTATCGGTAAATATCACCCGCACGGAGACTCTGCGGTATATGAAACCATGGTCCGGATGGCCCAGGACTTCAACCAGCGTTACATGTTGGTGGACGGACATGGTAACTTCGGTTCTGTGGACGGCGACTCTGCAGCCGCCATGCGTTACACGGAATCCAGAATGTCCAAAATCTCGATGGAATTATTAAGAGATATTAACAAAGATACGATTGATTATCAAGATAACTATGATGGTGAAGAGAGGGAACCTGTCGTATTGCCTGCACGCTTCCCTAACCTGTTGGTAAATGGCACAACAGGTATTGCAGTTGGAATGGCCACCAATATTCCACCGCATCAGCTTGGTGAAGTCATTGATGGTGTTTTGGCATTAAGCCACGACCCTGACATTACCACTCAAGAGTTGATGGATATCATTCCGGGTCCTGATTTCCCGACCGGAGGGATTATTCTTGGCCGCAGCGGTATCCGCAAGGCCTATGAAACAGGCCGTGGTTCCATTACACTAAGGGCCAAAGTAGAAATTGAGCAAAAGTCCAACGGGAAAGAAACCATCATCGTCCACGAAATCCCTTATCAAGTCAACAAAGCAAAACTGATTGAGAAAATTGCTGAATTGGCCCGTGATAAAAAGATTGAAGGCATTACGGATCTTAGGGATGAGTCCGATCGCAGAGGGATGCGGATTGTTATTGAGGTCCGCAAAGACGCCAACGCGAATGTCATTTTAAACAATTTATATAAACTAACCGCTTTGCAGACAAGCTTTGGAATCAATATGCTAGCGCTTGTTAATGGACATCCTAAGGTATTGAGCCTGAAGCAGTGCATCAGCCATTACCTCGACCACCAAAAGGTCGTAATCCGCAGGAGAACTGAGTTTGAACTGCGTAAAGCAGAGGCACGTGCCCACATTTTAGAAGGATTGCGTGTCGCGTTAGACAACTTGGATGCTGTCATTAGTTTGATCCGCAACTCCCAAACAACTGATATCGCCCGTGAAGGCTTAATGACCCAGTTCAACCTTTCCGAGAAGCAGGCACAGGCTATTCTTGATATGCGTCTGCAACGGTTAACTGGTTTGGAACGGGAAAAAATTGAAGAAGAATATCAAGGGCTTGTAAATTTAATTGCAGAGTTAAAAGCGATTTTAGCCGATGAAGAAAAAGTACTTGAGATTATCCGTGAAGAATTGCTCGAAATCAAAGAACGCTTCAATGATAAACGCCGTACTGAAATTGCTTCAGGAGGCTTCGAAAATATTGAGGATGAAGACTTGATTCCAAGGGAAAATATTGTCATTACCCTAACCCATAACGGGTATATCAAGCGTCTTCCGGTCTCCACCTACCGCGCTCAAAAACGGGGCGGAAGAGGGATCCAAGGCATGGGTACGAATGAAGATGACTTTGTGGAACATCTCATAACAACATCCACACATGATACAATTTTGTTCTTTACGAATAAAGGCAAGGTATACCGTTCCAAAGGTTATGAGGTTCCGGAATACAGCCGGACTGCGAAGGGGATCCCGATTATTAACCTGCTCGGAATTGAAAAAGGTGAGTGGGTCAATGCTATTATCCCTGTTGAAGATTTTGTTGATGACTGGTTCTTGTTCTTCACGACAAAAGAGGGGATTTCCAAGCGTTCGCCATTATCTTCATTTGCCCATATCCGCAACAACGGACTTATTGCCTTAAGTCTGCGTGAAGGGGATGAGTTGATTTCCGTACGTATGACAGACGGAAGCAAGGAAATCATCATTGGCACAAAAAATGGCATGTTAATCCGCTTCCCTGAAACGGATGTAAGATCAATGGGCCGTACCGCTACGGGTGTTAAAGGTATTACACTTGACGCAAACGATGAAGTGGTTGGCATGGAAGTGCTAGAAGAGAACAATGACGTATTGATTGTCACCAAAAACGGCTACGGAAAACGGACCCCGGCAGTGGAATACCGGATTCAAGGCAGAGGTGGTAAGGGAATCAAAACGTGCCACATTACCGAGAAAAACGGAAATCTCGTTTCGATGCGTGCGGTTACGGGTGAAGAGGATTTAATGTTAATTACAACCGGCGGTGTGCTGATCAGAATAGATGTAGCCGGCATCTCCCAATTAGGCCGAAATACGCAAGGGGTTAAACTCATTAGCCTAAGAGAAAATGAAAATGAATACGTTGCTACCGTTGCCCAGGTGGAAAAAGAGGAACAAAGTGAATCGGATGAAGAGGATTTCCCTTCTGAAAACAAACCAGAAGAAACCCAACAATCCGACTTACCTGAGGAAAATGAGGAATAAACATGAAAAAGGGACATCCTATTGGATGTTCCTTTTTTTATACCATTCACTTTGTAAGATCATCATCATATAAATTCACAAAAAGATGTTGACTTATAGTGAACCGGGTGGTATATTAATAAAGTCGCTTATGAGTGACGGGAAAATTGGTCTTTGAAAACTAAACAAACAAATACGTCAACAATAAACATTCGTTTCTTTCGAAACGAAGCCAACGTTTTAACTTTTATGAGCTATATCAACTTTCTTGGAGAGTTTGATCCTGGCTCAGGACGAACGCTGGCGGCGTGCCTAATACATGCAAGTCGAGCGAATCTTAAGGTGCTTGCACCTTTTGGTTAGCGGCGGACGGGTGAGTAACACGTGGGCAACCTGCCTGTAAGACTGGGATAACATCGGGAAACCGATGCTAATACCGGATAATTTCTTTCCTCACATGAGGAAAGGTTGAAAGTCGGTTTTTAGCTGACACTTACAGATGGGCCCGCGGCGCATTAGCTAGTTGGTGAGGTAACGGCTCACCAAGGCGACGATGCGTAGCCGACCTGAGAGGGTGATCGGCCACACTGGGACTGAGACACGGCCCAGACTCCTACGGGAGGCAGCAGTAGGGAATCTTCCACAATGGACGAAAGTCTGATGGAGCAACGCCGCGTGAGCGATGAAGGCCTTCGGGTCGTAAAGCTCTGTTGTTAGGGAAGAACAAGTATCGGAGTAACTGCCGGTACCTTGACGGTACCTAACCAGAAAGCCACGGCTAACTACGTGCCAGCAGCCGCGGTAATACGTAGGTGGCAAGCGTTGTCCGGAATTATTGGGCGTAAAGCGCGCGCAGGCGGTCCTTTAAGTCTGATGTGAAAGCCCACGGCTCAACCGTGGAGGGTCATTGGAAACTGGGGGACTTGAGTGCAGAAGAGGAAAGCGGAATTCCACGTGTAGCGGTGAAATGCGTAGAGATGTGGAGGAACACCAGTGGCGAAGGCGGCTTTCTGGTCTGTAACTGACGCTGAGGCGCGAAAGCGTGGGGAGCAAACAGGATTAGATACCCTGGTAGTCCACGCCGTAAACGATGAGTGCTAAGTGTTAGAGGGTTTCCGCCCTTTAGTGCTGCAGCTAACGCATTAAGCACTCCGCCTGGGGAGTACGGCCGCAAGGCTGAAACTCAAAGGAATTGACGGGGGCCCGCACAAGCGGTGGAGCATGTGGTTTAATTCGAAGCAACGCGAAGAACCTTACCAGGTCTTGACATCCTCTGACACTCCTAGAGATAGGAATTTCCCCTTCGGGGGACAGAGTGACAGGTGGTGCATGGTTGTCGTCAGCTCGTGTCGTGAGATGTTGGGTTAAGTCCCGCAACGAGCGCAACCCTTGAGATTAGTTGCCAGCATTCAGTTGGGCACTCTAATCTGACTGCCGGTGACAAACCGGAGGAAGGTGGGGATGACGTCAAATCATCATGCCCCTTATGACCTGGGCTACACACGTGCTACAATGGATGGTACAAAGGGCAGCGAAGCCGCGAGGTGAAGCCAATCCCATAAAACCATTCTCAGTTCGGATTGCAGGCTGCAACTCGCCTGCATGAAGCCGGAATCGCTAGTAATCGCGGATCAGCATGCCGCGGTGAATACGTTCCCGGGCCTTGTACACACCGCCCGTCACACCACGAGAGTTTGTAACACCCGAAGTCGGTGGGGTAACCGTAAGGAGCCAGCCGCCTAAGGTGGGACAGATGATTGGGGTGAAGTCGTAACAAGGTAGCCGTATCGGAAGGTGCGGCTGGATCACCTCCTTTCTAAGGAATATGCAGTCCTTACGGACTGATAAGACGTTGACCTCTGTTTTGTTTGTTTAGTTTTGAGGGACCAATCCTCAATAGTTTAAATGTGGGCCTATAGCTCAGCTGGTTAGAGCGCACGCCTGATAAGCGTGAGGTCGATGGTTCGAGTCCATTTAGGCCCACCATTTTATATTTTCATAACGGGGCTTTAGCTCAGCTGGGAGAGCGCCTGCTTTGCACGCAGGAGGTCAGCGGTTCGATCCCGCTAAGCTCCACCAAAATCGTTCTTTGAAAACTGGATAATCGTATAGAAGAAACCAAGTAAAACCGAGTAATCGCCATTTTAGGTTTTAAACCATTTAGGTTAAGTTAGAAAGGGCGCACGGTGAATGCCTTGGCACTAGGAGCCGATGAAGGACGGTACTAACACCGATATGCTTCGGGGAGCTGTAAGTAAGCTTTGATCCGGAGATTTCCGAATGGGGAAACCCGTTGCCCGTAATGGGGCAGCATCTTTACCTGAATACATAGGGTATTGAAGGCATACCCGGGGAACTGAAACATCTAAGTACCCGGAGGAAGAGAAAGCAAACGCGATTCCCTGAGTAGCGGCGAGCGAAACGGGAACAGCCCAAACCGAAAGGCTTGCCTTTCGGGGTTGTAGGACACTCAACATGGAGTTACAAAGGAACGGGGTAGATGAAGCGGTCTGGAAAGGCCAGCCATAGAAGGTAACAGCCCTGTAGTTGAAACTTCGTTCCCTCCTGAGTGGATCCTGAGTACGGCCGGACACGTGAAATCCGGTCGGAAGCAGGGAGGACCATCTCCCAAGGCTAAATACTCCCTAGTGACCGATAGTGAACCAGTACCGTGAGGGAAAGGTGAAAAGCACCCCGGAAGGGGAGTGAAAGAGATCCTGAAACCGTGTGCCTACAAGTAGTCAGAGCCCGTTTATGGGTGATGGCGTGCCTTTTGTAGAATGAACCGGCGAGTTACGATTGCATGCGAGGTTAAGTTGATGAGACGGAGCCGCAGCGAAAGCGAGTCTTAAGTAGGGCGAAATAGTATGCAGTCGTAGACCCGAAACCAGGTGATCTACCCATGTCCAGGGTGAAGTCCAGGTAACACTGGATGGAGGCCCGAACCGACGCACGTTGAAAAGTGCGCGGATGAGGTGTGGGTAGCGGAGAAATTCCAATCGAACTTGGAGATAGCTGGTTCTCTCCGAAATAGCTTTAGGGCTAGCCTCACGAAGTTAGAGTCTTGGAGGTAGAGCACTGTTTGGACTAGGGGCCCCCATCGGGTTACCGAATTCAGACAAACTCCGAATGCCAAAGACTTATCCGTGGGAGTCAGACTGCGAGTGATAAGATCCGTAGTCAAAAGGGAAACAGCCCAGACCACCAGCTAAGGTCCCAAAGTATACGTTAAGTGGAAAAGGATGTGGAGTTGCTTAGACAACCAGGATGTTGGCTTAGAAGCAGCCACCATTTAAAGAGTGCGTAATAGCTCACTGGTCGAGTGACTCTGCGCCGAAAATGTACCGGGGCTAAACGTATCACCGAAGCTGTGGATTGACATCTTCGATGTCAGTGGTAGGAGAGCGTTCTAAGGGCGTTGAAGCTAGACCGTAAGGACTGGTGGAGCGCTTAGAAGTGAGAATGCCGGTATGAGTAGCGAAAGATGAGTGAGAATCTCATCCACCGTATGCCTAAGGTTTCCTGAGGAAGGCTCGTCCGCTCAGGGTTAGTCGGGACCTAAGCCGAGGCCGAAAGGCGTAGGCGATGGACAACAGGTTGATATTCCTGTACCACCTCTTTATCGTTTGAGTGATGGGGGGACGCAGGAGGATAGGGTAAGCGCACTGCTGGTTATGTGCGTCTAAGCAGTTAGGCTGGTGAATAGGAAAATCCGTTCACCGTAAGGCTCAAGCTGTGACAGCGAGGGAAATAGAGTACCGAAGTTCCTGATTCCACACTGCCAAGAAAAGCCTCTAGCGAGATAAAAGGTGCCCGTACCGCAAACCGACACAGGTAGGCGAGGAGAGAATCCTAAGGTGAGCGAGAGAACTCTCGTTAAGGAACTCGGCAAAATGACCCCGTAACTTCGGGAGAAGGGGTGCTTACTGGGGTGAATAGCCTCGGTAAGCCGCAGTGAATAGGCCCAGGCGACTGTTTAGCAAAAACACAGGTCTCTGCGAAGCCGCAAGGCGAAGTATAGGGGCTGACGCCTGCCCGGTGCTGGAAGGTTAAGAGGAGGGGTTAGCTGCAAAGCGAAGCTCTGAATCGAAGCCCCAGTAAACGGCGGCCGTAACTATAACGGTCCTAAGGTAGCGAAATTCCTTGTCGGGTAAGTTCCGACCCGCACGAAAGGCGTAACGATCTGGGCACTGTCTCAACGAGAGACTCGGTGAAATTATAGTACCTGTGAAGATGCAGGTTACCCGCGACAGGACGGAAAGACCCCATGGAGCTTTACTGTAGCCTGATATTGAATTTTGGTACAGCTTGTACAGGATAGGTAGGAGCCTGAGAAGCCGGAGCGCCAGCTTCGGTGGAGGCGTCGGTGGGATACTACCCTGGCTGTATTGAAATTCTAACCCGCATCCCTTATCGGGATGGGAGACAGTGTCAGGTGGGCAGTTTGACTGGGGCGGTCGCCTCCTAAAGAGTAACGGAGGCGCCCAAAGGTTCCCTCAGAATGGTTGGAAATCATTCGCAGAGTGTAAAGGCACAAGGGAGCTTGACTGCGAGACCTACAAGTCGAGCAGGGACGAAAGTCGGGCTTAGTGATCCGGTGGTTCCGCATGGAAGGGCCATCGCTCAACGGATAAAAGCTACCCTGGGGATAACAGGCTTATCTCCCCCAAGAGTCCACATCGACGGGGAGGTTTGGCACCTCGATGTCGGCTCATCGCATCCTGGGGCTGTAGTCGGTCCCAAGGGTTGGGCTGTTCGCCCATTAAAGCGGTACGCGAGCTGGGTTCAGAACGTCGTGAGACAGTTCGGTCCCTATCCGTCGTGGGCGCAGGAAATTTGAGAGGAGCTGTCCTTAGTACGAGAGGACCGGGATGGACGCACCGCTGGTGTACCAGTTGTCTTGCCAAAGGCATCGCTGGGTAGCTATGTGCGGACGGGATAAGTGCTGAAAGCATCTAAGCATGAAGCCCCCCTCAAGATGAGATTTCCCATAGCGTCAAGCTAGTAAGATCCCTGAAAGATGATCAGGTTGATAGGTCAGGGGTGGAAGCACGGTGACGTGTGGAGCTGACTGATACTAATCGATCGAGGACTTAACCAAGTCATATTTGAAAATGCGAACTCGTTTTACAAAAGTTTCTTCTGATTACCCAGTTTTGAGAGAATGATTTCTCAATAAAATAGTCTGGCGGCGATAGCGAGAAGGTCACACCCGTTCCCATACCGAACACGGAAGTTAAGCTTCTCAGCGCCGATGGTAGTTGGGACGCAAGTCCCTGTGAGAGTAGGACGCTGCCAGGCAATAGGAAAAGGCAACCTGTATGGGTTGTCTTTTTTGTGCATATATAGCGAAGTGCCGGTGAACCAATCAAAAACGCCGGTAAGCAATATACGTGCGTGCGCTATAGAGAGCCATTTTATTCAAAAAAAATAACTGTTAAGTGTACCGTACAAGTCAAAACAGATTTGAATTCATGCCAAAATGTCCTTCATACCACCATGAAGGACATTTTTACAGGATTACAAACGAAACTTTGCCTATTATTAAAATTACATGGGAAATTTATTTAAACATTCCCCTACTGCCTCATCAAATATTGATAAACCAAAAAAGGCCCTTTTTCTAAAGTAATTTGAAGAAAGGAGGAAATAAACGGATAGTCACCATTCGGCATCATCTTGATGAGTTCACTCCACCATTCTGTCTCATAACGGGCAATCATGCTTAAGTTATACAGCAGCAAATAATGAATCAACAATTCAGGAAACAGAAACCATTTCGACCTAGACAACGGGAATGCCCACACTTGCCCCTCCAGATTGTACTTTAATGGCGGCACTTCCGATAACAAGTCATGCTTTAACTGAATCCGAAGCCCTTGATCGGATATCTCAATTTCGTCACTGAATTTGGATGCAAGAAAATCCCGGAATCGATTCTCCGTCATATGGTAATGGTCCAATAGATCATCCGGAATTGTATATTGTTTTCCGTCCCATTCTAGGTTTTTAAAGGTCTGCTTTCCTGTATGCAAGAAAAATAAGTCATCTAGTTCAGGAATGACTTGCAACAGCTCCTCCATAATCACCTTTTCTCCATCCATTTGTTTCATCATGAATAACTTTTCCGACATAAATGGAAAGAGACCATTTTTTTGCAGCTTCACCTCGTCCTGAAAAAACAGGTAGTTTTGTTTCTTCCGTTTACGGGTTGATACCCCATGGGCCAATACGGCTGTCGTCTCCGGATAGGACGGGTCCACTGTGAGGATACAGGCCTTAATCAAATGCACCAAACCGTAGAAAAGCAAGATGGGTTTTATGATTAATGGGGCTTTTTCCGCCTGCTCATAATAAATTTGCCCATGTTCCAGATAATAAAGAAAGGCATAGCCATTTTCATAGCTCTTGGATTCCGCCTGTTCTATCTGGCGTCTTTGATAGCATTTTTTTAGAAAACGTTGACAGTATTCGGCTGAGAAAAATCCAGCATAACTTTTCCAGCCTTTATAAGAGGTCACCACAGCTAAATCACCTTTTTCAGAATAATCAATATAATGCTTCTTCCTTGACAGTATTTTGTCCAATTGGTAACCTACAAATAAAATTTTTTGTCCTGGGGGCTGTTAAAATGTGGGAAAGTAAGTTCGCTAAAGAAGGATTAACGTTTGATGATGTATTGTTGATTCCGGGCAGGTCTGAAGTTCTTCCAAGAGATGTCAGTTTACAGGTTGAATTATCGCCTAATGTTAAGCTTAATATTCCGATTATAAGTGCCGGCATGGATACCGTAACGGAATCGGAAATGGCAATTGCCATGGCCCGTCAAGGCGGACTGGGGATTATTCACAAAAACATGACGATTGAACAGCAGGCAGAACAGGTTGAAAAGGTTAAAAGATCAGAAAGTGGCGTCATCACTGATCCGTTTTTTCTCACACCGGAACATCAAGTTTTTGATGCCGAGCATCTAATGGGAAAATACCGGATATCCGGGGTGCCAATCGTCAATAACCTCGAGGAGCAAAAGCTAATCGGTATTATCACAAACCGGGATCTTCGCTTTATTCAGGACCAAGATTATTCGTTTAAAATTGCCGATGTGATGACCAAGGAGCATCTGATTACGGCCCCTGTCGGCACCACTTTAAAAGAGGCGGAAAAAATTCTCCAAAAGTATAAAATTGAAAAGTTGCCTTTGGTGGATGAAAATGGTGTGCTTAAGGGATTAATCACAATTAAAGATATCGAGAAGGTCATTGAATTCCCTAACTCCGCTAAAGATCGTCAAGGCCGGTTATTAGCTGGAGCCGCTGTTGGTGTAACGAAAGACACCATGAAACGTGTTGAGGCCCTTGTCAAGGCGAATGTGGATGCTATTGTTGTCGATACGGCACACGGCCATTCTAAGGGCGTACTCGACACTGTCAGGGAGATCAGGGCGGCATATCCAGAATTAACAATCATTGCAGGGAATGTGGCAACAGGTGAAGCCACCAAAGCATTAATTGAAGCCGGAGTAGATGTCGTAAAAGTGGGGATTGGACCTGGCTCGATCTGCACAACACGGGTAGTTGCTGGTGTCGGTGTCCCGCAAATTACCGCTGTTTATGATTGCGCGACTGAAGCAATGAAGCATGGAAAAGCCATTATTGCGGATGGCGGTATCAAATATTCTGGTGATGTTGTAAAAGCAATAGCGGCAGGCGGACATGCGGTTATGCTTGGCAGCATGCTTGCCGGTGTTACCGAGAGCCCAGGGGAGACTGAGATTTTCCAAGGACGCCGCTTTAAGGTATACCGCGGTATGGGATCGGTTGCTGCCATGGAAAAAGGCTCGAAGGATCGTTATTTCCAAGAAGATGCCAAAAAATTTGTGCCTGAAGGAATTGAAGGGCGCCTTCCATATAAAGGGCCGTTGGCTGATACCATCTATCAGTTGGTTGGAGGATTGCGCTCAGGCATGGGCTATTGTGGAACGAAGGATATTGAGGAACTACGCACTAAATCACAATTTATCCGCATGACGGGTGCTGGTCTAAGGGAAAGCCACCCTCATGATGTGCAAATCACAAAAGAAGCACCAAACTATTCATTATCCTAATAAAATGGCTGACGCTTTGTCAGCCTATTTTTATGACCAGGGAAATAACGCTAGTAGTGCATAGGAGGAAATGAACGTAAGCAGAAAGTCCCATGCCTATTATTTAAAACTAGTAATTTTGGAAATAAGATGGTTCATTGCTCTGTCTATGAATTGTCAGTGAGTTATGTTAAAATATGCAAAGTGTAATAATTCGTTGGAGGGCGTATGATCGTGAATAAATCAATTTTCAAGAAAACGTTAGCCGGTGCCTTGGCTATTCTGCTGTTACTTAGCCCAATTGCCGGTTTGGATAAAGCGCAAGCAGCAGCACAATTAAATATAAACGCTGACGGAGCCATTCTGGTTGATGCCCAATCAGGCAAAGTGTTGTATGAAAAAAATGCTGATACTGTACTAGGCATTGCCAGCATGACAAAAATGATGACCGAATATCTTTTGCTGGATGCGATTAAGCACGGGAAGGTAAAATGGGATCAGGAATATAACGTGAGTGATCTTGTTTATAAAATTTCTCAAAGAACTGACCTGTCCAATGTTCCTTTAAGAGCGGATGGAACCTATAAAATCCGCGAACTATATGAGGCGATGGCGATATACTCCGCCAATGGGGCAACCATTGCTATTGCGGAAACGATTGGCGGGTCGGAAACAAACTTTGTTAAAATGATGAATGAAAAAGCTGAAAAATTGGGATTGAAGGATTTTAAATTTGTCAATTCCACTGGTTTAAATAATGCCGATTATAAAGGCATGCAGCCGGAAGGGGGCGGGGCTGATGAAGAAAACGTCATGTCCTCCCGTGCAGTAGCAAAATTGGCCTTCCATTTGATTAACGAATACCCTGATGTGCTAAAAATCGCAAGCACTCCTAAAAAGACGTTCCGCGAAGGAACAACTGACCAAATTAACATGATTAACTGGAACTGGATGCTTCCTGAATTGGATTATGGCTATAAAGGCGTGGACGGATTGAAGACCGGCACCACTGATTTTGCCGGCTATTGCTTCACTGGCACAGCCGAGCGTGATGGCAAACGGTTTATTACAGTTGTCCAGAATGCCAAGGATGCCAGCGGTTCAGGTGGTTATAAAGCGCGTTTTGATGAAACAAAGAAAATGTTTGACTATGCTTTTGCCAATACGACCAAAGAGCAAATTGTCCCTAAGCATTATCAAGTAAAAAACAAAAAGACCCTTCCTGTAACAAAAGGGAAAGACGGTCAGGTTAAAATCTATACCAAGTCAGCCATCAACATGGTCATCCCTAATGGGGAAAAGGATAATTATAAAGCCGTGTTGGTCCTTGATAAGGACAAGGTGAATGCAAAAGGTCAACTGTCAGCCCCTATCAAAAAGGGTGAAAAGGTTGGTTACATTAAGTTAGTGCCGAAAAATGGCGAGAAAGTCAGCTTCCTGACAGAAGAAGGACAAAAGAAAGTGCAAGCAGACGTGGTTGCTGCTCAAGGTGTTGAGAAAGCCAACTGGTTTGTGTTAATGATGAGAGGTATCGGCGGCTTCTTTGGAGATGTCTGGAATGGAATTTCCTCCACTGTTAGCGGTTGGTTCTAGTAAGTGAATACTGGTAAGCCTAGAAACGGGTTCCTAACTTGACAGGAGCCCGTTTTTGTTGCTTAATGATTTTATGGAATCTACTAATTCCGACTAATTTAGACGGATTTTGCAATGTATAAGTAGAGTTTTCTTAATTTTTTTAATACAAGGGGGATTAAAGAAATGAAAACTGGTACGGATCGAGTAAAACGCGGTATGGCAGAAATGCAAAAAGGCGGCGTCATCATGGACGTTGTTAATGCGGAGCAAGCAAAGATTGCAGAGGAAGCAGGCGCAGTCGCAGTAATGGCGCTTGAGCGGGTTCCATCTGATATTCGTGCTGCCGGCGGAGTTGCTAGAATGGCAGATCCTAGAATAGTAGAAGAGGTTATGAATGCTGTTTCCATCCCGGTTATGGCGAAGGCACGCATCGGCCATATTGTCGAAGCACGTGTCCTTGAAGCGATGGGTGTGGACTACATTGACGAGAGTGAAGTTCTGACTCCTGCTGATGAAGAATTTCATTTAAATAAAAGAGAATATACAGTGCCATTTGTTTGCGGCTGTCGTGACCTAGGAGAAGCCGCCCGCCGGATTGGTGAAGGGGCATCCATGCTTCGTACCAAAGGTGAGCCAGGAACAGGCAACATCGTGGAAGCTGTTCGTCATATGCGTAAAGTAAATGCACAGGTTCGCAAAGTCGTATCGATGAGCGAAGATGAATTGATGACAGAAGCCAAACTGTTAGGTGCACCCTATGAGATCCTTCTGGAAGTCAAGCGCAACGGCGGGCTTCCGGTTGTAAATTTTGCTGCAGGCGGAGTGGCTACACCTGCAGATGCTGCGCTAATGATGCAGTTAGGAGCAGACGGAGTGTTCGTAGGATCTGGTATCTTTAAATCCGAGAACCCTGCCAAATTTGCGAGGGCTATAGTGGAAGCTACTACACATTATCAAGATTACAAACTGATTGCTGAACTTTCTAAGGGCTTGGGCACTCCGATGAAGGGGATTGAAATTTCCTCACTGGCACCTGAAGCAAGAATGCAAGACCGCGGCTGGTAATAGCAGACAGACATTCTATAAGACTGAAACCTGCCTTCTATGGGGAGCTCATGGAGCCTAACAGCATGACTGAAACCAGCTAATAAAGAGGTGATGTTTATGATTAAAATTGGTGTTCTCGCTTTACAAGGCGCAGTCCGTGAACATATTCAATCATTAGAGGCGTGCGGCGTCGAGGCATTCGCTATCAAGCATAAGGAAGAACTGCAAGTGGTGGACGGTCTGATTCTGCCGGGCGGTGAAAGCACCACAATGCGGCGTTTAATTGATAAATATGACTTTATGGATGAGCTGAAAAACTTTGCTGCGCAGGGCAAGCCGATGTTTGGCACCTGTGCCGGCCTGATACTAATGGCCAAGAATTTAGTCGGTTACAGTGAGCCGCACATTGGTGTGATGGACGTTACGGTCGAACGCAACTCCTTTGGCCGCCAGGTCGATAGCTTCGAGGCTGACCTCGCGATTAAAGATGTGGCGGAGAGTTTTCCGGGGGTATTCATCCGGGCGCCTCATATCGTGGAAGCGGGAGAGAATGTGGAAATCCTTTGCAAACATGATGGGCGCATTGTGGCCGCAAGGGAAGGGCAATTCTTGGGATGCTCATTCCATCCGGAACTGATAGATGACCACCGCTTGACGGCATACTTTGTGGAAATGGTCAAAGCTGCAAAAAATACGCAGTCCGTATAAATGGGTTGCTTTTGGCTAACAATTATAGTAAATTATTAAAAAAGCGGAAATCACCGCTGTTATATCGTTAAAGCAATGAGAGGAACTAGTAGCAGGATGTTTATTCTAAAGAGAGCCGGTGGTGGGTGTGAACCGGTGGATAAGGCTTGTGAATCCCTCCTCGAGCAAGGTACGGAATATCTCATGCTCATGAGGTTAGTAAGTACTTTCGGGTAAAAACCGTTAAATGGTTCAAGGTGGACAGCTTGCTGTCAACCAGGGTGGTATCGCGGGTTAAATCTCGTCCCTGTTTTAGGGACGGGATTTTTTTATTTTTTGGCTGTAATATCATGTGGGCTTTTTGTAACCAGTTGATGGGAGTGGAAGGCACGAAGACTCCTGCGGGAGTACGGAACAGGGGAGACCCCGCAGGTCTTCAGCACCGAGGAGGCTCCCCGTAACGCCCGCGAACCGCTTGTGCCCGGAGCAGAAATCAAATGCCAAGTTTTTACACAGTCTATTTTGAAAAAGAACAGGAGTGTCTCAAATGTTGGATCTAAAGTATCTAAGGGCTAATTTTGAAGAAGTTAAAGAAAAACTGCAGCATCGCGGCGAAGATTTAACTGATTTCGGCCGGTTTGAAGAATTGGATGTCAAACGCCGGGAGCTGATTGTCGAATCAGAAAACCTGAAGAAAAAAAGAAATGAAGTCACCCAGCAAGTGGCTGCATTGAAACGTGAGAAACAAGATGCAGAACAGCTCATACTGGAAATGCGCGAAGTCGGCGATCAGATCAAAAAGCTAGATGGGGAGCTAAGAGAGGTAGAAGAGACACTCGAACTATTATTGCTCAGCATTCCAAATATCCCGCATGAAAGTGTTCCGGTTGGGGATACTGAAGAAGAAAATGTGGAGATTAGAAAATGGGGCGAGGTTCCTGAGTTTGGCTTTGAAGCAAAGCCGCACTGGGACATTGCTGACCAGCTGGGAATTCTTGATTTTGAACGTGCCGGAAAAGTTACCGGAAGCCGGTTTGTCTTTTACAAAGGCCTCGGGGCCCGCCTCGAGCGTGCGTTGATGAGCTTCATGCTCGATTTGCATGTGGATGAGCATGGCTATACCGAGATTCTTCCGCCATACATGGTCAATCGGGCCAGCATGACAGGAACAGGCCAGTTGCCAAAGTTTGAGGAGGATGCCTTTTTAATTGAAAGCGAAGATTATTTCTTGATTCCGACAGCAGAGGTGCCTGTCACCAACTATTACCGCGACGAAATCTTAAGCGGTGAGAACCTGCCTATCCGCTTTGCGGCCTACAGCGCATGTTTCCGTTCCGAAGCGGGATCGGCTGGCCGTGACACAAGGGGCTTAATCCGCCAGCATCAGTTCAATAAAGTCGAGCTTGTGAAATTTGTTAAGCCTGAAGACTCCTATGCGGAGCTTGAAAAATTAACCCATGATGCCGAGCGTGTGCTTCAGCTGCTTGAGCTTCCGTACCGTGTTTTAAGCATGTGCACGGGTGACCTTGGCTTTACAGCCGCGAAAAAGTATGACATTGAAGTTTGGATTCCAAGCTATGGCATATACCGTGAGATTTCTTCTTGCAGTAACTTTGAGGCGTTCCAGGCAAGACGGGCAAACATCCGTTTCCGCCGCGACCCGAAAGCCAAGCCGGAACATGTTCATACACTAAACGGTTCTGGCCTTGCGGTAGGCCGCACGGTCGCTGCTATTTTGGAAAATTACCAGCAGGAAGACGGCAGTGTCGTGATTCCAAAGGTACTTCGTCCATATATGGGCAATCGTGAGGTTATTAAGCCGAATTAATCGGCATTGGGGCTGTCCAAAAATGGACAGTCCCGTCCATTCGATATCCATGTTGACATTATAAAAAAGATATGGTAAATTATCATTTGTTGTACGGAGGAATACCCAAGTCCGGCTGAAGGGATCGGTCTTGAAAACCGACAGGCGGGTTACACCGCGCGGGGGTTCGAATCCCTCTTCCTCCGCCATCAATTCATTAAACACGCGCATAAAAACTGGAGATAAAAAACCGTTGCAGAGGATTCTGCAGCGGTTTTTTTTTCTAAGAATAGAAAAGCACATATTGGCCATTACCCAATATGTGCTTTCGAAATGAACAGGATTTCATTCAGTTTTTCCTCAACCTCACGGCAAACACGCTTGGCATCGTGAGGATTTTGAACCACATCGGTATGGTCCATATCGATGACCAGCACTTCACTGGCATTATAATGGCTGGTTACCCACTCATCATAGCCCTTCCAAACTTCAAAGTAATATTCCTTCAGTTCTGGGTTGATTTCGAAGCTGCGTCCGCGCGACATAATCCTGTCGATTACTGTTTCAAAGGAGCCTTTTAAATAGACCATTAAATCTGGAGCTTTTTTGGGAAGTTCATTTAATTCTTCCAACATATTATCTACGAGGTCTTCATAAATCTTAAATTCCAGTTCGGAAATCCGGCCCAAGTTCTTATTCACATAAGCAAAGTACCAATCTTCGTAAATGGAGCGATCCTGAATGGTGTAAATGGGGTTTTTCCAGTTAACGCAGTCCTTAACCGTTTTAAACCGTTTGTTTAAAAAGAACAGCTGCAACAGGAATGGAATCCGTTTGGCATCCAATTCTTCCGGTGTCAGTTCATAATATAGCGGCAAAATCGGATTGTCATCGACCGACTCATAAAACACCTTACTGTCCATTCCCTTTTGTTGAAAGTGGCCTTTTAACAAATCAGCCACGCTTGTTTTCCCAAGGCCAATCATACCACCGATAACGATACTCACAAACATCCCCCAGTTCTATAATATATTGGTCCAGCTGCTTGCTTTAAGCGCTGATGATAGTCTTTCGATAATATGGTCCAAATCTTGTTCACTTTTGACGAAATCCAACTCATCACCATTAAAGCGGAGAACTGGAATGTCCGGATGCTCTTTTTCAAAAATAGAGAGAGCTTGTTCATAATCGAGTGAAAGCTGCTCCAAATAAAGCGGACTAATATTTTTTTCGATTTCCCGGCCGCGCAGCTGGATGCGGTTTAGCAATGTATCCAGACTGGCATTTAAATAGATAATGACATTCGGCTTCGGCATATCCTCTGTTAAAATCTGATAGATTTTATAATATTTTTTGTACTCAGCCGCATTTAATGTCCTTTGGGCAAAAATCAAATTTTTAAAAATATGATAATCAGCGACAACCGCTTTGTTTTGGCTCAAGTAATGGGTGTTGATATCCCCTAATTGCTTGAAGCGATTGCAGAGAAAAAACATTTCTGTCTGAAAACTCCACTCCTCGATATTTTCGTAAAATTTCCCCAAGAATGGATTTTCATCGACAATCTCTTTTAAAAGAGCGAATTGAAACCGTTCTGAAATGGCTTTTGCAAGAGATGTTTTCCCCACACCAATCGGCCCTTCAACGGTAATAAAGGGTGTCTCCCCCATGTGATGCTCCTCCTTCTCCAACTGCCTGTACATTCTATAATAAGCCGATCTTCTGAGAGACATTTTTCTTCTTATTTTTTACAAAATTCCTCAGAATGCGACAAATTTTTATAAGACACAAATGTTATTTTATCATAATCTATGGCAGGAAGGGATATGGAAAATTTAATATATGAAAAAACTGCCGGGCGCCCGGCAGTTAAATAAATCCTCCTATTTATCTTTTGGTGACGTTAAAGTTTTCGACGATCAACAGCCAGTTTTGCGGGAAGGCGAGGCCCAGTTTCCAATAACTCATCCCCCGGAGATTCATTGATTTAATCAGGTCAAACTTAGCCTGAATCGAACGGGCATCCTCAAACCAAACCTCGTGCTGCTTTCCGTCCTCCGCCCGATACCTGAAGAATGGGGCTTGGGCGCGTGTATTATATTCAATCGGCACATTATGCTGGGCCGCTAGTTGAATCGCCTGCTGCGGACTGACTGCCCTCGCCACCGTTCCCTGGACAAACGGCAGAGTCCAATCATAGCCGTACAAATTTTGGCCCATCAAAATTTTGTTGGAGGGGATTTCGGTCACCGCATAATCCAAAACCTTTTTTACCTGATCAATCGGGGAAACAGCCATCGCAGGGCCGCCGCTGTAGCCCCATTCATACGTCATGATGACAACAAAATCGACAATTTGACCGTGGGCCCGGTAATCATGGGCCTCATACCATCTGCCTTTTTGCGTGGCGCTTGTTTTTGGTGCAAGAGCGGTTGATATAAACCAGCCTTGCTGGGAAAACTTTTGTTTCGCTTTTCTTAAAAAGTTGTTGTAAGCCTCGCGGTCGGCTGGGCGAAGGTACTCAAAGTCAAAGTGAATATCGCGGAATCCATACCGGTTTGCGGTGGTAACGATGTTGTTTAGGAAACGGTCTTGAATTTCCATATTGGTCAGTAATATCCGTCCCAGCTCATCGCTGAATTGGTCATTCTCCTGATTGCTGATGACCATCATTAATACATTTCGGTTGGCTCTGGCGATAGCAGGAAAGTTGTTAAGCAACGGAGCCTTTAAGGTGCCGTCGCGGCCCACCTGAAAACTAAACGGGGCTAAATAAGTCAAATATGGCGCGGCCTCACGTGCGCTCTGTTCAAGTGCCGGGGCAACCGTCGTGCCGCGCGGTTCTACATATCCATTAAACTCCGCATTCCGTTTGGTCCCTTGGGGAATATACAGGCGTAATCCGGCCTGAAGCTGTTGATTGGCTGGAATACCGTTGACTCTGGCAAGCTCTTGAGCAGAAATGCCATACCTTCTCCCAATAGAGGTTAAAGACTCGCCGGGCTGTACGAAGTGGAACCGGCCTACAATGGGGATCACCATTGATTGTCCAACGACCAGGTTATTGGGATTTGGAAGGTCATTCGCTTCCACGATATCATTAACGGTGGTTTGGTAGGCTCTCGCAATGGTTGTCACGGTATCGCCTTGTCTAACGACATGGATTTGCATTCTCATCCCTCCTTAGCAAACTGGCGCTACAACCATTCTATGAGCCACAGTTATAAATCATGATATAATGAGAATAATTTAAAGAAGCGGAAGCGCCATGGTCAGCGCTCGACAGGCCTCCTCCAAAAAGCTATCGCTTTTTGTTCGTGCGATGTGGATGTTGCGATGCTTTCCTGTGGAGAGTGAAGGACACTAGGCATTAGGGCGCTGGAGCTGGACAATTAAAAGAAGCGCGGTTTGAAGGGGCCAATTGGGATGAATGACTTGGATGAACTTTTTATGAGGGAAGCAATAAAGGAAGCAAAAAAGGCTGAGGAAATAAATGAAGTACCAATTGGGGCTGTGATTGTCCATGATGGAAAAATTATTGCCAGAGCCCATAACTTACGGGAAACTGAGCAAAATTCGCTTGCCCATGCGGAACTTCTTGCCATTGAAGGGGCCTGTAGAGAAATGGGGTCTTGGAGGCTGGAGAACACCACGCTTTATGTCACCCTTGAACCATGCCCGATGTGTGCTGGCGCGATTATGTTATCCCGTGTGGAGCGGGTCGTGTACGGTGCGTCAGACCCTAAGGGCGGCTGCGCGGGGACGCTGATGAATCTCCTTGACGAACCCCGGTTTAACCATCAATGCATGGTTGTAAAAGGGGTGTTGGAAGAAGCATGCGGCCAAATGCTGTCGGACTTTTTTCAAAAGCTAAGGCAACGAAAGAAACAGGAAAAGAAGTTGCGCAACGAACAGGCTATGAACGATTTACAGTAATTTACAATCAATAACAATTGCTTTTTTTATGGATTGTTTGTATACTTAAAAGGCGTCAGATACGACGCGTGAAACACAACTTTGCCGTGCTAGGTGGGGAGGTAGCGGTGCCCTGTACCCGCAATCCGCTCTAGCGGGACTGAATCCCTTCCTGAGGCTGATGGCCTGTAGGGTCTGCCTTAAGTAAGTGGTGTTGACGCCTGGGTCCTGCGCAATGGGAATCCATGAACCATGTCAGGTCCGGAAGGAAGCAGCATTAAGTGGACTCTCTCATGTGCCGCAGGGGTGCCTGGGCCGAGCTAACTGCTTAAGTAACGCTTATGGGCGTCAGTCGAAGGAAGGTGCACGGCAGTACATATCGAATAATAAAACTCATCTCTTGCTTAGGGATGAGTTTTTTTATAAACATAGAGGATACGCTTTGAAATCTAGAAAATAGTTGGGCTATAATGGATTAGATGAGAAAGAATGAAGGGAGCGGTGTCGCGTGTCTTATCAAGCATTATACCGTGTTTGGCGGCCTCAAACATTTATGGATGTAGTAGGACAGGAACATGTCACCAAGACATTGCAGAATGCTCTGCTTCAGCAGAAGATTTCTCATGCTTATCTATTTTCCGGTCCACGGGGAACAGGGAAAACAAGCGCGGCTAAAATACTGGCAAAGGCGATTAACTGTGAGCATGCTCCGACAGCCGAGCCGTGCAACGAGTGCGCGGCGTGCCGGGGTATTACCGATGGGACAATTTCGGATGTATTGGAATTTGACGCCGCATCCAACTCACGGGTGGAAGAAATGCGGGATGTACTGGATAAAGTAAAATTTGCCCCGACATCCGTCAACTATAAGGTGTACATTATCGATGAAGTGCATATGCTGTCGATTAGTGCTTTCAATGCCCTGTTAAAAACTTTGGAAGAACCGCCTAAGCATGTTATTTTTATTTTGGCAACAACCGAGCCCCACAAAATTCCGTTAACGATTATCTCCCGATGTCAGAGGTTTGATTTTAGGCGAATCACAGCAGGATCGATTGTCAATCGGATGAAGCTAATCGTGGAAGAGTCAGGAATTGCTTGCGACGAGTCTGCTTTGCAGATGATCGCCAGGGCAGCAGAGGGCGGAATGCGTGATGCCTTAAGTTTACTCGATCAGGCGATTTCTTACAGCCAGGACCAGGTGACCCTGGAGGATGCATTAACGGTTACTGGGTCAGTCTCTCAAGGCTTTTTAAATACAATCGCTGTTGCTTTTCGGGAGAAAGACGTTGCCAGCGGTTTGGAATCCTTGCATGAGCTGTTATATCACGGAAAAGACCCATCGCGGTTTATTGAGGATTTAATATTATATTACCGTGACATGCTCCTGTATAAAACAGCACCGAATCTGGAGGAATCCCTTGAGCGTGTCATGCTTGATGATGATTTTCGAAATTTGGCAGAATCAACACCTGCCGGGCATATCTATGATTTGATCGATATGCTCAATAAAACGCAACAGGAAATGCGCTGGACGAACCACCCGAGGATTTTCCTTGAGGTAGCCATTGTGAAGGTGTGTCAGATGGAACAAAAAGCGGAAGCGCAGCAGGTCTCGCCGGGACAGACGGAGCAACTGTTATCCCGGATTGAGATGCTTGAAGCGGAACTCCACCACCTGAAGGAAACTGGTGTTTCAGGCCCCGGGCATGAACCGGCCCCACAACAGCAAAGGGCAGCCCAACGGCCATCAAAACGGACTTTCCAGCCGGCTACAGGCAAAATAAATGAGGTATTGAAGCATGCAACCAAAGGTGACTTGAATATCATAAAAGCAAATTGGGGAGAAATGCGCACGGGACTCTTGAAATCCCATGCTGCCTTGATTAATGAAGCAGAACCGGTTGCCGCTTCGGACAATGCATTTATATTAAAATTCAAACATGAAATTCATTGCCAAATGGCGATGGACAAACATGATTTTCTCGAAGCAGTCTCCGCCTCCCTCCTTAAACTGACAGGCAGAAGGCTTACACTGTTAGGTGTTCCTGAAGACCAGTGGTCATCCATTAGGGAAGACTTCTTAAACAGCCACCATGGCGAGTTGGAAGAAGGGCCGATCCAGGGACAAGAAGAAGAACCCCATATTATGGAAGCAAAAAAATTATTTGGGGAAGAATTTGTGGAAATCATTGATTGATTACTGTATATGTTAAAGTACGAAATCTAATTGGAGGTAATGGAATGAAACGCGGTGGAATGGGAATGGGTAATATGGGCAATATGCAAGGCATGATGAAGCAGATGCAAAAAATGCAGAAGCAAATGCAGGAGGCACAAGAACAACTGGGCCAAGAGAAAGTCGAGGGAACAGCCGGGGGTGGTATGGTGACGGTGGTGGTTACCGGCCATAAGGAAATCGTTGATGTGCAAATCAAACCCGAAGCGGTTGACCCAGATGATGTTGAAATGCTGCAGGACCTTGTATTGGCAGCTGTCAATGATGCCTTAAAGAAGGCAGATGAACTGACAAATAATACAATGGGCCAATTTACAAAGGGAATGAACTTGCCATTCTAATAAATGACTAGCGGGGTGTCTGGGGACTTTAGGTGTATAGCGCTAGAGTCAAGGCACCCTTGCTTGTTTAGAGAGGAAATAATCGAACATGCATTATCCTGAACCTATATCAAAGCTGATTGACAGTTTTATGAAGCTGCCAGGAATTGGACCAAAGACCGCCTCCCGTCTGGCTTTTTTTGTCTTAAGCATGAAAGAGGATACTGTCCTCGATTTTGCTAAGGCGTTAATTGATGCTAAACGTAAACTTACCTATTGTTCCGTCTGCGGGCATATAACGGATCAGGATCCTTGTTATATTTGTGAAGATATGCGGCGTGATAAGAGCATAATATGTGTAGTACAAGATCCTAAAGATGTGATAGCAATGGAAAAAATGAAGGAATACAACGGCCTTTACCATGTTCTCCACGGGGCAATCTCTCCTATGGATGGAATCGGCCCGGAGGATATTAATATCCCTGGATTATTAAAACGACTGCAGGATGAAACTGTTCAAGAGGTAATTCTAGCAACAAATCCCAACATTGAAGGGGAAGCTACTGCGATGTACATCTCCCGTTTGCTCAAGCCATCAGGCATTAAAACAACACGGATTGCCCACGGGTTGCCCGTAGGCGGAGATTTGGAATATGCCGATGAAGTAACCTTATCAAAGGCATTGGAAGGCCGAAGGGAATTATAAGAAATTAATTTTTGCCGGGGGGATGGCCATGTTTTTTCGGCGCAAGGGACGGCTGCGTAACGAATTTGATGAAAAGGTATTATCACAGTTAAACCATTATAAAGAAAAGTGGCAACAGGAAAAGAGCCTGCTGGAAAAAAGCCTCGATCCCTCTGAAGATGTGATTTGCCAGACAAAAATAGCCGAAGCAAAATATATTCTTCTGTTAAAGGAAGCAAAATATCGGAAGGTTAATTTGCGAAGGTAAACCAATAAACCAAGTATGCGACAAAGAGATGACTCTAAGCACAAGGAAAGCTGTCAGGAGTCATCTTTTTTGGTCTATTTGTCCTGGCTTGTACATAGGTTTTAATAAAAGTCGTCTTTGAAGGAGGATCGTTTATTGGAACCTGTACTTGTCATTGCTGTTTTAGGCGGGTTAGTTCTTTTGTTATTAATCACGGGTGCTCCTTTTAAGCCCTTAAGGTTTATTGGGCAGGCTGCAATAAAAATTGTTATAGGGGCTTTATTATTATTCTTTTTAAATACGGTGGGAAACAGATATGGCATTCATGTTCCCATTAATTTGTTTACATCTGTCCTTTCTGGATTTCTAGGAATTCCAGGTGTATTTGCCCTAGCCGCCATTCAGCATTGGGTCTTATAAAGACCGCTGTTAAATCGGCGGTTTTATTTTTTTAAAAAAGTATTGACGATATTAGGGATATCATGTAATATATTAAAGGTCGTCACAAGGACGGCAGCTAAACAAACTATTGTTGTTGACAACAACAACGTAGAAATGTTATATTAGTATAGTCGCTGGTTGCGATGGATAGATTGATCTTTGAAAACTAAACAAACGAATACGTCAACAATAAACATTCGTTTCTTTTGAAACGAAGCCAACGTTTTAACTTTTATGAGCTATATCAACTTTCTTGGAGAGTTTGATCCTGGCTCAGGACGAACGCTGGCGGCGTGCCTAATACATGCAAGTCGAGCGAATCTTAAGGTGCTTGCACCTTTTGGTTAGCGGCAGACGGGTGAGTAACACGTGGGCAACCTACCTGTAAGACTGGGATAACATCGGGAAACCGATGCTAATACCGGATAATTTCTTTCCTCACATGAGGAAAGGCTGAAAGTCGGTTTTTAGCTGACACTTACAGATGGGCCCGCGGCGCATTAGCTAGTTGGTGAGGTAACGGCTCACCAAGGCGACGATGCGTAGCCGACCTGAGAGGGTGATCGGCCACACTGGGACTGAGACACGGCCCAGACTCCTACGGGAGGCAGCAGTAGGGAATCTTCCACAATGGACGAAAGTCTGATGGAGCAACGCCGCGTGAGCGATGAAGGCCTTCGGGTCGTAAAGCTCTGTTGTTAGGGAAGAACAAGTATCGGAGTAACTGCCGGTACCTTGACGGTACCTAACCAGAAAGCCACGGCTAACTACGTGCCAGCAGCCGCGGTAATACGTAGGTGGCAAGCGTTGTCCGGAATTATTGGGCGTAAAGCGCGCGCAGGCGGTCCTTTAAGTCTGATGTGAAAGCCCACGGCTCAACCGTGGAGGGTCATTGGAAACTGGGGGACTTGAGTGCAGAAGAGGAAAGCGGAATTCCACGTGTAGCGGTGAAATGCGTAGAGATGTGGAGGAACACCAGTGGCGAAGGCGGCTTTCTGGTCTGTAACTGACGCTGAGGCGCGAAAGCGTGGGGAGCAAACAGGATTAGATACCCTGGTAGTCCACGCCGTAAACGATGAGTGCTAAGTGTTAGAGGGTTTCCGCCCTTTAGTGCTGCAGCTAACGCATTAAGCACTCCGCCTGGGGAGTACGGCCGCAAGGCTGAAACTCAAAGGAATTGACGGGGGCCCGCACAAGCGGTGGAGCATGTGGTTTAATTCGAAGCAACGCGAAGAACCTTACCAGGTCTTGACATCCTCTGACACTCCTAGAGATAGGAATTTCCCCTTCGGGGGACAGAGTGACAGGTGGTGCATGGTTGTCGTCAGCTCGTGTCGTGAGATGTTGGGTTAAGTCCCGCAACGAGCGCAACCCTTGAGATTAGTTGCCAGCATTCAGTTGGGCACTCTAATCTGACTGCCGGTGACAAACCGGAGGAAGGTGGGGATGACGTCAAATCATCATGCCCCTTATGACCTGGGCTACACACGTGCTACAATGGATGGTACAAAGGGCAGCGAAGCCGCGAGGTGAAGCCAATCCCATAAAACCATTCTCAGTTCGGATTGCAGGCTGCAACTCGCCTGCATGAAGCCGGAATCGCTAGTAATCGCGGATCAGCATGCCGCGGTGAATACGTTCCCGGGCCTTGTACACACCGCCCGTCACACCACGAGAGTTTGTAACACCCGAAGTCGGTGGGGTAACCGTAAGGAGCCAGCCGCCTAAGGTGGGACAGATGATTGGGGTGAAGTCGTAACAAGGTAGCCGTATCGGAAGGTGCGGCTGGATCACCTCCTTTCTAAGGAATATGCAGTCCTTACGGACTGATAAGACGTTGACCTCTGTTTTGTTTGTTTAGTTTTGAGGGACCAATCCTCAATAGTTTAAATGTGGGCCTATAGCTCAGCTGGTTAGAGCGCACGCCTGATAAGCGTGAGGTCGATGGTTCGAGTCCATTTAGGCCCACCATTTTATATTTTCATAACGGGGCTTTAGCTCAGCTGGGAGAGCGCCTGCTTTGCACGCAGGAGGTCAGCGGTTCGATCCCGCTAAGCTCCACCAAAATCGTTCTTTGAAAACTGGATAATCGTATAGAAGAAACCAAGTAAAACCGAGTAATCGCCATTTTAGGTTTTAAACCATTTAGGTTAAGTTAGAAAGGGCGCACGGTGAATGCCTTGGCACTAGGAGCCGATGAAGGACGGTACTAACACCGATATGCTTCGGGGAGCTGTAAGTAAGCTTTGATCCGGAGATTTCCGAATGGGGAAACCCGTTGCCCGTAATGGGGCAGCATCTTTACCTGAATACATAGGGTATTGAAGGCATACCCGGGGAACTGAAACATCTAAGTACCCGGAGGAAGAGAAAGCAAACGCGATTCCCTGAGTAGCGGCGAGCGAAACGGGAACAGCCCAAACCGAAAGGCTTGCCTTTCGGGGTTGTAGGACACTCAACATGGAGTTACAAAGGAACGGGGTAGATGAAGCGGTCTGGAAAGGCCAGCCATAGAAGGTAACAGCCCTGTAGTTGAAACTTCGTTCCCTCCTGAGTGGATCCTGAGTACGGCCGGACACGTGAAATCCGGTCGGAAGCAGGGAGGACCATCTCCCAAGGCTAAATACTCCCTAGTGACCGATAGTGAACCAGTACCGTGAGGGAAAGGTGAAAAGCACCCCGGAAGGGGAGTGAAAGAGATCCTGAAACCGTGTGCCTACAAGTAGTCAGAGCCCGTTTATGGGTGATGGCGTGCCTTTTGTAGAATGAACCGGCGAGTTACGATTGCATGCGA